>NZ_BBMZ01000018.1 GCF_000759795.1 Pseudescherichia vulneris NBRC 102420
AATCTGTTAAATCCCGTCGCCGTACTCGAACCCGTGGTGGGCAGCGAAGTGCTGGTCCATATCCATTGCGGGCTTGTCCGACTCGGGTTTACCGACAATGCGTGCCGGAACGCCTGCGGCGGTGGTATGAGGTGGCACGGGCTGCAACACCACTGAACCTGCGCCAATCTTCGCGCCACGTCCGACTTCGATATTGCCGAGGATTTTTGCTCCCGCGCCAATCATCACACCTTCACGGATTTTCGGATGGCGATCGCCGCTGGTTTTGCCGGTCCCGCCGAGGGTGACGGATTGCAGAATCGAGACGTCGTTTTCAATGACCGCCGTTTCACCCACCACAATGCCGGTGGCATGGTCGAGCATGATGCCACGGCCAATCCGCGCTGCCGGGTGAATATCGACCTGGAACGACACCGAGACCTGATTTTGCAGGAAGATAGCCAGCGCGCGGCGGCCCTCTGCCCATAGCCAGTGTCCGATGCGGTAGGCCTGTAACGCATGGAAGCCTTTCAGGTAGAGCAGCGGCGTAGAATATTTATCTACCGCCGGGTCACGGGTGCGCACCGCCTGAATATCGCAGGCGGCAGAGGCGATCATCTCTGGATCGGCGGCGTAGGCCTCCTCGACCACTTCGCGGATAGCGATGGCGGGCATGATGGGCGATGCCAGCTTGTTGGCCAGCATATAGCTCAGCGCGCTGCCGAGATTTTCATGCTTGAGTAACGTTGCGTGATAGAAACTGGCCAGCATGGGCTCACAGTCCGCCAGCGCCCGGGCTTCGGCTTTAATATTATTCCAGACCAGATCCAGCTCTTCACACGGCATTGCATACTCCAGACGTAATAAAAGAGACCGGCCAATCTACGTTGGCCGTGTCCATTTAGATGATTTGAAATTACTGACTGCTACGCTCGTCCTTGCGCGTGCGCCCTAACAGGGTCAATGCTGCCTCGCGCGCATTTTTACCGCAATACAATACTTGAAATATCTCCTCGGTAATCGGCATTTCGACACCAAAGCGGTGTGCCAACTCGCGGACCTCTTTCGTATTGCGGTAGCCTTCTACTACCTGGCCGATCTGCGTCTGGGCCTGCTGCACGTCCATACCCTGGCCGAGCATCATGCCGAAGCGACGGTTGCGGGATTGGTTATCGGTACAGGTCAACACCAGATCGCCTAACCCAGCCATTCCCATAAAGGTTTCAGGCGCCGCACCCAGCGCAGCGCCGAGGCGTGACATCTCCGCCAGCCCACGGGTAATGAGCGCGGTACGGGCGTTAGCCCCAAAGCCGATGCCGTCCGACATCCCTGCGCCAATAGCGATAACGTTTTTCACCGCCCCGCCCAGCTGCACGCCGATAAAGTCGGGGTTGCTGTAGACGCGGAAGCTTTTGCCGCAGTGCAGCAGCTGCTGGAGATCTTCAGCAAAGGCGCTATCCGTCGAGGCCAGCGCAATGGCCGTCGGCAGACCCGCTGCCAGCTCTTTGGCGAAGGTTGGCCCGGAGATCACTGCCAGCGGAATGGTGTCGCCCAGCGCCTCACGCGCCACGTCCTGCAGCAGGCGTCCCGTCTCGGCTTCCAGACCTTTGGTCGCCCAGACGATACGCGCATCGTCACGCATCAGCGGCTTGATCTGCCGCAGCACATCGCCAAACACGTGGCTTGGCACCACCACCAGAATATTGCGGCTGGCCTGTACGGCGGTCGCTAAATCGCTCTCAAGGTGCAGCGTGTCGGGAAAAGGCACATCGGGAAGGAACGCGGCATTGCAGCGATCGTGCTGCAGGGTCGCGATATGTTTTGGATCGTGCCCCCAGAGAATAACCTGGTGGCCGTTTCTTGCCAGCGTAATGGCAAGAGCGGTGCCGTAAGAGCCGGCACCGATCACAGTCATATGAGCATTAGGTGTACTCATCAGGCATCCTGATGTTCTTCAGTACCTTCACCAGCCTGCTGCTGCAAATAGTTCATGAACAGCGCATCAAAGTTGACTGGCGCAAGGTTCAGCTGCGGGAAGGTACCGCGAGAAACCAGGCTAGTGATGCATTCGCGAGCGTACGGGAACAGAATGTTCGGGCAGTACGCGCCCAGGCAGTGCGCCATCTGGTTGCCTTCGATACCACCAACGGAGAAGATACCTGCCTGCTGAACTTCACACAGGAACGCGGTCTCTTCGCCCAGGCTTGCGGTCACGGTCACACGCAAGACCACTTCGTATACGTCATCAGCCAGCTGGCTGGATGCGGTATCCAGATCCAGTTTAACTTCTGGCTGCCAGTCTTTCTGGAATACATGAGGCGCATTCGGCGCTTCAAAAGAGACATCCTTGGTGTAGATACGCTGGATCTGGAAAGACATTTCGGTGTTATTTTGTTCTGACATGAGAAAAACCCTTAGTAATATACTCAAACGCCTTAGCGCAACAGGGGATCGAGTCCACCACGCGCATCCAGCGCATACAAGTCGTCACAGCCGCCAATGTGCTGTGCATCAATAAAAATCTGCGGCACGGTCGTACGGCCACTACGTTGAATCATCTCTTCGCGCTTCACGGCATCGCCGTCAATCGGCAGCTCCGCGTAGGTCACGCCTTTGCTGTCCAGCAACGCCTTTGCACGATGGCAGAACGGGCAGGTTGCTTTGGTATAGATTTCAATGTTGGCCATAACGCTTCTCCAGATTATTTACCGCGAACCAGCGGTAGGTTTTCGCCGCTCCAGCCTGCCACGCCGTCCTTCAGCACATAAACCTGTGTGAAGCCCGCGTTGACCAGCGCGCTGGCAGGCTCCTGCGCCTGCATGCCAGAACCATCTACAACAATAATGGGTTTGCTTTTGTGTTTATCAAGCTCACCTACATTATTGGCTTTAATTTCGGCTGGCAGCAAATTCACCGCGCCGGCGATGTGCCCTTTGCGGAAATCATCACGCTGACGCAGATCGACAACCACGGCCTCTTCTTTGTTAATCAGACGCGTCGCTTCACCACGGGTGATCACTTTTACTTTGGAGGTAAGGCCTTTGAAGGTGGTGAACAGCACCGCCCCCAGTAATACAACCCACGCGATACAGAGGATGGGGTGACGGCTAACAAATTGCATAATTTCTTGCATGGGGGGTAACAGCTCCCGACTCAGTGAATAAAAAAACCAGGAAAGGAGTATACCTGTGCAGTGTGGCAAATACAGCCAGCGAGCAATAAGGAATGCATTTTCTGCGTACCGTCACGGAAAAAAGCGCGAAAAGCGGCCCAAGCCACCGCTTTCACCACCCTTTTCTTTGATCTTCTGCGGCTATTTAATCGATTCAGTCGTAGTAAAATCAGGCAAATTTTTCGTCTTATAAGCTTGAGGGTTGTCGCAATGTCGGTTACTAAAAAACCTATGGTACTGGTGATTCTGGATGGCTACGGCTACCGCGAAGATCAGCAGGATAACGCTATCTTTAACGCCAAAACGCCGGTGATGGATGCGCTGTGGGCCAAACGTCCACACACGCTGGTTGACGCATCCGGTCTCGAAGTAGGCCTGCCGGACCGCCAGATGGGTAACTCCGAAGTGGGTCACGTCAACCTGGGCGCGGGCCGCATTGTTTATCAAGATCTCACCCGTCTGGACGTGGAGATCAAAGAGCGTACCTTCTTCAGCAACCCGGCGCTGGTGGGCGCGGTGGATAACGCCGTTGCACAGGGTAAAGCCGTGCACATTATGGGTCTGCTCTCGGCAGGCGGCGTGCACAGTCATGAAGATCATATTCTGGCGATGGTAGAGCTGGCTGCGGCACGGGGTGCGGAGAAGATCTATCTGCATGCGTTTCTCGACGGGCGTGATACGCCGCCGCGCAGCGCAGAGTCCTCCCTCAAGCGCTTTGAAGAGAAGTTTGCCGAGCTGGGCAAAGGCCGCGTCGCGACGATTATTGGCCGCTACTACGCCATGGATCGCGACAACCGCTGGGATCGCGTTGAGCAAGCCTATGACCTGATGACCCAGGCGAAGGGTGAATATCAGGCTGACACCGCCGTGGCGGCTCTTCAGGCCGCCTACGCGCGCGACGAGAATGACGAATTCGTGAAGGCGACGGTGATCCGTGCCGCAGGCCAGGCCGACTCGGCCATGCAGGATGGCGACGCGCTGATCTTCATGAACTTCCGTGCCGACCGCGCCCGTGAAATTACCCGCGCCTTCGTCAACGCCGATTTCGACGGCTTCGCCCGGAAAAAAACCATCAAGCTGGGCGAGTTCGTGATGCTGACCGAGTACGCTGCCGACATCAAAGCGACCTGCGCCTATCCGCCTGCCTCGCTGGCTAACACCTTTGGCGAGTGGATGGCGAAGAACGACAAAACTCAGCTGCGCATCTCCGAAACGGAAAAGTACGCGCACGTCACCTTCTTCTTCAACGGCGGCGTGGAAGAGCCGTTCAGCGGCGAAGATCGTATCCTGATTAACTCTCCGAAAGTAGCGACCTACGATCTGCAGCCAGAGATGAGCTCTGCAGAATTAACTGAAAAATTGGTCGCCGCCATCAAGAGCGGCAAGTACGACACCATCATCTGCAACTATCCGAACGGCGATATGGTTGGCCATACCGGCGTATTTGAGGCTGCTGTTGCCGCTGTCGAAACGCTGGACAAATGCATCGCTGAAGTTGCCGACGCGGTAGAGTCCGCAGGCGGCCAGCTGTTGATTACTGCGGATCACGGCAATGCCGAGCAGATGCGCGACCCGGCCACCGGCCAGGCCCATACCGCCCACACCAACCTGCCGGTTCCGCTGATCTACGTCGGTGGTAAATCGGTTAAAGCAGTCAGCGGCGGTAAACTTTCGGACATCGCGCCGACCATGCTGAGCCTGATGGGCATGGAAATCCCGCAAGAGATGACTGGCAAGCCGCTGTTCATCGTGGAATAATCGCTCCCCATGAGGGGAAAGGCGATTTTTTCAATTACATGGGCCGGCACTGTCCGGCCATTGTTCTGTGCCAGCGCACTCAGCGCTGGCGTTTTGCTGTGCTTTTTTCCTGCCCACGCGGACGATCGCGACCAGCTAAAATCGATTCAGGCCGACATCGCCAGCAAAGAGCGAGCGGTACGGCAGCAGCAGCAGCAGCGCGCTACGCTTCTGGCCCAGCTTAAGGCCCAGGAAGAGGCGATCTCCGCCGCCGCCCGCAAGCTGCGCGAAACCCAAAGCACCCTCAATGAACTCAACAAGCAGATTGACGCCATGAACGCGTCGATTGCCAGGCTTGAGCAGCAGAAAGCCAGCCAGGAGCGTAACCTGGCGGCCCAGCTCGATGCCGCCTTTCGCCAGGGCGAGCACTCCGGGGTGCAGTATATCTTCAATAGCGAAGAGACCGCCCGCGGCGAGCGCATGCAGGCCTACTATGGCTACCTGAACCAGGCTCGCCAGGAGACCATCGCCCAGCTCAAGCAGACCCGTGAAGAGGTGGCTGCTCAGCGTGCCGAGCTGGAAGAGAAGCAGAGCCAGCAGCAGACGCTGCTCTATGAACAGCAGGCCCAGCAGGCGAAGCTGGAGCAGGCGCGTAACGAGCGTAAAAAGACCCTCACCAGTCTGGAAAGTTCTATCCAGGCGGGCCAGCAGCAGCTGAGCGAGCTGCGTGCTAATGAATCCCGTCTGCGCAACAGCCTTGCCCGGGCTGAAGCCGCGGCAAAAGCGCGGGCAGAGCGCGAGGCACGCGAAGCCGATGCGGTACGCGATCGCCAGCAGGAAGCATCACGCAAAGGCACCACCTATAAACCCACCGAGAGCGAGCGCTCCCTGATGTCACGCACCGGCGGACTGGGCTCGCCGCGCGGCCAGGCCTACTGGCCGGTTCGCGGTTCGCTGCTCCATCGCTATGGCGAACAGTTGCAGGGTGAGCTACGGTGGAAAGGGATTGTGATCGGTGCGTCCGAAGGCAGCGAGGTGAAAGCCATCGCCGACGGACGGGTGATCCTCGCCGACTGGCTACAGGGCTACGGCCTGGTGGTTGTGGTTGAGCACGGGAAAGGCGATATGAGCCTTTACGGCTATAATCAGAGCGCACTGGTCAGCGTTGGAACCCAGGTTCGCGCCGGTCAACCCATTGCCCTCGTGGGCAGCAGTGGCGGTCAGGGCCGTCCGTCACTCTATTTTGAAATTCGTCGTCAGGGTCAGGCGGTTAATCCACAACCGTGGTTGGGAAGATAAGTTTTGCTTCAGCTTCGTCGTCTGTTTTTCTCGATTATGACGCTTCTGCCGTTCATTGTTCCGGCGCACGCCGGCAAGCTCTCCATTGTCATTGATGATTTCGGCTATCGCCCGCATACGGAAAACCAGGTGCTGGCGATGCCCGCTGAAGTTTCCGTTGCCGTGCTGCCTAATGCCCCTCATGCCCATGAGATGGCCACTAAAGCGCATAACAGCGGCCATGAGGTGCTGATCCACCTGCCGATGGCGCCACTGAGCAAGCAGCCGCTGGAAAAAGATACCCTGCGCCCGGAGATGAGCAGCGACGAGATCGAGCGCATCATTCGCGACGCCTATGGCAAAGTGCCCTATGCCGTCGGCCTGAATAACCATATGGGCAGCGCCATGACCTCAAGCCTGTTTGGCATGCAGAAAGTGATGCAGGCCCTGGAGCGCTATAACCTCTACTTCCTCGACAGCATGACGATTGGCAACAGCCAGGCGATGCGCGCCGCCGCCGGGACGGGCGTAAAGGTGATCAAGCGTCGAGTATTTCTTGACGATACGCAGAACGAAGGCGATATCCGCCGCCAGTTCAACCGGGCGGTAGATCTGGCCCGTCGCAACGGCTCGGCGATCGCCATTGGCCATCCCCATCCGTCTACCGTGCGCGTTTTGCAGCAGATGATCTACAGCCTGCCGGGGGATATCACCCTGGTGCGGCCGAGCAGCCTGCTTAACGAGCCGCAGGTCGATACCTCAAGACCAAACCTGACGCCGCCTGCTGGCAACGGCCAACCCAACGCGCCGCGCAACCCGTTCCACGGCGTGAAGCTGTGTAAACCGAAGCAGCCTCTGCAGCCGGTTTACGCCAGCCACTTCTTTACCGTGCTGGGTGAAAGCATTAGCCAGAGCTCGGTCACGGCATGGTTCCAGCAGCAGTGGCAGGGCTGGGGAAAGCGTTAACCGAGGTTCAGCGCTCGGCGGGCGATACGGTGGTGCGACAACGATTTATCGCGCCACTTGTAGAGCCGCAGCGACCAGAGCAGCGCCTGGTAGGCCATCTTGACGCTGCGCACGTTGGTCAGCATCCGGCGATACATCCCTGAAGTGAACACCTCGGCAATCATGCGTTGCTGGGTCAGGGTATCCGGCTCTTTACGCAGGGCATGAAACACGCGCAGCGCCTCATAGGTAATCTGCTGGCGGAACTCCAGATAGATAGGGATACGCCCCGCATAGTCGCTGTTTAGTTTCTCCAGCAGGCGGGTGATCTTGATGTAGTGCCGCTGATAGGCGAGGTTCTTCTCTCCCTGCCGCTTCATATGGCTGACGGAGTTATCGTGCTGATAATATCTGTACAGCGACTCTTCGGTGTACCTGACGCGCCGGGTATTAAACATAAACTCGGTGCTCCAGATAATATCCTGATGATGCAGGCCCGGTACAAAGCGGATCCGATGCTGTTTGATCAGGTCATGGCGATAGATCCCCATCCACAGTACGTGCGTCCAGCGGCGTGACCTCAGCCCCATCCGCAGCCAGTCCGGCCCGGTGAGTACGCCCGTCGAGCGCAGGCGGCTGGTAGGAATGGATTGCCATACCTTGCCGGTAGCCCGCGAGCTCCAGTCGGCATTGCACTGCGCGACATCGAGGTCGTCCGCCATCGCCATCGCCATCAGCTTTTCATACATGGTGGGATAGACCTCGTCGTCGGCGTCCACAAAGGCGATATAGTCTCCGGTTGCTACGTCCAGCGCGCGGTTGCGGGCGACGGAGACGCCGGAATTTGCCTGATGCAGCAGGCGAATATGAGGGTACGCGTCGGCGTAGAACTTAGCGATCTCGACGGAGTTATCCGTTGAGCCATCGTTAACAATGATGATCTCCAGATCGGTCCATGTCTGGGCAATCAACGACTCCATGCAGGCTTTAAAATCGTTACCGGCGTTATACAGCGGGATAATGACGCTCAGCGTTTTTGTAGGGGTTGTCATGGGATAATCATTCCATCTCTTAGAATATCCCTCCCTTTTACCAGCCGATTATTAAGATAAGGTTAAAAGCTGCACAAATAAGAGAAGCCAGGCTTTTTGGGCCTGGCTTCTGTGGATGCTGGCGAGGATCAGTTCCAGTTCAGGATCACTTTCCCGGACTGGCCAGAGCGCATGGCGTCAAAGCCCTGCTGGAACTCATCGATGCTGAAATGGTGGGTGATGATCGGCGTGAGATCCAGCCCGGACTGGATCAGCGCCGCCATTTTGTACCACGTTTCAAACATCTCGCGGCCATAGATTCCCTTGATAAACAGGCCCTTGAAGATGACCTTGTTCCAGTCGATGGACATCTCCGACGGCGGAATACCCAGCAGCGCAATGCGACCGCCGTGGTTCATGGTATCGAGCATGGTGCGGAACGCTGGCGGTGCGCCGGACATCTCAAGACCCACGTCAAACCCTTCGGTCATGCCCAGCTCGGCCATCACCTCATCCAGGCTCTCGGTCGCCACGTTAACCGCTCGGGTCACGCCCATTTTGCGTGCCAGATCCAAACGGTACTCGTTGACGTCGGTGATCACCACGTGGCGTGCGCCAACGTGCTTCGCCACCGCTGCCGCCATGATAC
This sequence comes from Pseudescherichia vulneris NBRC 102420, assembly GCF_000759795.1. GTDB lineage: Bacteria > Pseudomonadota > Gammaproteobacteria > Enterobacterales > Enterobacteriaceae > Pseudescherichia > Pseudescherichia vulneris. The sequence goes on from NZ_BBMZ01000018.1 coordinate 8,792, forward strand.
CGATAGGACCCGCACCGGAAACCAGCACGTCTTCACCTACCAGATCGAAGGAGAGCGCGGTGTGGACGGCGTTGCCGAACGGGTCGAAAATCGCTGCCAGCTCGTCAGAGATGTTGTCTGGAATTTTAAAGGCGTTGAAGGCCGGAATAACCAGATACTCGGCAAAGGAGCCAGGGCGGTTAACGCCGACGCCTACGGTGTTACGGCAGAGATGGGTACGGCCGCCGCGGCAGTTACGGCAGTGCCCGCAGGTAATGTGGCCTTCGCCAGAGACGCGGTCGCCGATCTTAAAGCCTTTGACCTCCTGGCCAATCCCCACCACTTCGCCAACGTACTCATGGCCGACTACCATCGGTACCGGAATGGTTTTTTGTGACCACTCGTCCCAGTTATAGATGTGCACGTCCGTGCCGCAGATCGCGCTTTTGCGGATCTTGATCAGCAGATCGTTATGGCCCACCTCTGGCTCTGGCACGTCGGTCATCCAGATCCCTTCCTGCGGTTTCAGCTTGGATAACGCTTTCATCTTTCGTCCTCAGGCAATCACGCCAAGTTGTTTACCAATGCGGGTGAAGGCCTCCACCGCACGTTCAATCTGTTCAGGAGAGTGGGCCGCCGACATCTGGGTGCGAATGCGCGCCTGGCCTTTCGGCACTACCGGGAAGAAGAAGCCGGTTACGTAGATCCCCTCTTTCTGCAGCTCGCGGGCAAAGTTCTGCGCGACTACCGCATCACCCAGCATCACCGGAATAATGGCGTGATCGGCTCCGGCCAGGGTAAAGCCCGCCGCGCTCATTTTCTCGCGGAACAGGCTGGCATTGGCCCACAGTTTTTCCCGCAGCGCCGCGCCGGACTCCAGCATCTCCAGCACTTTGATAGAGGCGCTAACGATCGCCGGTGCCAGTGAGTTAGAGAAGAGATAGGGGCGCGAGCGCTGGCGCAGCCACTCCACCACCTCTTTACGCGCCGCCGTGTAGCCGCCGGATGCACCACCCAGCGCCTTGCCCAGCGTGCCGGTGAGGATATCCACCCGACCCATCACCTCGCAGTATTCGTGGGTGCCGCGCCCGTTCGCGCCAACAAAGCCCACCGCGTGAGAGTCGTCGACCATCACCAGCGCCTCATACTTATCCGCCAGATCGCAGACGCCCTTCAGGTTGGCGATCACGCCGTCCATCGAGAAGACGCCGTCGGTGGCGATCAGCACCTGCCGCGCACCCGCGTCGCGTGCCTCCTGCAGACGCGCCTCCAGCTCCTGCATATCGTTATTGGCGTAGCGATAGCGTTTGGCTTTGCAGAGGCGTACCCCGTCAATGATGGAAGCGTGGTTCAGGGCGTCGGAGATAATGGCGTCTTCCGCCCCCAGCAGCGTTTCGAACAGGCCGCCGTTGGCGTCGAAGCAGGAGGAGTAGAGAATGGCGTCTTCCATGCCAAGGAACCCGGCCAGCTTTTGCTCAAGGACTTTATGCGTGTCCTGGGTGCCGCAGATGAAACGCACGGAGGCCATGCCGAAGCCGTGGCTGTCCATTCCGGCCTTCGCCGCGCTGATGAGATCCGGATGGTTCGCCAGACCGAGGTAGTTGTTGGCGCAGAAGTTGATCACCTGGCTGCCGTCGGCAACGGTGATATCGGCCTGCTGGGCCGAGGTGATAATGCGTTCTTCTTTAAACAACCCTTCCGCACGGGCGGTTTCAAGGTCGCTGTTCAACCGTTGGTAAAAATCCCCACGCATTGCAATTCTCCAGACTGGGCAAATTTCAGCACATCTTACCGAAAGCCTTACGCTGATACGAGATGATGCCGCACCGGTTATCGTTTTTGCAGCACAAATCACGTACGGCCCGCTGGGATCGCGGCGAAGGGCTGAAGGGTCGGCAATGTGATGGTATGATAAAGGTATTCATGCCTGAGATTGTCTCAGCGCATCCACATTTAAAGGTTACAGTTATGATTATCGTTACCGGCGGCGCAGGCTTTATCGGCAGCAACATTGTCAAAGCGCTCAATGACAAAGGCATCACTGACATTCTGGTGGTCGATAACCTGAAAGATGGCACCAAGTTCGTTAATCTGGCCGATCTGAACATCGCTGACTACATGGATAAAGAGGATTTCCTCATCCAGATTATGGCAGGCGAAGAGTTCGGCGACATCGAAGCCATCTTCCACGAAGGCGCATGCTCCTCTACTACCGAGTGGGACGGCAAGTACATGATGGATAACAACTATCAGTACTCCAAAGAGCTGCTGCACTACTGCCTGGAGCGCGATATTCCGTTCCTGTACGCCTCCTCTGCGGCCACCTACGGCGGACGCACCAGCGACTTTATCGAATCCCGCGAGTATGAGCAGCCACTGAACGTCTATGGCTACTCCAAGTTCCTGTTCGATGAGTACGTGCGCCAGATCCTGCCGGAAGCGAACTCGCCGATCGTCGGCTTCCGCTACTTTAACGTCTACGGTCCGCGTGAAGGCCATAAAGGCAGCATGGCCAGCGTTGCTTTCCACCTCAACACCCAGCTGAACAATGGTGAAACGCCGAAGCTGTTTGAAGGCAGCGATGGCTTCAAGCGTGACTTCGTCTACGTGGGCGATGTGGCGGCCGTAAACCTCTGGTTCTGGGAAAACCGCGTCTCTGGTATCTACAACCTCGGCACCGGTCGCGCAGAGTCCTTCCAGGCCGTGGCGGACGCTGCGCTGGCGTTCCACAAGAAGGGCGAGATCGAGTACATCCCGTTCCCGGAGAAGCTGAAAGGCCGCTACCAGGCGTTCACCCAGGCAGATCTGACCAATCTGCGTGCGGCAGGCTACGACAAGCCGTTTAAAACCGTTGCCGAAGGCGTAGCGGAATATATGGCCTGGCTGAACCGCGACGCGTAAGAACCTGCATGAAAATACTGGTGATCGGCCCGTCATGGGTGGGCGACATGATGATGTCGCAAAGTCTCTATCGCACGCTCAAGGCGCGCTATCCCCAGGCGATAATCGACGTGATGGCACCCGCATGGTGTCGTCCGCTGCTGTCGCGGATGCCGGAAGTGAATGAAGCGATCCCTATGCCGCTTGGGCATGGGGCGCTAGAGCTTGGCGCGCGTCGCCGCCTTGGCGTGAGCCTGCGCGAACGCCGCTACGATCGCGCTTACGTGCTGCCCAACTCTTATAAATCTGCCCTGGTGCCTTTCTTTGCCAATATCCCCGTGCGCACCGGATGGCGCGGTGAGATGCGCTACGGCGTGCTTAACGACGCTCGCGTGCTCGATAAGCAGGCCTGGCCGCTGATGGTCGAGCGCTACGTAGCGCTGGCCTACGATAAAGGCGTGATGGACTCGGCAAAAGATCTGCCTCAGCCGCTGCTTTGGCCGCAGCTACAGGTGGAAGAGAGCGAGCAGCGCCGCACCTGTAACACCTTTGGCATCTTGACCGATCGCCCCATCATCGGCTTCTGCCCCGGCGCGGAGTTTGGCCCGGCGAAGCGCTGGCCGCACTACCACTACGCCGAGCTGGCGAAGCAGCTGATCGACGAAGGCTACCAGGTGGTGCTGTTTGGTTCCGCGAAAGATCACGAGGCCGGGAACGAAATTTTGACCATGCTCAGCCTTGAGCAGCAGGCATGGTGCCGTAACCTGGCCGGTGAGACGCAGCTTGAGCAGGCGGTGATTTTACTGGCGGCCTGCCGGGCGGTAGTTACCAACGACTCCGGCCTGATGCACGTTGCCGCCGCGCTTAACCGCCCGCTGGTGGCGCTGTACGGCCCCAGCAGCCCGGACTTTACCCCGCCGCTGTCGCATAAGGCACGGGTGATCCGTCTTATCACCGGCTATCACAAAGTACGTAAAGGCGATGCCGCAGAGGGCTACCATCAGAGCCTGATCGATATTCAGCCTGAGCAGGTGCTGGAGACGCTCAACGGCCTCCTGCTGGATGAAGAAGGCTAACGGATGCGGGTACTGATCGTTAAAACCTCGTCGATGGGTGACGTACTGCACACCCTGCCCGCCCTGACGGACGCCATGCAGGCGATTGCCGGGATCCGCTTTGACTGGGTCGTGGAAGAGGGCTTTGCTCAGATCCCTTCCTGGCATGAGGCGGTGGATCGTGTCATCCCGGTGGCCCTGCGCCGCTGGCGTAAAGCCTGGTTCTCCGAACCGGTGAAAGCGGAACGCCGGGCGTTTCGCAAAACCCTGCGGGCGGTGCATTATGACGCCATTATCGATGCCCAGGGACTGGTGAAAAGCGCGGCGCTGGTCACCCGGCTGGCGCACGGACCGAAGCATGGCATGGACTGGCAAAGTGCTCGCGAGCCGCTGGCCAGCCTGTTCTACAGTCGTCGCCACCACATCGCTAAGCAGCAGCATGCCGTGGAGCGCACCCGGGAGCTGTTTGCGAAAAGCCTGGGCTACAGCAAGCCGCAGACCCAGGGCGATTACGCCATTGCGCAGCACTTTGTTGAAGAGAGTACGACGGACGCGCCTTACGCCGTCTTTCTGCATGCCACCACGCGGGATGATAAGCACTGGCCGGAAGCCCGCTGGCGGGATCTGCTGGCGCTGATGGCAACGTCGGGGTTAAAGATTAAGCTTCCGTGGGGGGCCCCTCATGAAGAAGCGCGTGCCAGACGGCTGGCGGAAGGGTTTGATTATGTGGAAGTGCTGCCGCGCCTGAGCCTGGAGAAAGTGGCTCGCGAGCTGGCGGGTGCCAGGATGGTGGTGTCAGTCGATACCGGACTGAGCCATATGGCCGCCGCACTCGACCGGCCCAACTTTACGCTCTACGGTCCGACCGATCCGGGGCTGATTGGCGGCTACGGCAAGAATCAGCTGGCGGTGCGTTCGCCACATGGCGATCTGCAGCAGCTCACCGCAGAGAACGTGTTTAAAACGATAACGCCCTGATAGGGCGTTATTTTTTATGCTTGAGGGCGCGGATTTTCCGCCGCAGGGTCTCTTTAGCACGGATGATTCTATACACCCGGCTGTTGCTTTGAATGTCCACGCCGAATTTCCTGCGCAGGGCCAGCAGATCGTTTGCCTGGCACACCTTCACGCTCTCCTTGCAGGAGATATCGATAATGCGGAGAGTGCCATCAGGCGTCAGGATAAAGTTGCCATAGTGAATATCGTTTGAGGCCAGCCCGTGGCGATGCAGCTCCAATATGCAGTCGACGATTTGCGGAATATACTGCTCGGGGTTATCTACCTCGGTGAGCGGCGTCCCTTCAATATATTCATAGAGCGCGTAGACATCCTGCGTGGTGCGAAAACGGTTCTTTTCGGCAACGAAGTAAAGCTCCTGGAAAACGTGGCAGCCCTCGTCAACAGCTCGGTCCATGAGCCTGATCAGGCGCGACTGGAACGGGCCAAATATAAAGTTGGCGATCTTCTTCTCAAGGCGCTTATCCCGCTCGCGATCCTCTTTCAGAATGTATTTACGCTTCTCAGAGGCAATAATCGCCACTGACCGGTCAGCGTTGCCGCTGGCCAGTTTGCGTACCGGAATTTGGTTATTTTTATACTGCGTAAGCAGGGCGGTGAAATCATCATCGTTGACGCGCTGATAGATTTCAAAACCCTGTTTACGGCTAAATGCCACGCTCATTATTGTTTTCCTTATACCGGCGGGCAAAAGCTAGAGAAACGTTTTCACCCGCGCATACACTTCGCTAAGGCTGATTTTATCCAATGCGGAGGCGTAGTGTTGTTCATCTAATGTGGTAAAGGCTTTATAGATAACCGAGTGTAGCTCTGGATCCTGGTACGGGCCATAGAGCATAGGCGAGGTCACCACGAACATGCTGACGGTTGGGATCTGCATCGCCACCGCCAGGTGCAGAGGGCCGGTATCGGACGTCACCAGCAGGCTCATCTTCTTGATCTCCTGCAGCAGGCCGGGAATGGTGGTTTTGCCAATCAGCGGCAGAACGCGATCGTGATAGCGGGTATCGAGCTGCTGCAGGAACTTATCCTGCAGCGCGACTTCGTTCGGTGCGCCAATCAACACAATTTTTACCGCGTCATAGTCGTTAATCAGCTGGGTCGCGAGGCGGGCAAAATTCTCTGTCGACCAGCATTTGCGCAGGCTCGACGCCCCCATCTGGAAGCCAACATACTTCACCGCCGGATCGCGGGTCGCTTCATCTACCACAACCTCTGCGGGCAGGCGCATCGCCCGAGAAGGCTCATGACTCAGGAAGGGAGCAATCAGCTCCAGCTTGCGCTGAATGGTATGACCCACAAAGTTCTTCAGGCGGCTGGTGGCCCATTTGCTGACCAGGGGAATAGTCTGCTTATCGTTATCGATAAAGACATATTTTGCCCCGGCGCGGAGAGCGCTGAGAAAATCATACGGCGTATGGGAGTGCAGAATAATTGCCGCGTCAGGTCGGCCCTGCTGTTTGATGCTTTCTACCAGCGCGGAGACCGTGGTCAGCTTGTTATCCCAGGCAATCAGGCTATCCCAATCTTTACCCGCCGAAAGAAACTGCACCATTTTTTTATGGCAGATAAGGGTAATATGCGCGTCAGGGTACTCCCGGCGAATGGCGTGGATCGCCGGGGAGTTCATCATGAAATCACCCAGCGCCGTCGAGGAGTAGATAACAATATTTTTGATATTGCGCTTATCTTCCTGGGCAAATTCCGCCTGGGTAGAGGACAGGCCGTTCTTCCCCGTATACAGCCGCAAAAACAGGTTAACCAGAATTAGCTGTATCTTCTTTCTCAGTGCTCGAATCATTCAGTGAAACCTGTCTTATTAACGCTGCTCCTGCAGACGAATGAAGGCATTATACACTTCATCGACCGGGATGTTGCGCACATCATAGCCCTCACCCTGTAGCAGTTCATGCGGTACGGCCCACGGCGTCCAGAGCCAGGCCGCTTTATTACCAAACAGGGCAACAATCGGTTTATGCACCCCTGCGGCAATATGCAGCGCGCCGCCGTCGCTGGTCACAATTTGATTGCACAGCGACATGCCCGCCATCAGCTCGCGGATGCTTTCCGTCACCACGGGGATTAACGAGACGTCCTGGCAATTATCGATGATATAGCGTGCCTTCTCGTCATCGCCCGGATGCAGTTTGTTATCTGCGCTACCCGGCGACCAGAAGAGCAGGAAATGACACGGCTGCTCGGCGGCAAGCCGCTGCGCCAGGGCGACAAAGTTCTCTACCGGCCAGCGCTGCTCGGGCCGACGGGAGCTGATCTGTAATCCATAGACCGGCAGGCCGTCATCGGGAAGGTGGATCTTCTGCTTGATGGCCGCCGTCTCTTCAGGCCGCACGTACAGCTCCAGCGGGCCCGGCTCGGCGGTGATGCCCAACGGCTCGGCCAGCCGCGCCAGCAGCTTCACCAAATGCTCGTTCTGAGTTGATTCCGGCAGTGCATCAGTCACTTCAGGCGGGCAGTCATTACCGATAGCGATGATTTTTTTCGCTCCCGCCAGCGTTGCCCACTGCAGCGGACGCTTGTCCCAGCGCTCTTTGGCAACAATCGCCACGTCATAGCGCGCGCGGCGCAGCGCGATAATGGTTTTTAACCGCTGCCACAGGACGCTTAACGCCGACGTCCCTTTGCTGCGGTGGTGGAGCTTGCTGTAGAGAAAAACGTTGCCGACGTGCGGGTTATTATCCAATACCGGCTTATTGTAGGTATTGACCAGCAGATCGACCTGAGTGCCCGTTTCGCGGGCAATGGTCGCAATCAGCGGCGTAGTCAGAATCAGGTCGCCAATGTTGTCGCGACGAATAATCAGTACCTTCATGACGCACTCCCCGGCACGCTATTTTTATCTTTGGTCACAATCAGCCCGATCATCAGGCCGGTAAAGGCCATAAACTGCTCTAAGAAGTGATCGCGGAGCATGTTATCTACGCTGGAGCGGAAGAGGAAGCTCACCGCCATTAAGGATAAGAAGAGGCCCGGCATAACGAGCTTTTTAGAAAACGCATCCCAGCCAGCCACAATTAATGAGATCACAAAGCATAACCAGCCGGCAAGACCAAGGAAGCCGTTTTGCAGCGCAAAATCAATCACGCCGTAGTGGCTGTTTTCCTGTTCAATCGTGGGGTTATGATAGGTCTTTTGCAACAGCACCAAAAATGCGTCTTTACGCGGCCCAGTACCAAAAGGATTTTCGAACACCAGCTTCCAGCCCTGATGGAAGAAGGTTGAGCGGCAGGCATTGGACTCGTCCAGCAGACGGCCAGTGCTGTCATGCAGCGCCTCTCCTTTGGAACCATCGTAGCAGCGGTTATCCACCGACAGATTCCACCCGGATATCGCATCCTGGTGCAGGCTCTGCCAGCGGGGATCCTGGGTCCATGAGCTATACCCTACGGCAACGACCATTAGCGCGACTGCCGCACCGGTCAGCAGCATCTTCTTGCGATTGCTGCGATTGAGCATTTTTGCGGCAATAAAGGCACAGATAGAGATCGTGCTGCCAATTAAACCGATCGTGCCCCAGCGGGTGTTGACTAACGCGGTGGCAACAAAGCAGACGGCAATAAAAAAGAGCAGCAGGCTGGTCTTAAAGATTAAAAACTTGCGGTGCAGGAACAGACGTGAAAGCAGCTCGGCAAAGAGAATGCCGCAGATAAAGTTAATCTGGAAGCTCATCTCGGTGCGGGTGCGCACAATCCAGGTAATGCCCCAGTCAATATAGCCGTTACGCAGGTACATAAAGGCAGTCTGGATAACATGAATAAATATCACGCCCAGCGAGCAAAGCACCACCAGCGAGAGAAAACGGGTTTTACTTAGGCCCCGGAAGCAGCTGGCGGTAAAGGAGTAGATAAGCAGGCCAATGAAAAACAGCAGCCCGGCGCGCAGATACTGCCCCTGCCAGCTGCGAAACATCTGCTTAAGATCCGGTGCCACTAGCAACCCGTTCAGCAAGGTGAAGATCAGCAGGCCAGCAAGTATGTAAATTGGCATACGCGTTTTAACGTTATGCTCCAGCGGCATGCCCTGCTTTTTGAAATAGAGGAACAGGGTCATCGCCAGGCCAACGTAGATAAACAGGTTGCGGTTAGCAGGCAGATTTGAGTTCTCAATCGGCCAGACAAAACACAGAACGCAGAAACAGAAAAGCAGAAGCGAGGTGGTGACTTTCTTAGCGGAAAGCTTCGCTAAAGACTGAACAGCTATCATATTAAAACCCATCATAAAACTAACAATCAGCTATCAAAAAGCGCTACAGATTATTGCGCTGCGAATGCGTTACGATCTTATGAGTCTTACGCTCATATGACGAGAGTAACTGCCCTTCATTCTTAAATATCGCCTTGAGATCCGTGGCGAAATAGATCTTCATAAAACGTAGAATATCCCGCTGCGTCAGACCGATATTGACCGAGGAGAAGTAGAGGCCAATAAGGTCTTTGTCACGCCAACGCTGTGGAACCTGGCGGCGGATCTGTGCCCGGTGCAGGTCAATTATCGACAGCTTTAAATCCTGCTCTTCCCCGGAAAAAGGCAGATGCAGCAGGAAGTGGCACAGGTAGCAGTCGCGGTGGTTGACGCCGGCCTGATGCATTTTGCGCACCATGGTGGCGACGCGACGGATCAGCATCCGCTTCACGTGCAGATCGGGTGGATTTACGCGCCAGTCGGCACAGTAGTCCTCAAGGCTAATCGTCGGGGTCAGATCCTCGGTAATAATGAACGAGGTTTTGGTCAGTGGATTGACTCCTCTCTCACCAAAGCCAACCCCGTGCATGGTGTCGACGCCGCACTCGTGCAGGCGATGGATCGCGTTCCACTCCCGGTCAGCGCCCAGCACCGGCAGGCGCAGAGAGAACAGGTTTTTAACCACCTCTTTGACCGAGGTGCCCTGGTGCCACTTCAGGAAGTAGCTCTTGCCCGCCAGCTCAAAGCGGATCGTTCTGCGCGTTTCCAGTTCGCGAAACACGTCGCCCTGCAGCTTCTTCACTTCGGCAAAAGCATCTTTACCGCGCCATAAGGTAGCCAGCGGCTCTTTCAGTTCAACCATTCACTTTACCCGTTATCATATCAGCTACCTTTTCCGGCAGGCTGTAGAGATCCTGCGTATCCGCATAGTGACGGGCGTTGGCCGCCCATTCGCTCAGGCGCGACGGCGTACCCAGCGCATCGGCTAGCGTTTCATTCAGCGCTGCCTGCGAAAACGGCTCGTTAACCACCACGCCACAGCGGGCATCCGCGATATAGGGCGCGTAGCCACAGACCTCGGTGACAATCACCGGTAGCCCTGCCGCCACCGCCTCCAGCAGTACAATGCCCGCCGCCTCCTGTTTCGCAGGATGCATTAGTAGATCCGCTGCGGCCATCAGCTCTGCCACGTCGCTGCGTCCGGCAAAGAAGTGCACATTCTCTTTGATGCCCAGCTTTGCAGCAAGGGCAGCGAAGGGTCCAGGTTTATCCTGGCCGACAACAAACAGCAGCGTATTTTGCCGCAGCGCCTCAGGCAGCGCGGCAATGGCCTCGATAGTGCGCGCCACACCCTTACGGTTAAAATCTGACCCCACCTGCAGAACAAAGTTCTGATCCTCGCCGATGCGGTTTTTCTCGCGATAAAGGCGACGGCTGTCCGCAATCTGCTCGCTGTATTTGCGATCGGGATAGATCCCCGGCGGCAGGATGTGAAAACGCTCAGGCTCGGTGTGATAGTGGCGCTGAAAATCGGCTATCTGCTTATCCGTCAGCATCAGCAGCTGCGTCTTCTTGCCCTGTTCAAAGGTCGCACGTTCAAAGGCCGCATAGTGGCGGTAGCGTGACGTCAGGCGATAGAAAAAGCCCTTCTCCTGCGCCACTTTTTCCGCATAGCAGACGTCCGCTGCGTAGTAGATATCGAGATCCGGCATCTTGTTAAAGCCGACCACTCGCGCCACAGGGTGCTGCGCAAGATGCGCTTTTACCCACTGATAATATTCGGCGTTGCGCCCGTGATTGGTGCGCTTCCTGACCGGCACCACTATCAGCTCGAACTCTGCCGGGCACTCGCCCTGCCAGGACTGGGTGTAGACCCGCACCTGGTGGCCGCGCCCTGCTACCGTCTGGGCAATGCGCATAAAATCACGCTGTAGTCCGCCAAACGGGAAGTATTTGTAGAGGCAAAAGGCAACAATCATAGGGAGCTCCCCGCCGGCACGACAGCATTGAGCGGCGGAAGCAGGTTCCGGGCAGCAGCGATGACCTCCTCAGCCGGGATCACGGAGAGGTAGCGCCGGTTGCGATCGAGCTGGTCACGCGTCGGCATCGGCTGGTAGTTTCCGGCCCACAGCACGACGGCGTCCTCTGACCACGGACGCCAGGCAATATGATCGGTCGCGCCAAACAGGGCAATGATTTTCGTTTTTACCGCTGCGGCGATATGCATGGGCGCGGAGTCGACGCCAATAAACAGCGCGGCGTGATCGATAAGCGCGGCCAGCTCAGGAAAACGCGTTTTCCCCGCCAGCGCGGTGACCGGACGCGTTTCGCAGGCGCTGGCAATCTCTTCCACGCACGCCAGATCCTCCGCGCCGGGTCCCGAGGTGAGCACCACCTCATAGCCCTGATGATGCAGGGCGTCGATGACCTGAGAGAATTTGCTGTTATCCCAACACTTGAAGGCCTGGCGCGCCGTAGGTTGGATCACGACATAGTGCTCCCCTACCCCGGCGGCCGTCAGCTGCTCGCGCATCGCCTGCCAGTTTTGCCCGGCATAGCTCATGGTGAGCTCGCGATAATCTTCCGCAATCCCCAGCGGACGCAGCGCCGACAGGTTGCGCTCAACAATATGATCGCCTACGACGGGAGCGTGATGGGTAAAGCTTTTACGCCAGAACGCTGCCTGACGATGGGGGAAATCCTGCGAAATCTTGACGCGGGCAGGCAGGCAGCGCACCAGCGCGGCGACCATCCACTGGTCAGTGAGATTGACGATAAGATCGTAACGGTTAGCACGCAGCTGTTTGAGCACATCCACGAAGTTAGTGATTTTCTCCCCGGCTTTGGCTTTTTTATTTTTGAGGCCGTAGAGCGCGTTGATCTCCGCGTTTTCTGACAGGATAGGGATCGTATCCTGGTAGAGCAGCACGTCGATTTTCGCGTCAGGGTAGCGGCGTTTCAGGGTGCTTACGACGGGCGTCGTGAGCAGCATATCCCCATGAAAGCGCATTTTTATCAGCAGAATTCTTTGAAATGGCTTTTCCACAAGCGGCTCTTATCCGTTGATGATGACCAATATAAACAACAATAAGCACGCTACCGCCCAGGCTAACCCGCTACCCGTGCACCGTAACGCGCTTATTTTTGCGCGCTAGTGTAGCATTTCTTGCTGTCTAAGCCGACACGAATGTTTTTTCAGCAACGTGCTGATTTCAACTAACTTTATAAAAATACAACAAAAAAGCACAGGTTTTAGGATTCATCGCCCACCGAAGGGGGGATTTGCAGCGAATTCGGCAAAAGTAATAGCATTGATGCAGCTAAATACATAGAATTCCCAGCACATCCATCAGCCAGTGCGTACTATGCTTCAATTGCTTTACACCACTCTTTTCTACCTGATTCAGCCGCTTATTTGGCTGCGTCTCTGGGTGCGTGGTCGCAAAGCACCGGCATACCGCAAACGCTGGGGCGAGCGTTACGGCTTCTATAAGCAACCGCTGAAGCCCGGCGGCATTCTGATGCACTCCGTTTCCGTGGGCGAAACCCTGGCGGCCATTCCGCTGGTACGCGCCCTGCGCCATCGCTATCCGGATCTGCCCATTACCGTCACCACCATGACTCCGACCGGCTCCGAACGCGTGCTCTCCGCCTTTGGCAATGACGTTCAACACGTCTACCTGCCCTACGATCTGCCGGACGCGCTCAATCGTTTTCTCAACGCGGTGGATCCGAAACTGGTGCTGGTGATGGAGACCGAGCTGTGGCCGAACCTGATCGCCGCCCTGCACACGCGCAAAATCCCGCTGGTGATCGCTAATGCTCGTCTCTCTGCGCGCTCCGCTAAAGGCTATGCAAAGCTGGGCGATTTTATTCGTACCCTGCTGCGTCGTATCACGTTGATCGCTGCCCAGAACGAGGAGGATGGCGAGCGCTTTATTGCCCTGGGTGCGAAGCGTAACCAGCTCACCGTTACCGGCAGCCTGAAGTTCGATATCTCGGTGACGCCGCAGCTCGCCTCCCGGGCTGTGACGCTGCGCCGCCAGTGGGCTCCGCATCGCCCGGTGTGGATCGCCACCAGCACCCACGAGGGTGAAGAGAACGCGGTCATCGAGGCACATCAGACGCTGTTAAGAGAGTTTCCTAACCTGCTGCTGATCCTGGTTCCGCGCCACCCGGAACGTTTCCCGGATGCCATCAACCTGGTGCGCCAGGCGGGCCTGAGCTACACCACCCGCTCGTCCGGAGAAGTCCCCTCTAGCAGCACTCAGGTCGTGGTAGGCGATACTATGGGCGAGCTGATGCTGCTCTACGGCATTGCCGATCTCGCCTTCGTTGGCGGTTCGCTGGTAGAGCGCGGCGGGCATAACCCGCTTGAGGCCGCTGCGCACGCTATTCCGGTGCTGATGGGGCCGCACACCTTCAACTTTAAAGATATCTGCGCCCGTCTGACCCAAGCCGATGGTTTGATCACCGTGACGGACGTCGCCTCGCTGAGCAAAGAGGTCGCCTCCCTGCTGACCGATGAGGACTACCGCAACTTTTACGGTCGCCATGCGGTAGAGGTGCTCTATCAAAACCAGGGCGCGCTACAGCGTCTGTTACAATTGCTGGAACCCTATCTGCCACCAAAAGCCCATTAAGGTTTTTATATGCAAAAGCGCGCAATTTACCCTGGCACCTTCGATCCGGTCACCAACGGCCATATCAACATCATCACCCGGGCTGCGGGCATGTTCGATCGGGTTATCATGGCGATTGCCGCCAGCCCAAGCAAGAAACCCCTCTTCTCGCTGGAGGAGCGCGTTGCTCTCGCCCAGGAGGCTACTGCTCATCTTGAAAACGTTGAGGTCATTGGCTTTAGCGATCTGATGGCAAACTTTGCCCGTAACCAGCAGGCGACCATTTTGATCCGGGGTCTGCGGGCGGTGGCAGATTTTGAGTATGAGACCCAGCTGGCGCATATGAATCGCCACCTGATGCCGGAGCTGGAGAGCGTCTTTCTGATGCCTGCCAAAGAGTGGTCGTTTATCTCGTCGTCGCTGGTCAAAGAGGTCGCGCGCCATCAGGGTGACGTTACGGACTTCCTGCCGCTAAACGTGCACCAGGCGCTGTTGCAGAAGCTTCGGTAGGATCCGCTATGCCGGGCGGCACTGCGTTTGCCCGGCCTACATAGCGCAACTACTTCTGGCAGTTACGGCAGTAGAAGGTCGCGCGCTGGGCGTGCTTGGTCGCAATAATTGGCGTCGCGCAGACGCGGCAGGGTTCACCTTTGCGCCCGTAAACCTGCAGCTGCTGGGCGAAGTAGCCTGGCTTGCCATCGCTTTGCAAAAAGTCTTTTAACGTTGTCCCGCCCTGCTCTATCGAACGCAGCAGCACCGCCTTAATCACCTGCACCAGCAGGGCATACTCTTCCTGTGAGAGTGACGAGGCGAGCCGGTCGGGATGGATCCCGGCAGCAAACAGCGATTCGCTGGCGTAGATATTGCCTACGCCCACCACCAGCTTGTTATCCATCAGCCAGGGTTTAATGGCGGTTTTCTTTTTGGCGCACTTCTGCTGTAGATACTCGGCATTGAACGCATCGCTGAGCGGCTCCGGCCCCAGGTGCGCCAGCACGTTGTGTCCCTCCAGCTCTTTGGTCCACAGCCAGGCACCAAAGCGGCGGGGATCGGTATAGCGCAGCACTTTGCCGTTGCTCATCACCAGATCGACATGATCGTGCTTCTCAGCAGGAAGATCGTGCGGAAGGATGCGCAGGCTGCCGGACATGCCGAGATGGACGATGATCCAGCCGTCGGGCAGCTCCAGCAGCAGATATTTTGCCCGCCGCTGCACGCTCAGCACGGGTTTATCGCTCAGGCGATGGATCTCGTCGGAAACGGGCCAGCGCAGGCGGCCATTACGCACCACCGCGTGCAGGATAGTTTGCCCCACCAGATGCGGCTCTATACCGCGGCGGCTGGTTTCTACCTCAGGTAATTCAGGCATGTTTCCTCCTCAGAGACGCAGAATGCAAAAAACCCGGCCGAAGCCGGGTTTCTGTACAAGAAAACTAAAACTTATTTAATTTTAGCTTCTTTGTAAAGAACGTGCTGACGGACAACTGGATCGAACTTTTTCAGTTCCAGTTTTTCCGGCTTAGTACGTTTGTTCTTCGTAGTGGTATAGAAGTGACCAGTACCAGCAGAAGAAACCAGCTTGATTTTCTCACGAATACCTTTAGCCATGATTTATTTCCTCTTTAAGTACTTAGTACTTTTCGCCACGGGCACGCAGTTCAGACAGAACTGTATCGATGCCTTTTTTATCGATTACACGCATACCTTTAGCAGATACGCGCAGGGTGACAAAACGCTTCTCGCTCTCAACCCAGAAACGGTGAGAGTGCAGGTTCGGCAGGAAACGGCGTTTAGTCGCGTTCAGTGCGTGGGAACGGTTGTTACCGGTCACCGGACGCTTGCCAGTAACTTGGCAGACTCGGGACATGTCTATTCTCCAAAAATCAAATTAGCTCGAGCTTCGTATAGGGTTTTGACGCCTCGTCAGGCTGTAAGGCCCGGTCACGGCGGTTCAGTGTGAACTCGCGATTGCCAGGCCCAAATGCCAAACCCGAGATTCTCAAAGGTGGCGTAGTATACGCTGTGTCGGCTGTGTGCTCAAGTCCCGAACAGACAAAGATCCCGCTGGATCGCGCGGGGTGGTTTAAATCCAACCACGTTCGGCAAATGAAACCCACTCTCCCCGGCCTACCACGAGGTGATCTAATACACGGATATCCATGAATTCACAACACTTTACCACACGTTCGGTAATTTGTTTATCGGCAAAACTGGGTTCTGCATAACCCGAAGGATGATTGTGAGCAAGGATCACGGCGGCGGCGTTGATCGCGATAGCTTCCCGGACAATTTCACGCGGATGCACCTCAACGTGGCTCAGCGTGCCGGAAAAGAGGCGGCTGTGCCTGAGCACCCGGTTCTGGTTGTTGAGATAGATGACCAGAAAGATCTCGCGCGGCTCGTCGGCAAGCTGGCTTTGTAAAAACGCTCTGGTCGCTTGCGGGCTGTCCAGAGTCAGCGCCTCCTGAATGCTGGAGGCGTGGTAGCGTCGCGCCAGCTCGGCGATGCCTTTGAGCTGGGCAAACTTTGCCACGCCGATACCCGATACCTCGGCAAACTGCTGCGCATCCGCAGAGAGCAGATCGTACAGCGAACCGAAATGCGCCACCAGATATTCAGCGAAGGCCATCACGCTGCGCTCCGGCGTGCCGGTACGCAGAAACAGCGCCAGCAGTTCGATATCGGTGAGGGATGTAATCCCTAGCCGCAGCATCTTCTCGCGGGGCATCTTTTCACGCGGCATGTTCTCATATGACGTCAGCGATCTCGCCGTTTCCATAGCGCTCCCCCCTGTGAAAACCCGATTTTGCCACGGCACGCGCAGCGGCTCGACTTACGGTATTCGCTTTTGCGTAGCAGCTCGTAAAGTGTGTCATGCGCAAAAGCACGCCACTTTGCAGAGTGTGATAAAATGCCCACCTTCTGGTGAAACCCCAACAGGAATGAATCATGATGAGCCTGGCCGGTAAAAAAATCGTTCTTGGCGTGAGCGGCGGCATCGCTGCGTATAAAACGCCGGAGCTGGTGCGTCGTCTGCGCGATCGCGGCGCAGAGGTGCGTGTGGCAATGACCGAGGGTGCCAAAGCCTTTATTACTCCCCTGAGCCTGCAGGCGGTGTCGGGCTATCCGGTTTCCGATAGCCTGCTGGATCCGGCTGCCGAAGCGGCAATGGGGCATATCGAGCTGGGCAAGTGGGCCGACCTGGTGATCCTCGCCCCGGCAACCGCCGATTTGATTGCCCGCGTGACCGCCGGTATGGCTAACGATCTGGTATCGACCATCTGCCTGGCTACGCCGTCCCCCGTTGCGGTGGTACCGGCGATGAACCAGCAGATGTACCGCGCCGCCCCTACTCAGCATAACCTCAGCGTGCTGGCCGCCCGTGGCGTGCTGCTGTGGGGGCCGGACAGCGGCAGCCAGGCCTGTGGTGACGTGGGTCCAGGCCGGATGCTCGACCCGCTGGCTATCGTCGATTTGGCCGCAGCGCATTTTTCGCCTGTCAAAACACTGCAACATCTGAATATCATGATTACCGCAGGTCCGACGCAGGAGCTACTGGATCCGGTGCGCTACATCACCAATAAAAGCTCCGGCAAGATGGGCTTCGCCATTGCCGACGCCGCGGCCCGCCTCGGCGCGAACGTGACGTTGGTGAGCGGCCCGGTGTCGCTGCCGACGCCAGCAGGGGTGAAGCGTGTCGATGTGGTGACCGCGCTGGAGATGGAAGCCGCCGTACAGGCTCAGGTTCAGTCGCAGCAGATTTTTATCGGCTGTGCTGCCGTTGCTGACTACCGCGCCGCCGCCGTTGCCGATGAGAAGATCAAAAAGCAAGGCGATGAAATTACAATAAAAATGGTTAAAAACCCGGATATCGTTGCTGGCGTTGCGGCACTGAGTACAAACCGCCCTTATGTGGTAGGGTTTGCCGCCGAAACAAATAATGTGGAAGAATACGCCCGGCAAAAACGTATCCGCAAAAACCTTGATCTGATCTGCGCCAATGACGTATCTGATTCAAATCAAGGGTTTAATAGCGACAACAACGCATTACACCTTTTCTGGCAGGATGGCGATAAAGTCCTGCCGCTTGAGCGCAAAGCACTTCTGGGACAACTACTACTGGACGAGATCGTTACCCGTTATGATGAAAAAAATCGACGTTAAAATTATGGACCCGCGCGTTGGCAAAGCGTTTCCGCTGCCAACCTACGCCACCTCCGGCTCTGCCGGTCTTGACCTGCGAGCCTGTCTTGATGACGCCGTAGAGCTGGCACCGGGCGCAACGACGCTGCTGCCGACGGGCCTGGCTATTCACATCGCCGATCCGTCGCTGGCCGCCGTGATTTTACCGCGCTCGGGCCTTGGCCATAAGCATGGCGTGGTGCTGGGCAACCTGGTTGGCCTGATTGATTCAGACTACCAGGGACAGCTGATGGTCTCGGTCTGGAACCGCGGCAAGGAGAGCTTCACGATTGAGCCGGGCGAACGTATTGCACAGATGGTATTTGTGCCGGTGGTGCAGGCAGAGTTCAACCTGGTAGAA
This sequence comes from Pseudescherichia vulneris NBRC 102420, assembly GCF_000759795.1. Taxonomy (GTDB): domain Bacteria; phylum Pseudomonadota; class Gammaproteobacteria; order Enterobacterales; family Enterobacteriaceae; genus Pseudescherichia; species Pseudescherichia vulneris. The sequence goes on from NZ_BBMZ01000018.1 coordinate 27,088, forward strand.
GAGTTTGACAGCTCTGAACGTGGTGAAGGCGGCTTCGGCCATTCCGGGCGTCAGTAGATCGCCTCGTCCTTATATCATCCAGGATGCGTCTAAAAGATGGCAGAAAAACAAACCGCGAAAAGGAATCGTCGCGAAGAAATACTTCAGTCTCTAGCACTTATGCTTGAATCCAGCGATGGCAGCCAACGCATTACCACGGCCAAGCTGGCGGCGTCGGTTGGTGTCTCCGAAGCAGCTCTTTATCGTCATTTTCCAAGCAAAACGCGCATGTTTGACAGCTTGATCGAGTTTATCGAAGATAGCTTGACGACGCGTATCAACTTAATCCTAAAAGATGAGAAAGATACGCTGGCACGCCTGCGTCTCATCATTCAGCTGATTTTAGGCTTTGGTGAACGCAATCCTGGATTGACGCGGATCCTCACCGGTCACGCGCTGATGTTTGAGCAGGATCGCTTACAGAGCCGTATTAATCAGCTATTTGAGCGGATTGAATCGCAGCTGCGGCAGGTTCTGCGCGAGCGGAAGATGCGCGAAGGTGAAGGTTTTACCGTGGATGAGACGCTGCTGGCGAGCCAGCTGCTGGCCCAGTGTGAAGGTATGCTGTCGCGCTTTGTCCGCAGCGAGTTCAAATATCGACCGACGGACGACTTTGACGTCCGCTGGCCGCTGATGGTGGCCCAGCTACATTAATCCCTCAGCCTGCCGATCCGTAAGCCCGGTCCGCATTCGCGCGGCCGGGTTATTTAACGCTTAAACGCCAAACTCTTCCCGATACGCCTGCACCGACGCCAGATGGTTCGCCATCTCCGGACGCTCTTCCAGATAAGCAATCAGATCCTTCAGGGTGATGATAGAGATCACCTGACAGCCGTAGTCGCGTTCGACCTCCTGAATTGCCGAGATATCCCCGCGTCCGCGCTCCTGACGGTCAAGGGAGATCAGTACCCCTGCCAGCGTCGCACCATTGGCCTGGATAATCTCCATTGACTCACGAATAGCGGTTCCGGCGGTGATCACGTCATCGACCAGCATAACTCGCCCCTGCAGCGCGCTGCCGACCAGACTGCCGCCCTCGCCGTGGTCCTTGGCCTCTTTACGGTTAAAGCAGTAGGGCACGTCGCGCTCGTGGTGCTCCGCCAGCGCAACCGCCGTGGTGGTGGCGATGGGAATGCCTTTATAGGCAGGGCCAAACAGCAGATCGAAATCGATACCGGAATCCACCAACGCTTCGGCATAGAAACGGCCTAACAGTGCCAGATCGCGCCCGGTATTAAACAGCCCGGCGTTGAAGAAATAGGGGCTTTTACGCCCGGATTTCAGCGTAAACTCGCCGAACTTAAGTACCTGCTTGTTAAGCGCAAACTCAATAAACTGGCGCTGATACGGTTTCATGGATTCGCTCCTCATCTCACTTTCATTGTTAACTTACTGACACGCTATATCACAGACAAAAGAAAGGCGACTCAATGGTCGCCCTTAAAACTAATTCTCTAACGCCGCTTTTTGCGTCGCTACGATGGATTCAATCCCCTCTCTGGCCAACGCCAGCAATGAGAGCAGCTCCTCATGGGTGAACGGCTCGCCTTCGGCGGTGCCCTGCACCTCGATCATGCGGCCATCTTCGGTCATCACTACGTTCATATCGGTTTCGGCGGCAGAGTCTTCAACATACTCCAGATCGCACACTGCTTCGCCCTTGACGATGCCCACGGAGACCGCTGCCACCATCCCTTTCATTGGGTTGGTCTTCAGCTTGCCGGCAGCAACCAGCTTGTTCAGCGCATCTGCCAGCGCCACGCACGCACCGGTAATGGAGGCAGTACGCGTGCCACCATCGGCCTGGATCACGTCGCAGTCGAGGGTGATGGTGAACTCACCCAGCGCTTTTAAGTCTACGGCGGCGCGCAGAGAGCGGGCGATCAGGCGCTGGATCTCCAGCGTACGGCCACCCTGCTTGCCTTTCGCGGCTTCACGCGCGTTACGGGTATGGGTAGCGCGCGGCAACATGCCATACTCAGCGGTGATCCACCCCTGACCCTGGCCTTTCAGAAAACGCGGCACGCCTTCATCAATAGAGGCGGTACACAGAACTTTAGTGTCACCGAATTCAACCAGCACGGCACCTTCAGCGTGTTTTGTATAGTTTCGGGTCAGGATGACGGGACGCACCTGATTAGCGCTACGGCCTGCTGGACGCATGATGATTTCTCCGGCTTCTACGAATGTGGCTGCGCATTATACGGACTAAATACGCTTATTCCTATCTTGAGAAGGCCCCGAAAGCTATAATCCCCCCATCTCCTCTTTAAAAACAGGAACGTCTATGATCCGCAGTATGACAGCCTACGCCCGGCGTGAAATCAAGGGTGAATGGGGCAGCGCAGTCTGGGAACTGCGCTCGGTTAACCAGCGCTATCTGGAGACGTGGTTTCGCCTGCCGGAGCAGTTCCGCAGCCTTGAGCCTGTAGTTCGCGAGCGTATCCGTACCCGTCTGACCCGCGGCAAAATCGAATGCAACCTGCGCTTTGAGCCGGACGTCAGCGCGCAAAGCGAGCTGATTCTCAATGAAAAACTGGCTAAACAGCTTGTCACAGCCGCGAACTGGGTCAAAATGCAGAGCGACGAGGGTGAAATTAACCCGGTTGATATTCTGCGCTGGCCGGGCGTGATGGCCGCTCAGGAGCAGGATCTGGACGCGATTGCCGCTGAAATCCTCTCTGCGCTAGACGGCGCGCTGGATGATTTTATCGTCGCCCGTGAGACCGAAGGTCAGGCGCTGAAGAGCCTGATCGAGCAGCGTCTGGAAGGCGTTAGCACAGAAGTCACCAAAGTACGTGCTCAGATGCCGGAAGTGCTGAAGTGGCAGCGCGAACGCCTGGTTGCCAAGCTGGAAGATGCTCAGGTGCAGCTGGAAAACAACCGTCTTGAGCAGGAGCTGGTACTGATGGCTCAGCGCATCGACGTCGCTGAAGAGCTGGACCGCCTCGACGCGCATGTGAAAGAGACCTACAACATTCTGAAGAAGAAAGAGGCCGTAGGCCGCCGCCTGGACTTTATGATGCAGGAGTTCAACCGCGAGTCGAACACTCTGGCGTCAAAGTCTATCAATGCTGATATCACCACCTCTGCTATTGAGCTGAAGGTGCTGATCGAGCAGATGCGCGAGCAGATTCAGAATATTGAGTGATGCTTAACGCGAGCTTATCTTGCTCTAGCTAAATCAAAAGGCCATTGTAAAAGATGGCCTTTTTGTTTTTTATCGCAGTACTGAAAATAGCTGATGAATTTATCTATTAGGTAAAGCTGTAACTTGTAAAGGTAATTAATCAGCATCTAAAATAACGACTCTTGTTACGTTCTTCATTAATAAGAAAGATGCACTATGCTATTTCAGCGCCATATTAAGAAAAAAACCGCACTAATAATTCATATTTAAAATAATGCTTAGGGTAAGCTGCCGGGAATGCATTGCTTATCCAACACCACGTTCTGTTTGTTAAACGTGTGTTATTTACATACAGAGATAACAGTACAAGGAAGTTAACATTATGACTGCACTTCAATTCCCGTGTACCATATTCAAAACCCAGAAATGGATGGATGACTACGGGGCCAGAGACATGCGCTATGGGGACTTAACCGAAGCACAACTCAGAAAACACTATCATCTGGAAAATGTGTCTACTCGCGTCAATCCTTACACATTGACGAAGGTTATACCTTTCAGCCAGTCTCAGGTGATGCCGTATGGTTATCGAGGGGATACGGCTAAAATGACCCCGCAGCAGTGCGCCAGAATTTTGTTTGATGAGTTCCGCCACCTTTCCCGCATGTTTGCCCTGTTTAGCCCTTACCGTCACCTGATCGATAAAATGATTACGCACATGCAGTATGGCAATGGCGCGCCTTTCCGTGATATGTTGCTGGACAGGGCGTTGAAGGAGGTTATAGTTAATGATAGTTCACAATACAATAGTACTCGATTGTCACTAAAAAAAACTCTTTTTGATAAAATAGATTGGAGTAGAAGGATCTTTCCAGAAAGTCAGAAATTGCAACTATATAATGCCATTAGCTCCGGTATACTCCCTAAATTTGACAGATTCCAAGATAACTTTAATGGCATGGGCATTACTGTTCATGACACGTGGGCAACACAAATCACAATTAAATCACTTCATATTGATAATGATTGTTATCAAGCGGTGGTACATTACAAAGTGCAGGATCACTTTGGATTAGATGACGATGATATTATGAAAAATAAATTCAGCCAATTTCGTTTTTTCCGTATCTGGTTTATACTTCAACGATACAATTTATTCGGATTCAAGCCTTTTATAACTAATATAGAAAGTGACATAGAAATTATTGGAGGCGCGAATGAACTTTAAGAATAAAAAAAACACTTACATTTTATCATTCATAATCTGCATAATACTGGGCTATCATTTCTGGTTATTTTTACGGCCAGTAAAAATTGTTGATGTTCATAAAGATGGTGACGTTAGCCATATTCTAGTGAAAAGTTTTCCTCTTACAGATGAAGGAAAGATAAATTGGTGGCTAGAAAATGAAAAAACAATAAAATTTCATTATAACGTTCCCCAATCTGAATCACATAAGAGTTTCACAATCATTTTCTGGGATTTTGGAAATGGTTACAAAGAAAAAGGTGATGAAAGCAAAGATGATAGATTTTGTTTTTCTGATCTTTTGCCTCCCAAAAACTGTATTGATAAAAGCAAATTATTCTATATAAGCTCTGGTAAGGACACAGGGATATCGTTTGTTACTGACCACGCAATATATCGAATAAAAAAAGATGGTGAATTAGTAAAAATGAACTCTCATTAAAAATTCAAAATAAAAGAGGTCAGTACAAACCTATGGAGGTTATTATGAAAACAAATTTAAAAACCACTTTAATTGTGCTTTCATTATTTTTTCTCACTTCGGCAAGCTATGTTTCATGGTTAGACTCAACTCCAGTAAAAATTATAGCCGTTCACCAAGAAGAAAGTTTTAGTGAAGTTCTAGTAAAAAACCTCCCAATAACAGACACGGGAAAAATTAAATGGTGGATTAAGAATAAACAACCATTAAAAAATAAATATAAAATTCCTAGGCCGGGATCGAATGGCAATTTCTACATAAATTTTTGGGATTTTGGCGAAGGTTATAAAGAGCAAGGTAAATATGACCGTCGGTGCTTTGCTGACATGAAGCCGCTTAAAAATTGCATAGATAAAAATGCGGTTTTCTCTGTCGAAAATGGTAGAGACGGTTCAATAATATTTACGGTTTATGATGGGACATATCGCATGGAAAGAGGGGGTGAAGTAAAAAAAATCCAAGACTAATCAAATTAATCTTTTTTGATATTACAGACCCACTACTCATGGTATTTACTTATGCACCAAGAGACTTTCTCTGAGCAACTATTTACTTTGGCAAAGCTTGTTCTTTTTGAAAACATGATTAAATATAACAATGATGGGAATCATCAATGAAAAGCAAAAATAATAAAATACTCCTCACAATATTTATAGTCATTTTCATACTGATAGCTTACTTTTTTTGGAGATCGCTACGCCCGGTGGATATTGTTGGTGTTCATAAAGACGGTAGCTACAGCTATCTTTTAGTAAAAGACTTTCCAATTACTGCTAAAGGTCAAATAAATTGGTGGTTAAAAAACTCAAAGATGCTTAAAAACCATTATGATATCCCTAAACCAGATTCAGATGGAGATTTTGGCATCGTTGTTTGGGATTTCGGAGAGGGTTATAAAGAACAAGGTGATGAAAGTAAGGATGACAGATTTTGTTTTGCTGATTTTAAATCCCCCAAAAACTGTATAGATAAAAATATGATGCTTTATATCACTTATACTAAGAGCTCAGGAATTTCTTTTATCACTCACAATGAAGAATACCGAATAAATAAAAAAGGGGAATTAGTGAAAGATGGATCTGATTAAACCTCTCTTAATCAGAAAAAGCTAACCTAAAGTTATTGGAGCCGATCATGAGATTTACTTTTCTTTAATAGACTTGCTTACCCGCAGTACTAAAAAAATAGTCGTCCACTTTTCGGTTGTGAGAGGGATGTGCAAAACGCCACACTCACTGGAAACAGCACACCCGGAGAGAATCATGGATTTCAATGCACTTCACCATCAAAACCAACCTCTGCTTATCGCCAACGTCTGGGATGCCAGCAGCGCTTTGATCGCACAGCAGGCTGGGTATAACGCGCTGGGTACGTCCAGTGCCGCCATTGCCACTCTGCTTGGGTATGAAGAAGGTGAAAGAATGAGTTTTGATGAGCTACTCTTCATGGTCACCCGCATCAAAGCCGTCACATCACTTCCCTTAAGCGTTGATCTGGAATCGGGCTATGGCGATACCACAAGTCGCATCATTGAAAATATCCACTGTCTGACCCAGGCAGGCGTTGTAGGCATAAACATTGAGGACAGCCACGTCGTGAACGGCGTTCGTAGCCTTGATGATGCGCATACCTTTGCCAGCAAACTCCAGGAACTCACCGCGGCCTGCCCCGACCTATTTTTTAATGTGCGTACCGATACGTTTTTACTCAACGTAGAGGATGCGCTGGAAGAGACGCTGTATCGTGGTCAGCTGTACGCAGCCCATGGTGCCAATGGATTTTTTGTTCCTGGCATGACTCAACCTGATAGTATTGCTGCTCTGGTGCATCACGTCCCCTTACCTGTGAACGTAATGTGTATGCCGACGCTACCCGATTTCTCTACGCTGGCTTCGCTGGGCGTACGACGTATTTCTATGGGCAATTTTATCCATGCTGCAATACAAGCCAAATTAAAAGAGTCGCTCTGTAAAATTCAGGCACATCAATCTTTTGCGGACGTTTTTGACTATGAAAATAACTGACAATGCTCAATGCGATGTGTGGTATCAGGCCTTGCTCGCCCGCTCTACAGAGTTTACCGGTGTATTTTATGTCGGTGTCAAAACCACCGGCGTGTTTTGTATCTCAGTATGCCGGGCACGAAAACCCAAGCGTGAAAACGTCGAATTTTATGAGGATCTTAAGTCCACGCTTGCTGCCGGGTTTCGCCCATGCAAAATTTGCCGCCCGATGGAAAATGCCTGTACTGCACCCGATTTTATTGAAAAAGCGCTAGAGCTGGTTCGAGATACGCCAAAAGAACGCATTAGCGATGCCGAATTACGCCAGCATAATATTAGCCCAGAGCGGGTAAGGCGCTGGTTTCTGCAAAACCATGGGATCACCTTTCAGGCGTTTCAACGTATGCAGCGCGTTAATGTCGCTCTGCAAGAACTGAAAGCGGGTCGCTCAACGACGGATGTCGCTTTCGACAATGGTTATGATTCTCTGAGCGGCTTTGGCTATACATGCAAAAAATTGACCGGGTCCGCGCCAAGCTCGCAACGTCAGGTTATTTTAATCCACCGGTTTACGACTCCCTTGGGCCCGATGTTTGTTTGCGCCACCGATCGCGGTATCTGCTTGCTGGAATTTGTTGACCGACGAGCTCTAGAGACGGAGTTCAGCGACCTACAACGTCTATTAAACGCAAGTATCATAGCGGGTGAGAACGGTCACACTCGCCAGGCAGAGAAAGAAATAGGCGAGTACTTCGCAGGCCAGCGGCGGCAGTTCAGCGTAGCGTTAGATACGCCAGGCAGCGAATTCCAGCGTGGTGTGTGGCAAGGTTTGCAGAGAATTTCTTATGGCGAGACAACGCATTACCAAGCGGTTGCGGTAGATATTGGTAACCCCATGGCCACGCGTGCGATTGCGTCGGCCTGTGGCGCGAATAGGGTGGCTATTATCATCCCCTGTCATCGGGTTGTCGGCAAAGATGCTTCCATGACGGGCTACGGTGGCGGCATTGCCCGTAAGACATGGTTGATTAACCATGAAAATACAATCAGTAAAAATGCATCTGACGTTAGAGATGCAAATAAAACGGAGGGGTACTGCAATGCTGGAGCAGAGAATAATTCAATTCCTCAAAGAGACGCTCAGCGGTAATGTGGACGCAGCACACGACCTCGGCCATTTAATGAGGGTTGCGAATAACTGTAAACATATCCAGAAACATGAAGGCGGTAATCCTGACATCATACTCGTTGCCAGTTACTTCCATGATATTGTCTCCCTGCCTAAAAACGCACCTGACCGGCATCGCTCCTCACAGCTAGCTGCACAAAAGACACTGACTATACTTGCTGAACATTTCCCTGATTTTCCTACTCATCACTATGCCGCCGTTGAAGAGGCAATTGTATGTCATAGCTACAGTGCCAACATCAAACCAGGCAGTATTGAAGCAAAAAACGTGCAGGATGCGGACAGGCTAGATGCATTAGGTGCTGTGGGTTTAGCCCGCACATTTTATATTGCAGGGAAACTAAATACAAAACTCTTTAATAGTGACGACCCTTTTGCAGAGCAGCGCTATTTAAATGATAAAGAGTATGCTCTCGATCATTTTTATACAAAACTGCTTAAATTACCCGATACGATGAATACGGGTGAGGGTAAACGCCTAGCTAAAAAGCGCTCTGAGTTCCTGCTTAGCTATATAGATAACTTAAGGCAAGAACTCGGGCTATCGGTAAGCTTTTGTGATGAATAAATTAATGGGACCATAAGTATTTTAACACCCCTTAAAAGGGGCGACTACCATTTAATCAAGATAACTTAGGGTACGGTAGGGATATCCATCATTTTTATTTCATCAATATGGCGCTTTGTCAGGTTTATCTCACATTGATCAATGCCTGGCTGATAATCATATGTATCTTCTCCAATTTCAGAGGCCACGCCAAGGCAAATTTTTTCCCTATATTTCTCCCAGTCTTTCTGTGACTCAAGAAAATACTTACTATAAACAGTACCGACCGTTAAATCTGGATCTTCGCTTTTAAAAACAGGCCCATCATAGTTTTTAAGGATCCTGTTATTAACATCATCTACAATCTTTTTATACTGAGCGAAAATGTCATTTTTCTTATGCGTTAGACAATCATGAGCCCTATGATAATCATCGTTACTTTGCTTGTAGCAAATGTCATTTTCCGAGCCCTGACTAAGCTCAGCCCATACTTTGGTAGGCAGAAGAAAGGCAAGAAAGATAACGGCACATGTGTTTAATTTCATTTTAAATACCCTATCCTGTTCCTGTTTTTTTCATACTTCATATATTGCGCATCATTAGTTATATAGTTTATTAAATCAGCCTTTCCCTTAATAGCTGCCTCAATCAAACCATGCACATTATGTACGCTTTGATAAAATATATCTATTACTACATCCCTGATTTTTAGATCAATGTTTTCCCACGCAGGTGCATTAGGAATGGTTTTCGATATCCGCTGGTAAAAGCCACGTGCATAATCTTTTTTAGCCTGATAAGAAATCTCAAAAAGCCTGATTTGCTGTAAATGTGTGATCTCTCCAACAAGTGGGCCATATCCTCTTACAAAATTATGAGCCTCATTGCCAACAAGACCAGCGCCTTTGGAGCAAATCACTGCTTTATATTCTTCTATTCCAGCCTGTCTCAGATGCGTCATTATCTCACCTGAGCTACGTGCCTTCATATCATATCCTCGCCCAAGAGTTACTCCAGAAGCTTGTTCAGGCCAATGCAGTATACGTGAAAAAAGTCGTGTATTTTTCGGCTGCCTGAATGGCTCAACGGCGGTGAGATAGTCTTTCCCCTCAGCATCGAATGTAATCTGGCCTTCACGAACATGCAATGGTCCGGTATCACGAGGCCTCCAGCGCGGAGAGATCGCCTTGCTGAACATTGAGTAAAACCAGATTTGCTGTAGGTGAACCACACCAGAAGGAGACATATTTAGTAAGCGCTGATACCAGATAATGGCTGCTTCGGTTTCTGGATCACAACGACCACTATTGTGTAAGTGATTACCGTTAATATGGTTGTAACCCGCATTAATCATCATATTTTGAAGTGTTCTCACTTCTTCTGGAGTATTCGTGCCAAAGACACCGATAGAACCATTAGGACGAAATACCCGGGGTTGATGGTACGACACAGTATATTACTCCTTTTTAAGAGCTATATCGGTAAACGTAACAGCTTCCATTACATTTCGCAGTTTCCTTTGGTACTTCAGCCCGCTTAGGCTTCCGTCCGCCTGCAACTGCTGGCGCTTTGTCCTAAAAACCATATCCAAAGCCATTTCTTTACCCTTACATAAAAAAAGGTTAATGAGTTGGCAATATTACTCCTTTATGTCCTTTAAAACATTCATTCAGGAAAAAATTCGGAGTGCTGACAGAGAGCAGTACTAAAGCAGCCTGCTGTAAAACCTTTTTACCGATTCCTGTATTTGAATTGCCTCTGGTAATTAAACAAAACATATACCTTTCCGCTGCATGAAAACCGAGGCTGGCATCTAGCATAAATGAACTTGGACTTGTCATCAGCCAGTATGCAAAACTACCCGTTCGCTCTGGCAAACCCATTTATGATGCGTAGAGAAATATCAGATAAAAACCACGACCCATGACGAACACTCTACTCTGCCCCACCCGCACCTTCGACGCCCCGCCCTTTATCTTACGTGCGGAGTCCGGTTACATCCGTCATCTGCCTGCGCTGGCCTACTGCCTCGTTGAGTATGATCGCGCGCACTACAGCGACGCGCTGTTCCAGCATTTCTCGCAGCCGTTCCCGGCGGCACTGACTAATGCAGTGGCGAAGCGCAAAGCTGAATACCTGGCGAGCCGCTACTGCGGGCAGGTGCTGCTCGGGCAGATGCAGGCAGCCTCAACGATTATTGGCACCCATGAGCGCGTTCCCCAGTGGCCAGCTGGCTGGCGGGGCAGTATCTCCCACAGCGATAAATATGCCCTGGTTGTTATCGCCCCTGAATCAGCGGGACTTATGCCGGGTATCGACATTGAGCAGTGGCAGCCCGAGGTGATGCTGGAGACGGCAGACATGTTCGCCTCGTCAGACGAACAGCAGCTGCTCTCCGCGTTAGCCCTGCCCTACCCGCAGGCGCTGCTAACGCTCTTTTCAGCTAAGGAGAGCCTGTATAAATCCCAGTGGCCTGAAGTGAGGCGCTACTTTGATTTCCAGGCAGCAAAGGTCACGCACGTCGATGAAGTAGAGCAGCGCTTTACCCTGACCCTCACCGGGACCTTAACGCCAAAGCTAAAGTGTGGAACCGCCTTTAGCGGCAGCTATACGTTTCTCAACGATGCGGTTATTACCTGCATCGGTTAATTTTTCCGTTTAAAACCCCCTTATTCTCTGTTTCGCCAGCCATGCCGTGAGGCTCTGTACCAGCGGGTGGTGTACAAACGCAATTAGCTGTCGTGCCTTCTCCGGCCCTACGCCCGGCAGTTGCTGCCAGCTAAGCTCATTGCGCCCAATAAACTGCGGCCAGGTGCCGTCGCCTACCAGCCTCAGTGCGGCCTGAGTGAGCGGCAGACCCAGCGCCATTATCCAGCGGATAAAGGGCTTCTCACGGGCCAGGTTGAACTGATGCCAGATCTGCCGCCCTCTGGCTGCGCTCAGTCCCGGCGTGTTCTCTAACTGCTGTCGGGTCAGAGCCAGCCAGGAGAAGATATGTTCAAAGCGATGCGCCTGATGCAGGAGCCGCCAGCTCGCTTCGCCCAGACCTGTCATATCCAGCACCGACTTCGAGCTGAGCCATACCAGCCGGGCGAAAAATTGCGTCTGACAATCGGGTGCAGCATAAAAGCAGGTAAGCGAATTGAAATGTGCGGGCGGCGGCTCGGGCTTGTCGCGCGCCAGGCTACGCCATATCACCCGGTCAATGCGCGGGATACCCTGGCCCGCCAGGCTCACCTGAACCTGATCGCCCGGCGCAATATCCAGTTCTTGCCAGCGGCGGACAGAGCCAAGGTTCACACGACGCACCGTTTTGTCATCCAGCTGAACCGGCTCAAGCTCAGCTACCACGGCGATCTTACCGCTGCGTCCGGTAGCAAAGCGGATATGGGTTACCTCGGCAACCTGCTCAACGGGCGGGTATTTCCAGGCCACGGCCCAGTCACCCTCGCCGGGTCGCCAGCGCCTGCCCACTGGCTCTTTCGCCGCACGGATCACTACCCCGTCGGTGACAAAGGGCAGCGGAGAGGTGAACCAGCGGGTGCGGATGGTCTCGACTTCATCGGCATTTTTCACCGGCAGGCTAAAACGCGCACTGGTGTTAAACCCGGCTTCGCTCAGCAGCTTTAGGCGCTGCTCCATCGCAGCAGGGCTGTCCGGCCAGGCCCAAACAAATAGCGCGAGCTCATTAAGTAAGGGGGAGTTCTCCCGCTGCATCAGGGCGCCCGCCACCTTTGCGCGGGCGTTGATGCCGCCCATCCGCTGCTGGATATGCCCATCACGCGCCAGATAGATCTCGCCCTGCAGGACGCTGTTGGCCAGCGGCCCGGTAAGCCGTTGAGGTAGAGAAGGAATAAGGCGCACCTTCTCGGTCCACGACTCCCCCTTGCGGCCATCGCCACGGCTGATGGCTTCTGCGAACCGCCCGTTGCGGTAGACCAGCGTCACCGCCACGCCATCAACCTTAGGCTGTATCCACAGGTCACGGCGCTCGCCCATCCAGCGCCTGAGTGCATACTTGTCCGCCAGCTTGCGTACCCCGGTATGCATCACCGGATGCGGCACCGTACCGCTCACGGGCGGCGCTGAGACGTCGGGCTGCGGCTGAGATATAAAGCAGCGCTGCCACTGCGCCAGCCGATCGCTGAGGCGATCGTACACCGCATCGCTCACTCCGCTGCTCCCCTCCTGCCAGTACGCCACGTTCCACTGGGCGACCTGCCGCTGGAGCCGGGCGATCTCCAGCTGTGCCCGAAACGGCGACCAGGACGGACAGGCCGCCGTGCTGTAGCAGCTCCAGATCGTTAAGCCGAGCGCCAATCCTCTACGTTTCCACATATTCTGCCTCCCTTACCTCGACCAGCACGGTATACCGCGCGGCGAACCGGCTGGCGAATGGCAAAACAGTAGGCTGCGAGGCGGCTTCAGCGCTTTTTAAAACGTTGCTGCAAACGAGAGATGAATCAGGAAGAGAGTACGCAAAATGCAATAATCTCGTGCGAAAATGTGACAAAAACTACGTTAAAGGGTACCGACGTGTATAATAGGCACGTATGTAGACATTTCCGTTCGTTCATTACATATAAAGATACTCATGGCTCAAGGCACGCTCTATATCGTTTCCGCCCCTAGCGGCGCGGGCAAATCAAGCCTGATTCAGGCTTTGTTAAAGACCCAACCGTTGTACGACACCCAGGTTTCTGTTTCACATACCACGCGCGCGCCGCGTCCCGGTGAAGTGCACGGTGAACATTACTTCTTTGTGAATCATGACGAATTCAAGACCATGATTGACAATGATGCGTTCCTTGAGCATGCGGAAGTGTTTGGCAATTACTACGGTACGTCCCTGGCCGCCATTGAGCAGGTGCTCTCTACGGGCGTAGACGTCTTCCTCGATATCGACTGGCAGGGCGCGCAGCAGATCCGCGCAAAAATGCCCCAGGCGCGCAGCATCTTTATATTGCCGCCGTCGAAGCTGGAGCTGGATCGCCGCCTGCGCGGTCGTGGCCAGGATAGCGAAGAGGTGATTGCCAAGCGTATGGCCCAGGCAGTTGCAGAAATGAGCCATTACGCCGAATATGATTATCTGGTTGTGAACGATGATTTTGATACCGCTATCAGCGATATGAAGACCATCATCCGTGCTGAACGTCTGCGCATGGGCCGCCAAATGCAGCGACATGACGCTTTAATCAGCAAACTATTGGCAGATTGAACCGGGTTTCAGTATTATGCCCAGTCATTTCTTCATCTGTGGAGCACTTTAAGTATGGCACGCGTAACTGTTCAGGACGCTGTAGAGAAAATTGGTAACCGTTTTGACCTGGTACTGGTGGCCGCGCGTCGCGCTCGTCAGATGCAGGTTGGCGGTAAAGATCCGCTGGTAGCGGAAGAGAACGATAAAACTACCGTTATCGCGCTGCGCGAAATCGAAGAAGGTCTGATCAACAACCAGATCCTCGACGTACGTGAGCGCCAGGAGCAGCAAGAGCAGGAAGCCCAGGAGTTACAGGCCGTCACCGCTATTGCTGAAGGTCGTCGTTAATAACGCTGCAGGTCACCCTTGTATCTGTTTGAAAGCCTGAATCAACTGATTCGCACCTACCTGCCGGAAGACCAAATCAAACGTCTCCAGCAGGCGTATCTCGTTGCACGTGACGCTCACGAGGGCCAAACACGTTCAAGCGGTGAACCCTACATTACGCACCCGGTAGCGGTGGCCTGTATTCTGGCCGAGATGAAACTCGACCATGAAACGCTGATGGCCGCGCTGCTGCATGACGTAATTGAAGATACCCCCGCCACCTACCAGGACATGGAGCAGCTGTTTGGCAAAACTGTGGCCGAGCTGGTGGAAGGGGTCTCAAAGCTTGATAAGCTGAATTTCCGCGATAAGAAAGAGGCCCAGGCCGAAAACTTTCGCAAGATGATCATGGCGATGGTGCAGGATATCCGCGTCATTCTCATCAAGCTTGCTGACCGCACCCACAACATGCGCACCCTGGGCTCGCTACGCCCGGACAAGCGTCGCCGCATCGCCCGTGAAACCCTCGAAATCTACAGCCCGCTGGCGCACCGCTTAGGTATCCACCACATCAAAACCGAGCTGGAAGAGCTGGGCTTTGAAGCGCTGCACCCGAACCGCTACCGCGTGATTAAAGAGGTCGTGAAGGCCGCACGCGGCAACCGTAAAGAGATGATCCAAAAAATCCTCTCGGAGATCGAAGGGCGTTTGCAGGAGGCGGGCATCCCCTGCCGCGTGAGCGGTCGCGAAAAGCACCTCTACTCGATCTACTGCAAGATGGTGCTGAAAGAGCAGCGTTTTCACTCGATCATGGACATCTATGCGTTCCGGGTGATTGTTGAGGATCTCGACACCTGCTATCGCGTGCTGGGTCAGATGCACAGCCTCTACAAGCCGCGTCCAGGACGCATGAAGGACTATATCGCCATTCCGAAAGCGAACGGCTATCAGTCTCTGCACACCTCCATGATTGGCCCGCACGGCGTGCCGGTTGAGGTGCAGATCCGGACTGAAGATATGGACCAGATGGCGGAGATGGGGGTTGCGGCACACTGGGCTTATAAAGAGCACGGCGAGAGCAGCACCACCGCACAGATCCGCGCCCAGCGCTGGATGCAGAGCCTGCTTGAGCTCCAGCAGAGCGCAGGTAGCTCCTTTGAATTTATCGAAAGCGTTAAATCCGATCTCTTCCCGGATGAGATTTACGTTTTCACACCGGAAGGGCGCATCGTTGAGCTGCCTGCCGGTGCGACGCCGGTCGACTTCGCCTATGCGGTGCATACCGATATCGGCCACGCCTGCGTCGGCGCGCGCGTCGATCGACAGCCTTACCCGCTGTCACAGCCGCTGGCGAGTGGGCAGACGGTAGAGATTATTACCGCGCCGGGCGCACGTCCGAACGCCGCCTGGCTTAACTTTGTCGTGAGCTCGAAAGCGCGCGCCAAAATCCGCCAGATGCTGAAAAACCTCAAGCGCGATGACTCGGTAAGCCTGGGCCGTCGTCTGCTGAATCACGCCCTCGGCGGTAGCCGCAAGCTGGCGGAGATCCCGTCTGAGAATATCCAGCGCGAGCTGGTGCGCATGAAGCTTGTCTCCCTCGACGATCTGCTGGCTGAAATCGGCCTCGGCAACGCGATGAGCGTGGTGGTGGCGAAAAATCTACAGCAGGGCGAAGCCTCCGCTGTGTCTACCACGCCGAGCCATGGTCATCTGCCGATTAAGGGCGCGGACGGGGTGCTGATCACCTTTGCGAAATGCTGCCGTCCGATCCCCGGCGACCCGATTATTGCGCACGTCAGCCCCGGTAAAGGGCTGGTGATCCACCATGAGTCCTGCCGTAACATCCGTGGCTACCAGAAAGAGCCAGAGAAGTTTATGGCGGTTGAGTGGGATAAAGAGACGGCGCAGGAGTTTATCACCGAGATCAAGGTTGATATGTTCAACCATCAGGGTGCGCTGGCAAACCTGACGGCGGCAATCAACACGGCCTCTTCCAATATTCAAAGCCTGAATACGGAAGAGAAAGATGGTCGCGTCTATAGCGCCTTTATCCGCCTGACCTGCCGCGACCGCGTGCACCTGGCGAATATCATGCGCAAAATCCGCGTGCTGCCGGACGTGATCAAGGTCACCCGTAACCGAAACTAGCCCTATGACTCTGAAACGTTATGCGCGTATACGTGAGATGCTCGCCAGGCGCCAGCCTGATCTGACCGTCTGCATGGAACAGGTCCACAAACCGCATAACGTTTCGGCAATCATTCGCACCGCCGATGCCGTCGGCGTGCATGAAGTCCACGCCGTCTGGCCGGAAAACCGGATGCGCATCATGGCCTCCTCCGCTGCGGGAAGTAACAGCTGGGTACAGGTTAAAACGCACCGCACCATTGCCGATGCCGTCGGGCATCTGAAAGGCCAGGGGATGCAGGTGCTCGCTACCCATCTCTCTGAAAAATCCGTAGATTTCCGTGATATCGACTATACCCGCCCCACCTGTATTCTGATGGGGCAGGAGAAGACCGGCATCACCCAAGAGGCGCTGGACCTGGCGGACCAGGACATTATCATTCCGATGATCGGTATGGTGCAGTCGCTTAACGTCTCGGTCGCCTCAGCGCTGATCCTCTATGAGGCGCAGCGCCAGCGGCAGAACGCCGGGATGTACGCACGCAATACCAGCACCATAGATGATGACGACCAGCATCGACTGCTGTTTGAAGGCAGTTACCCGGTGCTGGCCCGCGTAGCGAAGCAGAAAGGGTTACCCTATCCCGACCTCAACGCGGACGGCGAAATCGAAGCCGACGCCGCGTGGTGGTCCACCATGCAGGCAGCAAGGTAAGCGTATGCAAGGCAAACTGCTCGATGCTGTCCCGCTCAGTTCTTTAACCGGCGTTGGCGCGGCGCAAAGCAGCAAGCTGGCCAAAATCGGTTTAGTGAACGTCCAGGATCTACTCCTGCATTTGCCGCTGCGCTACGAAGATCGTACCCATCTCTATCCCATCGCGGATCTACTGCCGGGCGTCTACGCCACGGTCGAAGGTGAAGTGCTCAACAGCAACGTGACCTTCGGCGGGCGTCGGATGATGACCTGCCAGATCAGCGACGGCAGCGGCATCCTGACCATGCGCTTCTTCAACTTCAACGCGGCGATGAAAAATAGCCTCTCCCCAGGGCGCCGCGTGCTGGCCTACGGCGAGGCGAAGCGCGGCAAGTACGGCGCGGAGATGATCCACCCCGAGTACCGCATTCAGGGCGATCTCAGCACCCCGGAGATGCAGGAGACCCTCACCCCGGTCTACCCGACCACCGAAGGCATCAAGCAGGGAACGCTGCGTAAGCTGACCGACCAGGCACTGGATCTGCTCGACACCTGCGCCATCACGGAGCTCCTGCCGCCTGAGCTGGCACAGGGGATGATGAGCCTGCCGGAGGCCCTGCGCACGCTGCATCGCCCGCCGCCGACCTTACAGCTGGCCGACTTAGAGCTTGGCCAGCATCCTGCCCAGCGTCGCCTGATCCTGGAAGAGCTGCTGGCGCACAACCTCAGCATGCTGGCACTACGCGCCGGGGCGCAGCGGTTCCACGCCCTGTCACTGAAGGCCAACGATACGTTAAAAAATCAGCTGCTGGCGGCGCTGCCGTTTAAGCCCACCGCTGCCCAGGCACGGGTTACGGCAGAGATCGAACACGATATGGCGCTGGATATTCCGATGATGCGCCTTGTGCAGGGCGACGTTGGCTCGGGCAAAACGCTGGTGGCCGCGCTGGCCGCGCTGCGCGCCATCGCCAACGGCAAGCAGGTGGGGCTGATGGCACCCACCGAGCTGCTGGCCGAGCAGCACGCCAACAACTTCCGCAGCTGGTTTGAGCCACTGGGTATTCAGGTAGGCTGGCTGGCGGGCAAGCAGAAGGGTAAGGCTCGTCTTGCGCAGCAGGAGGCGATTGCCAGCGGCCAGGTACAGATGGTGGTCGGTACGCACGCCATTTTCCAGGAGCAGGTACAGTTTAACGGCCTGGCGCTGGTGATCATTGATGAGCAGCACCGCTTTGGCGTCCACCAGCGGCTAGCGCTGCGGGAGAAGGGTCAGCAGCAGGGCTTCCATCCGCACCAGTTGATCATGACCGCTACCCCGATTCCCCGCACCCTGGCGATGACCGCCTATGCCGATCTCGACACCTCGGTGATCGACGAGCTGCCGCCGGGGCGTACTCCGGTCACCACCGTGGCAATTGCTGATACGCGGCGTGGCGAGATTATCGAGCGCGTGCGCCATGCCTGTACCAACGAAGGCCGCCAGGCCTACTGGGTCTGTACCCTGATTGAAGAGTCCGATCTGCTGGAGGCTCAGGCCGCCGAAGCCACGTGGGAGGAGCTGAAGCTGGCCCTGCCAGAGCTGAACGTTGGCCTGGTCCATGGCCGTATGAAGCCCGCCGAGAAGCAGGCGGTAATGCAGGCCTTCAAGCAGGGCGAGCTGCATCTGCTGGTGGCGACCACGGTAATTGAAGTAGGCGTAGATGTCCCCAACGCCAGCCTGATGATCATCGAGAACCCGGAGCGTCTGGGTCTTGCGCAACTCCATCAGCTGCGGGGCCGCGTTGGCCGTGGCGCGGTTGCCTCCCACTGCGTGCTGCTCTACAAATCCCCGCTCTCCAAAACAGCGCAAATGCGTTTGCAGGTGCTGCGCGACAGCAACGACGGCTTTGTGATTGCGCAAAAAGATCTGGAGATCCGCGGCCCCGGTGAGCTACTCGGAACCCGTCAGACCGGTAATGCCGAGTTTAAGGTTGCCGATCTGCTGCGTGACCGGGCAATGATCCCTGAAGTACAGCGCCTTGCCCGGCATATTCACGAACGCTACCCGGAGCAGGCCGCAGCGCTGATTGAGCGCTGGATGCCGGAAACCGAGCGTTATTCCAACGCCTGATAATGCCTCTCAGAAACACCTTGTAAAATTTATAAATGCAATCGTTTGCTTTTACGGGTCGCTCAGCTAAAATGCCCGCTTTTCCACCGTGGAATTGCCTGAGATGTCCGTTAACACCGTCGAGTCTGAAAATGCGCAACCGGTTGCGCAGCCACACAACAGCGAACTGATCTACCGTCTGGAAGACCGTCCGCCGCTGGCGCAAACCCTTTTTGCCGCCTGCCAGCACCTGCTGGCGATGTTTGTTGCGGTCATCACTCCGGCACTGCTGATCTGCCAGGCACTCGGCCTGCCCGCCCAGGATACGCAGCACATTATCAGCATGTCGCTGTTCGCCTCCGGCGTCGCCTCGATTATCCAGATTAAGGCCTGGGGTCCGGTGGGTTCAGGCCTGCTGTCGATTCAGGGCACCAGCTTTAACTTTGTTGCCCCGCTGATCATGGGCGGTACGGCGTTGAAAACCGGCGGCGCGGACGTCCCAACGATGATGGCGGCGCTGTTCGGCACCCTGATGCTGGCGAGCTGTACGGAAATGGTCATCTCCCGCGTACTGCACCTGGCTCGCCGGGTGATCACCCCGCTAGTCTCCGGCGTGGTGGTAATGATTATCGGCCTGTCGCTGATTCAGGTTGGCCTGACCTCCATCGGCGGCGGCTACGGCGCAATGGCGGATCACACCTTCGGCGCACCGAAAAACCTGCTGCTGGCAGGCGTGGTGCTGGCAGTGATTATCCTACTTAACCGCCAGCGTAATCCTTACCTGCGCGTGGCCTCGCTGGTGATCGCCATGGCGGTAGGCTACCTGCTGGCCTGGTGGATGGGCATGCTGCCGCAGAACAGCGCCCCGACCAGCAGCGACCTGATCATGATCCCGACCCCGCTCTACTACGGTCTGGGCATTGACTGGAGCCTGCTTCTGCCGCTGATGCTGGTATTTATGATCACCTCCCTCGAAACCATCGGCGACATCACTGCGACCTCCGACGTCTCTGAGCAGCCGGTCTCTGGTCCGCTCTATATGAAGCGCCTGAAGGGCGGCGTGCTGGCTAACGGCCTGAACTCCTTCGTTTCGGCGGTGTTCAACACCTTCCCGAACTCCTGCTTTGGCCAGAACAACGGCGTGATCCAGCTGACCGGCGTCGCCAGCCGCTACGTCGGTTTTATCGTGGCGCTGATGCTGATCGTGCTCGGCCTCTTCCCGGCGGTAAGCGGCTTCGTTCAGCACATTCCTGAGCCGGTGCTCGGCGGCGCTACCCTGGTGATGTTCGGCACTATTGCCGCCTCCGGGGTGCGTATCGTCTCCCGCGAGCCGCTGAACCGCCGTGCGATTATGATTATCGCCCTGTCGCTGGCCGTTGGTCTCGGCGTTTCCCAGCAGCCGCTGATCCTGCAGTTTGCGCCGGACTGGCTGAAAAACCTGCTCTCCTCCGGCATCGCCGCGGGCGGTATTACCGCTATCGTACTGAACCTTGTCTTCCCGCCTGAGAAGAACTAACGTCCCTCGCGGCAGCGGTATTCACCCGCTGCCGCCGTAACACTGTCTCACCATTCCTTCCTTGAGCATTGCGCACAAATCGTGCATAAACTCCTTGTATGCTCATTGGGAAGGAAGACCATGAAACTGATTGGAAAAATGCTGCTCTACATCGCGATCGCCCTGCTGCTGGCGATTGTGGCCTGCTATTTTCTGGTTCAGACGCGCTGGGGTGCAACGCAGGTTGGTAAATGGGTCAGTAGCAACACCGACTATCACCTCGCCTTTGACGCCGCCGATCACCGCTTCTCCTCTCCTTCCCATCTGCTGCTTACCAACGTCAAATTTGGCCGCAAAGACCAGCCCGCGACGCTGGAAGCGAAGCGCGTGGACATTGGCTTCAGCAGCCGTCAGTTCACCGATCCGCTGCACGCGGACACTATTTTGCTTCAGGATGGAACGCTCAACCTCTCGCCTGCCACCGCGCCGCTGCCACTCAAGGCCGATCGCCTGCTACTGAGCGATATGGCCTTCAACAGCCCGGCTACCGGCTGGGATCTTAGCGCCCAGCGGGTAACCGGCGGTATCACGCCCTGGGAACCGATAGCAGGCAACGTGATGGGCAGCAAAGCGCAGATCCAGTTCAGCGCTGGCTCGATGACGCTGAACGGTGTCCCCGTCAGCAACGTGCTGATTCAGGGCAGCATTGATAATAGCGACGTGACCCTGAGCACTATCGGCGCGGATATGGCGCGCGGATCGCTCACCGGCACGGCCCGCCGCACCGCCGACGGAGGCTGGATTGTCGATAGCCTGCGCCTGAACGACATTCGTTTGCAGAGCGATAAATCCCTGACCGAGTTCTTCGCCCCGCTGACTACCCTGCCCTCATTGCAAATAGGCCGCCTCGAAGTAACCGATGCCCGCCTGCAAGGGCCGGACTGGGCGGTGACCGATCTCGACCTCAGCGCCCGCAGCCTGACCCTGACAAAGGGCGATTGGCAGAGCGAGGATGGCCGACTCTCGATGAACGCCAGCGAGTTTATCTTTGGCTCGCTGCACCTCTTCGATCCGATTTTTAACGCCGAATTCTCTCCGCAGGGCATGGCGCTGCGCCAGTTTACCTCCCGCTGGGAGGGTGGCATGGTGCGTACCTCGGGCAACTGGCTGCGGGACGGTAAAGCGCTGGTGCTGGACGACACGGCGCTGGCGGGTCTGGAATATACCCTGCCGACTAACTGGAAACAGCTGTGGATGGAGCAGCTTCCCGGCTGGCTGAACAGCGTGACGCTGAAAAGGTTTAGCGCCAGCCGTAACCTGGTGATCGACATCGATCCTGCGTTTCCGTGGCAGATCACCGCTCTGGATGGCTATGGTGCGAACCTGCAGCTGGCGCGGGATCGCCAGTGGGGCGTGTGGGGCGGCAGCGCCAAGCTCAACGCCGCCGCCGCGACCTTTAACCGCGTCGACGTTCGTCGTCCGTCGCTGGCGCTGGCCGCCGACCGCAGTACGGTCAACATCAGCGAACTGAGCGCCTTCACCGGGCAGGGTCTGCTGGAAGGGACCGCGACCGTCTCGCAGGGACCAGAGCGGCAGGTAAACGTTAACCTCAACGGGCGCGGCATTCCGCTCGGCATATTGCAGCAGTGGGGCTGGCCTGCGCTGCCCCTCTCCGGCGGCGGTAATATCCAGCTCACCGCCACCGGCAGGGTCAACGCCGAGGCACCGCTGAAGCCAACCGTGAACGGCGAGCTGAAAGCGATCGACGTCATGAAGCAGCAGCTCACTCAGACGATGCGTAACGGCGAAATCGTGCAGTAAGCTTGCCGGGCCTACAGCTCGATAGTGAGCGTGCTCCCTTCGGCGCTCACTACCACACCCCACTCGCTGCCAGCGGATGTGCCGCCTTTCACGCCGCCGATCTTCTGCACGTTGCGCAGGCAAAGCGTCCAGCGCTGCGCCTCGCCGGAGCTCACTACGCGCAGCGTATTGCCCTCGCGCGTCGCCTTCAGGGTAAACACCACCGCGCCGTCGTCACCCGGCACCTCACAGATGGCCTCGTACCCTTCTTCAAGAGCAAAGAGCTGGAAGGCGGTTCCCTCATGCCACGCATAGTCAGGCCGCTGGTCGTTACTTCCCAACGCCAGCAGCGTGTTGTTGCGCACATAGACCGGCAGGCTCATAAAGTCGTGCTGCTGTCTGTACCAGCGGCTACCCTGTAGCTCATCGTTGCGCCACAGGTGCGTCCAGCGCCCTTCCGGCAGATAGAACTGCACGTCACCCGCCTCGGAGAAGACCGGCGCGACCAGCACGGCGTCGCCGAGCATATACTGACGGTCAAGGTAGTCGCAGGCGGGATCGTCCGGGAACTCCAGCATCATCGCCCGCAGCATCGGCGTACCCTGCTCACGAGCCAGCGCCGCCTGGCGGTAGAGATAGGGCATCATGCGGCACTTCAGTTGGGTAAAGTGGCGCACCACGTCGCAGGACTCTTCGTCATAGGCCCAGGGCACACGGTAGGATTTGCTGCCGTGCAGGCGGCTGTGGCTGGAGAGCAGCCCGAACGCGCACCACCGTTTATAGACATGTGCCGGAGCGGTATTCTCAAAGCCGCCAATGTCATGGCTCCAGAAACCAAACCCGGAGAGGCCAATAGACAGCCCGCCGCGCAGGCTCTCCGCCATCGACTCGTAGTTGGCGTAGCAGTCGCCACCCCAGTGCACCGGGAACTGCTGCGCACCGACTGAAGCAGACCGAGCAAACAGCACCGCCTCGCGCTCGCCCACCGTCTCTTTCAGCACGTTCCACACCAGCTCGTTGTAGATGTAGGCATAGTGGTTGTGCATCTTCTGCGGATCGGATCCGTCGAACCATTGAACATCAGTAGGGATGCGCTCGCCAAAGTCGGTCTTAAAGCAGTCAACGCCGATCGCCACCAGCTTCTTCAGCTCGTCGGCATACCAGCGGCAGGCTTCGGGATTGGTAAAGTCATATATGGCCAGCCCTGGCTGCCACTTGTCCCACTGCCAGAGCGAGCCGTCCGGGCGCTTGAGCAGGTAGCCCTTCTCTTTCAATTCCTTAAAGCGCGGCGACTTCTGGCCGATGTAGGGGTTGATCCAGACGCAGATTTTCAGCCCCTTCGCCTTCAGGCGGCGGATCATCCCCTCTGGATCCGGGAAGGTCACCGGGTCCCACTCAAAATCGCACCACTGGAAGGCTTTCATCCAGAAGCAGTCAAAATGGAAGACGTGCAGAGGCAGATTGCGTTCGGCCATGCCGTCGATAAAGCTGTTTACCGTGGCCTCGTCGTAGTTGGTAGTAAACGAGGTGGTGAGCCAGAGACCAAATGACCACGCGGGCGGCAGCGCCGGGCGACCTGTAAGCTGCGTGTAGCGGTTCAGGACATCCTTTGGCGTCGGGCCGTCGATTACGAAGTACTCAAGATGCTCGCCCTCAACGCTGAACTGCACCTTCGATACCTTCTCCGATCCCACCTCAAAGGAGACGCATTCGGGATGGTTCACCAGCACACCGTAGCCACGATTGGTGAGATAGAAGGGAATATTCTTGTACGCCTGCTCGGTGCTGGTGCCGCCGTCGCGGTTCCAGGTCTCCACCGTCTGGCCGTTGCGCACCAGGGCGGTAAAGCGCTCGCCCAGGCCATAGACCGCTTCCCCGACGCCGAGATCCAGCCGCTCGAACAGGTAGTTTTTCCCATGATGCGCATCCTGCACATAGCCGCTGTTCTTCAGCTGGCTGCCGGTGATCCGCACGCCGTTGCGCAGAAAATCCAGCGACCAGGTTTCGCCTTTGGTGACCCGCGCGGTGAGATTGCCAGAGGTCAGAGACGCGAACGCCTCGTCGTTTTGCAGCTCAACCTCTACGTCTGACTGTAGGTTCAGCGGGTAGTGCGGGCCGTTATCCAGCGCACCCTGGAAGTGCTCCATCCGTACGCCGATCACCCCCTCCTGCGGGGAGAAGAGGCGCAAGGTAAAGAGGGGCGTATCCAGCTGCCACGTCCGCTCGCGCACGTCACGCGGGGAGGCGTGGATCAGCAGCTCGCTGCCCTGCTGCTCCACGTCAAAGACCTGCACCGGAGAGATGACGTTAAGTCCGGGTTGAATAAGCCAGTTTCCATCACTGATTTTCATGCTCTGTTCCTTTTAATGCGTTAATTCTTTGCCGATCGATTCCTGGTCAAACGCCTGCTGGTTGCGGCGCGCGCCCACGGCGAGCTGCTGCATCATGGCGGTGAGGAATGGGGTCTTCAGGGTGTAGAAGCGTTTGGCAATAATGGCGCTCAGCAGATAGCAGACCGCCGGGACGAGGGTAAAGAGGGCAATAATGATGGTGATGGTGGTGCCGTTCTGCGCTTTTGCCGCCGCATCGTAGCCGCCGCCTGCTAGCGCCCAGCCGATCACCGCCCCGCCAAGAGCCAGGCCCAGCTTCAACACGAACAGCGTGCCGGCGAAGCTGATCCCGGTCAGGCGTTTGCCATTGCACCACTCGCCGTAGTCGACGGTGTCGGACATCATGACCCACTGGATCGGCGTCACGAGCTGGTGCAGGACGCCAATCACGAAGATAAACCCAAACATAAGCAGGCTGGCGCTCATCGGGACGAAGAACATCGCCACGCTCAGCACCGCCAGCGCCGCGTTGGTCCACCAGAAGACGCTGACCTTGCACTTCCAGTCGGTGAGCGGTTTCGCCAGCGCGCTGCCGATCAGGTTGCCGACGCAGTAGGTGGTGAGGAAGGCGACGAACACCTCCGGCTGGCCGAGGATCCAGGTGACGTAGTACATCATCGCCCCGCCGCGTACGCAGACCGCGAGGATGTTTAGCAGCGTCAGGAAGCCCACGATGCGCCACTGGTCGTTGTTCCAGATATCACGCAGGTCTTCCCGCATTGGCGTGGTGCTCGGCGGCACCTGAATACGCTCGCGGGTGGTAAAGAAGCAGAAGGCGAGCATCAGGAACGCCACCACTGAGAGCACCGCGATGCCGCCCTGGAAGCCCAGTGCTTTATTCTCGCCGCCGATGAGATGTACCAGCGGCATCATCAGCACCGTAGAGAGCATGCCGCCCGCCGTTGCCAACACGAAGCGCCAGGACTGGAGCGAGATACGCTGGCTCGGGTCATTGGTGATCACGCCGCCGAGGGCGCAGTAGGGGATATTAACTACGGTATAGAGCAGCGTTAGTAGCGTATAGGTCACGGCGGCGTAGATCAGCTTGCCGTTGTGGCTGAGGTCCGGCGTGGTGTAGGCCAACACGCAGACGACACCGAAGGGGATAGCGCCAAACAAGATCCACGGGCGGAACTTGCCCCAGCGGCTGCGGGTACGGTCAGCGATGAGGCCCATGCAGGGGTCGGAGATGGCGTCCAGCGCACGGGCCAACAGGAACATGGTGCCAACAAAGCCGGCAGGGATACCAAAGATGTCGGTGTAGAAAAACATCATGTACAGCATGACGTTATCAAAGATGATATGGCTGGCGGCATCGCCCATGCCGTAGCCAATCTTCTCCTTTACAGAAATAACCTGACTGTTCATTTTTCTTATCCTTCAGTAACAAAGCGTTCTGAGACCGGTTGACGTCGTTGTAAACCATCCCTCCTGGCGCGGGTATTCCGTTTTCTGGTTATCAAATTACGATTCTTGTTTTCTGTGATCGCGGTAGGCTAAACGGACGGATTTGATTGTAACTTGCGGAAACTATGGGGTTTTAACCGAAACGGCAGGTGGCAACGAAACGGGACAGTGAAAAAAGCGCTAATAGATGTGTGTAAAGGCGGGAAAGTAGCTATAATGCGCCCGCCTCCATGTAGCAATGCAGGCGCGGAAGATCGTCGTCTCCGGTGAGGCGGCTGGACTTCAAATCCAGTTGGGACCGCCAGCGGCCCCGGGCAGGTTCGACTCCTGTGATCTTCCGCCAGTTTGCTTCTTTTGAACTGCACTCTTCTAAGCAAAATCTCCTGCAATATCTGTATTTATTATCAATAACATTCTTCGAAAGTAGACCTTGCTGTTAGATCGGAAAATCTGTTACTCCTCGCCTGATATTCGAGCTCGAAACATTGTTTAATGCAATGAGCGATAAGTGCTATCGCAGCAGGGTTCATCCTAAATCTCTGGCATACTAAGCAGATTGATACGTGCTTAGAGAAGCTAACGTGGAGGGGCTATGGCGGATGAAAACTTAATGCAATCACCAGCAGGCGAATTTCTGATGTTCACCAGTGGCGATGGCAAAGTACGCATCGAGTGTCGTTTCGAAAGCGATACGCTGTGGCTCTCCCAGGCAATGATTTGCGAACTTTATGGTAAAGCTAAAGCAACCATCAGCGGACATATAAAGAACATCTTCGAAGATGGTGAACTTGATGGGAATTCAGTTGTTCGGTTTTACCGAACAACTGCCGCCGATGGAAAAAAATATCAAGTTCAGTATTTTAGCTTACCGCTTATTCTTGCCGTAGGTTATCGAGTACGCTCCATCAGAGGCACTCAGTTCCGCCAGTGGGCAACCCAAACGCTCCAGGAATATCTGATCAAAGGTTTTGTGATGGACGATGAGCGGTTGAAAAATCCGCCCGTTGGTTCATCCGTTGTACCTGACTACTTTGATGAGATGCTGGAACGCATCCGCGATATTCGTGCCAGCGAACGGCGGGTGTATCTGCGGGTGCGGGAGATCTTTGCGTTAGCCGCCGACTATCAGCCTTCCCTGAAGGAAACCACACAGTTTTTCCAAACCATCCAGAACAAGCTGCATTTCGCCTGCACTGGTCATACTGCCGCTGAACTCATCCACAAACGCGCTGACGCCAATAAACCGCATATGGGCTTAACCAATTACAAAGGCGATGAGGTACGTAAATGCGATGTAACGGTAGCTAAAAACTATCTTAACCAGGATGAGGTCAGTGAACTTAACCGCGTAGTTAACATGTGGCTGGATTTTGCCGAGGATCAGGCCCGTCGCCGTAAGCAGATCTTTATCCATGACTGGCAAGACAAGCTAGATCAGTTCCTGCAATTTAACGACCGAGATGTCTTACAAGGTACTGGTAAAATCAGCAAGAAACTGGCCGATGAAAAAGCGCAGGCAGAATATAGTCAATTTGTCGAACAACAACGGCGCTTAAAAGAAGCCGAAGGTGAGAAGGATATCGCTGCGTTGCTTCAGTGGGAAAAAGAGGCCAAAAAGTAGCTTTGGATGCCCCCGCCCCCCGCAAGCGAAACCATCTTGGGTTGCGTAGGGGGCATTTATAGAAAACGAAATATTTATTTTACATCAATGGGTTAAATATCAAATGCAACTACTGTGATCTTCCGCCAAAATTTTTCGCTTCCTTCTGACAAATTCAATACATCTTTTATCTTACTTAGATATGGTGAATCCCCTATCCGTAACACCTTTATCACTTTTTCTTGGCTCTATGATAAAGCATTTGCTCTATATTTTGGTTTACACATATGGCATTTTAAGTACAGACAAACCAAACAAAAAGCAGATAAACTTTATCACCATGGATTTCTTAATGATACGAAAGTAGGGATGAAGGGGTTTTTAAGATGAGTATACGAGAAGATATAATTGATGGTTCACTGGCATCAACAAGTCGTAGGGGACTAATTTATACAGAAGTTCTAGGGTGGGTGGATCTGGGCCATGCTCAAGGTTCAGACATTTTAAAGCTATGGAACCAGTTTCAAAAAGGCGAATCTCAAAGAAATGCGTACTACGATGTAACTTATTCTCAGTCAATGGCAGACAAGCATCGTGTTGTACGGATAGGAAAATTCATAAGATTTCGTGTAAAGAAAGGCCGCACATATCCTGAGCGCCAAAGTATTGCGCTTACGACGATGATGACGTTAGCCAAACAATTTGAAAGCTGTCAAGGTTCATTCCCTAACAACCTAATAACTGATAGCGGATTTAGTGGTGAAGATCTTGTTTCTGATTTGCTCGGGTTTTATCGCATTATGTCGTGTATAAATCCTTTCCCAATGCTACGCCCAGTTAGTAAAGAGGAGGCTCTCAAGCGATGGGACTATTACGGAAAAATAGGATCATGGAAAAATGAAACTTTCCAGCCTCTTCTGTTCCCTGATCCTGAGCACTTTTCTAATGCCAAACCGCACAAAGGGTCTTTGCCTAGTTTTATGCAAACCATTCGCCCTTTTACTGACTGGAAATCAGGAAATGTTGGTGTCTCATCACGCGATGGAAGCTTTATACAGTTTGGAAAGGGGGCACCAATAATATGAAAACATCTAACAAGATTTTACTCACAGCGCTGATCGCTATCGTTGTAGGTTTAGTTTACGTGTGGCCCTACGTTAAAATGGATTTTGCTGAAAGCGCTAGCTATACAGAGCAGGATAAAAGAGCATACGAATTTTTCACTCCTGATCTTTTAAAAGAATTACCACGTGTATCTGAAACATATCAGTTCGGCTACTCTAATGTTTCCGGGCCAGACCTGCTTATTTATGATATAAAGTTTTCCGGTACATCAGATACCAGCAGGATTGATACTTATCTTGCAGAAAATGGATATACACGTCTTGGCGTCTGTGATATAGAGGGTGAATGTTGGCAGGGGAAAGATCCGAAAATAACAGTATCAGTCGGTATCGTGCCGAAGCCGGAAACAATTGTTGTATCGGTGGTAGAGAAGCCATAAAGAGATGTATGGACAGATATAAATAGCTATTATCGTAACCCGCCAGTAACTTACTGGCGTTGTTTGTCGACGCGGTTAATTTCCTGGCGGAGTATTTTAAACCTTCTACTAATCATTTTAAAAATTATTTACCCTCTGTACCAAGACCATTTTTTCGCTGTTAAGCATACTTACAGAAACGGTTTCCTGCTTGTCAGAACCTCGCCAGCATGAGGCGTCTATATCACATGCCTTCTGCTTTTTATAACCGATGGATTCCAGATATGAATCAATTTTACTGACATCACTGGCACCATAGAATTTTACTGCATGTACATGTTTAGCTGGCCCAGTAATATTAGCAAAATCAAACTCATAGCTACCAGAAATGCGCGGCATCTTTTTCAGTATTTCTGGCGTATAAAAAAGATAGTCTCACGCATTCTGTTCGGTATACGTTGCATTCCCAGCAAACTCCATCTTAATATATGGCGTGACATATATCAGTACGCCGCCAACCAACACAACGGCAAGATTCATAATCTTCAATTTCTTATGCATGCGGCAGCGTACCTCCTTTCACGTTATATCTCTTACGTACACGCTCACCGAAACATCCGCTCCCCAATCTTCTGAATCACCCCGTCGCTCACCTTCATCTCGGCATCCGTCTGGGTGATGTAGATCGCCATATAGACAGGCTTTTCCCCCGTGGGATAGACAGCAGCGATAATAGCCCTTGAGCCGTAGCCGCCTGCGCCGGTCTTATCCGCGATGAACCAGCCTTTGGGCAGAGCAGCGCGCAGCAGGTTGTCGGCCACCTTGTCCTCCCGCATCCAGCTCTCCAGCATCGCCTGATGCGGCTTGGTTAGGAGCGGCGTCGCCAGCAGCGTATGCAGCCCAGATGCCATACGTTCCGGCGTAGAGGTGTCGCGCTCATCTCCTGGCGTAGCCTCGTTGAGCGTCGGCTCGGTGCGATCCAGCCGGGTAACGGTATCGCCACTCTCACGCATAAAGCGCGTTACCGCCGCAGGGCCGCCAAGGTAAGTCAGAATGCTGTTGCCCGCCGTATTATCGCTATAGCTCACCGCCGCCGAACACAGGGTTTGCAGCGTAATGGTCGCCGGAGCAACGTAGTTTTTGGTGATCGGAGAGTAGCTCAACAGTTCGTCAGGCTTGATGGTGACCGTCTGATCCAGCAAGCCAGCGGTTTTATGCAGACGATCGAGCAGCGCGGCACAGGCGAGGACTTTAAAAGTGCTGGTTAAAGGGAAACGTTCATTCTGGCGATAGCCAAAGATCGGTTGGCCGTCGGCGTTGACGATGGACATGCCAATCTTACCCGGCAGGCGTGTCTCCTCCTGCTCTAGAAAGGCCTGTAGCCCCTCAGTGTTGATTGCCTGAGCCGACTGGCACAGCGCGAAAAGAAGAAACAGTACCCCGCCGATAGTGCGCTTCACATCAGAATTCCTTACCGTCACTTGTCATGTCATGACATTAGCATGATGGAGGCTACTAAAGGAGGGAATATCAAAAGCGCTCTTTAGTAACCGTGGCGTCATAAAGTCTCTCTTGTCATTGAATTTCAAGAGCATAACGGCAAACCCTATTATATTTTTACAGCGTTCCCAGATATATGAGGTAAAAAGTGCAAAACTTCCATTTTCTTGACCAGCTCATTTTTGGTTACTTCAACCAGGATGCCGATATTATCAATGATGGTGAGGACACGATTGAAGGAATAGTAAGATTATTCAAGAAATCATCTCCGGGCTGGATGCTAAAAGATCTCATAGAAGAGATAGATGATTTTATATCCGCTTATGGCGATGACGTCGAAGGGGAGTTCAAGAATAGATACGATTTTGATTTTTCTCCCGACCTTTGGGAAACCACTGCTTATCAATTCCTGATGACAGTTCGTCAGATCTGCTCGGAACAATAGATTTATATAAATAGCGGTTGAACGAATATGGTTAACCGTTATCTGACATCCTTGTCAGAATAGCGAGACTTTACTTAGCAATGGCAGTTTGACGGAAAGTCTTTCTCGATAATTATCAAAAGTCAAATTACTTGTCAGCGGCCTACACGGGCCTGATGCGCGGCGGAGTAGCGATCGCCGACTATTTTAACCGTCTCAAGCACCTGGTTAATTTTCTGCAAATCGTTCTGAGAAAGAACAATCTCTGCTGCGTCCAGATTCTCTTCCAGACGATGTAGTTTGGTGGTGCCGGGAATCGGTGCAATCCACGGCTTTTGGGCCAGCAGCCACGCCAGGGCAATCTGCGCAGGTGTGACGCTCTTCTCTGCAGCCAGCACGGTCAGCAGATCGACCAGTTTTTCATTAGCCGCCAGCGCCTCGGCAGCGAAACGCGGCACGCTGCGACGGAAATCATCTTCACCAAAGGTGGTATTCGCTTTAATCGCCCCCGTTAAGAACCCTTTGCCCAACGGGCTGAACGGCACAAAGCCAATGCCTAACTCCTCCAGCAGCGGCAAAATCTCTTGCTCTGGCTCGCGCCACCACAGGGAGTATTCGCTTTGCAGCGCGGTAACTGGCTGCACCGCATGGGCACGGCGAATGGTCTGGGCACCCGCTTCGGACAGGCCAAAGTGTTTAACCTTACCCTCGGCAATCAGGTCTTTTACCGTTCCGGCAACGTCTTCGATAGGCACGTCAGGATCAACACGATGCTGGTAGAGTAGATCGATAACGTCAGTTTTAAGCCTGCGCAGCGAACCCTCTACCGCCTCACGAATATGCTCCGGACGGCTGTTTAAAATCTGCTGCTTATTGTCATCACCAAAGGTAAAGCCAAACTTGGTGGCGATAACAACCCGATCGCGAAACGGTTTTAACGCTTCCCCAACTACCTCTTCGTTCACATACGGGCCGTAGACCTCAGCGGTATCGAAAAAGGTTACGCCTCGCTCAACGGCAGCGCGGATCAGCTCTATCGCCTGGCGGGGATCGGTTGCCGGGCCGTATCCGTGACTCAAGCCCATACAGCCCAGACCCAGGGCCGACACTTCAAGCCCAGATTGACCAAGATAACGTTTTTGCATTACGTCGTACCTTTTCGGTTTTATGGTTAAACACTTGCTTAGGGATCGTACAAGGAGAGATGTTTTTGGGCTAATTAGCTGAGGTTATTAATCCTGCGCCTGCTCCAGCGCTTTTTCCGCACGTGCGGCCGCATCGGCATCGCCGTTGCTACGCAGGCCCTGAGCAAGCTGACGCAGCTGTCCGACGCTCAGCCCTACCCGCAAGCTGGCTTTCACGTGGGCGAGCAGCTGAGACTCTACGCCCGGCATAGCCGCTAAGGCGCCGACGGTCGCCAGCTCGCGGCTCTGCCAGTCGAGGTTGTCGCGGGCAAAGATATCGCCGAAGAGGTGGGTTTGCAGGAACTGGTTGATGACCGGAGCGAAATCAAACAGCGGCCCCTGTACCGGCGCGCCGGAGATAGTGGTCTGGTTGGCCGTTCCGACGCGCTGAAGCTCATCGCCAACGGGAACGGGGGCGACAGGCTCTTTACCTTGCTCGTCGGTAACGCTGCGCGCTTTGCGGGCCTCAACAACCTTCATGAGCTCACCCAGCGCATTGAGGCTGCGGGGAAAACCAGTATAGGCATAGAGCTGAACGAGGATCTCTTTGGTCTCGTTTATCGTCAGGCCAGCATCCAGTCCATGGTTAAGGGCGGCGTTGAGCTTCTCCATATTGCCGACCGCCATGGATGCCGCAATGAGAGGGATAGCCTGCTGGCGGGCAGTGAGCGTATCGGTGATGGTATGTTGCTGCTGCATGTCTGATACTCCTGAAACTAGCTTTAGCTATTCGTCTGAACGTCATATCATCAATTGATATTATCGGATTCAGGGTATTTAAAAATGGCGTAAAAGAGCATGACCTTATGAAGTGGGCTCATGAGTCTTACCTGTTTCATATGCCGGGTGGCCGCTGAGCCTTACCCGGCCTACCTATCGCCTACCTCTAAAGTGTGACTCCGATCACACACCAAAACTCCCCTGGCACGACTTGCCACCTAAATTGAGTTAGATCACAAAAAATAGTGAAACAACGGTTCATCATGCCCTCGAAGTGTGAGCAAGATAACAAATACAAGCCCAGGGCCGGGCGACGATAACTCTCCGACGCGCTATATAGCGTCGCGTTTCCTCTCTATCTCTATTCGATTCTTTGCCTGCTGCCTTGCAGCGGTCAGCCAGTCTATTGCATTAAAAAAGAGGTATGTATGCGCAAAACAGGTCATATGCGCTGGTTTATGGTTTCGCTGGTGACGCTCGGTACCGTTCTTTGCTATTTAACCAGAAACACCATTTCGGCAGCGGCACCCACGCTACAAAGCGATCTGCACATCACTACGCAGCAATACTCCTGGATTATTGCTACCTTCTCCGCCTGCTATACCATCGCTCAGCCAATCGCGGGGTATATCCTGGATTCGCTCGGCACCAAAATGGGCTATACCATTTTCGGCCTGCTGTGGGGCGTGTTCTGCATCGGTGCGTCGTTCTCTACCAGCTGGACGGGACTGGCATTCTTCCGTGGCCTCGGCGGCTTTGCCGAAAGCGCGATGATTCCTGCCGGGCTGAAAGCGGTGACCGAATGGTTCCCGGAT
Source organism: Pseudescherichia vulneris NBRC 102420 (assembly GCF_000759795.1). Lineage (GTDB taxonomy): Bacteria > Pseudomonadota > Gammaproteobacteria > Enterobacterales > Enterobacteriaceae > Pseudescherichia > Pseudescherichia vulneris. Next base: position 60,978 of record NZ_BBMZ01000018.1, read on the forward strand.
CGCGAGCGCTCCGTGGCGGTAGGCTACTTTAACGTTGGATCCTCTATCGGCGCGGTGATTGCGCCCCCGCTGGTGGCCTGGGCGATCTTTATGCGCGACTGGCGGCTGGCCTTTATTATCGTCGGCGTCTCCAGCGTGCTGTGGGCTGCGGGCTGGTACTTCACCTATAACCGTCCGGCAAAGGCCAAATCCCTCTCCAAAGAGGAGTATCTCTACATCACCGGCGGCCAGCCGGAGAAGGAGCATGTGGAGAAGGTGCGCATTGGTCACCTGCTGAAACAGCGTAAGTTCTGGGGCATCGCATTGCCGCGCTTTTTAGCCGAACCTGCCTGGGGGACCTTCAACGCCTGGATCCCGCTGTTTATGGTGCATACCTACGGCTTTAGCCTGAAAGATATCGCCATGTTTGCCTGGATCCCAATGCTGTTTGCTGACGTAGGCTGCATCGTGGGCGGCTATCTGCCGGGAATGTTCCAGAAACTGTTTGGCGTTAACATTATCGTCTCCCGCAAGCTGGTGGTGACCATGGGCGCAGCGCTGATGATCCTGCCCGGCATGGTAGGGCTGTTCGGCAGTCCGATGGTGGCGATTGGTCTGCTGTGCGTCGGCGGGTTTGCCCATCAGTCGCTCTCCGGGGCGCTGATCACTCTCTCTTCCGATATGTTTGATTCCGGCGAAGTGGCGACCGCCAACGGCTTTACCGGCATGGCAGCCTGGACGGCAAGCACCCTGTTTGCGCTGGTGGTAGGCGCGCTGGCCGATACCGTCGGCTTTAGCCCGCTGTTTGCCGTGCTCTCCGGCTTCGACGTAGTCGGCGCCATCCTGCTGTGGATGCTGCTTAAAACCCCTGCTCAAACCCTGATCCCGCAAGAGACGTTCTAACTAAAAATACGCCACCGGCAACCGCAGGTGGCGTTTTCAGCAAATCCTCCCTTGCCTGGCGAACCCCCACAACCCTAGCTACCTTTAAACGACAATAACGAAGGCGCTTCCTGCGGGAAAAGACGCCTTCACTCTGCTGCGGTGCGGTTTGCCGACGGCGATTGGCAAGGTTGAGGAAGCAAAATGAGCGAACCCCTGTGTACCCTGTTTTACGACGGGAGGCCGGTTACTGGCCCGTCGAACGTCCCGCTAATCGATTTTCTAACCGCGGGAGGCCTGAAGCTGCCCCATGTCTGCTACCACCCCTCCCTTGAACCCATGCAAACCTGCGATGTCTGCTGGGTAGAATACAATGGCGAGCTGGTGCGCGGCTGTACGCTTAAAAGCGCCGAAGGCATGCAGATAGCCAGCCGCACGCCGCTTGCCGAGGCGGCGCAGCATGAAGGGATGGACCGCCTGCTGGCGAAGCATGAGCTCTACTGCACCGTCTGCGAGCACAACACCGGCGACTGCACGCTGCACAACACCATGGCGGATATGCATATCCCCATTCAGCGCTATGAATACCAGCGTAAGCCCTACGTAAAAGACCACTCCAACCCGTTCTACACCTACGACCCCGATCAGTGCATTCTCTGCGGTCGCTGCGTGGAGGCGTGTCAGAACGTGGAAGTGAATGAAACGCTAAGCATCGACTACACCATGGAACACCCGCGCGTGCTCTGGGACGGCGGCGAAACCATCGCCGGATCGAGCTGCGTCAGCTGCGGCCACTGTGTCACCGTCTGCCCCTGTAACGCACTGCTTGAGAAAACCATGCAGCCGGACGCCGGGCCGTTTACCAGCATGAAGCAGTCGCTTAAGCGCCCCATGATCGATCTGGTGAAGGCGGTAGAAAACACCACCGGCGCGGAAATCGTCACCGGTATTTCGGTGATGGACATGCACTGGCGTCAGCCGGAGATCAAACGCACCAAAACCGTCTGCACCTACTGCGGCGTCGGCTGCAGCTTTGAGATCTGGACGCGCGACCGTCACGTGCTGAAAGTGCAGCCGATGGCCGACGCGCCCGCCAACGGCATATCTACCTGCGTGAAAGGCAAATTCGCCTGGGATTTTATTAACGATAAAGAGCGTCTCACCACGCCGCTTATTCGTGAAAATGGCCGCTTTCGCAAGGCGAGCTGGGACGAAGCGCTGGAGCTGGTGGCCCGCCGCCTGCTGCACATTCGCGACCAGCATGGCCCGCAGAGCATCGGCTTTATCGGCTCCAGCAAAGGCAGCAACGAAGAGGCCTACCTGACGCAGAAGATCGCCCGCCTGATTATCGGCACCAACAGCGTGGACAACTCCTCTCGCTACTGCCAGAACCCCGCGACTCAGGGTTTATTCCGCACCGTAGGCTACGGCGGCGACGCGGGCACGATAGAGGATTTGCAGAAGGCGGATCTGGTGATCATCGTCGGCAGTAACACCGCTGAAAACCACCCAGTTATCGCAGCAAAACTCAAAGCAGCGAAAAAGCACCACGGTCAGAAACTGCTGGTCGTCGACCCACGCCGTCACGAGATGGCCGAGCGCGCCGACCTGCACCTACGTGCCCGTTCCGGCACTGACATGGTATGGGCCTCGGCGATGGCCCGTTATATGTTTGATAACGGCTATGCCGACCAGGCGTTTCTGGACGAGCGGGTCAACCAGGTGGAGGAGTATCGTCAGTCGCTGGCACCGTTTACGCTGGAGTTCGCGGCAGACATCACCGGGCTTTCCGTTGAGGAACTCACCGCTGCCGCCGAGCTTATCGGCAAGGCAAGCGCGGTCTGCATCGTCTGGGCAATGGGCATCACCCAGCACAGCCACGGTGCCGATGCCAGCACCGCGCTCTCTAACCTGCTGCTGGTGACCGGCAACTATGGCCGTCCCGGCACCGGTGGCTACCCGATGCGCGGCCACAACAACGTGCAGGGGGCGAGCGACTTTGGCTGCCTGAAAGATTACTACCCCGGCTACGAATCGGTAACCGATGAAAGCGTGCGCGAAAAGTGGGCACGCGCATGGGGCGTTGAGCCAGAGCGGCTGTCGCTGGAGGCGGGCTCGGATAACTTCGAGATGGTTCAACACGCGCGCACGAAACAAATTCGCGCCATGTATGTAATTGGCGAAGAGACCTCCTTTGCCGACGCCGACACCACCAGCGTTCACGAGGGCTTTACCAATCTCGATTTTCTGGTAGTGCAGGATCTCTTCTTCAGCCGTACGGCGCAGTTCGCTGACGTGGTGCTGCCAGCCTGCCCAAGCGTGGAAAAAGAGGGCACTTACGTTAACACCGAGCGGCGCATTCAGCGCTTTTACGAGGCGATGAAGCCTCTTGGCGACAGCCGACCGGACTGGCGCATTCTCACCGAGCTTGCCGCCCGCATGGGGCACGACTGGGGCTATACGCACCCGTCGCAGATTATGGCCGAAGCGGCGCGCATCGCCACCCTTTTCGCGGGCGTTAGCTATGAGCGGCTGGAGGGATGGAACTCGCAGCTCTGGCCGGTGAAGCCCGACGGCGAGAGCACGCCGCTGCTGTATACCGACGGTTTTAAATTCCCCGACAAGCGCGCCGTGCTTTACCCGCTTGAGTGGCAGCCGCCGCAGGAAGAACCCGATGCGCAGTACGACCTGACGCTCAACAACGGTCGCATGCTGGAGCATTTCCAGGCGACCAACCAGAGCGGGCGCGGTGGGCGCACGACATCGCTGTCACCGGACTGGTTTGTGGAAATTAGCCCTGAGCTTGCCGCCGAGCGCGGCCTTGCAGAGGGTGACTGGGTGCAACTCACCTCACGGCGCGGCTCGCTGGAGGTACCGGTGGTCGTCACCGACCGCGTGGCGGGTAGCACGCTGTTTATCTCTATTCACCAGGGCAAGCCGGGCATTAACCTGCTGACGGGCGAACATCACGACCCGGACGTCAACACACCGGCCTATAAAGAGATCGCTATCCGGCTGAAGAAGCTTTCACGCGAGCCACACCCTTCCCCGCTCCCGCGGCACAACTTCCGCTACGGCAACCGCACGCCGATACCGCACGTGCAGGTTGAGGAGAAATGGCAGCGCGACGACTATCGCCTTCCGCCCGAACAGGCCCCGAATCCGGAGAAATTTTAATGGCTAAAGCGATTGATTATCAGGTGGAGCCGCCAGTCATCGGCCCCACCGCCGAGGAAGAACTTCAGCGTCTGCTGCAGACGCTGCATGAGCATGGCGTGCTGCGCCTCGCCAACGACATGGTGGCCAGCAACAACGACTGGCTTAAGGTGATTGTCGACGGCCTGAGCCGTAAAGGCTCGCTGAACGTCATTCAAAATATCTCCGTGCTGCTGATGGCGCTCTCTACCATCCCGCCGGAGCGCATGTACAAGCTCGCCTTCGGCCTGCGTGATTTTATGGCCGAACTGAGCCGCGAAGAAGAGCAGCCGCAAAGCGAGAATGGCAGCGCGCCGGGCGCACGCGGCGCCTGGAAAATGCTGCATGACGACGAGCTTTGGCACTCTCTCATGCCACTGCTTAACGGCATGAAGGCCTTTTCGCGCCGTATGGAGGAGAAGGTGGACAAACCCATCTCCTCGTTTAGCGGCAAACCCAGCGACGCTTAAGTTTCCGTGGAGGATGCATGTTAGGCCAGGAGACGGCTTTGTGGCTGGCGCGCAGCCAGTTCGCCTTTACCATCGGCTTTCACATTGTGCTGGCGGCCTTCACCATCGGCCTCGCCCAGTGGTTAATGCTGCTGGAGGGGCTGTGGCTGTGGCGTAAGCAGCAGGTTTATCGCGATCTCTATAAGTACTGGAGCAAGGTATTCGCGCTGAACGTCGCGGTGGGCGTGGTGACCGGAG
>NZ_BBMZ01000017.1 GCF_000759795.1 Pseudescherichia vulneris NBRC 102420
ATCTGGGCTGGTTCTCGCTCGATGAGGGGGATAACCAGCCGGAGCGATTCGCCAGCTATCTTGTCGCCGCCGTGCAGCAGGCGACCGGCGGACACTGCGTCTCCAGCGAGGCGATGGCGCAAAAGCGTCAGTACGCCAGCCTCCCCTCGCTCTTCTCGCAGCTCTTTATTGAGCTGGCGGAGTGGCAGCGCCCGCTCTACATCGTTATCGACGACTATCATCTGGTGACCAACCCGGTGATCCACGACGCGATGCGTTTTTTCCTCCGTCATCAGCCGGAAAATCTGACCCTTGTCGTGCTATCGCGCAACCTGCCGCAGCTGGGCATTGCTAACCTGCGCGTGCGCGATCAGCTGCTGGAAGTTAGCAGCCAGCAGTTGGCCTTTACCCATCAGGAGGCAAAGCAGTTTTTTGATTGCCGCCTGAACGCCCCGATTGAAGCGGCGGAGAGCAGCCGCCTGTGCGACGACGTGGCCGGATGGGCCACCGCCCTGCAGCTGATTGCCCTCTCGGCCCGGCAGAATAACAGCTCAACCCAGCACTCCGCCCGGCGTCTGGCAGGGATCAACGCCAGCCATCTGTCTGACTATCTGGTGGATGAGGTGCTGGACAATATCGATTCCGCCACCCGCCAGTTCCTGCTGAAAAGCTCCCTGCTGCGCTCGATGAACGATGCGCTGATCGTCCGCGTCACCGGCGAAGAAAACGGCCAGATGCGGCTGGAAGAGATCGAGCGTCAGGGGCTGTTTTTACAGCGCATGGATGACTCCGGCGAGTGGTTTAGCTACCACCCGCTGTTCGGCAGCTTTTTGCGCCAGCGCTGCCAGTGGGAGCTAGCCACCGAGCTGCCGGATATTCACCGCGCGGCGGCAGAGAGCTGGATGGCGCAGGGCTTCCCGAGCGAGGCCATCCACCATGCGTTAGCGGCGGGCGACGGCACCATGCTGCGCGATATTCTGCTGCACCACGCGTGGGGACTTTTTAACCACAGCGAGCTGACCCTGCTGGAGGCGTCGTTAAAGGCGCTGCCGTGGGAGAGCCTGCTGGAGAACCCGCGTCTGGTGCTGCTGCAAGCCTGGCTGATGCAGAGCCAGCACCGCTATAGCGAAGTGAATACCCTGCTGGCCCGCGCCGAGCAGGAGATGGATATGACGGCGGATCACGCCCTGCAAGGTGACTTTAACGCGCTGCGCGCCCAGGTGGCGATTAACGATGGCGATCCGGTAGAGGCCGAGCGGCTGGCGATGATCGCGCTTGAAGAGCTGCCGCTGGCTAACTTCTATAGCCGCATCGTGGCGACCTCGGTGCACGGCGAGGTGCTGCACTGCAAGGGACTGCTCAGCCACTCCCTCACCGTGATGCAGCAAACCGAACAGATGGCGCGCCGCCACGACGTCTGGCACTACGCGCTGTGGAGCCTGATCCAGCAGTGCGAGATCCTGTTTGCCCAGGGCTTCCTGCAGGCCGCCTGGGAGTGCCAGGAGAAGGCGTTCACGCTGATCCGCGAGCAGCACCTTGAGCAGCTGCCGCTGCACGAGTTTTTGCTGCGTATCCGCGCCCAGCTGCTGTGGGCATGGGGACGTCTTGATGAATCCGAAGCGGCTGCCCGGGAAGGCATGACCGTACTCTCTGCCTATCAGCCTCAGCAGCAGCTGCAATGTCTGGCCCTGGTGGTGCAAAACTCGCTGGCGCGTGGCGATCTGGATAACGCCCGCAGCCACCTTAACCGGCTGGAGAACCTGCTCGGTAACGGGCAGTACCATAGCGATTGGGTGTCTAATGCTGACAAGGTGCGGGTGATCTACTGGCAGATGACCGGCGATAAGCAGGCTGCCGCCCAGTGGCTGCGCCAGACGCCGAAATCAGAGTTTGCTAATAACCACTTCCATCAGAGCCAGTGGCGCAACGTTGCTCGAGCGCAGATCCTGCTAGGCGACGTAGCGTCGGCGGAGATGGTGCTGGAGGAGCTGAACGAGAACGCGCGTAGCCTGCGGCTGATGAGCGATCTGAACCGTAACCTGCTCCTGCTGAACCAGCTTTACTGGCAGGCCGGACGCAAGAACGATGCCCAGCGGGTGCTGATAGAGGCCCTGACGCTGGCGAACCGCACCGGCTTTATTAGCCATTTCGTCATTGAAGGCGAGGCGATGGCGCAGCAGCTACGGCAGCTTATCCAGCTTAACGCTCTGCCTGAGCTGGAGGGCCACCGCGCCCAGCGCATTCTGCGCGACATCAACCAGCATCATCGCCACAAGTATGCCCACTTTGATGAGCGCTTTGTTGAGCGTCTGCTGACCCACCCGGAGGTGCCGGAGCTGATCCGCACCAGCCCGCTGACCCAGCGGGAGTGGCAGGTGCTAGGGCTGATCTACTCTGGCTACAGCAACGAGCAGATCGCCGGCGAGCTGGCGGTGGCGGCGACCACCATCAAAACCCACATCCGTAACCTCTACCAGAAGCTGGGCGTCGCCCACCGTCAGGATGCGGTGCAGCACGCGCAGCAGCTATTGCAGATGATGGGCTACGGGGTCTAAGCGGTAGGCCGGGCCAACGCAGTGCCGCCCGGCGTGGTTTTTAGCAGAGTTCCAGCTGAATATTGTGGCTTTTAATCACGTCCAGCACGCCAGCAGGCGGCATCACGTCGGTATAGACCGCATCCACCATGCTGATGCTGCCCATGTTAACCATCGCGTTACGGCCATATTTAGAGTGATCCACCACCAGCATCACGTGACGTGAGTTGTCGATGATCGCCCGCTTGGTGCGCACCTCGTGGTAGTCAAACTCCAGCAGCGAGCCGTCGGTGTCGATGCCGCTGATCCCGAGAATGCCGAAGTCGAGGCGGAACTGGGAGATAAAGTCGAGTGTCGCCTCGCCGATAATCCCCCCGTCACGGCTGCGCAGTTCGCCCCCGGCCAGAATAATGCGGAAATCTTCTTTCACCATCAGCGTGTTGGCAACGTTGAGGTTGTTGGTGACGATGCGCAGGTGATTGTGATCCAGCAGCGCATGGGCTACCGCTTCCGGCGTGGTGCCGATATCGATAAACAGCGTTGCCCCGTCAGGGATCTGGCTGGCTACCTTGCGGGCAATCCGCTCCTTCTCCGCCGTCTGGGTGGCTTTACGATCGTGCCACGAGGTATTCACCGAGCTGGAGGGGAGCGCCGCGCCGCCGTGGTGGCGCAGGATCATGTTCTGATCGGCCAGATCGTTCAAATCGCGGCGAATGGTCTGCGGGCTGACGGCAAACTGCTCTACCAGCTCTTCGGTACTGACGTAACCCTGCTTTTTTACCAGCTCGATGATGGCATCGTGGCGCTGTGTCTGTTTCATTGCAATGTTCCTGAGCTTTTATGTTCGTTTTCGCGTATCAACAAAGGCCATCGCCAGCCCCACGGCCAGGCCGGTGACGTGCGCGCCGTTGGCGATAGACATGCCAAACAGATCAAACCAGCCGGCAATTAACCATATTAATGAAAAAGCTATCAGCCCGCGTGGCAAATAGACACCGCTTTGCGGGTCGCGCTCGCCACGCAGCCAGGCGTAGCCCATCAGGGCGTACACCACGCCGGAGAGGCCGCCAAACCACGGGCCGCTAAACTTGTGCTGCACATAGCCGCTGAGCAGCGCGCTGATAAGCGTGATCACAATGAGCTTGCCGCTGCCGAGGCGCTTCTCTATCGCGCCGCCGATGTACCACCACCAGAGCAGGTTGAAAAGAATATGCATCACGGAAAAGTGCATCAGAGCATGGCTGAAGTAGCGCCAGAGATCGAACCGCAGCGAGGGATCGAAAGGCCACGCCAGCCAAACCATCACCATCTGGTCGCCGAGGGTGCTCATCAGGATAAACACCAGCACGCAGAGCAGCGCGACGATCAGCGTTACCGGCCCGGCCCGCTCGCGCAGGGTGGCGAAGAAGGGGTAGCGGCGGTAGTGCAGGCCGCTATTCACCTGCCCTGACTGCCAGCTGGCCGCCAGGTAGCGCGGATCTTCCGGGTTCTGCTGGAAACGCGCCAGCTCGTCGCGCACGCGTCCGGCCTGGCTCTCGTCCGCCAGCCAGACGTCGCTGGTGTCGTGGTGTTGAATAGTCAAAACAACGCCCTGGGTTTGCATATAGTCAACAAACGCCTGGGCGACGCGCGGGTTAGCAAAGGAAGTGATCATCAACATGCTGGCGGTCGCTTTTTCCACACAAAAGAGGGCAGTATAGCGGGTTATGGCTCCGCTGACTAAAGCGTACCGTGTGCCACTTCCGCCGGGAAGTGGCGATGCCAGGCATCAAAGCCGCCGTCGACGCTGTAGACCTGGTCAAAACCCTGCTGCAACAGATACTGGGCTGCGCCTTTGCTGCTGTTGCCGTGGTAGCACATCACCATCACCGGCGTATCAAAGTCGTTCTCCTGCATAAAGGTGCTCAGCGTATCGTTGGTCAGATGAAACGCGCCGGGGGTATGGCCCATGGCATAGCTTTGCGGATCGCGAATATCGACCAGTACCGCCAGCTTCTGATGCATCTTCTGGTGGGCTTCTTCTACATTAATACACTCAAACTGATCCATTGCGCTCTCATCCAGGTTAGGTATGCACATAATACATCCTCTGATTTTACGTCTTTCCGCCAGGGAAACGCCATTATGTTATGCGTATCACTCTAAATTGTTTTTTTGATGTTACCAAAGGCGCGTTCGTTTGCTATTATGAGCGATATCGAACATTTTTGAGCTTTTACGAAAGTGCATGAGGTGAGCATGGAAACCAAAGATCTGATTGTGATAGGTGGGGGCATCAACGGTGCCGGTATCGCGGCAGACGCCGCCGGGCGTGGTCTTTCCGTGCTCATGCTGGAGGCGAACGACCTGGCCTGTGCTACCTCCTCGGCCAGCTCGAAGCTGATCCACGGCGGCCTGCGCTACCTTGAGCACTATGAGTTTCGCCTGGTGAGCGAGGCGCTGGCGGAGCGTGAGGTGCTGTTGCAGATGGCACCGCATATTGCCTTCCCGATGCGTTTTCGCCTGCCCCACCGTCCGCACCTGCGTCCGGCGTGGATGATCCGCATCGGCCTGTTTATGTACGATCATCTGGGCAAACGTACCAGCCTGCCCGGCTCTACCGGCTTGCGTTTTGGCGCAGAGTCGGTGCTGAAGCCGGAGATCGTGCGCGGATTCGAATATTCTGACTGCTGGGTTGACGATGCGCGCCTGGTGCTGGCGAATGCGCAGATGGTGGTACGTAAAGGCGGCGAGGTGTTAACCCGTACCCGAGCGACCTCGGCACGGCGCGAAAACGGTCTGTGGATCGTGGAAGCCGAAGACATTGATACCGGCGAGACGTACCGCTGGCAGGCGCGCGGCCTGGTGAATGCCACCGGCCCGTGGGTGAAACAGTTCTTTGACGAGGGGATGCAGCTGCCGTCGCCGTATGGTATCCGCCTGATCAAAGGTAGCCATATCGTGGTGCCACGCGTGCACTCGCAGAAGCAGGCCTACATACTGCAAAACGAAGATAAGCGTATCGTGTTTGTGATCCCGTGGATGGACGAGTTCTCTATTATCGGCACCACCGACGTTGAGTATAAGGGCGATGCCAAGCACGTTGAGATCGACGAGGGCGAGATTAACTACCTGCTGAAGGTCTATAACGCGCACTTTAAAAAGCCGCTAACCCGGAACGATATTGTCTGGACCTACTCCGGCGTGCGTCCGCTGTGCGATGATGAGTCCGACTCACCGCAGGCCATTACCCGCGACTATACCCTCGATATTCGTGATGACGAGGGCAAAGCGCCTCTGCTCTCCGTCTTTGGCGGCAAGCTGACAACCTACCGCAAGCTGGCCGAACACGCGCTGGAGAAGCTGACGCCGTACTACAGCGGCATCGGCCCGGCGTGGACAAAAGAGTGCGTACTGCCCGGGGGCGATATCGCTGGCGACCGTGACGACTACGCGGCGAAGCTGCGCCGTCGCTATCCGTTTATCAGCGAGCCGCTGGCACGCCACTACGCCCGCACCTACGGCAGCAACAGCGAGCTGATCCTTGCCGGTACGTCGTCTGTTGAAGAACTTGGGGAGAACTTCGGCCATGAGTTCTACGAGGCCGAACTGCGCTATCTGGCTGAACATGAATGGGTGCGCCGCCTCGACGATGCCATCTGGCGTCGGACGAAGGTAGGCATGTGGTTAAATGCGGAAGAGCAGTCGCGGGTCGCGCTGTGGCTGGCTGGCTGGGCTAAGCGTGAATTATCGCTGGCATCTTGAGTGAAACGCCGGGCGGCGGCTACGCCTTGCCCGGCCTACGTCAGATCCATCAGCCTGTAGGCCGGGCAAACGCAGTGCCGCCCGGCGTTTTTTACGGTTTTACAGGCGTATCGGCTTGATATCCCAGATTTTGTCCGCGTACTCCTTGATGGTCCTGTCAGATGAGAAGTAGCCCATATTAGCGATGTTATGCATCGCTTTAATGGTCCACTCTTCCGGCTGGCGGTAGAGCTCATCCACCCGATCCTGACAGTCAACGTAGCTGCGGAAATCCGCCAGCACCTGATAGTGATCGCCGAAGTTAAGCAGGGAATCCACCAGATCGCGGTAGCGGCCCGGCTCATCACGGTTAAACACGCCGGTGGCAATCTGCGTCAGCACGCTGTTCAGCTCTTCGTCTTTATCATAGTAGTCGCGCGGCTTGTAGCCTTGACGACGCAGCGTCTCAACCTCATCCGCCGTATTACCAAAGATAAAGATATTGTCGTCACCCACGTGCTCCATCATCTCGACATTTGCGCCATCCAGCGTGCCGATGGTCAACGCGCCGTTGAGAGCAAACTTCATGTTGCTGGTCCCTGAAGCTTCCGTTCCCGCCAGCGAAATCTGCTCGGAAAGATCCGCTGCCGGAACGATCAGCTGCGCCAGGCTGACGCTGTAGTTCGGGATGAACACCACCTTCAGCTTGTCGCCAATCTGCGGATCGTTGTTGATGACCTTCGCCACGTCGTTGATCAGATGAATAATATGCTTCGCCATGTAGTAGGCCGAGGCCGCCTTACCGGCAAAGATATTGACGCGTGGCACCCAGTCCGCGTCCGGATCGGCTTTGATGCGGTTATAACGGGCGATCACGTGCAGGACATTCATCAGCTGACGCTTGTACTCATGGATACGCTTGATCTGCACATCGAACAGCGCCTTCGGGTTCACTACCACGTTAAGCTGCTGGCCGATGTAGAGCGCAAGACGCTTTTTATTCTCCAGCTTCGCCTGGCGTACGGACTGGTTCAGCATCGGGAAGTCGATGTGCTGCTCCAGCTCGCTCAGCTGGCTAAGATCGGTTCGCCAGGTCCGCCCGATATGCTCGTCGAGCACATCCGACAGCGACGGGTTAGCCAGCGCCAGCCAGCGTCGCGGCGTGACGCCGTTGGTGACGTTGGTAAAGCGCCCAGGAAACACCTTCGCAAAATCCGCAAACAGCGACTGCACCATCAGGTTCGAGTGCAGCTCGGAGACGCCGTTGACCTTATGGCTGGCCACAACCGCCAGCCAGGCCATACGTACCCGACGGCCGTTGGACTCGTCGATGATCGAGACGCGGCTAAGCAGACCGGTGTCGTTCGGATACTGCTCCTGAACCGTCTTCAGGAAGTAGTCATTGATCTCGAAGATAATCTGCAGATGACGCGGCAGGATTTTACCCAGCATGTCTACCGGCCAGGTCTCCAGCGCCTCGCTCATCAGCGTGTGGTTGGTATAGGAGAAGATCTGGCAGGTGGCCTCAAAGGCATCATCCCAGGAGAACTTATGCTCGTCTATCAGCAGACGCATCAGCTCAGGGATCCCGAGTACCGGATGGGTATCATTGAGGTGAATAGCAACCTTATCCGCGAGGTTGGCGTAGGTCTTATGCAGCAGGAAATGGCGGTTAAGAATGTCCTGCACCGTCGCCGACACAAGGAAATACTCCTGGCGCAGACGCAGCTCACGGCCGGAGTAGGTCGAGTCATCCGGGTAGAGCACGCGGGAGACGTTTTCCGAGTGGTTTTTATCTTCCACCGCGGCAAAATAGTCGCCCTGGTTGAATTTACCGAGGTTAATCGCGCTACTGGCCTGGGCATTCCACAGCCGCAGCGTATTGGTGGCGTCGGTATCAAAGCCAGGGATGATCTGATCGTAGGCGACCGCCAGGATCTCTTCGGTCTCTACCCAGCGGGTCTTTTTCCCCTCCTGCTGGATCCGGCCGCCGAACCGCACCTTGTAACGGGTGTTGTGGCGTTTAAACTCCCACGGGTTGCCGTACTCTAGCCAGTAGTCCGGAGACTCTTTCTGGCGACCATCAACGATGTTCTGCTTGAACATGCCGTAGTCGTAGCGGATGCCATACCCGCGCCCTGGCAGGCCAAGCGTAGCCAGCGAGTCGAGGAAGCAGGCAGCCAGACGCCCCAGGCCGCCGTTGCCGAGGCCGGGGTCGTTCTCTTCGTCAATCAGCTCTTCAAGATCCAACCCCATCTCTTCCAGCGCGTTTTTGACGTCGCCATAGATGCCCAGCGCCAGCAGGGCATTAGAGAGGGTGCGGCCAATGAGAAACTCCATCGACAGGTAATAGACCTGGCGCGTCTCCTGAGAGAGCTGCGCGCGGTTTGAGCGCAGCCAGCGCTCAACCAGGCGGTCACGTACGGCGAACAGGGTGGCGTTCAGCCACTCGTGTTTATTGGCGATGGCCGGATCTTTACCAATGGTAAACATCAGCTTATAGGCAATGGAGTGCTTTAACGCCTCAACGCTGAGCGTCGGTGATGTATAGGTAAAGGGTACATTCATAAACGTGATTCCTGGTGCTCTACTTCAACCGATAATAGAGATCCCGATAGGACTGAGCGGCAACCTGCCAGCTAAAATCCATATTCATCGCCTGACGCTGAACAAAGCGCCACAGCGAAGGCCGGGACCACAGCACAAAAGCACGCCTTATTGCCCTAAGCAGCGACCAGGCATTGCTGTCTTCAAACACAAATCCGCTGGCGATACCGTCCGCCAGGTTCTCAAGCGAGCTGTCTGATACGGTGTCAGCTAGCCCACCGGTACGCCGCACCAGCGGCAGCGTGCCGTACTTCAGTCCATAGAGCTGCGTCAGGCCGCACGGCTCAAAGCGGCTCGGCACCAGAATCACATCCGCGCCGCCCATAATGCGGTGCGAGAAGGCTTCGTGATAGCCAATCTGAACCCCTACCTGCCCCGGATGCTCGGCGGCGGCGGCCAGGAAACCTTCCTGTAACACCGGATCGCCTGCGCCCAACAGGGCCAGCTGTCCACCCTGCTCCAGCAGGCCCGGCAGCGCCTCCAGCACCAGATCCAGCCCTTTTTGGCTGGTCAGGCGGCTGACCACAGCGAAGAGCGGGATCTTCTCATCGACTTTCAGACCCATCGCAATTTGCAGCTGACGCTTGTTTTCCGCCTTATCTTCCAGCGAGTCGCGGGTAAAGCGCGACGCCAGCAGCAGGTCGGTTGCCGGATCCCAGATCTGCTCATCAACGCCGTTGAGGATCCCCGAGAGGCGGCCCTCAGCGTGGCGCTGGCGCAGCAGCCCTTCCATGCCGTACGCAAACTGCGGCTCGGTGATCTCCCGCGCGTAGGTCGGGCTGACCGCCGTGATGTGGTCGGCAAAAAAGAGCCCTGCCTTCAGGAACGAGATCTGACCATTGAACTCTACGCCATTAACACTAAAGAATGACGATGGCAGATCTATTTCACTCATGTGATGAGCATAAAACATACCCTGGTAGGCTAAGTTATGCACGGTAAATACGGACTTCGCCGGATGGCCGCGGGCGGCAAGGTAGGCAGGCGTCAGTCCGGCATGCCAGTCGTGGGCATGGACAATGTCTGGACGCCAGAACGGATCGAGACCGCAGGCCATCTCGCTGCCCACCCAGCCGAGCAGGGCGAAACGCAGCACGTTGTCGGTATAGGCAAACAGATTCGTATCGTGATACGGGCTGCCGGGGCGATCATAGAGGTGTGGGGCATCAATCAGATAGATGCCCACGCCGTTATAGTGGCCGTAGAGCAGCGTGATGTGTCCGGCAAACGTCTCTCGTCGGGACACCACTTTCGCATCGGTAATACCGCGCCGAATATCAGGGAAAGCCGGCAGCAGTACGCGAGTATCAACACCACCGGCTATTTGCGCCGCAGGGAGTGCACCAAGTACATCTGCCAGACCACCGGTCTTGAGCAACGGGAACATCTCAGAACATACATGTAAAACCTGCATTCTCGCTCCTGTTAAAAACCGCTACCGTATGCGAGCGGTAGCGGTAAACCAGCGCGCGGACCCCTTCCGCGCAAGGTTATGATTTGATGCCGTCACTCTTTTAATTTGCTTAACATCTCACGCGTGACCAGCACAATGCCTTCTTCTGAACGGTAGAACCGACGGGCATCCTCTTCTGCATTTTCACCAATGACCATGCCCTCAGGTATTTTACAGGCGCGGTCAATAACGCAGCGGCGCAGGCGGCAAGAACGTCCTACCCAGACGTCCGGCAGCAGTACCGACGAGTCGATATTACAGAATGAGTTAACGCGCACGCGCGGGAACAGCACCGACTGCACCACCACCGAACCGGAGATAATGCAGCCCCCCGACACCAGCGAATTCAGCGTCATCCCATGGCTACCGGATCTATCCTGTACAAATTTAGCAGGCGGTAGCGATTCCATGTGGGTTCGGATAGGCCAATTTTGATCGTACATATCCAGTTCGGGCGTCACGGAGGCAAGATCGAGGTTAGCCTTCCAGTACGCCTCCAGGGTTCCCACGTCGCGCCAGTAAGGCTCGGCGTCCGGATCCGACTGCACGCAAGAGTGCGGGAACGCATGGGCAAAGGCCTCGCCGGATTTCGTCACTTTCGGGATAATATCCTTCCCGAAATCGTGATTAGAGGTTTCATCCTTGTCATCCTCCTCAAGTAGCTCATAGAGATACTCTGCGTCGAAGATATAGATCCCCATGCTGGCCAACGACTTGGTGTCATCCCCTGGCATGGTAGGCGGATTGGCTGGCTTCTCAACGAAATCGATTACTTTTTCGTTTTCATCGACCGCCATCACACCGAACGCCGTGGCTTCTGCTTTTGGTACCGGCAGGCAGGCGACGGTACAGCGTGCGCCCTTCTCAACGTGGTCGATCAGCATGCGCGAGTAGTCCTGCTTATAGATGTGATCGCCCGCGAGGATGACAACATATTCCGCGTTGTAGCGGCGAATGATGTCGAGGTTCTGGGTGACCGCATCCGCCGTGCCGCGATACCAGTTTTCACCGTGCAAGCGCTGCTGAGCGGGGAGGAGATCGACAAATTCGTTCATCTCTTCGCTAAAGAAGGACCAGCCGCGCTGGATATGCTGCACCAGGGTGTGCGACTGATACTGGGTGATCACGCCGATACGACGGATACCGGAGTTAAGACAGTTGGAGAGCGCAAAATCGATAATACGGAACTTGCCGCCAAAGTGAACCGCAGGCTTGGCGCGTGTGGTGGTCAAGTCTTTGAGACGCGTGCCACGCCCACCCGCCAGGATCAGGGCTACAGATTTTAATGGCAGCTGGCGCGCTAACATTAGCGGATCGTTGTTATCTAATCTAACCATGATGAACTCCTTTTTTTATGACCTTCGAAAAACGCATACTCCATGCGCGGGCCCATGCCAGACAGCCACTACCACCGGATTATCCTCACCGGCAAATGGAGGAACGGCGCGCCATTCCCCGTCGGGTAACACAATCTCTGTAACCTTATCCGTATTGTTCAGCGTGATCAGGAAACGGTCTGAAAGCAGGATTTGCAAACGGCCTACCCCATGCTCCCACTCCCGCACGCTTAAAGGCCGGGCATCCTTGTTCAGCCAGCTGACGTTGCCGTCACCCTCTTCCCACCAGGCATTTTGGATTAATGCCGGTACCTGCTGGCGAAGATGGATTAAGGTGGCCACGAACGTGGTTAATCCATCATTTGCCTGTTCCCAATCAAGCCAGGTCAGCGCGTTGTCCTGGCAATAGGCATTATTGTTACCATGCTGGCTGTGTCCCTGTTCATCACCTGCCAGCAGCATCGGCGTACCTTGTGACAGCAGCAGCGTGACCAGTAGGGCATGGACACTGTCTCGCCGCCGCTCAATCACATACAACGATCCGCCTAATCCCTCTGTACCATGATTATTGCTGTGATTATTGTTAGTGCCGTCGCGATTCTCTTCGCCGTTGGCCTCGTTGTGCTTATGGTTAAAACAGACGCAGTCGCGTAGCGTAAAGCCGTCGTGCGCCGTCACCAGGTTAATCGACGCGGCGGGAAGACGCCCGCTGCGTCTGAACACATCCCCCGAACCGGCAAAGCGCGTGGCGAACCGGCCCAGAGAGATATCCTTCGCCAGCCAAAAACGGCGGGAAGCATCGCGAAACTGATCGTTCCACTCGGCAAACAGCGGCGGGAAGTTACCCACCTGGTAGCCGCCTTCGCCCACGTCCCACGGCTCAGCAATCAGCTTCACTGTCGAAAGAACCGGATCGTTTTTTATCGCCTCGAACAGCGGCGCACAGGGATCAAAGTGCGGCGTGCGCCCCATCACCGTCGCTAAATCGAAGCGGAAACCGTCAATGTGGTAGGTATCTACCCAATGCCGCAGGCACTGGTGCGCATACTCCACCACGCCGGGATGGCTCAGGTTCAGGGTATTGCCGCAGCCGGTCCAGTTGGCGTAATCGCCATTATCTCTGATCCAATAATAGCTACGGTTATCGATTCCGCGCAGGGAGAAGGTCGGCCCTTCAAGATCGACCTCAGCGCTATGGTTCAAAACGATATCGAGGATCACCTCAATACCGGCCTGGTGCAGCGCTTTTACCGCCTCGCAAAACTCCTGCAGGGCGCGGTCGGGATCGCTGGCGTAGCGCGGATCGAGGGCAAACATCGCCAGCGGGTTGTAGCCCCAGTAGTTGCTTAAGCCCAGCCGCTGCAGGCGCGGCTCGCTGGCGAAATGCGCCACCGGCAGCAGCTCCAGGGCGGTGATCCCCAGCCGTTTAAAGTACGCGATCATCACCGGATGACCGAGGGCCCGGTAGGTGCCGCGTATCGCCTCTGGAATGTCCGGATGCAGATACGTCAGCCCTTTAACATGGGCCTCATAGATCACCGTTTTGCCCCATGGATTACGCGGCGGGGCGTCATCTTCCCAGTCAAACGCCTCGTTAACCACCACGCTCTTTGGCGCGATGGCCGCGTTGTTATGGGGATCGGCACTATCAAAACCGCCGTGAAAGAGGTCATGATCGATGGCGTCACCGTCGACGCGGCGGGCACAGGGATCGATCAGCAGCTTGTTCGGGTTAAAACGGTGTCCCGCTGCGGGATCCCATGGGCCGTGCACCCGATAGCCATAGCGCAAGCCGGGACGCGCTTTTTCCAGAAAACCGTGCCAGACGTCGCCGCTGCGGGCAGGCAGGTCATAGCGCTGTTCATTCCCCTCATCGTCAAAGATGCAGAGCTCAACCCGCTCTGCGTTTGCCGAGAAGAGCGTGAAGTTCACGCCATTGCCCTCGTAATGCGCGCCAAGTGGCGCAGGCTTACCTGCCGCCAGCTTCGTCATTCACCCTCCCTGACCAACCAGATGGTAGAGAGCGGCGGCAGCGTCAGGCTGAGCGAGTTATCGCGACCGTGGCTTGGGATGGCATCACTGTGCACGGTGCCGTAATTCCCGGCGTTACTGCCGTGATAGTGCATTGAATCCGTGTTCAGTACCTCACGCCAGCGGCCCGGCTGATTGATGCCAAAACGGTATTCATGGCGCGGTTCCGGCGTAAAGTTGCTGGCCACGATAATTTCATTTCCGTCTTTGTCCCGGCGCACAAACACAAACACCGAACGCTGATTATCGTCGACCACCAGCCATTCGAAACCGTAGCGATCAAAATCAAGCTCGTGCAGCGCTTTATGGTGACGGTAGGTCGTGTTGAGATCGCGCACCAGCCGCTGAACGCCGTGGTGCCAGTTATCGCCGCCCTCCAGCAGATGCCAGTCAAGGCTGCTGTCGTGGTTCCACTCACGCCCCTGGGCAAACTCGTTGCCCATAAAGAGCAGTTTTTTGCCCGGGAAGGCCCACATCCAGCCGTAGTAGGCGCGCAGGTTGGCAAACTTCTGCCATGCATCACCTGGCATGCGGTCGAGAATGGATTTTTTGCCATGCACCACTTCATCGTGCGACAGCGGCAGAACGAAGTTTTCGGTGTAGTTGTAGAGCATCCCAAACGTCAGCTTATCGTGATGATACTGACGGTAGATAGGATCGAGCTTGAAGTAGTCGAGGGTGTCATGCATCCAGCCCAGGTTCCACTTGTACCAGAAGCCCAGCCCACCGTTATCCGATGGCCGCGATACGCCTGGGAAATCGGTGGACTCTTCAGCCATGCTCACCGCCCCTGGTACCTGCTCTCCCAGCTTGCGGTTGGTGCTACGCAGGAATTCGATGGCTTCAAGGTTCTCGCGACCGCCAAACTCGTTGGGGATCCACTCCCCCTCTTTGCGGCTGTAGTCACGGTAGATCATGGAAGCCACCGCATCGACGCGCAGAGCGTCAATACCAAAGCGCTCAACCCAGTAGAGCGCGTTACCCACCAGATAGTTACTGACCTCACGGCGACCATAGTTGTAGATCAGCGTGTTCCAGTCCTGATGATAGCCTTCGCGCGGATCGCTATGCTCATAGAGATCGGTTCCGTCGAACTCGGCGAGACCGAATTCGTCGGACGGGAAGTGGCCCGGCACCCAGTCAAGGATCACGTTCAGGCCCGCCGCGTGGGCAGCCTTGATAAAGTAGCGGAAGTCATCCCGCGTGCCGAAGCGGCGGGTTGGCGCATAGAGGCCCGTAGGCTGGTAGCCCCAGCTGCCGTCAAACGGATGCTCGTTGATCGGCATCAGCTCTAAGTGGGTAAAGCCCATCCACTTGGCGTAGGGAACCAGCTGCTCTGCCAGTTCGCGGTAGCTCAGCCAGAAGTTATTGTCGGTATGGCGACGCCAGGAGCCGAGGTGAACCTCATAGATAGAGATCGGCTGGTCAAACTCGTTGGCTCGCTTGCGCTCTTCGGTCTGCTCGACCTTTTCCGGCAGGCCGCAGATCATGGAGGCGGTTTCCGGGCGCATCTGCGCTTCGAAGGCATAAGGGTCGGCCTTAATGCGCAGGTTACCGTTGGCGTCGATCATCTCGAATTTGTAGATCTGCCCATGCTGCACGCCGGGGATAAACAGCTCCCAGATGCCGGACTCTTTGCGCAGGCGCATGGGATGGCGACGACCATCCCAGTAGTTAAATTCGCCTACGACCGAGACGCGTTGGGCATTCGGTGCCCAGACGGAGAATTTGGTACCGGTCACGCCGTCCATAGTATCGGCGTGCGCACCCAGGGTTTCATACGGCCGCAGGTGCGTGCCCTCTGACAGAAGCCAGGCGTCAAGGTCCTGAATGAGAGGGCCGAAGCGGTAAGGATCGTCCAACAGATTAGCGTGATCGTGCCAGTGAACGGCAAGCTGGTAGCGGAAAGGATTTTTACGGCGTTGAATGATACCGGCAAAGAAGCCGCGTGAATCAAGACACTCTAGCCTGGCCAGTTTGCGTCCGGTTTTCGTTTCGATAACCCACACTTCGGTGGCGTCAGGTAGCAACGCGCGGACTTCCAGCCCGGCATTGGTGCGGTGCATACCGAGTACGGAAAAGGGATCCGCAAAATGGCCTGCTATTAGCGCGTTAATCACGTCTCTATCGACAAGACTGGACATGGTTTTTTATCCTGTTTTATATGTGCCACATTTTTTTCGCCAGCCACATCCAGCTGGCCTGAAGCTGTTCCAACCTAAAGCATAGACAAGGCTTCCCTTGTCTCCTGATAAATTTGGCTGAATTGCGACTACATTATGTATTTACCAAATTTATCGCTGTGTTTGTTCACAAAAAATGTGCAAAAAAAAGGAGGTGACGCTGCACCTCCTCATAAACAGTGATCGTTACGCCAGCTGGCGCAGCATTCGTCGTAGCGGCTCGGCGGCTCCCCACAGGAGCTGATCGCCAACGGTGAAGGCGGAGAGATACTCCGGCCCCATGTTAAGCTTGCGCAGACGACCAACCGGGGTAGTCAGCGTGCCGGTTACCGCCGCCGGGGTTAGCTCACGCATGGTGATCTCGCGGTCGTTCGGCACCACTTTCGCCCATTGATTGTGGGCCGCCAGCAGAGACTCCACGGTCGGGATAGAGACATCTTTCTTCAGCTTGATGGTAAAGGCCTGGCTGTGGCAGCGCAGTGCACCCACGCGCACGCAGAGGCCATCCACCGGAATAACCAGATCGGTATTGAGGATCTTGTTGGTTTCCGCCTGGCCCTTCCACTCTTCACGGCTCTGGCCGTTATCAAGCTGTTTATCAATCCACGGGATCAGGCTGCCCGCCAGCGGTACGCCGAAGTTATCTACCGGCAGCTCGCCGCTGCGGGAGAGCGTAGTGACCTTCCGCTCGATATCGAGGATAGCCGAGGCCGGATCCGCCAGCTCGCCCGCAACGTGGCTGTGCAGCTGGCCCATCTGCGCCAGTAGCTCACGCATATGGCGCGCGCCGCCGCCGGAGGCCGCCTGGTAGGTAGCAACCGACACCCAATCCACCAGGTTCTCGGCAAACAGGCCACCCAGCGACATCAGCATCAGGCTGACGGTACAGTTGCCGCCGACAAAGGTTTTCACGCCGCTGTTCAGGCCCTGGGTAATGACGTCCTGGTTCACCGGGTCGAGAATGATGATGGCGTCATCTTTCATGCGCAGCGAGGAGGCCGCGTCGATCCAGTAGCCCTGCCAACCGCTTTCACGAAGCTTTGGATAGATTTCATTGGTATAATCGCCGCCCTGGCAGGTGACAATAATGTCGAGTGCCTTCAGCGCCTCCAGATCAAATGCGTCCTGCAGCGTGCCCGCCGCGCCTGTACCAAACGTCGGTGCTGGCTGGCCAAGCTGGGACGTAGAGAAGAAGACGGGGCGAATGGCATCGAAATCGCGCTCTTCTACCATGCGTTGCATGAGTACAGAGCCGACCATTCCGCGCCAGCCGATAAAACCAACATTTTTCATAGCGTATTTCCTGCAGAGGTGTGTGCTGTTTGAGCGATCCAGATCTTTTTACTGGTATACCTCACACATTACAAAATGCAGCTAAAGTCGCAAGTGAAATTAATCAATGATAGTGTCGCCGTCAGAAATAGCGCTTATCAGCGGCCATTTAGGGCGTGCCTCAGGGAAACGAAGCAATGAATGATATTCTCTCCATCGCGGTGCTGTTGATCCTGATTATGGATCCGCTTGGCAACCTGCCTATCTTTATGTCGGTGCTAAAGCACACCGAGCCAAAGCGCCGCCGGGCAATTATGATCCGCGAGCTGCTGATTGCCCTGCTGCTGATGCTGATTTTCCTTTTTGCCGGCGAGAAGATCCTTTCATTCCTTAACCTGCGCGCCGAGACCGTCTCTATTTCCGGCGGCATCATCCTGTTTTTAATCGCCATTAAGATGATCTTCCCCAGCCCAGAGGGTGGCAGCTATGGCATGCCCGCGGGTGAAGAGCCGTTTATTGTACCGCTGGCGATCCCGCTGGTGGCGGGCCCCACCCTGCTCGCCACGCTCATGCTGCTGTCGCACCAGTACCCTAACCAGATGGGCCATCTGGTGATCGCCCTGATGCTGGCGTGGGGCGGCACGGTGGCGATCCTTCTACAGTCGACGCTGTTTTTACGCCTGCTCGGCGAGAAAGGGGTTAACGCGCTGGAGCGCCTGATGGGGCTGGTGCTGGTAATGCTGGCAACCCAGATGTTCCTGGACGGCATTCGGGTGTGGATGAAGGGGTAATCATTTAAGCGTGCATTGAAACTGTAGGCCCGGTAAGCGAAGCGCCACCGGGCATATCGGCCATTAACTCAGCAGCGAGAAGGCAATCATCCCAACAATCGCGCCCGTGGTGCCGAGGATGGTTTCCATCATCGTCCACGTCTTCAGCGTCTGCCCTTCGGTTGCGCCGGTAAACTTACCGAACAGCCAGAAGCCAGCATCGTTGACGTGGCTGACGACGATAGAGCCGCCTGCGATGCAGATCGACAGCGCAGCCATCTGCGCGCCGGAGAAGTGCAGCTGCTCAATCACCGGCATCACCAGACCCACTGCGGTTAAGCAGGCTACCGTCGCCGATCCCTGAATAATACGCACCGCTGCGGCCAGCACGAAGCAGGTAATCGCGATGGGCAGGCCCATGCCGGTCAACGCTTCGCCCAAGGCCGGACCCACGCCGGAATCCACCAGCACCTGCTTAAAGACGCCGCCTGCACCGATCACCAGCAGAATAATGCCCGCAGGCTGTAACGCCGTGCCGCAGATCGCCATCACTTTGTCTTTCGCCATGCCCTGACGATACGCCAGACCGTAGATGGCCACCAGGCATGCCACCAGGATGGCGGTGAACGGATGGCCGATAAACTCCAGCCACTCGTAGAGCGTAGAGCCCTGCTCAACGAAGCGAGCGGCGATGGTTTTCAGGCCAACCAGCACCAGCGGCAGCAGGATCAGCGCAAGGCTGAAGCCGAACGACGGCATCTTGCCTTCGCCGAGATGCGGCTCGCTGATGTCATCTGGAATATGCAGCTCAACGTAGCGGCTGATAAAGTTGCCCCACAACGGCCCGGCAATGAGCATGCCTGGGATCGCCGCGCAGAGGCCGATCAGGATCATCCAGCCAAAGTCGGCGTGCATCTGAGACGCCAGCAGCATAGGCGCTGGCCCCGGCAGCAGGAAGGCCGCCGCCGCCGCCACCCCGGCAAAAAGCGGAATGACCAGCTTCACCAGGTTAGTGCCCGTATGGCGCGCCATCGAGAAGGCGACGCTGATCAGCAGCACAATCGCGACCTCAAAGAAGAGCGGCAGCGCACAGATCAGCCCAGCAAGGCCGATGGCATAGTGCGCCCGGCTGTGGCCGAAGGATTTCAGCATCTTGACCGCGATCTGATCCACCGCGCCGGTCTCATGCAGAATTTTGCCGAACATGGCCCCCAGCGCGACCACTATCGCGAGGAAGCCCAGCGTGCCGCCCATGCCTTTTTCCATGGTTTTGGCAATGGCGTCGAGCGGCATGCCAGAAAACAACCCCGCGCCAATAGAAACCACCATCAAAGCAATGAAGGCGTGAAGGCGTGCCTTCATCACTAAAAACAGCAGCAGCAAAACCGAGCCGACCGCTGTCAAAACAAGCGTTAAAGTACCCACTGTACAGCCTTAGTTTTTTTATTTATTAATCACATCAATAGTGCTGGCTACCACGCCGTTGAGCGGCTGGTCGATATCCACAATTAATACGTCGTTCTCGTCCGCACCCGGCTCTTCCAGCGCTTCAAACTGGGTTACCAGCATCTGCGTCTTGAAGAAGTGGCCTTTACGTGCCTTGAGACGGGCTTCGATCACGTCGAAATCACCCTTCAGATAGATAAAGGAGAGGTTCGGGTTGCCGTCGCGCAGTAGATCGCGATAGCTTTTTTTCAGCGCGGAGCAGACGATCAGCGACACTTTGTTGGTGCGCTGCATCGCGAAGGCGGCATCGTTCAGCGCCTGCAGCCAGGGCTTGCGGTCGTCATCGTTCAACGGCTCGCCAGCGGCCATTTTGGTGATGTTGCTGCGCGGATGCAGGAAGTCGCCATCCAGGAAAGCGGCATGCAGCTGATAAGCCACTTCGCTGGCAACGGCGGATTTTCCACTGCCGGATACGCCCATCAGGACATAAACGTGGTGATCGTGATTAGTCGTGCTCAAAGGTCGCTCCCACAGAGACAAAAGGTAGATTGTTACGGGTAACAGTTATCGGTAACATTTTCCTGCTGGGGCTAGCGAGAAGCAATAAGCCGCACTCTCCGAAGTGAATAAGTGTGAGCTACTTCAAATTTGTCAGACTAAATAGATCCACCTGGTGACAATGTGAAACCTAAATCTAACATTTTTGGCGTCACCACCTCACCGCGAATGCGTGCCAGCAGGCGTTCGGCACCAATGCGGCCCATGCGCTCACGCGGCGTCAGCACGCTCGCCAGCTGAGGCTCCATCACCTGACCAATATCATGGCCGTGGAAACCGGCAATCGCCATGTCATCCGGTATTTTCAATCCTAAACGCTGGCACTCGAACGCTGCTCCCACCGCAAGGTCATCGTTAGTACAAAAAATACCGTTGAGCTGCGGATATTCGCGGCGCGCCTGGCGCATCAGTTCAATGCCGGATGAGTACGACGAGGATTGCTCCATCATCACGCTGTACGGCGTCAGGCCCGCATCGCGCATCGCCTGCTCATACCCCTGCTGTTTGATGATAGTACGTTCGTCGAGACGTGCACCGAGATAGGCGACATGGTGATGGCCGCGCGCCACAATGGCCGCGGTCATCTGGCGGGCAGCATCGAAGTTATCAAAGCCGACGGCAATGTCGAGACACGGCGAGCAGCTGTCCATCAGCTCCACCACCGGGATCCCTGCCACCTCGATCATCTTTAGGGTGCGCGCCGTATGGCTACGCTCGGTAAGGATCAGGCCGTCAATGTTCCACGATAGCATGGACTCCAGCCGCTCCTCCTCCATCTCCGGCTTGTAGCCGTAGTGGGCCAGCATGGTCTGGTAGCCGTGGGCATCGGTGACGCTTTCGACGCCGCGCAACACTTCAGCGAATACCTGGTTGGTCAGAGAGGGAAGCAGCACGCCGATAGCGCGGCTGGTGGCGTTAGAGAGGATGTCAGGTGCGCGATTAGGAATGTAGCCCAGCTCGTCCAGCACCGCTGCAATTTTGCCACGCAGCGCCACGGAGACTTGCTCCGGGTTGCGTAAAAAACGGCTGACGGTCATTTTGGTCACGCCAACGCGATCTGCAACGTCCTGAAGTACGGGTCTTTTCTTTTTCATCGTCCTGAGCGGGGTAAACGGGAAAACATTGTTTTAGTTTACCACGACGCAGGCGCAACCTCCCCGCTGATAAGGAGAGGTGGCGCACTTTATTTAACACATCATACCGGCGGCAGGTCGAACAGCAGGATTTCACTGTCGCTGTCTGCGTGAATCGACAGCGCCTGCTCGTCCCAGATGGCCAGCCCGTCGGCAGTGGTAGCTTTTGTGCCGTTGATAGAGACACTGCCCTTCACGACCTGGATCCAGACCTTGCGACCGTCAGCAATCTGGTAATCCCCCTGCTCGTCTTTCAGCAGCGCCCAGCGGGAGAGCTCCATATCCTGGTTGACCTTCAGCGATCCGTCCCGGGCATCCGGAGAGAGGACCAGCTGGCGGCCCTGGGCGGCGTCAAAGCGGCGCTGCTCATAGCGCGGCGCGATGCCGGTTTTTTCTGGAATGATCCAGATTTGATACAGGTGCAGACGCTCGGTTTCGCTCGGGTTGTACTCAGAGTGGCGTACCCCAGTCCCGGCGCTCATGATCTGGAACTCACCGGCAGGCACCTGCTCTTTGTTACCGATGCTGTCCTGATGCTCAACGACGCCTTCCAGCACGTAGGTCAGGATCTCCATATCTTTATGGGGATGGGTACCGAAGCCCTGGCCTGCATCGATCACGTCGTCGTTAATGACGCGCAGCGCAGAGAAACCCATAAAATTCGCATCGTAATAGTTGGCAAAAGAGAAGGTATGCCATGAATCCAGCCAACCATGATTTGCGTGACCACGTTCGTTTGCTTTGCGTAAGAAAATCATTTTTTCACCCCCGTCTGTTTTCGATGGAGTAAGTGTGTACCCGATCGACCCAGGATGATAGAGGGTGAAAATTGACTCCTCTGTTCAAAAATTATGAACAACTTATAAAACAGCAAAAAGCCTTATTTTGCGAGGGTTACCGTGGCAGGCGCGGCCTGCTCAAACCCGCGTTCGAGGATCTCAAGGTTGGTTAACACCTCAGATTCCTTGACGTAGTTTTCTGCCCCTTCCGTCAGGGTGGCATAGAGGGCATCGTAGACGCGGCCATAGTCGCCTGGCTCCGGCTGCCACTCTTCACGCACCGTCTCTCCGGCGTCGTTGAGGTACTCCAGCGTTGCCAGCGTGTCGTCGGCAGCAAACCCTGCCTCGCCCGGCATAATATTGGCCTTCAGGCTGGTCTCCTGCTGGTCAATCCCATACTTGATAAACGAGCCGCGGGTGCCGTGGACAATAAATTTCGGGTAGTCGATTTTGACATAGTGGCTGGTCTTCACAATCGCCTTCAGATCGCCGTAGAAGAGCTGCGCTTCAAAGGTATCGTCCGGGTTGGCCTTATTTCGCAGGCTGCGGATGTCATAGGAGACATGGTCCGGGCGGCCAAACAGGGAGATGATCTGATCCAAGGTATGCACGCCGAGGCCAAAGAACATCCCGTCCTGCGGCAGGCCCGGCTTGGTCTCTGCGACCGGACGGAAGTAGTCGATGTGGCTCTCGATTTCGACAATCTCACCCAGCTTGCCGCTCTCAATGGCTTTTTTCGCCGTCAGGAAGCAGCTGTCAAAGCGACGGTTCTGGTATGGGGTAACGGTGAGGCCTTTGCTTTTTGCCAGCTCGAACAGGGTAATGGCTTCGGCCATCGAGGGGGTAAAGGGTTTCTCTACCAGCACGTTTTTACCCGCCTCCAGCGCGCGCTTCGCGTACTCAAAGTGGCTATCGGCATGGGTACAGACGATCACCAGCTTCACCTGCGGATCGTTAAGGACCTCGTCGAGATCGCTAGTGAAGTGGATGTGCTGATACTGAGGATACTGCTCTTCCGGCTTGGGATGGCGGCGGAAGATGTGTGCCACGTGCCAGCTCGCTTTGCGATTGAGAACATAGGGAAGATGGTAGCGGGTGGTGCTTTTACCAAAGCCGATAAATGCGCAGTGCAGAGTCATGAGTCACCTCTTTTTTAAAACAGTGCCCATAACCATAGCGCAAAGTTGAGCGCGACAACACGCCCGATGGCGCTGCGCTTATCGGGCCTACAACACCCGCAATGAACCCTCAACCGTCGGCGTCGCAGCCAGTTTGTTCACGGCAAGCGCGCAACAACCGGAGCGTACTTAATGTACGTGAGGATTGTGAGCACTTCCCGAGGACAAAATGGCAAGTAAGCCAGGTTGATGCACACGCAAAAAAAAAGCCAGCATAGGCTGGCTAAGATAATACTGGAAGCAATGTGAGCAATGTCGTGCTTTCAGGTTCACCGTAGTATCCCCTGAACGCATAGCAATAATAATCATTATCATTCGCACTTGTCTAATACTTTTTGCAAAAAATGGCAGTTGACGAAAATTTTGAATTACCGGATGTTGGAGAGGAGTCTTAACTAACTGAGGATAGAGGAAAATGAGTGAGATAGTGATACGCCACGTCGAAGCCCGCGATGCCGAGCCATTACGCCTGATGTCAGCGCAACCGGAGATGTATCACCATCTACTACAGCTACCCTACCCCTCTCAGGAGCTTTGGCAGGAGCGCGTTAAGCCCCGGCCCGGCCACCGTATGTTAGTCGCCACCATTGATGGGGAAGTGGCCGGACATATTGGCATCAGCGTAGAGCAGAATCCACGCCGCAGTCACGCGGCGGAATTTGGTCTTGCCGTCTCGCCCGCCTTTCGCCAGCGCGGGGTCGCCAGCGCCCTGATGAAAGCCATGATTGATGTTTGCGAGAACTGGCTGCGCATCGAGCGCATTGAACTGTCGGTGTATGCCGATAACGAAGCCGCTATCGCGCTCTATCGCAAGCATGGCTT
Source organism: Pseudescherichia vulneris NBRC 102420 (assembly GCF_000759795.1). Classification (GTDB taxonomy): domain Bacteria; phylum Pseudomonadota; class Gammaproteobacteria; order Enterobacterales; family Enterobacteriaceae; genus Pseudescherichia; species Pseudescherichia vulneris. The sequence continues at coordinate 23,806 of NZ_BBMZ01000017.1, forward strand.
TGAGATCGAAGGCACCGCCAAAAAGTACGCTCTGCGCAACGGCGAGCTGGTGGATTCCCACTTTATGGCACGGATGAAAAGATAAGACATTGCCGGGTGGCACAGCGCCACCCGGCAAACAGATTAATACCCTGCGGTTAAATCATCTACTGAACGCGGATCGGACGCGCCATACAGGGCCCCGTCCTCACCCACCATGATGCTCTGGGTGCTGCCCATCGCCTCCTTCAGCGCCACTTTCTGTCCCTTCTGCTCCAGCATTTTCAGCGTATCCGGACTAAAGCCCTTCTCCACGCGTAGCTCGTCCGGCAGCCACTGATGATGGAAGCGCGGAGCATTCGTCGCTTCGGCGACGTTCATTTTAAAATCGATGCTGTTAACGACCATTTGCAGCACGGTTGTGATAATTCGGCTCCCGCCTGGACTGCCGGTGACCAGCCAGGTTTTACCGTCCTTAACGACGATGGTTGGCGACATCGACGAAAGCGGACGCTTGTTGGGCCCCACGGCGTTGGCATCGCCACCCACCAGGCCATACACGTTCGGCACCCCCGGCTTGGCCGAGAAGTCATCCATCTCGTTGTTGAGCAGAATGCCGGTGTTGCCCGCCACAATCCCCGTGCCAAAGACGGTATTCAGGGTATAGGTCACCGCTACCGCGTTGCCCTCTTTATCCACCACCGAGAAGTGGGTGGTCTGGTTGCTCTCGTATGGCGCCAGCTTGCCGGGACGGATCTGGCTCGACGGCTTCGCCTTGTTAACATCGATCTGCTGGGCAATGGATTTGGCATACTCTTTATTGGTCAGCGCCTGCCACGGCACTTTGACAAAGTCCGGGTCGCCAAGGTACTCGGAGCGGTCGGCGTAGGCGTACTTCTCTGCCTCGGCCATCACCTGCATGGCGTCCGCGCTGCCAAAGCCATATTTCGCGAGATCAAAGTTTTCAAGAATATTGAGGATCTGCACGATGTGGATCCCGCCTGAGGAGGGCGGCGGCATGGAGAAGACCTGATAACCCCGATAGTCGCCGCTGATGGGGGTGCGCTCCACCGCCCGGTAGGCTGCCAGATCCTCTTTGGTAATCAGGCCACCGTTCTTGCTCATCTCCTGGGCGATCTGATCGGCAATCGCCCCTTTATAGAAGGCATCCGGCCCCAGCTCGGCGATCATCTCCAGGCTCTTCGCCAGATTCGCCTGCACCAGCTTGTCACCCTTCTTCAGCGGCTCACCATTTTTCCAGAAGATCGCCTTGCTGTTGTCGTGATTGGGCAAGACTTCGCTACCGTAGGTTTTCAGATCTTCCGCCAGGGCGTCATTAACCGTGAAGCCCTGCCGGGCCAGCTTGATGGCGGGCTGTACCACCTTGTTCAGCGGCAGCGTGCCGTACTTCTCCAGCGCCAATGAGAAACCCGCTACCGTGCCGGGCGTACCGGTCGCCAGATGAGAGGTCAGGGATTTTTTACTGTCGGGGTTGCCCTGGTCGTCGAGAAACATATCCCGGCTGGCCTGGGCCGGGGCCATCTCACGGAAGTCGATGGCAGTGGTGGTCCCATCTTTGGTACGCAGCAGCATAAACCCGCCGCCGCCGAGGTTCCCGGCCTGCGGATGGGTCACCGCCAGCGCGTAGCCTACCGCCACAGCGGCATCCACTGCATTACCGCCTTGCTTTAAAATATCAACACCCACACGGGTCGCAGCGGCATCCACTGACGCCACCATCCCCTGCTGCTCGCGCACCGGGTGGAAGGTATCGGCTTCAACGCCGTAGGAGACGGGGGGCGCTTCCGGCTGCGGCGCGGCGACCGCGCCAAAACAGCTTCCGGCGACCAGCGCCGCGATAGCGGCCCAGCGCGCAAACTTAGGCTTACTCATCATTATTCTCCAGGAAAAATGGCTGATATTGCTGCTTAATCCTGGTTCACAACGCTAAAAAACGCACAGTCTTTGCGCTAAGCAAGTAAACTTAACTGATCCACCTACAGGAGGAATAACGATGAAACGCCTCTTATCTCTGGCCATACTGCTGCCGCTGAGTGCTTTCGCGCAGCCGATCAATACCATGAATAACCCGAACCAGCCGGGGTATCAAATCCCCAGCCAGCAGCGGATGCAGACCCAGATGCTGAATCAGCAAAGCCAGCAGAAAGGCATGCTGAACCAGCAGCTTCAGACCCAGACGCGTATGCAGCAGCAACACCTGGAGTCGCAGATCAATAACAACTCCCAGCGCATGCTGGATTCGCAGCCGGGCAGGCTGGATAACAGCCGCGAACAGCTGCTACCCAACACGAGCGGCAGCATGCTAAACCCGTCCGGCACGCCGCAGCCCACTATTCCCCTGAAGACGATGAGTCCTTAGGGCTGAAAATCCGGGCCGATAGTGTCGATACGATCGGTACAGATGCAGTCGACGCCCCAGCGTAGCAGCTCTGCCGCGCGCTGGGGCTGGTTGACGGTGTAGACCAGAATACGCAGCCCGGCTGCTTTGATCTCTGCCGTCCGCTGTTCATCCAGCAGCTTATGGTTGAGGTGCAGCGAGACGCAGCCAAGGCGCTCCGTCAGCGCGCGCCAGTCTTCGCGCCATGCGTCCAGCAGCAGGCCGCGCGGCAGCTCCGGGGCCGCCTGTTGCGCTGCCTCCAGCGCATCAATGTCAAATGAGGAGAGCAGCGGCGGCGTCATGCCCTGCCAGAGCGCCCGCGCCGCCAGCGCCACCGTTTTTCCCGTTAGCGGACCGGTGCCGGTGGTCGGCTTGATCTCAATGTTAGCCATCATGCCATGCTGCTGGCAGCGATCCGCTACCTGTGAGAGCAGCGGCAGCGGCTCGCCCTTGAACTCGCCGCTAAACCAACTCCCCGCATCCACCTTCAGCAGATCGCTCCACGGCAGATCGCCCGCTACGCCCCAGCCGTTGCTGGTACGCTCCAGGTTATCGTCGTGCAGCAGGAAGATCTCTCCGTCGCGGGAGAGCTTGACGTCAAACTCGATCATGGTGTGACCGAGGCGTGCGCCGGTATCGATGCCCGCAAGGGTATTCTCCGGGGCCAGCTTGCCGCCGCCGCGATGGGCGACAACAGCGGGGTAAGGCCAGTGACTCATATTCTTTGTCCTGTTTCACCGTCAAAAAGGTGCAGGTGGCTCTCGGGCATGTTCAACCACAGCGTGCTGCCCGGTGCCGGGCGATCGTGATGCGGCAGCCGCACCACCAGCTTCTGCTCGCCCCAGCGGCCATGGGCCAGGTTATCCGCGCCCAGCATCTCCAGCGTATCCATCACCAGCGGTATGCCGCCTGCGGATTGTGAGCTTAGCGTAATATGCTCCGGGCGGATACCCAGCGTCATTTTGCGCCCGGCGTAGCCACGGTAGTACCAGTTGATGGGCAGAGCCATACCGCTGTCGAGCTCAAAGTGATCCCCGGAGGTGCTGATGCGTCCGTCCAGCAGGTTCATCGCCGGACTGCCGATAAAGCTCGCCACAAAGCGGCTGGCCGGTTTCTCATACACTTCCACCGGGGTACCGATCTGCTCCGCCACGCCCTTGTTCATCACCATCACCCGCTGCGCCAGGGTCATGGCCTCCACCTGATCGTGGGTCACGTAGAGCGACGTAGTCTTCAGGCGGCGGTGAAGCTGCTGGAGTTCGAGACGCATCTGGACGCGCAGCTTGGCGTCGAGGTTGGAGAGTGGCTCATCAAACAGAAACACGGCGGGATCGCGGACAATCGCCCGGCCCATCGCCACGCGCTGACGCTGGCCGCCGGAAAGCTCGCGCGGTCGACGCTTCAGCAGGTTATCCAGCTCCAGAATACGCGCCGCCTCTTTGACCCGCTCGGCGATGTGCGCTTTACCCATGCCGCGAATTTTTAATCCCCACGCCATGTTCTCTTCCACGCTCATGTGGGGATAGAGGGCATAGTTCTGGAACACCATGGCGATGCCACGCTCCTTCGGCTCCATCTCCGTCACCCGCTGGCGATCGATCCAGACGTCGCCGCTGGTGACCCGCTCAAGCCCGGCCACCATCCGCAGGAGAGTCGACTTACCGCAGCCGGAGGGGCCGACCATCACGATAAATTCGCCGTCCGACACGTCCAGCGTCAGAGGTTGGATCACCTGGGTCTTGCCGCCGTCCCAGCTTTTACTTACTGCCTGTAACTTTAATCCAGCCATCTTATTTCTCACTGTCCACTAAACCACGCACAAAGGCACGCTGCATGGCTAATACGATAACGACGGGGGGGATGAGGGTGAGCAGCATCGCCGCCATCACCTGGTTCCACTGGGTAGTCCCCTCCCCGGTAGCAATCATCCCTTTAATTCCCGCCACGGCGGTGCCCAGGTTGACGTCGCTGACGATCAGCAGCGGCCACAGGTACTGGTTCCAGCCGTAGATAAAGGTGATGACAAACAGCGCCGCAAGGTTGGTTTTCGACAGCGGCAGCACGATGTCGCGGAAAAAGCGCATCGGCGACGCACCGTCGATGCGCGCGGCCTCGATCAGCTCATCCGGCAGGGTCATAAAAAACTGACGGAACAGGAAGGTCGCGGTGGCCGAGGCCATCAGGGGCAGGGTCAGGCCGGTGTAGCTATCGAGCATCTTCAGGTTAGCGATCACCTCCACCGTCGGGAAGATACGCACCTCTACCGGCAGCATCAGGGTGATAAAGATCATCCAAAAGAAGAGATTGCGCAGCGGGAAACGGAACCAGACGATGGCAAAGGCAGAGAGCATCGAGACCGCAATTTTCCCTACCGTGATGCTAAAGGCCATGATGAAGCTGTTGAGCAGCAGCAGCCAAAACGGCGCGCTGTTGGCTCCCACGCCCTGTAACCAGATGGTTTTCAGGTTATCCAGCAGGTGGCTGCCGGGGATCAAGGTCATCGGCGTCTCAAACACCGCCTGGTTGTCCAGCGTGGCCGCCACAAAGGCGACGTAGAGCGGGAAGAGAATGGCAGCGATGCCGAGGATCAGCATCACATGGCTGAAGATTGTCAGCCCGCGTCGGTTTTCAATCATTGATAGCGCACCTTACTCTCGACGTAGCGGAACTGAACCACCGTCAGGATAATCACCAGCAGCATCAGCACCACCGACTGGGCGGCAGAGGCAGAGAGATCCAGCCCGGCAAAGCCTTCCCGGTAGATTTTGTAGATCAGCGTGGTGGTGGCCTGCACCGGCCCACCGGCGGTGGCGGCGTCGATCACCGGGAAGGTGTCGAAGAAGGCATACACCAGGTTGACCACCAGCAGAAAGAAGCTGACGGGAGCGATCAACGGCAGCGAGAGCTGGAAGAAGCGACGCACCGGGCCGGCACCGTCAATGGCGGCGGCCTCCACCAGCGAGCGGGGAATCGACTGTAGCGCGGCGAAGAAGAAGAGAAAGTTGTAGCTGATCTGCTTCCACACCGAGGCGAAAACCACTAAAAACATCGCCTGGCCGCTGTTCTGCGCGTGGTTCCAGCTGTAGCCAATCTGCTCCAGCGCGTGGGTAATCAACCCGCGCCCCGGGTTGAAGAGAAAGATCCACAGCACGGCGGCGATAGCGGGTGCCACGGCGTAGGGCAGCAGCATCAGCGTCTGATAAAAGCGGCTGCCGCGCACCACGTAATCGACCAGCGCGGCAAAAAAGAGCGAGGCCAGCAGGCCAGAGAAGGTCACCAGCGCGCTGAACTTTATCGTCGTCCAGAAGGATTCCAGATAGTAGCTGTCATGCAGCAGCGCCATAAAGTTGTCCAGCCCAACGAACTGGCTGGAGAGACCGAACGGATCGACGCTCTGCACCGAGTACCACAGCGCTTCACCCGCGGGCCAGATAAAAAAGATAACGGTAATAATCAGCTGCGGCGCGACCAGCGCATAGGGAAGCCAGCGCGAGCGGAATACCGGACGGGATGATGACATTGAGGTTGGATTCCTGAACAGCGCCGGATGACGCTCCGCTTATCCGGCCTACATGGTGCACGTTGTAGGCCGGGTAAGGTGAAGCCGCCACCCGGCATTTCACACGTTATGATTTGGTGGATTGCTCGAAGCGGCGCAGCAGCTGATTACCACGCTCTACCGCGCTGTCCAGCGCCTGCTGCGGGGTTTTCTTACCGGTCCAGACCGACTCCAGCTCTTCATCCACGATGGTGCGGATCTGCGGCATGTTGCCGAGGCGCAGGCCTTTGGTGAACGGCAACGGCGGCTTGTTCAGCATCTGGCGGGTCGCGATATCCGCGCCTGGGTTCTTGTCGTAGAAGCCCTGCTCACGGGTCAGATCGTAAGCGGCGGTGGTGATCGGCAGGTAGCCGGTCTTCTGGTGCCACTCGGCCGCGTTTTCCGGCTTCGCCAGGAACTCAAGGAACTGGGCTACGCCGGTATAGGTCGGCTTATCTTTGCCCTGCATAACCCACAGGCTGGCCCCGCCGATGATGGCGTTCTGCGGCGCACCCTTCACGTCGGCGTCGTACGGCATCATGCCGACGCCGTAGTTAAATTTGGCGTACTGACGGATATCTGCCAGCGAACCGGAAGAGGCGGTAGTGATCGCGCAGTCGCCGTTATAGAACTTCTCGGTGGACTCATCCTTGCGCCCGAAGTAGCTGAAGTCGCCCTTCTTGTTCAGATCGGCCAGCATCGCGATGTGCTTAACCTGCTCCGGCTTGTTGAACTCCAGCACGGCGTCGGTGCCGTCAAAGCCGTTGTTTTTGGTGGCGACCGGCAGACCGTGCCAGGCGCTGAAGTTTTCGATCTGGATCCAGCCCTGCCAGCCGCTGGCGTAGCCGCACTTCATGCCGGCTGCTTTCAGCTTCGCGGTGTAGGCGGCGAGATCCTGCCAGGTTTTCGGCGGCTGCTCTGGATCTAAGCCCGCTTTTTTGAAGGCGTCTTTGTTGTAGTAGAGCACCGGAGTGGAGCTGTTAAACGGCTGGGAGAGCAGATGGCCGGATTTCGCATCGGTGTAGTAGCCAGAGACGGTCGGCACAAACTGCGACTCGTCAAACTTGATACCCGCATCGCTGAACACTTCATACACCGGCTTAATGGCTTTCGAGGCCATCATGGTTGCGGTGCCGACTTCATAGACCTGCAAAATGGCAGGCGCGTTACCGGTACGGAAGGCGGCAATCCCGGCGCTCAGGCTCTGCTCGTAGTTGCCTTTATAGACCGGCACAATTTTGTAATCCGGATGGGTGTCATTAAAACGCTGCGCCAGGGAGTCCACTTCTTTGCCCAGCTGCCCTTCCATCGAATGCCAGAACGGAATGGTGGTCACTGCCATAGCCTGACCTGCAAACGCCAGACCTAACGCTAATCCTAAAGCTGTATGTCGTAACGATGTCATTCGGTTATCTCTCTTGTTGTGCCGGATGCGCGATATCACGCTTTTCGTGCTCGCGAAGTAACATGACATGCCCAAATGACAGAAAAATAACCGTTTGTTTACAGAAAGATGACAGGAATATGTAGGCCCGGCAAGCAGAGCGCCGCCGGGCGAAATGAAAGAATCAACCGCCTAAATAAGCACTCCGCACCGCTTCGTTGGCCAGCAGCGCGTCGCCGGTATCGGACAGCACCACGCGACCGTTCTCCAGCACGTAGCCGCGATCGGCGAGCTTCAGCGCCTGGTTGGCGTTCTGCTCCACGAGGAAGATGGTCATCCCCTCTTTGCGCAGCTGCTCGATGGTGTCAAAGATCTGCTGGATGATGATCGGCGCAAGACCAAGCGAGGGCTCGTCGAGCAGCAGCAGACGCGGCTGGCTCATCAGCGCCCGACCGATGGCCAGCATCTGCTGCTCGCCGCCGGACATCGTCCCGGCCCGCTGAATACGGCGCTCGTGCAGTCGCGGAAACAGCTCATAAACCCACTTGAGGCGGGTATGAAACTGGTCGCGATCGGCAAAGAAGCCGCCCATCGCCAGGTTCTCTTCTACCGTCATGCGGGAGAAGACGCGTCGCCCTTCCGGCACAATCGCCACCGCTTCACGCATGATCTTGGCGGTCTGCCAGTCAGTAATATCCTTACCATCAAAGACAATGCGCCCGCTGCTGGCGCGTGGATCGCCGCACAGGGTGCCGAGCAGCGTGGTTTTACCCGCGCCGTTGGCTCCGATCAGGGTGACGATTTCGCCCTGGTTGATATGCAGGCTGACATCGTGCAGCGCCTGGATTTTGCCGTAGTGGGCGCTGACCTGGTCAAAAGATAACATCACGTTTTCCATCTTACGCGTCACCACCATTATGCTTCACCTAAATAGGCGCGGATCACGTCCGGGTTGTTACGAATCTGCTCCGGCGTGCCGTTTGCCAGCGGCGTGCCCTGGTTTACCACGTAGATACGGTCGGAGATCCCCATCACCAGCTTCATATCGTGCTCAATCAGCAGGATGGTGGTGTTGTGATGGTTACGCAGCTCAACGATCAGCTCATCCAGCTCTTTGGTCTCTTTCGGGTTCAGCCCGGCCGCTGGCTCATCCAGCATCAGGATCTCCGGCTGGGTCACCATGCAGCGGGCGATCTCCAGACGGCGCTGGTCGCCGTAGGCCAGGTTGCTGGCCTGGCGGTTAGCGTGCGCCAGCAGACCGATACGATCCAGCCAGGTGGCTGCGCGATCCAGGGCCTCGCTCTGGGCGCGGCGGAAGGCGGGGGTTTTCAGCAGGCCGGCGAAGAGGCCGGTTTTGAGCTGCTGATGCTGGGCTACCAGCAGGTTCTCAATCACCGTCATCTCACGGAACAGACGCACGTGCTGGAAGGTACGCACCACGCCCATGCGGGCAATCTGCTGACCCGGCAGCCCTTCCAGGTGCTGGTCGCGCAGCATGATGGTGCCGCCGGTGGGCTTATAGAAGCCGGTCAGGCAGTTGAAGACCGTGGTTTTACCCGCGCCGTTCGGCCCAATCAGGGAGACAATCTCCTGCGGATGCAGATCCAGCGAGACGTTGTTCACCGCCAGCAGCCCGCCGAAGCGCATCATCAGACCGTTAACGGACAGTAATGGCTCACTCATGCCTGCTCTCCTTTTACTTGCCCGCTTTTCAGTTTCAACTGCGGACGGGTCATCGGCAGCAAGCCTTCAGGACGCCAAATCATCATCAGTACCATCAGACCACCCAGCATTAACATGCTGTACTCATTGAAATCACGCATCAGCTCACGGGAGACCACCAGCAGGATCGCCGCGAGGATAACCGCAAACTGCGAGCCCATCCCACCCAGCACCACAATCGCCAGCACGAAGGCAGACTCGGCAAAGGTAAAGGATTCCGGGCTGACGAAGCCCTGACGGGCGGCAAACAGCGTGCCAGCAAAGCCAGCAAACCCGGCGCTGATGGTAAAGGCGGTCAGCTTGATACGGGTCGGATTGAGGCCCAGCGAGCGGCAGGCGATCTCATCCTCACGCAGCGCTTCCCACGCGCGGCCCAGCGGCATGCGCAGCAGGCGGTTGATCACGAACAGGGTAAAGACCACCAGCAGCAGTGCCACCAGATAGAGGAACACCACCCGGTCGCTGGGATCGTACTTCACGCCGAAGAAGTTGCTGAAGGTATCCCAGCCACCTTCACGGGCGGTACGGCTAAACTCAAGACCAAACAGCGTCGGTTTCGGGATCTGGCTGATACCGTTCGGGCCCCCGGTCACTTCGGTGTTGTTGAGCAGCAGAATACGCACGATCTCACCGAAGCCGAGGGTCACGATCGCCAGATAGTCGCCGCGCAGGCGCAGCACCGGGAAGCCCAGCAGGAAGCCCGCCGCGGCGGACACCAGCCCCGCCAGCGGCAGGCAGGTCCAGAAGCCGAGACCGTAATAGTGGTTCAGCAGGGCAAAGGTATAGGCCCCAATGGCGTAGAAGCCACCGTAGCCCAGCACCAGCAGACCAGAGAGGCCTACCACCACGTTCAGCCCGAGGCCGAGGATAATGTAGATCATGGTCAGGGTGGCGATATCCACCGTGCCGCGTGAGACCACAAACGGCCACGCCACGGCGGCAACCAACAGGGCAACGAGGAACAGCTTCTGCTTAACCGTCGAACCGTCAATGGCGGGCAGGACAAACTTCGGCCCGGAGACGTTCTTCAGCCCTTTTTGCATCATTGGGCGCAGAAGCTGGAACAGAAAGACCACGGCGGTGCCGATAAAGACCCACTGCCAGCGGATATCCGCCGCGCTGCCGACCACCAGCTTGGTGCCGTCGAGGCTGAGCTGGACGCCCATAAAGACGCCCGCCAGCACAAAGAAGAGCGCAGCGGAGAGCAGCGCCATCGCAAAATGCATCGGTTTCATACTTTTTCAACCTCCGGGCGGCCCAGGATACCGGTTGGCATCACCAACAGCACCAGGATCAGCAGAGCAAACGACACCACATCTTTATACTCGGTACTCAGGTACGCGGAGGAGAGCGATTCGGCTACGCCGAGGATCAGGCCGCCAATCATCGCGCCAGGAATACTGCCGATCCCACCCAATACTGCGGCAGTAAAGGCTTTCATCCCGGCCATAAAGCCGATGTAGGGGTTGATCACGCCGTAGAACTGGCCGAGCAGCACGCCCGCCACGGCGGCCATCGCCGCACCAATCACAAAGGTAAGCGCGATAACGCGGTCGGTGTTAATCCCCAGCAGGCTGGCCATCTTCAAATCTTCCGCGCAGGCGCGGCAGGCGCGGCCCATGCGGGAGTAGCGGATGAACAGGGTCAGCGCCAGCATGGCAACGAAGGTGACGATCCAGATCACCAGCTGCATGGTGGTGATCGAGGCGGCGAAGTTCTCGCTGCTGCCGATAGTCCACTGGCCGTTGAACAGGCTCGGCAGCGCCACGTCACGCGATCCTTCGGTCAGGCTGACGTAGTTTTGCAGGAAGATGGACATCCCGATGGCGGAGATCAGCGCGATCAGGCGCTTGGAGTTACGCACTGGGCGATAGGCCACCCGTTCGATACTCCAGCCGTAGGCGCTGGCGATCACAATCGCGCCAACGAATCCGGCGGCCACCAGCAGCCAGCTGCTGTCGATGCCCATCATCATCAGGGCGGCGATGATCATAAAGGAGACATAGCTACCGATCATGTAGACCTCGCCGTGGGCGAAGTTGATCATGCCGATAATGCCGTAAACCATGGTGTAGCCGATGGCGATAAGTGCATAGGTGCTTCCCAGCGTCACGCCATTAAACATCTGCTGCAGGAAGTAGAGGAACTGCTCGGACATAACCTAACCTTTCTAAACTCGCCTGATTCACCGGGCGATTGAGATTTACTGAGCTACCGAAGACGAACCATCGGCATGCCATGCAAAGACACCGAACACACATCCCTATGGTTAAAAAGCATTCTGTACTTTTATTAAACAACGCTATTTTTACCAGCACGCTTAATGGTTTAGCGCAGTTTTTACCGTTAAACCTGATTAAATACTCTATTTTTCAGGCTATTAAGCAGAGATAATATTCTGTATTAACACAGAGATAAACAAAAAAAAGCGTGGGTTCCAGCATAAAATAATGGGACAAAGAGCGGAATAAATCACTACTGATTAGCGGAAAAAACTGCCTGTTTTTCGATCCCTGATGTTTAAAACTGCTTCAGCGGCTGCGTTAAAAGTATTCAGCTGATCCAGACAACGAAAAAGTGAAAGCGTCTGGCTAAGGAAATTGAGTACACTGCTGCCATCTTTTGAGATTTGGACCCGCAGTGAATGAAACTGACCATCATCCGTTTAGACACGTTTAGCGACCAGGATCGCATTGATTTAGCTAAAATTTGGCCGGAGTACTCTGCATCGTCGTTAAACGTTGACGATACGCACCAGATCTACGCCGCTCGCTTTAATGAGCGACTGCTGGCCGCGGTGCGTGTGACCCTCAGCGGCAGCGAGGGGGCACTGGATTCTCTGCGCGTACGGGACGTGACGCGCCGTCGTGGCGTGGGGCAGTATCTGATTGAAGAGGCGATGGCGCGTAATCCGCAGGTGACTCGGTGGTGGATAGCGGACGTCGGCGTTGAAGACCGCAGCATCATGGCCGCCTTTACCCAAACGCTGGGCTTTAGCCCACGGCAGAACGGCTGGGAGAAGTGGGTGCAGCAGCCATAAAAAAGCCCGGTGGCGCTTACCGGACATTAATTTTTATGAATAAAGCTGCTCGATAGATTTTGTCGGGTAAAAAAGCGCGTGCGCGTTTTCTCCTACCAACGGAATAAATCCCAGCGAGAGATAAAACGCATGCGCTTTCTCGTTCATAGCTTCAACAAACAGCCCATGGATGCCCACGGCCTGCGAGGCGGAATAGACAACTTTCATCGCATGGGAAACCAATACCGCGCCCCACCCTTTTCCTTGCAGAGAGCGATCGACGGCCAGGCGGCCTAAGGTGACGCTGGGAATATTTTTATAAGGGATTTTCTTCTGCTGTGACTTTGACGGCAGGGCAACGCGTTCAAAGCAGCTTCCTGACAGGGTGTAGTAGCCTAGCACCCGCCGTTCCGGCGTTGTCGTTCGCAGGATATAGGCGCGCAGAATTTTTCCGGCATGCTGCCGTCTGAGATGCTCGATTAGAAAGAGATTCAGGGCTGTTTCCCCGCAGTCGAACTGCTGCCAGTCATACTCCGCATCCTCTGCGAGGATCTCTATCGTCAGGTTTTCCACGGTTCACTCCATGTCTTGAAGACGTTTCGCCGCGCGCTGAAGTTTTTCATTCGGTGAGGGTGGGTTACTGAGCGCTTCCATGACGCGGATCCAGGACTCGTCGTTCAGAACAACCCGGCGATGCTGCTCAATAACTTCTGCGGCTCTTTCCGATGCGCTAGTAAGCATAAACTGCGTGACTGACTGATTGGTCAGGGCGGCAGCCTCCTCAATAATGCTTTTGTCATCGTCAGTTAAGCGCAGATCGATACGCTGCTTTTTTAGTGCCGTCATGATGCCTTCTCCAGCTATCAAGCCTGATAGCGTAAATGTACGGATATTTACCGTACATTCATTTTATGCCTGCCAGTATAAAACTTCAACGCCTGGCGTGTGCGAAGGCAATAAAAAAGCCCGGTGGCGCTAGCGCTTACCGGGCCTACATGGTCTGAGTGCCGTGGGCCGGGCAAGGTGTTAGCCGCCGCCCGGCGCATTTGCATATCCCATTTTCCCCAGCATTTCGTGTTGCAGGAAGGCGGCAAGTTCGGAAATCCCCGGGAGCTTACATGAGTAAGTGACCGGGGTTGAGGAACGCAGCCAACACACCTGCGGCGCGAAAGGCGACGGGAAAATTATTTAGCGTCGGTTGCGGTGCCGTTGGCATGCCAGGTAAACACGCCGAACTCAAAGCCTTTCAGGTCGCCCTTCTCATCCCATGTCAACGGACCCATTACGGTCTCTACGGAGTTAGCTTTCAGCCAGGTGGCGATTTCAGCCGGATCGGCAGACTGGTTCAGGCCCGCCTGCAGCGACTGCAGCGCGGCGTAGGTAGTCCACACGAACGCGCCGCTCGGATCCTGTTTCTTCGCCTTGATCGCATCTACAATCGGTTTGTTCGCTGGAACCTGATCGTAGTTCTTCGGCTTGGTGACCAGCATGCCTTCCGCAGATTCGCCAGCGATGTTAGAGAGCGATACGTTCGCGACCCCTTCCGGGCCCATGAACTGGGTTTTCAGGCCAGCAGCGCGGGCCTGGCGCAGGATCTGGCCCATCTCCGGGTGATAACCGCCGTAGTAAACGAAATCGATATTCTCTTTCTTCAGGCGCGCCACCAGCGTGGAGAAGTCTTTCTCACCGGCGGTGATACCGTCAAAGAAGACCACGTTCGCGTTACCTTTCTTCAGGTTATCCTGCACGGCGCGGGCCAGGCCTTCACCGTACTGCTGCTTGTCATGAACAATGGCGATACGCTGCGGTTTCACCTTTTCCAGAATGTATTTCGCCGCGGTCGGACCCTGATCGGAGTCAAGACCGGTGGTGCGTAATACCAGCTTGTAACCACGCGCGGTCAGCTCCGGCGCTGTCGCCGCTGGCGTGATCATCAGAATGCCTTCGTCTTCGTAGATATCAGAAGCCGGTTGGGTGGAGGAGGAGCAAAGGTGGCCGATAACATATTTAATGCCGTCGTTAATCACTTTGTTCGCTACCGCAACGGCCTGTTTCGGGTCGCAGGCATCATCGTATTTTACAATTTGCAGTTTTTCGCCTTTGATACCGCCCTTCGCATTAATGTCTGCAACGGCCTGTTCCGCACCGGTAAACTCCTGATCGCCGTACTGCGCAACCGGACCGGACATCGCGCCTACCACGGCCACTTTAATGTCTGCCTGTGCCATGGTGCTGAACGCCAGCGCAATACATCCTGCCAGTAACGCTTTACCCTTCATTTTCATCCTGAGATTCCCCATTGTTCTGGTTGTAACGTTTGTTGTGATGTTGTTTTATGGCGCTTTATTTCATATATGCGTCTGCCGTACGCGCCTTTTCAGCACACTCTGCTAAAACATACCCCATTTTTATCTTTTGGGAATAGATATTTTGAAATGTAAATCGTGTATGCCCGGCAGATCGGTGCCGCCGGGCGGACAGGTTACTGCGTCAGCGAGCGGGAGATGATATCGAGCGCCCGGCGGAACTGCGCATCGGGGATGGTGAGCGGATAGAGGAAGCGGATCACGTTGCCGTAAACGCCGCAGCTGAGCAGCAGCAGGCCCGCCTCCAGCGCATGGGCCAGTACCTTCTGGGTAAAGGCCGGCGACGGGTCGCCGGTTTGCGGATCGCAAAACTCCACGGCGACCATCGAACCCAGCGCACGCACGTCAGCAATGTACGGGCAGTTGGCCCTGGCGTTGTTCAGCTCCGTGACCAGCGCCTCCCCGAGCAGGCGGGAGCGCTCGCAAAGCTGCTCCTCTTCAATGACCTCCAGCACCGCCAGCGCAGAGGCAATCGCCAGCGGGTTACCGGCGTAGGTGCCCCCCAGCCCACCCGGGGCGGGGGCATCCATCACCTCGGCACGACCAGAGACCGCCGACAGCGGCATGCCACCCGCAAGGCTCTTCGCCATGGTGATCAGATCCGGCTTGACGCTGTAGTGCTCCATCGCAAAGAGCTTGCCGGTACGGGCATAGCCGCTCTGTACCTCGTCAGCGATGAGCAGGATGCCGTGCTGGTCGCAGATCTTACGCACGCCCTGCATAAAGTCGGCGGGCGCAATGACAAAGCCGCCCTCCCCCTGTACCGGCTCCAGCAGAATAGCCGCCACCTGATCCGGGGCGATATCGGCTTTGAAGATACGATCCAGACTTTTCAGGGCATCCTGGGTTGAGACGTCATGCACCGCATTCGGGTACTGAGCGTGAAAGATCGAACCGGGGAAAGGGCCGAAGCCAATTTTATAGGGGGCGACTTTACCGGTCAGGGCCATCGTCATTGAGGTCCGGCCATGGAAGCCGCCGCCGAAGGCGATCACGCCGGGGCGTTTGCTATAGGCGCGGGCGATTTTAATCGCGTTCTCAACCGCTTCCGCACCGGTAGAGAAGAAGGCTGTTTTTGCCGTCCCTTCGACCGGCACGCGAGCGTTGATCTTCTCCGCCAGGGTTATGTAGCTCTCATAGGGCACCACCTGATAGGCCGTGTGGGTAAAGGCGTGGAGCTGCTTCTCGACTGCCGCCACCACTTTTGGGTGGCGATGGCCGGTATTCAGCACTGCGATCCCGGCGGCGAAGTCGATCACCTCGTTGCCCTCTACGTCCCACAGCGTGGCGTTCTCTGCTCTCTCGGCGAAGAAGTTACACATGACGCCGATGCCGCGCGGCGTCGCCTGTAAACGCCGTTCGTTTAGTTCGTTATTTTTCACCCTGTCCCCCTGAGAAATATCCATGCGTAGCGCATCTGTAAGTGTTTGCCAGGGGCTAAAAATTCGCCAGAGCGGGCGCTAAAAAAACAAAACCCCCGGATTTTCATCCAGGGGTTTAGCAAGTGATTGCGCGAAAGTTAGGCTTCGATAGCCGCACGCAGTTTTTTCATCGCATTCTTTTCCAGCTGACGCACGCGCTCGGCAGAGACGCCGTACTGGTCGGCCAGCTCCTGCAGCGTGGACTTGTTGTCTTCGTCCAGCCAGCGGGCGCGAATAATCGCCTGGCTACGCTCGTCGAGCCCCTGCATCGCATCGGTCAGGCGGTTTGCCGCCTGCTCTTCCCAGTTGTCGTCTTCAATGCCGTCGGCAAAGTTAGACGATTTATCCTGCAGGTAGAGCACCGGTGCCATCGGCTGGCTATCGGACTCGTCGTCGGAGGACATATCGAAGGTCATGTCCTGCGCGGCCATCCGCGACTCCATCTCACGCACGTCTTTGCTGGAGACGCCCAGCTCGCGTGCGACCATTTCGACTTCGTCCTGGTTAAACCAGCCCAGACGCTGTTTAGATTTACGCAGGTTAAAGAACAGCTTACGCTGCGCCTTGGTAGTGGCAACCTTCACAATACGCCAGTTACGCAGGACGTATTCGTGAATTTCGGCTTTGATCCAGTGCACGGCGAACGAGACCAGACGCACACCCACTTCCGGGTTAAAGCGACGCACGGCCTTCATCAGACCAATGTTACCTTCCTGGATCAGGTCCGCCTGCGGCAGGCCATAGCCCGAGTAGTTACGAGCAATATGAACAACAAAGCGCAGGTGAGACAGGATCAGCGTTTTAGCTGCTTCCAGATCGCCCTGGTAATGCAGCTTTTCAGCCAGCGCCCGCTCTTCATCAGCCGTTAACATCGGCCAAGCGTTAGCAGCCCGGATATACGACTCCAGGTTACCAACAGGGGCTAAAGCTAAAGTTTGCATTTCTTTGGTCATTCAAATCCTCTCAATAGACTTCTTACTGGCGGCGGTTTGTCCCTTTCATCTTTTCAGGAACAGGCAACAAACATGCCAGCGATTGTGAGCAACGAGAATATCATCCACATTTTTATCAGACAGTGATTTTATCCACAAGTTCAATGCCGTCGTGTGAATAGATTACGCACAAATTGTGACACAGCGTTGATAAAAACAGACGCAGGGGAGAAGAGATAACAGGGACTCTTTCCCTGCAAGACATCACGTGCAGGAAAAGAGTATATCAAAAAATCGCTTAGTCAGGCGTAAAGTGACGTAAATGTTGTACCGTTGCCAGCCAGGCGGCCAGCCAGCCGATCATTGAGCAGACCAGCAGCAGCAGCAGACATTCGTCAAACGACAGACCGTCGAGGTTGAACTGGGTACCAAATACCTTCGCCACGTCGGCCACGGCAGAGGAGAGCCGCATGACCAGCACCTCTGACAGGATCAACGACATCAGCGCCCCGCTAAAGCCCAGCAGCGCCCCGCCATACAGGAACGGACGCAGGATAAAACCGTCGGTTGCCCCAATCAGCTTCTGGACGTTGATGGTATCGCGGCGGGAGAAGATGCTCAGCCGCACGCTGTTACCGATCACCAGGAATACGGCGGCTACCATCAGAACGCCGATCATCGCCGATACCCGGCCCACCAGCCCGGTCAGCGCCGTCAGGCGAGCAAACCAGCTGTCGTCCATACGCACTTCATCAATACCGTTGATGCGCGTGATCCGATCCCGCAGGGTGTTCAACGACTCGGTACTCTGGAAGTCGAGCTTGGGCACCACGACCGCCACGGCAGGAAGCGGGTTCTCTTCGAGCATATCCAACGCGCCGCCAAAGCCGGACCAGTTACGGAACTCGCCGAGAGCGTCCTCGCGGGAGAGATAGTTAACCTTCTCCACCCCCTGCTCCGACTGCAGCTGGCCCACCACCTGCTGAGCGGCGTTATCATCCAGCGCCTTATCGAAGTAGACGGTGATCTGCGGCGACGGATAGTACTGGGTCGCCGCCTGATTGACGTTCTTATAGACCATATAGCAGACGCTGGGCAGCGTGAGGGAGATGGCAATCACCATCACCGTCAGGAAGGTCGCCAGCGGCTTGCTCTTGAGATCCTGCAGCGCGCCGCTAAATGCGTAGCGCATCTGCTCATTGAAGACGTTACTCTTCCGCGAGCCGGGCTTAGGCGGCGTCTTGCTGCGCCCGGACGGGGGACGACTGCCGCCCGCGCCTGCGCCAGGTTTGCGGAAGCGATCGAACTTGCCGCCAAACTGACGAATTTGATTTACTGCGTCGCGTTTATTCACCCGCCAGGCCTCCATGCAAATGGCCGTCGCTCAGGCTCAGCGTGCGATATGAACGACGGGAAATCAGTCCGATGTCGTGCGTCGCCATCAGAACGGTGACCCCGACGCGGTTAAACTCCTCGAACAGGCGCAGAATACCTTCCGACAGCGCCTCATCAAGGTTACCGGTCGGTTCATCCGCCAGCAGCACCGCCGGCTTGTTGACCACGGCGCGGGCGATGCCCACGCGCTGCTGCTCACCACCGGAGAGTTGGATCGGAAAATTTTTCGCTTTGTCCAGCAGCCCGACCTTATCCAGGGCCGCAGAGACGCGGCGGCGAATGTCATCCCCGCTGGCCCCGGCAATAATCAGCGGGATAGCCACGTTGTCGTAAACCGTGCGGTCCATCAACAGATGGTGATCCTGGAAAATCATGCCGATCTGCCGACGCAGAAACGGCACTTCGCGGTTCTTCAGGCGGCTAATATCATGTCCCCCAAAGAAGATTTTCCCGGCGCTTGGCCGCTCAATACCACAGATCAGCTTGAGCAGCGTACTTTTCCCTGCGCCAGAGTGGCCGGTCAGAAATGCCATCTCGCCCTGCTGCAGGTGAAAGGTCACCCCCTGCAGCGCTTGTCTCCCACCGAGATAGGCCTTGCTGACGTGTTCAAAGCGAATCATTGTTAATCCTCTCGGGCAAAAAGTGCCTCTATAAAATCGCCCGCATTAAACGGACGCAAGTCCTCTATACGCTCGCCAGTCCCGATATACCGAATAGGGATCCCGAACTGGTCGGCGACGGAGAAGATCACCCCACCCTTCGCTGTACCGTCCAGCTTGGTCAGCGTGATCCCCGTCAGGCCTACCGCCTCGTTAAACAGGCGGGTCTGGCTTACTGCATTCTGCCCGGTGCTGGCATCAATGGTCAGCATCACTTCGTGCGGCGCATCGACGTCCAGCTTTTTCATTACGCGGACAATCTTCTTCAGCTCTTCCATCAGGTGCGCTTTATTCTGCAAGCGACCGGCGGTATCGGCGATCAACACGTCAACGCCGCGTGATTTCGCTGCCTGAATAGCGTCGAAGATGACCGAGGCCGAGTCCGCACCGGTGTGCTGGGCAATCACCGGGATATTGTTGCGCTGGCCCCACACCTGGAGCTGCTCAACCGCCGCCGCGCGGAAGGTATCCCCCGCCGCCAGCATCACCGATTTGCCCTGCTGTTCAAACTGACGGGCCAGCTTGCCGATGGTTGTGGTTTTCCCGACGCCGTTGACGCCCACCATCAGAATAACAAACGGCGTTTTGCCTTCAATATTAAGCGGCGCATCCACTTTTGCGAGGATCTCGCCCATCTCCGCCTTCAGCAGGCCATAGAGCGCCTCGGCATCCTGCAGCTGTTTGCGGCTGGCGCTCTCGGTCAGCGTGGCGATGATTTTACGCGTTGTCTCAACGCCGACGTCCGCCACCAGCAGCTGCTCTTCCAGCTCTTCGAACAGATCATCATCGATTTTTTTGCCGCGGAAAAGACTGATAAATCCGGAACCGAGATTCTCTTTCGTTTTCAGCAGGCTGCGTTTCAGGCGCGCAAAGAAACCCTCTTTGGTGGGCTTCTCCTGCTCCAGAGGCGCGACCTCAACGGGCTCCTCCTCCAGAACGATCTCCTCCTCCGCAGGGGTTGAGAGCGCAGCGGCCTCCAGCTCCTCGTCGGTGAGTTCACGCTCATCGTCTTCCGTGAGCCACTCCTCCGCTTCCGGCTCGACGACGGTGACCTCTTCCGTCTGCGGCAGCGCTTCCTGAGGAATGTACACCGGCGGCTGAGCGTGCTGAGGCGCGGCTGGCGCGGGCTGAACCTCTTCCTGTACGTCTTCTGGAATGTCTTCGTGGATCGCGTCCTGAACAGTTTCTGGAACACTATCCTGAACCGTGTCCTGAACCTCTTCCTTGGCAACCACCTGCTCCGTCACTTCGACGACATCAGCGGCAAAGGCTTCCGATTCGGCTTCGCTATGCGGGGCATGCTCCGCTTTTGCTTCCGCCTCTTTTTCTTTTTCAATTTCTGTTACAACAACCGCCTGCTGCTGGATCTGCTCTTCCGGTTGCTGCTCAATCTGCTGCTCAGGCTCTGCCTGCTGCGGCTCCTCTTTCGGGCCTAAGCCCAGCCAGGAGAGGAAACCCCGTTTTTTCTCTTTTGCCATTTGCGACTACACTCCTCGCGGTTAATTCATGGCACAGCCCGTATTGTCCTAAACCTAGTCGCAAACAGGGACTGAAAATTTTGTAAGTAATTCGTTAGTCTAACACTTTCCTGATTCCACAGCACCGCCTGCGGATTAAGGTTTCGTCCAGCGTCGCCCGCCGCTAAAATAGCGGCCTAAAAATTGTGACCAGAGCCAGCATTATGAAAAAACCCAACCGAGCCGCCAGCGGCCAGATACGCATCATTGGCGGCCAGTGGCGCGGCCGCAAACTGCCGGTGCCGGACAGCCCCGGCCTGCGTCCAACGACGGATCGCGTCAGAGAGACCCTGTTTAACTGGCTGGCTCCCTCAATGGTAGACGCCCGCTGCCTCGACTGCTTCGCCGGTAGCGGCGCGCTGGGCCTGGAGGCGCTGTCGCGCTACGCGGCCTCTACGACGCTGATCGAGATGGAGCGCGGCGTCGCCCGCCAGCTGCAACAGAACCTGGCGACGCTGAACGCCACCCAGGGCAAGGTCGTGAACGACAATACGCTGACGTTTCTGAATCAGAGCGGGACCCCGCATGATATCGTCTTTGTCGATCCGCCGTTTCGTAAGGGCCTGCTCGACGAGACGCTGCGGCTGTTGGAAAATAACGGCTGGCTGGCGGATGACGCGCTAATCTATGTAGAGAGCGAAGTGGAAAGCGGGCTGCCGCCCGTGCCGACACATTGGGATCTGCACCGTGAAAAGATAGCTGGTCAGGTGGCCTACCGCCTCTATCACCGACAAGTACCTTTATCATCGATAAGTACAGGGAGCGTAACATGCTGATTAATCTGGGCCGAATTATGATGCTGTGCGTCTGGGCATTTCTGATCCTTAATCTGGTTCACCCCTTCCCGCGTCCGCTGAATATCTTCGTTAACGTGGCGCTGGTTTTCACCGCCTTTATGCATGCCTTACAGATGGTGATGATGAAAACCGCCCTGCCAAAAGATGGCCCGCAGATGACCGCCGCCGAGCAGTGGCGCATCTTCCTGTTCGGCGTCTTTGAGCTGCTGGTGTGGCAGAAAAGGCTTAAGCAGAATCTTCAGCAGAAGAAGTAATCGGACGGGCCCGCGTTGTCATCTCCCCGCCAGGGCCACTACACTGAATAGCAAGGGTGTGGGCATAACGCCCACGAGACAATAACGAATTCAAGGAATTAAGATGCTTTGGTCGTTTATCGCCGTATGTTTTTCCGCCTGGCTCTACGTGGACGCGTCCTATCGCGGGCCCGCCTGGCAACGCTGGGTCTTTAAACCCGTTACGCTGCTGCTGCTGTTACTGCTGGCCTGGCAGGCACCGATGTTCAATGCCGTCAGCTATCTGGTGCTGGCCGGTCTCTGTGCGACCCTGGTGGGCGATGCGCTAACCCTGCTGCCGCGCCAGCAGCTGCTCTACGCTATCGGGGCGTTCTTCCTCGCGCATCTGCTCTATACCATCTACTTCGCCAGCCAGATGACGCTCAGCTTCTTCTGGCCGCTGCCGCTGGCGCTGCTGGTGATCGGGGTGCTGCTGATCGCCACCATCTGGACGCGACTTGAGGAGCTACGCTGGCCCATCTGCACCTTTATCGCCATGACGCTGGTAATGGTCTGGCTGGCTGGCGAGCTGTGGTTCTTCCGCCCGACCAGCCCGGCGCTGTCGGCGTTTGTCGGTGCCGTCCTGCTGCTGTTGAGCAATATTGTCTGGCTGGGCAGCCACTACCGCCGTCGCTTCAAGGCAGACAGCGCCATTGTTAGCGCCTGCTATTTTGCTGGTCACTTCCTGATTGTTCGCTCCCTCTACATTTAACGCTTGACTCTGGAGTCGACTCCAGAGTGTATCCTCCGGTTAATGAGAAAATTATCATTGACCGGAGGACGTTATGTCTGTTCCTGAAAAGTCCAAAAAAGCGCCGCAGTTTACGGCGTTTAAGCCTGCCTCTACGCCGGTCCAGGAGGCGTGCTGCTGTGCGGAAACGTGCGAAACGCAGCGTGCCGCTCCCCTGCCGGAAAGCGGTAACCGGTACACTTGGGTGGTTAACGGCATGGACTGCGCCGCCTGCGCGCGTAAAGTGGAAAACGCGGTCAGGCAGGTTGCCGGCGTTGAACAGGTTCAGGTGCTTTTCGCCACCGAGAAGCTGCTGGTTAACGCCTCGGGTAACGTTAGTGCTCAGGTCGAGGCCGCGGTCAAAAACGCCGGTTACGCCCTGCGCAGCGAATCAGCCCCGGTTGAGAAAACGTCCTTCCTGCAGGAAAACCTGGCCCTCATCACGCTGATCGTCATGATGACGCTGAGCTGGGCACTGGAGCAGGTCAACCACCCACTCGGTAATCTGGCCTTTATCGCGACCACCCTCATCGGCCTCTACCCTATCGCCCGCC
Source organism: Pseudescherichia vulneris NBRC 102420 (assembly GCF_000759795.1). GTDB lineage: Bacteria > Pseudomonadota > Gammaproteobacteria > Enterobacterales > Enterobacteriaceae > Pseudescherichia > Pseudescherichia vulneris. Next base: position 46,489 of record NZ_BBMZ01000017.1, read on the forward strand.
AGGCGCTGCGCCTGATGAGAAGCGGCAGCTGGTTTGCTATTGAGACGCTGATGAGCGTGGCGGCCATCGGGGCGCTGTTTATCGGCGCAACGGCAGAGGCAGCAATGGTGCTGCTGCTATTTTTAGTCGGTGAACGTCTTGAGGGCTGGGCTGCCAGCCGGGCGCGTAAGGGCGTCAGCGCGCTGGTGGCGCTTAAGCCAGAGACGGCGACTTTAGTCGTCAACGGCGAGCGTAAAACGGTAGCGATAGCCACGCTGCGTCCCGGTGATGTGATTGAGGTCGCCGCCGGAGGCCGCCTGCCTGCCGATGGCGCACTGCTTAGCGCTGAAGCCAGTTTTGATGAAAGCGCCCTCACTGGCGAATCCATCCCCGTGGCGCGCGCCGCCGGGGAGAAGGTGCCAGCCGGGGCCACCAGCGTGGATCGTCTGGTTCAGCTCAGCGTGCTGTCCGAGCCGGGCGACAGCGCTATTGACCGCATCCTCAGGCTGATCGAGGAGGCCGAGGAGCGCCGCGCTCCCGTCGAGCGTTTTATCGACCGCTTCAGCCGGATCTATACCCCCATCATTATGCTCGTCGCTCTGCTGGTTGCCGTTGTGCCTCCGCTGCTCTTCAGCGCCCCGTGGGAGGGCTGGATCTACAAAGGATTGGCGCTGCTGCTGATCGGCTGTCCGTGTGCGCTGGTGATCTCCACGCCAGCGGCGATCACCTCTGGGCTGGCGGCAGCGGCACGCCGGGGCGCGCTGATTAAAGGCGGCGCAGCGCTGGAGCAGCTCGGGCGCGTGCGGCATATCGCCTTCGATAAAACAGGCACCCTGACGCTGGGTAAGCCGCAGGTCACAGGAATGTATCCTCATCACAGCAGCGAGGAGAAACTGCTTACGCTGGCCGCTGCGGTTGAGCAAGGTTCGACCCACCCGCTGGCTCAGGCCATTGTGCGTGAAGCCCAGGCTCGCGGGCTGGTCATCCCACCCGCCACGGCGCAGCGTGCGCTAGTGGGATCGGGTATAGAGGCCGACGTCGAGGGCAAGAAGGTGCTGATCTGCGCGGCGGATAAGTTTGCTGCTGGCGAATTTAGCGAGCGCATTCACGCGCTGGAAGCGGCCGGGCAGACGGTGGTGATCGTTGCTGAAGATGGCGAGTTACAAGGCGTGCTGGCGCTGCGGGACACCCTGCGGGATGATGCCATGCAGGCAGTGGCTGACCTGCATCGGCTAGGCGTGCAGGGGACGATCCTGACGGGCGATAACCCACGCGCGGCGGCGGCGGTTGCTGATGAGCTGGGGCTTGAGTTCAAAGCCGGGCTGCTGCCAGCGGATAAAGTGGCGGCGGTCACCGCGCTAAATGCTCACGCGCCGCTGGCAATGGTCGGCGACGGCATTAACGATGCCCCGGCAATGAAGGCCGCCACTATCGGTATCGCGATGGGCAGCGGCACCGACGTGGCGTTGGAGACCGCCGACGCGGCGCTGACCCACAGCAGGCTAAGCGGGCTGGCGGAGATGATTACCCTGGCGCGGGCAACGCACGCTAACATTCGACAGAACATTGCCATTGCGCTGGGGTTGAAGGCGGTGTTCCTGGTGACCACGCTGCTGGGGATCACCGGACTCTGGCTGGCGGTACTCGCCGACACCGGCGCAACGGTGCTGGTGACGGCGAACGCATTACGACTATTACGTAGAAGATAAAACTATAGGGCACGAACCGTAGGCCGGGTCAGGCGTTAGCCGCCACCCGGCGTAACGGAGTCGATTTAACGCCCGGCGGCGCTATGCTTGCCGGGCCTACAACGACACGAACCCTATTAACTATTACTGCATCCCCAACACCCCCGGTAGCCACAGCGAAATGGCCGGGATATAGGTCACCATTGCCAGCACCACCAGCAGCATGGCGTAGAACGGCAGCATGGCGCGTACCACGGTCTCGATCTTCTGCTTGCTCACCGCGCTGGCGACAAACAGCACCGAGCCTACCGGCGGCGTGATCAGCCCGATCCCGAGATTAACCATCATGATCATCCCGAAGTGTACCGGATCGATCCCCAATGAGTTGGTCACCGGCAGCAGCACCGGGGTCAGGATCAGAATGATTGGCGCCATGTCCATAAGAGTGCCAATCAGCAGCAGCATGATATTGAGGTACATCAGAATGACGTACTTGTTATCCGACAGTGACGTGAAGAACTCGGTGATGCGCATCGGCAGCTGCATGTAGGTCATGACCGCACCAAACGCTGCCGCAAAACCAATCAGGATCATCACAATAGTGACGGTCTTTACCGTGCGGCACATCAGCTTCGGCAGCTCGTTCCACTTGTAGTCGCGGTAGATAAACATGGTCACGAAGAACGCCCACAGGCAGGCGACCGCCGCCGACTCGGTGGCGGTAAAGATCCCTGACAGGATGCCGCCGAGAATGATCACCACCGTCATCAGCCCCCACAGGGCATCAAGCAGGATCTTCAGCGCCTGCTTAAACGGGATCCGCTCCCCCTTCGGATAGCCACGCTTGCGGGCAAAGCCAAGGCAGAGCACCATCAGGCTTACGCCAAGCAGCAGCCCCGGCAGTACGCCAGCGATAAACAGGGTAGCGATAGAGACCGTGCCCCCCGCCGCCAGAGAGTAGATCACCGAGTTGTGGCTGGGCGGAATGAGGATGGCCTGCACCGAGCCGCTGGCGGTCACCGCCGCCGCGTACTCACGCGGGTAGCCCTTCTTTTCCATCTCCGGGATCATCACGCTGCCGATAGAGGCCGTGTCCGCTACCGACGAGCCGGAAATCGCACCGAAAAAGGTCGAGGCGACGATATTCACCAGCGACAGGCCGCCGCGAATAAAGCCGACAAAGACGTAGGCAAAGTTAACCAGACGCCGGGCGATACCCCCTTCCGCCATGATCGCGCCCGCCAGGATAAAGAACGGGATCGCCAGCAGGGTAAACTTGTTCACCCCGCTGGTGATCTGGATCATCAGCGCCTCAAGAGGCAGATCGATCCACAGCGCGCCCGCTACCGCACTTAGCCCAACGGCGAACGCCACCGGCATACCCAACGCCAGCAAGATGGCGAGGGTGAACAACAAAACAAACGCATCCATCTTTCACCCCTTAAGTATGGTTGCCGATCAGTACGACCGGTCGGTTTTCCTGCGAGCCAAACAGCAGGCGTTCGAGCACGAACAGGATCAGAATGGCCGACCCCAGCGGCAGCGGAAGATAGCTCTCCCCGGAGGTCAGGATGGGAAACTCAGCGACGGGCTGCTCCCATAGCTCAACGCAGAGCCAGTAGCTGTACCAGAAGATGATCAGGGAGATCCCCAGCATCAGCAGATCCACCACCCGAGCGCACAGGGTTTGCAGCGCGGCAGGCAGCCGGTCGGTAAGCATGTTCACCGCGATGTGTGACCCGGCGCGGTAGCTCACCGCCGCACCGATAAAGGTAAAGGTCACCATGCAGATAATGGCGATCGGCTCCGGCCAGGACTCGCCGCGGTTCAGCACGTAGCGCGAGAAGATGCCAATGGGGATCACGATGGTCATCACCAGCAGCGACAGGCCCGCCACGGCCATCGCAAGCAGGTAGAGACGGTCCATCCACTTCAGGTAGAGTTCGGACATACGTCCTCCACAAAACGGGTCTGATTTACTTAACGTCGGCGATGGCTTTCATCAGATCCTGATGCTTATCGCCATACTGGGCGCGCACCGGCTCTGTGGCTTTGATAAAGACCGATTTGTCGATGTCGTGGAACTGGACGCCGCCCGCCTTCATCTTGTCGAGCGCCTGCTGGTTATAGGCATTCCACAGCTTGCGCTGTTCAAACTGCGCTTCGCGGGCCAGGGTAAGGATTTTTTTCTGATCGTCAGCGCTGAGCTTGTCCCACTTCACTTTGGAGTAGAGCAGCATCTCTGGGGTGATGAAGTGGCCGCTGAGGGTGTAGTTTTTCGCCACCGGCATATAGTTATGGGCGACGAAGGTTGGCGGGTTGTTCTCTGCTCCGTCAATCACGCCGGTTTGCATGCCGCTGTAAACCTCGCTCACGCCCATCGCCACCGAGTTGGCCCCCATATCTTTCAGCGTAGCTAACGCTACCGGGCTACCCTGCACGCGGATCTTCTTGCCTTTCAGATCTTCCGGTTTGACGATCGGATCCTTGGTGATCAGGTTGCGGGTGCCGGAGTCCATCCAGCCGAGGAATACCAGTCGGGATTTCGGGTTGGCGGTGAGCTTGTCGCCGATCTGCTTGCCGATATCACCGTCGATAATTTTGTGCATGTGGTCTTCATCGCGGAAGACGTAGGGCAGCGTAAAGACTTCGATGTCCGGCAGGATCGCCGCCACCGGTGCCATGGAGACGCGGATGATGTCGATAGCGCCCATCTGCGCCTGCTCGATCATCTGCTTTTCATCCCCAAGCACGCCGCCGGGGAAGACTTTAATCTCCAGCTTGCCGTCGGTTTGCTGTTTCAATTTTTCGCCCATCTGCTCTACGGCCACCACGTTGGGATAACCCTGCGGATGAACATCGGCAGCTTTGATGGTTTGAGCGGCAACAGAGGAGGCAAAAGCAGTCAGGCACAGAGCGGCTAACAACGGCTTCAAGGTCGTTTTCATTGAGTCAACTCCAGGGTAGTGAGGTAAGCGGCAAACAGCGTTTTATTTTTACGCTTAAAAACTACACTACGCCCGGAGAAGCAGAGGTGAAGCGGTTCACAAAAGTAACAAGATTGTGAAACGGTGGTTCAATTATGTGACAACGGTAGTCCAAATGATGTTAATTAACGGTATTACTGCCCTTTACGTAACAGGTAACGATACGGCAACGCGTCTACCTGTTGAGCGACCAGTTCGTGCTCCATAAAGCGGCAAAAGCCGGGAATATCGCGCGTGGTAGCAGGATCGTCGGCGATAATCAGCAATGTCTCCCCAGCCTGCATGGTGCGTACGGTTTTGCGTACCATCATCACGGGTTCCGGGCAGCGCAGCCCCTGGGCGTCAAGCGTATGGTCTGGTGTAGTAAAGAGATCGGTCATTTTTAGCTCATCTAATCAAAAACCGCTGTAGTTTACGCCGCGATTTTCGCAAAGCAAACCAGGTTAACGATTGCGTGGATATTAACCATTGCAAAGTGGGTCTAAAGCAGTATGATGCGGCGGTTCAAATTGGGTTCCCTCACCCCAACTCATAAAAAGGTCACAATATGACGCAGTTCTCGCAATCTCAGCGCATGAAAGCGCTGTTCTGGCTATCGCTTTTTCATCTGCTGGTGATCACCTCCAGCAACTACCTGGTACAGCTGCCGATCTCGGTGTTTGGTTTCCATACCACCTGGGGCGCGTTTAGCTTTCCCTTTATTTTCCTCGCCACCGACCTGACCGTGCGTATTTTTGGCGCACCGCTCGCCCGGCGGATCATCTTTGCCGTCATGATCCCGGCGCTGATAATCTCCTATATCGTCTCGTCGCTGTTTTATATGGGCAGCTGGCAAGGCTTTGGCGCGCTGACCCACTTTAACCTGTTCGTTGCCCGTATCGCCGCCGCGAGCTTTATGGCGTACACCCTGGGGCAGATCCTCGACGTGCGCGTCTTTAACCGCCTGCGACAGAATCGCCGCTGGTGGCTCGCCCCGACTGTCTCTACGGTGTTCGGTAACGCCAGCGATACTATCGCCTTCTTCTTTATCGCCTTCTGGCGTAGCCCGGACGCGTTTATGGCCCAGCACTGGACCGAAATCGCGCTGGTGGACTACAGCTTTAAGGTGCTTATCAGCATTCTGTTCTTCCTGCCGATGTATGGCGTATTGCTGAATATGTGCCTGAAAAGACTGGCGGATAAATCTGAAATTTCGGCGTTGCAGGCCAGTTAAAGGTACGCCTCTTAACTTGTGATAAGATGGGCCTATGAGCCGTTTTGGCCGTTTATCGAAAGGAAGAAGTCAATGCGCAATCTGGTTAAGTACGTCGGGATTGGCCTGCTGGTATTAGGGCTGGCGGCCTGTGATAACAACGACACAAAAACGCCTGCACAGGGTGCCGCGCCGGAGAGTAACGCGACCGGCCAGCCGGTAAGCCTGCTCGACGGCAAGGTGACCTTCTCCCTGCCTGCCGACATGAGCGATCAGAGCGGCAAGCTGGGTACCCAGGCGAACAACATGCACGTCTACTCCGACGCCACCGGCCAGAAAGCGGTGATTGTGATCGTTGGCGATACCACCAATGAAGAGCTGCCGGTGCTGGCGAAACGTCTGGAAGACCAGCAGCGCAGCCGCGATCCGCAGCTGCAGGTGGTGACCAATAAATCCATCGAGGTGAAAGGTCACACGCTGCAGCAGTTGGACAGCATCATCTCCGCGAAAGGCCAGACCGCCTGGTCCTCCGTGGTGCTGGGCAAGGTTGATAGCAAGCTGCTGACCATTCAGGTGACGCTGCCGGCGGAAAACCAGCAGCAGGCGCAGAGCGCAGCAGAGAATATTATCAATACCATCGTGATTAACTAATTGTGTATAACGCCCGGCGGCGCGTTGCTTGCCGGGCCTACGATTCTGAAACGGTCTCCAACGGAGGCCGTTTTTTTAACTGCCACGCCAGCAGCAACGCTACCGCGACCAGCCCTGCCGCCGCAATATAGATTGACGAGACGCCAGTCCATGCCATCAGCAGCCCGGCCGCCGGCCCGGTGATGCCCAGGGCCAGATCCATAAACACCGTATAGGTTGCCAGCGCCGCTCCCTGGTTCTGCTGCGGCACCGCTTTAACCGCCACGACGCCCAGCGCCGGGAAGACCAGCGAGAACCCCGCGCCTGCCAGCAGCACGCCGACTTTCGCCATCCAGGGCGCAGAGGCAAGGCCGGTGAGCATTAATCCCAGCGTCTCCACCGCAAAGCAGATCAGCGCCACGTTGAGGCCACCCAAACGGCTGATGCTGTTAGGGAAAAAGAGCCGCGCGCCGATAAATGCACAGCTAAAGAGCGTTAGGGCAAAGGCCGCACCGTCCCAGCCTTTCGCATCGTAGAAAAGGGTAATAAAGGTGGCGATAACGCCGAACCCGGCAGAGCCCAGCGCCAGCGCCATGCCGTAGAGCCAGATGCGCCCCAGCACGTCGCGAAACGGCAGCGGCTTGCCTTTGGTTACCTTCACCGCCGGACGGGTCAGGGCAAAGAGAAACGCCACCAGCGCCACGGCCATGATGGTGAGAGACAGTCCGGTCAGGCCGACGTAGTGAAAGCAGAGCACGCCCAGGGGCGCACCGAGCGCCATCGCGCCATAGGAGGCGATGCCGTTCCAGGAGATAACCTTGCCGATGTGCAGCGATCCCACCGTACCGACGCCCCAGAGCGTGGAGCCAGTGCCGGCGAAGCTCTGACCCACGCCGAGGATCACCCTGCCGACGCAGAGCAGTGCCAGGCTGACGACGGGCCAGCCGCTGCCCATACTCGCCAGCAGGTAGCCGACGCCGCTCAGAAAGCAGCCACACAGGCCAAAAAGCACGATCTTTTTTGGTCCCAGGCTGTCGGCATAGCGCCCGGCATGGGGGCGGCTCAGGAGCGTGGCGAAATATTGCAGGCTGATCACCAGCCCCGCCCAGAAGGCGCTAAAGCCCATGACGTCGTGAACATAGCCCGGCAGTACGGCCAGCGGCAGACCAATAATGAAGTAGCTTGCGAAGTTAAATATCACAACGGAGATAATGCGCAGGTTGAGGCGCACTCCGCTTAGCGCCGGGTCGGCGACGGGTTCAGGCATCAAGCTCACCAGTTTTACAACGGTTCTTTACAGGAGTATTTCACTATTACCACGACGAGCCATGAAAATCAGCCCTCACAATAAGATTATCCGTCTTAAGCGAAGCCCCAACAAGGCACTACACTTAACGAGGATAGCGATAAAAGGAATTCAACATGCTCAACGTATTGCCTGAAAAATCCGGTGATAAAGCAGGACTGCACATTCTTGTCAAAATGGCCGCGCTGGTGATTATCCTCGCGGGTATTCATGCGGCGGCCGATATTATCGTCCAGCTTCTGCTGGCGCTCTTCTTTGCCATCGTTCTTAATCCTCTGGTCACCTGGTTTTTACGCCGCGGTATTAAACGCCCTCTCGCTATTACTATCGTAGTGGTAGTCATGCTAGTTGTGCTTACCGCCCTGTTTGGCGTGCTCGCCGCCTCGACAACCGACTTTATTAATCTGCTCCCAAAATATAACCGGGAGCTGACGCGTAAAATTGTCGCCCTACAGCACGCGCTGCCGTTTTTGAATCTGCATATCTCGCCGGAACGCATGCTGCAGCGCATGGACTCCGACAAAATGATGACCTTCGCTACCACGCTGATGGCCCAGCTCTCCAACGCCATGGCCAGCATCGTCCTGCTGGTGATGACGGTGGTGTTTATGCTGTTTGAAGTTCGCCACGTACCCTACAAGCTGCGCTTCGCGCTGAACAATCCGCAGATCCACATCGCGGGCCTGCACCGGGCGTTGAAAGGCGTCTCGCACTATCTGGCGCTCAAAACGCTTATTAGCCTGTGGACCGGGGTGATTATCTGGCTGGGGCTGCTGCTGCTGGATGTACAGTTTGCCCTGATGTGGGGGGTGCTGGCGTTTCTGCTGAACTACGTGCCCAATATCGGCTCCGTGCTGTCGGCCATCCCGCCGATGATCCAGGCGCTGCTGTTCAACGGCTATTATGAGTTTTTCATGGTCGGCGCGCTCTTCCTGGTCGTGCATATGCTGCTGGGCAACATTCTTGAGCCACGAATGATGGGTCACCGGCTGGGGATGTCCACGCTGGTGGTGTTCCTCTCGCTGCTGGTATGGGGATGGTTACTGGGACCGGTGGGCATGCTGCTCTCGGTGCCGCTCACCAGCGTGTGTAAAATCTGGATGGAAACCACCAAAGGCGGCAGCAAGCTGGCCATCCTGCTCGGCCCTGGCCGACCCAAGAGTAAGCTGCCAGGGTAGAGCACTTTCGCCAGCGGCTGCCTAAACCCGGTGAGCTTACTTCAGGTTTTCCGGGAAGTTTTCTGGCAGCTCGCTGGCCGCACAGTCAATGACGCTGTCGTTATTTGCCCCGCAGTCGCGAACAAAGGTGATGGTCGCGAACTCATCGATCACTTCTGTTGGGTAGGCAGGCCCCGCCTCGCGATAGGACTCCATCAGCGGAATATGATCGTTCTGGAAGCAGACGGTTTTTTCTGGATTGTTTATGACCCAGCGCGGGAAGAAGATCGTCCCATGGAACAGCCGGTCGCCGAGGTTAACAATCAGGCTAACGTCGGTCCCGGTCGGCTCGGTCCATGAAATTTTGTAGATGCTTTCACCCACCCGCACAATGTAGGCATGCTGATCTTTCACCCAGCGATTACCGACAATGCCGCTATGAATACGGTAGTCCAGCGTCGACGCGTTTTTCACATAAATCTCGTAATTCCAGCCGTTGTCGTAGGTGTAAACCAGGTGTTTACCGACAAAACCACTCAGATCGTGTTTATCAAAGCTGCTCATTTTTTACCTCCTTCATGTGATAGAGATAGCGTACCGCTGCAAATTATGGATTAATAACGCTGATTTTGGATAAAATTAATCAACTTTTTAGATAAATTATGCATAAGACAACGCTGGAGCAGTGGTCACTGCTGGAAAAAGTTATTGAACTAGGCAGCTTTGCCAAAGCCGCCGAAGAGACGCATCGCAGCCAGTCATCGGTGAGCTACAACCTGGCGCTATTGCAAGAGCGTTTAGGCATCGCGCTGCTCGTACCGGAGGGCCGCCGCGCCGTGTTAACGCCTGCCGGAGAACTGCTGTTAACTCAGGTTAAGCCCCTGCTGAAGGCATTTGCCTATGTTGAAACGCGGGCCTCATCCTTGCGCAACGGTATGCGCACCCGCCTTGATTTGGTGGTCGACAGCATCTTTCCACGCAGCCATCTGTTCGCCATTTTGCGTCAGTTTCAGCAGCGCTATCCCCAGACGCAGGTACATCTCACTGAAGCTCAGGAAAACGTTGCCCTACCCGCGCATACGGAAGCCGACGTGATGATCCTGCCGCGTCGTCAGGATATGACCGGACGCGGGGAGTGGCTGATGAACGTAGACTTTATCGCCGTGGCTCATCGCGATCATCCCCTCTTTGCGTTGAATATATTGAATGACGAAACCCTCGCGGCCTGGCCGCTGATCCGCATCGCTGGGAGTGACAGCGCGCAGCAGTCCACCAGCGAAGCCTGGACCTTCTCGACCATTGATGCCGCGATTGACGCAGTGATGTATCAGGTGGGGTACGGCTGGCTACCGGAAGAGCGGATCCGCGAGCAGCTGGAGGCGGGGGTCTTAAAAACGCTGCCCCTCGGCCACGGTGTGCGCCGCGCTACGCCCCTGCACCTGATTGTAAAGAAAGACTTAATGCCTCTCGATGAGCAGGTTGAGACATTGCTTAAACTCCTGACCTCTGCAAAGTAGCGTCTATGCTTAACGTTCGATAACGACATCTACGGGAGCGAGCAATGAAGATTGATTTAACGGGCAAAGTTGCGCTGGTGACCGCCTCCACCGCCGGGATTGGTTTTGCGATCGCGCGCGGGCTGGCTGAGAGCGGTGCGGAAGTGATCCTCAACGGCCGCAGCCAGGAGAGCGTGAACCAGGGCATTCAGCAGCTACAGCAGGCGGTGCCGGGCGTAGAGGTGCGGGCCACCATCGCCGATCTCAGCACCCCCGAAGGCGTTGAATCGGTACTGAAAACCGCCGCGTCCGTGGATATTCTGGTCAACAACGCAGGTATCTATGGCCCGTCCGATTTCAGCACCACCGACGACGCCACCTGGGATAATTACTGGCAAACCAATGTTATGTCCGGCGTTCGCCTGGCGCGTGCCCTGCTGCCGGGAATGGTGAAGAAGGGCTGGGGCCGGGTGGTCTTTATCTCTTCCGAATCAGCGCTTAACATTCCGGCGGACATGATCCACTACGGCGTAACCAAAACGGCGCAGCTCTCCCTGGCGCGCGGGCTGGCAAAATACGTGGCGGGCAGCGGCGTGACGGTCAACAGCGTGCTGCCAGGCCCGACGCTTTCCGACGGTTTTGCCGCCATGATGCAGAGCGAAATAGACAAAACCGGTAAATCGCTGGAGACGGTCGCCACTGAGTTTGTGAAAGCCAACCGTCCCACCTCGGTGATCCAGCGGGCCGCCACGGTGGATGAAGTCGCCAATATGGTGGTCTACGTCTGCTCAACCCAGGCATCGGCGACCTCCGGCGCGGCACTGCGCGTCGACGGTGGCGTGGTAGACGATATTGTATAACCAGCGTGGAGAAGCGTTATGCCTATGAAAATCTCACGCTGTGTGCTGGCCGCCCTGCTCTTCAGCGGGACGGCTGCGGCAGCAGAGTACGGTGAACACCTGGAGGGTTTTAACTACCCCTGGGAACTCAAAAAGTTTGATTTTCAGTCGCAAAAACAGCCGCTCAGCATGGGCTATATGGATCTTCAGGCGGATAAGCCCAACGGTCACACTGTCGTGCTTCTGCACGGCAAAAACTTCTGCGCTGCCACCTGGGAGGAGACAATCCGCGTCCTGCACGAGGCCGGGTATCGCGTCGTTGCCCCGGATCAGATTGGCTTCTGCACCTCTAGCAAGCCGGCCAGCTATCAGTACAGTTTCCAGCAGCTGGCAAGTAATACCCACCAGCTGCTCGACTCGCTGGGGATTAAGAAGGCCACTATTATCGGTCACTCCACAGGTGGGATGCTGGCTACCCGCTATGCCCTGATGTACCCCCAGCAGACCGAGAAGCTGGTGATGGTCAACCCCATCGGCCTTGAGGACTGGAAAGCCAAAGGCGTGCCCTACCGCAGCGTTGACGAGTGGTATCAGCGGGAGCTAAAAACCAGCGCCCAGAGCATCAAAGCCTATGAGCAGAAGACCTACTACATGGGCAACTGGAAGCCGGAGTATGACAAGTGGGTCGATATGCTGGCCGGGCTGAGCAACGGGCCGGGCAAGGAGCGCGTGGCGTGGAACTCCGCCCTGCTCTACGACATGATTGCCACCCAGCCGGTGGTCTATGAGTTTAAAGATCTGCGGGTACCGACAACGCTGTTTATCGGCACCGGGGATACGACCGCCCCTGGCAGCGATACCGCTCCGCCGGAGGTCAAAAAGGCCGTGGGTAACTATAGCGTGCTGGGTAAAGAGGCCGCGAAACAGATCCCCGGCGCAACGCTGGTTGAGTTTGACGGCATGGGCCACGCCCCGCAAATGGAAGATCCGGCGCGCTTTCACGAGGCGCTGCTGAAGGATTTACGATCGTAGCCTGGAGCAGGTGATTTAAGGGAGCATACTATGTTTTTTATCTGGACGCTGATACCCGCTCTGTACGTGATAGCGCGGTTTATTCTGCCGCTGTCGCTGCCGATGTGGGTACGCGCAGGATTGGCGCTGCTGCTGCTGGTGGCGGGTGAGTTCCACCTGCTGGGCAAGCTGTTCTTCGGCAGTATGTTCTCTCCCGAATGGCCAGAACCGGTGATGATCGCCCAGGGCTGGCTGTTTGGTTCCATCGTCATGCTTGCCGGGCTGCTGCTGGTGCGTGACATCATTGGCCTGCTGATCACGTGGCTGCTACGTAAGCGCCTGCCGCAAACCGCCTCCGGCGTAGCGCTCATGGTGGTCGCTCTGGTGCTGTCGGGAATTGGCGTGAAGCAGGCAATTGAGATCCCAGCGGTGCGCACCGTCGAGGTAAACATTGCCGATCTGCCACCCGCCTTTGAGGGCTTCAAGATTGTCCAGCTGACGGATATCCACGCCAGCCGCCTGCTGCCGAAGGCCTGGGTTGAGCAGGTGGTGGAAAAGGCCAACCGGCTCAGCCCTGACCTGGTGGTGCTGACCGGCGATATGTCCGACGGCACGGTGGATCGCCGCTTCAAGGACGTCGAGCCACTCTCCCGACTGCAGGCCAAAAGCGGTCTTTATGCCATCACCGGCAACCATGAGTACTACTTTGACTACGCCCAGTGGATGCAAATTTATCAGCAGCTGAAGATCCCTTTTCTGCAAAATAGTCACGTACGCATAACACGTGGCGATGCGTCGATTGTGCTGGCGGGCGTTAACGACGAGGCGGCCCAGCGCGTAGGGGAAACTGGCCCGGATCTTGACCAAGCCCTGGCAGGCGTTCGTCCTGACGACAGCATCATTCTTCTCGATCACCGTCCCGGTTCGGCACGCGATAACGCTAAGCACAACGTGAAGCTGCAGCTCTCTGGCCACACCCACGGGGGAATGATCCGCGGTCTGGATCTGTTAGTCAGTCCGGCAAATAACGGTTTTGTCTCAGGGCGCTACCAGGTCGACAATATGGCACTCTACGTCAGCAACGGCACGGGCCTGTGGAACGGCTTTCCGCTACGACTGGGTCACCCGTCGGAGATCACCGAGCTGATCCTGCACCGCAGCGCGGCGCGGTGACCGTTATAAAATTGTAACAATGATTCCTTAGTCTGATGGCGTCACCTTACTCTCTGGTAAACAAAGGACGCCGTCGTGAGCAGACCGTTAAAATCCCTATTCAAAAAAGAACATAGCGAAGAGATCAGTAACCGCAGCGCCAACCCGGTATTTTCCGACGTGGCGAACGTCTTTCTCTCCCGTCGCCGTCTGCTGCAGATGGGCGTGGTAGCGGGCGCGGCGGTCTCTTTTCCGCTGCTGGTCAAACCCGAGTCGGCCTTTGCCGCGGTTAGCCGCCCTTCCGCGCTGGCTAAGGCGGTCTCGCTGGGGTTCACCAGCATTCCGGTCTCTTCCGAAGATACGGTGATTGTGCCAGAGGGCTATATCGCGCGGCCGTTCTATCGCTGGGGCGAGCCGGTGGGTCTGAAGGACGCGATGCCTGCGTTCAAAACCGACGGCAGCAATACCACCGACGAGCAGGCTGCCCAGGCAGGCATGCACCATGACGGCATGGCGTGGTTTAGCCTGCCGCAGGGCGGAAACAGTCCCGATCATGGCCTGCTGGCGATGAACCATGAATATATTGATAACGGGATGCTGTTCAAGGATGGCGACGCCAACTGGGATCTCGACAAGGCCCGCAAGGGACAAAACGCGATGGGCATCTCGGTTATCGAAGTGCAGAAGCGCGGCGATGACTGGCAGGTGGTGCGCCCCTCCTCATTCGCCCGCCGCATCACCGTTAACACCCCGATGCAGCTCACCGGCCCGGCGCGCCATCAGCCGCTGATGAAAACCGCCGCCGATCCGCAGGGTGAGCAGGTGCTGGGCACCATGCAGAACTGCGCCAACGGCCACACGCCGTGGGGAACCTACCTCACCTGCGAAGAGAACTGGTCCGATATTTTTGTGAAGAAGGCGGATCGTAATGCGCTGGAGAAGCGCTACGGCATCGCCGACAGCGATGACTCCTACCGATGGAACGAAGTGGACGAACGCTTCAGCGTGGATAAGACTCCGAACGAGCCGAACCGCTTTGGCTGGGTCGTCGAGATCGACCCTTACGATCCGAACTCCACGCCGCGCAAACATACGGCACTGGGTCGCTTCAAGCACGAAGGTGCGATGGTCACCCTCGCCGCAGACAATCGTGTAGTGGTCTATATGGGCGACGACCAGAAGTTTGAGTACATCTACAAGTTTGTCTCGGACAAAAAGTACGATCCGGCCAACCGCCAATCCAGCATGGATCTGCTTACCTCCGGCACGCTCTACGTGGCGAAATTTAACGAGGACGGCAGCGGCAGCTGGCTCCCGCTGGTCTTTGGCGAGAACGGTCTGGATCAGAGCCACGGCTTCGAAAGCCAGGGCGATCTGCTGATCAAAACCCGTCTGGCTGCGGACGTCGTGGGCGCAACCAAGATGGATCGCCCGGAGTGGATCACCGTCGATCCGAACACTCCCGGCAGCGTCTACTGCACCCTGACCAACAACAACGATCGCGGCAAAGAGGGCAAGGCCCCGGTCGACGCCGCCAACCCGCGTGCCAACAACCAGTTTGGTCATATCATGCACTGGCTGGAAGAGAACAACGATCCGGCGTCAGGGCGTTTCCAGTGGGATATTCTGGTGATGGCGGGCCGCACCGACGGCAACGATCCGCAGGCCAAAGGCTCCATGCAAGGAGCCGCGTTTGGTAGCCCGGATGGGCTCTCTTTCGACCATCGCGGCGTGCTGTGGATCCAGACCGACGTCTCCTCCAGCACCATCAACCAGAAAGCCTACGCCGATATGGGTAACAACCAGATGGTAGCCACCATTCCGGGCACCAACGAGTATCGCCGCTTCCTTACCGGACCGCGCGGCTGCGAGATCACCGGCATCGCCTTTACCCCCGATAACCGGACGCTGTTTATTAATATTCAGCACCCTGGCGAAGTGGGCGACGGGATTACCGATCCCGCGAACCCGCGCGCGGTATCGAACTGGCCGGATGCCGATCCGCACGGTCGCCCGCGTTCCTCTACAGTGGTGATCGTGAAGGCCGACGGCGGGCTGATAGGAAGCTAAGACCGTCCCTGCGCTTTCTCTAACAGCTGTACCTGAACGCATTTAATTCCAGATGTGGCAACATGTCTGGAATTTTTACCCTTTTCTTCCATAAGACTTTCAATATGAAATTTATGTATGCTACGTATTTTTTAAACATCTACAAATAAGCATTCCAGTTGAAATAGAAAGAGGCCCAAACTCAATAGTATTTATTGGCTCCGCTGCAAGGGTGATATGAGCAAATCCCAAAGATACTCACTCGCACCATTGAAAGTAAGCTTAGTTTTCTGCTGTAGCCCTCCATAACTTAACCCCATAGGTACGAAAAACAACGACTGATTATCATGATCAATTGATAAAGAGTCGTGCATCGTATTTTCAGGGGCGCTTTCATCACTTGTATAAGTAATCCCTTTACCGAAAAAACCACCTGAACTTAGTCTTATTCCACATTTAGCAACAGCTTTACCCTCACGGTAGATTACACAACCAAAAGCATTATGATCAATTGAAATAAAACGTGTATCAATCCCATCATTCCTGGCTTTCAATTCTGTAAGCGAAAGCTTAAAAAATCTTTTTATATATATCAACGCTTCGTCAAGGAATTTATCTTTATCAACATCAGTAAAATTTTTGGCCAGCCTCAAGTTACTTGATCGAGGATTGTCTATCGAAGAAATATTAGGATCAATAAAATTAACGGGTGAAGATTTTGGTTCCTCCCATTTTCCGTGGTTATTTTTTGTAAGGGATTGCAGTGTCTTACGCAATTGCTGAACCACATTAAGATAAGCATCGTCTTTATCAGGCCATTTTGACAAAGGCACACCATCACGCGGCACAGCAAGGAGCGTGCTGAAAGGAGCATTAGCTATCTGCCAGTCGCATGGCCGCAAAATAACTGGAATAACCTCACACTTTCCTTGCGCACGTAGCTGCATAGCACGCTGAACTTCAATATCAAAGCAATATGCAGAAGCCAGAAAATGAGGACTTACCAATAACAATACAACGTCTGCATTCTCAAGTTCTACGTCAATACTGGCATCAATTTCAGCACCAGCAAGAATACGTCTATCATGCCATACGTCGATTGTCCCCTCACGCTTTAGCATAGCAAGATGGACCTCTAACTCCTCACGATAATGCTCATCTTTATGAGAATAGGAAAGAAACACACTAACCATAGTTGATCCCTCTGATAGCAATAATCAGATTATAGTTAACCTTCATGAAACGAGTTTGAAAAAACCTATACTTCCTTGTTCCCTTTGATATCCCAGCCAGATTGGGTTTCTGCACCTTTACCGCCGCTTGCGGATTGCTCCCAGTACTGAGTTTTAACCTTGGAAGCCTGAAACTGATATGACAGGCCAATCAGGTCTCGATTAGTGGTTCCGTTAAAAACCACATTGGTGATCAAGACGTCTTCGAGAGTAATACGACAGTATTCAATTTGACTGCCACCGGCTTTACATACAGAAAGCTCTACTTTATTCATATGCTTTCCAAGAGAGACATAGCGCATGATAGCGGGCGTAGCTTTGTCTATATGTGTCAGAACAGAGAGATCGCGGTACTGAACCTTCCCAGCGCCGCCACCGCCGCCAATGCCCATATTCCCAGGCTGACTGGCACCCCATGTAAACGAGTCAATATTAATCCAGCCCTTATGATTGCTATCCTGCGACTCACCTGTAATACCATCAATTTTTAAGAATAGATCAGTACTCATAGTCGGTCCTTTTTCTTTCCCTTAGCAAGCCAATCTGTTTAAATAAACGTATTAGAAGATTTGATGACACAATGATACCGCTATGGACTACTGGAAACCACACAGATTTGCTGACTACTTTTTAACAATGGCGATTGCGGAGGCGAATCATTTGCTTAGCAATGCTATACAACTCTCTTTCATTCACCTCAAAAATGGTTTCACTCGTTTACAGTTTCAGGATGATGTTAAATCCTTTATTAATGCTCAACTTAATATAATCCGAGCTGGAGCGCCTGATGACGAGTGTCAGGAATGCATTCAAAATTTAAAAAAAGAAAACGAATACCTTGCCATTCAGGACACAATGCTACGTGCTGGAACAGCTGCAGTTCATGCATCGGTTGAGTTGGTTAAAAATGGAGATATCTGGGGTTATGTAATCAATGGTGTTGGGGTTGTGTTAAGTGGACTACAGGTCATAGCAGGTTTTTCTATCTTTAGCGCTTCATTTGCAACTGGCGCAATCATAGGAACGGCATTTGGCGGCATGCTAATTTTACATGGGCTTAATGGCGTCCAGGAGTCAGTTGAAAATATTGTATATGGGAAAAATGATAGCGAAGGGTTACTAAAGCAAGGCTATGTAGCTTCAGCAAAATTCCTTGGGTTTGATCAAAAAGTAGGGCAGATTGCCTACAGCTCAATGGATTTAGCCCTATCTGTCTACGGTATTGTCAGACTTATACAGAAACCCGAAGCCTGGAGACTTTTTTATTATCTTAATTCAGATTATGTACGCGGCATTAAAGAAATGAGCAGAAATGAGTTGTTCATTGAAGTTTATAATGATGGAATGACCATCAAATCAATTACTGACACCTATAATGAATGACCATGCTTTTTCATAAAGCGATATGCTTTATACGCTGGTTTTAGAGGAGTAAATATATATACTATGCCATATCCAATAACCAATGTTATTGAATAAGATACGAGATTTTGTTGCGTACCATTGTATATAGTATAAATTAACCCTGCAAAAAGTATCAGCATAATTATTGCAGATGCGATAAAACGTTTTTTTAACTGAGAGAGCAACCAAGGATACGGATAGCCATCCTTCTCCGTGTGTTGGCGAATAGAAAAAACCTCTTTCTCCGTAAATCCTTCTTTTAAAAGCATTTTTTCAATCTCCACCTTGTTCATATTGTTCCTCTACTCATTGACTAATTCATCCTTCAATTATACCTGACTATCTGTACTTACTACAAATAAAAAAACTAACGCCTTCAACATCTAAAATATTTAAATTGCTTAACTCGTCAGCAACACTTTTAAATAGATTGCGTTTATTTAAAAAAAAGGCAATTCTATTCAGACTTTATTTATACTAACCGTCTGTTTAATAGCATAAAGGTGCTCCCCTACATGGACATATCTTTCAAAGCGGACATCATTCCCCTTGTTTCAGCGGCAGTGGCGCTCGTCTCCCTGTTCGTGGCAACCCGCTCGCTGGCGCAGAGTAAGCTCAGCGCCCGCCTGGCTAGCTACAATGCACGCGGTAGCTATGATGTTTTCCTGACAAAAGAGAGCTGGCTTAAACGCTATTTTGGCAATGTAAATCATCAGGTCAAAATTTATAGTTCAGTGATGTCTGGCACCATAGATTTTGATTATGAGATCAATATCGTGGCGAAAAACGGCGGTATTTACCGGGCGCAGCTTTTTGAAAATATTGAAAAGCGCGAGTACATTGGGATTGGCACCACTGGCCCTGCGTTAAGAACCGCCATCCCTAAGCACAGCCCGCCCAAACAATATGCTAATCAAGGCCGGGTATCTTTTTATGGTACGCCGCTCTTTCCCTACTTTTCTGCGGCAGGCCGCGAGGGTGATGTCGATGAACAGGATGCCATCCAGCTTAACCGCTATCATCAGTATATTGAGATTACGGATTTTTGTGGCAACACCGAGATGTGGTATCTGGCGTTTTCACTGCACCTTTCCAACCAGGAAGGTGACTTTAATAAAGTGCATGGGTGGAGAGTGCTCGCTAAAAACAGTACGCCTTATAAATACTATAGGTTCTCCGATGCCACTATCGTCTCCCCTAAAGACCTGCCGAAAAATCTGGATGCGGCACTGACCCCGCAGCAAACGCTGGAAGAGATCAGAGGGAGTGAAGAGTCATGGCAGCCCTCAGCGCAGCTAAGCGAGGATGGCTGGGAGGCGATGAATAATAAACTCAAGCTCTATGAGATGCGGGAGTACTATCATTTCATGAGAAGGATTAAGGAAAATTTAGCGTAAAGAAAAAGCCGATGGCATCGCTGCCATCGGCTTTTTTCACGTCTGATGCAATCAGGCGTTGTGCAGCTGCTGCCCGCAGGCCATCACGCTTGCCAGCAGAACTTTTACGTCTTCCAGACACACGACAGGGTTGAGCAGGGTCAGCTTCAGGCAGGTGACGCCGTCCGCTTCCGTTACGCCCACATTCGCTGCCCCGGAGGCCAGCAACGCATCGCCGATACGCTGGTTCAGCAACGCAACGCCTGCGGTATCGCCGTTTTCCGGACGGAAACGGAACAGCACGCTAGCCAGCTGCGGCTGCATGACCAGCTCCAGCTGCGGCTGATCAACCACAAACTGCGCTACCTGCTGCGCCAGGGTCACGCCGTTATCAATGATTTCGGCGTACTGTTTTTTACCCAGCGCTTCCAGGCCCATCCACAGCTTCAGGGCATCGAAACGGCGAGTGGTCTGCAGAGACTTGGAGACCAGGTTCGGCACGCCCTGCTCTTCATCGAAATCAGAGTTCAGGTACGCCGCCTGATAACGCATCAGCTGATAGTGACGCGCATCTTTCAGCAGGAACGCGCCACAGCTGATGGTCTGGAAGAACTGCTTGTGGAAGTCCAGCGTGACGGAGTCCGCGAGTTCCAGGCCGTTCAGGAAGTGACGATACTTCTCAGACAGCAGCAGTGCGCCACCCCAGGCCGCATCCACGTGCACCCAGATCTGCTCTTCAGCGGCCAGTGCGGCGATGTCAGCTAACGGATCGATCGCGCCCGCATCGGTCGTCCCGGCGGTGGCAACAATGGCCATCACCTGCTCGCCGTTGGCTTTCGCCTGAGCCAGCTTCGCTTTAAGATCGTTGAGATCCATACGCGAGAATTGATCGGTTTTCACCAGCGTCACGGACTGGTAGCCCAGCCCCATCAGTGCCATGTTCTTCTGCACGGAGAAGTGCGCGTTTTCAGAACATAACACTTTCATTTTGCTGAGATTACCGGTCAGACCGTGCTGCTGAACGGAGTGCCCCTGACGCGCGAAAAAGGCATCGCGCGCCAGCATCAGGCCCATCAGGTTGCTCTGCGTACCGCCACTGGTAAAGACCCCAGCGTCGCCCGCTGTGTAACCGACCTGCTCGCGCAGCCACTCAATCAGCTTGATCTCAATGATGGTCGCCGACGGGCTCTGATCCCAGGAGTCCATGCTCTGGTTGGTGGCGTTGATCAGCACTTCCGCCGCCTGGCTAATCACCAGGCTCGGGCAGTGCAGATGCGCCACGCACTGCGGATGGTGCACCGAGAGGCTGTCCTTGAGGAAATACTCAACGGCACGCTCAATGGCGGCCTGGTTGCCCAGGCCTTCAGCGCTAAACTCTAAATTGATGCGCTCACGCAGTTCCGCAACGGTTTTGCCCTGATACATCTCAGGCTGCTTGAGCCACTGCACCACCGCTTGCGTGCTCTGCTCAATGGCATCCTGATAGGCGGCAATACTCTGCGCGGAACCAGAGAGAATCGGATTTAAATCAGACATGTGCTCACGTGCTCCGATTAAACTGGCTTCACGCCCGCGCTCAGCAGCGCATTTTCAAATTTATCGAGGAAGATCCCCAGCTCTTCTTTGCTGATCAGCAGCGAAGGCAGCAGACGCAGTACGCAGCCACCACGGCCGCCGCGCTCAAGGATCAGGCCCGCTTCGAAGCATTTTTTCTGCAGCAGTGCAGAGAGATCGCCATCCGCCGGGTAGCAGCCCATATGATCCTGCGCTTCCTGCGGTTTAACGATCTCAATACCGATCATCAGACCCAGACCGCGTACGTGGCCGATAACCGGGAAGCGTTTCTGCATCTCAGCCAGCTGGCCCTTCAGCCATTCACCCTGCTCAGCCACTTTATCGGCAATACGCTCTTCTTTCAGGATCTTAAGCGTGGTGAGGCCGGTGGCCATCGCCAGCTGGTTGCCACGGAACGTACCAGTATGGTGACCCGGTGCCCAGGCGTCGAACTGCTTTTTAATGCCCAGCACGGCCAGCGGTAAACCGCCGCCTACCGCTTTGGACATCACGATAATATCTGGCTCGATACCAGCGTGCTCGAAGGCAAAGAATTTACCGGTACGGGCAAAGCCCGCCTGAACTTCGTCAAGGATCAGCAGAATGCCATGTTCCTGCGTGACTTTACGGATGCGTTGCAGCCACTCGGCCGGAGCCGGGTTTACGCCGCCCTCGCCCTGCACAGCTTCGAGGATCACAGCAGCAGGTTTACGCACGCCGCTCTCAACGTCGTTGATCAGGTTTTCGAAGTAGTAGGTCAGCGCTTTCACACCGGCTTCGCCACCGATGCCCAGCGGGCAGCGGTACTGGTGCGGGTAAGGCATAAACTGCACTTCCGGCATCATGCCGTTAACCGCTTCTTTCGGCGACAGGTTACCGGTTACGGAGAGCGCGCCATGCGTCATGCCGTGATACCCACCGGAGAAGCTGATCACGCCAGAACGGCCGGTCACTTTTTTCGCCAGCTTCAGCGCCGCTTCAACGGCATCCGCGCCGGAAGGGCCGGTGAATTGCAGGCAGTACTCTTTGCCCTGACCCGGCAGCAGTGAGAGCAGATAAGCAGAGAACTCATCTTTTAACGGCGTGGTCAGGTCAAGCGTATGTAACGGTAAGCCACTGGTAAGGACGCTTTGGATGCTTTGGATCACCTCAGGGTGATTATGGCCCAGCGCCAGCGTTCCGGCACCTGCAAGACAGTCTAGGTATTGTTTATTATCTGCATCGGTGATCCAGACGCCCTGCGCTTTGGTAATTGCTAATGGCAATTTACGCGGATAGCTTCTGACGTTGGATTCGAACTCAGCCTGTCTGGCGAGAAGGGTCTCATTGCTTTGCGGGAATGAATCAGCATTCAAAGAATCAATACGGACTTTATCCGTCATCATATCTCTCCTACAACCTGGAGTTGTTTCAACACCGGTTGAATAAGGGTTTAAGGGGGGTAAAAATCGCGGCTAATATATGTGTTTTCAGCAGCGGACTCAATCTTTTATTTTTTATAAGCTTTTATGTAAATTCCTATAAAAATCAATGACAAAAAATGTTTTCACACCGGTTTGACATAAACGTTAAAGAAAATATCGATTCAACGGGTTAAATCACTTACTATGCCCGCGTTTAAAATCCCAAACCTATAAGGAAGACTTTATTTAACTATTCATGCGATCCCACCCCGGCAACCTGTGAGAGGCAATGAGAGCAGGTTCCTGAGTTTTAAGTAGAAATGTTCGCGGGCGGACATTTCGTAAGGTGAAGACCCCTTCCCTTATGCCGAAATGAAAATTTTCATGCCATACCGATATGGCGCCCTGATATGAGATTGTTATGACTCACACTTATCCACACATCATCGTCGCCAAATTTGGCGGAACCAGCGTTGCTGACTTTGACGCGATGAGCCGCAGTGCCACCCTCGTTCTTGCTGATAAAAACGTTCGTCTGGTTGTATTGTCTGCCTCCGCAGGCGTGACCAACCTGTTAGTCGAACTCGCTTCCGGTCTGGAAAGCCCCGTTCGGCTGGACAAAATTGCGACCCTGCGCGTCCTGCAATACAACATTATTTCACGCCTGAAACAGCCAGACGCCATTGGTCAGGAGATTGACCGTTTGCTCGACAACATTAGCCGCCTGGCTGAAGATGCTGTCGATTCCCCTTCAGCCGCGCTGTGCGATGAGCTGGTCAGCCATGGAGAGATGATGTCCTCCCTGCTGTTTGTGGAGGTCTTGCGTGAACGTGAAGAAGTCGAGACGCAGTGGTTTGATGCCCGCAAAGTCATTCGCACCGATGATACGTTTGGCTGCGCACTACCGGCCATTGACGCCATTGCCGAGCAGGCGGAAAAACGCTTACGCCCGCGTATTGCTCAGGCGCTGATAGTGACCCAAGGCTTTATTGGCAGCGATGCGGCGGGGCATACCACCACTCTGGGTCGCGGCGGCAGTGACTACACCGCCTCCCTGCTGGCCGAAGCGCTCAATGCCTCGCGTGTGGATATCTGGACCGATGTGGCCGGGATCTATACCACCGATCCGCGAATTGTGGCCCAGGCAAAGCGTATTGATACCCTGTCGTTCTCCGAAGCCAGAGAGATGGCCACCCTGGGAGCCAAAGTGCTGCACCCGGCGACGCTGCTCCCCGCCATCCGCAAGAACATTCCGGTATTCGTCGGGGCCAGCAACAATGCGTCAGCGGGCGGCACGCTGGTTCTCCGCGATGCGCTGGAACCCTCGCGCTATCGCGCCCTGGCCATGCGCCGTCAGCAGACGCTGTTGACGTTATCCAGCCTTGACGCGCAGCCGACACACCGCTTTTTAGCCGAGACGTTTGGCATTTTATCGCGCCATGAAACGGCCATCGACCTGGTGACCACCTCGGAGACGAGCATCGCGCTGATCCTCAACTCCACCGGCTCCACCTCTGGCGAGGCCGATACGCTGACTACCGCCCTGCTCACCGAGCTGTCGTCGCACTGCCACGTTGAGATCGAGACCGGGCTGGCGCTCGTCTCGCTGATTGGTAATGGGCTGGCGAAGGAAGCTGCGGTGTGCAAAGAGGTCTTTGCCGAGCTGGAGACGCACGCCGTACGTATGATTTGCCACGGGGCGTCCAACCAAAGCCTCTGCTTCCTGCTGCCGGCAGCATCCGCAGACAGCGCGGTGAAAGCGTTACATCGCAGCCTGCTGGAATAAGCGCGTTAGTTTTGCTCTGCAAGCGCCTGTGCACAGGCCCAGGCGCTTGACCATGCCCACTGGAAGTTATATCCCCCCAGCCAGCCGGTCACGTCCATCACCTCGCCGATAAAGTACAATCCCGGCACGTTACGCGCCTCCATCGTACGCGATGAGAGTTCATGCGTATCGACGCCGCCGAGCGTCACTTCCGCCGTACGGTAGCCCTCGGTGCCGTTGGGCTGCACGCGCCAGCGGGTAAGGTTATCCACCAGAGCCTGCTGTTCACGGCTGTTAAGCTGCTTCAGGGTCACGTCCGGGATCTGCCCGAGCTGCTGTAGACACTCAATGAGCCGTTTCGGCAGCTGCATCGCCAGGGTGTTTTTCAGGCTCTGGTTCGGATGAGCGGCGCGCTGGTCGTTAAGGAACGCATCCAGATCGCACTCCGGCAGCATGTTGATGGTAACGAACTCACCGGGCTGCCAGTAGCTGGAGATTTGCAGCACCGCCGGGCCGGAGAGGCCACGATGGGTGAAGAGCAGGCTCTCACGAAACACGGTTCCGTCTTCTGCGGTAATGGTGGAGGGCACCGACACGCCGGAGAGGAGCGACAGCTGCTCCAGCAGCGGTTTGTGCAGGGTGAACGGCACCAGTCCCGCCCGTGTTGGCAGCACCTTCAGGCCAAACTGCTCGGCAATTTTATAGCCAAACGGCGATGCGCCCAGGCCCGGCATCGACAGGCCGCCGCTGGCGATCACCAGCTTGTGAGTTATGACGCTTTCCCCGTTGAGCTGTAGCGTATAGCCTGCGTCGTCGCGGGTGACGTCAAGCACTTCGCTGCGCAGACGGGTGGTGACATTGCCCTTTGTGCATTCTGCCACCAGCAGATCAACAATCTGCTGCGCGGAGTCATCGCAGAAAAGTTGACCCAGCGTCTTCTCATGCCACGCAATACCGTGCTTGCCGACCAGATCGATGAAATCCCACTGGGTATAGCGCGCCAGTGCAGATTTGCAAAAATGCGGGTTTTGGCTCAGATAGGCCGCAGGCTCGACATAAAGGTTAGTAAAGTTGCAGCGACCGCCGCCAGACATAAGAATTTTACGTCCGGGTTTCTTACCATTGTCCAGCAACAGTACCCGGCAGCCCGCCTGTCCAGCTATCGCCGCACAGAACATCCCCGCCGCGCCGGCCCCAATGATAACGGCATCAAACCTTTCCACACTGCATTCCTCTTCGCTAATCCGGCGCGGATTGTAAATTTTATGCGGTGGTCGCACCAGCGCAAATGGTGGAGAAAATGGTCATTTCGTTGAAATTTATGACATAATTATTTACGTACCGTTACAGGCGCAGGATAAATATCAAAAAAAAGCTATATTTCACTTTGCCCCCGCCGCGAATGTCCATGATAATGCGCGGCGTTCATGACCTCAAAAATGGCGTAACGTCCTATGTTACATTTGTTTGCTGGCCTGGATCTTCATACCGGGTTGTTATTACTCCTTGCTCTGGGTTTTGTGCTGTTCTACGAAGCGATTAACGGCTTCCATGACACAGCGAACGCAGTGGCAACCGTGATCTATACTCGCGCATTACGCTCGCAGATAGCGGTCGTCATGGCGGCACTCTTCAACTTCTTTGGCGTTCTGCTTGGCGGCCTGAGCGTAGCCTATGCCATCGTGCATATGTTACCGACGGATCTGCTGTTGAACGTTGGCTCTGCACACGGCCTTGCCATGGTCTTCTCCATGCTGCTGGCTGCCATCATCTGGAACCTGGGTACCTGGTACTTTGGTCTTCCAGCCTCCAGTTCACACACCCTGATCGGGGCAATCATCGGGATTGGTTTAACCAACGCGCTGATGACCGGTACCTCGCTGGTGGATGCGCTGAACGTGCCGAAGGTCATCAACATCTTCGCCTCGCTGATCCTGTCGCCGATTGTCGGCCTGGTCTTCGCGGGCGGGCTGGTGTTTATCCTCCGTCGCTACTGGAGCAACACCAAGAAACGCGCCCGCATTCACCTCACTCCAGCCGAGCGTGAAAAGCAGGACGGCAAGAAAAAGCCGCCGTTCTGGACGCGTATCGCCCTGATCCTCTCTGCTATCGGCGTGGCCTTCTCTCACGGCGCGAACGACGGTCAGAAAGGCATTGGTTTGATTATGCTGGTCTTGATTGGCGTTGCCCCGGCAGGCTTCGTGGTGAACATGAATGCCTCCGGCTACGACATTACCCGTACCCGCGACGCGGTAAACAACGTCGAGATCTGGTTCCAACAGCATCCCGATCTGCTGCTGAAGGCAACCGGAGCCGATCCGGTTATCCCAACGCCAGAGCAGACCGTAGGCCCTAACGGCGAGTTCCACTGTCATGCAGGCCGTGCCGTGGTAGCGCTGGATCGTGCTAAAGCGATGCTCACCAATATCGAAAGCTATGACAAGCTGCCGATTGAGCAGCGCAGCCAGCTGCGCCGCATCATGCTGTGCATCTCTGATATCACCGATAAGGTTGCCAAACAGCCGGAAGTCAGCGCTGACGACCAGCGTCTGCTGAAAAAGCTGAAAGGCGATATGCTGAGCACTATCGAGTATGCCCCGGTGTGGATCATCATGGCGGTGGCGCTGGCGCTGGGCCTGGGTACAATGATTGGCTGGCGTCGTGTCGCGACGACTATCGGTGAGAAGATTGGTAAGAAAGGCATGACCTATGCGCAGGGCATGTCGGCCCAGCTCACCTCTGCCGTCTCTATCGGCCTGGCGAGCTATACCGGGATGCCGGTGTCGACCACCCACGTGCTCTCCTCGTCAGTGGCGGGAACGATGATCGTGGACGGCGGCGGTCTGCAGCGTAAAACCGTGACCAACATCCTGATGGCCTGGGTGCTGACCCTGCCGGCAGCGATTTTCCTCTCCGGCGCGCTGTACTGGGTTGCGCTGCACCTGATTTAATCGGCTGCATAACGCCGGGTGGCGCTACGCTAACCCGGCCTACAAATTGCACTAACCTGTAGGCCCGGCAAGCAACGCGCCGCCGGGCAAAAATAAACAAAAAGCGGGCTACGATGGCCCGCTTTTTTTATATCTC
>NZ_BBMZ01000016.1 GCF_000759795.1 Pseudescherichia vulneris NBRC 102420
AACGTTAACGTGGGGTTTTGTACGTTCAAATTTTTCTTTAGACACGGCTATATTCCTTACTATAGTGCTCTCCCCTTCTGGAGAGAGCACGGGACTTAGGTTTTAACCCTGCGGCTTATTTACCACGGGCTTCAATTACGGCCTGAGCAACGTTGTTCGGCGCATCATCATACTTCAGGAATTCCATGGAGTAAGATGCACGACCTTTAGTCAGTGAACGCAGCTGAGTTGCATATCCGAACATTTCAGACAGCGGAACTTCAGCGTGGATCTGAACGCCAGTAGCGTTAGATTCCTGACCTTTCAGCTGACCACGACGACGGCTAAGGTCACCGATAACGTCACCGGTGTTCTCTTCCGGCGTCTCTACTTCAACCTTCATGATCGGCTCAAGCAGAACTGGTTTTGCTTTCTTAAAGCCATCTTTAAAGGCGATAGACGCAGCCAGTTTAAACGCCAGCTCAGAGGAGTCAACGTCATGGTAAGAACCGAAGTGCAGACGCACGCCCAGATCCACTACCGGGTAACCCGCCAGCGGGCCAGCTTTCAGCTGTTCCTGGATGCCTTTATCAACGGCAGGGATGTATTCGCCAGGAATTACACCACCCTTGATGTCGTTGATGAACTCGTAACCTTTCGGGTTAGAGCCCGGCTCCAGCGGGTACATGTCGATAACAACATGACCGTACTGACCACGACCACCAGACTGCTTGGCGTGTTTGCCTTCGATATCGGTAACTTTTGCGCGAATCGCTTCACGGTAAGCAACCTGAGGTTTACCGACGTTCGCTTCAACGTTGAATTCACGCTTCATACGGTCAACGATGATGTCGAGGTGCAGCTCACCCATGCCCGCGATGATAGTCTGGTTAGACTCTTCGTCAGTCCAAACGCGGAATGACGGGTCTTCTTTAGCCAGACGGCCCAGAGCCAGACCCATTTTTTCCTGGTCAGCTTTGGTTTTCGGCTCAACGGCGATGGAGATTACCGGCTCAGGGAATTCCATACGCTCCAGAATGATCGGGTGATCCGGGTTACACAGGGTGTCACCGGTGATCACGTCTTTCAGACCGATTGCTGCAGCGATGTCGCCCGCGCGAACTTCTTTGATCTCTTCACGTTTGTTAGCGTGCATCTGAACGATACGACCGAAACGCTCACGTGCAGATTTCACGGAGTTCAGTACGGTATCACCAGAGTTAACCACACCGGAGTACACACGGAAGAAGGTCAGGTTACCTACGAACGGGTCGGTAGCGATTTTGAACGCCAGCGCCGCGAACGGCTCGTCATCACTTGCGTGACGCTCAGCCGGGGTATCTTTACCGTCATCCAGCATGCCGTTGATCGCCGGAACATCTACCGGAGATGGCAGGTAATCAATTACCGCATCCAGCATCGCCTGAACACCTTTGTTCTTAAATGCAGAACCACAGGTTACCAGGATGATTTCGTTGTTCAGAACGCGCTGACGCAGAGCAGTTTTGATCTCTTCTTCAGTCAGTTCTTCACCGCCCAGGTATTTCTCCATCAGCTCTTCAGAAGCTTCAGCAGCGGATTCGATGAGGTTCTGGTGCCATTCTTCAGCCAGATCCTGCATGTCAGCCGGGATATCTTCGTATTCGAAGGTAACGCCCTGGTCGGCATCGTTCCAGTTGATGGCTTTCATTTTCACCAGGTCAACAACACCGGTGAAACCTTCTTCAGCACCAATCGCCAGCTGCAGCGGAACCGGGTTCGCGCCGAGACGGGATTTGATCTGACCAACAACTTTCAGGAAGTTCGCACCCATACGGTCCATTTTGTTAACGAACGCGATACGTGGAACTTTATATTTGTTTGCCTGACGCCATACGGTTTCAGACTGCGGCTGAACACCACCAACTGCGCAGTAAACCATTACCGCACCGTCAAGAACACGCATGGAACGTTCTACTTCGATGGTGAAGTCAACGTGGCCCGGGGTGTCGATGATGTTTACGCGATGCGGTTCATACTGCTTCGCCATACCAGACCAGAATGCAGTGGTCGCTGCGGAGGTGATGGTAATACCACGCTCCTGCTCCTGCTCCATCCAGTCCATAGTTGCCGCGCCGTCGTGTACTTCACCGATTTTGTGGTTTACACCGGTGTAGAACAGGATACGTTCGGTAGTAGTGGTTTTACCGGCGTCGATGTGCGCACTGATACCGATGTTACGGTAGCGTGCAATGGGTGTTGTACGAGCCATTTGATTCCTCTATTGCCTTAGCGTTCATGTTATGTAGCCCAAAGCGGGCAGCTTACATAAAGCGCCCGCTTGGTGACTATTACTCCGAAGGGATTACCAACGGTAGTGTGCGAACGCTTTGTTGGCTTCTGCCATACGGTGAACGTCTTCACGTTTCTTAACTGCAGTACCTTTGTTGTCTGCAGCATCAGAAAGTTCGTTCGCCAGGCGCAGAGCCATGGATTTATCACCGCGTTTACGAGCAGCTTCAACGATCCAACGCATTGCCAGAGCATTACGACGAACCGGACGAACTTCAACTGGAACCTGATAAGTAGAACCACCAACGCGGCGAGACTTAACTTCTACAGTCGGGCGCACGTTGTCGAGAGCGACTTCGAAAGCTTCCAGTTCATTTTTACCAGAGCGCTGAGCCAGGGTCTCAAGAGCACTGTATACGATTGCTTCTGCAGTAGATTTTTTACCATCTACCATCAGGATATTTACAAATTTAGCCAGCAGTTCTGATCCGAACTTAGGATCCGGCAGGATTTTACGCTGACCAATGACGCGACGACGTGGCATGGAAATACTCCGTTGTTAATTCAGGATTGTCCAAAACTCAAAGAGTTTAGTTTGACATTAATTTAAAACGTTTGGCCTTACTTAACGGAGAACCATTAAGCCTTAGGACGCTTCACGCCGTACTTGGAGCGAGCCTGCTTACGGTCTTTAACGCCTGAGCAGTCAAGTGCACCACGAACGGTGTGGTAACGAACACCCGGAAGGTCTTTAACACGACCGCCACGGATCAGGATCACGGAGTGCTCCTGCAGGTTGTGACCTTCACCACCGATGTAGGAGGTAACTTCGAAACCGTTAGTCAGACGCACACGGCAAACTTTACGCAGTGCGGAGTTTGGTTTCTTAGGAGTGGTGGTATATACGCGAGTACATACACCACGTTTCTGCGGGCAGGCTTCCAGTGCAGGCACGTTGCTTTTCGCAACTTTGCGTGCACGTGGTTTGCGTACCAGCTGGTTAACTGTTGCCATTAAATAGCTCCTGGTTTTAGCTTTTGCTTCGTAAACACGTAATAAAACGCCCTCATACAATATGAGGACGCGGAATTTTAGGGCTGTGCTCAAAAGGTGTCAAGAAATATACAGCAGATCTCACACTACCAGGCGATCTGGGCGGCGTGTTTTACCGTCAGGCTAACGAAATCAGTATAGCTAACCAGGACGATTCTGTTCGAAATTTGACCAGAAAGAGCGCGGGCATCAACGTCTTCCTGTAGAGCATGAACAGTTATGGGGGCAGCCAGCAGTAAATCAAGGTAGTGACCTCCTACAACCGCCGCCGTGACGCCATCAGAGAGCAGCAGCAGGTCATCCCCCTCCTGCAACGTGCGCATCAGCGCGGCCATGTCGCACTGCCAGGGAGAGTGACGAAGAGTATGCAGCATAACAGCCTCAAAACGTCATAACGACGTCATAGCGATGTAGACACTCGCGCAGCGCTTCGGGTTCCAGCGGCTGGGCATCGAGAATAAAAGAATTTGAGGCGTTCAGTCCGCGTTCGCGCAGCGAGGCCGCGCACAGCCAGAGCTGTTCGATGTCATAGAGCGGCAGCACCTTAAAGGTGGCGATATAGTCGCGCGCAAGGATATCGCCAGGACGCTGGTTGGCCAGCAGCTGAAAAACGCCGTCGCCAAGGAAAAAGACGCCAATCTCCTCGGTCAGGGCCGACATTGCCAGTAGCGCGTCCAGCCCTTCCCGTCCCGCAGACGAGCCATGCGGTGCGGAGTTAAAAACAAATGCCACACTTTTCATCAGAACTGCACCACGCGATCGCAGGTTAACGCCGCCTCGGCCAGCGCGCCTAAGCCGCTGAGAGAGAAACCCGGTTGAAGATTGGCACTGGCCAGGCCAGCACGCTGCGCTTCGCTCTCATCGGTGACGCCACGCCGCAGCGCTGCCGCCACGCAGATATGCAGTTCAACCTGATGCTCAAGGTGCAGCGTCTGCCAGGCCCGAACCAGATCGAACTCGTCGCTGGCAGGGGCAGTCAGCTGGTTGGCGTTATAGACCCCTTCCCGGTAGAAAAAGATGCTCGCCAGTTCGTGACCCGCAGCCAGCAGTGCCTGGGCAAACTGCCACGCGGTGCTGGCCTGCTGCGTACCGTAGGCAGGCCCCGTCACCATTAAGGCAAAACGCATTACTTATCCTGCCCCTGGAAGTCGCCGCTCTTGAACTGGCGAATGTAGAGGTAGACCGTATGCTTAGAGATATTCAACCGATCGGCCACTTGGTTAATCGCATCTTTGATATCAAAAATGCCCTTTTCGTAGAGGTTCAGCACAATCTGACGGTTCTTCGCGTTGTTAGACACGTTACGATCGGCATTCACCTCTTCAATGGTGAACTCCAGGGTCTGCATCACCAGATCGTCCACCGAGGAAGCAAAGTTCACGGCAGAGCCGACGTCCGGCGTCTCCGGCGGAATAAAGGTGTTCATGATCTGCGAGAAGGGAACATCAAGGTTCATGTTGATGCACAGCAGGCCAATGACCCGGTGCTCGCGATTGCGGATGGCAATGGTGACCGACTTCATCAGCACGCCGCTTTTGGCGCGGGTGAAGTAGCACTTCGAGACGCTGCTGTCTGCGCCCGTCATGTCGTGCAGCATGCGCAGGGCAAGATCGGTGATCGGCGAGCCAATCTTACGCCCGGTGTGTTCACCGTTAGCAATACGAATGGCGGAGCATTTGAGATCCTGCAAGGAGTGCAAGACGATTTCACAGTGGGCACCAATGAGCATCGCTAACCCATCGACCACCGCTTCGTAGGATTTCAGGATATCGAAGTCGGTCTGATCAAAAGGCCGTTGATCCAGCAGATCGAGCTCGCTGGTTTCGTTGGTTAATAGCGACCTGGACATGAAAAAAAACACTCCTTTTCAGGAGCCTGTCGTTATGTTTTCAGGGCAGGCTCATCATTTACAGG
The DNA here is from genome assembly GCF_000759795.1 of Pseudescherichia vulneris NBRC 102420. Classification (GTDB taxonomy): domain Bacteria; phylum Pseudomonadota; class Gammaproteobacteria; order Enterobacterales; family Enterobacteriaceae; genus Pseudescherichia; species Pseudescherichia vulneris. The sequence continues at coordinate 5,218 of NZ_BBMZ01000016.1, forward strand.
GACATCTAAATTAATACAGCGCACAGGGCGCTGCCAGTGTTAATTATACCTGCCCTGTAATAAAAAACCGCCGCCTGGTTAGGCGGCGGCTGTCAGCGTATTACTTTTTATCCGCTGCGGCAGGTTGCTCTGCCGGTGCTGCCGCGTCCGGTTTCGGCTGCGCATCCGCTTTCGGCGCCGGTTTGATATCCAGCAGCTCTACGTCGAAGACCAGCGTAGAGTTAGCCGGGATACCCGGAACGCCGGTTTTACCGTAGGCCAGTGCCGGTGGGATCACCAGCTTGATTTTGCCGCCTTTCTTGATGTTTTTCAGGCCTTCGGTCCAGCCTGGGATCACACCATCGAGGCGGAAGGAGAGCGGTTCGCCACGGGTGTAGGAGTTATCAAACTCTTTACCATCGATCAGCGTACCCTTGTAGTTAACCACCACGGTATCGCTATCTTTCGGTGCATCGCCGGTCCCCTCTTTCTCTACTTTGTAGAGCAGGCCGGTAGAGGAGGTTTTCACGTCCTTCTCTTTAGCAAAGGTGTCGCGGAAGGCTTTGCCTTTGGTTTCGTTCTCAGCCGCGTCCTTCTCCATCTTCTCCTGAGCAGCACCCTTCACGCGTGCTTCAAACGCCTGCAGAGTCTGTTCGATCTCCTGGTCGGAGAGCTTGCTCTTGTTAGCAAAGGCGTCCTGGACGCCAGCGATCAGCTGAGCCTGGTCCAGCTTGATGCCCAGTTTTTCCTGTTCTTTCAGGGAGTTTTCCATATAACGACCCAGTGACGCGCCCAGCGCATAGGCTGATTTTTGGTCGTCGTTTTTGAATGCCGCTTTGCTGTCGGTGGTTGCCGGGGCTTTAGCCGGAGCGTCAGCAGCAAAAGAAAGAGGTGCATTCAGCGCAACGGCCATCGTGGTCGCCAGCAGCGTGACTTTAAACAGTGATTTCATCCATATCTCCAGGGCCGGGGGCAAATTACCCCAGGGTTTGCGTATTTGAAAAACGTACTATAAATCGTTGTGGGAGAAATCTATATAACGACATTCCCGATTGTTGCCTCTTTTGTGACTATTTTTGTTTAAATTAGTTTCTTAAGGATGTCAGGTGGGCTGCGCAGCCACGTAAAGTTGCGTAGAATCCGGGCTAAAACAGATGAGGTGAAACATGCAGAATATGACGCTGGAAGCGCGGCTGGCAGAGCTGGAGAGCCGTCTGGCTTTTCAGGAGATTACGATCGAGGAGCTTAACCAGACGGTCACCGCCCACGAGCTGGAGATGGCGAAGCTGCGGGACCTGATGCGCCTCGTTACCGAGAAGCTGAAAGCCAGCCAGCCTTCCCATATGGCCTCTCAGTCAGAAGAGACGCCGCCGCCCCACTATTGATTTTTAAAACGCGAGACGTAAAAAAAGCGGGAGAATATTCCCGCTTTTTTGTGCCCGGTGGCGCTTCGCTTACCGGGCCTACACGCCAATGCTAAACCGTAGGCCCGGCAAGTTTACGCCGCCGGGCGTGGTTAGCTTAGACGATTAGTGGCAGCCGCAACCGCCGTTACCACAACCGCCTTTACCATGACCGTGGTCATGATCGTGGCCGTGACCACCGCAGCAGCCGTCGCCGTGTTCATGGTCGTGACCATGATCGTGGCCGTGCGGGCCGTGAACGTGGCCGTGGGCCAGCTCTTCTTCGGTCGCTTCACGAATGGCAACGACTTCAACGTTGAACTTCAGGTTCTGGCCAGCCAGCATGTGGTTACCGTCAACCACGACGTGGTCATCTTCCACTTCGGTGATCTCAACCGGTACCGGACCCTGGTCAGTTTCAGCCAGGAAGCGCATGCCTACCTGCAGTTCGTCAACGCCCATGAAGACGTCTTTCGGTACGCGCTGCACCAGGTTCTCGTCGTACTGACCGTAAGCGTCGTTTGCGCCCACCGCCACGTCAAATTTGTCGCCAGGTTCGTGACCTTCCAGCGCGGACTCCAGACCAGAGATCAGGGAGCCGTGACCGTGCAGGTAGTCCAGCGGCGCACTTACCGGAGACTCATCAACCAACACACCGTCTTCTGTACGTACCTGATAGGCCAGGCTGACCACCAGGTCTTTTGCTACTTTCATGATATCTCCTGAGCGTGGGTAAATTGCTGGCGCAGATTGTAACGGAATTCTGCCCCTGTGTACCCTTAAGCTTAAAAAAAGCTAGGGCATATCGCTAGTCTGGATGAAAAATCCCGATCACTTGCTCTTCTTTGCGAACGTGCTCACGGGCCTCTTTATCCGCCTCGCGCATCTGGTGGCCGCACTTAACGCACTCAACAATATCGACATTATTTTCGCGCCACATCGCCAGCGTGTCCTGAGCCTGACAGGCTGGGCACTTGGCACCCGCGATAAAACGTTTACGTATCGCCATACTTTTTACCCTCTATTCAAACTCGTCCCAGCCATCCGGCTGCCGGCGCTCCTGTTGCATTTCACGCTGGAAAATCTCTTCCAGCTCGCGCCGCGCCTCCCGGACGCGGGAGATCTGCTGTGTATCAGTATGCACCACCGGCATCAGTTCGCGCAGCATCCGCATATCAAGACGACGAAAATGCAGCTGCGCTCGCTGCGCCTGGTGAGGATGCATACCCAGCGAGACCAACGCCTTACGCCCCAGCTCCAGCGCACTGGAGAAAGTCTCACGGGAGAACTGCGTCACCCCCGCCTGGAGCAGCTCGTGCGCCTCAAAACGTCCCCGTGCCCGAGCAAGAATGGCCAGGTGCGGGAAATGCTGCTGGCAAATGGCGACCAGCTTCATGGTGTCTTCCGGCTCGTTGCAGGTAATAACGATCGATTCCGCCGCCTCCGCGCCCGCCGAGCGCAGCAGCTCGACCTGAGTCGCGTCGCCGTAGTAGACCTTATAGCCATATTTGCGCATCAGGTTCACCGCGCTGATATCGCGCTCCAGTACGGTGATGCGCATCTTGTTGGCCATCAGCAGGCGACCAATCACCTGGCCGAAGCGGCCAAAGCCGACGATGATCACCTGCGGCTTGTCATCTTCAACCCACTGGGCTTCCCCCTCCTCCTCCGGGCTGTTGAAGCGCCGGGAGAGTCCCTTATCAATGCCTTTCATCAGCAGCGGCGTGGTCATCATCGACAGGGTGACCGTCACCAGCAGCAGCGCCATCTGATCGTTATGGAATAGCTTTTGCGAGGAGGCGGTCGAGAAGAGCACAAAGGCGAACTCACCGCCCTGGCTGAGCACGCCGGCGAACTGCATCCGCTCCGAGCTTCGTAGACCATAGAGGCGCGCCAGCAGATAGAGCACCGTGGTTTTTACCGCCACCAGAATGACGACTGCCGCGATAACCCACGGTAGATGGGTATAGAGCACGCCCAGGTTAAGCGCCATGCCTACTGAGATAAAGAATAGCCCCAGCAGCAGACCTTTGAACGGATCGATGGCCGACTCCAGCTCGTGGCGGTACTCGCTCTCGGCCAGCAGCACCCCGGCGATAAAGGTGCCGAGCGCCATCGACAGCCCCAGCGCGTCCATAAACAGCGCCGAGCCGAGCACCAGCAGCAGCGTGGCGGCGGTAAAGACCTCCCGCACCCCGGAGGCGGCAATAAAGCGGAACACCGGGCGCAGCAGATAGCGACCACCCACCAGCATCCCGGCGAAGGCGATCACCTTCATGCCAATCTTGATCCAGTCGAAGTGGTCATCGCCGCTGCCCGCCAGCAGCGGCACCAGCGCCAGAGCCGGGATCACCGCCAGATCCTGGAACAGCAGCACCGAGAATCCCAGCTGTCCCGCCTCGCTGCGGTTCATCCCCTTGTCGCGCATGAGCTGGAGCGCCATCGCGGTTGAGGACATCGCGAGGCCAATGCCGCCAATCACCGCCGCCTGCCAGGCGAAGTCGGTCAGCATCAGCAGCCCGGCGAGGATCGCAGCGCTGAGCAGCACCTGTGCCGCCCCGACGCCGAAGATCGACTGCCGCAGCTGCCACAGCTTTGACGGGTTGAGCTCGAGGCCGATAATAAACATCAGAAACACGACGCCCATCTCAGAGAAGTGGAGGATCTCATCAACGTCGCTGATAAATCCCAGCCCCCATGGGCCGATAGCAATGCCCGCCAGCAGATAGCCCAGCACTGCGCCAATGCCCAGCCGGGCAGCCAGCGGTACGGCGACTACGGCGGCAAACAGAAACAGTACGCCCGCCAGCAGCAGATCGGTTCCTTCCATTAGCGACCTCCCGTCGCGGTGGGTGATGCCAGCCAGTCGCCGTAGGCCTTAGCATGGCTGGCCAGTTCCTCTTTCGGCTGGCGGCGCGCCCAGTAGACAATAAACGGCGTCATCCACTGCATATGGCACATGGCTGCCGTCAGCTCAAAGGGACGCAGGATATCGCTAAGGGGGTAGCGGTTAAGACCGTCGTAGCGATAGGCGCTCTCCGGCTCGCCGGTGGTGATCACGCAGCGCCAGCGCTTGCCCGCCAGCTGGTTGCCTCCCGGTCCGCTGGCGAAGCCGCGGGTCAGAACGCGATCCAGCCACTCTTTGAGCAGCGCCGGACAGCTATAGGTGTAGAGAGGATACTGAAAGACGATGACGTCGTGCTCGCGCAGCAGCGCCTGCTCGCGAGGGATATCGATAAAAAAGTCTGGATAGTGCGCATAGAGATCGTGCACTGTCACATTGTCGAGTTGCATTGCCGGCTTAAGCAGCACCCGGTTAGCTACCGAGTCCTGTGATTCCGGATGGGCATACAGCAGCAGCACTTTGGCTGTCTGGGACATCGCTCCCCTCCCGGTTATGTTTTAATGATTTTGTGTATCGTTGTCGTTTCGGGCTACCATTGCGCCCTGGTGCGGCATTATAGGCGCACTCCACATTATCATAATGACAAATTAACATAGTCGGAACATACGGCGCTCTATGATTGTTTTCTCCTCACTACAAATTCGTCGCGGCGTGCGTGTCCTGCTGGATAACGCCACCGCCACCATCAATCCCGGCCAGAAAGTCGGGCTGGTGGGTAAAAACGGCTGCGGGAAATCTACCCTGCTGGCGCTGCTGAAAAATGAGCTTACCGCCGACGGTGGCAGCTTCACCTACCCTGCCAACTGGCAGCTGGCGTGGGTGAATCAGGAGACCCCGGCCCTCAGCGAGCCCGCCATTGACTATGTTATTGATGGCGATCGCGAGTATCGCCAGCTGGAGGCCCAGCTCAACGACGCCAACGAGCGTAACGACGGCCATGCCATTGCTACCGTGCACGGCAAGCTTGACGCTATCGACGCCTGGACTATTCGCTCCCGCGCCGCCAGCCTGCTGCACGGGCTAGGATTCTCTACCGAGCAGCTTGAACGCCCGGTAAGCGACTTCTCCGGTGGCTGGCGTATGCGTCTCAACCTTGCCCAGGCGCTGGTCTGCCGCTCGGATCTGCTCCTGCTCGATGAGCCCACCAACCACCTCGATCTCGATGCGGTGATCTGGCTGGAGCGCTGGCTGAAGAGCTATCAGGGTACGCTGATCCTCATCTCCCACGACCGTGACTTCCTCGATCCGGTGGTGGATAAAATCATCCATATCGAACAGCAGAGTATGTTCGAGTATACCGGCAACTACAGCTCGTTTGAGCGCCAGCGCGCAACTCGTCTGGCGCAGCAGCAGGCCACCTACGAGAGCCAGCAGCAGCGCGTGGCGCACCTGCAAAGCTTTATCGACCGCTTCAAAGCCAAGGCCAGCAAGGCCAAGCAGGCCCAGAGCCGGGTGAAGATGCTGGAGCGCATGGAGCTGATTGCCCCGGCGCACGTGGATAACCCCTTCCACTTCAGCTTCCGTGCGCCGGAGAGCCTGCCCAACCCGCTGCTGAAGATGGAGAAGGTCAGCGCGGGCTACGGCGATCGCACCATTCTGAATTCGATCAAGCTCAACCTGGTGCCGGGCTCGCGTATTGGTCTGCTCGGGCGCAACGGCGCGGGTAAATCGACGCTGATCAAGCTGCTGGCGGGCGAGCTTGCTCCTACCGGCGGTGATATTGGCCTCGCGAAAGGCATTAAGCTTGGCTACTTCGCCCAGCACCAGCTGGAGTTCCTGCGGGCGGACGAGTCACCGTTGCAGCACCTGGCGCGCCTTGCCCCGCAGGAAGCGGAGCAGAAGCTGCGGGATTATCTGGGCGGCTTCGATTTTCATGGCGACAAGGTCACAGAGAACACCCAGCGTTTTTCCGGCGGTGAAAAGGCCCGGCTGGTGCTGGCCCTGATCGTCTGGCAGCGCCCGAACCTGCTGCTGCTCGATGAGCCAACCAACCACCTGGATCTCGACATGCGCCAGGCCCTGACCGAAGCGCTGATCGAGTTTGAAGGCGCGCTGGTGGTGGTGTCGCACGATCGTCACCTGATCCGCTCCACCACCGACGATCTCTACCTGGTCCACGACGGCAAAGTCGAGTCGTTCGACGGCGATCTGGAGGATTATCAGCAGTGGCTCAGCGACGTGCAGAAGCAGGAGAATCAGCCTGCCGAGACAGCGAAGGAGAGCGGCAACAGCGCCCAGGCACGTAAAGACCAGAAGCGCCGGGAAGCGGAGCTGCGTACCCAGACCCAGCCCCTGCGCAAAGAGATCGCCCGTCTGGAGAAAGAGATGGAGAAACTCAATGCCCAGCTAGCGAAGGCCGAAGAGAAGCTTGGCGACAGCGGCCTGTACGATCAGAGCCGCAAGGCCGAGCTGACCGAGTGTCTGCAGGCCCAGGCCAGCGCGAAGTCGGGCCTGGAGGAGTGTGAGATGGCGTGGCTTGAAGCCCAGGAGCAGCTTGAAGGCATGCTGCAAAGCGAGTAACGCCATGGACATCGCCAGCGACATCACCTTCCGCAAGCTAACCATCTTCATGACCTTTATGGAGAAGGGTAACATCGCCCGCACCGCCGAGGCGCTGGAGATCAGCGGCGTCAGCGTCCACCGGGCGCTGCACACCCTGGAGGAGAGCGTCCGCTGTCCGCTGTTTGTGCACAAGGGACGCAACCTGCTTGCGCTGCCTGCAGCCTGGACGCTGCTGGAGTATTGCCAGGAGGTGACGCAGCTGATGGCCCGCGGCCTTGAGGAGACGCGCAAGACGGCGGGCGTTGGCCAGGGTCGACTGCGGGTGGGCACGCTCTACTCGCTCACCCTGGAGACGGTGCCGCGCCTGCTTATGGGGATGAAGCTGCGGCGGCCGGAGCTGGAGATTAACCTGACGATGGGCTCCAACGACATGCTGCTGCAGAAGCTGGAGGACGGCGAATTGGATGCAATCCTCATTTCGCTCTCTGATAACCAGGTTGATCTGGCCCAGTTCGAAGTGCTGCCGCTGTTTCACGACGATATCTTTCTTGCCGCACCGGCCTGCGCTACGCTGAATACCGGCGAGCTGGCGGATCTACGCGACTACCGTCAGCAGAAGTTTGTCTCGCTGGCGGAGGGGTTTGCGACCTACGCCGGGTTCCAGGAAGCGTTTCACATCGCTGGCTTTGAGCCTGAGATCGTGACCCGCGTGAATGATATCTTCTCGATGCTTAGCCTGGTGCAGGCCGGGGTGGGCTTTACCCTGATGCCGGGGCGGATGAAAAAGGTGTATGAGAGCTCGGTACAGCTGCTGAAATTAGCAGAGCCGTACCAGATGCAGCAGCAGATTGGCATTGTCTTTGCCCGCAGCCGCGAGCACGATCCCAACCTGCTGGCGCTGGCCGCCGAAGGGCGCATGTACGCCCGTAGTCTGGAACAGAACGTTACGCCCTGAGACGCTTCGCCAAATGGGCGACAACGTCTACTCCGCTGCGTTCAAGAGAGACCGTCTCCCCTTCCCACGCTGCCTGACGGGTTAAGCAGGTCAGAATGCCGCCCGGCGGCATCTCAATGGCCAGCCGCGCCTCGCGCTCGTTGGCGGCAACCATTGCTTCCTGCCAGCGCACCGTCCGCGCCATGTTCATCGCCAGATCGTCTGCAATGCGCTCCGGCTGCCACAGCACGCGGGCGGTACTGCCGCTAAGATAGGCGCAGCGGGGACGAGAGAGCGTCACCCCGGCAAAGGCCTGCGCCAGCTTCTGCGCGGGGGCATTCAGCAGCTCGCAGTGCGACGGAACGCTCACCGCCAGACGCTGGGCTTTCGTTGCTCCCTTCGCCCGCGCCTGCTGTGCCACCTGGGCCATCTCCTCATCGCGCCCGGCGATAACGATCTGCGTCTCGGCATTGAGATTGGCAATGTAGGTGCCGCTGCCCGCTACCAGCGCCTCCACCTGCGTCAGGGTTAGTCCCATGATCGCCGTCAGGCCGTAGCCGTGCGGGTAGGCCTGCTCCATCAGATCGCCGCGCAGCGCCACGAGGGTTAACGCATCGTTGAAATCCAGCGCCCCGGCGATGACTGCCGCTGGATAGGCGCCAATTGATAATCCACTGACCAGATCCGGCTCAATGCCGCGGCGCTGCATCTCTCGCGCCCAGGCGACGCCGGCAATCAGCAGGGAGAGCTGCACCGCGCGGGTATGCTTTAGCGCCTCAGGGCTGTCGAGGGTGTCGGCCTCTGCGCCCAATACTTCACGCGCCTCGGCCATCTCGTGACCGGGCAGATGTTGCAGCATACCGGGGCGCTGAGTCCCCTGTCCGGGAAAGGTAAACAGAATTTTCATCATTCCTCCCTGTGCCAGGGATCGCTGACCAGACGCGGGCCCCGGCTGGTTTTAAGCAAGACGCGCCCGTCGCGCAGCCATTCGTTGAGGGCAAAGCCGCCGAGCGGGGTATCGACCTGGGTATCGACCCGACACAGCGCATCGGTCAACGGCGTCTGCCAGCGGAGCAGTAGCTCGCGAGAGAGCGGCTGCGGCGCGCGGATCAGCAGGTCAAGATCGCTGCTGGCGTGGATCACTGGAATGCCGGTGGCCAGCGCATAGCCGCTGCTGCCGGTAATGCCCCAGACCCACGGCCACGCCTGCTGGGCAAGCTGAAACGCCACCTGCACCGGCGGCTGCGAGATAAACGGCGAGCGCAGCAGATCGTTACTCTCTACCAGCTGTTCTGGGGAGACCACGCGCACCACCTGCGTCGCGTCGGTCCAGCCTGCCGCGCGCTGGTCGCGGCGGATACCGCGCACCCCAACCGGAATGCGCTCCCCGTCCACGTCACGCCGCACCACCACCGGTAAGCCTGGGTGCCATACCGTCGCTACCCAGGGTTCATCAACCCCGGCGAGCGCCTCGCGGTTTGTCAGCCAGATAAGATCGTGGGGGCGCAGCGTAGTCATGGTTACATTCCTGAAGTCAGCGAGATAAACAGCGGCAACGACAGGATACACAGTACGGAGCTTAACAGCAGCACGGCTTCTGCATCCGGGGACTGCACGCCAAAGCGGTTACCGAATACCACGCCGAAGAAGCCCGCTGAGAGCGCAATCATCAGGATAGCGGTGATGGCCACGGAGCCGGAGAGGCCAAGGGCCAGCACGATACCCCAGGCAATCGCGGGCTGGATCAGCAGCTTGGCGATGGTTGAGGTGATCACCATGGTGTTGATTTGCAGTTTACGGGCCGAGAGGATCACCCCGGTCAGGAACAGCGCAGCGGCGGTAGCAGCCAGACCCAGCGGTTTGATCGCCGCCAGCACCAGCTCCGGCATTTTAATGCCAATCGCAGAGAGAATGACCCCCAGCAGCGGCCCCATAACAATCGGTTTTTTAATCGAGCGCCACATCAGTACCGGCAGCATAGAGAGCGTAGAGCCGCTGTTGTTGCCTTCAGCACGCGCTTTTTCACGCTCAAGGATCAGCAGGCAGAAAGGTGTCATCAGCACGGAGCCGCAGGCGATTGAGACCGCGACGGAGAGTGACGTTGACGGGCCTTCACCCAGCACGCTACCCAAAATCGGCAGGCCCAGCGCGGCGTAGTTCGGCAGCGCAACGGTCAGCGTGAGCACGGCGGCATCCTGCGGTGACTTTTTAAAGACTTTTGTCGCCAGGAAGTAGATCGCGGCATAGGTGATCCACATCGCCAGCGTCAGAACCAGAATCAGCGGCGACTGCGCGACGATGCCGGTCCACGGGGTCTGCACCGTAGCGCTAAACAGCGCGGCGGGCAGAGCAAAATCCATCACAAAGATATTGAGCAGGGAAACGTTTTTATTATCGACCATCTTTGCTTTGCCGGCCCAGAAGCCCAGCAGCATGATGATAAAAATCGGTGCGAGAGCATGAACAATTACGTAAGTCATAAAAAATCACCTGTGGTTAAAAGTTTTAGCACTGGCGCGATGATTGTTATTTTTCAGGGCGTCGTTCTCCTCGCGGGCGCAGCGAATGCGCCCACGGGGACTTACCTCTGGCAGGTCTCTCTTTTCTTACCAGCTTGCTCGCATGCGTTCGCGCACGAGGGCTGAACTGCGGCGATTGTCAGCACCCAGACGGCTTTTCAGCGTAGGATCCTGTCGAGCGTCGTTAATGGCCTGTTGCAGGGCGGTTTTCACCAGGGCCAGATCGTGTTCTGAGGGGGCATCCGGATTGCTGATATCCAGTAGGTTTTCCAGCAGCCCGAGCGTGGCGTAGTTGCTGATGTCGTAGGCCATCGGCGGAATGGTTGCCGCCAGTTTTTCCAGCGCTTCAACGGTACGTAGAGTGATACGCGCGGCAGACTCTTTACCCATCGCGTGGATCAGCACGCCGTTATCATTAAAGGCGATCAGGCGGTTTGCCTGGTAGCCGTGCGCCAGAAACGCACCGGACATCGCTTTACCGACGATAAGGCCAATCACCGGATGGCCCGCCAGACGTGCATTGGCATAGGCCGCAGCGGCCCCGGCCAGCGCCTGATGGATACCAAAACCCTCTTCGCGGCGGCCATAGGCCTGGCTTGCCACGTCAATCACCGCCACAATCGGGCGCTTCACGGCGTTATGGGCATCGGCAGCGATGGTTTCGCTCACCACTTTTGCCAGGGTCCAGCCTTCCAGCAGACCCACTTCACCTTTAGTGGCACGCGGATAGTGGTTATTCGCATCCGGTACAACCGCGATAAAGCGCATGGCTTCACCATTTAGTTCACCATCAGCAGCCTGTACGGATGGGCACAGCCCTTCCAGACGTTTGGCGTTGGGCACCAGGGTTTCCAGCCATAATTCGCCGCGGCTTATTGAATGACTCATTATTTATCCTCCCGGGCAAAGAGCGCTTTAATTTGTTCTGCATCCGCCTGTTTTGCGGTATCGAAATGGCTCAGACGATCCAGATACCAGGCGTAGTTGTCGGTACGGTGTTTTTCCGGTACGCCCTTGGCGATGAAGTCATTCATCGCGCCTTTTACGGCGTTGATGCCGTCGCCAACCAGCGCATCGACGAGTCCGCTCTGATAGCGCACTTCGCCGCCGGTCATGCTCCAGATAAACGGCCGGTCGCGGGAGTCGTACTCTTCAATCCCCGCCTCCTGTTCAATAACCTGCGGACCGTTCAGACCGAGGCGCGCCTCGCGGGTGACAAGCAGGTAGCTGCACAGCGCGGCAGCAATCGACATCCCGCCGAAGCAGCCCACGGTACCCGCCACGATGCCAATAACCGGCGTATAACGACGCAGATCGACAATCGCTGCATGGATATCGGCAATCGCCGCCAGACCGAGGTTGGCCTCTTGTAAACGTACCCCGCCAGTCTCCAGACACAGCACGGCCTGGGTAGGAGTACCGTTGCGGTTATCTTCCGCCGCCAGCTCCAACGCTGCCGCCATCTTCGCACCGGAGACTTCGCCCATGCTGCCGCCCTGGAAGGTGCCTTCAATAGCCACTACTACGGCGGGTTGGCCGTTGATGGTGCCTTTAGCCACCACCATGCCGTCGTCAGCCTGCGGTACGATGCCCTGTGGCCCCAGCCACGGTGAGATGATGCCTTCAAACGGATCCAGCAGTTCGCGATAGCTGCCCTCATCCAGCAGGGTACGAGCACGCTCACGCGCTTTTAATTCGATAAAGCTGCGGTCATCACGCATGGCTCACCTCCTCAAAGACCTGTTCGATACGAATGCGGGCTACGCCAGGCGTCGCCCCAAAATCGTGGATCACCAGCTTGCCGGCGGGCAGGCTGCCTACCAGGGTAAGGCGGTTAAATAGCGCTTCCCAACGTCCACGGCTGTTGTCCACGGAGGTGGTAATATCAATAGTCAGCGTCTCGCCCGGCGCGGCGGTGAATAACACCTCCATATCGCCGGATCCAACAACGCCTGCCAGCGCTTTGCCGCTTAGCGTGCGGCTGGCGGGCACAGAGATTGTGATCTGTTCCATAACATCCTCTTAATGCTTTAAATAGGGCGATTCGACACGGTCGAGAAACAGAGTGGCAGCGAGCAGATCCGCTGCACCACCCGGCGAGGCGTTGAGCATCAGCATCTGGCGATCTAATCTTGCCAGCGCCTGCTGCCCTGCCAGCTGCGCGGTGCCGCCCGCATTGAGTACGGCACGTGCACCGAACTGCATGACCTCAAGCCCCTCCATCCCGGCACGGGACAGTACACAGGTGTCGGTCAGAGAGGTCATAATGGCCATCAGGGCATCAAGCCTGGCATGCGTTTCGTTACAGCCGTTCAGTCGGCTCTGCCGCAACTGCGGCAGGGCATACTGCATGATGTGCGGAAACGCCTGCTGGGCCTCTTCCCGTGCACCCGGCACGCGATAGCGGTGGGTTGCACGCAGCCCTTTACTGAAGACCTTCGGGGCAGCGTCATCTGGCAGCGTCGCCAGATCGGCGGCAGTGCGGGTAACCGTCTGCGCGTTGCCCTCGCCACCGAGCATCGCCACCGCGCTGACCAGCAGCCCTAGCGCCCAAATCGCGCCCCGGTGGGTATTGACGCCATGGGTGGCTGCCATCATCTGCTGCTCGCCTTCGCGGCCGAGTCGTCCAATCGTTTGTCTAAGCGCAATGTCCGCTGGCCGCTGCCAGCTCTGCTGCGCCAGGGCATGAAACGTCGGGGTCAGGCTGCGCGCCGAGCGCTCCATCAGCGCTAGCGACAGGTCGTGATGCGCGCCGTTTCCCCGGCTGTCCACAAGACCGGGCTTCGGGCTTAAACGTGCTTCGTCAATCAGACACTGGGTGGCGGTATGCGCCAGCCATTCGGCACCGCCCTGAGCCTGAATCTGTGGCAGATGTTTCATTACCAGCTCCGGAATTTTGCAGGTGGGTTATAAAGACCGTCAGACCACTCCACCAGATCCGACACGCTACCGGCGGCCAGCAGCGAACGGGTGGCGTCGGTGCGGCGGATGCCGATATCTTCCGGATAAACCACTTTGCCGCTGCGGCGCAGGTCGGCGACGCGTTTCGCGTCAACGCCAAGGCCAATATCGGTGATCCCAGCAACGGCAGCGACCATCGCCCGACGCTCTTCCATGTTTTCGGCACGGTAGAGGTAAGCGATACCCTCTTCGGTCAGGACGTGGGTCACGTCATCGCCGTAAATCATCACGGGAGCCAGCGGCATGCCAGATGCTTTTGCCACGTCAACAGCATCGAGTTTTTCCACAAAGGTCGGTTTTGAACCTGCCTGGAACGTTTCGACCATCTGCACCACCAGTTTTTTACCGCGCTGCATCGGATCGGGTTCGGTGATCATGTTGAGCCACGCCGGTGTGGCATGGCGACGACCGTGTGGATCGTGGCCCATGTTTGGCGCACCGCCGAAACCGGACAGGCGACCACGCGTTACCGTTGAGGAGTTGGCATAGCCATCAACTTGCAGGGTCGAACCGATGAACATATCGACCGCGTACTGCCCTGCCAGCTGGCAGAAGGCGCGGTTGGAGCGCATCGAGCCGTCGGCCCCGGTAAAGAAAATATCCGGACGGGCGCGGATGTACTCTTCCATCCCCAGTTCGCCACCGAAGCAGTGCACGCTCTCCACCCAGCCGCTCTCAATCGCCGGGATCAGCGTCGGATGCGGGTTCAGGGTCCAGTGCTTACAGATTTTGCCTTTCAGGCCGAGTTGTTCGCCGTAGGTGGGCAGCAGCAGCTCAATGGCGGCGGTGTTGAAACCGATACCGTGGTTCAGGGACTGCACCTGGTGCTCAGCGTAGATACCTTTGATGGCCATCATCGCCATCAGGATGTGTTCCTGTTTGATGAGGCGCGGATCGCGGGTAAACAGCGGTTCGATAAAGAACGGTTTGTCCGCTACTACCACGTAGTCGATCCACGATCCGGGAATGTCGACACGCGGTAAATCGCATTCGTCATCCACCAGCTCGTTGACCTGCGCGATGACGATACCGTCGCGGAACGCCGCGGCTTCAACCAGCGCTGGCGTATCTTCGGTGCTCGGCCCGGTATAGAGGTTACCTTTGCGATCGGCCTTATAACCGGCGATCAGCGCCACGTTCGGCGACAGGTCAACATACAGTCGGGAATAGAGTTCGATGTAGGTATGAATCGCACCGATCTCCAGCTGGCCGTCTTCCAGCAGCTGCGAAATGCGCAGGCTTTGCGTACCAGAGAAAGAGAAATCCAGCTTGCGGGCAATGCCCTTTTCAAAGATGTCGAGGTGTTCGCTGCGGCCAACGCTTGGCATGATCATATGCAGATCGTGCACTTTCTGCGGGCTGACTTGTGCAAGGGAGCGGGAAAGAAAATCCGCCTGTTTTTGGTTGTTGCCTTCCAGCACCACTTTGTCGCCGGGTGCAATGAGTTTTTCCAGCATGGCGACCAGGTCGTCGGTCGGCAGCACTTTGCCTTCTACCGGGACAGAAGCCAGACGACGCTGTTTCTCAGTGCGTCGTGTGTTCCAGACCCGTGCAGGCGTTTGCCCAGATAACATTATTAACCTCCTGATTCAGCAATCGTTTTGATTTGCTTAACGCTGAAGCAAGTGTGCGCGCTGTTGAAAAATGCATCAATAAAGCTGTTGGCAGGATCGTTAGCCTGAGAGTAACGATCAAAATATGGATTTGTGATTCAGATCAGCCCAGAGGGTAGAAAAATGCGTTACGCCAGGGGGAAGCGGCAGTAGTGACCCATTTTCATAAACATAATTTATTCGTAGAGGTATAGTGTTCGGCAGATAACTGAAAAATAACTCGCACGACATGACCCAAATAACACCCTTACTGCTTCCCGCTGCGGCGGAAGATAACGTTGAATTCCGCCCGATGCCGGGGGCAAGCAACCCGCACTTGCAGACCATGCTGCCGCGTATTTTGCGCCGCCGTCTGCAGTTCACCGCTCAATGGCAGCGCCTTGAGTTGCCCGACGGCGACTTTGTCGATCTGGCATGGAGCGAAGATCCGCAGCAGGCAAAAGATAAGCCCCGGCTGGTGGTCTTTCACGGTCTGGAGGGCAGCCTGCACAGCCCCTACGCCCATGGCTTAATCCACGCTGCCAAACAGCGCGGCTGGCTTGGGGTGGTGATGCACTTTCGCGGCTGCAGCGGCGAGCCTAACCGCCTAAACCGCATCTATCACTCCGGCGAAACCGAAGATGGCAGCGCGTTCCTGCACTGGCTGCATAATGAGTTGGGCCCGGCCCCGACGGCGGCAGTGGGTTACTCCCTCGGCGGCAATATGCTTGGCTGCCTGCTGGCTAAAGCCGACGACAGCCTGCCGCTCAACGCGGCGGTGATTGTCTCAGCGCCGCTGGTGCTGGAGGCCTGTAGTCTCCATATGGATAAGGGTTTCACACGCTTCTATCAGCATTACCTGCTCAACCTGCTGAAAGCCAACGCCACGCGCAAGCTCAAGGCCTATCCCGGCTCTCTGCCGATCGATCTCGCCCAGCTCAAGCGCGTGCGTCGCATCCGTGAGTTTGATGACCTGATCACCGCGAAGGCGCACGGGTTCGATGATGCCATCGACTACTACCGCCGAAGCAGCGCCATGCCGGTCCTGCCGCAGATCCGCAAGCCGACGCTAATTATCCATGCCAAAGACGATCCCTTTATGGATCACCACGTCATTCCGGCGGCGGGCCATTTACCCGCTAATATTGAGTATCAGTTGACCGAACATGGCGGCCATGTTGGCTTCGTTGGCGGCACGCTGCGCCGCCCTGAGATGTGGCTTGAAAAGCGCATCCCCGACTGGCTGGCACCCTATCTGGAGGCATAGATGATTATTCCCTGGCAAGAGGTTCCACCCGAGACGCTCTACAGCCTGATTGAGAGCTTTGTCTTGCGTGAAGGCACCGATTATGGTGAACATGAGCGTTCGCTTGAGCAAAAGGTTGCCGACGTAAAGCGTCAGTTGGAAACGGGTGAGGCCGTGCTGGTGTGGTCAGAGCTACACGAGACGGTCAATATTATGCCCCGTAAACAGTTTCGCGAATAACGCTGCGTCAGGCGATCCGCCCTCTTCTGCTGCTTATCAGGGAGTCGTTCGCTATGTCAGCCAAACATCCGGTGATTGCTGTGACAGGTTCCAGCGGTGCAGGAACCACCACCACCAGCCTCGCCTTTCGTAAAATTTTTTCTCAGCTCGGGCTACGCGCCGCTGAGGTGGAGGGCGATAGCTTCCACCGCTATACCCGTCCGGAGATGGATATGGCGATCCGCAAGGCACGCGATGCCGGGCGGCATATCAGCTACTTTGGCCCGGACGCCAACGATTTTGGCCTGCTGGAGCAGACCTTTATCGAATATGGCCACAACGGCACCGGGCAGGCGCGCAAGTATCTGCACACCTACGACGAAGCCGTGCCATGGAACCAGGTTCCGGGCACCTTTACGCCGTGGCAGCCGCTGCCGGAACCCACCGATATTCTCTTTTACGAAGGGTTGCACGGCGGCGTGGTGACGCCCCAGCACGACGTGGCGCGCCATGTCGATCTGCTGGTGGGGGTGGTGCCGATTATCAACCTGGAGTGGATCCAGAAGATGATCCGTGACACCAGCGAGCGCGGCCACTCCCGAGAGACGGTGATGGACTCGGTGGTGCGCTCGATGGATGACTATATCAACTTCATTACGCCGCAGTTCTCCCGCACCCACATCAACTTCCAGCGCGTCCCCACGGTCGACACTTCAAACCCTTTTGCCGCCAAAAATATTCCCTCGCTGGACGAGAGCTTTGTGGTGATCCACTTCCGCGATCTGGAGGGGATCGATTACCCCTGGCTGTTGGCGATGCTGCAAGGCTCGTTTATCTCCCATATCAACACCCTGGTGGTACCGGGCGGCAAAATGGGGCTGGCGATGGAGCTGATCATGCTGCCGCTGGTGCAGCGGCTGATGGAAGGCAAGAAGATTGAATAAAATAGTGCGCGTCATGTAGGCCCGGTAAGCGCAGCGCCACCGGGCATAAAATCATCCCTCAACCACCTCGTAGGAGTGGGTGATGTTGACCGCTTTCTCCAGCATCAGCGCCACGGAGCAGTACTTCTCCGCCGAAAGATCCACCGCGCGGGATACTGCCGCATCCTTCAGCTCTTTGCCAGTAACGATAAAGTGCAGGTTGATGTGGGTGAAGAGACGCGGGGCCTCTTCCCGGCGCTCGGAGGTCAGCTTCACTTCACAGTCGGTCACGCTATGACGGCCTTTCTGCAGAATCGACACCACGTCGATGGCGCTGCATCCGCCTGCTGCCATCAGCACCATCTCCATCGGGCTGGGGGCTTTATCCCCGGAGTTGCCGTCCATTAATACCTGATGACCAGAGGCGGATTCGCCGAGGAACGTTAACCCTTCAACCCATTTTACGCGTGCTTGCATTTTCATCACTCCAGAGTGGCAATTTTCCCGACAGATTACGCGCGCCGAGTAAAACGCGCAACGGAAGGCGACATCCATCAAGCTGAAGCGAGACACCAGGAGACACACGGCAAAAGCTATGCTAAAACAGTCGGGATGCTACGGTAATGTATTGACATTATGCAGGTATGCAGAGGACTTCAACCATTACAGGCCGCACGCTTATATTGACGGCCCCCTTCCCAGGATTCGGGAAGCATATGATTGCAACCCCAGCCGCCGGATGCGTCCCGCGACTGGCGCCAGCTTATAACAGAGGATAACCGCGCATGGTGCTTGGCAAACCACAAACAGACCCGACTCTCGAATGGTTCTTGTCTCATTGCCACATTCATAAGTACCCATCGAAGAGCACGCTGATTCACCAGGGTGAAAAAGCGGAAACGTTGTACTACATCGTCAAAGGCTCAGTGGCAGTGCTCATCAAGGACGAAGAAGGGAAAGAGATGATCCTCTCTTACCTGAACCAGGGCGACTTTATCGGTGAACTGGGCCTGTTTGAAGAGGGCCAGGAGCGCAGCGCATGGGTACGGGCGAAAACCGCCTGTGAAGTGGCCGAAATTTCCTATAAAAAATTCCGTCAGCTGATCCAGGTCAACCCGGATATTCTGATGCGTCTCTCGTCGCAGATGGCACGCCGCCTGCAGGTCACCTCTGAGAAAGTGGGTAACCTCGCCTTCCTCGACGTGACCGGCCGCATCGCGCAGACCCTGCTGAACCTGGCTAAACAGCCGGACGCCATGACCCATCCGGACGGGATGCAGATTAAAATCACCCGCCAGGAGATCGGCCAGATCGTCGGCTGCTCCCGTGAAACCGTGGGCCGTATTCTGAAGATGCTGGAAGATCAGAACCTGATCTCCGCGCACGGCAAAACCATCGTCGTCTACGGAACGCGTTAAGCTTTAAGAACGGCGGATCGCCTCTGCGGACGCCGTTTTTGCTCTCTCCCTCATGTGGCGCAGGTTAATCTACCACCCCGAAGTTAACTACGCACTGCGGCAAACGCTGGTGCTGTGCCTTCCCGTGGCCATCGGTCTGGCGCTGGGTCATCTTCAGCATGGTCTACTGTTCTCGCTGGTGCCCGCCTGCTGCAACATTGCCGGTCTTGATACTCCGCACAAACGCTTCTTTAAGCGCCTGATTATCGGCGGCTCGCTGTTTGCCGGCTGTAGCCTGGCGGTGCAGCTGCTGCTGGGGGCCAACGTTGCGCTCCCGCTGATCCTCGCCGGGCTGGCAATGCTGCTGGGCGTCACGGCGGAAATCAGTCCTCTACACGCACGCCTGCTGCCCGCTTCGCTTATCGCCGCCATCTTTACCCTCAGCCTGGCGGGCAATATGCCGGTCTGGGAGCCGCTGCTCATCTACACCCTGGGCACGCTCTGGTACGGCGCGTTTAACTGGTTCTGGTTTTGGCTGTGGCGCGAGCAGCCCCTGCGCGAATCGTTAAGCCTGCTCTACCGCCAGCTCGCCGACTACTGCGAGGCGAAGTACAGCCTGCTGACGCAGCACGCCGATCCGGAGAAGGCCCTGCCGCCGCTGCTGGCGCGCCAGCAAAAGGCGGTGGATCTCATCAGCCAGTGCTATCAGCAGCTGCATATGCTCGCCGCCAACCAGCATAACGACTACAAGCGTCTCCTGCGGGCGTTTCAGGTGGCGCTGGATCTGCAGGAGCACATCTCGGTCAGCCTACACCAGCCGGAAGAGGTGCAGAAGCTGGTGGAGCGCAGCCACGCCGAAGCGGTGATCCGCTGGAATGCGCAGGTGGTCGCCGCCCGGCTTCGGGTGCTGGCGGACGACATTCTGTACCATCGCTACCCGACCCGCTTCACCATGGAGAAGCAGATTGGCGCCCTGGAGAAGATCGCCCGCCAGCATCCGCAAAATCCGGTTGGCCAGTTCTGCGCCTGGCACTTTAGCCGTATCGCCCGCGTGCTGCGCACCCAGCGCCCGCTCTATACCCGCGACCTGATGGCCGACCAGCAGCGCCGCCAGCCGCTGTGGGAAGCGCTCAAGAGCTATCTGTCGCTGAAATCTCCGGCGCTGCGCAATGCCGCCCGCATCAGCGTTATGCTGAGCATCGCCAGCCTGATGGGCAGCGCCCTGCATCTGCCGAAGCCCTACTGGATCCTGATGACGGTGCTGCTGGTTACGCAGAACGGCTACGGCGCTACCCGGGTGCGTATTTTACACCGGGCGGCAGGCACGCTGGCGGGGTTAACGGTTGCTGGCGTTGCTCTGCACTTCCATGTTCCGGAGGGGTATACCCTGCTGGGCATGCTGTTTATCACGCTCATTAGCTACCTGATCATTCGCAAAAGCTACGGCTGGGCGACGGTAGGGTTCACCATTACGGCGGTGTACTCGATTCAAATTCTGACCCTGAGCGGCGAGAACTTTATCGTTGCCCGACTGATCGATACCCTGATTGGCTGTCTGATTGCCTTCGGCGGGATGGTCTGGCTCTGGCCGCAGTGGCAGAGCGGGCTGCTGCGGAAAAACGCCCATGATGCGATTGAGAAGGATCAGGATGCGATTCGTCTGATCCTCAGCGACGATCCGCAGCCCACGCCGCTGGCCTACCAGCGGATACGGGTCAACCAGGCGCACAACGCCCTCTTCAACTCGCTGAATCAGGCGATGCAGGAGCCGGGGTTCAATACCCACTATCTGGCAGATATGAAGCTCTGGGTGACCCATAGCCAGTTTATCGTCGAGCATATTAACGCCCTGACGACGCTGGCCCGGGAGCACGCCATGCTGACGCCGGACCTGGCCCAGCGCTATCTGGAGTCATGCGAAATTGCGCTTCAGCGCTGCCAGCAGCGGCTGGACTATGACGGGGCCGGAGCATCCGGGGACGCGAATATTCTTGAAGCGCCGGAGACGCTCACCCACGGCCCAATGAGCCCAATGGAGATGCACCTCCAGCGTATTATCGGGCATCTGAACAGCATGCACACCATCTCGTCGGTGGCATGGCGTCAGCGCCCGCATCATGGCATCTGGCTTAATCGCCGGTGGAGTAAAGACTAGGCCCGCGCGATGTTGGCTACCGCTACGGCAAAGCGCTGCATGCCTTCATCAATATCCTGCTCGCTGACAACCAGCGACGGGGCAAAGCGCATCACGTCCGGCCCGGCGTTCAGCACCATCACCCCTTCGTCAGCAGCAGC
The DNA here is from genome assembly GCF_000759795.1 of Pseudescherichia vulneris NBRC 102420. GTDB lineage: Bacteria > Pseudomonadota > Gammaproteobacteria > Enterobacterales > Enterobacteriaceae > Pseudescherichia > Pseudescherichia vulneris. The sequence goes on from NZ_BBMZ01000016.1 coordinate 26,093, forward strand.
GTAAAGCAAATCGCGGGCGCGCCCCTTGTACTGCGGTTTTAGCTCGGCACCAATCAGCAGGCCCATGCCGCGAATATCGCTGAACACGTCAAACTGCTCGTCGATCTGCTGCAAATGGTTGACGAAGCGCTGGCGCTTCTCGCTAACGCCTTGCAGCACCTCAGGCGAGCTAATGATGTCAAAGGCTGCACCTGCCACCGCGCAGGCCAGCGGGTTGCCGCCGTAGGTCGAGCCATGGGAGCCGACGTGGAACGCGCTAGCGATCGCCTCAGTAGTCAGCACGGCGCTGATGGGGAAACCGCCGCCCAGTGCCTTGGCGCTGGTGAGGATATCTGGCGTTACGCCGTAGTGCATGTAGGCAAAGAGATCGCCGCTGCGCCCCATTCCGCACTGCACTTCATCAAAAACCAGCAGCGCCTGGTGCTGGTCGCACAGCTCGCGCAGGCCCTGTAAGAATTCTGGCGTGGCGGCGGTCACGCCCCCTTCCCCCTGTACCGGCTCAACCACCACTGCACAGGTGTGATCGTCCATCACCGCTTTCACCGCATGAAGATCGTTGAACGGCACGTGGATAATATCAGCGGGTTTCGGTCCGAAGCCGTCAGAGTATTTCGGCTGGCCGCCGACCGAGACGGTAAACAGCGAGCGTCCGTGGAAGGCGTTATGGAAGGCGATGATTTTGGTTTTGTACGGACTGTGGCGCGTAGAAGCGTAGTAGCGCGCCAGCTTAAAGGCGGTTTCGTTGGCCTCGGTGCCGGAGTTCATAAATAGCACGCGCTCGGCAAAGGTGGAATCGATAATCTTGCGCGCCAGGCGCAGCGCTGGCTCGTTGGTAAAGACGTTGCTGGTATGCCACAGGGTTTCGCCCTGGCTTTTCAGCGCCTCCACCAGCGCAGGATGGCAGTGGCCCAGTGCCGTAACGGCAATCCCGCCCGCGAAATCAACATACTCCTTGCCCTGCTGATCCCACACTCGACTGCCTTTGCCCTTCACCGGGATAAACTCCGCCGGTGCATAAACGGGCAGAATTACTTCGTCAAATGTTGCGCGCGTAACTGCGTTCTGTTCAGTTGCCATGTCATGCCCATCCGTTATATGCAGTGATTATATACAGCAATGATTATGAAAATATAATCATAAAATATGCATAAAAAATCAGTGCATGGCAACTAAAAATCGGTCTGGTTAAGAAAGTTTGCCAGCAGCGCGTGCCCCTGCTCGCTCAGGATACTCTCCGGGTGGAACTGCACGCCATGCAGATCCCACTCCCGATGACGAATCGCCATAATCTCCTGCGTATCGCTCCAGGCGGTCACCTCGAAGCAGTCTGGCAGCGTCGCGGGATCGATTAGCAGCGAATGGTAGCGGGTGACGGTAAGCGGATTATTGAGCCCATGAAACACGCCCCGGCCGCTGTGGGTAATAGGCGAGGTTTTGCCATGCATCACCTTCTGCGCCCGCACGATGGTTGCGCCAAAAACCTGAGCAATCGCCTGGTGGCCGAGGCAGACGCCGAGGATCGGCAGCTTACCGGCGTAGTGGCGGATGACCGCCAGCGATATGCCCGACTCGTCCGGCGTGCAGGGGCCAGGCGAGATTACGATCTTCTCCGGAGCCAGCGCCGCGATATCGGCGAGGGTTATCTCATCGTTGCGCTTCACCACGACCTCAGCGCCGAGCTCGCAGAAGTACTGATAGAGGTTCCAGGTAAAGGAGTCGTAGTTGTCGATAAGCAGGATCATGGTAAGTCACTTGATAACTATCTTTGCGACATTGTACGCAGCCTGAGAAATTCTGACTATGACCTACTGAAAGAAGTGCTTACTATTGCACTAAGTGCTACAGTAAAGTGAACAGGGATGTGAATCAAATGCGGGTTTTTAAAACAAAATGGTTCAGTAAAACGGCAAAAAACCATGCCATCAAGGACGATGAATTATGTCTGGCTATCAACGCTGTATATGAAGGAAAAGTCGATGACCTTGGCGGCGGCGTCTATAAAAAGCGCCTGAACCATAATCGCGATCGCGCCATTATCCTGGCTAAAGGTGGGAGGAATTGGTTTTACACTTTCCTGTATGCCAAACAGGATATGGCAAATATCACTCATGAAGAACTCACAGGCTTTCGAACACTCGCAAAGCATTACGCGTGCCTGAAAACTGAAAAACTGAGCTTGTTAATTGACGCTAAAGAGTTGCTGGAGATTTGTCATGACCGCAAAAGAGAAATTTAAAAGCACCGCTTTTGAAGCGATTCATAGCGCTGCTGCGGGATTACACAGCGTAGATGCCATTTCTCAGGAAACAATGCGTAGCTTTGATAAAGCCTGCATCGGTCAGGTAGATGACATCCAGCCGGATGAAATCAAAAAGCTGCGGGAGAAGTTTAACGTTAGCCAGCCTGTTTTTGCCCACTATTTAAATACCAGCGTTTCAACCATACAAAAATGGGAAAGCGGGGCTAAAAGGCCGAATGGGTTATCGCTAAAGCTGTTAAGTGTTATACAAAAGCATGGGCTGGACATATTGATATAGATATGTCCGCCCCTGCGTAGGCCGGATAAGCGCAGCGCCATCCGGCAACGTTTTACTCCGCTTCGCTCACCACGTGGGTAAAGATAGCGATCAGTGCCGAGAGGTCGCCCATTGCGCCACTCTGGTTGGCTGCACTCCAGGCCTCTGGCTCAATGCCGCGCCAGTCCAACAGGTAGCCTGCATGGATCGCCAGCTGTTCGAAGAAGATCCGCTCGGCAATGCCGTTGCCGATGCGGAACGGGTGCAGGACGTTAATTTCGCAATAGTAGTGTGCTAAACGCTCGATAAACGCGGTTTTCTCCAGGCCCTGCAACCAGTCCTCATCTTCCAGCGCCTGCATCAGGGCGTTGCCCTCGTTCTCGATATAGTCAAAATTACAGAAGCGCGTATCGCCCTGATAGATGTTGACCTCACGGATCTCACCGGCCCATTCAAAGATATCCTGGTAGAGATGACGATGGATGGCGCAGAGGTGCGGCAGGCCCCGGGCAACGGGACCCAGCTCCAGCGTCGCGGCACGCAGCGCGGTAAACTCATATGCCGTCTCTTCGAGCTGTTTCGCCTGATGGATGCCCAGCCGGTTGCTCATCACGTTGCGGCCGGCGTAGAAGTACGGGTCGCGCCCGTCACCAAACTTATCGCTCATGCTGCCTCCGCAGCGCCTCAAGGCGCGCCTCTGCTTCTTCTGCGTTGAGCGTTACCAGGGCGCACTCCACCCCTTCCAGCGCCCTGCTGGCCTGGAAATTGACATTACGCTGCTGCTCCCAGAGACGGGATTTTTGCCGTTCGGTGAGTTTTTTCGCCATTGTGTCTCCCTGATGATGTGCGTCATTTGCCACAAGTATAAGCGGCATTTTCACGTTACGCAGGGAAGCAGGCAGAGCACGGGCAGGCGATGCCCGTGCAAAAAAGCGTTAGGGCAGAACTTTTGCGGAGAGAATAACCACCGGTTTTGACGGCACATTCTGATACGGGCCGACGTTGTGGGTCTGTACTTGGGAGATCTTGTCTGCGATATCCATGCCTTTCACAACTTTACCAAAAACGGCGTAGCCGAAGTCGCGCTGGCCGTGATCGAGGAAAGCGTTATCCGCCACGTTGATGAAGAACTGGCTGGTGGCGCTGTCTTTGTCAGCGGTACGGGCCATGGAGATGGTGCCGCGGGTGTTGCGCAGGCCATTATCCGCTTCGTTCTTGATCGGCGGGTTCGGCTGCTTCTGCTGCATCTGCTCGTTAAAGCCGCCGCCCTGCACCATAAAGCCGGGGATCACGCGGTGAAAGGTGGTGTTGTTATAGAAGCCGCTGTTCACATAGTCGACAAAATTTTTCACCGATACCGGGGCTTTCTGGCTGTTCAGCTCCAGCTCGATGTTACCGGCAGAGGTGGTTAACAGAACGTGAGGGTCGCCTTTTGCCGCGAGGGCTGCGGGTGAAATTGCAGAGAGAGCAAAGATAGCCGCCACAGCCGCCAGAGTCGTTTTAACCATGTGAATTCCTAACAGTGAACAGAGAAGAGAGCGAGTCGCTTGATTCTAAAGAGCATGCCGCCCCCAGGCCAGCGCTTTACTCAATTTTACGAATTTGAAACAGATGTGTCTGCACCTGGTTATGCGGTAATACGGTGAAAATTTGTGACACATTTCAAAATAAACTGTGCAACGTGAACGATTTTCACTTTTAAAGATTTAAATGTGTCACCCGAACGCATAAAATCTGCCCGTTCACGGCGCAGTCAACGCGCTTTACACTTCTATTCACAGGCCAGTCTCATGACTAACAGCAACAGAATTAGGCTCACATGGATCAGCTTCTTCTCCTACGCCCTTACCGGTGCGTTGGTGATCGTCACCGGTATGGTGATGGGCGATATCGCGAAGTACTTCGATCTTCCGGTTTCCAGCATGAGCAACACCTTCACCTTCCTGAACGCAGGGATCCTGATCTCTATCTTCCTGAATGCCTGGCTGATGGAGATCGTACCGTTAAAAACCCAGCTGCGTTTTGGCTTCGTGCTGATGGTGCTGGCCGTCGCCGCGCTGATGCTGAGCCACAGCCTGGCGCTCTTCTCCGCCGCGATGTTCGTGCTGGGGCTGGTGAGCGGTATCACCATGTCCATCGGCACCTTCCTGGTGACCCAAATGTATGAAGGTCGCCAGCGTGGCTCTCGCCTGCTGTTCACCGACTCCTTCTTCAGCATGGCCGGGATGATCTTCCCGATGGTAGCCGCGTTCCTGCTGGCCCGCAGCATTGAGTGGTACTGGGTCTACGCCTGCATTGGTCTGGTCTACGTTGCCATCTTCGTACTGACCATCGGCTGCGAGTTCCCGGCGCTGGGCAAGCATGCGGCCCCAAGCGACAAGCCGGTAGTGAAAGAGAAGTGGGGCGTTGGCGTCCTGTTCCTCTCTATCGCCGCGCTCTGCTACATCCTCGGCCAGCTGGGCTTTATCTCCTGGGTGCCGGAGTATGCCAAAGGTCTGGGCATGGACGTCAGCGGTCAGGGCAAACTGGTCAGCGACTTCTGGATGTCTTACATGGTCGGCATGTGGGCGTTTAGCTTTATCCTGCGCTTCTTCGACCTGCAGCGTATTCTGACCGTGCTGGCAGGATTGGCGACCGTGCTGATGTATCTCTTCATCACCAGCAGCCCGGAACATATGGCATGGTTTATTCTGGCTCTGGGCTTCTTCTCCAGCGCCATCTACACCACCATTATCACCCTTGGCTCCCAGCAGACCAAAGTGGCTTCGCCGAAGCTGGTTAACTTTGTCCTCACCTGCGGCACCATTGGTACCATGCTGACCTTCGTGGTTACCGGCCCTATCGTGGCCAACAGCGGCCCACAGGCGGCGCTGATGACCGCTAACGGCCTCTACGCCGTGGTATTCGTCATGTGCTTCGCGCTGGGCTTCGTAACTCGCCATCGTCAACACAACACCACCGCCTCCGCGCACTAAGTTATTCCCGCCCCTTTTCGTCCTGAAAAGGGGCTCATTCCCTCCCCTCCAATAGTTTAATCCCATTAATCTTTAGGGGTAATTCTCCCTGCGCAAAAACCCTATTTTTTGTATGTTATTTGCTCTATGCCGAAAAGCCAGCCAATTCCGTGACTTAGAAAAAAGCTGTTAAATCAGCAATATACTCCTTAGGGAGTAGGTAAAGGTGAACTTGATTTGCATCAATAAACGCCACAGCTGAATCGTTAAGGTAGGCAGTAATAGAAAAGAAATCGAGGCAAAAATGAGCAAAGTCAGAATCGCTATTATCGGTAACGGCATGGTCGGCCACCGTTTTATTGAGGATCTCCTCGATAAAGCTGACGCTGCCCGCTTCGACATTACCGTGTTTTGTGAAGAGCCGCGGAAAGCCTACGACCGCGTCCATCTCTCTTCCTACTTCTCTCACCACACCGCCGAAGAGCTCTCCCTGGTACGCGAAGGCTTCTATGAGAAGCACGGCGTTAAGGTGCTGGTGGGCGAACGTGCTATCACTATCAACCGCCAGGAGAAGGTGATCCACTCTAGCGCGGGCCGCACGGTCTATTACGATAAGCTGATTATGGCCACCGGCTCCTATCCATGGATCCCGCCGATTAAAGGCTCCGAAACCCAGGATTGCTTTGTTTATCGCACTATCGAAGATTTGAACGCCATTGAAGCCTGCGCGCGCCGTAGCCGCCGGGGCGCAGTGGTGGGCGGTGGCCTGCTCGGTCTGGAAGCCGCCGGGGCGCTGAAGAACCTCGGCGTTGAAACCCACGTCATTGAGTTCGCGCCGATGCTGATGGCCGAGCAGCTTGACCAGATGGGCGGCGAGCAGCTGAAACGTAAAATTGAGAGCATGGGCGTGCGCGTGCACACCAGCAAAAATACCCAGGAGATCGTCCAGGAGGGCGTCGAAGGGCGCAAGACCATGCGCTTTGCCGACGGCAGCAGCCTTGAGATCGACTTTATCGTCTTTTCAACCGGTATTCGCCCACGCGACAAGCTGGCGACCCAGTGCGGCCTGGCAACGGCCCAGCGCGGTGGGATCATGGTGAACGACACCTGTCAGACCTCCGACCCGGATATCTACGCCATCGGCGAGTGCGCCAGCTGGAACAACCGCGTCTACGGTCTGGTCGCGCCGGGCTATAAAATGGCGCAGGTGGCGGTGGACCATATCCTCGGCACTCCGAACGCCTTTGAAGGGGCGGACCTCAGCGCCAAGCTGAAGCTGCTGGGCGTGGACGTGGGCGGCATTGGCGATGCCCATGGCCGCACGCCGAACTCCCGCAGCTACGTCTACCTCGACGAGAGCAAAGAGGTCTACAAACGCCTGATCGTCAGCCCGGATAATAAAACCCTGCTCGGTGCGGTGCTGGTAGGCGACACCAGCGACTTTGGCAATTTACAGCAGCTGGTGCTGAACGCCATTGAGCTGCCGGAAAACCCGGATGCGCTGATCCTGCCCGCCCACGCGGGCAGCGGCAAACCCTCAATCGGCGTCGATAAGCTGCCGGACAGCGCGCAGATCTGCTCCTGCTTCGACGTGACCAAAGGCATGCTGATCTCGGCCATCAACAAAGGCTGCCATACGGTAGCGGCGTTGAAGGCAGAAACCAAAGCCGGTACCGGCTGCGGCGGCTGTATTCCGCTGGTGACTCAGGTCCTGAACGCTGAGCTGGCGAAACAGGGTATCGAAGTGAACCACAGCCTGTGCGAACACTTTGCCTACTCTCGCCAGGAGCTGTACCACCTGATCCGCGTGGAAGGGATCAAAACCTTCGACGAGCTGCTGGCAAAACACGGCAAGGGCTACGGGTGTGAAGTGTGTAAACCCACCGTCGGCTCCCTGCTGGCCTCCTGCTGGAACGAATACGTTCTGAAGCCGCAGCATACGCCGCTGCAGGATACCAACGATAACTTCCTTGCCAACATCCAGAAAGACGGCACCTACTCGGTGATCCCGCGTTCTGCCGGCGGCGAAATCACTCCGGAAGGGCTGATGGAGGTGGGCCGTATCGCCCGCGAGTTTAATCTGTATACCAAAATCACCGGCTCACAGCGTATCGGCCTGTTCGGCGCGCAGAAAGATGACCTGCCGGAGATCTGGCGTCAGCTGATTGAAGCCGGGTTCGAAACCGGTCATGCCTATGCCAAAGCGCTGCGCATGGCGAAAACCTGCGTCGGTTCAACCTGGTGCCGCTACGGCGTGGGCGACAGCGTGGGCTTCGGCGTCGAGCTGGAGAACCGCTACAAAGGCATCCGTACTCCGCACAAAATGAAGTTTGGCGTCTCCGGCTGCACCCGCGAATGCGCGGAGGCTCAGGGTAAAGACGTGGGCATCATCGCCACTGAAAAAGGCTGGAACCTTTACGTCTGCGGTAACGGCGGGATGAAACCACGCCATGCGGATCTGCTGGCAGCGGATCTCGACCGCGACACGCTGGTACGCTACCTCGACCGCTTTATGATGTTCTATATCCGCACCGCCGACAAGCTGACCCGTACCGCCTCCTGGCTGGACAATCTGGAAGGCGGCATCGAGTACCTGAAGAGCGTGATTATCGACGACAAGCTTGGCCTGAACAGCCAGCTGGAAGCAGAGATGGCCCGCCTGCGCGACGCCGTTATCTGCGAATGGACCGCTACCGTTAACGATCCGCAGGCGCAGGTGCGCTTCAAACACTTTATCAACAGCGATCGCCGCGACCCGGCGGTACAGATTGTACCGGAACGTCAGCAGCATCGCCCGGCCACGCCGTATGAGCGTATTCCGGTCACTCTGGTGGAGGAAACCGTATGAGCCAGTGGAACACCGTCTGTCAGCTCGCTGACATCGTACCGGCAACCGGCGTCTGCGCCCTGCTGAATAACCAGCAGATCGCGATTTTCCGCCCGCGGGCTGATGAGCAGGTCTATGCCATCAGCAACATCGATCCCTTCTTTGAGGCCAGCGTGCTGTCACGCGGCATCATCGCCGAGCACGACGGCGAACTGTGGGTTGCCAGCCCGCTGAAGAAACAGCGCTTCCGCCTGCGCGACGGCCTGTGCATGGAGGATGCGGACCACTCCGTAGCCCGCTTCGATGCCCGGGTTAAAGACGGCGAAGTACAGATTAAAGCGTAATACCCCAGCGGGGGTGCAATGCCCCCGCCCGTTAACTTTCTCTTTTTGTTTGAATTTTCTTTTCTAACTTTTTTACACAAAATCATTTGAGTTGCATCGCGGCGGCAACTGAACGAATCCCCAGGAGCATAGTTAACTATGTGACTGGGGTGAGAGAAGGCAGCCAACAAAGAGGCAGCTCGAAGGATGAAGTGTACAAGGATAATCATCATGTTCACCGACACTATCAACAAGTGTGCGGCTAACGCTGCGCGCATTGCACGCCTCTCTACACATAATCCGCTGGGCTTCTGGATCAGCTCCGCAATGGCCGGGGCCTACGTGGGCCTGGCGATTATCCTCATCTTTACCCTTGGCAACCTGCTTGACCCGGCGGTACGTCCGCTGGTCATGGGTGCGACCTTTGGTATCGCGCTGACGCTGGTGATCATCGCCGGTTCCGAGCTGTTTACCGGCCACACCATGTTCCTGACCCTGGGCGTGAAAGCGGGCACCATCAGCCACGGCCAGATGTGGACGATCCTGCCGCAAACCTGGCTAGGAAATCTGGTGGGTTCGGTACTGGTGGCCCTGCTCTACTTCTGGGGTGGCGGCAGCCTGCTGTCGGTCGATACCAGCCTGGTACACACCGTGGCGCTGGCGAAAACCAGCGCGCCCGCCAGCGTCCTGTTCTTCAAGGGGGTGCTCTGCAACTGGCTGGTGTGTCTGGCGATCTGGATGGCGATCCGTACCGAAGGCGCGGGAAAATTCCTTGCTATCTGGTGGTGCCTGCTGGCGTTTATCGCCTCTGGTTACGAGCACTCGGTCGCCAACATGACCCTGTTCGCCCTCTCCTGGTTTGGGCATCACAGCGACGCCTACACCCTGTCCGGTATTGGACATAACCTTTTGTGGGTAACCCTGGGGAATACTTTATCCGGAGCCATATTTATGGGGCTGGGATATTGGTATGCTACCCCTCGCGCAGAGCGTCCTACACCTGCTAAAAACGCCGCGCAGGAAACCGTTAGCCCTTAAAGCGAGTTAGCGCTTAAAAACTACAACGAGGTTTATGTCGTGCACCATCTTCCTATTTTTTGCCAGTTACGCGATCGCGACTGCCTGCTCGTCGGCGGTGGCGATGTCGCAGAGCGTAAAGCCCGCTTGCTTCTGGAAGCCGGTGCGCGCCTTACCGTCAATGCGCTGCACTTCGATCCGCAGTTTACCGCGTGGGCGGACGAAGGCATGGTCACTCTGGTAGAGGGCCACTTTGATGAGGCGCTGCTCGATCCCTGCTGGCTGGTGATTGCCGCGACCGACGACGATGCGGTCAATCAGCAGGTCAGCGATGCGGCGGAAGCGCGCCGTATCTTCTGTAACGTGGTTGATGCGCCGAAAGAGGCGAGCTTTATCATGCCGTCGATTATCGACCGCTCGCCGCTGATGGTAGCGATCTCCTCTGGCGGCACCTCGCCGGTACTGGCGCGCCTGCTGCGGGAAAAGCTGGAGTCGCTGCTGCCACTGCACCTCGGCAAAATTGCTGGCTACGCCGGCACCCTGCGCGGACGAGTGAAAGCCACCTTCGCTACCATGGCCGAGCGCCGCCGCTTCTGGGAGAAGTTTTTCACCAACGACCGTCTTGCTCAGTATCTGGCCAACAGCGATCGCCTTGCCATCGACAACGAGACGGAGTCGCTGTTTAACACGCCGCTCGATAACCGGGGGGAAGTGGTGCTGGTTGGCGCGGGGCCGGGCGATGCCGGGCTGCTAACGCTGAAGGGCCTCCAGCAGATCCAGCAGGCGGACGTGGTGGTCTACGACCGTCTGGTCTCGGACGACATTATGAACCTGGTGCGCCGCGACGCCGACCGTATTTTTGTCGGTAAACGTGCGGGCTACCACTGCGTGCCGCAGGAGGAGATTAACCAGATCCTGCTGCGCCAGGCGCAGTCCGGCAAGCGCGTAGTGCGCCTGAAGGGCGGCGATCCGTTTATCTTTGGTCGCGGCGGCGAAGAGCTGGAGACGCTGTGCCATGCGGGGATCCCCTTCTCCGTGGTGCCGGGCATTACCGCCGCCTCAGGCTGCTCCGCCTACTCGGGCATTCCGCTGACCCATCGCGACTACGCTCAAAGCGTGCGGCTGATCACCGGCCACCTGAAAACCGGCGGCGAGCTGGACTGGGAGAACCTGGCCGCAGAGAAGCAGACCCTGGTGTTCTATATGGGGCTAAATCAGGCCGTAACGATCCAGCAGAAGCTGATCGAGCACGGGATGCAGGCGGATATGCCGGTGGCGCTGGTGGAGAACGGCACGGCGGTACAGCAGCGGGTCGTGAGCGGGGTATTGAGCGAGCTGGGTACGCTGGCGCAGCAGGTTGAGAGTCCGGCGCTGATTATCGTTGGTCGCGTCGTCGCCCTGCGCGACAAGCTGAACTGGTTCTCGCACCACTAATAATAGTCATCGTAATCATCGTAGGCCGGGCAAGGCAACGCTGCCGCCCGGCGTTACTGCATCAGCAGAGAAACGCCCGGCGGCGCTGCGCTTACCGGGCCTACAGTACTCTTTACGGCTTAGCAACAAAGCCAATCGCTTCGTATACCGCTTTCAGCGTCTCTGCGGCGCGGGCGCTGGCTTTCTCGGCACCCTCTTTCATAATGCGCTGCAGGAAGGCTTCATCATTACGGTAGCGGTGGTAGCGCTCCTGAAGCTCGGTCAGCATGCCGGAGACCGCATCCGCAACTTCACCCTTCAGGTGACCGTACATTTTACCTTCGAAGTGCTGCTCCAGCTCGGCAATGCTCTGCCCAGTCACGCCAGAGAGGATATCCAGCAGGTTAGAGACGCCCGCCTTCTCCTTCACGTCGTAGCGCACCACCGGCGGCTCTTCGGAATCGGTTACCGCACGCTTGATCTTCTTCACCACCGACTTTGGATCTTCCAGCAGGCCGATAACGTTGTTGCGGTTATCGTCAGACTTGGACATCTTCTTGGTCGGCTCCAGCAGGGACATCACGCGCGCGCCGGATTTCGGAATGAACGGCTCCGGTACTTTGAACACGTCGCCGTAGATGGCGTTGAAGCGTTGGGCGATATCGCGGCTCAGCTCCAGATGCTGCTTCTGATCCTCACCGACCGGGACCTGGGTGGTCTGATAGAGCAGGATATCTGCCGCCATCAGCACCGGGTAGTCAAACAGGCCGGCGTTGATGTTCTCAGAGTAGCGCGCTGACTTGTCTTTAAACTGGGTCATGCGGCTCAGCTCGCCGAAATAGGTGTAGCAGTTCAGCGCCCAACCGAGCTGCGCATGCTCCGTCACGTGGGACTGAACGAAAATGGTGCTCTTCTCGGGATCGATTCCGCAGGCCAGGTAGAGCGCCAGCGTATCCAAAGTGGCCTTACGCAGCTTCTCTGGATCCTGACGGGCGGTAATGGCGTGGAGATCCACGATGCAGTAGATGCAGTCGTAGTCATCCTGCATGGTTACCCACTGACGCAGCGCACCCATATAGTTGCCGATGGTCAGTTCACCTGAGGGCTGTGCGCCACTAAAGACGATGGGCTTAGTCATTTTTCTGTTCCTGATGTTCACTATATGGAAGCCCAAGCGCGGGCAGTAACTCTTTGAAATGGTCGAAGATGTGATCCGGCTCGCTCAGGGCGATGGCTTCGCCGTAGTTATAGCCGTAGGTGAGGCCCACGGCACAGCAGCCAGCCGCCTTCGCCGCCTGAATATCATTCCGCGAATCGCCGACAAACAGCAGCGCCTGCGGTGCCACCCCTAGCTTCTCAGCCACCCGCAGCAGCGGCTCCGGGTGCGGCTTTTTATTTTTGACGTCGTCACCGCCGATCACCAACGTGAAATAGCGGGCGATATCCAGCGCCTCTAGCAGGGGAGCAACAAACGGCGTCGGCTTATTGGTTACCAGCGCCAGCGGATAGCCCTCTTCATGCAGGGCGGCCAGGGTAGCGGCGACGTCCGGGAAGAGAAAGCTGCCCTTTTCAACCACGTCGGCATAGTAGCGATCGAAAAGCTTGCGCAGAATGCGGGCCTGCTCCTCTTCAGGAATGGCCGCGTGATCGATAGCCGGTTTGCCCGCCATCGCACGCTGGCTGGCATGCTCCTGACGAGACCATGCCAGCGCACGCTGCATCAGCACGTCAGCGCCGTTGCCGATCCACGTCACCACCCGCGCCTCACCGGCGGCGGGCAGCTCCAGGGCATAAAGCGCCTGGTCTACGGCGTGGGTCAGACCCGGGGCGCTATCAACCAGCGTACCGTCGAGATCGAAGGCAATAGCCTGAATTCCGTCGATTTTTTTAGCCATGATGAACCTTTGCCAGCTCGCTGCGCATTTTATCGATCACGCTACGGTAGTCCGGCTGGTTAAAAATGGCCGAGCCCGCAACAAACATATCTGCGCCCGCGGCGGCAATTTCACCGATGTTATCCGCCTTCACGCCGCCGTCAACTTCAAGGCGAATGTCGTAGCCGGAGGCATCAATGCGACGGCGCACTTCGCGCAGCTTGTCGAGCGTATGGGGAATAAAGGATTGGCCGCCAAAGCCGGGGTTAACGGACATCAGCAGGATCACATCAAGCTTGTCCATGACGTAGTCAAGCCAGCTCAGGGAGGTCGCCGGGTTGAATACCAGCCCCGCTTTACAGCCATGCTCTTTGATCAGCTGCAGCGAGCGGTCGACGTGCTCGCTGGCTTCGGGATGGAAAGTAATAATGCTCGCCCCTGCGGCAGCGAAATCCGGGATCAGCCGGTCTACCGGTTTCACCATCAGGTGGACGTCAATGGGGGCGGTGATGCCATAGTCGCGCAGGGCTTTCAATACCATCGGCCCCATCGTCAGGTTAGGGACGTAGTGGTTATCCATGACGTCAAAATGCACCACGTCGCCACCGGCTGCCAGCGCGTTAGCGGTGTCCTCGCCCAGGCGGGCAAAGTCAGCCGACAGAATTGAAGGGGCAATCAAATACTGTTTCATCCGCATCTCCTTGAGAACTATTTTTTGTCTGCCGGGCGATAGAGCGCCAGCAGTTCGTCCACCTTTTTGCGTGTGCCACCGTTGCTGCTGATGCTGCGGCGCACTTTAACCTGAAAATGCGTCGCGGCTTTGTACCACTCACGGGTGTCCGGCGTATCGTGATTCGAAATTAACACTGGGATTTGCTTGCTGACCAGTATTTCCGCCATCTCTGCCAGACGTACCTGCTCTAGCGGACTAAAGCTATTGGTATGGTAGGCGGTAAAGTTCGCCGTCGCGGAGAGCGGTGCATAGGGCGGATCGCAGTAGACCACGGAGTTAGCGTCGGCGAGCTCCATGCACGCCTCATACGAGAGGCAGCGAAACTCCGCGTTCTGGGCCTTTTCAGCAAAGTGGTACAGCTCGGCTTCCGGGAAGTAGGGCTTTTTATACCGGCCAAAGGGCACGTTAAACTCGCCGCGCAGGTTATAGCGGCACAGGCCGTTATAGCCGTGGCGGTTAAGATATAAAAACAGCACCGCACGCCGCAACGGATCCCGACACTGGTTGAACTCGGTACGCAGCCGGTAGTAGACCTCAGCATGGTTATGCTGCGGCGTAAACAACTCGCGGGCGTTGAGGACGTACTCATCGGTGCGGGTTTTGACGATATTGTAGAGACCGATCAGATCGCTGTTAATATCCGCGAGGATATAGCGAGAAAAGTCGGTATTCAGAAATACCGACCCGGCCCCGACGAAGGGTTCAATGAGGCACTCACCCGGTGGTAAATGCTTTTTAATGTCGTCGAGCAGGGGGTATTTCCCCCCTGCCCATTTCAGAAAAGCGCGATTTTTTTTCATGCTGACTAACTAATGACACCCTTTGCAGCTGGGGCGTAAGCCCGACAGCATTTGCGCTTTACTCATTACTTGAGATCGGCCTGCACCTGATGCAGCGGCTTCGCCCACGGGTTTTTCGCCTGCACGTCGGCTGGCAACGTAGAGACGGCGCGTTTAGCATCATCTTTCGACGCATAGACACCGCTCACCAATACGTACCACGGCTGACCGTTACGCGAGGTCTGATAAACCACGAAGTTTTTCAGATTCTCTTTCTTCGCCCACGCGTTCAGGTTGTTGTAGTTCGACGAGCTGCTCAGCTGCAGCGTGTAGTGGCTGCCCGGTGCTGACTTCAGGGAACCCACGTTGCCGGTAGAGGCGTTGGCCGTGGCCGCAGGCGCTGCTGCCGGTGCGGTGGCGGCTGGCGCTGGGGTCGTGGCAGGCTTCGCCGACTGGGTCGGTGCCGTTGCTGTTACCGCTGCAGACGGCTTCGCCGCAGGGGCTGCGCTGGCCGTTGCTTTTGGCTGGGCCGTGCTCGCCGCTGGCGCAGTGGTGGCCGCCGTCTCGGTGCGCTTCGGCTGGACTGCTGCTTTCGGCGCGCTCTGGGCTGGCTTCGGCTCGATTACCGTCTGCTGGCGCTCGGTGCGCGGTGCTGCACGATGCTCGGTTGCGGAGGCCTGACGCTCAGACGCGGCGGTCTGGCGCGACTCTGCTGCTTTCGCGTTATGTACCGGCGCAACGGTAGCAGGCTCGGTTGGCAGAGTGGAGTTCACCGCCACGCTGTCTACCTGGTTTTGGTTCTGCGGCTGCGCCAGGGCGTTGTTCAGATCGCCCTGCACTTCAACACGCTGCTGTCCTTCCGGCGCGGCAGGCGTCTGCCCCTGGGTTGGCGTAGAGGCGATGGGTGGCAGAGAGACATCCTGCGGATTACCTGCCGTCTGCTCAGCCGAGGTCGTGCCCGGTGCAGGCTGCGTGCCGTTGGCCTGGTCGGCGGCGTTATCTGACAGATTGACGCTCTTCTCCGAGGAGGCCTGTTCGCTGCCGGACTTATCGGCAGGGGACTTCAGCGCAGAGCCGATGCCCACGATCAGCAGGAGTAGAACCAAGATCCCCAGCCCCATCATCAGGTACTGGCGGGAAGCAGGTTTAGCGGCAGGGGCTTTTTTACGCTTGCGAGGGCGACGCTCTACGCGCTCCTCATCCACGGCGCTCTCTTCCAGCTCCTCTTCCTCATAGCTTTCGTCAACCTCTTCACGTGCTTTACGCGTCCGTGAAGGGCGACGATCGTCAGCGTCCAGATCGACATCGTCGAAGTTGATCTGCGGATCGCTGTCGCGGTCAGAAGACTGGCGCGTACGACCAGGGCGACGATCGCTGGGATCGGTTTTCAGCTCGTCTTCTGGTTTGAATTCATCCATTTAACACCCCACTCAAAGGCTAATGCCAACCACTCGTGCGCATTGCCCAAAGTTAAACACCACGACTGGCGTGGCCAGACCTTTTTCGTTTTCACGCCTGCTGGCAATCAGCAATGGCGCCAAGAACAACATCGTGTGGCACTCCGCCACGGACTTCACTCTTCCCTATCGCCAGCGGCAGGACTAAACGCATCTCGCCCGCCAGCACCTTTTTGTCGCGCAGCATGTGAGGAATATACGCCGCTGCGGACATCTCCCGCGGACCGTTGACCGGCAGGCCAGCGCGCGTGAGTAAGGTAATGATTCGCTGCGTATCGTCCCGGCTGAATTGACCGAGGCGTTCAGCCGCGCGTGCTGCCATGACCATTCCCGCCGCCACCGCTTCACCGTGCAGCCAGTTACCGTAGCCCATTTCAGCTTCGATAGCGTGACCAAACGTGTGGCCCAGGTTGAGTAAAGCACGTAAGCCGGTCTCGCGCTCGTCCGCAGCGACAACTTCGGCTTTTAGTTCACAACAGCGGCGAATGCAGTAGGCCATGGTGGGACCGTCGAGGCGCAAAAGCGCATCGAGATTCTCTTCCAGCCAGCCAAAGAACGCGGCGTCAAGAATGATGCCGTACTTGATGACTTCAGCCAGGCCAGAGGAGAGTTCGCGCGCGGGAAGCGTCGCCAGGCAGTCGAGATCGACGACCACCGAGGCGGGCTGGTAGAACGCGCCGATCATATTTTTGCCAAGAGGGTGATTCACCGCCGTCTTGCCGCCAACGGACGAATCGACCTGAGAAAGGAGCGTGGTGGGCACCTGAATAAAGCGCACGCCACGTTGATAGCTCGCAGCCGCAAAGCCGGTTAGATCGCCTACCACGCCGCCGCCAAGAGCCACCAGCGTCGTATCGCGCCCGTGAGGTTTCTGCAACAGGGCGGTGAAAACCGTATCCAGTACCGCCAGGCTTTTGTACTGCTCACCGTCCGGCAGCACGACGCTGTCAACCCGCACACCCGCCTGTTCAAGAACATGGCGGATTTTTTCAAGATAGAGCGGAGCCAGCGTCTCGTTAGTGACCAGCATCACCTGGTCGCCTGACTTCAACGGCAAGAAGGAAGCTGGATCGTTAAACAAACCAGCCGCGATGGTGATTGGGTAACTACGTTCCCCAAGAGTGACGGTAATCCTCTCCATGACGCGACATCCACCTTAATTGCGTAAACCTGCAGGCGTTATAGTAAGCCAGAATCAGTTGCTTTCCAGCATATGAATAATCTGGTTTGCGACTACTTTTGCGCTCTGATCGTCTGTGCGAATGGTGACGTCGGCAATCTCTTCGTAGAGAGGATTCCGTTCGTCGGCCAGCGCTTCGAGAACTTCTCGCGGCGGCGTCTCCACCTGTAACAGGGGACGCTTTTTATCGCGTTGAGTACGAGCCAGCTGCTTTTCGATAGTGGTTTCCAGATACACCACTACGCCACGGGCGGAGAGACGATTACGGGTTTCGCGGGATTTCACAGAGCCGCCGCCTGTCGCCAGCACAATGCCCTGCTTCTCGGTCAGTTCGTTAATGACCTTTTCTTCGCGATCGCGGAAACCTTCTTCACCTTCTACATCGAAGACCCAGCCCACATCAGCTCCGGTTCGTTTCTCAATCTCTTGATCAGAATCGTAAAATTCCATATTGAGTTGTTGAGCTAACTGACGCCCAATAGTGCTTTTGCCGGCACCCATAGGCCCAACCAGAAAGATATTGCGTTTCTCTGCCATTTTTTCGGTACTACTATAAGACTATTCGTTAATGGTAAACCCACTTCGCAGACACCTGGCGGAGCAGGACATGAACTGAAACCTCATATGCGTAAGTTCGAGAATCAGACTGAAAATTATCTCAATACTCGCGCTGTTTTGGCAACTGAATAAATCACCAACCTTGCGAAGAGGCCAATTGAGGTAAGACGGGAGTAGCTGACGCTCAAAATCGGTACTCCTTGTAAGCTAATTCATCTCTCACGTCAAACACCTGAGTTCAGTTCATGGCAAAAATCATCATATTTGGGTCGTATCCTTCATGCCTTAATGCAGCGGCATAAGGCGTGGCGTGATGAAAACCACCAGCTCGCGCCGCTCGTTATCGTTACCGTCGTGGCGAAAAAGGCGGCCCAGCCAAGGTACGCTGCCCAGCCCAGGCACGCTCTCGCTGCCGGATTTATTCTGTTGCTGAAAGATGCCGCCCAACGCCAGCGTATCGCCGCTGCCGACTTCGACCTGGGTTTCGATCTCCTGCTTATCAATAGCCAGCACTTCGCCATCCGCCTGCTGAAGCACCTGACCGGGCATATTCTGGCTGATATGCAGTTTCAAACGCACCCTGCCGTCCGGCAGTACCGTCGGCGTGACCTCCATGCCCAGCACCGCCTCCTTGAACTCGACCGAGGTCGCGCCGCTCTCACCGCTGGAGACCTGATAGGGAATTTCGCTCCCCTGCTTGATGCTGGCAGGCTGCTGATGGGAGGCCAGCAGGCGCGGGCTGGCAATGATTTCCAGCTGCTGCGCCTGCTCGAGGGCCGACAGCTCGACGTCCAGCATGCGGCCATCGATGCGTCCGATATTAAACCCCACGCGCGTCGTGGCATCGCTCACCGAGAGATCGCTGCTGAGCGTAGTGAGATCGCCAATCTTCCCTGCCGCCTGCGCCTCGGCCAGCGTCCACTTTACCCCGAGCTCGCGCAGGCTTTTTTCATTAATCGTTACAATATGTGCCGCCAGTTCTACCTGGGCGACGGGCAGATCCATCTCTGCGATCCAGCGCGCTATAGCCTGTATCGACGCCGCATTGTCACGGAGCAGCAGGCGGTTCATGCGTTTGTCGGCCATCATCGAGCCCTGCGGGCTGAGCAGCTTTCCTCCTGCCTTGGCCAGCTCTTCCGCCTCGGCATAGCGTAGCGTAACGCTCTTCTCCACCAGCGGCAGAGCGCTCTGCTGCTTCGCCTTGTCGGCCTCACGCTTCTCCTGCTGCTGCTCTCCCCACGCCTGGGTATGCACCTGGAGAACGCTGCCCTCTTTCTGCACGATCAGTGCCGCGCTGGCGATCACCGTTTGCAGAGCCTGCTTCCACGGAACGTCTACCAGATGCAGAGAGATCGTGCCGCTGACCTCTGGCGCAACGATAAGGTTGTACCGCCCCAGCTCTGCAAGTGTTTGTAGCACCTGCACCACCGGAACATCATCGACGACCAGCGTCACCGGGACCGGGCTTTTTGCCCATGCTGGCAGCATGCTGAGAAGCAGCCCTGCTGCCGTTATCCATTTTTTCATCCTTAGCTCCTTGTCGCTGCCACTGCCACTGCGCCGGTTCGCAGCCTGCCGCGGTGGTAATGTGCAACGTCTGCTCAGTGACCGAGACAACCTGCCAGCCGGGCGGCAGGCGCTCTCCCGCCGCCGCTCTGATCCACCGTCCCTCGGCGTTACGCAGCACGCCCCGGCGGTGCCCATTAACGTCAATAAAACCCTGGTAGCGCCACTGGGCCAGCGTCGCCGTCTGACAGCGGTCCGGCAGCGGCTGAAAAGGATCGCGCATGCCGAGCAGCAGCGGCAGCACAAGCAGCCACGCCCGGCGTGAGTCAGGAACCATCGCTGCTCTCCAGCTCAAGGCGCAGATGCAGCACGCCCTCTTTTAGCGCCAATGAAAAGGCGGTGGCCTGCATACGCTGTTCGGCGAGGCGGGCAAAGGTCTCGGGGACATCCTGCCACCCGGTTTGCAGCACCAGCTCACCGCCGTGGGCGTTCGGATGCCAGCTCAGCAGCCGGGCGCTGCCGGTCTGGAAAGCCAGCGCGGAAAAAGCACGCTCGGGCAGGATCGCGGTCGTCGCCTGCTCCTCTGCCTGGCGCAGCGGCATCGCGCTTGCCCACAGCTGGCTGCGGCTCTGCTGCTGGGCTCGGATCTCAGTCAGCCGCTGCGTCTGCTCGCGCATGCACGGGCGTACCGCCAGCAGCCAGGCCAGCACGGTGCAGCCTAAGGCCATTGTCAGCCAGATGGCTCCCCGGCTACGGGCAGAGAGCGAGAGCCAACGCTCAGGGTTGAGGTGCATGGGGCACGTCCAAAAGCAGAGTGTAATTAAATTGCCAGCGTCCCTGCGCATCCCGCGAGGCGGCACCGGGCTTATCCATTCGCAGGCCGGGGATCGCGTTTAACGCCTTTTCCAACTGACCTAGCGCCATAAAACTCACCGCATAGCCTGCCAGCGACAGCGTGCCCTGCTGAAAGCGCAGCTCGCTCAGCCAGACCTGCTCTGGCAGCATGTCAGCCAGACGGGTTAACGTCTGCTGCCACTCCCGCGTGGCCTGTAACCGCTGGTCACGCTGCTGTCGGGCCTGCCGCTCTGCCTGCTGGGCAAGCAGGCGCGCATGTCGCTGGGCCAGCCCTACCTGCAATGTTACGCCCGCCTGCTGCACCTGCCTTAGCCGCTGGTTCTCCTGTAGCGCGTGCATTCGCAGCATCGCGGCCAGCAGCACAATCAGCAGCACGGTAGCAGAGAAGATCGTTATCCAGACCCGCAGGCAGCGGCGCTGCTGCCGGGCACGCCAGGGAAGAAAGTTAACCGCCTGCGCCACTACTCACCTCCCAGCGCCAGGCCAATGGCGACCGCCCAGGCCGCGCCGTTTTCCGGTAGCGGTGGGGACAGCCGGGCAATGGCGCTCCAGGGATCGAAGCTGCCCGGTCCGGCATCGCAAAGCGTGCCCTCCGCCAGCGGCAGGCCCAGCAGCTGGGCCAGATCGTCAAAGGTACCGGCCTCTTCATGGGCGCGCCGTCCCCAGCCGCTGCGCGTTGCCCACAGCCACTGGGAGGCGTCACGCCAGGCCAGCCAGCGCAGCGGCGGGGCAAGCAGCGGGATAAAGCGCTGTAGGGCACAGGCGTCAGGGGTGATGGCCGAGAGATGCAGGTTAAGGTTATCCGCCAGCGTCATCAGGGCGGCAACGTCACTGTTCTGTGCCGCCGTCACGCTCCAGGCGCGCTGTACGCTGTCATCGGTGTAGTCGATGCGCAGGTCGTCGGCAGGCATGCCCAGCTCGCGGGCGAAGTTGTTGGTCACCCACTGTAGCTGGGCGCTTTCGCCTAGCCGGACGGTAGGACGTGGAAGCCGCTTTTGCAGCGTACGCCTGGCCGGAAAAGCGAGGCTAATCTGGTGCCTGCGCGGCAGGGTTTTACTCCACCCCTGCAGCGCCATCTGGAGGCGTTCGGGCTGCCTGATCTGCCCGTCGATAATCGTCCCCGCCTCCAGGGGCAGCTGCCACCAGCGGCGCAGTGCAGAGCAGGATTTTTCCTGCATCAGCGCGATGGCATAGACGCCATCCTGCTGAATATGAAGGCCTATTCGCCAGCGACTGATTGCCATAAATCGCGATCTCCTTATCGTTCGTCGGGGTGACGGCTATATCAATGCATCAGGCTTGCCTTTATACTACGCCGCGATTGTTTATAAACTGCCCAAAGAAAACTAAATGGGAAATCTCCGGTGAAGTTCGTAAAGTATCTATTTATCCTTGCAGTTTGTTGCATTCTGCTGGGAGCAGGCTCGGTTTATGGCCTCTACAAATTTATTGAGCCACAGCTGCCTGACGTCGCCACGCTGAAAGACGTGCGGCTGCAAATTCCGATGCAGGTGTACACCGCCGACGGCGAGTTGATTGCGCAGTACGGCGAAAAGCGCCGCATTCCGCTGACCCTGGATCAGATCCCGCCTGTTATGGTTAAAGCCTTCATTGCCACGGAAGACAGCCGTTTTTATGAGCATCACGGCGTCGATCCGGTGGGGATTTTCCGTGCCGCCAGCGTCGCGCTCTTCTCCGGCCACGCTTCTCAGGGCGCGAGTACCATTACGCAGCAGCTGGCGCGTAACTTCTTTCTCAGTCCGGAAAAGACCCTGATACGTAAGCTGAAAGAGGTTTTCCTGGCGATCCGCATTGAGCAGATGATGAGCAAGGATGAGATCCTTGAGCTTTACCTGAACAAGATCTACCTCGGCTACCGCGCCTACGGCGTGGGTTCGGCGGCACAGGTCTATTTTGGTAAGTCAGTCGACCAGCTGACCCTGAGCGAGATCGCGGTGATTGCCGGGCTGCCAAAAGCACCCTCTACCTTCAACCCGCTCTACTCTCTCGACCGGGCCACCTCGCGGCGTAACGTGGTGCTGGCGCGGATGTTGAGCGAAGGCTATATCAGCCAGTCGCAGTACGACAGCGCCCGCAGTGAAGCCATTGATGCCAACTATCACGCGCCGGAGATCGCCTTCTCCTCCCCTTATCTCTCGGAGATGGTGCGCCAGGATATGGTGTCGCGCTACGGCGAGAAGGCCTATGAGGATGGCTATCGGGTCTACACCACCATCACGCGGAAGACACAGGAGGCGGCCCAGAAGGCGGTACGCGACAACGTGATGGATTACGACATGCGTCACGGCTATCGCGGACCGGCAAACGTGCTGTGGAAGCTGGGCGAAAGTCCCTGGGATAGCAAAAAAATCACCGACTCTCTGCGGGCGCTGCCGACCTATGGGCCGCTGCTCCCTGCCGTGGTGATGCAGGCCAATGCCCAGGAAGCGACAGCGATGCTGGCCGACGGCACGTCAGTGTCGCTGCGCATGGACGGCGTGCGCTGGGCACGTCCTTTCCGCTCGGATACCGCTCAGGGCGCGACGCCGCGCCGGGTGACCGATGCGGTACAGGCCGGACAGCAGATTTGGGTTCGCCAGGTGAACGACGCCTGGTGGCTGGCGCAGGTGCCGGACGTGAACTCGGCTCTGGTCTCCATCAATCCGCAGAACGGAGCGGTGATAGCCCTGGTCGGCGGCTTTGATTTCAACCAGAGCAAATTTAACCGCGCCACCCAGGCGCTGCGCCAGGTCGGCTCCAACATCAAGCCGTTCCTCTATACCGCCGCGATGGACAAAGGGCTGACGCTGGCGAGCATTCTTAACGACGTGCCGATTTCACGCTGGGATGCGGGCGCAGGCTCCGACTGGCGGCCGAAAAACTCGCCGCCGGAGTATGCCGGTCCTATTCGTCTGCGCCAGGGGTTAGGCCAGTCGAAAAACGTGGTGATGGTGCGGGCCATGCGGGCGATGGGCGTCGATTACGCTGCGGAGTACCTGCAACGCTTCGGCTTCCCGGCCCAGAACATTGTTCACACCGAGTCGCTGGCGCTCGGCTCCGCCTCCTTCACCCCACTGCAGGTCGCGCGCGGCTATGCGGTCATGACGAACGGCGGCTTCCTGATCGACCCGTGGTTTATCAGCAAGATCGAAAACGACCAGGGCAAGGTGCTGTTTGAAGCGCAGCCGAAGGTGGCCTGTGCGGAGTGCGATATTCCGGTGATCTACGGTGAGACGCAGAAGTCCAATGTGCTGGAGAACAGCAACGTTGAAGACGTCTCCGTGTCGCAGGAGCAGCAGAACCTCACCGTGCCTATGCCGCAGCTTGAGCAGGCCAACCAGGCGCTGGTGGCGCAGACCGGCGCGCCGCAGTATGCGCCGCATGTGATCAACACCCCGCTTTCGTTCCTGATTAAGAGCGCGCTGAACAGCAACATCTTTGGCGAACCGGGCTGGCAGGGTACCGGCTGGCGTGCCGGGCGCGATCTCAAGCGCAACGATATCGGCGGCAAAACCGGCACCACCAACAGCTCGAAAGATGCCTGGTTCTCCGGCTACGGTCCTGGCGTCGTCACCTCGGTGTGGATTGGCTTTGACGATCACCGCCGCGATCTGGGCCGTACCACCGCCTCCGGCGCGATTAAGGATCAGATCTCAGGCTATGAAGGGGGGGCGAAGAGTGCCCAGCCGGCATGGGATGCCTTTATGAAAAGCGTGCTGGACGGCGTGCCGGAAGCACCGCTCACGCCGCCGCCGGGTATTGTGACGGTGAATATCGATCGCAGCACCGGACAGTTGGCTAACGGGGGCAACAGCCGTCAGGAGTACTTCATTGAAGGCACGCAGCCAACCCAGCAGGCGGTGCATGAGGTGGGTACAACCCTTATCGATAACGGCGAGACGCACGAGCTCTTCTAGCGTGTAAAATGCCGGGTGGCGGCTTCGCCTGACCCGGCCTACATTTTGTCGAGGTAGGCCCGGCAAGCGTTAGCGCCGCCGGGCGTGACTGAATTTACAGCCGTCCCTGCCCTTTCAGCCATTCGCGCACTAAAAATAGCGCGCTCACGTTGCGGGCCTCGTTGAAATCCGGGTCTTCCAGCAGATCCATCAGATGTGCCAGCGGCCAGCGCACCTGCGGCAGCGGCTCTGGCTCATCCCCTTCCAGCGACTCCGGATAGAGATCTTCCGCAACCACAATGTTCATCTTGCTGGAGAAGTAGGAGGGCGCCATGCTGAGCTTTTTCAGGAAGGTCAGCTGGTTAGCACCAAAGCCGATCTCCTCTTTCAGCTCACGGTTCGCCGCCTCATAAACGCTCTCGCCAGCGTCAATAAGCCCTTTCGGGAACCCGAGCTCGTAGGATTCAATGCCGACGGCATATTCACGGATCAGCATCACGTGCTCATCGACAATGGCGACAATCATAACGGCTTCACGGGTCGAGGGGCGCATACGCTCGTACACGCGGCGAACGCCGTTACTAAATTCCAGGTCCACGCTTTCGACGTTAAACAGGCGAGATTTAGCGACCGTTTCTACGTTAAGAATGGTGGGTTTTTGCAATGATTTGCTCATTCTGATGGGTCTTTAGAGTGAAAACTTTCATCATTGTGCGGCAAACCGCACGGTTTCGGCAACGGCAATTGCCTTTTATTTACATTTATGCAACTTAGAGTTGTGGCATTAATCATTTAGCCAGGAAAGTCAAGAGATTGAAATAAAACTAAGAATTTGCTGATATGGTCCACGACACGGCTTTGTTACCATCGCGCGCTGCTACTATTCGCTTCGCCAACAAGGTGCACCGACTACACCTCTGTAAGAAAAGTAAGATGGGAAAAGCATGAGCACCATTTTGATTTTTATCGCTGCTATGCTGGCCTGCGCTCTCCTTGCAGGGTGGTTCTTAAGACGACGTTCGCACCGTCGCTTCCGTCTGCCGTACCTGCCAGATTTTGCCGGGGCGGCGAACCGTAAGCTTACGCCGGAAGAGCGGAGCGCGGTTGAAGCCTATATCGAGACGCTGTCCCGTACTCAGCAGGCGCCTGGCCTGACGGGTGCCACCGCCGCACCGATCTCCCTCACCCTGAATGCGCAAAGCAATACGGTGCTCTCCGTTACCCACTCGATCACGCGCTACGGCATTAACAGTGACGATCTCAATAAATGGCGCTACTTCCTCGACTCGGTTGAAGTGCATCTGCCGCCGTTCTGGGAGCAGTATATTACCGACGAGAACGTGGTTGAGCTTATCCGTACCGATACGCTGCCGCTGGTGATCTCCCTCAACGGCCATACGCTGAGCGACTCTATTCATGAAGCACGCGGCTACGCGCTGGAGCTGCCGTCCACTACCCAGACGTCGATTCGTGGTGAAGAGAGCGAACAGATTGAGCTGCTGAACATTCGTCAGGAGACGCGGGAGGAGTATGCCCTGAGTCGCCCAGACGGCCTGCGGGAAGCGCTGTTGATTGTGACCTCATTCCTGCTGTTCTATTTCTGCCTCGCCACGCCGGATGTTTTTGTGCCGTGGATGGCCGGGGGCGCGGTCATGCTGCTCGCCGCCGGGCTGTGGGGGATCTTCGCTCCACCGGCGAAAAATACCCTGCGCGAGATCCACTGCCTGCGCGGCACGCCCCGCCGCTGGGGGCTGTTTGGCGAGAACAACCAGGAGCAGATTAATAATATCTCGTTGGGGATTATCGATCTGATCTATCCCCGCCACTGGCAGCCCTACATTACGCAGGATCTGGGTCAGCAGACCGATATTGATATCTATCTCGACCGCCACGTCGTGCGCCAGGGGCGGTTTTTATCCCTGCATGACGAAGCGATCAACTTCCCCTTACAGCACTGGCTGCGCAGCGCGATTATCTCCCTCGGTGCCTTGGTGGTGCTGGTTCTGCTGCTGATCTGGGTGCCGCTGGATATGCCGGTTAAATTCACCCTGTCGTGGATGAAAGGTGCCCAGACCGTCGAGGCCACCAGCGTCAGCCAGCTGGAGCAGGCCGGGCTGCGGGTAGGCGATACCCTGAGCATCCACGGCACCGGCATGTGCAATATCCATATGCAGGAGAACTGGCGCGGGCGGCAAAACTCGCCTTTCTCACCGTTCGACTGCTCGCAAATCATCTGGAACGACGCACCGCCGCTGCCGCTGCCGGAATCCGATATCGTCAATAAAGCGAACGCGCTGATCCAGGCGGTAAACCGCCAGCTGCACCCCTCCAGCGAGGAGGATTCCCACGTTAGCGCCGCGCTGCGTTCGGCGATTCAGAAGTCGGGCATGGTGCTGTTAGATGATTTCGCCGAGATCGTGCTGAAAACGCAGGACCTCTGCTCTGCCGAAGATGAATGCGCCCGGCTTAAGAATGCGCTCGTTAACCTCGGCAACACCAAAGACTGGGACACGCTGACCAAACGCGCCAGCGCGGGCAGGCTCAGCGGCGTAAACGTGCTGCTGCGTCCGGTTAGCGCCGAATCGCTCGATAATCTGGTGACCACCTCGACCGCCCCCTTCCTGCTGCGCGAGACCTCACGCGCTGCCCAGGCGCTTAACAGCCCGGCACCGGGTGGGTTTGTGATCGCCAGCGATGAAGGCAGCGAGCTGGTGGATCAGCCCTGGCCGCCCATCGC
The DNA here is from genome assembly GCF_000759795.1 of Pseudescherichia vulneris NBRC 102420. GTDB lineage: Bacteria > Pseudomonadota > Gammaproteobacteria > Enterobacterales > Enterobacteriaceae > Pseudescherichia > Pseudescherichia vulneris. The sequence continues at coordinate 52,718 of NZ_BBMZ01000016.1, forward strand.
CCTGTATGATTTCCCCCCTCAAGAACAGTGGAACGAGTTCCAGCGGCTGGCGCAAATGCTGATGCAGACCCCGTTCAGCGCTGAAGGCATCGTCACCAATATCTATACCGATGCCAACGGGACGAAGCATGTCAGCCTGCACCGGATGCCATCCAGCGCCGGGCTGTGGCGCTATATTGGTACCGCCCTGCTGCTGCTGGCGATGATCCTCTGCACCCTCTATAACGCCGTTCAGGCGGTACGCCGCTACCAGCGTCACCGCTCACGCCTTGCCGATATTCAGGAGTATTACGACAGCTGCCTGAACCCGCAGCTGCTGCAGGCCTCCGATAGCCCATCCGATCGCTTTATCTGATAAACGCAGTGCGCGCCGGGGTATGCTACCCTGTCGCGCTTATCCGCTCGCAGGAGTCTCTCATGCATATTGATATCAACTGGCAGGACGTGGAGACCGTGCTGCTGGATATGGACGGCACGCTGCTAGATCTGGCGTTTGATAACTACTTCTGGCAGACGCTGGTCCCGGAAACCTTCGGTGCCACACGCGGCCTGACGCCGTTGCAGGCACAGGCGCAGATGCAGGCGGAGTATCATGCCGTGCAGCATACGCTAAACTGGTACTGTCTGGACTACTGGAGCGAACGTCTCGGCCTTGATATTTGTGCCATGACCACGGCCGAGGGTCCGCGTGCCGTTATGCGGGAAGATACCGTGCCCTTCCTGGATGCGCTGAAGGCCTGCGGCAAGCGTCGAATTCTGCTCACGAACGCGCATCCGCACAATCTGGCGGTGAAGCTTGAGCATACCGGACTGGGCGCACACCTTGATTTATTACTTTCTACCCACACATTTGGTTATCCGAAAGAGGATCAACGCCTGTGGCAGGCCGTTGTTGACGCTACCGGTCTGAACCCGGAGAAGACGCTGTTTATCGATGACAGCGAGCCGATTCTGGATGCGGCGGCGGCATTCGGTATTCGTTACTGCCTCGGCGTCACCAACCCTGACTCCGGGCTGGTGGAGAAGCGCTATCAGCGCCATCCCGGACTCAACGACTATCGCCGCCTGATCCCCTCACTGAAGTGAAGGAGATGCGATGAAAGAGAAGCCCGCGCAAGAAGTCCGCTTAGACAAATGGCTCTGGGCGGCGCGCTTTTACAAAACCCGAGCCCTGGCCCGCGAGATGATCGAGGGTGGCAAGGTGCACTACAACGGGCAACGCAGCAAGCCGGGGAAAACCGTCGAGCTGAACGCCATCCTGACGCTGCGTCAGGGAAATGATGAACGCACGGTGGTGGTGAAAGCCATCACCGAGCAGCGCCGACCGGCAAGCGAGGCGGTGGCGCTGTATGAAGAGACGGCGGAAAGTATTGAAAAACGCGAGAAGATGGCGGTAGCCCGCAAGCTGAACGCGTTAACGATGCCGCACCCGGAGCGCCGCCCGGATAAAAAAGAGCGCCGCGACCTGATGAAATTTAAATACGGTGATGACGAGTAGTCGTCGCCCCTAGAGAGATAATTATGGCCCAACACGACCAATTACACCGCTATCTGTTTGAAAACTACGCTGTGCGTGGCGAGCTGGTAACGGTATCCGAAAGCCTGCGACAGATCCTTGAAAACCACAGCTACCCGCAGCCAGTGAAAAATATCCTCGCGGAGCTGCTGGTGGCCACCAGCCTGCTGACCGCCACGCTGAAGTTTGCCGGAGACATTACCGTCCAGCTGCAGGGCGATGGCCCGATGAGCCTGGCGGTGATCAACGGCAATAACAAACAGCAGCTGCGCGGTGTGGCGCGTGTTCAGGATGAGATCGCAGACGATGCCGATCTGAAAGCGCTGGTCGGCAACGGCTATCTGGTGATCACCATTACGCCGGAAGAGGGCGAGCGCTATCAGGGCGTGGTCGGTCTGGAAGGCGATACGCTGGCGGCGTGCCTGGAAGACTACTTCATGCGTTCAGAACAGCTGCCGACCCGCCTCTACATCCGCACCGGCGAGGTCGACGGCCAGCCAGCCGCTGGGGGCATGCTGTTGCAGGTGCTGCCAGCCCAGGATACCGACTCTAATGACTTCGAGCACCTGGCGACGCTGACCGACACCATCAAAACGGAAGAGCTGCTTACCCTGCCGGCCAACGACGTGCTGTGGCGTCTGTATCACGAAGAAGAGGTAACGCTCTACGATCCGCAGGACGTTGAGTTCAAGTGCACCTGCTCCCGTGAACGCTGCGCCGGGGCGCTGAAAACCCTGCCGGATGAGGAGATTGAGAGCATCCTCGCAGAGGAAGGTGAAATCGATATGCATTGCGACTACTGTGGCAGCCACTATCTGTTTAACGCGATGGATATCGCCGAAATCCGCAACAACGCCTCCCCTGCCGATCCGCAGGTACACTGATTATTCTCCCTCTCAGCGCGTCGCCCGACGGCGCGCTGCTTTCCCCTATTTTTTCCCGCAATATAAGCCGCTCTGGCCAAGTATCTCCTGAAACCATTACGTAATTTTGTTACCAGAAAGCGATTACACTCACAATCTTACCGATAAATTGACCTGCATTTTCCCTTTATGAAGCATATTCGCTATGCATGAGATGAATCCTGCCATAATTTGTCTCGCTTGCGGGACATGTAACCACTTTTTCACCAGCGAAGGCGTGTCTGGATACCTAAATCTATGAGCCTCGTCGCGGTTAACCCCCACAGAATAACCCTACAATCGCAGGCAATACATATTGGCTAAGGAGCAGTGACATGCGCGTTAACGGTTTAACCCCGCAGGATCTCATGGCTTATGGTATCAATGATGTTCAGGATATCGTCTATAACCCCGACTACGATACGCTATATCAGGAGGAACTCCGTCCAGACCTGGAGGGATTTGAGCGGGGTATACTGACGAATTCAGGTGCTGTCGCCGTCGATACCGGTGTGTTTACCGGGCGTTCGCCGAAAGATAAGTACATTGTCCGGGATGACACGACCCGCGATACCGTGTGGTGGGCTGATAAAGGCAAAGGCAAGAACGATAACAAACCGCTCTCTCCTGACGTGTGGCAGCAGCTGAAAAGCCTGGTGACCCAGCAGCTCTCCGGCAAACGGCTGTTTATTATCGATGCCTTTTGTGGGGCGAATGCCGATACCCGCCTCGCCGTGCGTTTTATTACCGAGGTGGCCTGGCAGGCGCACTTCGTGAAGAACATGTTTATCCGCCCGACGGATGAGGAGCTGGCTGACTTTACGCCGGACTTTATCGTCATGAACGGCGCAAAATGCACTAACCCAGAGTGGAAGGCGCAGGGTCTCCACTCTGAGAATTTCGTCGCCTTTAACCTGACCGAGCGCATTCAGCTTATCGGCGGCACCTGGTACGGCGGCGAGATGAAAAAAGGGATGTTCTCGATTATGAACTACCTGCTGCCGCTCAAGGGCGTAGCCTCTATGCACTGCTCGGCTAACGTCGGTAAAGCAGGCGACGTCGCGGTGTTCTTTGGCCTCTCCGGCACCGGCAAAACCACGCTCTCCACCGATCCCAAGCGCCGCCTGATTGGCGATGACGAGCACGGCTGGGATGACGACGGCGTGTTTAACTTCGAAGGCGGCTGCTACGCCAAGACCATCAAGCTCTCCCGCGAGGCAGAGCCGGATATCTATAACGCTATCCGCCGCGACGCGCTGCTGGAGAACGTTACCGTGCTCGACGACGGCACTATCGATTTTGATGACGGCAGCAAGACCGAAAATACCCGCGTCTCTTACCCTATCTACCATATCGATAATATCGTTAAGCCGGTGTCAAAAGCGGGCCATGCCACAAAGGTAATTTTCCTGACCGCCGACGCCTTTGGCGTGCTGCCTCCGGTATCGCGCCTCACCGCTAACCAGACGCAGTATCACTTCCTCTCTGGCTTTACCGCCAAGCTGGCCGGCACCGAGCGCGGCGTGACGGAGCCTACCCCGACCTTCTCCGCCTGCTTTGGCGCAGCGTTCCTCTCCCTACACCCAACGCAGTATGCCGAGGTGTTGGTTAAACGGATGCAGGCGGCGGATGCCCAGGCTTACCTGGTGAATACCGGCTGGAACGGCACGGGGAAACGGATCTCTATCAAGGATACGCGGGCCATTATTGATGCCATTCTCGACGGTTCCATTGACGAGGCTGACACCTTTACGCTGCCCATATTCGATCTGGCGATCCCCACCAGCCTGCCGGGCGTCGATCCGCAGATCCTTGACCCACGTAATACCTACGCCTCTCCAGAGCAGTGGCAGGAGAAAGCCACCGCGCTAGCGAAGCTGTTTATTGAGAACTTTGAGAAGTATACCGATACGCCAGCAGGTGCGGCGTTGGTGAGTGCAGGCCCGAAATTATAAGCCTGTAAAAAACGCCGGGTGGCGCGCTGCGCTTACCCGGCCTATGTCCTACACGTTATTCTGACCACGGGTTACGGGAACGGGGAACCAGGCGCGGATCGAGAGACCGCCGCGCTCGCTGGTGCTGAGCTCCAGCATGCCGTTATGGTTGTCGACGATACGCTGCACGATCGCCAGCCCCAGTCCGGTGCCGCTGGTGCTACGGGCGCTGTCGCCGCGCACAAAGGGCTGGAACAGGTGCTTGCGCTGCTCGGGCTTGATACCCGGCCCGTCGTCCTCGACCTGGAACCATGCGCGGTTCCCCTCGCTGCCGCTGCTGACCCGGATCCAACCGTTGCCGTAGCGGGCGGCGTTCACCACCATATTGGCGATGGCACGCTTAATCGACAGCGGATGCATGCGCAGATAGATCTCCTCCGGATAGAGCGCTGTGTCAATTTCACGCTCGTAGCCGCTCTCTGCCGCCACGACTTCGCCCAGCACCGCGTTCAGCTCCGCTATCTCCATCGGCATCTCCTGGCCGGTGCGCAGATAGTCGATAAACTGTTCGATGATGGCGTTACACTCTTCGATATCCTTGTTGATCGACTCTGCCAGGTAACCATCCTGCTCGCCCATCATCTCCGTGGCCAAGCGGATACGGGTCAGCGGCGTACGCAGATCGTGGCTGACGCCCGCCATCAGCAGGGTACGGTCGTCGGCAAGCTGCTTCACCCCTGCCGCCATCTGGTTGAACGCCCGGGTCACGGAGCGCACCTCCGACGCACCGTACTCGCGCAGCGGGGGTGGGATCTGCCCTTTCCCCACCTTCAGCGCCGCGTGTTCAAGATCCACCAGCGGCCGGTTCTGAATACGAATAAAGAGCCACGCCCCGCCTATCGCCAGCAGCATAATCGCCAGGGTATAGCGGAACAGCGGCGAGAAGTCGCCTTGATGGATCTCGGTAAGCGGCACCCGCACCCAGATATTGGGTGACAGCCAGGTCTTCAGCCACACCACCGGCGAGCTTTTGTTTACCTCAACGCGTACTTCCGTGGGGCCGCCGAGCTGCTGCGCCATCTGCTGACTTAAAAAACCATAGTGCTGCGCCCAGCGCAGACCGGCATCTTCCGCCGCCTCGTTCGAGTAGAGGGAAATGCCCAGCTCGCGGTAGATCTCCCGGCGAAAAGCCGGGGGCACTACCAGCTGCGTGCCATCCTCCAGCTGCAGCTTGTCGGTCATCAGCATACGGACTTCGTACGCCAGCACCTTATTAAACTGTTGCAGACTGGGCAGGATCGCAAAGTTCAGCACCACCAGATAGGTTGTCACCAGGCTGACAAACAGCAGGGTGACAATCAGAAGCAGCGTACGGGCAAATGAACTTCGCGGCGAGAAGCGCAGTCGCCTCATGCTTTAGAGCCGTCCGGCACAAAGACGTAGCCCAGACCCCAAACGGTCTGAATATAGCGTGGGTGCGCCGGATCCTCTTCCACCATGCGGCGCAGGCGGGAGATCTGGACGTCAATGGAGCGCTCCATGGCCGAGTATTCGCGGCCGCGCGCCAGGTTCATCAGCTTATCGCGGGAGAGCGGCTCACGCGGATGGCTGACTAGCGCCTTCAGCACCGCAAACTCGCCGCTGGTGAGCGGCATCGGCTCATCTTCGCGGAACATCTCACGGGTGCCGAGGTTAAGCTTAAATTTGCCAAACTGAATCACGGCCTCATCCTGCGACGGCGCGCCGGGCAGCTCATTGGCCTGGCGACGCAGCACTGCGCGGATACGGGCCAGCAGCTCGCGAGGGTTAAACGGCTTCGGAATGTAGTCATCCGCGCCGATCTCCAGCCCCACGATACGGTCAACCTCTTCCCCTTTCGCCGTCACCATAATGATCGGCATCGGGTTGCTCTGGCTACGCAGGCGGCGGCAGATAGACAAACCATCCTCGCCGGGAAGCATCAGGTCGAGTACCATCAGGTGGAAAGATTCACGGGTAAGCAGGCGATCCATCTGTTCTGCGTTGGCCACGCTGCGAACCTGGAAGCCTTGCTCGGTGAGATAACGTTCCAGCAGTGCGCGCAGGCGCATATCGTCATCGACGACCAGAATCTTATAATTCTCTTGCATTGTTTGTACTCCCAAAGGTTCGGACAATATAAGTGCGTATTCTAAAAAAGTGTGCGCCGACCACCAGCTAAATCTGGTATACATTCTAGTCGAAATTGTTACAAAGCATATTTTACAGCAGCTTAAAGGCAGAAACCGGATGAAAACGCCACTTATCACCCGAGAAGGTTACGACAAGCTTAAACAGGAGCTGGACTATCTCTGGCGTCAGGAGCGCCCGGAAGTCACGAAAAAGGTGACCTGGGCGGCAAGCCTCGGTGATCGCAGCGAGAATGCTGACTATCAGTATAATAAAAAACGCCTGCGGGAAATTGACCGCCGCGTCAGATACCTGACGAAATGCCTGGAAAACCTGAAAATAGTGGATTACTCCCCGCAGCAGGAGGGCAAAGTCTTCTTTGGCGCGTGGGTGGAGATCGAGAACGATGACGGCGACACCAAACGCTTTCGCATCGTTGGCTATGACGAAATTTTCGGTCGTAAGGACTACATCTCTATCGACTCGCCGATGGCCCGCGCACTGCTGAAGAAAGAGGTCGGCGACCTGGCGATCGTCCAGACGCCGGGCGGCGAAGCAAGCTGGTACGTCAACGACATCACGTACGTTAAAGAGTCTTAGAGCCTCCTCTCCGGCTGGCATTTTTGCCAGCCAGTCCGTATAACTATCCCCCTGATTTTCGATCCACCACTCGATCCACTAGATGAAATTGCCATGATGAATGATTCGCTCTGCCGCATTATTGCGGGTGATATTCAGGCCAGAGCCGAACAGGTAGAAGCTGCCGTTCGCCTGCTTGATGAAGGGAATACCGTGCCGTTTATTGCACGTTATCGTAAGGAAGTCACCGGCGGGCTGGATGATACGCAGCTGCGTAACCTGGAGACTCGCCTGGGCTACCTGCGGGAGCTGGAGGAGCGTCGTCAGGCGATCCTAAAGTCCATCGGCGAGCAGGGTAAACTGACCGACGATCTGGCGAAGGCCATCACCGGCACGCTGAGCAAAACCGAACTCGAAGATCTCTACCTGCCCTACAAGCCGAAACGCCGCACTCGCGGGCAGATTGCTATCGAAGCTGGCCTGGCGCCGCTGGCGGATCTGCTGTGGAACACGCCGTCGCACGATCCGCAAACCGAAGCGGAGAAGTTCATTGACGCCGATAAAGGCGTAGCCGACAGCAAAGCCGCGCTGGACGGCGCGCGCTACATCCTGATGGAGCGCTTTGCTGAGGATGCTACCCTGCTGGCGAAGGTGCGCGACTACCTGTGGAAAAACGCCCACCTGACGTCGACCGTGGTCGCGGGCAAAGAGGAAGAGGGCGCGAAGTTCCGCGACTACTTCGATCACCATGAGCCGATCTCAACCGTGCCGTCCCACCGCGCGCTGGCGATGTTCCGCGGTCGCAACGAAGGCGTGCTGCAGCTGGCGCTGAATGCCGATCCGCAGTTTGACGAGCCGCCGAAAGAGAGCCACTGCGAGCAGATTATTATCGATCATCTGGGCCTGCGCCTGAACAACGCCCCGGCGGATAGCTGGCGTAAAGGCGTGGTGAGCTGGACCTGGCGCATCAAGGTGTTGATGCATCTGGAGACCGAGCTGATGGGCACGGTGCGCGAGCGCGCCGAAGATGAAGCCATTAACGTATTTGCCCGCAACCTGCACGACCTGCTGATGGCGGCCCCTGCCGGGCTGCGTGCGACCATGGGTCTCGATCCTGGCCTGCGTACCGGCGTGAAGGTGGCAGTTGTCGACGGCACCGGCAAGCTGGTGGCGACCGACACCATCTATCCCCACACCGGCCAGGCAGCGAAAGCCGCCGCCGTCGTGGCTGCGCTGTGTGAAAAACATAACGTGGAGCTGGTGGCGATCGGCAACGGTACCGCCTCTCGCGAAACCGAGCGTTTCTACCTCGACGTGCAGAAGCAGTTCCCGCAAGTCAAAGGCCAGAAGGTGATCGTCAGCGAGGCGGGAGCGTCCGTCTACTCCGCCTCTGAGCTGGCGGCGCAAGAGTTTCCCGGTCTCGACGTTTCGCTGCGTGGCGCGGTCTCCATTGCCCGTCGCCTGCAGGATCCGCTGGCGGAGCTGGTGAAGATCGATCCGAAATCCATCGGCGTCGGCCAGTACCAGCACGATGTAAGCCAGACCCAACTGGCCCGTAAGCTGGATGCGGTGGTAGAAGACTGCGTGAACGCCGTCGGCGTCGATCTCAATACCGCCTCCGTGCCGCTGCTGACTCGCGTCGCGGGCCTGACGCGCATGATGGCGCAGAATATCGTGGCATGGCGCGACGAGAACGGTCAGTTCCACAACCGCCAGCAGCTGCTGAAGGTGAGCCGTCTTGGGCCGAAAGCCTTTGAGCAGTGCGCAGGCTTCTTGCGTATCAACCACGGCGATAACCCGCTGGATGCCTCTACCGTTCACCCGGAAGCCTACCCGGTGGTCGAACGTATCCTGGCCGCGACCGAGCACTCCCTGCGCGACCTGATGGGTAACAGCAGCAATCTACGCGGCCTGAAAGCGTCTGACTTTACCGACGAGCGCTTTGGCGTGCCAACGGTGACCGACATCATCAAAGAGCTGGAGAAACCTGGCCGCGATCCGCGTCCCGAGTTTAAAACCGCTACCTTTGCCGATGGCGTTGAGACCATGAACGACCTGCAGCCGGGAATGATCCTTGAAGGCGCGGTCACCAACGTGACCAACTTCGGTGCCTTTGTGGATATCGGTGTCCATCAGGACGGCCTGGTGCACATCTCTTCTCTGGCCAATAAGTTCGTTGAGGATCCCCATACGGTGGTGAAGGCGGGCGACATTGTCAAAGTGAAGGTGCTGGAGGTTGACCTGCCCCGCAAGCGTATCGCCCTGACCATGCGTCTGGACGAGCAGCCAGGCGAAGGCAACGCCCGTCGCGGCAACGGCAATAGCAACAGCGCGCCGCGTGAACCCGCTGCTCGTCAGGCGAAGCCGCGCGGTCGTGAGGCGCAACCATCAGGCAACAGCGCGATGATGGACGCGCTGGCAGCGGCGATGGGTAAAAAACGGTAACGCTTTTCCTGCCCACGATGTAGGCCCGGTAAGCGTAGCGCCACCGGGCATTACCATCCTGACGTTGTAATGCCGGGCGGCACTGCGTTTGCCCGGCCTACGCAATTTCCAAAGTGAATAAATATAATTTTATATGTTGCTGCAACGTATATTAATTAATTCTCGTTGTTAAAAGCGCCACGCGTAATATTGCGCTAAATCAAAAATAATAGTCATTCTTACCTAATTCAACACTCCTACACATTTTAATGATTGATGATAAAAACTATTATCATTACCATTGTGCTGTTGATTATTTAACCATTGATCTAGTAGGTCCTATGTCCTTCTCGCCAGCCAGCGCGTGGAAAATCGTGGGGTTTTCCCGTGAAATTAGCCCGGCCTACCGGCAAAAATTGCTCTCCCTGGGCATGCTCCCTGGGTCATCATTTAATGTGGTGCGTGTCGCCCCCTTAGGCGATCCCATTCATATTCAAACCCGGCGCGTCAGCCTGGTATTACGCAAAAAAGATCTCGCGTTATTAGAGGTGGAAGCCCTGCCGCAATAACGGCGCTCCACGCAATGAGTCTGCTATTATGAAAAAATTAACCCTTGGCCTTATTGGTAATCCTAATTCCGGCAAGACGACCCTTTTTAATCAGCTAACGGGCGCACGTCAGCGCGTGGGCAACTGGGCGGGGGTCACCGTCGAGCGTAAAGAGGGCTCCTTTACCACCACCGACGCGCAGGTGACCCTGGTCGACCTGCCCGGCACCTACTCGTTGACCACTATCTCGTCGCAAACCTCTCTCGATGAGCAGATCGCCTGCCACTATATTCTCAGCGGCGACGCCGATATGCTGATCAACGTCGTCGATGCCTCGAACCTGGAGCGTAACCTCTACCTGACGCTACAGCTGCTGGAGCTGGGTATCCCCTGCATCGTCGCGCTGAACATGCTGGATATTGCCGAGAAGCAGCAGATCCGCATCGATATCGACGCCCTCGCCGCACGCCTTGGCTGTCCGGTTGTGCCGCTGGTCTCGACGCGAGGACGCGGTATTGAGGCGCTGAAAATGGCCATCGATCGCCATCAGCGCAACAGCGACATCGAGCGGGTTCACTACGCTCAGCCTCTCATGCGCGAAGCCGAAACGCTGGCGCAGGCGATGGCCGCTGATATGCCTCTTCAGCAGCGTCGCTGGCTGGGTTTGCAGATGCTGGAGGGTGATATCTACAGCCGCGCCTATGCCGGGGACGCCGCCCACAGGCTGGAGGCGTCGCTGGCGCGCCTCGGTGAGGAGATGGACGATCCGGCCCTGCATATTGCCGACGCCCGCTACCAGACCATCGCCGCCATTTGCGACACGGTGAGCAACACCCTTACCGCCGAACCGAGCCGCTTTACCGCCGCGATGGACCGGATCATCATCAACCGCGTGCTGGGCCTGCCGATCTTTCTGCTGGTGATGTACGTCATGTTCGTGCTCGCCATCAACATCGGTGGCGCACTGTCGCCTATTTTCGACGCCGGTTCGGTCGCTATATTTATCCATGGTACGCAGTGGCTGGGTTATACCCTGCACTTCCCGCAGTGGCTGACCATCTTCCTGGCCCAGGGGATTGGGGGCGGGATCAACACTGTACTGCCGCTGGTACCGCAGATCGGCATGATGTACCTGTTCCTCTCTTTCCTTGAGGACTCAGGCTACATGGCGCGGGCGGCGTTTGTGATGGATCGCCTGATGCAGTCCCTTGGCCTGCCGGGAAAATCCTTCGTTCCGCTCATCGTCGGCTTCGGCTGCAACGTACCGTCGGTGATGGGCGCGCGCACCCTTGATGCACCGCGCGAGCGCCTGATGACCATTATGATGGCACCGTTTATGTCTTGCGGGGCACGGCTGGCCATCTTCGCCGTGTTTGCCGCCGCCTTTTTCGGCCAGGAGGGGGCGCTGGCGGTCTTCTCTCTCTATCTGCTCGGCATCGTGATGGCGATCCTCACCGGCCTGATGCTCAAGCACACCATTATGCGCGGCGAAGCATCACCCTTTGTGATGGAGCTGCCGGTCTACCACATTCCTCATTTGAAGAGCCTGGCGATCCAGACCTGGCAGCGGCTGAAGGGCTTTGTGCTCCGCGCCGGGAAGGTGATTGTAGTGGTCAGCATCTTCCTGAGCGCCCTGAACAGCTTTACGCTGAGAGGGACGGCGGCTACCACCATCAACGATTCGGCGCTGGCCGCCGTCAGCCGGGTCTTTACTCCGCTGCTTAGGCCCATCGGCGTCCACGAGGATAACTGGCAGGCCACCGTCGGTCTCTTCACCGGCGCGATGGCAAAAGAGGTGGTGGTTGGCACGCTAAACACCCTCTATACCGCCGAGAACATCGAACAGGAGGCGTTCGATCCCGCTACCTTCAGCCTGACGGACGAACTGACCGGTGCTCTGGAAGAGACCTGGCAGAGCCTGGTCGACACCTTTAGCCTGAGCGTGCTGGCTAACCCCATTGAAGCCAGCAAAGGCGACGGGGAGATGGCGACCGGCACCATGGGGGTGATGGGCGAAAAATTTGGCAGCGCCGCGGCCGCGTACAGCTACCTGATCTTTGTCCTGCTCTATATTCCCTGTATCTCGGTAATGGGGGCGATCGCCCGCGAAGCCAGCCGCGGCTGGATGGGCTTCTCGATCCTCTGGGGGCTGAATATCGCCTACTCGCTGGCAACGCTCTTCTACCAGACCGCCAGCTTTAGCGCCCACCCGCGTTATAGCCTGATCTGCATTCTGGCGGTGGTACTGTTTAACGTTATGCTGCTGGGTGGCCTGCGTCGGGCGAGAAGCCGGATCGACGTCAACCTGCTGGCGGCCCGCAAAACGGCGGCCAGTGTCATACACGTTGAATACGTTGAAGAGGAAGCGGAGGGATATCTGAAGGGAAAATGTAAAACCTGCTCGCAGAGCAAGGCATGTCAGCACTAACAGTAGATGCTGCGCTAAAGAACGGAGGCGGGCGCGCTGCCCGCCTGGCGTAGGTTACTTGTAGACATCCGCCGTGGCGCGAATGTCTTTACTGATTTTGTCCCCGCTGGTGATCACATAGTACTTGCCGCCCAGCTCATCGGCTTTCTTCTCCAGCTCTGCCCGGGCGTCCATCGGTGCCGACGTATCCGAGGTGCTGATGGTGCCCACTTTGGTCAGATTCATCTCTTTAATCTTATCTTTCTGCACCTCTTCCGCAGCCATCGCGCTAAACGAGAGTGCACCAATAACCAGAGATACAACGATACCTGCTGTACGTTTCATAGCCTTTACTCCATACGGTAGTGGATGCCATTACGCTTTATGTTGGAACGCCAAATAGATAAATACGTTTAAATTTTAGTCTGTTCCAGCCGTTTCGCCAGCGGCTGCGTAAACTCCACCAGGATCTGGCAAAGCGCCTCAGGATGCGAAATGAAGGGCGCATGTGCCGCCTTGGCAAATACCTGCGACTCACTCTGCGGCCACAGCGCGTCCAGCCACGGCACAATTTTGCGCGGAACCAGCCCGTCAAGACGCCCGTAGAGGCGGAGGAACGGCTGCGTCAGCTCTGCCAGCGGCGCGCGCAGATCGGCCGTTTTCAGGATCTCCAGCCCGCCGTTAAGCACCTCTACCGACGGCATCGGTAGCGCCAGCACGGCGTGCTTCAGCTTACGGGCATCGTCCCGAGCGGTCTCCGTGCCCAGGGTTTGCAGCGCCAGGAAACGCTCCACGGTGCGCTGAAAATTATCGCTCAGCTGCTGCTGGAAGCCGGACAGCACCTCGGGCTTGATGCCCGGCCAATCGCCGTCGGCGCTGAAACAGGGAGAGGAGGCGACCGTCACCAGGGCGCTAACGCGGTCGGGGGCGCTTAACGCCGCCTGGCTTGCCACCAGCCCACCGAGGCTCCAGCCAAGCCAGATCGCCTCTTGTGGCGCGTGGGCCAGCACAATCTCCGTCATCTCGGCCAGGGTCAGCGCGCCGAAGCCGGTGCTGCGACCGTAGCCCGGCAGATCCACCAGGTGCAGGGTAAAGTGCGAGGCCAGCTCCGCCGTAATGCAATCCCACACCTCTGCATTCAGTCCCCATCCGTGCAGCAGCACAAGATGACAATTTCCTTCGCCTTTGGTTTGCCACCAGATGTTGTTCATCCGCTATTGTTCTCTTCTCATGTCCAGGAGGGTACGTATGCTAACAGCGCCAGGCTTGTGCTGGCTATGCCGAATGCCGCTCGCCCTGCCCCGCTCAGGGATCTGCTCCATCTGTCGCCGGACGGTTCGCCTCACAGAGAGCGTATGCCCGCAGTGTGGCCTGCCCGCTGCCAGCCCGCTCTTGCCCTGCGGCCGCTGCCTGCAAAAGCCGCCGCCGTGGCAGAGGCTGGTGGCGGTCAGCGCCTATGCACCACCGCTGAGCACGCTGATCCACCAGCTGAAGTTTTCCCGTCGACCCGAACTGGCTGCGGCGCTGGCCCGGCTGCAACTGCTCGCCATTCTTGATGCTCGCCGTACCACGCGGCTCGTGCTGCCGGACCGCATTGTCAGCGTGCCGCTCTATTCGCGCCGCCAGTGGCAGCGGGGCTTTAACCAGAGCGATCTGCTCTGCCGCCCGCTGGCGCGCTGGCTGGGCTGCCGCTACGCCAGCAATACCCTGACCCGCATCCGCCCGGCCCTGACCCAGCATTTTCTCAGCGCTCGCCGTCGAAGAAGCAATTTGAAAAATGCCTTTCGCCTTGAATTGCCGCTCGACGGCCTCCATATGGCTATTGTGGATGATGTCGTCACTACCGGCAGCACCGTTGCGGAGATCACCCGTCTGCTGTTGCAGGGCGGCGCGGCGACTGTTCAGGTATGGTGCCTATGTCGAACCTTGTAGAGGCGCGATGATGGGCGTATTATAACCGAGTAAAACAGTCAACTATTTAGGCCATTGCTATGATCCATATTTCCGACGCAGCTCAGGCGCACTTTGCCAAACTGCTGGCAAATCAGGAAGAAGGAACACAAATCCGCGTATTTGTGATCAATCCAGGCACGCCAAATGCCGAGTGCGGCGTCTCTTACTGCCCGCCGGATGCAGTGGAAGCAACGGATACCGCGTTACCCTTTTCGCTGCTGACCGCGTACGTCGACGAGCTGAGCGCCCCGTATCTGGAAGATGCGGAGATCGATTTTGTTACTGACCAGCTGGGTTCTCAGCTGACTCTGAAGGCCCCCAACGCCAAGATGCGTAAGGTGAATGACGATGCCCCGCTGATGGAGCGCGTTGAGTATCTGCTGCAGTCGCAGATCAACCCGCAGCTGGCTGGTCACGGCGGCCGCGTTACGCTGATGGAGATCACCGACGAAGGCTACGCCATTCTGCAGTTTGGCGGCGGCTGTAACGGCTGCTCAATGGTCGACGTCACGCTAAAAGAGGGGATCGAGAAGCAGCTGCTGAACGAGTTCCCTGAGCTGAAAGGCGTGCGCGATCTGACCGAGCACCAGCGCGGCGAACACTCCTACTACTGATCGTCCTGCCTTCTGCTGTTCTGCCCGGCGGCGCTCCGCTGACCGGGCTTCTTCACCCCGCTTTATAATATGACCCACGTCGCACTTCTTAAATTTACCCGCCCGAAGTGATTCTATTCGCCCGCATGTTACCCGTATCATCCCTTTGTGCAGTTAAAACTACTTAATAAGCCAGTTACTTTGTAGATAAGCGTTACCCATAACATCATAAAGGCCAGGTAAACCATGCCACTTATCATCGTTGCTCTCGGTGTTGTTCTATTACTTCTGTTAATGATCCGCTTTAAATTAAACGGCTTCATTGCATTGATCCTGGTGGCGCTTGCCGTCGGGCTGATGCAGGGAATGCCGGTGGATAAAGTTATCGCCTCCATTAAGGCTGGCGTCGGCGGCACTCTCGGCAGCCTCGCCCTGATCATGGGCTTCGGTGCCATGCTGGGTAAGATGCTGGCGGACTGCGGCGGTGCCCAGCGGATCGCCACAACCCTGATTGACAAGTTTGGTCAGAAATATATCCAGTGGGCGGTGGTATTAACCGGTTTTACCGTCGGCTTTGCGCTGTTCTATGAGGTGGGCTTCGTGCTGCTGCTGCCGCTGGTGTTCACCATCGCGGCGAAAGCGCGCGTGCCGCTGCTCTATGTGGGTGTGCCGATGGCCGCCTCGCTCTCCGTGACCCATGGCTTCCTGCCGCCGCACCCAGGCCCGACCGCTATCGCTACCATCTTCCACGCGGACATGGGCAAAACCCTGCTCTACGGTACGCTGCTGGCTATCCCGACCGTGATCCTGGCCGGGCCGGTCTATGCACGCTTCCTGAAGAAGATTGATAAGCCGATCCCGGAAGGCCTCTATAACGCGAAAACCTTTACCGAAGCAGAGATGCCAAGCTTTGGCGTCAGCGTCTGGACCTCGCTGGTACCGGTGATCCTGATGGCCGGCCGCGCTGTCGCTGAGATGATCCTGCCAAAAGGCCATCCGGTGCTTGCCTACGCCGAGTTCTTTGGCGACCCGGTGATGGCCACGCTGATTGCCGTGCTGATCGCAATCTTCACCTTTGGCCTTAACCGTGGCCGCTCGATGGATCAGATCACTGAAACCATCACCTCCTCGATTAAAATTATTGCCATGATGCTGCTGATTATCGGCGGCGGCGGCGCGTTCAAGCAGGTGCTGGTGGACAGCGGCGTGGATAAATACATCGCGGCGATGATGCACTCTACCAACCTGTCGCCGCTGTTTATGGCGTGGTCGATTGCCGCCGTGCTGCGTATCGCCCTTGGCTCTGCTACCGTGGCGGCCATCACCGCTGGCGGCATCGCGGCTCCGCTGATTGCCACTACCGGCGTCAGCCCTGAGCTGATGGTTATCGCCGTCGGCTCCGGCAGCGTGATCTTCTCCCACGTGAACGATCCAGGGTTCTGGCTGTTCAAGGAGTATTTCAACCTGAGCATCGGTGAGACCATGAAGTCATGGTCGGCGCTGGAGACCATTATTGCGGTGTGCGGCCTGATCGGCTGTCTGCTGCTGGGAATGGTAATTTAGTTGATGTGCCCGGCGGCGCTGCGCCGCCGGGCAATTCTTACTTCTTCACGGTCGCTCTACGACGCTTATCCAGATCCTTCACCAGCCTGTTCACCTTCTCATCGGCAAACATCTTCTCCAGCGACGTCGACAGCTTGCGCCGCCAGTTTTTGTACTGGTAGCTGGTGCCCGGCACGTTGACCGGATCCGCCATATCCAGCCAGTCTTCCGGCTGAAGCCCAAGCAGCGCGCTGCTGCTGTCGGCAATATAGCGTTGTAGGCCCCGGTTAAGGGTGGCATTCATCGCCATGCGAGCCGCGTTACGTCCGGTGCTTTTCGGCAGACAGCCGTGCTGATGCAGGGCGTCCAGCAGGCCCTGTTTAGCCCGCTCGCGATCCGCATACAGCCCACGCAGCACCTCTTCGTCCGGATAGAGTCCGAGGGTTTTGCCAAGGGTCAGATCCTCCGCCTCCCAGTAGCCGCGCAGGGTCGGCAGGTCGTGGGTGGTGGCTACCGCCATCGACTGGGCAGGCCATAACTCAGGGGCACGCACCCGCTTTTTATCATCGCTTTCGAAATAGAGCACCTTGTAGGAGTAAACCCCGCTGTCGCGCAGCTTGCTGACGATCTCCTTCGGCACGGTGCCAAGATCTTCACCAATCACCATGCAGCGGTGACGTTGACTCTCCAGGGCAAGGATCGCCAGCATGTCATCTACCGGGTAGTGAACATACGCCCCCTGATCCGCCGTCTCGCCGTAGGGGATCCACCACAGGCGCAGGAGCGACATCACATGGTCGATACGCAGCGCGCCGCAGCTCTTCATGTTGGCCCGCAGGAGCTGAACAAACGGCTCATAGCCACGGGCGGTGATGATATGCGGATCCATCGGCGGCAGGCCCCAGTTTTGCCCCAGCGGCCCAAGAATATCCGGCGGCGCGCCCACGGAGGCTTCCAGGCAGTACAGCTCACGGTCGCACCAGGTCTCTGACCCGCCCTCGGCAACGCCTACCGCCAGATCGCGGTAGAGGCCAATCGGCATCGCTAAACCCTGGCTGGTCTCCCAGCACTCCGCCAGCTGCACGGCGGCCAACCACTGTAGCCAGAGGTAGAAATCCACCTCGTCGGCGTGCTCCTGACAGAAGGCTTTTACCTGCGGGCTGTCGGTGCGCCGATAGGCTTCCGGCCATACCGGCCAGCCCCAGCGCATCTCATCCTCTTTCACCTGGTGCTCATGCAGAGCGTCAAACGCCGCCTGCCAGTAGAGGCCCTCGCCCTGCTGCTGTACAAAACCGCGAAACGCCGCCATCTGCTCGTCGTCATCCGCCCGATCGGCAAAGAGACGCCACGCCATTTTCAGCGCCGCCAGCTTGAGGGCGGTGACGCCAGCATAGTCGACCCATTCGCTGTCCCGCACCGCATTGAGCGCTTTCTGGGTGGAGTCCATCTTCCACCACACCTGCGCCTCGTCGCTGCGCTGGAAATCCTCTATCGCGTTAACGTCGATATAGAGCACGTTAAGCCAGCGCCGTGAGGAGGGACTATAGGGGCTGGCGCTCTCCGGCATCGCCGGGTAGAGAGCATGAATCGGATTGAGGCCGATAAACGCCCCGCCCCGCTTCCCGACCTCGACCAGCATGGCCTTCAGATCGCCGAAGTCACCGATACCCCAGTTTTTCTCCGAGCGCAGGGTATAAAGCTGCACGGTGGCACCCCACAGCTTTTTGCCCTCCAGCAGCGCCTCGGGCTCATAGCAGCGCGGCGGGGCGACAATTACCCGGCACTGCCACTGCTTTTTACCCTGACGCAGGGTCAGGGTGTGATACCCCTCTGCCAGCGAGGCGGGCAGCGTAATCCGCTTCTTATCGCGGAACGTCCCCTGGTGCTGCTCGCCCGTTTCGGTCGTGAGCGTCCAGCTAAATTCGCCGCTGCCCTCAACGGGCAACGACAGTCTCTTGCCGTGGATCAGCACCTTAACCTGCGCCACAGGGGCTACAGCCGCCTTTTTGGCCGCAGCGGGATGCATTGCGTTAAGCAAACGCCGTTTGGTTTCGGCTCCAATTGACTGGGGTTTGCCGTGGGCGTTGATATAGTTAGGGCTAATGCCCGCCGCCAGCGCGGCGTCAGCCAGACGTTTACTTTCCATGGCGCTCCTTAGCGTTTGGCCTGCCAGATCAGGTTTTGATAGTCACGGATTGAGCGATCGGAGCTGAACATGCCGCAGCGGGCGGTATTGAGGATCGCCGCGCGGGTCCACGCCTCCTGGTCACGATAGAGCACGTCGACCTGTTTTTGCGCCTCAACGTAGGCGGCAAAGTCAGCAGCAACCAGGTAGGGATCACCCCCCTCTTTGCCGATGCTGTGCAGCATCAGGTCGAACGCATGTTTGTCGCCGTCGCTGTATTTACCGCTCTCCAGCTCTTTGAGGATCGCATTCAACAGCTTGTCTTTCTTGCGCCATTTAACCGGATCGTAGCCCTTCGCCTTCAGGGCCTTCACCTCTTCCACAGTATGGCCGAAGATGAAGATATTCTCTTCGCCGACCTGCTCGGCAATCTCAACGTTTGCCCCATCCAGCGTGCCCACGGTGAGCGCGCCGTTCAGTGCCAGCTTCATGTTGCCAGTACCGGAGGCCTCTTTCCCGGCGGTAGAGATCTGCTCGGAGACGTCCGCAGCCGGGATCAGCTTCTCGGCCGCCGAGACGCAGTAGTCCGGCAGGAAGACCACCTTCAGCTTGTCGCCCACCCGTGGGTCGTTGTTGATCGCCTCTGCCACCTTATTGATAGCAAAAATAATGTTCTTCGCCAGGTAGTAGCCCGGCGCGGCTTTAGCGCCGAACAGGAAGACGCGCGGCACGCGATCCGCCTCCGGGTTCTCGCGGATCTCTTTGTAGAGGGCGAGGATGTGCAGCAGATTCAGGTGCTGACGCTTGTACTCATGCAGGCGCTTGATCTGAATATCAAAAATAGCGTTAGGGTTGATCGCGATCCCGGTACGCGCTTTCACAAACTCCACCAGCTGCGTTTTGTTCTCCTGCTTGATAGCGCGGTACTGCTGGCGGAAGCTGGCGTCGTCGGCATACTTCTCCAGGCCCTGCAGCTGGTCGAGATCGTTCGCCCACTCACTCTTCAGCGTCTTATCAAGCAGCGCGGCAAGCGCCGGGTTGCACTGCTTGATCCAGCGGCGCGGGGTGATGCCGTTCGTAACGTTATGGAACTTGTTCGGCCACAGCTGGTGATACTCCGGGAAGAGATCCTTCACCACCAGGTCCGAGTGCAGCGCCGCCACGCCGTTGACCGCAAAACCACTCACGACGCAGAGGTTAGCCATGCGCACCTGGCCATCATAGACCACCGCCAGCTTGGCCCACACCGCCTCGTTGCCCGGCCAGGTTTTTACTACCTGCTTTTTAAAGCGGTCGTTGATCTCTTTGATGATCTGCATATGGCGCGGCAGCAGCGGCTTCAGCAGACGCTCATGCCAGTTCTCCAGCGCTTCCGGCATCAGCGTGTGGTTGGTATAGGCAAACAGGCGGCTGGTAATTGACCACGCCTCGTCCCAGCTCAGCTGATGCTCGTCGATCAGCACGCGCAGCATCTCCGGAATGGCGATGGTCGGGTGGGTATCATTAAGCTGGATCACTTCGTAGTCCGGCAGCTCCGCCAGCTTGCGCCCGGCCAGATGGTGACGACGCAGAATATCCGCTACCGAGCAGGCGCACTGAAAATACTGCTGCATCAGGCGCAGCTTTTTACCCGCGGTGTGGTTGTCGTTAGGATAGAGAACTTTAGTCAGCTTTTCGGCGTCGATACCCTGCTGTTCGGCACGCAGGAAATCGCCGTCGTTAAATTTCGTCAGGTCGAACGGGTGAGCATGCCTGGCCTGCCACAGTCGCAGAGGCTGCGCCACGCCGTTCCGGTAGCCCAGCACCGGCAGATCCCACGCCTCGCCGACCAGGGAAAACGCTGGCTCCCAGCGCCCGTCCCGGCTCACCTTGCCGCCAAGATTGACCTTCACGTCCAGCGCGGCGTTGTGCTGGAACCAGGGGTAGCTGCCGCGATGCCAGTCGTCCGGGGCCTCCTGCTGCTGCCCGTCGACAAAGGACTGGCGGAACAGACCGTACTGATAGTTCAGGCCATAGCCGATAGCGGGCTGGCCTACCGTCGCCATCGAGTCCAGGAAGCAGGCTGCGAGCCGCCCTAAACCACCGTTGCCCAGCGCCGGATCGATCTCCTCCTCCAGCAGGTCGGTGAGATTGACGTTATGCGTTTGCAGCAGATCGCTTACCTCCTGATACCAGCCCATGTTAAGCAGGTTGTTACCGGTCAGGCGGCCAATCAGAAACTCCATAGAGATGTAGTTTACGTGGCGCTGATCCTCTGCGGGTTTGGCTACCGCCTGGGCAGCGAGCTGCTCCGCCAGCGCGCCGCTGACCGCGTGCCACCACTGGTGGGGCGTCATCTCTTCGGCGGAGCGGAGACCAAAACGCTGCCACTGACGCGTCAGGGCGGCGGTAAACTGAGCTTTGTTAAAGGTTGGCTGTGACATAGCAAACGGGGATCCTGTAAGTAAAAACAACGTTAGCGCTAGTTTGCCTGGCCCCTACGCTGACTTCCTCATCCTGCCAGGGAAAAGCCCAGGAGGAGCCGCAGGGATGAGCCAAAAGTGTGACCGCTGCCACTTAAAGTTAGCTGTAAAAAGGCGAATTACTCAAAAATTCAACGGCCAGACGAGACAAAAACGCATGCAAAAGTATGAGGAAATTATCGCCAGGTAACCGGGAGGGTGCTCAAGGAAATGAAATGCTGTTTCATATATACATACATGAATTTAAGTTTGCTGGGGCGAAACATGGATACAAATATTAACAACCCGCCCCCTCTAACCCTATTAATTACCACTTTCGACCTATGGATTTTGAATATCAACAACCTAATCTAACTCTGCCAAAAGTGAATATTACATTCTGCTCCATTTGCCCGCAGGCTAGTTACCACGTGCCCTCGCTACCTGTCGGGCGTTTTATTCAGCAAGGTTATGAAAATGTGACACGGTGCAAATTCAGCGCCGTAAAATTCGGACATAACTTGCAATAGAATCCATTCTGACCGACCTTATTAGTCATTAATTACGAAGCGCAAAAAAATTCCTTTTTCTTCGTTCCCTCACAGTGAAGTGATAACTATGTTGATTCCGTCCAAATTAAGTCGCCCGGTTCGTCTTGACCATACTGTGGTCCGCGAACGCCTGCTGGCTAAACTTTCCGGCGCGAACAATTTTCGTTTGGCTCTGGTTACCAGCCCGGCTGGCTACGGCAAAACGACGCTTATTTCACAGTGGGCCGCCAGTCAAGCCG
>NZ_BBMZ01000015.1 GCF_000759795.1 Pseudescherichia vulneris NBRC 102420
CAGGCGAAAAAAAAGCCCGCATTTGCATGCGGGCTCTTCTTTAAATGTGGCGGTGAGAGAGGGGTTCGAACCCTCGATACGTTGCCGTATACACACTTTCCAGGCGTGCTCCTTCAGCCACTCGGACACCTCACCGTATTGTTTTTGCTGCCTTCCTCTCGGGGGCAACGGGGCGCTACTATAGGGAGTTGCACTGAAGCGGTCAAGCTTAATTTCTGCTTTAACGTGCGTTCGGTTAAGCCGTGAGCAAATGCACCAGAAGGGTAGATACCGTAGCCCCAGTAAGCAAAGCGCCACCGGAGGATCGGGAGCATCGCCGGATGGCGCTCCGCTTATCCGGCCTACGTCCAGACATCAGACATGGTGCTAAAATTTGGCACAAACCGTAGCCCCGGTAAGCAGAGCGCCACCGGGGGGATTGACTCGCTTCGCTCGCCCTATGGGCAGACAGGTAGCAAATGCTTCCCTTAAAATAATAAAGAGCCAAATGGCTCTTTATTATTTTTGTCAGTCAGTCCATCAATGGTGTCAATAATTTATCAAGTTCTTCATCATCTTTTATTATCCAGCGACAAAAGGCAGAGTAAGGATAAGATTTCTTTATCATAATTTTGATTTTATTAAATGCATTCTCTTTTTCTTCATCTGTCGAATCATCATCATAGTAGATAATCATATATTGCGTTAGTTTGTGTGTCGTTTCGACCACCTTTGCCCGAAGAGAACGTGCTGTGAGTCGTTTGTTGATCGTATTATCGTTGTTGTAAATATCGTTTAGCAGTTGTGCGGTTTCAAGAGTCTTATTATCAAAATACTGTGGAGTGATAATGAATTCTTTCGATTTTGGAGAAAAGCCGGGAGTTAATTTGACCCTATCCCATACGCTTATTGAGCAACAATCAAGCAGGTTAGTATATTTAGTTAATTTAATGTTATTACATCTCGAGCATACAAGGTATAAATTGTGCCATGAAAATTTTTTATTTACATTACCCATGTGTGGGTCAAAATGTTCAATATTTATATCTAAAGGTTTTTTAGTTTCACATAAATAACATTTCTCATGAAAACATTCCTGTAGCGCTGAATGAACATCATCGCTATCATATTTTTTTTGAGCTAGCAATGAATTAGGAGCGGGCATTTTTCTAATTACATTGAACATGATTCTTTCCCTACTTACTGATGTTTTTTTTGGTTTTAATAAGTTTTAATTGTGCGGTATCAAGAAAAGCTTGAGTGTCATCGCTCATATGTTCCTTTTCAGTTGCTAAAGAAGATATGATGTTTTCTAGTTCGCAAATGTTATCAATAGTTATGTTTTGAGATAACTTCTCAATATGTATAAGTTTATCCGTTAATGCATGTGAATCCGGTAGTACGCCAAATATTTCTTCCATAACTACTCCATATGAGTATGAAGAAACATCTATAATTTGCTCATTGGCTGTAAGGTCATAAATAACCGAGTCTGTAACGGATGTAACTACAAAGGGTGAGTGAGTAGTTACAATGAATTGGACTTTAGGGAAGGATTTTATAAAAAATCGCAGTATTTGCTTTTGTAACGATACGTGAAGATGAGCATCAATTTCATCAATAAATATAATCCCTTGTATATTATCTGGTGAAACGCCCCACATTTCAACTCGCATTATTAAATCTGTATAAATACTCAGTATAGATGAATATCCAGCCGATAACGTTTGGAAAGTATACTTGTCCTTACCGTCTTGGTGTAAATAAAACTTCTCATCCTTTGTGTCGAAATCAAGAACTAAGTTTTCATCTTCAAACAGTGAACGCAAATCTGACTGTATTTTTTCAAACCAATTGTTTATGCGATTCGCCTCATTTACATTTTTATCAAAAGCTATTGCATAACTTTGATTTTTTTTCAGACTTAATAAATAACTTTCAAAAAATTGGCTGCCGTCTTTATCATTGGCAAAATGTTTATTTTCTTCAACAAGTATGGAGTGCTTTGGTGTTTGAATTGGGGATGAGATCGCTGATTGTCTTGTTGCACTATGAAATCTAAGTAAAGATCTAATATCTTTGTTATCAATAGAGTTTGTTTCGATGTTAAAATTATTAATTTCTTCTATTCGATTTTTGTGTTTACTTAACTCATCTTGGTAGTAATTATAATGGCCACCATCTCTACCGATATTTTTTATTTGGTTTTGTATATGGTTAATTTGACCCATTAAATACTGAACATCATTGTTTCTTGGATCATCTATCCCTTTTTTTAAGTAATTATAAATGGCTGTTATAAAACTAGTTTTTCCGCAACCATTTCCTCCGGTAATAATTAAGCTTCTTCCATCTAATTGGATGTCAACCTTTTTCCTAGAGAACGGAATTGGAGTATTTATTTTAGAGATGCTACAGAGCATATGGTTTCCTTTATGAAAATAGATTTGATCTAAATAATAGTGGTGTATTTTATCACTTTTTTTGTTAATTGGAATGGTGCCGCAGAAAAATTATGACTAACTTATTGATTTATGTGTTTAGATGAAAATCCTTGTGTTTATGTAGCTGGATGATGGTTTTTGTTTAAGTAGAGTGGCCTTTGGGTGTTTAGGGTCAATTATAAATAGGCCATATCATGATGATAACATTGCGCGGCCTATCAAAAACTAACGCAGACGTTTTTGTGTCGAGCAGCTCGCTGCGCTCCCGGTCTGTCCAACGGGCAACTGCCCGTTGTCGAACCCCGGTCGGAGGTTCTCATCCCCCCCGGTGGGGTGCAACATGCGAAAAAAAAGCCCGCATTTGCATGCGAGCTTCTCTTCGAATATGGCGGTGAGGGGGGGATTCGAACCCCCGATACGTTGCCGTATACACACTTTCCAGGCGTGCTCCTTCAGCCACTCGGACACCTCACCATATTGTCTTCCCAGCATCGCTGGGACGGCGCTAATGTAGGGAAATCCGGCTTCACCGTCAATCTCCTTTTTCAATAATTTAGCGCGTTTAGACAAACTTCAAGCAACGTGCTTTCTAAATATCCAGAAACTGTTTTTTTTATCATCAGCCACCTTTATCCCTGTCCCCGGAACAAATTTGTTATCCTCATCAATAGATAATGTTTCAACTATACCATCGCATGAATGCATCTGGAGTCAGTATGGATATCATCTTCTATCATCCGTCTTTCGATACGCAATTTTGGCTGGATAAACTCTCTCAGGCCCTTCCCGATGCCCGGGTCCGTGAGTGGAAGCCGGGCGATAATGAACCCGCAGACTATGCCCTGGTCTGGCATCCGCCAGTCGACATGCTTCAGGGCCGTAGCCTGAAAGCCGTATTTGCCCTCGGCGCAGGCGTTGACTCTATCCTGAGCCAGCTTAATGCCCACCCGGATATGCTGCCTGAAAGCATTCCGCTGTTTCGCCTCGAAGATACCGGCATGGCATTGCAGATGCAGGAGTATGCCGTGAGCCAGGTTCTGCACTGGTTCCGCCGCTTTGATGATTACCACGCCCAGAAACAGCAGGCCCGCTGGCAGGAGCTGGATGAGTATCAGCGTGAAGATTTTACCATCGGCATTCTCGGTGCAGGCGTGCTGGGATCGAAGGTGGCCGAAAGCCTTCAAGCGTGGGGATTCCCGCTGCGCTGCTGGAGCCGTAGCCGTAAATCCTGGCCAGGCGTTCAAAGCTTTGCCGGCGAAAACGAGCTGGGCAATTTCCTGCAAGGCACCCGCGTCTTGATTAACCTCCTGCCTAATACATCAGAGACCCGAGGCATCATTAACGTATCACTGCTGAACCAGCTGGCGGATAACGCTTATCTGCTCAACCTGGCGCGCGGCGTGCACGTAGTGGAAGACGATCTCCTCCAGGCTCTGGAGAGCGGCAAGCTGAAAGGGGCCATGCTGGACGTCTTCAGTAAAGAGCCGCTCCCGGCCAGCAGCCCGCTGTGGGCGCATCCCCGCGTGGCGATGACCCCGCACATCGCTGCGGTCACGCGCCCTAATGAAGCGATCGACTATATTGCCCGTACGATTACCAAACTGGAACAGGGCGAGCCGGTAACCGGCCAGGTTGACCGCACTCGCGGCTACTAGCCCCGGGTTTTCATTAAAAAGGGTAATAATTCCTGTTATCCTTGAGCGTCATTAACAGAGGAGAGCGTCATGTACCCCGTTGACCTGCACATGCACACCGTCGCCAGCACCCACGCCTACAGCACCCTCCACGACTATATTGCGATAGCCAAAAGCAAAGGCCTTAAGCTTTTTGCTATCACCGATCATGGCCCCGATATGGCCGATGCCCCGCACTACTGGCACTTTGTGAATATGCGGATCTGGCCGCGGCTGGTGGATGGGGTAGGGATCCTGCGCGGTATCGAGGCCAACATCAAAAACACCGCCGGTGAAATTGACTGCACCGGGCCGATGCTTCCCGCACTGGATCTGATCATCGCCGGTTTCCATGAGCCGGTATTCGCGCCACAGGATCGGGCGACCCATACCGAGGCGATGATTGCTACCATGGCCAGCGGTAACGTGCATATTATTAGCCATCCGGGCAACCCAAAGTATCCTGTTGATATTCCGGCGATTGCCGCCGCAGCAGCGAAGTATGATGTCGCCCTGGAGATCAACAACTCCTCTTTCCTTCACTCGCGTAAAGGCAGCGAGGCGAACTGCCGCGCTATTGCCGCTGCCGTGCGTGACGCGGGAGGCTGGGTGGCGTTAGGATCCGATTCGCACACCGCTTTTTCGCTGGGTGATTTTACCGAGTGTCGCAAGGTGCTGGATGACGTCGATTTTCCGGAAGATCGGATCCTTAACGTCTCGCCGCGCCGCCTGTTAAACTTCCTTGAATCGCGCGGAATGCCGCCGATTGATGAGTTTGCTGAACTTTAATTTTTATCACGGAACCTATAATGAACGAGTTTTCAATCCTCTGCCGCGTGCTTGGCTCACTCTACTACCGCCAGTCTGAGGATCCGGTTTTGGTCCCGCTCTTTGCGTTGATCCGCGACGGTAAGCTGGCGGCAAACTGGCCGCTGGAGCAGGATGAGCTGCTTGCCCGCCTGCAGAAAAGCGTTGACGATCCGGCCCTGGCGACGGACTACCAGGCCCTGTTTGTCGGCGAATCGTGCAGCGTCGCGCCATATCGTAGCGCGTGGCAGGAGGGGGCAAACGAGGCAGAGGTGCGGGCCTTTTTAACCGCACGGGGCATGCCGCTGACCGATGCACCAGCCGATCACATTGGTACGCTGCTGCTGGCCGCCTCCTGGCTGGAGGATAACGCAGCGGAGGATGAGAGTGAGGCTCTGGAAACGCTGTTCGCTGACTACCTGCTGCCGTGGTGCGGAACATTCCTTGGCAAGGTTGAGGCCCATGCGGTAACGCCGTTTTGGCGCACCCTGGCAGGGCTTACCCGAGAGGCCATCGCCGCCATGTGGGATGAGCTTGAAGAAGAGTCCGCAGAGTAATGTGATCTAAATCACAAATAAAATGTAACTTGTGTCGATCGCTTGCAAATAACGTGCGGGCGATCTCATTTCAATGGTGCGCTTCTGCTAAGATGCGCGCCATGAACATACTCTTCTCAATTGCATTAACGACGGGCATTCTCTCCGCTCTCTGGGGTTGGGTTGCCGTCTCACTGGGCCTGTTGAGCTGGGCCGGCTTTCTTGGCTGTACAGCCTATTTCGCCTGCCCGCAGGGTGGGGTAAAAGGCCTGCTGATCTCGGCCTTTACCGTCATGAGCGGCGTCGCCTGGGCGCAGGTGATTATTTACGGCAGTGCGTTAAGCCCGCATCTCAGCATTGTCAGCTACCTGCTTACCGGCGTTGTGGCCTTCCTGATGTGCATCCAGGCGAAAAACCTGCTGCTCTCCTTTGTTCCCGGTACTTTTATCGGCGCCTGCGCCACCTTTGCCGCCCAGGGCGACTGGCGAACGGTGGTTCCCTCGCTGGCCGTTGGGCTCCTGTTTGGCTACGCCATGAAAAATAGCGGCCTGTGGCTGGCGGCATGGCGCGACAGAGCGGCAA
This sequence comes from Pseudescherichia vulneris NBRC 102420, assembly GCF_000759795.1. Classification (GTDB taxonomy): domain Bacteria; phylum Pseudomonadota; class Gammaproteobacteria; order Enterobacterales; family Enterobacteriaceae; genus Pseudescherichia; species Pseudescherichia vulneris. Next base: position 6,022 of record NZ_BBMZ01000015.1, read on the forward strand.
ATTCCAGCGCAAAAAAAAGCGCGGCGGAGTGATCCGCCACGCTTCGGTCTTGCTTAGCCGCGATTATGACTCTGGCGGCGTTGCCATATGGCGGTATTTCACCAGAACCGGATCTTCGCTCTCGGCCTTGTTTTGCAGATCCCACAGCCCACGATCGATGCCATCGTTGATCAGGTAGATCACGCCGGTTTCAATCGCTGACATCAGGCACAGCATAACGGGTTCATTCGCGGTAAAGCCGACTTCACCCTCCAACAGACGCTGGTAGTCAATAAAGCGGAACACCCCGGCCTGCACCTCATAGGAGAGGATGGTCTTGCTGGTGTTGACTGACGACAGGATCTCCCCGGTGCTCACGTTGACCACGCGCAGGTTAACCGCGACCTGGTCAAGCTGGTACTGGGTGTCGGCTCCAATGCCAAAGTAACGCGCACCCACTCCACCGGACTTCACGTTGCTCTCGTAGCCGATAATCGAGCCTTCGACCATCACGTTAGCCGCAGTCAAAGACTGGAGCGGGAAACGGTTATTGACCGCCACCGTGCCGTTCTCCTGTGCAGCCCGGATGATCTTCCGCTCGTTAAGCAGGTTCTGTAGCCCCTGACGCTCAAGCGGAATAAACCAGCGCGAATCCTTCAGCGCCGTGACCAGCATAGAGGTGGCGCTCTGCGGGACGGCGGTAGAGAAGTTACTCGCCGGATAGGCTTTAAACTGTCCGGTTTCATCCTGAATATTATAAACAGAGACAAATATCTTACCGGTTGGCATCGGCAGATGGGTTAAATCTTGATAACTCTGAGCCCGAGGCATTAATGTTGGTTTCGCTGCTTCTTTCGGTGGAGCCGTTAAGCATCCGCTGAGTAAACAGACAGCCAGTATGGTGAGTAAGCGCTGCATAATTATTATTCCTGTAGAAACGGTAGCTGTGCTTTAAAAGTCGGTTGAACCATTCTGTAAACCCGACACCTCTATAGTGGATGTTTTTCCGGTTTTTCGATCTGTTACGTTGAGCTGAAGCTGCCCGTCGTTATTAGCGATATCAACAATAAAATCACTGGTGATCATTCTTCCCGGCTTGCCAGTATTGATATTGGTCAGTAGTCCTCCCAGCACCTGTGATTGAATGGCTTGGGTAAAGTTATCCAACGCCGACGGTGTCTCTATTCCATAATTAGAGCCATAGTCCGGGTCTTTATAGGAGTTTTGTGCCTGGGCGCTATTTAATAAAAAAGCGCCGTTATTGGGGTTGCCACCAAAATTAGGGTTACGAAACTGAAATGTCATATTTGCAGCAAATAGTGACGGCGAGACAAGCAAAAGCGTGACTACGGCACAGGCGATACGCATGTGAGCCTCCGAAAGAAATTTATCGTGTTTTAGAATTCATCTCGCGCCAGATCGCCAGTACTCAGCAGAGCTTGATCGATCTGCCGGCGATCCAGTGCTTCCTGGGTTTGCGCTACCGCGGCATTAACGTTGCTGTCAAAGTCGCGTTTAGTGGGAAATAAAAACGTTTGAAACACGACGTCCTGATTGACCGTAATCGTGATCCAGCTTCCCCACCGCGCGCTGGGACGTTCATTGATACTCAGGTTCCCTGTATAACTGCTTTCCCATTTATCACTAAAAGCACGATAAAAATCGTGTCCAACAGACGAGACCGTACGATCGGTCAGTAATCCGGGAACTTCCACCTCGACAGCACGCAGGTTCCCGGCAGCCAGCAGAAGACCTGCGGCTGCAAACCATGCAACGAACCGTTTCATGGTGTTATCGCCTGAGGTTATCGTTAGCCCATGAGACGGCCTGCGTACGATTTTTTACGGATATCTTCTTGAAAAGATTGTAAAGATGGGTTTTTACCGTGTTTTCGCTAATAAACAGCGAGCGGGCGATCTCATTGTTCGATGCGCCAATGCGCAGCTTATTGAGGATCTCCTTCTCCCGGTGCGTGAGCAGCGCGGCTTCGGAGCTGTTGTAACGGTAGTTACCGGAGTGGGTAATGAGGTAGCTAGCGAGCTTTTGGGAGAAGTAGCACTCGCCGCGCTGCACGCTAAGAAGGCCATCGACCACCCGGGACTGATCTTCTGTTACATAGAAAACGCCGTTGATGTGCGGCCAGCTTTCGATGTCACGGAACGGGTATTCGTCAGGCGTATTCAGTAACAGCAGCTTAACGGCATTGTTTTTCCTGCCTAAATTATCCTGCCAGTAATGGATCAGTTTTTTGTCTGCCTCCATCATGTCAAACAGGATCACGCTTCCGGGCGATATATCATCCAGAGAACGTTGAATATTATGCACTTTCCCCGAAAGAGAGAGGGACTGCTTCAGATGCTGCAGTAGAGCGGCAGCCTGTAAGGAAGGTTTAGTAATCAACAGAATAGACTGACTTTGAAAACTCTGGACTTCATTAAACATAATAAACCCCGCTTGTTGGTACACCTGTCTTTTTCCCCAGGTATAACTGGGTATCCAGAAGTACTGACAGATGTGGCACTGCTGTGTGTAATCAATAAGAGTGAGCCCTATGGGCAAAATTTAACAAAAACTCAAACATACTGCTGATTTCAATCTAGCTATTACCAATCTTAAATCAAGTGTTAAACATGTAACAAAATGTAAAAATAAATTTTAAAATGTTATTTTGTGCTTTTTTTGATGTTTAATTTTCACGGAAAAGTTGTACAAACTAATACTTTTGCATCACATTTAAAAATCATACAAATTATTTTAACTTCATGATTTTATTATAAATATATCTTCTTTTGTGCGATTTTGATTTTTTTATGCGTCATGTTTTTATGCGTCAGTGTTATCAAAATCAGGGAAGGGAAAGAAAAATTTGCTTTGATGATCGCAAAGCCACAAATTTTTTACGCCTATCCCTCAGGGGGTGCTAGCAAGGCATAACTCATTTCCGGTTGCTATAACGCTCAAACCTGTACCAAACGAAGGTGCGAGAATTTATTTAATACATTATCCCTCCTTTTTTTAGACCGTTAGTACTTTAAGGTGAACATAGAGATAAAAATACCACTGGCGGGTGAGATATTATTAATATTTACCGTTACATACTCTTTTCCGTAACGCAGCGTTAACGGATGTAAAAATACGTTAATAACAGCGGAGCACATTATTCATAGTGAAAATACTCCAGGTCCAGGTGACAACATGAAAAACAGAACGTTGATTATGGTGTTAACAATGCTGGGTGCGCCTGGGATAGCCGCCGCGTCAAGTTATGATCTGGCCGTGTCAGAATATAATTTTGCGGTAAATGAATTGAGCAAAACGTCTTACAATCAGGCTGCGATAATTGGCCAGGATGGTACCAATAATAGCGCCCAGCTACGTCAGGACGGATCTAAAATGCACGCTGTTATCTCCCAGGAAGGGGCGAGTAACCGGGCAAAAATTGATCAGGCAGGAGCCTATAACTTTGCGTATATCGATCAGTCAGGCAGTGCTAATGACGCGAGTATAACGCAAGGTGCATACGGTAATACCGCGATGATTATCCAGAAAGGTTCAGGTAACAAAGCGAATATTACGCAGTATGGTACGCAAAAAACGGCAGTTGTAGTGCAGAGGCAATCACAAATGGCTATTCGCGTTATTCAACGCTAAATCCGTTGTGAAACTAATATATCAATCCGATGGGAGTTAACCATGAAATTCATTAAAGTGGCAGCATTGGCAGCGATCGTTATTTCCGGCAGCGCTTTCGCAGGTTCCGTTGGTCAATATGGTGGCGGCAGCTACGGCGGCCCGAACTCTGAATTAAGCATTTTCCAGTACGGTAGCAACAACTCCGCTCTGGCTCTGCAGACCGATGCTCGTGACTCCGATCTGACCGTGACTCAGCATGGCTCACGTAACGCCGCAGACGTAGGCCAGGGTTCTGATGACAGCTCTATCAGCCTGTCTCAGAACGGTTCTCGTAACAATGCCACTATCGACCAGTGGAACAGCCGCCACTCTGATATCGACGTACGTCAATACGGTACCGCTAACGGCGCGCTGGTTAACCAGACCGCGTCTCAGTCTTACGTAGAAGTACGTCAGGTTGGCTACGGCAACAACGCAACGGCTAACCAGTACTAATTCTGTCTGGTGCGAAAAAACAGGGCTTCGGCCCTGTTTTTTTATCAGGAGGTCGCTATGCATTCCTTGCTCTTCGTTGCCGCCATGGCCAGCCAAATCACTTTCCTGACCGAGCGGCAGCAAGATATCTATACCATTACTCCCCAGGTCGTTGTCACCCAGCCCTGTGTATGCCAGATCCAGATCCTCACCGTCCATGCGGGCGTGAGCGGGCAGAGCAATACCCAGCAGCGAAAAACCCTAACGCTGCAAGCTAACCAGCCGACAAAACTTGCCCGCCTGAGCATGAATATCTCGCCCAAAGACACGGTTAAAGTCGTGGTTACCGTGACCGATGGCGATACCCTGCACCTCGTACAGCAGTGGCCCGCTGAGTAATAACGCAGCCAGATCCGGTGTAAAATCAATCTGCTGTATCATTATATAGACTGACCGAGCGCCGTGTAATTTCTCCCGCCTGCCACACCCTGCTATACACTTAGTTGAAAGCGATGAGATAAGAGAGGCAAATATGCAATCGCGTATGGAGGTTATTCAGGGTGACATCACTACATTACAGGTAGATGTCATTGTTAATGCGGCTAACCCCTCCTTAATGGGCGGGGGCGGCGTCGATGGCGCTATCCACCGTGCCGCCGGGCCGGCGCTGCTCGCCGCCTGTAAAGCCGTGCGGGAGCAGCAGGGCGAGTGTCCGCCAGGCCATGCGGTGATCACCCTTGCCGGGGCGCTACCGGCAAAGGCGGTGATCCACACCGTGGGGCCCATCTGGCGCGGCGGCGAAGAGCATGAGCAGCGGCTGCTGGAGGATGCCTACCGTAATAGCCTGAAGCTGGCTGAAGCCAACGGCTATCACTCGGTAGCGTTCCCCGCTATCAGCACCGGCATATACGGTTTTCCTAAACCTGCGGCGGCAGAAATCGCTGTCGCTACGGTTTCGGATTATCTAACCCGGCATCCGTCGATTGGTCAGGTATACTTTGTCTGTTATGACGATGAAAATACCCGACTTTATCAACGACTCCTCACCCAGCAGGGTGACGAACCAGACGCCTAGTACGCGGCTGGGGCGCGCTATCGCCCCCGCCCGTGCGGCTCATCCCGACGCGTGCGGCATCCTGGCGCTGGATGACAGTCTTGATGCCTTTGCCGCTCGCTACCGGCTGATTGAGATGGCCGAGCGTACCCTGGACATTCAGTACTATATATGGGAAGACGATATGTCCGGGCGGCTGCTGCTGTCGCAGCTGCTTAAGGCAGCCCGGCGGGGCGTGACAATTCGTTTGCTGCTGGACGATAACAATACCCAAGGACTGGACGATATTCTGCGCAAGCTTAATGCCCATGCCAATATCGATGTTCGTTTGTTTAATCCCTTCTCGTTTCGCCTCTTCAGATCGCTGGGCTACCTAACCGATTTTGCTCGCCTTAACCGGCGCATGCACAATAAAAGCTTCACCGCCGATGGTGAAGTCACTATCGTGGGCGGCAGAAACATCGGCGACGCCTACTTTGGCGCGGGGGAGCAGCCGCTCTTCTCCGATCTTGACGTGCTGGCGATAGGCCCGGTGGTAAGCGACGTTGTGGCTGACTTTGAACGCTACTGGAACTGCCAGTCGGTTTCCACCCTTGAGAAAGTGCTCGATATTAAAGATGACGATATCGACGGCAAGATTCAGGTGCCAGAGTCCTGGTATAACGATGAGACGGCGCGGCGCTACCTCTCCAAGCTTGAAACCACCCAGTTTTCTACCCGGCTAGAGGCGGGAACGCTGCCTATGCTGTGGGCCAAAACTCGCTTGCTAAGCGACGATCCACGCAAGGGGCAGGGCAGGGCTCGGGAGCATACCCTGCTGCCGCAGCGTCTGGTAAAAGTGATGGGGATGCCGGAGGAGCAGATCGATATCATTTCCGCCTATTTCGTCCCGACCCGCGCCGGGGTAGCACAGCTGCTGCAGATGGTGCGTAAAGGGGTGAAAATTGCCATCCTGACCAACTCGCTGGCGGCGAACGATGTGGCAGTGGTGCACGCGGGCTATGCACGCTGGCGTAAAAAGCTGCTGCGCCACGGCGTAGCCTTATATGAGCTAAAACCCACCCGGGAAGGTGGCCGCCATATACACGATCGCGGCCTGACGGGTAACTCGGGTTCCAGTCTGCACGCTAAAACCTTTAGCATTGATGGCGGGAAGGTGTTTATCGGCTCGTTTAACTTCGATCCCCGCTCGGCCATGCTCAACACCGAGATGGGTTTCGTGATTGAGAGCGAGCCGCTGGCGAAGGTGATCCATAAACGTTTTCAGCAGAGCCAGCGCGATGCGGCATGGGAACTGCGTCTTGACCGCTGGGGGCGAATTAATTGGATCGACACCCATGACGGTCAAGAGCAGGTATTAAAGAAGGAGCCAAAAACGCGCTTCTGGCAGCGGATGCTGGTGCGATTAGCCTCCCGGCTGCCAGTAGAGTGGCTTCTTTAAGGCTAGTTTCGCACCTCTTTTGGCTGCGCTTTGTTCGCCTCGGGCTTGCCGGAGAAGAGAAAACGCAGCAGCGGAATACGCAAATGCACTTCATAGAGAGCAATCGCACAGCCCACCACAAAGATCAGTCCGCAGATAAAGCCCAGCGTATTTGAGTGAATATGCGGCGTGATCCATGCGCCAAAGAGCAGCGTCAGCGGATGGTGCACCAGATAGATAAACAGCGACGCATTCACGAAGTAGGTTACGCGAGCCGATTGGAAGTTGAGCAGCCGATGCCCCAGCGAGAAGACTACATTGACCATCCACAGCCCCATCACCATGGTGATGACACTCTCCGTCTCATACATCCACCCGTCACCGCTGCCGTAACGCTGGTTAAGCAGATAGGCCACGAAAGCCAGCGCCGCGCCCAGGGTGCAGCCCCACGACGGCGTAGTAAAGAGCGCCTTAAGCCGAGGCGTAATAAAGGTTAGCGCCCCCAGCACAAAAAACGGCAGGTAGAACAGGGTCTGCATAACGGCAAAGTTAAACAGGCCATCGCTAAGAATAGGCGGATAGAGCACCAGCAGCGTACGGCGGAACGCGGCATACAGCACGCCAAGCAGCAGAAATATCAGCGTCAGCTTGGGTAGGCTAAGCTGGCTGAGCAGCGCCTCCGGGTTAGCCGCGACGGCCTGCTTAAGTTTGCGAAACAGCACCAGCCCAAGCGTAGTGAGCACGACCAGCACCAGTAAAAACCAGAGGTGAGAAACCAGATCCCAGACTAAGGTATTATACTTGTCGTAAATAGAGAGGGTGTGCCAGCTGTCGGCCTTGCCCTTGACGTGCTGCAGCATCAGAAACTGCGGCAGTGTTAACAGCGGGATAGCGGTCAGCATCGGGATGCCCACGCGCTCGACGCGCACTTTCCACCAGCGCTTCATGGGATAGCGCAGATAGAGCATATACGAGAAGTAGCCCGAGATAACAAAGAAGACCTGCATCCGAAAGGCGTGGATAAAGTCGTTGAACAGGGTCAGCCACCACGAAGGCGCAGCGCTGTTCACGTGCCAGACGTGGCTTGAGTAGATTAATGAGATATGAAAGGGGATGCCTAACAGCATCAGCCACGCGCGAATGGAGTCAAGAAAGTATTCGCGCTGTGCGGGTAGTTTACTCATATCACTCCGTGCAATATCAGACTTATCGTCTTATCCCTAAGACCAGTTATGATTACATTCGTTGGCAACCCTACACTAAGCGTCGCAGCCTGTCTCCAGGATAAACACGCAATTGGCAAGGTGTTGCTTTTATTTGCTTATCCACTGAGCCAGCGGCTGAACAAAGCGGGGATTAAGTTGTCGGATTGCCTGAAATACCATTAAAATAGATCGGATCGATTTAAGCACACAAAGGGGGAAGTGCTTAGTTACTATGAAACATAATCTACAAGTGATGAAAATGCGTTGGTTAGGCGCAGCGGTGCTGTTATCCCTGTACTCTTCATCGGGTTGGGCCTTTAACATCGATGACGTAGCAAAACAGGCGCAGTCATTAGCCGCAAAAGGCTATGAAGCCCCGAAAAGCAACCTGCCCTCTGTCTTCCGCGACATGAAATACGCGGACTATCAGCAGATTCAATTCAATCACGACAAAGCGTATTGGAACAACGTTAAAACCCCATTCAAGCTTGAGTTCTATCACCAGGGTATGTACTTCGACCTGCCCGTAACCGTCAATGAAGTGACGGCGTCGGCCGTGCATAAGATCAAGTACAATCCGGACTATTTCAATTTTGGCAACGTCCAGCATGACAAGGATACGGTCAAAGATTTAGGCTTCGCCGGCTTTAAGGTTCTCTATCCCATCAACAGCAAAGACAAGAACGATGAAATTGTCAGCATGCTGGGGGCGAGCTACTTCCGCGTAATCGGAGCCGGTCAGGTCTATGGCCTCTCCGCCCGTGGTCTCGCCATTGATACCGCGCTGCCGTCCGGCGAAGAGTTTCCACACTTCCGCGAGTTCTGGGTCGAGCGTCCGAAGCCCACCGACAAGCGTCTGACCATCTATGCGTTGCTGGATTCTCCGCGTGCAACCGGCGCTTACCGGTTTGTGGTGATCCCAGGCCGTGACACCGTGGTGGACGTGCAGTCAAAAGTCTACCTGCGCGATAAAGTCGGCAAGCTGGGCGTCGCCCCGCTGACCAGTATGTTCCTGTTTGGGCCAAACCAGCCGTCACCGGCGACGAACTATCGCCCGGAGCTGCATGACTCCAACGGCCTCTCAATGCATGCCGGCAACGGCGAGTGGATCTGGCGTCCGCTGAACAACCCGAAACACCTGGCCGTAAGCAGCTATGCCATGGAAAACCCGCAGGGCTTTGGCCTGCTGCAGCGTGGCCGCGAGTTTAGCCGCTTCGAAGATATCGACGATCGCTACGATCAGCGTCCAAGCGCCTGGGTCACACCGAAAGGCGAGTGGGGCAAAGGTAAAATCGAGCTGGTAGAGATCCCGACCAACGATGAGACCAACGACAACATCGTGGCCTATTGGACGCCGGATCAGCTGCCGGAAGCCGGTAAAGAGATGAACTTCAAGTACACCATCACCTTTAGCCGCGATGAAGACAAACTGCACGCCCCGGATAACGCCTGGGTTACGCAGACGCGCCGCTCTACTGGCGATGTCAAACAGTCCAACCTGATCCGCCAGCCGGACGGTACTCTGGCGTTTGTCGTCGACTTCACCGGGGAAGAGATGAAAAAACTGGCGCAGGATACCCCGGTTACTGCCCAGGTCAGCATCGGTGATAACGGTGAAATCGTTGAAAACGTTGTGCGCTATAACCCGGTCACTCAGGGATGGCGTTTAACCTTGCGCGTTAAGGTTAAAGACCAGAAAAAGACGACCGATATGCGTGCTGCGCTGGTAAATGCCGAGCAGCCGCTGAGTGAAACCTGGAGCTATCAGCTACCTGCCAATGAATAAGACAACTGAGTATATCGACGCGCTGTCGCTTTCCGCTGAGGGGAAAGCGGCGCTGCCGACAACGGATCTGCGCGCCGTGCACGAAGCGCTGGATGCTGAGCATCGTCGCTATGAGCGGGACGATGACACTCCGCTGGGTTCAGTGCAGGCGCGTCTTGAACACCAATGGCCGGATTCGCTGGCGGAAGGCCAGCTGATCAAGGACGATGAAGGGCGTACTCAGCTGAAGGCAATGCCTGAGGCGAAGCGTTCCTCAATGTTCCCCGATCCGTGGCGTACCAACCCGATCGGCCGCTTCTGGGATCGTCTACGCGGTCGCGACGTGCCGCCGCGCTACCTGTCCCGTCTGACGAAAGAGCAGCAGGCCAACGAGCAGAAATGGCGTGCGGTGGGTTCTATCCGCCGTTACATTCTGCTGCTGCTGACTATCGCCCAGACGGTGGTGGCCACGTGGTATATGAAAACTATTCTCCCGTATCAGGGCTGGGCGCTGATCGCCCCGGAAGATATGATGGGCCAGGATCTGCTTGTCTCCTTTATGCAGCTTCTACCCTATGTGCTGCAAACCGGGATCCTGATCCTCTTTGCGGTGCTCTTCTGCTGGGTGTCGGCCGGCTTCTGGACGGCGCTGATGGGCTTCCTTCAGCTGCTGATCGGTCGCGACAAATACAGCATTTCAGCCTCTACGGTAGGGGATGAGGCGCTCAACCCGCAGCACCGTACCGCGTTGATCATGCCGATCTGTAACGAGGACGTCGATCGCGTCTTCGCCGGTCTGCGTGCAACCTGGGAGTCGGTAAAGGCAACGGGTAACGCCGAGCACTTCGACGTCTATATACTCAGCGACAGCTACAACCCCGATATCTGCGTAGCAGAGCAAAAGGCGTGGATGGAGCTGATTGCCGAGGTGCAGGGCGAAGGGCAGATCTTCTATCGCCGCCGCCGCCGTCGCGTGAAGCGTAAAAGCGGTAATATCGATGACTTCTGCCGCCGCTGGGGCAGCCAGTACAGCTACATGGTGGTGTTGGATGCAGACTCCGTGATGACCGGTGACTGCCTGTGCGGTCTGGTGCGTCTGATGGAAGCTAACCCGAACGCCGGTATTATTCAGTCGTCGCCGCGTGCGTCCGGCATGGATACCCTTTACGCGCGTTGCCAGCAGTTTGCTACCCGCGTTTATGGGCCGCTGTTTACTGCCGGTCTGCACTTCTGGCAGCTTGGGGAGTCGCACTACTGGGGCCATAACGCCATCATCCGCGTGCAGCCGTTTATTGAGCACTGTGCGCTGGCGCCGCTGCCGGGCGAGGGCTCGTTTGCTGGCTCTATCCTCTCTCACGACTTCGTTGAGGCAGCTCTGATGCGTCGCGCCGGTTGGGGGGTGTGGATCGCCTACGATCTGCCTGGCTCCTATGAGGAGCTGCCGCCGAACCTGCTGGATGAGCTGAAACGTGACCGCCGCTGGTGCCACGGTAACCTGATGAACTTCCGCCTGTTCCTGGTAAAAGGGATGCACCCGGTACACCGCGCGGTATTCCTGACCGGGGTGATGTCCTACCTCTCTGCGCCGCTGTGGTTTATGTTCCTCGCGCTCTCGACGGCGCTGCAGGTGGTTCACGCCCTGACCGAGCCGCAGTACTTCCTGCAGCCGCGACAGCTGTTCCCGGTCTGGCCGCAGTGGCGTCCGGAGCTGGCGATCGCGCTCTTTGCTTCGACCATGGTGCTGCTGTTCCTGCCGAAGCTGCTGAGCATCATCCTTATCTGGTGCAAGGGCACGAAAGAGTACGGTGGATTCCTGCGCGTGACGGCGTCGCTGCTGCTGGAGGTGCTGTTCTCCGTGCTGCTGGCTCCGGTGCGTATGCTGTTCCACACCGTGTTCGTGGTCAGCGCGTTCCTCGGCTGGGAAGTGGTCTGGAACTCACCCCAGCGTGACGATGACTCTACCCCGTGGGGCGAGGCGTTTATGCGTCACGGCTCGCAGATGCTGCTTGGCCTGGTATGGGCAATCGGCATGGCGTGGCTGGATCTGCGCTTCCTGTTCTGGCTGGCACCGATCGTTGTCTCGCTGATCCTCTCTCCGTTTGTCTCGGTGATTTCGAGCCGGGCGACGGTAGGCCTGCGTACCAAGCGCTGGAAGCTGTTCCTGATCCCGGAAGAGTATTCCCCGCCGCAGGTGCTGGTAGATACCGATAGATACCTGACGCTGAACCGTGCGCGTTCGTTGGAAAATGGCTTTATGCACGCGGTATTCAACCCGTCGTATAATGCGCTGGCTACCGCCATGGCAACCGCCCGTCACCGGGCAAGCCAGGTGCTGGAGATTGCCCGCGATCGTCACGTTGAGCAGGCGCTGAACGAGACGCCGGACAAGCTCACCCGCGATCGCCGTCTGGTGTTGCTGAGCGATCCGGTGACAATGTCACGTATGCACTATCGGGTCTGGTCTTCGCCGGAACGCTACTCCTCATGGATTAGCGAATACGAGGCGTTGAAAACGAAATAAGTTTGCAACGCCCGGCGGCGCTGCGCTTGCACGGACCTACAGAGTAAGTAGGCCGGGTAAGCGTAGCGCCACCCGGCAAAAACAATACCGGCCCAGTAGCCGGTATTTTTATATGGGATGAATTATGCGGATAATCACTCTGGCGATCATGGCGATGCTGCTTAGCGGGTGCGGCAGCATTATCAGTCGTACTCTTCCGGGGCAGGGACATGGAAACCAGTACTACCCCGGCGTCCAGTGGGACGTGCGCGACTCAAAGTGGCGCTATCTCACCGTGCTGGATCTGCCTTTCTCGCTGGTCTTTGACACGCTTCTGCTGCCTATTGATGCGCATCACGGTCCCTACGAGTAATTAACGCTCGTCCCACTCGTCCGCTGCGGTGCGACCCTCTTCGGTATCCAGCGGCGGTTGGAGCTGGTATTCACCCTCATCCCACTCATGGAGGGTATTCTCCTCCAGCCACTCCTGACGCAGCTCGATCTCATCGAAGTCACCGTCGAAAACGCTCTGCGCGGCTTCACCGGTCAACAATGGCAGACACTCCCCGTCTTCGCCCTCATCGGCAAAAAATTCCACCTGCCACATGATCTCGCCATCCTGTAGCACATACTTCTGCATATTAAACTGCTGAATATTGGCGCTCTCTTCGTCCAGTTCCGGACTGTTGGCCAAAAACTCTTCACGAGCAGCATCAATGGCTTCTTCCAGCGTGGCGTACATGGTCATTGGTTTCTCCCTGTGAAATTGACATGTTGTTCAGGGAAAGAATAGTTGAATCTGAGATTTTACAAGAATGATTGCGGAAAATAATTCACGGGCGGGCGAGAGGGTGGGCAGGCCGGACAGGGCGTTATGCCGCCATCCGGCGTTACGGGACGCAATACTCAGTAGCGGGACGGCACGCCCTCGGGGCGGGTTTTAAAGCGGCGGTGCAGCCACATGTACTGTTCCGGGGCCATCAGAATGCACTTCTCGACAACCTTATTCATCCAGGCCGCGGTGGTTTCAGCATCGTCCAGCGGCGGGGACAGCTCGGGATCCAGCATCACCAGCTCGTAGCCTTTGCCGTCGGCTTTGCGGCGTGGAACAAAGGGAACCAGCGCTGCGCCAGAGAGACGCGAGAGCATCCAGGTCCCCGAGGTGGTTGCAGCCTGGTCGACGCCGAACAGCGGCACAAAGACGCTGGCACGCGGGCCGTAGTCATGGTCCGGCGCGTACCAGACGACTTCACCGTTCTTCAGCGCCTTCACCATGCCTTTCAGATCCTTGCGGTCGAGCATGCTTTTATTGGAGCGCAGGCGTCCCCATGTTTGCAGCCAGTCGATCACCGGATTGTCGTTGGGACGATAAACGCCAATGCCCGGCGTCTGCATCCCGAACATGCGTGCGCCCAGCTCAAGGGTTAAAAAGTGCACGCCGATCAGCAAAATACCGCGCTTTTGCCGCTGTAGCTCGTACACAGGTTCAAAATTGATGACCTCCATCCAGCGGGCAAGACGCTTATCTGACCAGAACCAGGCCATGCCGGTCTCCAGCAGGCCCATGCCGGTGGATTCAAAGTTCTTTACCGCCAGGGCATGACGCTCATTGGCGCTCATCTCAGGAAAGCACAGCTCAAGGTTGCGCATAGCAACGTGCGCCCGGCGCTTCATAAAACGCATGGCCAGACGGCCAAGACCCGAGCCCAGGCGGTAGAGGAGCGGGTAGGGAAGCTGGACGATAAGCCATAAAATCCCTATGCCGAACCACGTCAGCCAGTAGCGAGGGTGCAGCAACGCTGCTGAAAATTGGGGTAAATGCGTTTGGTCTTTCCTGTTATCCAACGCCGGTTCTCCTTTTTAATCATTCTGGTGTGCAAATGTAACGTAAACGCCAGGGATGTAAATTAACAGTAATTGCTTTATGATGCTGCCCGATTTTCATTCATCATTCACCGAACGCAGGAAACGTACACCATGCCAGTGTTACACAACCGCATTTCGAATGAGGAGCTGAAGGCGCGTATGCTTGCCGAAACCGAGCCGCGCATCACTGTCTCATTCTATCAATACTTTACCATTATCGATCCTCAGACCACTCGCGATGCATTATACAAGGCATTGACCGCTCTGAACGTTTTTGGTCGCATCTATCTGGCCCATGAAGGGATTAATGCGCAAATAAGCGTTCCGGAGAGCCAGTTTGAGGCTCTGCGTGCCTGCCTTTACGCCTTCGATCCGGCACTGGACGGCCTGCGTCTGAACGTAGCTCTGGATGATGACGGTAAATCATTCTGGGTATTGCGCATGAAGGTACGTGATCGCATCGTGGCCGACGGTATCGACGATCCGACCTTTGACGCCAGCGACGTCGGTGATTACCTGAAGGCCGCTGAGGTCAACGCCATGCTGGACGATCCCGATGCGATCTTTATCGATATGCGTAACCACTACGAGTATGAAGTGGGCCACTTCGAGCGGGCGCTGGAGATCCCGGCGGACACCTTCCGCGAGCAGCTGCCGAAGGCGGTCGACATGATGCAGGAGCATAAAGATAAAAAGATCGTTATGTACTGCACCGGCGGCATTCGCTGCGAGAAGGCCAGCGCGTGGATGAAGCACAACGGCTTCAATAAGGTCTGGCATATCGAAGGCGGGATTATTGAGTACGCGCGCCGGGCGCGGGAGCAGGGCCTGCCGGTACGCTTTATCGGTAAAAATTTTGTTTTTGACGAGCGGATGGGAGAGCGCATCTCTGAAGATGTGATTGCCCACTGCCACCAGTGCGGGACGCCGTGCGACAGCCATACCAACTGCCTGAACGACGGTTGCCACCTGCTGTTCATTCAGTGCCCGTCATGCGCGGAGAAGTTTAAAGGCTGCTGTAGCGAGCTGTGCCAGACGGAGCGTGAGCTGCCGGAAGAGGAGCAGCGCCGCCGCCGGGCGGGGCGTGAGAACGGGAATAAGATCTTCAATAAATCCCGCGGTCGCCTGAATACCAAATTAGGCATTCCGGACCCCGAGTAAGCGTTGCAACCCTGCCGGGCACCATCCCGGCAGGGGCTCTGCGAGGCGGCGCTATTTCTGGCGCACGCCTTCGACGGAGATAATCAGATCCACTTCCTGCGATGCCGGACCCAGATCGGTATTAATGTTGAAGTCCTTCAGCTTGATTTTGCCTTCGGCTTCAAAGCCCGCGCGTACGCCGCCCCACGGATCGTCCCCCTGTCCAATCAGCTTCGCTTCCAGGGTCACCGGCTTGGTCACGCCGTTAAGGGTCAGGTTGCCGGTGATATCCAGCTCGTCGCCATCTTTCTTAACCCCGGTAGAGGCGAAGGTCGCCTGCGGGAATTTCGCTACGTTGAGGAAGTCCGCGCTGCGCAGGTGTTTATCACGCTCGGCGTGGTTGGTATCGACGCTATTGGTATTGATAGTGACGTTGACCTTATCCGCAGCAGGGTTCTGTTCGTCAAAGGTAAATGTCCCGTTGAAGTCCTTAAAGGTACCGTATAGCCAGCTGTAGCCAAGGTGCTGGATACGGAAGTTAACGAAGGCGTGCTGGCCCTCTTTATCGATTTTGTAATCAGCGGCCACGGCAGAGCCGGTGGTGAACAGCAGCGCACCGAAGGTTAATGCCAGCAGGTTTTTCTTCATCTTATGCTCCAGAGTCAGGGGACGATTTACCCAACATACGTTTGAGGGTGTCGTCTTTATCAATAAAATGGTGTTTAAGGGCAGCCAGGGCGTGCAGCACGGAGAGAATGACCACGCTCCATGCCAGCCACAGATGTAAAGTACCCGCGAGATCGGCCTGCGCACCGGCGTCGGTCAGGGTAGCGGGGATCTCAAACAAGCCAAATACGCTAATGGCTTGACCGTCAGCGGTAGAGATCAGATAGCCGCTGATCACAATGGCGAACAGCAGGGCGTAGAGAGTAATGTGCGCGCCAATGGCGGCGACATGAGTCAGACGGGAGTAAGAGGCTAATGCTTTCGGCGGCGGAGAGACATGACGCCAGATCAGGCGAACCACCAGGCCCATCATCAGCAGTACGCCGATGCTTTTATGCAGCTCCGGGGCCTGATGATACCAGCCATCATAATAGCTCAGCGTCACCATCCATAGACCAAGGGCAAACATGCCGTAAACCACAAGGGCAACCAGCCAGTGTAACGCAATAGAGACCGCACCATAGCGGCGAGCAGAATTACGCAGTTGCATAGAGTTAACCATACTCAAATATAAAGTTAACTTAAAATGGCCTGCAAAAAATATTAATGCAACTTAAAAATAACAAAAGGAGAGGCTATTTAATTTTGTTCAGTTTTTTCGTCATAATTTACCTTATGACCTTCAATGATTTCGTCTCACATTGGAAAAATGAGCCTGTTACTGAGCTTGCAGGCTGATTAGCCTGCTTACTTTCATTCAAAAAAACTGCGCGAAAATTAGGTTTTATTAAAGTAATGTCAACTTTTGTCAATATTACCTATCCGGCATAGAGTATATAAATAAAGTCAATTAAGGCCAGCAGCAACCAGAAGGCAATATAGGCCATCAAATGTTCACGGACGTTTTCTATGAGGTAAGTAAATAGCCGGCGCATTATATCTCCAGGGATAATTAAGCGTGAACAGGCCCGCGAGGGGCCTTTTGCTTATCCTGCCATGAAACGTCGCAGTGAAAAGGGGGTTAAGTCAAACGCTGGCGTTTTACCTGCGGCAAAGTCAGCGACAATCTCGCCCAGCACCGACGCAAACTTAAACCCGTGTCCGCTGAGGCCGGTGATAACCATCGTGTTGGTGCTCTCCGGCAGCGTATCGATGATAAAGTCCTCATCCGGCGAATTATCATAGGTGCAGGCGGCACCGTACAGGCAGCCGCCGATGCCGGGCAGGCACTGGCGAAGGAACGGGAAGCACTCTGAGCCGTCAGTGGCGACGCGGCCAAAGGGCAGGCGCTCGTCTTCGCTGCTGATAGACTGCCCGCCGTTGTGCCTGCCAATCTTAAGCGCATCGTCTTCTGCCGGAAAACCATAGTACTGGTCACCGTTGGCCAGCTCGCCGGTAAAGGCAGGGAAGTTGTTTTTACTGCTGTAGCGGCCATCGGCCTGATACCAGGCAAACACCTTGCGTACCGGCTGAATGGGCAGGGCGGGTAGCAGCTGCTTAACCCAGGTTCCGGCACTGACCAGCAGCTTCGTACCCTGATACTCGCCGTCAGCCGTCTCAATGGTCACGCCATCATCATGGTGATGGATCGCCGTCACCGGGCAGTTAAACAGCTGTGCACAGCCCGCTTCCCGGGCGAGGCGGATCCAGGTTTTTATCGCCAGCTCGCTCTTCAGCACGCCAGAGTCGGCTTCGAACAGGGCAATATAGTCGTCCGGCACGCGAAATTCAGGCCAGCGCGCCATCAGTGCGGCAGCGTCGAGTTGCTCAACGTTAAGGTTGAACTGCTGTGCGCTCTGCGCAACGTTGCGCAGAAAATCAGAGTGGGCGGGCCCCAGGTTAACTACGCCGCTGCGAATAAACACCTCTTCGCCGCTCTCTGCTGCCAGCTCTTCCCACAGCGCCTGCGCTCTGAGTACCAGCGGGACATACTTTTCGCCCTCGCCGTAGGCATGGCGGATCAGCCGCGTATCGCCATGATGGCTACCCTGCTGGTGGGGCGGCATATGGGCATCGGTCATCAGCACCTTCAACCCGGCGCGGGTAGCATAATAGCCCGCCGCCGCGCCGACTGAACCGCTGCCGATAATAATTAGATCGTATTTCATTAGGCTCTCCTGGCAAAAACGCGTGCTCAGGAGAGTAATTAACCCGCCGACGTTATACAAGCCAGAAATAAATAAGGCACCCTATGGGTGCCTGGTGGTTGAAAAATGATCATTCACTAATGCCGCTTGTACTCGTTTTCCTGGTAGTCGCCAGATTCAATCTTGGCAATGCCGGCTTCTAGAATGGATATAAATTGACGAGCAACGTCGGTCGTTAACCACAGAGTCTGTCCGACCTCGGTGTCGTCACGGTCGGCGTGATTTGGGGTCTGGTAGTGCAGGCGCAGCATCAGCGCATCGTAGCTGTCCACGGTGCTGATGTCCCACCCTACGAGCGGATGGGTTTGAATGACTTCATTATTTTTTACCATTTTAACCCCCTAAATGCGTGTGTAGAGACAACGACTCTTGAGGTTCAATGCGTGTTTATTGAAGCAACTTAAGTATATCAATAATTAAGCAGATTGCGCCAATAAAAAAATGGGGGGCATTTTTTCTGAACTTTCTTAGAATTTTTTGAACAAGAAAAGGCCTAATTACGGCTTACTTATTACAGAGATAAGCGGCACCATCAGAATAATGCCTAAAAATGAAAAAAGCCGGGGCGACCCGGCAAAAGCACAATAGGGAAACAACCATTAATCCTGCGTAAACCAGTCGTCCGCGCTCTCCCAGGTTTGCTGGAGGATCTCGCTAACGCGTTCTTTATCACCTTTGGCACCGCCGAGAACAGAGAGGTTGTTGGCGGCTGCATAGCGGACGGTCACCTTGCCTTCAGTGTCGGGATAGTCGCTCTGCAGACGGCGGGAGAGTTCGCTTGCCAGCGCGTCAATCGCGCCCGGCGGTAAGGGTGTTGTTTTAGCGATAGTCACTTCGATACGCATGATTGCCCCCTGAGTAATGTACTGTATTTTTATACAGTATAGACGCAGAACTTACAACAGGGAGCAAACTCTTTTTTAGCGACGGATCCGCCAGTTAACGCGTTCGCCCGCCAGGAACGGGATCAGCGTATCGTCAGTGAGGGCGATGCTTTCCGGCACCTGCTCCTCTTCGCGGATCAGCTCTACGTAACTCTCGTTGACCGGCAGGCCGTAGAAGCGCGGGCCGTTAAGCGAACAGAAGGCTTCAAAATGCGCTAGCGCGTTCATCTCTTCAAAGATGGTGGCATAGCTGGGCAGCGCCGTCGGGGCGTTGAAGCAGCCTGCACAGCCGCAGCTGGCCTCTTTACGCAGGCGCGCATGCGGGGCAGAGTCGGTGCCAAGGAAGGCACGCTCGAAGCCGCTGGCGACCAGCTCACGCAGCGCCTGCTGGTGAACGTTACGCTTGAGGATAGGCAAACAGTAGAGGTGCGGGCGTACGCCGCCCACCAGCATATGGTTACGGTTAAACATCAGATGCTGCGGGGTGATGGTGGCCGCCAGCAGCTCATTGCCCTCGCGTACATAGTCGGCTGCATCTTTCGTGGTGATGTGCTCAAACACCACCTTCAGTGCGGGCAGGCGCTGGCGCAGCGGCTCCATCACCGTCTCAATAAAGCGCGCCTCGCGATCGAAGATGTCGATCTCGGCGTGGGTCACTTCGCCATGCACCAGCAGCGGCATACCCAGCGTCTGCATCCGCTCCAGCACCGGCATGATAGCGTCAATGCTGGTCACCCCATGGCTGGAGTTGGTGGTGGCGTTGGCCGGATAGAGCTTGGCTGCGGTAAAGACCCCTTCGCGGAAGCCGCGCTCAACCTCGTTGGGATCCAGCGAGTCGGTAAGGTAGCAGGTCATCAGCGGGGTAAAGTCGTGGCCGGCAGGGACGGCGGCAAGAATACGTTGGCGGTAGGCGATGGCGGCCTCGACGGTGGTCACCGGCGGTGCCAGGTTTGGCATCACGATAGCGCGGCCATAGGTTTCACTGGTGTAGGGCACCACAGTCTTCAACATATCGCCGTCGCGCAGATGTACGTGCCAGTCGTCAGGGCGGCGAATTTTTAAAACCTGGGGTTGTGCTGTCATGGTAGTGCTCCGGCTAAAGTGAAGTCAGTAATGGCTGGTTTTATGCCGGGCACTAAGCATAGGCGTAAACGTTTTCGTTTGCACCTCTTTCCTGACCGAGGTGCAAAAATTACGCTGCGCCTACGCGTCAGTTAACAAAGGGAATAACAATCTCACCCGCTTTAATCTCCAGCCCTTTGGCATACTTTTTCGCCAGCGCTTCGCCTTTGCTGCTGTCTTCGCTTAAGACGTAGGCAGGCTGCTGGTTAAAGTAGTTTTGCAGGGCCTGGTTCAGGTAGGGGATCAGGGTCTGCACCACCGGCTGCATCTTCTGCGGCATTACCGAGGCGTCTACCACCTCCATCTGCTGGAGAAAGATCGCCCCTTTCTCTTTATTGAAGACCGGCAGCGCCTTGAGCTTCAGCTTGACGGTGGCCTGCTGGCTGCCGAACAGAGAGTTAAGATCCAGCCCGGCATCGCCGGAGAGCGTAACTTTGCCCGGATCTTCGCGCCCGATGGCGCTGACCAGGTTATTTAGCACGATATGCGCATCCGCCACGCCCGGCAGGCCAATATCGCGGGAGAAATTGTTGTGCTTTTGCAGCGCCTGGTTGATCTCCTGCTCGCTGACGGTGTACTGGGTGAGCTGGTTGCAACCTGCCAGCAGGCCGCCTGCGACAAGGGCTGCGGCAAATAAAATCTTCTTCATGGGATCCCTCAAAAGCCATCCATTTATGCCATCGTGACATAAAGCAGCCTGGCGTACCAGCGGGAGGCGTAACAGCAGAAAAGGCTGAAAGCGGTGGCGGAAACCTGCGCTTCCGCCGAACCAGAGGTTAAATTGCGATAGAGGAGAGGAGGTTAATTTGCGTCTGTTTGGCCATGTTGTCGCGATAGTCGGCGACGCGGGTGGGCCAGACAATACCGGGCACAATCGTCAGGTTACGCAGCAGCGGGAAGAGGTGGATATCATCCTCAGAGAGTTCACCGTTAACCGCGTTAGGCTGGACAATATGCTTATCCAGATCGCGCAGGTCATCGCTGATTTTTTTCACCAGCCCCGGCGTATGGGCAAGATGCTCGCTAAAGTCGCCGATAGCCGCCTCTTTTTTCTTGGTGAAGTAAGCGCGCGCTTCCGGCGTCGCAAACTCATCAAACGGCGCTTTGGCAAAGCGTGGGATTAGCAGGCGATTGGTGTACTCGTTGACCTTGCGCAGCCATGCCTCAATGGCTGGCT
Organism: Pseudescherichia vulneris NBRC 102420; assembly: GCF_000759795.1. Taxonomy (GTDB): domain Bacteria; phylum Pseudomonadota; class Gammaproteobacteria; order Enterobacterales; family Enterobacteriaceae; genus Pseudescherichia; species Pseudescherichia vulneris. The sequence goes on from NZ_BBMZ01000015.1 coordinate 27,054, forward strand.
TACGTGCGCCGGTCAGCAGCGGCTCGCCGTCGAGCTGGTCAACGTACTTCACAATGTCCAGGCTCTCGGCCATGTAGCGGCTGTCATCTTTTTGCAGGATCGGGGCCATCTTCTGGCCAATCATACGGGTGGGCGTGGCTTCATCATCGTTGAGCAACACGTTAAGTTCGACCGGCAGATTTTTCAGGCCGAAGATCATGCGGGCTTTCAGGCAGTACGGGCAGTGGTCGTAAATATAGAGCTTCACGTTTCCCCTCCAGGTGATGGTTGTCCGTAACCATCAGTATGGAAGAGAAAAAAGCGCCTTTCAAATCAGGCCTCCGGTTCGAGCACCCCTGTCTGGGGATGTCGGGGGATGAACTGCCACCACAGCGCAAAGAGCGTTACCAGGCCAATCGCCGACAGCATCATCCACGGCAGCTCGGGCTGGCTGAAGGCTTTTCCGGCGTCGAACAGCCAGCCACCCCCCGCGTAGCCAAGGAATCCGCCGAAGGCGAGACCCAGGCGGCTAAAGCCCATATAACTGCCCCGCGCCCGGGCGTCCGCCAGCTCAGCGCTCAGCGTTTCCCGCGCCGGTTCGGCAATAATCGAGCCGATATAGAACGTGCAAATTAATGTAAAGAGCTGTTGTAGCGAGCTCACCATGCCAATCGGCAGCAGGCTGAAGGTCATAAACACCAGGCCAGCCATCAGACGCTGCTCAAGGCGAAAGCGTTTTTCGCTCCAGCGGGCGAGCGGGTAGAGCAGGGTCAGCGACAGGCTTGCCTCAATGGCATACATCCACTTCACCGCTGCGGGGGAGCCAGCGATGTCGTTCACCATGATCGGCAGCATCAGCATCACCTGTACGGCCAGCATGTAGTAGCCAGTTAAGGTGAGAACGTAGGTCACGAAGCGTTTGTCGTTCATCACCCGACTAAGCCCCTCCCGCACCGGGGTTTTCACCGTCGAGAGCCGCCACGCTGGCAGCAGCCAGGCGTTGAAGGCGGCGCAGAGGACAAAGATCACCGCGCCGGTGGCGCACACCAGGCGGAAATCGTACTGCAGCAGCCAGCTGCCGAGCAGGGCACCGATCACCGCCCCGGCGCTATCCTGCATCATCAGCAGCGAGAAGAAGCGTCCGCGCAGGTGCGGGCGGATCAGCTTGACCACCAGCGCCGAGCGCGGCGGATCGAACAGCGTGCCGCCGAGGCCGGAGAGGATGCACGAGCTCCATAGCAGCCACGGCTCCTGCGCCACGGCCATAGTGGCGAACCCGGCGGCCCGCAGCAGCATGCCGGTGACGATCATCGGCTTAGCACCAAAGCGGTCGGCGATAGCACCGCCGAAGATCCCCAGCCCCTGCTGAATAAGCTGGCGCAGGCCGAGGGCAATGCCCACCATCAGGGCGGCCCAGCCGAGCTGATCCACAAAACGAATAGAAATAAGCGGGAAGACAACAAAAAAACCCAGCACAACCAGCATATTATCGATGAGCAGGAAATATTTACCCAGGCGCCTGGCCTGCGATACGCGGGACATCTCCCCTCCTGGGAATGTCAAAATAGTTACCCTGCTATTTTGCGTGGTTGCTGACCATTTTCCCACCGCTGCGGCGACGATATTTTTTTATCAAAGCAACGCTTTGATTGATGCTCTTTATCGTAATAGTGGCCTGGCGCAGGTATAGTTATTCGCAGGGGTAACAAGACGTTTTGACAGGAGTGGTGATGAATGTTCGGCTATCGTAACAACGTTCCAAAAGTGCGCTTGACGACGGACCGGCTGGTGGTGCGTTTAGTGCATGAGCGCGATGCATGGCGTTTAGCAGACTATTACGCAGAGAACCGCCAGTTTTTAAAGCCCTGGGAGCCCATCCGCGATGAGAGCCACTGCTATCCGTCCGGCTGGCAGGCGCGCCTCAGCATGATTAACGAATTTCACAAGCAGGGAAGCGCCTTCTATTTTGCGCTGTTCGATCCCGATGAAAAAGAGATCATGGGCGTCGCCAACTTCTCTAACGTCGTACGCGGCTCGTTTCACGCCTGCTATCTGGGCTACTCAATCGGGCAGAAGTGGCAGGGGCAGGGGCTGATGTTTGAGGCGCTGACCGCCGCGATCCGCTATATGCAGCGCACCCAGCATATTCACCGCATTATGGCCAACTACATGCCGCATAATCAGCGCAGCGGCGGCCTGCTGGCGCGGCTGGGTTTTGAAAAAGAGGGCTATGCCAAAGCCTATCTGCTGATCGACGGCGAGTGGCGCGATCACGTCCTGACGGCGCTGACCACCCAGGAGTGGACCGCAGGCCGCAACTAAGGAAAGACGAAAATGAAAATTCTGTTAAGCCCCGCCGAAGCGCGGATTATTGGCTGCCTGCTGGAGAAGCAGGTGACGACGCCCGAGCAGTACCCCCTCTCTCTGAATGCAGTGGTCAGCGCCTGCAATCAGAAAACCAACCGTGAACCCGTTATGTCTCTCAGCGACGCCGAGGTGCAGGATCTCCTCGACACGCTGGTCAAGCGCCACTACCTGCGCAACGTCAGCGGCTTCGGCAACCGGGTCACAAAATACGAGCAGCGCTTTTGTAACTCCGAGTTTGGTAACCTCAAGCTCAGCAGCGGCGAGATGGCGCTCATCACCACGCTGCTGCTGCGCGGCGCGCAGACCCCAGGCGAGCTGCGGATGCGGGCGGCAAGAATGCATGAGTTTGCTGACGTGCCGGAAGTCGAAAAGACCTTAGAGGCGCTGGCGACGCGGGAGGATGGGCCCTTTGTGGTTCGTCTGCCGCGCGAGCCGGGCAAACGTGAAAGCCGCTATATGCACCTGTTTAGCGGCGAGGCGGCTCCGGAAGCCACCTCCGTAGAGCGCGACGCGCCACAGCCCGAGGATCTCGCGGCGCGGGTGGCGGTGCTGGAGGGCGAGGTCGCCGAACTGAAGCAGCGTCTCGATTCACTGCTGGCACACCTGGGAGATTAACCATGACACAGTTACGCATAGGCGTAGTGGGGCTGGGCGGTATTGCTCAGAAAGCCTGGCTGCCGGTGCTGGGCGCGGCCACCGACTGGACGCTGCAGGCGGCCTGGTCACCGTCGCGGGAGAAGGCGTTAGACATTTGCCAGCGCTGGCGGATGCCCTACGCCGGATCGCTGCCGGAGCTGGCCGCCCAGTGCGATGCCGTGTTCGTTCACACCTCTACGGCCTCGCACTACGCGGTGGTGAGCGAACTTTTAAACGCCGGGGTCCACGTCTGCGTCGATAAGCCGCTGGCGGAGAACCTTGCCGATGCCGAGCGGCTGGTGGCGCTGGCCGCGCGTAAAAAGCTGATCCTGATGGTCGGCTTCAACCGTCGCTTTGCACCCCTGTATCGCGACTTGAAAACCCGCCTCGCCAGCGGGGCCTCGCTGCGCATGGATAAGCACCGGAGCGACAGCGTCGGGCCGCACGATCTGCGCTTTACGCTGCTGGACGACTACCTTCACGTGGTGGACACCGCCCTGTGGCTGGCGGGAGGCGAAGGCCAGCTTAACGGCGGCACGCTGCTGACCAACGACGAGGGGGCGATGATCTACGCCGAGCACCACTTTAGCCACGACGCCCTGCAAATCACCACCAGCATGCATCGCCGGGCGGGTAGCCAGCGCGAGTGGGTGCAGGCGGTGACCGACGGCGGCCTGTATGACGTGACCGATATGCGCGAGTGGCGGGAAGAGCAGGGCAGCGGCATTACGCTGCGTCCCATTCCCGGCTGGCAAAGCACTCTGGAGCAGCGCGGCTTCGTGGGCTGCGCCCAGCACTTTATCACCTGTGTGAAAAATCAGACTGCGCCTGAAACCTCCGGCGAGCAGGCGGTGCTGGCCCAGCGCATCATCGACAGGCTCTGGCGCGAGGCGATGGTTGAATAACTCGCTGTAGTATCTGGTAATAGTTTCTGGATGTAGTATTTCATCGCAATCCAGGTAGACTAAGCGCTTCTTCTAACGCCTGCTATGCAGGCGTTTTGCCGCAGGGTTCGGATTAATACGGTAATGAATTTATTAAAATCGCTGGCTGCGGTCAGCTCGATGACTCTCTTTTCCCGCGTGCTGGGCTTTGCCCGCGATGCCATCGTGGCGCGGGTATTTGGCGCAGGCCTGGCAACCGACGCCTTTTTTGTCGCGTTCAAGCTTCCCAACCTGTTGCGCCGTATCTTTGCAGAAGGCGCGTTTTCCCAGGCGTTTGTGCCCATTCTCGCCGAGTACAAAAGCAAAGAGGGTGAGGATGCGACCCGCGTCTTTGTCGCCTATGTCTCTGGCCTGCTCACGCTGGTACTGGCGATTGTGACCATTGCCGGGATGCTGGCCGCACCCTGGGTGATCATGGTCACCGCGCCGGGCTTTGCCGATACCGCCGACAAGTTTGCGCTCACCACCCAGCTGCTGAAGATCACCTTTCCCTACATTTTGCTGATTTCGCTGGCCTCGCTGGTGGGGGCGATCCTCAATACCTGGAACCGCTTCTCGGTGCCAGCCTTTGCGCCTACCCTTTTAAACGTCAGCATGATTGGCTTTGCGCTCTTTGCCGCACCGCTGTTTCACCCGCCGGTGCTGGCGCTGGCCTGGGCGGTGACCGTCGGGGGCGTACTGCAACTTTTTTACCAGCTGCCGCACCTCAAAAAGATCGGCATGCTGGTGCTGCCGCGCATCAGCCTGCGTGATGAAGGGTCACTCCGCGTAGTTAAGCAGATGGGGCCAGCGATCCTTGGCGTCTCGGTCAGCCAGATCTCGCTGATCATCAACACCATTTTTGCCTCGTTTCTCGCCTCCGGCTCGGTGTCGTGGATGTACTACGCCGACCGCCTGATGGAGTTCCCCTCTGGCATACTGGGCGTGGCGCTGGGCACCATTCTGCTGCCGTCGCTCTCCCGCAGCTTTGCCAGCGGCAACCAGGACGAGTACTGCCGCCTGATGGACTGGGGCCTGCGCCTCTGCTTCCTGCTGGCGCTGCCGAGCGCCGTGGCGCTGGGGATCCTCGCCAAACCGCTGACGGTATCGCTGTTCCAGTACGGCAAATTCACCGCTACCGACGCGCTGATGACTCAGCGGGCGCTAGTGGCCTACTCCGTGGGGCTGATGGGGCTGATTGTGGTGAAGGTACTGGCACCGGGCTTCTACTCGCGTCAGGACATCAAAACCCCGGTCAAGATCGCTATCGTCACGCTGATTATGACCCAGCTGATGAACCTGGCCTTTATCGGCCCGCTCAAACACGCCGGACTGGCGCTGTCCATTGGCCTGGCGGCCTGCCTCAACGCCAGCCTGCTCTACTGGCAGCTGCGCAAGCAGAAAATCTTTACTCCGCAGCCGGGCTGGCAGCGTTTTCTGCTGCGTCTGGTTATTGCCGTTGTAGTGATGGCCGCCGCGCTGCTGGGCGTGCTCTCGGTGATGCCGGAGTGGTCGCAGGGCACCATGGCCTGGCGACTGCTGCGTCTGATGGCGGTGGTGGCGGTGGGAGGCATTGCCTACTTCGCCACGCTGGCGCTGCTGGGCTTTAAGGTGAAGGAGTTTGCTCGCCGGACGGCATAAAACAGAACAGGCCTGGGCAGCGGTGCCCGGGCCTGTGCGGTGCGAGATCAGATGGAGATTTTCTTGCCGCCGCGGTGGGAAGCCGAGGTCTGGCCATTCGCGCCGTAGAGGGCGGGCTCCTGATGCGGTTTTAGCACCTCCAGCGCCTGCCTGTTGCGCTGGATCTGATCTTCCAGCAGCCAGCCGTTGTGCTGGTTAAGCTCGCGCAGGTGCTGCGTCTTTTTCGTGATAGTCAGCCAGCGGCCTGCGATATCATCATTTGCGCTCTGCTGCATATTCTGTTCGGTACGACGCTGCTGTTCAAGATAGTCCAGCGTGGCGAGCAACGAACTCTTCTCTTCGGTAATACGCTGTAGCGCGCTGCCGTTAATCTGGCCCGCAGAAAGATGTTGTTGCTCAGCATCCATCACGCCTTTCAGCGCGTTCAGGATAACTGTCATTTGATCAAGAACTTCTGACAGTTTGCTCATACGCTCACTTACTCTGTAGGAAACTCTGCGCTTCGCTAATCAGGGCGTCGGCAATTTTGCCGGTATCCATTTTCAGCTCGCCGTTGCGGATCGCGGTTTTCAGGGCTTCCACGCGCTCCATATTGATATCTTCACTGCCCGCCTGGGTCAGCTTGGTTTGCGCATTGCTAATGGTGACGCTGGTACTGTTCGCAGTAGCGGATTTTTCCAGACGCGCTTTTGGGGTCTGAGTATCGTGAGTTTCGCGCGGTTGGACAGTGCTAACCGACTTTAAAGGCGATGTACGATCAATGCTCATAGTGTTGTCCTCATCGAGGGTTCGCGGCCATTGTGGCTTGCCATCATCATATATTGCTTAATTATCGGCAGGTGCCGCAAATTCTTTAAAAAGATTACAGGTTAATAAGAATATTCCCATCAGGCGCTACCGTTCCGCTGACCACCTGACCCGAGGTCATGCGCACGCGGGCATTTTGCGCCACCGAGGCGTTGTTCAGCGCCTGGCCTTCACCGTTTACGCTAAAGCCGTCGCCGCTGGCGATCACCTGCACCCGCTGTCCGGCTTTTATCCGCCACGACTGGCGCAGCATCGAGAGCTGAATCGCCTGGCCTGGCGCCAGATCGCGCAGGCTAACCGCATCCTGGGCCTGGTTGATATCCAGCATGGTGCGCGGCGGAAGTCGATCCAGACGGCCACGTTTGAGGGTCACGCTACCCGGTTCGAGCGTGCTGCCGCGGGTAATAGCCTGGGCCGCCACCACGTAGTTGCCGGTCGCCTCTACCGTAACCTGCAAATAGCGTTTCTCATTGGCGCACTGGGCCAGCACGTTAACGTTGCCCCACAGCTTGGCGTTACCCGCGACGCTCAGCGCCGGTTGTTCACAGGCAGGCAGCAGGTTAGCCGGTGTGCGCACGGTGACGGCGACCTCATCGCTAAAGCCTGCCAGCCGCTGGGCAAAAAAGGTGGTCAGCTGGGCAGTGAGATCCTGCGCGGCCGCAAAGGGGCTGACGAACAGCAATAGGGCTGCGCAGAGGCTTTTCACACTGTGCATGGCGAACTCCTGCCTGGATGAGAAAGTGAGGGGATTTTACCCGGAGTGCAAATCTATCAACGCAATAAATAGCGACGCATTTTGCGTTTATTCCAACGATAAGGCGTGCCCTCTGACCTTTAAGCTGTCATCTGTCAATTTCTCATCAGCGTAATAGTCATCAGCGGGGGAGACATGCTCGATAAACTCGATGCCGCGCTACGATTTCAGCAAGAAGCATTAAACCTGCGCGCCCAGCGCCAGGAAGTTCTGGCTGCCAATATTGCCAACGCCGATACCCCGGGGTATCAGGCGCGCGATATGGATTTTGCCAGCGAACTTAAAAAAGTGATGGAGCGCGGCCGGGCCGAAAGCAGCGGGGTATCGCTGGCACTGACTTCCGCTCGCCATATTCCTGCCCAGACCATCGCCGCACCGTCTACTGAACTGCTCTATCGCATTCCCGATCAGCCATCGCTGGACGGTAACACCGTCGATATGGACCGGGAGCGTACCCAGTTTGCCGATAACAGCCTGCAATACCAGACCGGGCTGAGCGTTCTGGGTGGACAGATCAAAGGCATGATGAGCGTACTGCAGGGGGGGAATTAATAGATGGCATTACTGAACATTTTTGATATCGCCGGATCGGCGCTGACGGCTCAGTCACAGCGACTGAACGTGGCGGCGAGTAACCTGGCGAACGCCGACAGCGTTACCGGTCCCGACGGCCAGCCTTATCGTGCCAAGCAGGTGGTGTTTCAGGTAAATGCGGCTCCAGGTGCAGCCACCGGCGGCGTCAAGGTCGCCAACGTCATTGAGAGCCAGGCTCCGGAGAAGCTGGTCTTTGAGCCAGGCAACCCGCTTGCCGATGCCAAAGGCTACGTGCGGATGCCCAACGTAGACGTCGTCGGCGAGATGGTTAACTCCATGTCCGCTTCACGCAGCTACCAGGCAAACGTTGAAGTACTTAACACCGTGAAGAGCATGATGCTGAAAACGCTCACGCTTGGCTCGTAAAGGAGAGTCGCATGTCTATCGCTGTAAATCTCAACGACACTACCAGCAGCACTACCGCCACATCGAAAACGACCAGCGCGACCTCCGGCAGTAGCGCAACGGACCTGCAGAGCAGCTTCTTAACGCTGCTGGTGGCCCAGCTCAAAAACCAGGATCCCACCAATCCGATGGAGAACAACGAGCTGACCACTCAGCTGGCGCAGATCAATACCGTGAGCGGCATTGAGAAGCTCAATACCACCCTCGGCGCGATCTCCGGTCAGATTGACAACAGCCAGTCGCTGCAGGCGAGCACGCTGATCGGTCACGGGGTGATGATCCCGGGCACCACCGTGCTGGCAGGCAGCGAAACCACCACGCCGTTTGGCGTTGAGCTGACCCAGCCGGCAGATAAAGTCACCGCCACCATTACTGATAAAAATGGTCTTGTGGTACGCACCATTGATATTGGCGGCCTGAGCGCGGGTGTTCACACCTTTAGCTGGGACGGCAAGATGACCGACGGCACCGCCGCACCGGACAGCGCCTACACCGTTTCCATCAGCGCCAGCAACGGCTCTACCCAGCTGGTGGCTCAGCCGCTGCAGTTTGCGCTGGTGCAGGGCGTCACCAAAAGCAGCACCGGTAACACCTTAGATTTGGGTACCTACGGTACCACCACCCTCGACGAAGTACGGCAGATTATATAAGCCTTTACACTTATCAGGAGTAAGTCATGGCCTTCTCACAAGCGGTCAGCGGCCTGAATGCTGCGGCCACCAACCTCGATGTCATTGGTAACAACATTGCCAACTCCGCCACCTATGGCTTTAAATCTGGCACCGCGTCCTTCGCCGATATGTTTGCCGGTTCTAAAGTCGGTCTCGGCGTGAAGGTAGCGGGCATTACCCAGGACTTCACCGACGGCACGACCACCAACACCGGTCGCGGCCTGGACGTCGCCATCAGCCAGAACGGTTTCTTCCGTCTGGTCGACAGCAACGGTTCGGTATTCTACAGCCGTAACGGCCAGTTCAAGCTGGACGAAAACCGCAACATCGTTAACATGCAGGGCCTGCAGCTGACCGGCTTCCCGGCCTCCGGCACCCCACCGACCATTCAGCAGGGCGCAAACCCGACGGCGATCTCCATTCCAAACACCCTGATGGCGGCGAAAACCACCGACACCGCGGCGATGCAGATCAACCTGAACTCCACCGATGCAGCGCCGACCGTGGCCTTCGATCCGACCAATGCCGACAGCTACAACAAAAAAGGCTCGGTGACCGTTTTCGATAGCCAGGGTAACTCTCACGACATGAACGTCTACTTCGTGAAGAGCACGGCCAGCAACACCTGGAACGTTTACACCCAGGACAGCAGCGTGGCAAACAGCCCTGCGACGCTCTCTACCACGCTGGGCTTTAGCAACACCGGCGCGCTGACCTCCGGCGGTACCGCCAGCGTGACGACGGCGACGATCCCGGGCGCGACCCCGGCGACCTTCAGCCTGAGCTTCCTGAACTCCATGCAGCAGAACACCGGCGCGAACAACATCGTGGCCACTAACCAGAACGGCTACAAGCCGGGTGACCTGGTGAGCTACCAGATCAACGACGACGGCACCGTAGTGGGTAACTACTCTAACGAGCAGAACCAGCTGCTGGGTCAGATCGTGCTGGCTAACTTCGCTAACAACGAAGGCCTGGCCTCTGAAGGCGACAACGTCTGGACGGCGACCCAGTCCTCCGGCGTGGCGCTGCTGGGCACCGCAGGCAGCGGTAACTTCGGTACCCTGACCAACGGCGCACTGGAAGCATCCAACACCGATCTGAGTAAAGAGCTGGTCAACATGATCGTCGCGCAGCGTAACTATCAGTCAAACGCGCAGACCATCAAAACCCAGGATCAGATCCTTAACACCCTGGTTAACCTGCGCTAAGCGCCTGACGGGACGGCTTCATGGATCACGCAATATATACCGCGATGGGCGCGGCCAGCCAGACGCTCAACCAGCAGGCGGTTACGGCCAGCAACCTCGCGAACGCCTCTACGCCGGGCTTCCGTGCGCAGCTCAACGCGCTGCGCGCCGTGCCGGTAGAGGGCCTGTCGCTGCCTACCCGTACGCTGGTGGCGGCGTCTACCCCCGGCGCGGATATGACCCAGGGCCAGATGGACTACACCTCCCGCCCGCTGGACGTTGCCCTGCAACAGGACGGCTGGCTGGCAGTGCAGACCCCGGACGGCACCGAGGGCTATACCCGCAACGGTAATATGCAGGTGAGCCCGACGGGTCAGCTGACCATCCAGGGCAACCCGGTGATGGGCGACGCGGGTCCGATTGCCGTGCCGGAAGGAGCGGAGATCACCATTGCGGCGGACGGCACCGTCTCGGCGCTGACCCCCGGCGATCCGCCGAATACGGTATCACCCATTGGCAAGCTGAAGCTGGTCAAGGCGACCGGGGCTGAAGTGGTGCGTGGCGATGACGGCATGTTCCGTCTCAGCCAGGCTGCTCAGGCGACCCGAGGCGCTACCCTGCAGGCCGATCCCACCATCCGCGTGATGTCGGGCGTGCTGGAGGGGAGCAACGTGAAGCCGGTTGCCGCGATGACCGATATGATCGCCAGCGCACGTCGCTTTGAGATGCAGATGAAGGTCATCAGCAGCGTTGATGAAAATGAGCAGCGTGCTAACTCACTGCTGTCGATGAGCTAATACAGGACTAACTATGATTAACTCTTTATGGATTGCCAAGACCGGCCTCGACGCCCAGCAAACCAATATGGACGTCATCGCCAACAACCTGGCGAACGTCAGCACCAACGGTTTCAAGCGTCAGCGTGCGGTCTTTGAAGATCTGCTCTATCAGACCGTTCGCCAGCCTGGCGCGCAGTCTTCCGAGCAGACCACGTTGCCGTCAGGCCTGCAGATTGGTACCGGCGTCCGTCCGGTGGCCACCGAGCGCCTGCACAGCCAGGGTAACCTCTCTCAGACCAACAACAGTAAAGACGTGGCGATCAAAGGCCAGGGCTTCTTCCAGGTGATGCTGCCGGACGGCACCTCAGCCTATACCCGCGACGGCTCGTTCCAGGTGGATCAGAACGGCCAGCTGGTAACCGCAGGCGGTTTCCAGGTGCAGCCCGCCATCACCATTCCGGCGAACTCCCTGAGCATTACCATCGGCCGTGACGGCGTGGTGAGCGTGACCCAGCAGGGCCAGGCCGCACCGGTCCAGGTAGGGCAGCTCAACCTGACCACCTTTATGAACGATACCGGTCTGGAAAGCATTGGTGAGAACCTCTACACCGAAACGCAGTCTTCCGGTGCGCCGAACGACTCGACGCCTGGCCTGAACGGGGCAGGGCTGCTTTACCAGGGGTATGTTGAAACCTCTAACGTGAACGTGGCTGAAGAGCTGGTGAATATGATCCAGGTTCAGCGCGCTTACGAAATTAACAGTAAAGCCGTATCGACTACCGATCAGATGCTGCAAAAACTGACGCAACTCTAAGGCGCGCTCCGGCGCGGCAGTAACCGCCGCGCCGGGCCCCTGATTTCGAAGATGAAAGCAATGCATAAATCCGCCGCGTTTCGTTATCCGCTTATGGCTTTGGTGGCACTCACCCTCAACGGGTGTGCCTGGATCCCCTCGACGCCGCTGGTGCAGGGCGCAACCACTGCGCAGCCCACGCCCGGCCCGCAGCCCATTGTCAACGGCTCCATTTTTCAGACTGCCCAGCCCATCAACTACGGCTATCAGCCGCTGTTTGAGGATCGCAGACCGCGTAACGTAGGCGATACGCTGACCATCGTGCTGCAAGAGAACGTCAGCGCCAGCAAAAGCTCGTCGGCGAACGCCAGCCGCGACGGCAAAACCAACTTCGGCGTCGGTACTGCGCCGCGCTACTTAGAAGGCCTGTTTGGCAACGCCCGTGCGGATGTCGACGCCTCAGGCAGCAACGGCTTCAACGGTAAGGGTGGGGCCAACGCCAGCAACACCTTCAGCGGAACGCTGACCGTGACGGTTGACCAGGTTCTGGCCAACGGTAACTTACACGTCGTGGGTGAAAAACAGATCGCCATTAACCAGGGCACTGAGTTCATCCGCTTCTCCGGTGTCGTGAACCCACGCACCATCAGCGGCAGCAACTCCGTTCCGTCCACTCAGGTGGCGGACGCGCGCATCGAATATGTCGGCAACGGCTATATCAATGAAGCGCAGAATATGGGCTGGCTGCAGCGTTTCTTCCTTAATCTCTCGCCGATGTAACGGGGTGACCAATGTTTAAATATCTGGCAGGGATCGCGCTGGTACTGGTAGCAACCATTGCCCAGGCCGAGCGCATCCGCGACCTCACCAGCGTACAGGGCGTACGACAGAACTCACTGATTGGCTACGGGCTGGTTGTCGGCCTGGATGGCACGGGCGACCAGACCACTCAGACGCCGTTTACCACCCAGAGCCTGAACAACATGCTCTCCCAGATGGGGATCACCGTCCCCGCCGGGACCAACATGCAGCTGAAAAACGTGGCGGCGGTGATGGTCACCGCCCAGTTCCCGGCGTTTGCCCGCCAGGGTCAGACCATCGACGTGGTGGTCTCCTCAATGGGTAACGCCAAGAGCCTGCGCGGCGGTACGCTCATCATGACCCCGCTGAAAGGCGTCGATAACCAGGTCTACGCCCTGGCGCAGGGCAACGTGCTGGTCGGCGGCGCGGGCGCAGCGGCAGGCGGCAGCAGCGTGCAGGTTAACCAGCTCAACGGCGGCCGTATTACCGGCGGCGCGGTGGTCGAGCGTGAGCTGCCTAGCCAGTTTGGCTCCGGCAACACCATCAATCTGCAGCTGAACCAGGAAGATTTCACCCTGGCGCAGCAGATCACCGACACCATTAACCGCTCTCGCGGCTACGGCAGCGCCACGGCGCTGGATGCACGAACCATCCAGATCCGCGTGCCGAGCGGCAACAGCTCGCAGGTGCGTTTCCTTGCCGATATCCAGAATATGGAAGTGGGCGTGACGCCGCAGGATGCGAAGGTAGTGATCAACTCCCGTACCGGATCGGTGGTAATGAACCGCGAAGTGACGCTGGACAGCTGTGCGGTGGCCCAGGGCAACCTCTCGGTGACGGTAAACCGCCAGGCCAACGTCAGCCAGCCGGATACGCCGTTTGGCGGCGGCCAGACCGTGGTCACTCCGCAGACGCAGATCGACCTGCGCCAGAGCGGCGGTTCGTTGCAGAGCGTCCGCTCCAGCGCCAACCTGAACAACGTTGTTCGGGCGCTGAACGCGCTGGGCGCGACGCCGATCGATCTGATGTCGATCCTTCAGTCAATGCAGAGCGCAGGCTGCCTGCGCGCGAAACTGGAAATTATCTAATGCTAACCGACAGCCGGATGATGGCGAGCGCGGCATGGGATGCGCAATCGCTGAATGAACTGAAAACCCAGGCTGGGCAGGATCCGCAGGCTAACCTGCGCCCGGTGGCCCGCCAGGTGGAAGGGATGTTCGTGCAGATGATGCTGAAAAGCATGCGTGAAGCCCTGCCAAAAGACGGCCTGTTTAGCAGCGACTCCACCCGCATGTACACCAGCATGTATGACCAGCAGATTGCCCAGCAGCTGACCGCGGGCAAGGGGCTGGGGCTGGCGGAGATGATGGTGAAGCAGATGTCCGGCGGCCAGAGTGAACCGACAGAGGCACCTTCGCAGGTGCCAATGAAGTTCCCGCTCGAAACGGTGACCAGTTATCAAAACCAGGCCCTGACCCAGATGGTGCGCAAGGCGATGCCGAAAACGCCCGACGGTGGGGGCAACGATGCCGCACTGTCGGGCGACAGCAAAGAGTTCCTCGCTCAGCTCTCACTGCCAGCGCGGCTGGCCAGTGAGCAGAGCGGGGTGCCGCACCACCTGATCCTTGCCCAGGCGGCGCTGGAGTCCGGCTGGGGGCAGCGGCAGATCAAGCGTGAAAACGGTGAGCCGAGCTTTAACCTGTTTGGCGTCAAGGCCAGCAGCAGCTGGAAGGGGCCTACTACCGAGATCACCACCACCGAATATGAGAACGGTGAGGCGAAGAAGGTGAAGGCGAAGTTCCGCGTCTACGGCTCCTATCTGGAGGCGCTGTCGGACTACGTTGGTCTGCTGTCGCGCAACCCGCGCTATGCCGCTGTCACCACTGCGGCAACCGCCGAGCAGGGGGCGCAGGCGTTGCAGAGTGCGGGCTACGCCACCGATCCGAACTATGCCCGTAAGCTGACCAGCATGATCCAGCAGCTGAAATCCCTTAGCGATAAGGTGAGTAAAGCCTACAGCAACGATATTGAAAATCTGTTCTGACAGCTCTCAAGTTCAGCCTGGCGCTGCCGATAATCGTTAGCAGGACTTATGTCTAAAAGTGTATAAGGAATCTCCATGTCCAGTAGCTTGATTAACAGCGCCATGAGCGGGCTGAATGCAGCCCAGGCCGCGTTGAATACCGTCAGTAATAACATCTCCAGTTATAACGTCGCGGGTTATACCCGTCAGACGACGGTGCTGGCACAGGCAAACAGTACGCTGGGTGCAGGCGGTTGGGTTGGCAACGGGGTGAACGTCACCGGCGTCCAGCGCGAATATGATGCCTTCATCACCAATCAGCTGCGCGCCGCGCAGACTCAGAGCAGCGGCCTGACCACGCGCTATGAGCAGATGTCCAAAATTGATGACATGCTCTCTGGCTCGACGAACACCCTGGCCACCACCATGCAGGGCTTCTTCACCAGCCTGCAAACGCTGGTCAGCAACGCAGAAGATCCGGCCTCCCGCCAGACGCTGCTGGGCAAAGCCGACGGGCTGGTGAACCAGTTCAAGGTGACCGATCAGTATCTGCGCGATCAGGATAAGCAGGTTAACCTGTCTATCTCCTCCAGCGTGGATCAGATCAACAACTACACCACCCAGATCGCTAACCTTAACGATCAGATTTCCCGCTTGACCGGCGTGGGCGCAGGCTCTTCGCCA
This sequence comes from Pseudescherichia vulneris NBRC 102420, assembly GCF_000759795.1. GTDB lineage: Bacteria > Pseudomonadota > Gammaproteobacteria > Enterobacterales > Enterobacteriaceae > Pseudescherichia > Pseudescherichia vulneris. The sequence goes on from NZ_BBMZ01000015.1 coordinate 42,101, forward strand.
AACAACCTGCTGGATCAGCGCGATCAGCTGGTGAGCGAGCTCAACAAGATCGTTGGCGTAGAAGTGAGCGTTCAGGACGGCGGCACCTATAACATCAGCATGGCTAATGGCTACACCCTGGTTCAGGGCAGCTCTTCGCGTCAGCTGGCTGCCGTGCCGTCCAGCGCCGATCCGTCCCGCACCACCGTGGCCTACGTTGATGCCACCGCGGGCAACGTGGAGATCCCAGAGAAGCTGCTCAACAGCGGCTCCCTCGGTGGGCTGATGACCTTCCGCAGCCAGAACCTCGACCAGACCCGCAACTCGCTGGGCCAGCTGGCGCTCTCCTTTGCTGACGCCTTCAACGCCCAGCATGCCAAAGGCTATGACGCTAACGGCGACAAGGGCGGCGACTTCTTTACCATTGGATCGCCTTCTACGCTGAGCAACGCGCGCAATACCGGCGATGCGTCGCTGACCACCACGGTAAGCGACAGCAGCAAGGTGCAGGCGACCGACTATAAGGTGGCATACGACGGCTCTAAGTGGCAGGTGACTCGCCTGTCAGACAACACCTCGTTTACCGCCACGCCGGATGCTAACGACGGCAGCCTGAACTTTGACGGCCTGAAGGTCAACATCAGTGCCACCAACGGCGCGGGCAATAACGACAGCTTTATTATCAAGCCGACGGCCAACGCCATCGTCAATATGGATCTGGCCTTCAAGGACGAGTCAAAAATTGCCATGGCGGCGTCGGCCACCAGCGGCGATAGCGATAACGTCAACGGCCAGGCGCTGCTGGATCTGCAAAAAAGCAAGAGCGTTGGCGGCAACAAGAGCTTCAACGATGCCTATGCCGCGCTGGTCAGTACCGTGGGCAGCACCACGGCCACGCTGAAGAGCAGCAGCACGACCCAGGATAACGTGGTCACTCAGCTGAGCAACCAGCAGCAGTCTATCTCCGGCGTTAACCTTGACGAAGAGTACGGTAACCTTCAGCGTTACCAGCAATATTATCTCGCAAACGCACAGGTTTTACAGACGGCGAGCTCGCTGTTTGATGCGTTACTGAACATCCGCTAAGCAAGAGGTTAATGATGCGCGTTAGCACTCAGATGATGTATGAACAAAACATGCGTGGTGTCACCAGTTCGCAGAGCAAGTGGCTAGCCTACGGTGAGCAGATGTCTACCGGCAAGCGCGTCAACCGTGCTTCCGACGACCCTATCGCCGCCTCGCAGGCGGTGGTGCTCTCTCAGGCCCAGGCGCAGAACAGCCAGTATCAGCTGGCCCGCACCTTCGCAACGCAGAAAGTCTCGCTGGAAGACAGCATCCTGGATCAGGTCTCTACCGCGATCCAGTCGGCCCAGTCCAAGGTCATTAACAGCGGCAACGGCTCCCTGAGCGATGATGACCGTGCCTCGCTGGCAACCGATCTGCAGGGTATTCGTGACCAGATCATGAACCTTGCCAACAGTACTGACGGTAACGGTCGCTATATCTTTGGCGGCTATAAAACCGAAAGCGCACCGTTCAATCAGGCCAACGGTCAGTACGGTGGCGGTGCGCAGCCGATTACCCAGCAGGTAGACGCCGCACGTTCAATGGTGATTGCCCACACCGGCACCCAGGTTTTTGACAGCGTGACCAGCAACGCGGTACCCGAGCCGGACGGCACCGCCCCGGAAACGAACCTGTTTGCCATGCTGGACTCGGCCATTGCCGCGCTGAAGACTCCGGTAAGCGGGGATGAAACGGCCCAGACCAAGGCGCAAGAGGTGATGGATAAAACCAACCGCGGCCTGCGCAATTCTCTTAACAACGTTCTGGCCGTGCGTGCCGAAGTCGGGACCCAGCTTAATGAGCTGGACAACCTTGACACGCTGGGTACCGATCGCGCCCTGGGCCAGACCCAGCAGATGAGCGATCTGGTTGACGTTGACTGGAATGCGGCTATCTCCTCCTACACCATGCAGCAGGCGGCGCTACAGGCATCCTATAAAGCGTTTTCCGATATGCAGGGCATGTCGCTGTTCCAGATTAACTCTTAATAAAAAGAAAACCTGTCCGGTTAAATGGACAGGTATGAGCTCTCTTTGCAGGCCGCCCTCATTGACCGGGGCGGCTTTTTTTATCCAACGTTGACTACCGCTGCGCGACGCGTACCGGCTGTCAGGCGGATTGTCAGGGCAATAATTCCTGAGACCGTCGCCAGGGCCACAACGCCAGGCCAGCCCGCCATAGTGTAGATTTTACTGCCGAGGGCCGAGCCAGCCGCCATGCCGATAAACACCATGGTAAACAGCAGCGCATTGAGACGACCCCGCGCCTGCGGCTCCAGGCTATAAACCAGATTCTGGTGAGCCACCAGGCTCGACTGTAGTCCCAGATCGAAACCTACCGCCGCAATCGCAATCACCACCAGCTGCATCTGGGTTGAGAGCAGCGGCAGGGCAAACATCAGCGCAAAGGAGAGGGTTACCAACGCCGCACCCAGCTGGGTGACTTTCGCTGCCCCGACCCGGTCGGCCAGGCCACCGGCCAGCGGTGCAGCCAGCGCACCCGCCGCGCCAGCAATCCCGAAGGTGCCTGCTACCGCGCTGCCCAGGTGAAAACGATCCAGCAGCATGACTGCGAGGGTAGACCAGAAGGCGCTAAAGGCCACCGAGAGGAAACCTTGTGCCAGCGCGGCGCTGCGCAGGGCAGGGTAGCGCACCCACAGCTGGGCGACAGAGCGCATCAGCGCCGGATAGCTGAGGTTGGAGTGGGTAGCAAAGCGCGGCAGCACCGCCCACATCACGACGCCAATAAACGCAATGCTCGCCGCCGCTAGCTGGTACATCACTCGCCAGCCAAAGGCCGCCCCCACGAAGCCGCTTACCGTCCGGGAGAGCAGGATCCCCAGCAGCAGGCCGGTCATCACGGTGCCGACGGTTTTTCCCTGTTTACCTTCCGGGGCAAGGATCGCGGCGGCAGGTACGATATCCTGCGCCATCGTGGCGGCCATCCCCAGCAGCAGGCTTACCGCCAGCAGGGTATTGAGATGGCTGGTCAGGCTACAGGCCAGCAGGAAGAGGGCCAGCGCGGCACATTTCACCAGGATCAGCATTCGGCGATCGTAGCGGTCCCCCAGCGGCAGCAGGAACAGAATGCCCAGCGCGTAGCCCGCCTGAGTCAGCGTCGGCACGAGCCCCATGCCGTTAACGGTTAAATGGAGATCGCGACCCATCAGCGGCAGCAGAGGCTGAGCATAATAGATGGCGGCAACGCTGAATCCGGCTCCCATCGCCAGGATAAAGATAATCCAGCGCGGTACGTCAAAAGGTGATGCCTGGCGGTTCATAATAGAGTCCTCAAAGGGGGTGTGAAGACATTTTTGCTGAAGATGGCGTGACGCGGTAGCCGGTCCAATGGTAAAAGAGCTATACGCGAAACGTATAGGCAAAAATAAAATGAAGCGAACTGAACGTATAGACAGGGTCGATCTGATGCACACTTTTGTCCGCATCGTTGAGAGCGGCTCCCTGTCTGCCGCCGCGAGGCTGCTGGAAACCACCCAGGCTACGGTAAGCCGTCGTCTTCAGTCGCTGGAGGCGCTGCTAGGGGTCAAGCTGATCCTGCGCACCACCCACGCCATGAAGCTGACTGATGACGGCGAACGCTGCTTCCAGCATGCGAGGCGGCTGCTTTCGGCCTGGTCCACCCTTGAGGATGAGGTAAGTCACGCCGGAGATGAACCGGTCGGTACGCTGCGGGTGCGCGCTCCGCACGCCTTCGGCCAGGAGCAACTGCTCGCGCCGCTGACCCGCTTTCTGAGCCAGCATCCGCAGCTTTCGGTGGAGTGGATGCTGAACGATAAAAACGTCGATTTTCTAAGCGCTAACATCGACTGCGCTATTCGCGTCGGCGCGGAGATCGATCCGAGTACGGTGTCGGTGCTGTTGGCGGAGGTGCCACGCAGCGTCGTGATTGCGCCTGCGCTGCTTGCTCACTCCCCAGCCGTGACCGGGCCGCAGCAGCTGGCGGCGCTGCCGTGGGTGGCGCTCAGTACTTTCTATCAGCACAGTATCAGCCTGACCGATACCGCCGGGGCGGTTGAGCAGGTGACTATTGCCCCACGGCTCTATACCGACAGCCTCTACGTTGCGCGTAGTACGGCCCTGCAAGGATTAGGCGCGGTGATTATCTCAAGCTGGGCGGTGGCGGAAGATGTACGTGAAGGGAGGCTGGTCAGACTGCTGCCCGACTGGGAGCCGGCCCCGCTGCCGGTGCATCTGGTCTATCCGTGGGCACGTTACTATCCAGCCCGGCTGCGGGCCTTTTTGCAAATGATGCGCGAGGCGGTTCCCGGCATCACCGGAATGCGCCTTCCCGCCACCGGGGCATAAAAAAACCGACCCGGAGGTCGGCTTTTTACTCGCAGAGCGCGTTACTCAGGCTGCTGCGGGCGTGTTGCCGGGGCGGTAGCCTGATGGCTAGCGCTATGGCCGCCCGCAGAACCTTTACCATCGAAATCAAACGCCGGGCGAACCCAATCGCTGTGACGCGGTGGCTCAGGAACGTATTCCGGGGCCGGGGCACGGGTCATCGGCGCGGTGGCAAAGCTGTGCAGCGGCTTAGCGGCAACAGGTTCAGCGGCAGCGGCCGGTTTAACCGCCGCGGCAGGCTTAACGTCTGCTTCCGGCTTCGGCTCGACAGCGGGTTTCGCTTCTGGCTGCGGCTGGGCTTCAACCACAGGCTGCGCTTCCACGGCTGGCTTCGCCTCAACTTCAGGCTGGGCTTCAACTTCTGGCTTAGTCTCAACGACCGGCTCAACGGCTTTTACTTCTTCCACTTCTTCAGCGGGCTCGGCGATCTCAGCGATGTGCTCAGCAACCGGCACGTCTTCCGGGGCGATCAGCTGCGGCTGCTCGTCAACCGGCGTCTCAATCGCTTCAGGATGCGTGGTGTCCACTGCGGCAGGCTGCGGCTCGCTTACGATAGCTTCCGGCTCGACGACGGTAGGTTCAACGGCTGTCGGTTCAACTGCTGTCGGTTCAACTACAGCAGGTTCAGCGCTAACGGATGCCGCAATCGGCTCTGCTACTGGCTCAACGATCGGCTGCTGGATAGCTTCCGGTGCGGTCTCAACGGTGGTCTCATCCTGTACCGGCTCGATGTTCTGAGCGACCGGGTAGCGGATCCACACTTTACCTGACGCCATTTCCGGCGATGCACAGGCTACGGTCAGCGGCATCGGGGACTGGGTCGGGTAGCGCTCGTCACGGTAGCGACGACGGCGCTGGCCGCTGACGCGCAGGTGACGCGGCGAACGACGTGAGCGACGCGGCATCCCGGCGTTATCACGATTCTCGCTGGACTCTTCCTGCTCCTGAACCGGCTGCTCAACAACCGCAGGCAGATCGACCTTCGCCAGCTCGGTATGAGATGCCTGGGCATCCGTCATCGGCGTCGCGGCAGCGATCTCATCAACAGCAGCATCGGCGGACGGTGCAGACTCAAAACGCACCTTCTGGCTCAGCTGGCGCTGTTTACGGCGCGGCATCACCTGAACGCGATCGTCCTGTTCCACTTCGACTTCCGGGGCTGGCTGCTCTTCGCGGTTCAGCACTTTAACTTCTTGCTGAGCCTGACGTTTCTCGTCGTTACGGCGACGGTTGCGCTCGCGGCGTGACTGCTGCTGCTCATCGCGGGATTTAGACTTATCCGCGTCCTCAACAACGGCCTGCGGCTGGCGGACTTCGCGGACTTCACCGTTCGGCTGCTGTTTTTCACGGCGGCCACGACGATTCTCGTCACGCTCACGGTTGTCGCGGTTATCACGATTGTCGCGGTTATCACGGCCTTCGCGCGCTTCAGCGCCTTCGCTACGGCTGTCGCGACGTTCGTTACGATCGCCACGGTCTCCGCGCTCGTTGCGGTCACGGCGGTTGTTCTGGCGCGGCTTACGACGCTCCTGGGAACGGGCCGGTTTCTCTTCTTTAACTTCTTCTTCCGCTTTAACCTCTACCGGCTGGCTGGCAGGCTCGCTGGCGAACACCTTCTTCAGGGCGCCAAAGAGACGGCCCAGCAGGCCTGTTTCCGCCGGAGCGGCAGGCTGTGCAGCGGCTGGCTGTGCTTTTTCTTCAACAACCGGCGCAGACTGTGGCGCAGGTGCTGGCGGAATGTCAGGCATCACGAAGGTGGCCAGCGCAGGCTGTTCAGGCTGTTTGCGCTCGGCGTACTCCTCTTCGGACGGCAGGGCCATCGCCTCTTCATGCAGCTTCGGCAGCTTGTAGCTCAGCGTCGAGGTCTCTTCGCCTTTACGCACGCGCAGCACGGAGTAGTGCGGGGTTTCCATCTGGTCGTTCGGTACGATAACGCACTTAATGCCGCCCTGACGCGCTTCGATCGCGCTTACCGCGGCGCGTTTTTCGTTAAGCAGGTAGGAGGCAATCGGCACGGGAACAATCGCGTGAACTTCCTGGGTGTTCTCCTTCAGCGCTTCCTCTTCGATCAGGCGCAGAATAGAGAGCGACAGGGATTCGTTGTCACGGATGGTGCCGGTACCGCTACAGCGCGGGCAGACGTGATGGCTGGACTCGCCGAGAGACGGGCTCAGACGCTGGCGGGACATCTCCAGCAGGCCGAAGCGAGAAATATGGCTGATCTGGATACGGGCACGATCCTGGCGCACGGCTTCACGCAGGCGGTTTTCAACCGCGCGCTGGTGGCGAACCGGGGTCATGTCGATAAAGTCGATAACGATCAGGCCGCCAAGGTCGCGCAGGCGCAGCTGGCGGGCGATTTCATCAGCCGCTTCCAGGTTGGTGTTAAACGCCGTCTCTTCGATATCGCCGCCGCGGGTTGCGCGGGCTGAGTTGATATCAATCGCGGTCAGCGCTTCGGTGGAGTCGATAACGATAGAGCCGCCAGACGGCAGACGCACTTCACGCTGGAAGGCGGATTCAATCTGCGATTCGATCTGGTAGTGGCTGAACAGCGGGATCTCACCGGTGTAGAGTTTGATTTTGCTGCTGAAGTCAGGACGGCCCAGCGCAGCAATATGCTGGCGTGCCATCTCCATCACTTTCGGGTTGTCGATGAGGATCTCACCGATATCCTGGCGCAGATAGTCGCGGAAGGCGCGAACGATAACATTGCTCTCCTGGTGGATCAGGAACGGAGCAGGGCGGTTTTCAGCGGCTTTCTTAATCGCTTCCCAGTGCTTCAGGCGGAAGCTTAAGTCCCACTGCAGCGCTTCGGCAGATTTGCCTACGCCTGCGGTACGCACGATAAGCCCCATGCCATCCGGCATCTCCAGGCTTGCCAGCGCCTCTTTCAGCTCGGTACGGTCATCGCCTTCAATACGGCGAGAGATGCCGCCCGCGCGCGGGTTGTTTGGCATCAGAACCAGATAGCTACCGGCCAGGCTGATAAAGGTGGTTAAGGCTGCGCCTTTATTACCGCGCTCTTCTTTGTCAATCTGGACAATGACCTCCTGGCCTTCGCGCAGCACATCTTTGATGTTCGGGCGGCCATGGGCACTGTAGTTAGCAGGGAAGTATTCGCGGGAGATCTCTTTCAGAGGTAGGAAACCGTGACGCTCAGCACCGTAGTCAACAAATGCGGCTTCAAGGCTCGGTTCAATACGGGTAATTTTACCTTTGTAGATGTTCGCTTTTTTCTGTTCGTGTCCCGGGCTTTCGATATCCAGGTCGTACAGGCGCTGCCCATCAACAAGGGCGACGCGCAACTCTTCCTGCTGAGTTGCGTTAATTAACATTCTTTTCATCGTAACTTACTCATTATTCTTACATTGACGACTAGGCTGCGGGCATAGTTAACGCCTTTCCGGGGTGAACCGATGGCCTCGTGTCTGTTCACGTCGCCAACCTCACGGTTATCGCACGCTTAAGAGGCGCAGAGTGTCGGTTGCCTGTATTTCATACGGAAAAACAGCGCAATTATCAGGGGAACTGCCTGGGTATTACTCTCCAGGGTCGATCCCTCTACCGGTAAGGACTGCAACCCGCAGCCCGCTAAGTGCCTGAAGGATCAATACGTCTTACGCCATTGCTGCGTGGATGATCGGACAGGCAAAACTGGTCATTCCGCAAATTTCCTTGTTTAACAAGATTCAAGCGGAAAACAGCCTCATTATTCCTTGCTAAATCTGTTATAGCAAGATGACTTTTGCCATTTATCACCCGGTTACTAACAGTTTTTTCACGTTTGCCCAGGGATTGTTCTAAAACCCAGCGAAAAGCGTGATGACGGTCAACATGACACCGGTAGAGATAAATATAAGCACATAAAAATGAGTGGCGCGAATCGGGCAGGGCTTTTAGAATCGCCCCCCATGAAAACTGAGACTCCATCCGTAAGAATTGTTGCTATCGCGGCCGACGACGCCGGGCAACGCATCGATAACTTTTTGCGCACCCAGCTGAAGGGCGTGCCGAAAAGTATGATTTACCGCATCCTGCGTAAAGGCGAAGTGCGGGTTAACAAGAAGCGCGTGAAGCCCGAGTATAAGCTGGAGGGCGGGGATGAGGTGCGTATCCCGCCGGTGCGCGTCGCCGAGCGCGAAGAGGAGGCGGTGTCGCCGCATCTGAATAAGGTGGCGGCGCTGGCGGATGTCATCCTTTATGAAGACGATCATATTCTGGTGCTGAATAAGCCGTCAGGCACTGCCGTCCACGGCGGCAGCGGGCTGAGCTTTGGCGTCATTGAAGGCCTGCGCGCTCTGCGCCCGGAAGCGCGCTTCCTGGAGCTGGTACACCGTCTGGACCGGGATACCTCCGGCGTGCTGCTGGTGGCCAAAAAGCGTTCGGCGCTGCGTGCTCTGCATGAGCAGCTGCGTGATAAAGGCATGCAAAAAGATTACCTGGCGCTGGTGCGCGGCCAGTGGCAGTCGCATGTTAAAGCAGTCCAGGCGCCGCTACTGAAAAATATTCTGCAGAGCGGGGAGCGGATCGTCCGCGTGAATAGCGAAGGCAAACCGTCGGAGACGCGCTTTAAGGTAGAAGAGCGCTATGCCTTTGCTACCCTGGTGCGCTGTAGCCCGATTACCGGCCGTACCCACCAGATCCGCGTCCATACTCAGCACGCCGGGCATCCCATCGCTTTTGACGATCGCTACGGTGACCGCGAGTTTGATAAGCAGCTGGCAGGCACCGGATTAAACCGTCTCTTCCTGCACGCGGCGGCGCTGAAGTTTACCCATCCGGGAACCGGCGAAACCCTGCGTATTGAAGCCCCATTGGATGAGCAGCTCAAACGCTGCCTGAAGGTGTTGCGCGGGTAACGTAACGCCCGGCGGCGCAAGCTGGCCGGGCCTACAAAATCGTACCGCCGGACGTTATTTACATCAGTAACGGATTCGCATGCTCCCGGCGTAACATCTGGCACAGCGCAATCAGCGGCAGCCCCACCAACGTATTCGGATCCCGGCCCTCCAGGCGATCAAACAGCGCAATCCCCAATCCTTCGCTTTTAAAGCTGCCGGCGCAGTTCAGCGGCCGCTCCTTACGCAGATAGTCGTTGATCTCCTGCTCGCTCAGGTGGCGGAAGTGGACGTCAAACGGCTCGCACTCGGTTTGCAGATGGCCGGTGGTGGAGTTATAGAGCGCCAGCCCGGTATAGAAGGTGATGATATTGCCCCGCGCTTTCATCAGCTGCTGGAAGGCTTTCTCCTCCGTTAACGGCTTGCCGGTGATCTCTCCGTCCAGCACGCAGACCTGGTCGGAGCCAATAATCAGATGGTTAGGGTAGCGCTCCGCCAGCGACTGGGCTTTGGCCTGCGCCAGACGCAGCACCAGGTGACGCGGAGATTCGCCAGGCTCTGGGGTCTCATCCACGTCCGGCGCGGCGCACTCGAAGGCAATGCCGAGTTTTTCCAGCAGCGCGCGGCGGTAAGGAGACGTGGACGCAAGAATAATATTCGACATATTTTTTCCACCCTATATGGCATAACGAGGTCAGGCATTTTAAACTACAGGCCGCAATGTGTGCGAATAATTGGCAAAAGGCAATCACAGACTGCCTTTTTCTTTGACTCCAGAACGTTACAAAGTTAATATGCGCGCCCTATGCAAAAGGTAAAATTACCCCTGACTCTTGATCCGGTTCGTACCGCTCAAAAACGCCTTGATTACGAGGGTGTATACACTCGTGAGCAGGCCGAGCGCGTCGCTGAATCCGTAGTCAGTGTAGACAGTGATGTGGAATGCTCCATGTCGTTCGCTATCGATAACCAGCGCCTTGCGGTTTTAACCGGCGATGCAAAAGTTTCGGTAACGCTCGAGTGTCAGCGCTGCGGCAAGACATTTGCCCATCAGGTCTACACACAATATTGTTTTAGCCCGATCGTCAAAGACGAGCAGGCCGAAGCACTCCCGGAAGCGTATGAACCGATTCAGGTTAACGAATTCGGTGAAATCGACCTGCTGGCTCTGGTCGAGGATGAAATTATCCTCTCCTTGCCGGTAGTGCCGGTGCATGATTCTGAACACTGTGAAGTGTCCGACGCGGACATGGTCTTTGGTGAACTGCCTGAAGAGGCACAGAAGCCAAACCCATTTGCCGTATTAGCCAGCTTAAAGCGTAAGTAACAGGTTTCTCCGTAGTAATGGAGTTACCGTAATTGAGGAGTAAGGTCCATGGCCGTACAACAAAATAAACCAACCCGTTCCAAACGTGGCATGCGTCGTTCCCATGACGCGCTGACCGCAGTCACCAGCCTGTCTGTAGACAAAACTTCTGGTGAGTCTCACCTGCGTCACCACATGACCGCTGACGGTTTCTACCGCGGTCGCAAGGTTATCACTAAGTAATCACGCTTTACTCAAAGTATTTCGCGTTGCAGGAAGGCGGCAAGTGAGAGAAGCCCCTGAGCATAGATAACTATGCGATTGGGGTGACCGAACGCAGCCAACGCCCCTGCGGCGTGAAAGACGAAGAGTAAAAAGCGTGAGGCTTAGTGAGGGAATCCCCCGTGTTTGCGGGGGTTAACCGAACCAGGCACGACGATACCTTGACACGTCTAACCCTGGCGTTAGATGTCATGGGGGGCGATTTTGGCCCTTCCGTGACAGTGCCTGCAGCATTGCAGGCACTGCATTCTAACCCTCAACTCACACTTCTGTTAGTCGGTCATCCCGACGCTATCACGCCATTACTTGCCAAAGCCGATTTTGATCAGCGCTCGCGCCTGCAGGTTATTCCTGCCCAGTCGGTTATTGCCAGTGATGTCCGTCCCGCCCAGGCCGTGCGCAACAGCCGGGGTAGCTCTATGCGTATCGCGCTGGAGCTGGTCAAAGAGGGGCGCGCCGAGGCCTGCGTCAGCGCAGGCAATACCGGGGCGCTGATGGGGCTGGCTAAGCTACTGCTTAAGCCCATTGACGGTATTGAACGTCCGGCGCTGATGACGGTGCTGCCGCATCAGCAGAAGGGCAGAACCGTGGTGCTGGATCTCGGCGCTAACGTTGACTGTGACAGTACTATGCTGGTGCAGTTCGCCATTATGGGCGCGGTAATGGCCGAAGAGGTCATTGGTATTGAACATCCGCGCGTGGCGCTGCTCAATATCGGCGAAGAAGAGGTCAAAGGCCTTGACAGCATCCGCGATGCCTCGGCGCTGCTAAAATCGATCCCATCGATCAACTATATTGGCTATCTTGAAGCCAATGAGCTGCTCACCGGCAAAACGGACGTGCTGGTCTGCGACGGCTTCACCGGCAACGTGACGTTGAAGACGATGGAAGGCATGGTCAGAATGTTCCTGTCGTTGCTGAAATCGCAGGGCGAGGGCAAAAAACGGTCGTGGTGGCTGCTTTTATTAAAGCGTTGGTTACAAAAAAGCCTGACAAGGCGATTCAGTCACCTCAACCCCGACCAGTATAATGGTGCCTGTCTGTTAGGATTGCGCGGCACGGTGATTAAGAGTCATGGTGCAGCCAATCAGCGCGCGTTTGCTGTCGCGATTGAACAGGCAGTGCAGGCGGTGCAGCGGCACGTCCCCGAACGGATTGCCGCTCGCCTGGAATCTGTGTTACCGGAAAAAGACTGAGCGTATATGTATACGAAGATTAGTGGTACCGGCAGCTACCTGCCCGAGCAAGTGCGAACCAACGCCGATCTGGAAAAGATGGTCGATACCTCTGACGAGTGGATTGTCACCCGCACAGGCATTCGTGAGCGCCGCATTGCCGCCCCGGATGAGACCGTGGCAACCATGGGTTTCGAAGCCGCTAAGCGCGCCATCGACATGGCGGGCATTGATAAAACTGAGATCGGTCTGATCATCGTCGCCACCACCTCGGCGACCCACGCGTTCCCAAGCGCGGCCTGCCAGGTGCAGAGCCTGCTGGAGATCAAAGGCTGCCCGGCATTTGACGTGGCTGCCGCCTGCGCAGGCTTTACCTATGCCCTGAGCATTGCCGATCAGTATGTCAAAAGCGGTGCGGTGAAGCATGCGCTGGTGATCGGCGCTGACGTGCTGGCCCGTACCTGCGATCCCAACGATCGTGGAACCATCATTATCTTCGGTGACGGCGCGGGCGCGGCAGTGCTGAGCGCATCTGAAGAGCAGGGTATCATCTCTACCCATCTGCACGCGGACGGAAGCTACGGCGAGCTGTTAACGCTGCCAAACCTGGATCGCGTCACGCCGGACAGCCCAACCTACCTGACCATGGCGGGTAACGAAGTCTTCAAAGTGGCCGTGACCGAGCTGGCGCACATCGTTGAAGAGACGCTGGCGGCGAACAATATCGATCGCGCCGAGCTGGATTGGCTGGTTCCGCACCAGGCGAACCTGCGCATTATCAGCGCGACGGCAAGAAAGCTGGGTATGGATATGGATAAAGTGGTGGTCACCCTTGACCGTCACGGCAATACCTCTGCGGCGTCGGTGCCTTGTGCGCTGGATGAAGCCGTGCGCGACGGACGTATTAAGCCGGGCCAGCTGGTGCTGCTTGAGGCCTTCGGCGGCGGTTTCACCTGGGGCTCTGCGCTGGTTCGTTTCTAGTATTAAGGATAAATAAGATGACGCAATTTGCTTTTGTGTTCCCGGGACAGGGTTCTCAGACCGTGGGTATGCTGGCCGATGTGGCAGCACAGTTTCCGCTGGTTGAAGAGACGTTCCGTGAAGCTTCTGCGGCGCTGGGATATGACCTGTGGGCACTGACCCAGCAGGGCCCGGCAGAAGAGCTCAATAAAACGTGGCAGACCCAGCCTGCGCTGCTGACGGCGTCCGTCGCACTGTGGCGCGTCTGGCAGCAGCAGGGCGGTAAAACCCCGGCGCTGATGGCAGGCCATAGCCTGGGCGAATACTCTGCGCTGGTGTGCGCGGGCGTGATCGATTTCGCCGATGCCGTACGCCTCGTTGAGCTGCGCGGCAAATTTATGCAGGAAGCGGTACCGGAAGGCACCGGCGGCATGTCGGCGATTATCGGCCTTGACGATGCGGCGATTGCCAAAGCGTGCGAAGAGGCCGCTGAAGGCCAGGTTGTTTCTCCGGTGAACTATAACTCCCCGGGCCAGGTGGTCATCGCCGGGCATAAAGAGGCGGTTGAGCGTGCAGGCGCGGCCTGTAAAGCAGCGGGTGCTAAACGCGCGCTGCCGCTGCCGGTGAGCGTGCCGTCCCACTGCGCGCTGATGAAGCCCGCAGCAGAGAAGCTGGCCGCCGAGCTGGAAAAAATCACCTTCAACGCACCGGCTATTCCGGTGGTGAACAACGTTGACGTGAAGTGCGAAACCACGCCGGAAGCCATCCGTGATGCGCTGGTTCGCCAGCTCTACAGTCCGGTACAGTGGACTAAGAGCGTTGAATTTATCGCTTCTCAGGGCGTTACGCACCTGTATGAAGTCGGTCCGGGCAAAGTGCTTACTGGCCTGACCAAGCGTATTGTTGACACCCTGACCGCCTCGGCCATTAACGAGCCTGCGGCACTGTTAGCGGCGGCTGAGCAATAAAAAGGAACCCAAAACCATGAGTTTTGAAGGAAAGATCGCACTGGTTACCGGTGCAAGCCGTGGCATTGGCCGCGCAATCGCTGAAACTCTCGTCGCCCGTGGCGCGAAGGTGATCGGCACCGCGACCAGCGAAAGCGGCGCGCAGGCCATCAGCGACTATTTAGGTGCAAACGGCAAAGGTTTACTGTTAAACGTGACCGATCCTGCATCTATTGAATCTGTGCTGGAAAATGTCCGGGCAGAGTTTGGCGAAGTGGACATTCTGGTCAATAATGCCGGGATTACTCGCGACAACCTGTTAATGCGGATGAAAGACGATGAGTGGAACGATATCATCGAAACCAATCTCTCTTCTGTTTTCCGCCTGTCAAAAGCGGTAATGCGGGCTATGATGAAGAAGCGTCATGGTCGCATTATCACTATCGGTTCTGTGGTGGGTACCATGGGAAATGCTGGTCAGGCTAACTACGCTGCGGCGAAAGCAGGCCTGATCGGTTTCAGTAAGTCGCTGGCGCGCGAAGTTGCGTCCCGCGGCATTACTGTAAACGTTGTTGCTCCGGGCTTTATTGAAACGGACATGACGCGTGCGCTGACCGAAGATCAGCGTGCGGGTACGTTGGCAGCCGTTCCGGCGGGTCGCTTAGGCGATCCAAAAGAGATTGCCAGCGCGGTAGCATTTTTAGCTTCTGACGAAGCGGGTTACATCACCGGTGAAACCCTGCACGTCAACGGCGGAATGTATATGGTTTAACCACGTTATTTCCTAAAGCATCAAATGGAAATAATTTTATTTGCGTTATCAGCCCAATTGGCCTCAAAATAGCGCAAAATCGTGGTACGACCTGCCGGGATTTAGTTGCAAATTTTTCAACATTTTATACACTACGAAAACCATCGCGAAAGCGAGTTTTGATAGGAAATTTAAGAGTATGAGCACCACTATCGAAGAACGCGTTAAGAAAATTATTGGCGAGCAGCTGGGCGTTAAGCAGGAAGAAGTCACTAACAATGCTTCTTTCGTTGACGATCTGGGCGCGGATTCTCTTGACACCGTTGAGCTGGTAATGGCTCTGGAAGAAGAGTTTGATACTGAGATTCCGGACGAAGAAGCTGAGAAGATCACTACTGTTCAGGCTGCCATTGATTACATCAACGGTCACCAGGCATAAGTGAACATCTCCAGGCGGTCATTCGACCGCCTGAGTTTTATCTTTTTCTCCCACCCGTCTCTTTTTTATCCCTCCCTGGAGGACAAACGTGTCTAAGCGTCGTGTAGTTGTGACCGGACTTGGCATGTTGTCTCCTGTCGGCAATACCGTAGAGTCTACCTGGAGTGCTCTCCTTGCCGGTCAGAGTGGCATCAGCCTGATCGACCATTTCGATACTAGCGCCTATGCAACAAAATTTGCTGGCTTAGTAAAGGATTTTAACTGTGATGACATCATCTCGCGCAAAGAACAGCGCAAGATGGATGCCTTCATTCAATATGGAGTTGTTGCGGGCTGGCAGGCCATGCAGGATTCTGGCCTTGAGGTCACCCCAGAGAACGCTCACCGTATCGGGGCCGCTATTGGTTCAGGTATCGGCGGTCTTGGCCTGATCGAAGAGAACCACGCCTCGCTGGTTAACGGCGGCCCGCGTAAAATCAGCCCATTCTTTGTGCCCTCTACCATCGTTAACATGGTTGCCGGTCACCTGACGATTATGCTTGGTTTTCAGGGCCCGAGCATCTCCATCGCCACGGCCTGTACCTCTGGCGTGCACAACATCGGCCATGCGGCGCGTATTATCGCCTACGGCGATGCTGACGCTATGTTGGCAGGCGGCGCTGAGAAAGCCAGTACCCCGCTTGGCGTGGGTGGCTTTGGCGCAGCGCGTGCGCTCTCCACCCGTAACGACAATCCGCAGGCGGCAAGCCGTCCGTGGGATAAAGATCGTGACGGCTTTGTGCTGGGCGACGGTGCAGGTATGGTCATGCTGGAAGAGTATGAGCATGCGAAAAAACGCGGTGCGAAAATCTACGCTGAGCTGATTGGCTTTGGTATGAGCAGCGATGCCTACCACATGACCTCGCCGCCGGAAAACGGCGCGGGTGCAGCACTGGCGATGACCAATGCGCTGCGTGATGCCCAGTTGGATCCGGCGAAGATTGGCTACGTTAACGCCCACGGCACCTCCACGCCGGCCGGCGATAAAGCCGAAACCCAGGCGGTGAAATCCGTGTTTGGCGAAGCGGCAAGCCGCGTTATGGTCAGCTCCACCAAATCCATGACCGGTCACCTGCTGGGCGCGGCGGGCGCGGTAGAGGCTATCTACTCGATCCTGGCCCTGCGCGATCAGGCGATCCCGCCGACCATTAACCTGGATAACCCGGATGAGGGTTGCGATCTGGACTACGTTCCGCATGTCGCACGCCAGGTGAGCAATCTGGAGTACACCCTGTGTAACTCCTTTGGCTTCGGTGGTACTAACGGCTCGCTGATCTTTAAACGGATCTAACGCCGTATGACCGGGTAGCCCCTGTGCTGCCCGGTCCGTTCTGCACGTTTTCCCTTTCAATTCAGCTTTCTCCGCTTGTCCTGCGTTTCGCATCCTGCCAGACTACCCGGTCACGAATACAGGAGCCGCTATGTTCTTGATAAATGGCTGCCAACAGCAGACGCTGGCGGCGAATGACAGGGCTGTACAGTTCGGCGACGGCTGCTTTACCACCGCCCGGATCCAGACCGGTGAGGTTCAGCTGCTTTCGGCCCATCTTGCCCGCCTGCGCGAGGCCTGTGAGCGATTGTTTATCCCGTTTACCGACTGGCCTCTCCTTGAGCAGGAGATGATCGCTCTGGCAGGTCGCCAGCAGGCAGGTGTACTGAAGGTGATGATCACCCGGGGCGCGGGCGGGCGCGGTTATAGTGCCGCGGGCTGTCAGGCGCCCACGCGTATCCTGAGCCTGTCAGCGCCGCCTGCCCACTATGCCCGCTGGCAGCAGGCGGGTATCACCCTCGCGCTCAGCCCAATTCGGCTCGGGCGCAACCCGCATCTGGCAGGTATAAAGCATCTCAACCGCCTGGAACAGGTCCTGATTCGTACTCATCTTGAGCAGACGGCAGGCGACGAGGCGCTGGTTCTTGACAGCGACGGGTTGCTTACGGAATGCTGTGCCGCGAATTTATTCTGGCGGCAGGGCAGGACGGTATTTACGCCCTGTCTTAATCAGGCTGGTGTAAAGGGCATTATGCGTCAGTTTATTATCGACCGGCTGGCCGTCTCGGGCTTTACCTTCGCCGAAGTTAACGCCCGGCCAAAGGCGCTGGCTGATGCCGATGAGGTGCTGATCTGTAACGCACTGATGCCGGTCGTGCCGGTTAACGCCTGCGGCGAGTGGGAATGGACATCCCGCGAGCTGTATTCCTTTTTATCTCCCCTTTGTGAGCGTGCGATCTCGTCATGAAGAAAATGTTTCGTTTTGTTGTACTTCTGCTGGTGATTCTGGGCATTGCTGCCGGGGCAGGTTACTGGAAGGTTCGCCAGCTGGCGGAGAGCAAACTGCTGATTAACGCAGAGACCATCTTTACCCTGAAAGCGGGCACCGGCCGTCAGGCACTGGGAACCCAGCTCTATAGCGAGAAGATCATCAACCGCCCCCGCGTTTTCCAGTGGCTGCTGCGCGTGGAGCCGACTCTCTCCCATTTTAAAGCCGGGACCTATCGCTTTACGCCGGACATGACCGTACGCGACATGCTGCGGCTGCTGGAGAGCGGCAAAGAGGCGCAGTTCCCGCTGCGGCTGGTGGAGGGAATGCGTCTTAGCGACCTCCTGAAGCAGCTTCGCGATGCGCCCTATATTCAGCACACCCTGAAGGATGACAGCTACGCCACCGTGGCAGAGGCGCTGAAGTTTGAGCATCCTGAGTGGATTGAGGGCTGGTTCTGGCCCGATACCTGGCTCTACACTGCCAATACCACTGACATCACAATGCTTAAACGCGCCCATGATAAAATGGTCGCCGCGGTGAATAAGGCCTGGGAAGAGCGGGCGGAAGGCCTGCCGTATAAAGATCAAAACCAGCTGGTGACCATGGCCTCGATTATTGAAAAAGAGACGGCGGTTGCCAGCGAACGGGATCGGGTCGCTTCGGTCTTCATCAACCGTCTGCGTACCGGCATGCGTTTGCAAACCGATCCCACCGTTATTTACGGTATGGGGGAGAGCTACAGCGGTAAAATCAGCCGTAGCGATCTGGAAACGCCAACGGCGTATAATACCTATACCATTAGCGGCCTGCCGCCGGGACCGATTGCCATCCCGAGCGACGCATCGCTGCGTGCCGCTGCGCATCCGGCTAAAACGCCGTATCTCTATTTTGTCGCTGACGGCAAGGGGGGGCATACCTTTACCACCAACCTCGTCAGCCATAACCGCGCGGTGCAGGACTATCTGAAAGTGCTTAAGGAAAAAAATGGCCAGTAAATACATCGTTATCGAAGGGCTGGAAGGGGCCGGAAAGACCACTGCCCGCGATACCGTCGTGGAGACGCTGACCCAGCTCGGGGTCGGCGAGATGATCTTTACCCGCGAGCCGGGCGGTACCCAGCTTGCCGAGAAGCTGCGCAGCCTGGTGCTGGATATCAAATCGGTAGGTGATGAGATCATTACCGACAAAGCCGAAGTGCTGATGTTCTATGCTGCCCGCGTCCAGCTGGTGGAGACGGTCATCAAGCCCGCGCTGGCCCGCGGCTGCTGGGTGATTGGCGATCGCCACGATCTCTCGACTCAGGCCTATCAGGGGGGCGGACGCGGTATCGACGCCCATATGCTGGCCACCCTGCGTGACACCGTATTAGGCGATTTCCGCCCGGACCTGACGCTCTACCTCGACGTTGAGCCGGAAGTGGGCCTGAAACGCGCCCGCGCCCGGGGCGAGCTGGACCGCATCGAGCAGGAGTCCTATGACTTCTTCCATCGCGCCCGCGCTCGCTACCTTGAGCTTGCCGCTGCCGATCCGCGCATTAAAACCATCGACGCCACCCGCTCCCTCGACGAGGTGATGAGCGACATTCGCCAGACGGTCACCGCCTGGGTGCAGGAGCAGGGCGCATGAAATGGTATCCATGGTTACGCCCGGACTTTGAAAGCCTGGTGGCCAGCTACCAGGCCGGACGCGGACACCATGCGCTACTGATCCATGCTCTGCCCGGTATGGGTGACGAGGCGTTAATCTATGCCCTGACGCGCTACCTACTCTGCCAGCAGCCCGATGGCCATAAAAGCTGCGGTCGCTGCCGCGGCTGTCAGCTGATGCAGGCCGGAACCCATCCGGATTACTATGTGCTGGAGCCAGAGAAGGGCAAAAGCACGCTCGGTATTGATGCGGTGCGCGAGGTGAGCGAGAAGCTTTACGAGCATGCACGCCTGAGCGGCGCGAAGGTGGTATGGGTCAGCGATGCGGCCCGACTCACCGAGGCCGCTGCCAACGCCCTGCTTAAAACGCTGGAGGAGCCGCCAGCCAACACCTGGTTCTTCCTCGCCTGCCGTGAGCCGGCCCGCCTGCTGGCCACCCTGCGCAGCCGCTGTCGCCTGCATCACCTTGCGCCACCGGACGAGCGCTATGCCTGCGCCTGGCTGTCACGGGAGGTTCAGGCTCCGCCCGAAGCGATCCTGACGGCGCTGCGGCTCTGCGGCGGTGCCCCGGGCGCGGCACAAACCCTGATCTCTACTGATGCGTGGGCGCAGCGCCAGACGCTGTGTGCTGCCGTGGATGCGGCTCTGACCAGCAGCGACTGGCTTTCTCTGCTGCCTGCGCTTAACCATGACAGCGTTGCCGATCGTCTGCACTGGCTGGCCTCGCTCTATCTTGACGCCATGAAAATCCAGCAGGGAGCTACGCAGCTCGGCAACGCCGACGCGTATCCGCTGGTTACCCGGCTGGCTAAAATTATCGCGCCTGCGCGTTTGCGCGCGCTCTTAACGGCGATCTTTACCTGCCGGGAGCAGCTGCTGACCGTGACCGGCGTCAATCGTGAACTGCTGTTAACCGATTTACTCCTGAGCCAGGAGCACTGGCTGCAACCCGACGCCGTGCTGCCTGTATCCCATCTTTAAGAGAGACATTATGTTTTTAGTCGACTCCCACTGCCACCTTGATGGCCTTGATTATCAATCCCTGCACCGGGACGTGGACGACGTGCTGGCCAAAGCGGCTGCCCGCGACGTTAAGTTTTGCCTCGCCGTGGCCACGACGCTGCCGGGCTACCGCGCCATGCGTGAGCTGGTGGGCAATCGTGACAACGTGGCCTTCTCCTGCGGCGTACACCCGCTCAATCAGGACGAGGTGTATGACGTTGAGGAGCTGCGAACCCTGGCGGCAGAAGAGGGCGTCGTCGCCATGGGTGAAACCGGGCTGGACTACTTCTATACCCCGGAGACCAAACCCATTCAGCAAGAGTCGTTCCGCAACCATATCCGCATTGGCCGCGAGCTGAATAAGCCCGTGATTGTCCATACCCGTGACGCTCGCGAAGATACGCTGGCAATTCTGGCCGAGGAAAAGGTGACGGATTGCGGTGGCGTACTACACTGTTTCACAGAAGACAGAGAAACGGCAGGAAAGCTGCTGGATATGGGGTTCTATATCTCGTTCTCTGGCATCGTTACTTTCCGTAACGCTGAACAGCTGCGCGATGCTGCACGCTACGTACCGCTGGACAGAATGCTGGTGGAGACGGATTCACCCTATCTGGCACCGGTTCCGCACCGGGGCAAAGAGAATCAGCCTGCGATGACCCGCGACGTTGCGGAGTACATGGCCGTGCTGAAGGGCGTATCGTTGGAAACGCTGGCGCAGCAGACCACGCAAAACTTTGCCACGCTGTTCCATATCGACCCCGCGCGTCTGCTATCCCGCCAATAAGTCTGTTTTTTTAAGGCTCGTAATTAATTGACAATGCGAGTAGAGTGCACCGCCAGAAACTTGGCGGTGAGTCGAGTTTTTGATACTTTCAGACCCCGTTTTTGTAAATAAGTGAAAGTTTTCAGGTGACCGCGTTTTGAAACGTGATAACCGTCAAACAAACTTAGGGCGATTTATTTTACTCTGTGTAATAAATAAAGGGCACTTAGATGCTCTGTCCAGGGCGCGGTTCTCCCCCCGTGCCAATGCGTGAAAACGTACAAAAAAGCACAAATACTCAGGAGCACTCTCAATTATGTTTAAGAATGCATTTGCTAACCTGCAAAAGGTCGGTAAATCACTGATGTTGCCCGTTTCCGTACTGCCTATCGCAGGGATCCTGCTTGGCGTCGGTTCGGCTAACTTCACCTGGCTTCCAGAAGTGGTTTCCCATGTAATGGCAGAAGCGGGCGGTTCCGTTTTTGCTAACATGCCTCTGATTTTCGCTATCGGTGTTGCACTTGGCTTCACCAATAACGACGGCGTGTCTGCGCTGGCGGCAGTGGTTGCCTATGGCATCATGGTGAAAACCATGGCCGTGGTGGCGCCGCTGGTGCTGCATCTGCCTGCGGAAGAGATTACGGCGAAACACCTTGCGGATACCGGTGTTCTCGGCGGGATCATCGCAGGTGCGATTGCTGCCTACATGTTCAACCGCTTCTACCGCATCAAGCTCCCTGAGTATCTGGGCTTCTTCGCCGGTAAGCGCTTCGTGCCGATCATCTCTGGTCTGGCTGCGATCTTCATGGGCGTGATCCTCTCCTTCATCTGGCCACCGATCGGTACGGCTATCCAGACCTTCTCCCAGTGGGCTGCTTACCAGAACCCGGTTGTGGCGTTTGGTATCTACGGCTTCATTGAGCGCTGCCTGGTGCCGTTCGGTCTGCACCACATCTGGAACGTTCCTTTCCAGATGCAGATTGGTGAATACGCCAACGCGGCAGGCCAGGTCTTCCACGGCGATATCCCGCGCTACATGGCAGGTGACCCGACCGCAGGTAAACTCTCCGGTGGCTTCCTGTTCAAAATGTACGGCCTGCCGGCTGCTGCGATTGCCATCTGGCACTCTGCTAAACCGGAAAACCGTGCCAAAGTGGGCGGTATCATGATCTCCGCCGCGCTGACCTCGTTCCTGACCGGTATCACCGAGCCGATCGAGTTCTCCTTCATGTTCGTTGCACCGATCCTTTACGGGATCCATGCGGTGCTGGCAGGTCTGGCCTTCCCGATCTGTATCCTGCTGGGTATGCGTGACGGGACCTCCTTCTCACACGGTCTGATCGACTTCATCGTGCTGAGCGGTAACGGCAGCAAACTGTGGCTGTTCCCGATTGTTGGCCTGTGCTACGCGGCAATCTACTACACCGTGTTCCGCGTGCTGATCAAAGCGCTGGATCTGAAAACCCCGGGTCGTGAAGACGCAACCGAAGACACAAAAGCTGGTGCAACCAGCGAGATGGCTCCGGCACTGGTCTCTGCCTTCGGTGGTAAAGAGAACATCACTAACCTCGACGCCTGTATTACTCGTCTGCGCGTAAGCGTGGCCGACGTGGCGAAGGTTGACCAGGCTGGCCTGAAGAAACTGGGTGCAGCGGGTGTGGTGGTTGCAGGTTCGGGCGTTCAGGCTATTTTCGGTACTAAATCCGATAACCTGAAAACCGAAATGGATGAGTACATCCGCAACAGCTAATTTGCAGTCTGGGGAGACTGAGGGAGCCGTAAGGCTCCCTTTTTTATGCGCTATATTAAGATTTCTATAAATGCTGAAACCGAAAGGAAGTCCTATGTCTCAACCCACGCTGTTTACACCGCTACGCATCAGAAATCTGGAGATTGAAAACCGGATCGTGATTGCACCCATGTGCCAATACTCCGCTGAAGAGGGATGTATGACTGACTGGCACATGATGCATCTGGGACAGCTGGCGCAATCCGGTGCGGGTTTGCTGACGATTGAGGCCACCGCCGTCTCTCCGGAAGGGCGCATCACCTTTGCCGACGTCGGTCTCTATGATGATCGGTCAGAGGCAGCCATGGCCCGGGTGCTTGATGCCATCCGTAAATGGTCGGATATGCCCATTGCGATCCAGCTGGCTCATGCAGGCAGAAAAGCATCGACCTACAAACCCTGGGATAAGCAGGGGCAAATTCCTCCTGACCAGCAGGGTGGTTGGCAAACGCTCGCCCCCTCCGCGGTTCCCTACACCACGGGCTATACGCCTCCGACCGCGCTGGACAGTGCCGGACTAGACGAGATCCGCTCCCAGTTTGCCAATGCCGCGAAACGCGCGGCCAAACTGAATATCGATCTGATCCAAATTCACGCCGCGCATGGTTATCTGCTGCATCAGTTCTTATCCCCGTTATCAAACCAGCGTACCGATGAGTACGGCGGCTCGCTGGAGAACCGCGCCAGATTCCCACTGGAAATTTTTGACGTGGTTCGTGAAGCCTTCCCGGCAGAAAAAGCGATCAGCGTGCGCATCTCCGCGACGGACTGGGTAGAGGGCGGATTCGATATTGAGGAAGCCGTGGCGTTTGCAAAAATGGTTGAAGCGCGCGGTGTTGATGCGATCCACGTCTCTAGCGGTGGTCTCCACCCCGATCAAAAAATCGATGTCTATCCGGGCTATCAGGTTCCGTTAGCAAGAGCGGTGAAATCCGCAGTGACTATTCCGGTTGTGGCCGTTGGTTTGATTACCGAACCCCAGCATGCAGAGGCCATTGTCGCGAGCGGCGATGCAGATATTATCGGGATTGCCCGTACGGCGCTGTACGATCCGCGTTGGCCCTGGCATGCGGCGGCAACGCTGGGGGCGCAGGTGAGGGCAGCCAGCCAGTATCTTCGCTGCCAGCCTCACACCCTTAAGGACCTGTTTAAGTCCTGACATAGTAGGCGGGGGTAACTCCGCCTTTTCAGGGGCATGTGGTTGGCGGGGGGTAGCCTATGTTTGAAGGATTTACGCATACACAAATTAGCCTTTCGGAAGCTGTGCTTGATGTCCGCTATGGAGGGAGTGGCCCTCCGGTGCTGCTATTACATGGACATCCTCGTACCCACGTAACCTGGTCAAAGGTCGCGCCCCAGCTTGCCAAATCCTTTACCGTCGTTTGCCCTGATTTACGGGGATTCGGGCGCTCATCTAAACCTGCTGACCAACCCAATCACGCGGGCTCGTCTAAACGCGCTAAAGCAAAAGATTGTGTTGAGTTAATGAGCCAGCTGGGGTTTGAGCAATTTGCCCTTGTGGGACATGACAGAGGGAGCTACACCGCTTACCGGGCCGCACTTGATTACCCGGAGCGGATCACTCGACTGGCGGTACTGGATTGCATTCCAATCCTTGAAGCACTTAACCGCTGTAATGAGAAGTTTGCCCGGCAATGGTATCACTGGTTCTTCTTTGCTCAATTAGAAAAACCAGAGCGGGCAATACTGGCCGATCCTGATAAATGGTATGGCGGCCAGCCCGAAACAATGGGAGACGAGGAGTATCTCGAATTCAGGCGAGCCATACACGATCCAGAAACCGTGCATGGAATGATCGAGGACTATCGCGCCGGTCTGAGTATCGATAAAGAGCACGAGCAACACGATCGTCAGAAAGGCAAATTGATTACATGCCCGACGCTCTGTTTATGGTCAAAGTATGACGATCTGGAAGATATCTACGGTGATGTGTTAGGCATCTGGAAATCGTGGGCACCGCACGTTCAGGGTAAAGCCATCGCCAGCGGTCACCATATGGCTGAAGAAGCCCCGGAAGAACTCACGGCTGAACTCCGGCAATTTCTGTTACAACCAGGCCCGTAATACACCAGAAGAGAATAGGCGTTTTGCAATAAAAAAGTGGGGCCCGAAGGCCCCACGCAGCTTGCATTAACGGTATGTTAAACGGTTATTCAGGAAGCGCGTAAACGACGACCTGATCGCCTACCTGATCCTTCAGAATAGTATTGCCGCCCGCGACAAACGCGACATACTGACGACCTTTGTACTCATAGATCGAAGGGTTCGCTACCGCAGGCGCTTCTACCTGATCGGACCACAGCTCTTCGCCGCTATCCACTGAATAGGCGCGAACCTTGGCATCCATGGAAGCACCGATAAACACCACGCCTCCCGCCGTCACGGCTGGACCACCGATAGTTGGGGAGCCCCAGCTCTCAGGCATAAAGAAGCCATACTGCTGCGATGCACCAACCGGACGACGCCACTTCACATCCCCCGTGTGCATATCCAGCGCCACGATTTCGCCAAACGGTGGTTGCCAGCACGGCATACCCAGCCAGTTATTCGCCACCATCAGACGCATACCGTAAGGGGCACCTTCCTGAGGCGCAAAGCCGCTCTCATTGCCGGAACCTTTATCCGCCTTTTTATAATCTTCAC
The DNA here is from genome assembly GCF_000759795.1 of Pseudescherichia vulneris NBRC 102420. GTDB lineage: Bacteria > Pseudomonadota > Gammaproteobacteria > Enterobacterales > Enterobacteriaceae > Pseudescherichia > Pseudescherichia vulneris. The sequence continues at coordinate 67,378 of NZ_BBMZ01000015.1, forward strand.
GACTATATAGCTTCAGGTACTGCACAATGTGTGAGGTATTGACGATGGCAATCTGTTTTTTCGGATCGAAGGCCACGCCTCCCCACTGAACGCCACCGGCGCTGTCTGGATAGGTCAGGGCACCTTCGCCCTTCGTCGTCGGCGGCGTGTACATGCCTTCATAGCTCAGCTTATCCCACAGGCGAGAGCACTGACCCGCACCCACGGCATCTGCCAGTTTCCAGATCTCTGGCTTCTTAGATTGATCGAGCAGCGGCGCAGGTTTCGTCGGGAAGGGCTGCGTTGGCGAAAGCACCTCACCCTGTACCGAACCATCTCCCTGCGGCACCGGACGCTCTTCAATCGGCCAGACATCCTCACCTGTCAGGCGATTCACAACAAACAGAAAGCCCTGTTTGGTTGCCTGAATCAATGCCGGGATTTGCTTGCCGTCGACGGTAATATCCATCAGGGTCGGCGCAGAGTTGATATCGTAATCCCATACGTCGTGATGGACCCACTGACGAGACCAGACGACTTTACCGGTGTTGATATCCAGTGCGGTCGTGGAGGTTGCAAGTGGAATAGGTGCAACACGGTTGCCGCCCCAGTAGTTAGGGGAAGGGGATGACACCGGCAGATAGACTAAACCATTAGCCTCATCGGCAGACATGTGGGTCCAGACGTTGGCCGTACCGGTGCGCTGGCGGATTTCTGCCGGGATCGCGTCAAAGGTCCACTCACGTTCGCCGGTTTGTGCGTTAATTGAGAACACGGTACCCGGAGGCGCTTCGGCATAGGCCCAGTCCTTCCCAGCCCAGCCGATCAGCAGATGATTACCTACCACCGTTGGTGGCTGCAGGATAGATAGCGGGTATTTGGCGTTGAGCGTATTCCACTGATTAATATTCAGCACGCCATTATCAGCAAAGCCGCTGCACGGCTTGCCTGAATCGGCATCCAGCGCATAGAGGTGGCCATCTACGTTACCCATATAAACGATTTTCTGGCATGCCTGTCCGGCGACCGGATTTTTAGCCTGCCAGTACGAAACGCCGCGGTTTTTAAGGACGGGCTGAGTCAGGGCTTTGCGCGATGATTTGGTGTCGTAATGCCACTTCTCTTTCCCTGTACCCGGATCGAGCGCAATCAGGCGATCAAATGGTGTACCGATATAGAGCGTTTCGTTGGCAAAAATAGGCGTTGCTGACCAGACGGTGGCAGGGGTATCACCTTTCCCATCCGAGACGTCGCCGGTATGAAACTCCCAAACTTTGGTTAATTTATTGACGTTGTCCGCAGTAATCTGCGTCAGTGGACTGTATTTCTGGGCGTTAAGCTGGCCATGAAAGCTGTCCCAGGTGGCAGTGGAAGGCACCAGCGATGTGGCTGGCTGTGTGACAGCGTCTACCTTCTGTCCGTCATTTTTGCCCGTTGAGGCCTCGTCAGTGGTTTTTGTCGTTCCTGGTGCCTGTTGATCGGCTGCATCTACGTTCAGCTTTTCCTGGGTTCCCTGAGAGGCCTCCGCGGCGTTCTCTTGCGCATACAGCGGAAGCGGAGCAACCAACAACGCGAGCGCCGTCATGCTGACTTTCAGTAATGGAGAATGTTTTTCGTTATGCACGGGCGGCTCCTCACACTCTGGCGCGATGATTGGGACGAACGGAAGTGTTGCTCAGCGCAATCAGACCAATGAGGCCGACCACCATTGCCGCAGTAATGAGGTACTGATGCAGCAACGCGCCTGCAAAACCAATACCAAACAGCATGACAAGGGTGACAACAATCAGGAAAATACGCGTTCCACGGTGGGATGCGGCACGCAGTATAAAGGCCAGTATCGCCAGCAGCACACTGGCAATGGCCACGCCGAGGGCGCCGATAGTGCCGGTGACGCCCGTAAGCGGCGTTAGCCACGCATATAACGCGACCGCGAAGCCAATCACGGCTGATAGCAGCAAAAGTATACTGCCGAGGCGTGAGGGTTGAGATTGCAACATACCAGGAAATCCTCTCTCCAAAAAGAACAATGAGTCATCTACTGTCATAGTAGTCTACTGCGGCTATTCATCACGCGGGGCAACGACAGCCGCATAGCTCACTAAACGTAAATCAGTATAGAAGAAGGATTTTTTCATGGGGCGTGAAGAGGCATATTCGATACGTTCTGCCCGTAAGATAATCATTCATTTTCGGCGACACCGGGACCCATCAATGTAGCCCTTACCTGAGGAAGACTCTGCGGATAATTTTGTTGAATAAACTCAATCATTTTTTCCCGCACGTGACAGCGTAAATCGAAAGCTGTAGGCGAATTCTGCGCCGTCATTAACAATCTGATTGTCATACTCTTTTCAGTCGTATCGGTAACCTGAAGGACCTGCGTCTGTTGATCCCAGAGTTTGGTTTCACTGAGCACCTTTTCAAAGTGTTTTCGAAGAGGCTCTAAGGGCATCGAGTAATCCAGATAAAGAAATACAGACCCTAAAATTTGTGCATTGTTACGCGTCCAGTTTTGGAATGGATTTTCTGTAAAGTAGGTAATCGGTAAGACCAGTCGGCGCAGATCCCAGAGACGCACCACGACATACGTCAGGTTTATCTCCTCAATCCAACCCCACTCTTTTTCAACCACCACAGCATCATCAATTTTTATAGGCTGCGTAAACGCGATCTGAATTCCGGCAAACAAATTAACGAGTGATTTCTGTAGGGCAAAGCCAATGATTATCCCGGCAACCCCTGCGCCAGCCAGGATAGTCGTACCGAATTTCCTGACGCCAGGGAGGCTAAGTAAAATCAATGAAAGACAGAAGGTCACCAGCACAACAATAGCGACCTTCTTAACATACATTATCTGAGTGCGAATTTTGCGTGCGCGAAGGTTATTGGAAATATTAATGTCATAGCGTATGAAAAGCATATCCTGAGCAACATTAATCAATCGAATCAGGACGGAGCAAAATGACAATATAATAAATATATTAATTGTAGTTATAATAAATTGAAAAGATTCAGGTTGAATATGGACATAGTTAACCCCTACGCGTATCAACAGCAGGGGTATGAACAGGAACATTGAGCCGCGAAGGTGTTTCTCAAGGGATTTGAATAGCTTTCTGTCACGACTCTGCCAGTAGCGGATGAATCGTAGAAGTATAAATCTCGCGAGAAAACCCACCGCGAGCGAGAGCGTCACAACCAGTACAGCAGGCACCCACGTCGGCGCGACAGATAACTCACCAAATAAAAAAGACATTCTTTCCCCTTATACCTGCCAACAACCCTGTGTAGTCAGCGCGGTTAAACAATCAGTAATCCTTCTTCTGAAGCCATTCTATAGATTAGCCTGCTTTAGGCGCATTATTAGAAGAAAAGGATGAAAATCTGGCCTCGTTAGTATATTAAAATATTTTGCAGCCGCGAGGCGTTATGCGTAGCGCGCCGCAACACAGAGAGCATGGACGCAGTAGAATAGCCGTGGCGCTTGAGGCTTTTTGCCTCATAACGTTGAATTGGTAAAGATGTGGTGAGGCAGAAAGAAGAAAGCCCCGAAGGTCATTTTTCAATTAACCAACGAGGCTTGCTCTTATGCTAGACAACATCAGAGTAGCCGTTTACCCGCCGCAAGGCAAGGAGAAGAAGGCTATGAAGCTGCCATGGAACGCTCTTATCTGGTGCGTATTGATAGTGTTTTTAACGCTGTTGGTATTCACCTGGCTGACGCGAAAATCACTGTGTGAAATTCGCTACAGAGACGGGAGCAGAGAGGTGGCTGCTTCGATGGCCTGCGGATCCGGTAAGTAGCAACCTGGAGGCGGGGGCAACCCCGCCTTTTCAGGAACGATGTGTCTGAGCATCGCGAGCGCCTTTATAAGGGCTGCTGGTTTAGGCCAGCAGCCTTTTTCTATAAAGGAGCATAATCTGGGAAGACCTATCGGCGGTGAAGGCGTTTGCAGGTGAAGATTATCATGTGGCGGTCACCTATCCGGATGATGAACAGTTTGAACTGCTCTCCGATCCCTACGTTTTCCAGTATACGGTGGCTGCCGTTTCGCCGCTCCAGGAAACGATGTCGGAGTTTAAATAGCAGCAGGATTAATCATGCTCTTAAGGAAGACGATGAAAATCATCAAAACTTTTTCAATCGCCGCCCTGGCAACTGTCTGTAACTGCTATAAAGGCGTTTATGCGTTCAGCTGAGCGGATACGTCCACTGCCATATCAGTAAATGCCCGGGCTGCAAAGCTCTGATAAGCATCCCTTCGACGCATCAGGACTGCTGTGCGCGTCAGGCGTTCGGGTTCGAGCGCGATCGCTACCAGATTATCCTGGGCAAGGGCGGTCCTGGCGGGCAGCAGCGTGGATAAAGTGGTCCTGCGGACAATTTCGATTACCGCCCCGAGAGCGTTTGCTTCCATCACTACCTTTGGATGAATGCTGTGTTTACGGCAGTAGCTGTCAATCTGCTCGCGGGTCGCGAATTCCTTGCTGAGTAATACGAGGGACTCGGTATTTAAAGCCTGTAGCCCGGCAGATTTTTCCTTCGCAAGCCTATGCCCGCGGTTAACGATGAGGGCAAGCGTTTCGTCCAGCAACGGTATCGCGTCAATGTCCGGACAGTGAACATCACCGAATGCTATCCCCACGTCCAGCTCTCCTTCCTGGAGCAGTTCTTCGATGCTTTCCTGTGAAATTTCCCTCACGTTGAGGGTGATTTCTGGATAGCGAAGGTGGAATGCCTCGACCAGCGGCCCGACAAGATACGTTGTGAAGGTTGGCGTCACGGCTAAGCGAAGCGATCCACGGCTGAGATCGTTCACGTCGTGGATAGCGCGCGTAGCGTCCCGCAGCTCATAAGAAGCGCGACGTACATACTGTAGATAAGCGTGTCCGGTATCAGTTAGACGTGTTGTACGGCCAGACCGATCGAATAACTGGGTATCAAGTTCCTCCTCCAGCTGTTTTACAAGCTGCGAGAGAGCGGGCTGAGAGACGTGCAGCGCCGCCGCAGCTTTGGTGAAGCTGAGATGTTCAGCAACCGCCTGGAAATACCGTATGTGCCGGGCGAGCATAATTTACCCCATAAGATTATCTGAAGTAATCCATAATAATTTAGACTTTTACCTTATACCATGGGTTGCTTACTCTTTGTCACACACCACCGACACTGAGATTGCAACCATGAAAGAGATCATTGAAGGTTTTCTGAGGTTCCAGAAAAACGCCTTCCCCGAGCGAGTTAAGCTGTTCAAAAGTTTGGCCAACCAGCAGAGCCCGAGAGCATTGTTTATTTCCTGCTCCGACAGCCGCCTGGTGCCTGAACTGGTTACTCAGCGCGAACCTGGCGATTTATTTGTGATCCGCAATGCCGGTAACATTGTGCCGTCTTATGGCCCGGAACCGGGCGGCGTTTCAGCCTCAGTGGAATATGCAGTCGCCGCGCTCCAGGTGAATGACATCGTAATTTGCGGCCACTCTGACTGTGGTGCCATGACTGCCGTTGCCACCTGCAAATGTCTCGACCATATGCCCGCCGTATCGAGCTGGTTGCGCTACGCTGACTCTGCCCGGGTGGTGAATGAGGCCCGTCAGCATCCCGACCAGTCCGCGAAAGTCGCGGCGATGGTGCGCGAAAACGTCATCGCTCAGCTGGCTAATATCCAGACTCACCCGTCCGTGCGACTGGCGCTTGAAGAAGGCCGCATAACGCTTCACGGCTGGATCTATGACATTGAGAGCGGTCGTATTGATGCTTTTGATGGCAGAACCGGTGCCTTCGTATCCCTTGCTGAAAATCCAGAAGTAAACGCCGTTTACTCACAAGCCAGGCATGTCGGCTGAACATCTTACTTATCAGGAGAAAAGACCATGATCCAGACTCAAGTCACTCAGGCCGCACGTCAGGTACTCACCGAAACCATCATTCTGGCTAAAGCCCGCAAGGAACTCTCCTTCGCCGAAATCGTTGACGGCACCGGTTTGTCCGAAGCCTTCGTTACCGCCGCTCTGCTTGGCCAGCATCCCTTGCCTGCCGACGCAGCACACGTTGTGGGCAAAAAGCTCGACCTGAATGCTGATGAAGTTAAACTGTTGCAGTCGATACCCGTTCGCGGCAGCTTTGCAGATGGCATCCCGACCGATCCGACAATCTACCGTTTCTACGAGATGATGTCAGTTTACGGTCCTACCCTGAAGGCTCTGGTTCATGAGAAGTTCGGCGACGGCATCATCAGCGCCATTAACTTCAAACTGGACATCAAGAAAGTTGAAGATCCGGACGGTGGGCATCGTGCCGTGATCACCCTGGATGGTAAGTACCTGCCGACTAAGCCTTTCTGATCCTCTCACCATTCAGCCCGGCAACTGAAGCGCTGGGCTGCCTGTGTTTGCAGTCGCGGTGCCCCCAACTGACCCCCTTTCAAAACTCACCGGGTGTAACGCCCATAATTGCACGAAACGCAGCAGAGAATGCGGCAGGCGAAGAAAAACCAAGCTGCCAGGCAATCTGTTTAACAGGTACGTTTTCAGAAAGAAGATCCAATGATGCGTATATTCTTGCCCGCTGCTTCCATGTCCGGAAGCTGAACCCCGTATCACGTACAAACAGGCGGGAGAAAGACCTTTCCGACATGTTTGCAATGTCAGCCATATCGGTTAAAGAGGCTTCCCAGCGATGGCTTCGCATTAGCTCTCCTACAGCTCGGAATAATCGTTCATCCTGCGGCATTGGGAGTTCTGCGGATACGGATGGTGCCTCGCTGATAATTTCCAGAAGTAAAAGCGCCATTTTTCGCTTCGTCAGCATGTGGTAATCATTTATAAACAGGCCGGCGATTAACTCCTTTACCAGCGGAACGGCGTCGATCACATGTACCTGGTTATTCTTTGCGAAACGCGTGCACTCTGAAATCAGGTTACCGCTGAAGTAAACCGCACGCAGCTCCGTATGCGACAGAAGCCTGTAGGCGTGTTCCATCAACGGTGGGAGCCAGAGCGCCCTCTGAGGGGGAATAACCCATCGCCTGTCTGCAGCTTCAACCAGCATAACGCCGCTGATCGCATATAACAGTTGCCCCTCCAGATGATAATGAGGGAGATCTTCTTCTCCACGGCGGTAAGTTATGGCCGTTGCTGACCAACCCGTCGAGTCATCGTGTCTTGGCGTTTTATCAATGCTTACTGGCATTTCAGATTTAAACCTCCCGTTTATCATGATCCGACTGGGCGTTACCCGACCGGTTTTTTGCGAGGGATTATGTGCGCCTGACTCATTTCTTAACAAGACTCAGAAGGAGATAAGCCTATGCGCGTACATTTTATTGTGCATGAACACTTCGAAGCACCCGGCGCGTTCGAAACCTGGGCCATGATGCGTGGCCATGAGGTAACCTTTTCGCGCGTTTATGCGGGGCAAAAGCTTCCTGAAGATGCACGGGACATTGATCTGCTGGTAGTCATGGGCGGGCCACAGGATCCGTCCGTCACCCCTGATGAATGTGCGCATTTTGATTCCAGAGCTGAACAGGCGCTTATTGCCTCTGCAGTGCGTCTGGATAAAGTCGTCATCGGCGTGTGCCTGGGCGCGCAGCTGATTGGGGAAGCCCTGGGGGCACGCTTCGCGCACAGTCCAGAAAAAGAGATCGGCAAGTTTCCTATTTTTATGACAGCAGAAAGCGAGCGGAACCCGCTCTTTTCTCACTTCGGTAATAAGCTCGACGTCGGGCACTGGCATAACGATATGCCGGGACTGACACCCGAGGCGGAGATCATCGCCTACAGCGAAGGCTGCCCACGACAGATAGTGGCTTATTCTAAGCTGGTCTACGGGTTTCAGTGCCATATGGAACTTACACGGTCCGTTGTTGAAATGCTGATTGCGCATTCCGAGGGGGATCTGAGTCGGGCTGCAGACTATCGATTCGTTCAGTCACCGGAAGCGTTACGGACCCATGACTACAGCGAAATGAACAGCGCGTTATTCACTTTTCTCGATAAACTTGAGTCACGCTATCGCTGTACCAGAACATAACGTCATTACCGCAGCGGAACGACCGGCCGATGAAACCGACCGGTCAGCGGGCAGTTATTTCAGGTGTTCTTTTAGTCCATAAGCGGCCTGACCAAGTGCGGTCCGCACGGCAGGCACGTCGCTCAGCGCGTTCAGCAGACCGTAGTCATGAATTAACCCATTGTAGCGGGTAACCGTCACGTTGACGCCGGCGGCATCAAGCTTGCGGCCAAAAGCCTCGCCTTCATCGCGAAGCACGTCAAGTTCGGCAGTCTGGATCAGAGTGGGTGGCAGTCCCTTCAGCTGTTCAGACGTTGCGCGCAGCGGCGATGCCAGGATGTTGTTTCGATCGCTTTCTTTAGTGGTGTAGGCATCCCAAAACCACTTCATCATATTACGCGACAGGAAATACCCGTTCTCATACTGGTTGTAAGAACCGGTATTGAAATTTGCGTCAGTCACAGGCCAGAGCATGACCTCATAGCGGATTACCGGCGCTTTATGCTGTTTGGCCTGGAGCGCTACGGCTGCAACCATGTTACCGCCAACGCTGTTACCTACCAGCGCCAGGCGATTTCCATCAACGCCAATTTCGCTACCGTGCTCGGCGACCCAACGGGTTGAGTAAAGCCCCGGCCAGGACAGGAGTCGTGGGCCTTACGCGGGATAACGTAATAACTTACAGACCCAGATCAGAGAGGCTCGGGTGATCGTCAGGACGACGCCCCAGCGGCCAGAAGAATTTCCGCTCGCTTTCTTTAATAGGCATATCATTGATACATGCGAAGCGACGCTTCATCAGGCCATCGGCTTCGAACTCCCAGTTTTCATTGCCGTAAGAGCGGAACCAGTTACCTGAGTCATCACGCCATTCGTAAGCGTAACGGACAGCGATGCGGTTTCCGCCAAACGCCCACAGCTCTTTGATAAGGCGGTACTCGAGCTCTTTTTTCCACTTACGGGCGAGGAATCCTTCGGCTTCTTCACGATTATTCGCAAATTCGGCACGGTTACGCCATTTGGTATCCAGAGAATAAGCCAGCGCGACTTTTGCCGCGTCGCGGGTGTTCCAGCCATCTTCAGCCAGACGCACTTTCTCAATAGCCGTTTCCAGCGTAAATGGCGGAAGCGGCGGACGTACTTGTGCATTTGTCATGGTAAAACTCCTGTTAATTTCAGTTAATAGGTAATAGCAATATTCGTTACTCAGGCCCCGGCGGAGACCCGTGCCAGCAAAACTTTTGCGACGTCCCGTGCGTCGTCAGCGGCGTTCTGGTCGCCCATCACGTATGTCATGGTGATAGCCCCCTCCACGAGAATCAGCAGTTGCCGAGCCAGAACGACAGGGTGTTCTATGTTCAACTGCTCGCTGAGTTCGAGCGTGTAATCCAGCAGTTTCTGTTTATGTATTTTCGCAATCTGGCGAACGGGGTCATCCGGATCGCCCACTTCTCCGGCCGTGTTGATAAAGGCACAGCCCCGGAAGCCTTCAGACTCAAACCAGCCTTTCAGAACAGTGAACATGTTCAGAATGCGTTCCTGAGGCGTTTCGCCTTTATCAGACTCGGTTCTGAACCACTGCATCCACCGTTCGTCACGCTCATTCAACGCGGCCGACGCCACGTCCTCTTTGTTCGCGAAATGGCGATAAATACTTTTCCTGGCGACGCCTGAGGTCTTCACCAGAAGGTCCATGCCCATGGCGTGGATGCCGTTCTGATAGATGAGCTGCTCAGCGTTGGCGAGGATTTTTTCTCGGGTATCACTTGGCTTTTTGTTCATGGCTTTAAGGTAGAACGATCGTTCTACCTGGTCAAGCGTTTGTTTTGCCGTATTTAGATCCAGGTGGGCCGGACGAAAAAAAGTCCTTTTAAATCAAATGATAAATGGTAAAATTTTTTGTGCGGCAAGGTGGTTTTTTGAAAAGACAATGCCGTCAGGGATAAAATGAGCGTTGAGGGGAGGGATGAAAGATTGGGGAGAGGGGATATAAATTCTAACCGAAGCCGCACGTTTACAGGTGCGGCCTGGTTTGCTAAACGCCTTTTCTGTTGCGGAATGCAGCTACTTTCATGCGATTGCCGCAGGTGGCCATGCTGCACCAGCGGCGGCGATGGGATTTACTTAAATCATGAAAAAGTAAAATACAGTTGTCGGCTTCACACTGCCGCACGTATTCGAACTTTTCATCCGTGACCAGTTTTACAAGCGCGTCGGCAACCGGCCAGAGGAGGCCTTCGGCGCTGTCAGTAGCTGAACGAACATCCACATGATAGCGCTGTGTATCCTGGTCCCATTTCAGCCGCGTCTCAGGACGGCCTTTTTCAAGGATCCTGTTAATTACCGTCAGGTCTGCCTCACTGGACTTCATCGCAGCATGCACGACTGCTCTGGCTGCATCGCGGAGCTGGCGGGCCTCCGCCAGTAATTCAGGCGGAGCCACAACGCCTTTCGGCGCAAGGCCCGCCGTTTCCAGCCAGTCGATAACGCTTGTATCGTCATCAAAGCAATCATGTCGGTCATCACCCGTCCCGTATTCACTGTTGATGAAATCCAGTGCGAGGTTATCGGCCAGGAAGAGAGGAGGGGAAGAACGTTTTTTGATTTCCATACGCACCTGTAACCTATTAAATAATTTTGACAGGTTACCAGAATTATGTGTAACCTTCAATTTAACACTTTAACGGTTACAAGAGGCTTGCTATGACGTCTTCTCTTTCGGAGTTATCAGCTGCAGATAACACAACTGCCACCCAGGTGCATTACCGCTACAAACAGGCGGGCAACGTTAACGTTTTTTACCGTGAGGCCGGCGATCCGGCCTCGCCAGTTCTGCTGATGTTGCACGGTTTCGCCGGCTCATCGTTTATGTTCCGTGACCTGATTGCCCAGCTGGCAGATCGTTACCATCTGATAGCGCCAGATTTGCCGGCCTTCGGTTTTACCGAGGCGCCAGCACGGGGTGAATACGCTTATACCTTTGATCAGCTTGCTGAAACCATCGGCGTGTTCACTGAAGAGCTGGGCCTCAACACCTATGCTCTGTTGGTCCATGACTACGGTGCTCCCGTCGGATGGCGTCTTGCGCTATCTCATCCGCAGCGGGTTACCGCCATCATTTCCCAGAATGGCAACGCTTACGAAGAGGGGCTGGGAGAAGCCTGGGCACCTATTCAGAAGTACTGGGCCGACCCGACCTCCGAGAATCGGAGCGCGTTGCGTGATTTCCCAACACCGGCGTCAATCAAATGGCAGTATCTGGAAGGTGTAACCGATCCGAGTCTGGTTTCCCCAGATGGCTACTCACTTGAAGGGATGCAGGTATTACGGCCTGGCAATGCGGAGATCCAGCTTGACCTGCTGCTGGATTACGCCTCGAACGTGAAGATGTACCCTCTGTTTCAGCACTATTTCAGAGAGTATCAGCCACCCCTGCTGGCGGTCTGGGGGAAACACGATCCGTTCTTCATGGCCGCGGGTGCGGAAGCCTGGAAGCGCGATATCCCAAAAGCCGAGATAAACTTCTATGACACCGGCCACTTCGCGTTTGAAACGCATGCGAAAGAGATAGGGGACGACGTTCGGAAATTTCTTGACCGTCATGTCCGCCAGGCGGATTCACTTCCTTCAGAAGCTTAGCGGCCTGGGCCGTCCGAGCAATAATGGCGAAAGAGTTCGCTTTAAAGCAATCAAACCTGAACAAAGTATTTCAGAAGGAGGACATGAACAATGTCAGTGACTCATGGTGTTCAGCATATTGGCTTAGCGGTATCAAATCTTGATGAGAGTGCGGCATTCTTCACTCATTTATTGGGCTGGCAGGAAGTTAAGCGACGCGAAGACTATCCGGCCATCTTTGTGAGAGACGGTTATTGTAGACGTGGTGCCGGAGGAAATCTGGCATGCCAGTTCCGTGCTGCCGGTGATCGGGCCGGTATCTGAGCAGTGGCCCGGACTTGGTGCCACCGGAACCTGGAGTGAGGCGCGCCTGGCCGAACGCAAAAAGGATGGCTACAGGCGTTTTCGGATAGCTTCGAAGATTAAAGAGAGCGATAACATCACCTCTTTCTGCCTTACACCCGCTGACGGCAGTCCGGTTGATACGTATTGGGCGGGACAGTTCCTGCCGATACGGCTTCGGAAAAATGACGAAATATTTCAGCATAATTACACCAGAACTTGGTGAACCCGATGAACCTGGAAAAGTATCCTCGGCGGCAGTGCTTCCTGAAAGTGCACTAATCACTTTTACCTCCTCGGGGATCCAGACCGAATGGACGAACTAGAGCGGTACTCTTCTGGAAGCCGCCATTCTTAAGCTCAGGGGATAAACATGCGAGTTGCGTTACTTGCGCTTCCGGGCAGCATGCGTTCGATGCTTGCCTGGCTGACTGATATGTTCTGGCTGGCTAATCCCCCTTTTATTGTGAAAAGCCAGTCCTGCAAGTGGAACCATCAGAAACAGGACCCAGGGCAGGAGCAAGAAATTCATTTTCTCCCAGCCAAATGCGTTAAGAAGCTTCCCCGCGGCAAGTGAGCAGAGTAGTGTAAAAACAAAAATACTCATATCATTAATAGCCTGAGCAAATCCTTTTTCAGCTAACGAGAATGATGTCGCCAGAAGGCTAGTTCCGCCAATATAAAGAAAATTCCAGCCCAGCCCCACAAGAAAAAGTGCGCCTGCAAACTGGCTGAAGCCCGTACCCGATAATGCCAGCAGAATATACAGAACCAGCGTCCCTGCACCTGTCATCATCACTGTAATGATACCAAACCGTTCAATCAGTCGACCTGTAAAAAAGGAGGGTAAAAACATGCCCAGAACGTGGATCTGGATAACCGTGGCGCTCTGAGTTAGGGAGTAGTCATGATGTTTCATGGCCAGCGGGGTGGCCGTCATTGCCAGGACCATTATTCCAAATGCAGATGCTGCCGAGAAGAGCGCCACGGCATATGCCGGCTGGGTAATGACCTTTAGCCAGGGACGGGAAATGGACCCACTGGCCTCGTATTTTTCTGCTGCTGGCATCTGCAGGCGACTCAATAACGCCAGCCCTGACAGCGCAATAATTCCCATTAGCAGAAAAGAGCCCAGAAAAGGAACAGAAAACAGATGGCTCCCTGCATTTGCCAGTAAGGGCCCCATCAGGGCTGCCACGATCCCTCCGGCCATGACGAGTGAAATGGCGCGGGTACGATACGATTTTTTCGCCGCCTCGCCTGCAGCAAAGCGGTAAAACTGCGCAAAAGCCTGATAGATACCGACCATAAACGTGGCCACACACAACAGTGTGAAAGAATGGATGCTCAGGGCAATGACGGCAAGAATGCTGGCAACAATGCCCGCGCCCGCGCCGGTGCAGAACCCTTTCTTCCTGCCTGCCCGACTCATCCATATTGATGCAGGGAATGTTGCCAGGACAGTGCCCAGACTGACAGCCGCAATCGGCAGGGTGACTAGTGCCGGTGTGGGAGCAAGCATCTCTCCTGCCAGTCCTCCGATGGTCATGACAAGAATAGAAACGGTCTGAAAAATGGCCTGGGAACCAGCCAGGATCCAGACCTGGCGAAACATTATTTGCATAGGATTTAACCCGGTTAAGCATGCCCGTTTTGCTGTGACAGGCAGGATAAATGTGCAGACTCAACCGTGATTGCCAGCCGGGCCTAAAAATTGTGACAATTAACAAGCAAGTGGTAGTCAGAGCTGAGTACCAGGCCCTCTGAAAGCGCGCCGCCATTCGCTCGGGCTTACGCTAAACCGCGCTTTAAAACTCTGGCGGAAAGAAATAGGTGACTGAAATCCTGACATCGAGGAAACGACCTCAATGCTGTGATCGGTGGATTCAAGCAGCTCCTGGCTGCGCTGAAGGCGTTCGCTGTTGAGCCAGTCTCCGATCGTCATGCCGGTGGCGGCCTGAAAGTGTCGGGTAAGCGTCCGGCGGCTCATGCTGCAAAATTTCGCCAGTGAATCGATGTTATGCGGTCTCTCCAAATTCCTTCGCAAATAACCTGTCAGTTCATTTACAACGCTGTCGCGGGTGGTTTCCGGTACCGGACGTTCGATATACTGCGCCTGTCCACCTTCCCGGTAAGGTGGCATGACCATCCTGCGCGCTACTCTGTTGGCAAATGCGCTGCCGTAATGCGCACGCACGATATTTAGACAACAGTCAATCCCTGCAGCTGTGCCAGCAGAGGTGATGAGCCGTTCATCATTGATGTATAGCGCATTAGTATCCAGCCGGACTGTCGGGAAGCGTCCGGTAAAATCCCGCTCGTATTCCCAGTGTGTGGCTGCCCTTCGGTTATCAAGCAGGCCCGCGTAGGCCAGTACATAGGTGCCCAGACATAATCCCACAACCTCTGCACCCCGAACCCAGGCATCCTGCAGCGCTTTCAGCAGCGCGGGGGCTGGCTCTTCCTCCGGATGGCTCCAGAAAGGAACAATAATGATACTGGCGATCTCTAGTAGTTCGAGACCGTTTTCAACATGGATCTGCATCCCTGCATCGGACTGGACTATGCCGGGCGTTTCGGCACAGATCCTCAGGAAAAAACGGTCGGGTTCAGGTAAGGCCTGTCCGAAAATTATGCACGGCGCTGAAAAATGAAATGCACTGACGCCGGCAGTGGCAACAACAGCAACGACAGGTACGCTCACGTTATATCTCCGGTTCTGAATTATCTCGGCCTGATGATGTACAGCACCCGGAAAACGCACGGGTGCTGTCTTAAGCCTACAGATTTTGTCACGCGCTTCCTGAGGCTGTTTCTCAGAAGGTCAGCGTTTCACCGTCTTCAGGAATACGCACACTCTGCTGGATCCCGTTCATCTGAACGAATTCATTGATTTCACTGCGTGTCAGCAGACAATGGTTGATGGCTTCCAGATGAGAGGCCACCACCACCGCGCCAGGGAGCGCCTGATGAGTGCGTAAGATATCTTCGGTTCCCATTATAATGGCTCCGTACCCATCTACCTGAGCGAAGCCGGCATTGATGACGACCACATCCGGAGTATAGGTTGCAAGGCTGTCAGCGTAAGATTTAACCCAGATGGTATCCCCGGCAATGTACAGTACCTTTTCATTTTCATGACTGAAAATCAGCCCACAGGCGTCACCAAGAAATGCCGCCATCTCCGGATTAGCATAGGCTTCGTCACTCCCGTGCTGCCCGTCGGTCTTTATAATGGTGATATCGGCATAATTGTTTTCCACCTTTAGCACCCGTACATCAGTGAAACCCTGTCCACGAATGAGGGCGGCATCCGCCTCATGCTGTGAGAAAATGGTTTTGTCTTTTGGAATGAGTTGCTGTGCAGCCTCATCCCAGTGATCCAGATGGGTATGCGTGACGATGACTGCATCCACATTCAGCAACTCATCAACAGATACGGGGAGCTCAACCCGGGGATTGCGTAGATGCGAGCAAGCCGTTCCGGGGAAACCAGGCCACGCTTCTTTTTTCGCCAGAATAGGATCGATAAGGAAACGTTTACCTGCATACTCCAGGACGAGAGTGGCATTGCGAATTTGAGTTAATTTCATTGTTCTTCCGGTTAAATTGATTTCTCAGCAGGCTCTGGTGCCCTGTCAGGTATATATTTCCTGACTGCTGGTTAGGGCCCAGTATAGGGAGGGCTAAAGAACAACGTGAGAGACCCTTCAGCCAATAAACAATGGAATCGGGTCAACTATGCTTTATAACGTCCTCATCACAACCTGCGCCTGCCAGAAGATAAAAGCCGAAATAGCTTTAACCCAGGATAATGACTATGGCAAAGCCGGACCGGGGCAAGTTTCAGTTGCCTACGATGGGGAAGATGAAATCAAACAAGGCCTGGTATTATGCCGAACATCAGAAGCAAGGGCTGAATAAAACAGAGGAGCCTTCCTTATTAACTTGAAGGCCCCTCCGGATTTAGTCTAGATAGTGTTTTATTCGCCTGGATAGGTATTTCAACGTGAAAGCCCGAAGCCTAATGCATACAGAGGCGCTTTCAAATCATTCGGCACAGACGGATCTTGTTTGAGTACGGCATCTGTTGATGCAGGCAAGGCAAAAGGCAGGCGGCCTGAATAAGGTGCATCAGATGTCAGGCGTGAAAAAAGCACGCCATCACTCAGACCAAAGTTAGCAATAAATGCCTGCGTTTTATCAGTTACATTTGTCAGTATGGCGGGTCTTTCCATATACATCGTCATCACCACCGGCACTTTATGTGAGACCTTGTTAAGGATCTTCATGACTTCGCTGTCCGCTTTATACTCTAGCGAACCTTCATGATGGCGACGCCCGAAAAAGTAATTGTAATGAGGCTGTTCATAAGGCGCAGATGCGCGCAATACTGCAACATCTGCATCTTCAGGGTGATCAACCACGATCAGCCCTGCCTTCTTTGCCTCTGTGGCTTCGGCGCCATAAAGCCAGACACGGGTTCCCGGTTTGAGAGGAAGGATATGCTTGTTCTGCAAGAGAACCAGGGAGTGCATCTGCGCCAGGTTGGCTTCTTTCTGCGTTTCCTCACGACCCACAATCTTCTCAGCATTCCCGGCATCCACATAAGGCTGCTCGAACAGGCCTAGCTCGAGTTTTTGGATCAGGATACGTTTAGCAGACTCGTTGATGCGACTTTCTGTAACAAGGCCTTTTCCAACGGCCCCGGTAATGATATCTGAATCTGTGACGCCGCCAAACTGATCGATACCCGCATGTATAGCCTTAACAAACCGCTGCTCTTTCGTTAACGACTCCACACCCCAGGGCATGCCGCCGGTTACAGGCTTTTTACCCTCTGGAGCGCCATTAAGACATTCGTTATCGCAGTCGTTAGTAATTAGCCAGTCACTGATGATAACGCCCTTAAAGTTATACTCGCCTCTCAACAAATCAGTTAAAAGAAAATGGCTGTAGCCGGCGGCTACCGGTTCAGGTGATTTACCCTTCCAGTCCACGCCTTTCAACACCGAATAGGTGGGCATAACGGCTGCCACCTGAGATTCAAAGGCGCCTTTAAAAGGAACGATATGCTGTTCAAGATTATTCGTTTTGAAAACGACATTTTTGCCATACGCATTATGACCATCCAGACCGTTTTCAGCAGCGCCATAACCCACCCAGTGTTTGACCACGGCTGCCACGCCGTGCGGGTTTAGTCCCTGACTGCCGTTCTGCATGCCGGTGATATAGCCTCGTACCAGTTTTTTTGCCAGCTCAGGATCTTCGCCAAAAGTTCCGCTGATGCGAGCCCAGCGCGGCTCAGTAGCGATATCTGCCTGTGGAGAGAGGGCTTCGGTGATCCCTACCGCACGGTATTCCTGACCAATTCTGCTGGCAAACTGTCTGGCAAGGCTTTCGCTTCCGGCTGCGCCAATCCCGACAGGTTCAGGCCACTGGCTGAATTTACCGGCGGGATTACTGATACCGGCAAGCGCCTGGTAAGAATTTCGCGGGTCGGTACTGACAGTCACCGGAATACCCAGGCGGGCGCTTTCAGCAATTTCTTGTAAGTGGTTGTTCTGTTCGGCAAGGCGGCGGGGCTCCTGACCACCAAGACGCGTAAGGATGCTATTGATATGCGCATCAACAATCATTTTCCTGGCGGCATTCAGGTCGTATACATCGCCATTGCCAAAATTGTTTCCGCTTACTGGCCCCGTACCATGCATCATTAGTCCCGCTTTTTCCTTAAGCGTCATTTGCCGTAGTAAATCCTCGGCTCGTTGCGCAGCAGACAAACGCCAGTCTTCATACTGATTAAGCTTTCCATCACGATTAAGATCTTTAAACTGATAGCCATCCTGTGACAAAAGCGGGGCGCTCGTATGACCGAGTTGAGGCTGAAGGGTGTCTTTAGCATTAGCTGTTAATGCCAGTGGTGCGCATAACATAGCTAATAATTTATATCTGACGAAAAATTTGTCGTTTTGCATATACCTTTTACACCCTGAACTCAAAAATTAAATAATAATGACCTTTCGGTTGTGGCTATTACCACCCACCGAAAGGATTCTGCGTTTATTTCGAGTAATGAAACAATTCGTAAAATGCCGGTTTGTGATTGCAGTCACCTTTTTGCAAATTGTGATAACAATATCGGCCCGATATTAACGAGATCTGGCCCGTTATGTTTGGCGTGTTTTTATTATTCACGTAATTTTAACCATTTAATACCATGGCGAAAGCAGGGGTGCTCGTGTCCCGAAAGAATATAAAAAATAAAGACCACATTCAGGACGCGTAAATTGCAGTCATTTTAGATACCCGGCATTTTGCTGAAATAATCACGCTCTTTAACAGCAATCTAAAAGACACCATGCAAAACGAACCGGCCTTTTCCAGTGGGGGCGAATTTTTAAACCCTGAAGTACCGGGTGGCGTCGAGGCAGAAGTAAATCGGTCTGTAGCCGTCTACCAGAGAAAGCAGCCGTATAACGTGACGATTAGTCAGAGGGTAAAGGGATGCTGAGTGAAGGGGGAGGCCTAAACCTGATCCATGTGAAAGGTCCTGATAGCAATTCCTTTACAAATTGCCGCTTGCCCAAATACGAGTCGCTCTCTATCCTCATTGCCCATGAGCCTCCTGACGTGTCCGACTCAACAAAAAAACAGGCAACTAAAAGCCGTAGCGCTTTTGGTGGTTGCCTGCTTTGTCATGTTGATTTGTCTGGCGCAGCGGGCCAGCGTATTGCATCACATGCAGATTAAAGCAGCCACCCTTACCCTGTTAGCCGATAACAATACTCAGGAACGTGCGCCGGCAACATTGTCACCTTGTGAACTCAGCGCCCATTCGTTGCTTGCTGCACAGCCCCTTCACTTTGATACCATTCTTCTTTTGCCCGGTCTGCTTGTTCTTGTGTTAGCAGTAATCGTAAAAATCAGCGTACTGCCGTTACCGGTCACTCTTTTTCGTCCCCCCTTACTTCGAATACATCTCAAGAACTGCGTTTTCCGTGAATGACTGAACAGGAAGCACCCGTCCTGTCAATTTTTCACGGAGAAAATATATGAAAACGCTTCTAAGGGGCCTGTGGCTCCTGTTATTCAGCCTGTCTGCGGCTTCTGCTGCGATACCGGGCTGGTCGTTGAAGCCTGAAAACTCACATGCTCAGGTTCACGTCTATAACGATGTGCCAGCAGAGGGCAAAGTTCGCCTGCTGCTGGATGTCATTCCCAATGAGGGCTGGAAAACTTACTGGAGGACCCCCGGCGACGGCGGGTTCAGACCTGTAATTGAGTGGGATCCCCAGGTTAAAACACAGTGGCGTTGGCCCCGGCCTATCCGGTTCGATTCTGCCGGGTTCAGCTCAGTAGGCTATAACCAGCGAGTCGTGTTTCCACTGGAAATCACAACCAGCGAGACGCAGCAGTTACATGGAAAGCTGACGCTTTCTTTGTGTAGCAATCTTTGTGTAGTAAATACCTTCCCGCTTGATATTGACTTGTCGGCCGGAGCCTCACCCGATTTTGCCGATGCATGGGAAAATGCAATGGCGGCCGTTCCCCCGGAAAGCGGTAATATGACTGTCAGCTCTGTTACAACTGATGGGGATATGCTTACGGTTAAGGTAACCTCAGCGGACGGCTGGTTACAGCCAGATGTATTTACTGACAACCCGACGGGTACTAATTTGTCGCCGCCGCAGATTGAATTCGCCGGTGACACGCTGACGGCACGGTTCAGCGTTAGTGATGATGAGGGTAAACCGCTGGACGCATCCCGTTTGCAGCCGCTCTCCCTGGTAGTAAGCAATGGTGCGCAGAGCCAGCAACTTACTGCGGGTATCCGTGTCTCCACAACCCTATGGCAGATAATGGCCGTGGCATTGGCAGGTGGTCTTATTCTCAATCTGATGCCCTGCGTTCTGCCTGTTCTTGGGATAAAACTTGCTTCGCTGATGACGCTGGCACAGAGCAGTCGGCGTGAGACACGTCTTCGTTTTCTGGCAACGGCAGCCGGGATAATTTTCTCTTTCCTCGTACTGGCAGCGGTAATTACCGGCCTGCGTCTTTCCGGCGCTTGGATCGGCTGGGGTTTTCAATTCCAGAGTCCGTGGTTTATTGCCACCATGGTCGTAGTGACATGGCTCTTCTGTTTCAGTCTTGCGGGTCTCATTGAATTGCGCCTGCCTTCAGGTTTAACCACACGGCTTGCTACCGCTGGAGGGAATGGCATCGGAGGAAGTTTTCTTGAAGGGGCCTTTGCGACGCTTCTGGCCACGCCCTGTACCGCACCTTTCCTTGGCACTGCGTTGACATTTGCGCTAGCGGCACCCTTGCATCAACTATGGCTCATCTTTTTTGTTCTCGGTCTGGGAATGAGCCTTCCCTGGCTGGTTATCAGCATGGTCCCTGGTGTGGCTCGCTGGTTGCCCAGGCCCGGACCATGGATGGGAAAATTGCGCCTTGTGTTGGTCCTCCTGATGCTGGGATCCTGTCTCTGGCTCATGTCGCTACTCGTAAAAGAGTGGGGGGCACGCTATGTGCTTATCGGCGGAGGAATCATGGTAGCCTTTTTCCTTTACCGATGCGCCGTGTCCATGCCCCAGCACAAAGAAAATCTGCGGACCCTGGTTTTTGGCGTGCTGTTTGGTGCGGGATTGTATGCCTTCCTGGCGCCTCATCCACAAACTGAGAAAAGTTCTCTCCTTAACTGGCAGCCTCTTAGCCAGACGGCACTTAATGAGGCGCTGGAAGCCAAAAAGAGTGTGCTTGTAGACATTACCGCTGACTGGTGCCTGAACTGTCGGGTTAATGAGGTGCTGGTACTTCATCGCCCTGAGGTGGTTGCTGCGTTAAACCGAGATGACATTGTGTTATTGCAGGGAAACTGGAGCAAGCCGTCCGCTGAAATAGAGCAATTCTTGAGCCGCTACGGTGCCAGTGGTATTCCGTTTAACGCCATTTTTGGCCCTTCAACACCACAAGGGCATGTCCTCCCTTCACTTCTAAGCAAAGATGAGCTGCTGTCCGTACTGGCAAAGGCGAATTCGGCGAGTTCACCTGATTTTATTAAGGAAAAAGAATGAAAAAGATTTTATCCCTGTTAACCCTGTTTGTAAGCTGCGCCACTCAGGCGCAATCCTCTGAATTACCCGAGGCTGTAAAGCAAGTCGAGAAGCAGGGAATTGAAATTATTAAACCGTTCAGCGCACCCGGTGGGGTAGAAGGGTGGTTAGGTAAGTATCAGGACATGGGGGTAACGCTTTACCTTACCCCCGATAAGAAGCACGTTATTTCAGGTTATATGTATGATGCGCAGGGAAATAACCTGAGCGAGAAAATCATTAACGATGAGGTTTATGTTCCGGCTGGCCGCGAAATGTGGAAGACGCTTACCACAGCACAGGGGATTGTAGAAGGCAGTAAGGACGCTAAATGTCAGGTGGTTGTGTTTGCCGATCCCTTCTGTCCCTACTGCAATAAGTTCTGGCACCAGGCCCAGCCTTTTATCAAGGACAAAAGTATCAGCACGAAAACATTGCTGGTCGGTGTGATCCGCCCCGACAGCGGTCAGTATGCAGCGGCGATCCTCTCCGCCCAGCATCCAGATAAAGTCTGGTATGACCTTGAAAATTCTGACGGAAAAAATAAACCTGAACTGAAAGAGAACACTCCGCCTGCTATTTTTAAGCAGGTGCAACATAATCAGCAGCTTATGGAGAGTTTAGGGGCCACCGGTACACCGGCTATTTACTATCTTAATAAGGATCGTGCCTTACAACAAATCCTTGGCTTGCCTAATGCTGAGCAAATGGCTAACCTGGTCGCCTGCAAATAATCTTCACTGGCCATTCTCAGGAATGGCCTTAATAGATAAAAATATAATTGCGCAGTAGGTCTTAGTAACAATCATCTACGAGCTTAGACTCTACTAATATACTGATTTTTCATCTGAGAGGTTCATGTGTCTGCGGTTCGTATTGTAGTCCTGGCTTTTGAAGGCGTCAGCTTGTTTCAGCTTTCCGTGCCCGCAGTAGCCTTCGGCGTTGTTAACAAGCCTGCAGGCTTTCCGGCCTACAATGTACAGTATTGCGCGCAGTCCCCAGGGCTTATTATCAGCGATCAGGGGCTGCCGATTACTGTTTCATCTGGCCTTGAGGCGATGCAGGATGCCGATATAATTATCGTTCCAGCATGGAAGGATCCTGAAGAGGAAGTGCCTCATGATATCACCGAAGCTCTTAAAGCAGCAAATACAGAGGGTAAGCTGATCGTCGGGTTTTGCCTCGGGGCGTTTGTTCTTGGTGCCGCCGGGTTGCTTGCCGGACGGGAAGCGACGACTCACTGGGTTGCCCGCGATATTTTTTCGCGTCTTTTCCCTGACGCGAAGTTTCGTCCGGATGTTTTGTATGTGACGGATGGAAATATTGTGACTTCCGCAGGCACCGTTGCGGCGTTTGATTGCTGCCTTGAAATGATCCGACAACAGCATGGGTCTGATATGGCCAACCGGATAGCCCGACAACTGGTGACGCCGCCACATCGACAGGGGGGGCAGGCGCAATATATCGAACAACCGGTTCCGCAATTATCCTGTGTCGGACGCCTTGTAGAAGTACTGGAGTGGGCCCGTGAGCATTTGTCCGAACCTATAACCCTCGATATGCTGGCGAGCGTAGCGAAAATGAGTCGACGCACGTTTACTCGTCGTTTTCGCGACACAACCGGCACAACCGTCACGAAATGGCTAAATGCAGAGCGGGTTGCGCGGGCACAGCAACTACTCGAAATCACGGAGCTGCCGGTAGAGTGCATCGCTTCAGAAGTGGGTTTCGGCACTCCCATGTCGTTACGCCTGCAATTTACGACTTATCTTGGCACCTCGCCTTCAGAATACCGGCGCACCTTCTGCCAGATGCGTAATGCATCGCCTGATCGAGAATGAGCAATTGGCCCAATAGTTTCTGATATTGTCATTCAGGTCAATTGTGCATTGTCGTTATTATCTCCAAAATTTGATCCTTCTGCGGCGTGTCTTAAAGGCGCAGTCGCTTAGTCATTTTAAGGATCTACTCTGTGAATCAGGTTATTTTAGGTATGCGCCGGGGCGGGGCTCCGGTTCCTCTCTCTCTGCTGGACTTTGCCATGGCGGGAAAAGGGGTAACTGCCCATGAAGCACTGACGGGCAGCATCAGGCTTGCCCGCCTGGCCGATAAGCGCGGTTTTACCCGTTACTGGCTTGCTGAGCACCATGCCATGCCTGGCGTAACTACGCCTTCTCCGCCGCTGCTGCTTGCTCGGCTCATCGGTGAAACCACCCATATCCGGCTCGGCGCTGGCGGTATGATGCTGCCTAACTTTCCGCCGCTGGTGGTTGCTGAGCAGTTCGGATTACTGGCCTCTCTTGCACCAGGGCGCATTGATCTAGGCGTAGGACGCGCGCCGGGTACAGATATGCTCACGGCATCAGCGCTGCGTCGCGGGGATATAGGGGCAGAAAGTTTCCCTAAACAACTTGATGAGTTATTACACTTCCTAAAGGGCGATTTCCCTGAAAGCCATCCATGGCAAAAAGGGGGCGTTTATGCTGTACCAGGGCCCGTGCAGGACCTGGAGAATGGGGTGCCTGGCGCTTATCAACGTCCCCCCGTCTGGTTGCTGGGATCTTCCGACTATTCGGCACGGCTGGCAGCACAAATGGGATTTCCGTTCGCTTTCGCAGCCCATCTTGCCGATCAGAATGTCATGATGGCCATCAAAGTGTACCGACAGAATTTCCGTCCTTCCGCTGTTCTGGACCGGCCATATGTCATCGCCAGTTTTGGTGTAATGGCGGCAGATGATCCTCATGAAGCCCGACGCCAGGCATGGGCCTATTCCCACGCCATGATGCGCATGAGCACCGGCCGTTCTTTCATTGTACCTACTCCGCAGGAAGCGGAAAACTACGCCTATTCTCTCGCAGAGTCACAGTTGATTGAAGCGTGGAATGCAAAAATAATGTGCGGTACCGGCATGCAGGTGGTTGATAAACTAACGGTCTGGCAGGAGCGCATTAATGCAGATGAGATTATGCTGCTTAACCTGGGGCATTCTCAGGAGGCTATTTATCGCTCGACTGAACTGATTGCGGATGCGTATGACATGCCAGTCGCCTGCGCAAGGTAAGCAAATCTACCGAAGAAAGCTGATAATGAAGCGTCCCTAAGAAGGGACGCTGGCATAGGAGTTATGCCGACAGGTAGTCTGACGTTGACTGGACTTTTCCATAGCCAAATTCAAATGCCGCCATCATGGCAGCATGAACCTGTGCCGCCGGTACAGAGACGCCGCCAAATGTCAGGTCAAGGGTGGCGCAGGCGTCATGCAGAACGGTAACCGGATAGCCCATGTCTGCCGCTGCTCTCACACACGCATCTACGCACATATGACTCATCGCCCCTACAATAATCACTTCTTCAACGTCCTTCGCTTCCAGCTGCGCTTTTAAGTCAGTTTCGCGAAAGGAGTTGATAAAGTTTTTTACGATTACCGCTTCACCCGCAGCTGGCGTGACCGATTCCTGAATTTTTACGCCATCTGTGCCTGGAATAAATACCGGCGCTTCGCCATTGGCGAACTCATGGCGAATATGGAAAACGGGGATGCCTTTTGAGCGCGCATCAGCAATAGCAAGGGCTGCGTTATTTGCTGCCGCCTCGATGCCGGTAAGGGGTAGTTTACCGGTTGGCAGATATTCGTTTTGCAAATCGATTACAATTAAACCGCGATGTTTCATCATGTCATTCCTGTTGGCTTGCTTATTGAAGCAAAATTCTGACAGTATTTGAGTGCAGGATGAAGTGGCGTAAACGACATTATTAGGGGCAATAGCGTCATTTTATCAGGCGCTGTCCTTTGTCTGGCTGGCACTAAAGCGACGGCGGTACTCTCCAGGCGTCAGGCCCACAATGCGAGTAAAAATCTTACGTAATGCGCCCGGATCGCTGTAGCCTACTTCCCAGGCGATGCGATCGAATGACTCACTACTGAATTGCAAAAGCTCCTGCGTGCGTCCTACACGGAGGTGCTGGCAATACTCAGTGCTGGTCATGCCCGTTGCTTTCTGAAATCGTCGCAAAAAGGTTCTTTCTTCTAATCCTGACAGGGATGCCAAAGTTGACATGGTGACATTTTTTGCCTGCGTTGCCTGGAGCCAGTGCTGCACCTTCAGGACTGATGCATCACCGTGCGAAAGGCGCGGCGAGAAGACACTATAGTAACGTTGCTCACGCCCGGGCGGATCGACGAGCAGCATGCGTGCGGTATCTATCATCACTGTTGGACCCAGTAAGCGATGAACTAACCGTAAGCCGAGATCGGTCCACGACATCAGCCCTCCGGCTGTGATGATGTCCCCATCATCAATAATGAGCTGATTAGCATCAACTTCAATCTCTGGAAAACGTTGGCTAAGTAAATCGGCATAAGCCCAGTGGGTCGTCATTTTACGGCCATCCATTAATCCTGTTGAAGCGAGTACAAATGCACCGGCGCAAACTGAGCCCAGGATAATACCGCGATCGCGTAGTCTGGTTAGCCATCGCGTTAATTCAGGCGTTGCATCCACCACATCAGGCTCTTTTAATGTTGGCGGAATGATCATTGCAGAAAGTTCCGACGAAACAGCTCCCGGAACCGTATCAAAAATGCATTGAGGTTCTTCTTGCGGACCAGGTTGTTGCCAGTGCGTCACTCTTAATAAGTTCTCATTATTTTTTTGATATTTCTGAGAAAACATATTAGCTACACAAAATAGATCATTCAGACCAAGCACGGCGGCCTGCTGCACGCCCGGATAAATAAACAAACCTATTTCTACCATTATTGTCTTCCCGTCATGTCGTTTACGCCCCTAAAAATGTCGGTTTCGACGCTTGTTACCTTAACACTGCAAGAACACACTGGACAAAGTATTTAGGTGATTTTTAAAAGGAGATAACTATGACGACATTACAAATGAACTGGAGTGGATCAACCAAAGGCTCGGGAACTATTGAAGCAGATAAAATGAAGCTGCCCATTGCTATTCCAGAGCATTTTGGCGGGACAGGTGAGGGCGCTAATCCTAAAGAGTTGCTGGCGGCATCTGCAGCATCATGCTACCTAATGACTCTGGTAGCAATGCTCCAGGGGCATAAAATTCCTGCAACAGGCGTTACCATGACGACAGAATTATCAGGTGATAAACCAGCTAATATGCATATCGTACATACTGTGCAGCTTGAGTTGCAAGAAGGTGCGCAGCCTGAACAGAAGCAAGATGCTCAGAGTTTGATTGAAAAGGCTGATAAGTCTTGCATGATAGGTAATCTTATTAAAGAGTCCGGTGTTAAAATTACTATTACAAGCAAAGCAACAGCGTAAATATAAAAGGTATGTGAAATTCGCGACAGAGGCGGGAGCAGAGAGGTGGCTGCTTCGATGACGATAAAAAAGGGAGCCTTTCGGCTCCCTCCTTCACATCACTGCTATCAGAAACTGTAGTTAGCGCTGATAGAGAAGTTACGCGGCTCGCCATAGACAATGGTGCGGCTGTCGATGTCGGTCTCGTAGGATTTGTCGAACAGGTTGTCGACGTTCGCCTGCAGAGAGAACGCTTTGGTGACCTGATAACGGGCAAACAGATCCACCAGTGCATAGCTGCCTTGCTCAGCGCGCAGCGTGCCGTCGGCAACCGCAACGTTAGACCAGACGCGGTTCTGCCAGTTGACGCCGCCGCCGACGGTCAGATCCTGAATGGTCGGCAGACGGTAGCTGGTGAACATCTTCACGGTGGTACGCGGCAGGTTCGGGTTAACGGCGTCGCCTTCGGCATCGTCCGCTACGTAGCGGGTGGCGCCAAAGGTCATCTGCCAGTTATCGGTCAGCGCCCCGTTGATCTCAAACTCAACGCCTTTGCTCACCGTGCCGTCCGCTTCGCGGTAGGCGGTTTCACCGTTGCTGCCAGGGATCACCAGACCGGTAGACTGCGCCAGGTGATCCTGCTCAATGCGGAACACGGCCAGAGAGGTGGTCAGACGGCTGTTCATCCAGTCCGCCTTCACGCCAGCCTCATAGTTATTACCGGTGATCGGCGACAGATACTTACGCTGTGCATCACGCTCGGTCTGCGGCTTGAAGATCGAGGTATAGCTGGCGTAGGTAGACCAGGTGTCGTTGATATCAAACACCACGCCCGCGTAAGGCGAGGTGTTGTTCTTCTCCATCTGCTGGTTCAGCGTATCCAAATTGTACTTGGTATAGCGTGCGCCCAGGATCAGGTGCAGCGGATCGGCCAGCGAGAGGCGGGTCGCCGCATAGACGGATTTCTGGTGGATGGTATCATCCTGCGCCAGGCTCAGCGGGTTCCAGTTAGTCTGTGGGAAGTTACCGTTGTAATCAGCGTAGTTACCCAGCTGAGTATCGCCGATGTTCTCCCAGGAGCTGTAGTAGATGTTGTTCTGGCGGGTGTAGTTCGTCCCGATCATCAGCTCATGCTGACGGCCAAGCAGATCATAAGAGCCGTTAGCAAAGGTATCGATAGCATCAACTTTGCGCTTGCCGGTGTTGTAGCCGGTGCCGCCCACGAAAGGATAGGATGCGCCGTAGGGGCTGACCATCAGGCCGGTCTCACGGTCAACCTGGCCATCGAGATAGAGCTGCTTGCTGTCGAGATCCGTTTCGGTATGCGTGCCGTTGACGGTCAGCTGCCAGTTGTCGCCCAGCTTCTGCTTCAGCGTCGCGAAGGTACGCTCGGTCTCTTTGTCTACATAGGCCCACTCCGGCGCGGTGCTGAAGCTGCGGTCCGGGTTGACGCGGCCACCGTCGGTGTACCAGCGCGGAATGCCGCCCCAGGTTGGGCTGTTGGAGTTGGTCTCCTGGTAGTCGTAGCCGACGGAGAAGGTGGTCGCGTCGGTCAGATCGACATCCAGCACGCCGTAGAAGAATTTTTTCTCCTGGCTATAGCGATCCAGCCAGCTGTCATTGTGCTGGTAGCCCGACACCATGCGGCCACGAATGCGACCGTCATCGGTGAGCGGGGTAGAGAGGTCGGCCACGTAGCGCTGCTTGTTCCAGCTGCCATACTCAGCGGAGACGTTGCCGGTAAATTCACGGCTGTCGGCGTGCTTGCGCACCAGGTTAATGGCGGCGGAGGGGTTGCCGGAGCCGGTGGTCAGGCCGTTCGCGCCGCGAACCACTTCCACACGTTCATACAGAGCGGTGTCGGACAGGGAGTCGCCCAGGTTCCAGCGGGTTTCGAACAGGGTCGGAATGCCGTCGACCATGAAGTTATCGATCTCAAAACCGCGGGAGTAGAAGTTGATGCGTTCAGAGTCCGTCGCGCTTTGGGTAATACCGGTGGTGTTTTTCAGCACGTCGCCAACGGATTCCAGCTTCTGATCCTTCATGCGCTGTTCGCTGATGATGCTCACGGACTGGGGAATATCGCGCGGAACCAGCAGCATTTTGGTGCCGGAGGTGGTGGTTTTGACGCTGTAGTCCTGGCGCTCCTGATCGGCATAGGCGCTGTCTGTGGAGCCATCAACAATAACGGTATCGCCCGCGGTGGTATCCGGCGTGGCGGCAACGCCAGCGGCAGGAGCAAGTGCAAAGGCAATACAGACTGCCAGCAGTGATGGCGCGGCGGCAGGACAGCGTCCATCCCTGGCGTGAACGGTGAAAGACATGGTGAACCCTTTTCGCAAGTTAAATAGTGCGCTCTGACCGATACGTTGCCGATGCCGAGCGTGCTGTGTTTGTTCTCATCATGCAATTGCGCATGAAAATGCAAATGCGAAATATACGCATTCATCTTATCGCTGTAAACAGATGTAATATTTATTAAGTGAATTATTGCAGGGCGTTGAGTGGCGAAAAATCAGACGTAACGGCAGTGCTTAATCCTAATGCGTGAAGAAAAGCGGCGTAATAGTTGAAACATCAGGAGATTCTCGATCATACTCTCTTGTTGAGTCCCGCAGTTATTCATTAAGGAAGACGTCATGGCCGAAGAAACGATTTTCAGTAAAATTATCCGCCGCGAAATTCCGTCGGATATCGTCTGGCAGGATGAGCTGGTCACGGCATTCCGTGATATCTCTCCGCAAGCGCCGACGCATATCCTGATTGTGCCTAACCTGCTGATCCCAACGCTAAACGACGTCTCCGAGGCGCACGAGCAGGCGCTGGGGCGTATGCTTACCGTCGCCGCGAAGCTTGCTGCTCAGGAGGGGATTGCCGAAGATGGCTATCGGGTGATCATGAACTGCAACCGCCACGGTGGCCAGGAGGTGTACCATATTCACCTGCATCTGCTGGGTGGTCGCGCGCTGGGTCCCATGCTGACACATAAAGGTTAAACCGATGCTGAGAGGAGGCCTGGCCGCGCTGCTGGCGCTGGCTGTATTGACCGGCTGTAGCTCGCGTCCATCGATCCCGGTCAGCGATGAGCAGACGCTGGTAATGGAAGCAACCGTGCTGGCGGCAGGCATAAGCGCAGAAAAGCCGACGCTGAATAACGCTGAGATCCAGCCCTCTGCGTCCTCAACGCTCTATAACGAACGGGGCGAACCCGCCACCGTCAACTATCGTTTTTTCTGGTATGACGCCAGGGGTCTCGAAATGCATCCGCTGGAAGCGCCCCGGCGCATTACCATTCCTGCGCATTCATCGGTAACGCTCTACGGCAGCGCCAACTATTTAGGCGCGCGTAAGGTGAGACTCTATCTCTATCTGTAAGGGGTGAATCTTGATTAATAAACTGGGTCGTTATGCGCTACTCACGACCGTAGCGATGATCCTTTCGGGATGTATTATGCGGGGCGAGCAGCAGCCAGCACCCGTAGAGGAAGCCAAACCGCAGCCGCAGCAGCCGGTTGAACAGCCGCAGCCGCAGCCGGTTCCTGAGGTGCCGTCCGTACCGTCGGTCCCATCCCAGCCGGGGCCGATTGAGCACCAGGATCAAACGGCGCAGCCGACGCCGCGCGAACGTCATTTTGACTGGAGCGGGGCGGTGTCGCCGATGGTAAGCAAAATGCTGCAGGCCAGCGGCGCGGCCGGTGGCAGCGTGCTGCTGGTCGACAGCGTCAATAACCGTACCAACGGGTCGCTGAACACCGCGGAAGCCACGGAAGTGCTGCGCGGCGCGCTGGCAAATAACGGCAAGTTTACGCTGGTTTCTGCCCAGCAGCTCTCCGTTGCCAAGCAGCAGCTCGGCCTGTCGCCGCAGGATAGCCTGGGCACGCGCAGTAAAGCGATCGGGATCGCCCGCAACGTGGGGGCGCAGTATGTGCTCTACACCAGCGCCTCCGGCAATGTTAATTCCCCCGCGCTACAGATGCAGCTGATGCTGGTGCAGACGGGCGAGATCGTCTGGTCAGGTAAAGGTGCCGTTCAGCAACAGTAACCCCGAGCGTGACGCGATCCTGTCACGCTTCTTTCCCCACGCAGCGCTCGTCGCCAGCCCTGAACATACCGGGCTGAGCGGCGGGAGCTGCGTCATTGCTAACGGCCCGCAGCGTCTGGTGCTGCGCCAGCAGCATGCGGCCACCACACCCGCGCCGTTTCTCCGTCAGTATCGCGCCTTAAAGCGGCTCCCCAATTCTCTTGCACCGCGCCCGCAGTGGCTGGGGCAGGGCTGGATGGCCGTTGACTATCTTGCCGGCGAGGTGAAAACCACGCTGCCGGAACCCCATCACCTTGCCGACTTGCTGTATCATCTGCATCAGCAGCCCCGTTTTGGCTGGCGTATTACCCTGCTGCCGCTGCTGGAGCGCTACTGGCAGGCGTGCGACCCTGTACGCCGCACGCCGCGCTGGCTGGCGTGGCTAAAACGCCTTAAGCGTGAGGGCGAGCCGGGCGCAATCAGACTGGCCCCGTTACATATGGATGTGCATGCAGGTAACCTGGTGCATACCGCTTCGGGCCTGCGGTTGATTGACTGGGAGTATGCCGGCGATGGCGATATCGCCCTGGAGCTGGCTTCGATCTGGACGGGGGATGAGGCTGAGCGTCAGCGGCTTATTGTCGCCTATGCCCAGGTGGCAAACCTGGTGCCTGCGCAACTGGCGCAGCAGGTGCGGCGCTGGCGGCCCTGGGTGCTGATGCTGATGGCGGGCTGGTACGAATGCCGCTGGCAGCAGACCGGGGAGCAGCAATTTATTACGCTGGCAAATGAAACATGGTGTCAGCTAGAGACAAAAGGATAAGAGAGGTCAGTGTGGGTCCGGTAATGTTAGATGTGGCAGGCTATGAGCTGGATGCGGAGGAGCGCGAGATTCTGGCGCATCCGCTGGTGGGAGGCCTGATCCTCTTTACCCGAAATTATCACGATCCGGCGCAGCTGCGCGAGCTGGTGCGGCAGATCCGCGCCGCCTCGCACCATCGGCTGGTGGTGGCCGTGGATCAGGAGGGAGGCCGGGTACAGCGTTTTCGCGACGGCTTTACGCGCCTGCCTGCCGCTCAGTCGTTTGCTGCACTGCTCGGTATGGAGGAAGGCGGCAGGCTGGCCGAGGAGGCGGGCTGGCTGATGGCCTGTGAAATGATCGCGATGGATATCGATATCAGCTTTGCTCCGGTGCTGGATGTAGGCCACATCAGCGCGGCCATCGGCGAGCGCTCGTACCATGCCGATCCGCACAAGGCCTTGGCTATCGCCATCCGCGTGATTGACGGTATGCATCGGGCAGGCATGAAAGCCACCGGTAAGCACTTCCCCGGTCACGGGGCGGTCGCGGCGGACTCCCATAAAGAGACCCCGCACGATCCGCGTCCGGAGGCGCTGATCCGCGAGCATGATATGGCGATCTTTAGCTCGCTGATCCGCGACGGCAAGCTGGATGCCATTATGCCCGCACACGTCATCTACAGCGAGGTGGATCCGCGTCCGGCCAGCGGCTCGCCACACTGGCTGAAAACGGTTCTGCGCGGTGAGTTGGGCTTTGACGGCGTGATCTTCTCGGACGATCTCTCTATGGAGGGAGCGGCGATCATGGGCAGCTATGCCGAACGTGCCCAGGCCTCGCTGGATGCCGGCTGCGACATGGTTCTGGTCTGCAATAATCGGCAGGGGGCGGTGAGCGTGCTGGATAACCTGTCGCCGATCAATGCAGCGCGTGTTACAGAGTTGTATCATAGAGGTTCGTTTACGCGTCAGGAGCTGGTTGCGTCTGCCGAATGGAAAGCGGTGAATAGCAAACTGGAACAGCTTCAGGCCCGCTGGCTGGAGCGGTCAGCGGCTCATTAACCCTCCCTGAAAGGGAGAAAGCACAGGGTGAGGACAGATGATCATCTACTTACACGGTTTTGATTCAAACAGTCCGGGCAATCACGAAAAGGTACTGCAGCTACAGTTTATCGATCCTGACGTACGCCTGCTGAGCTACAGCACGCGCCATCCGAAGCATGATATGCAGCATCTGCTGAAAGAGGTCGACAAGATGCTGCAGCTCAACGTCGATGAGCGACCGCTGATCTGCGGCGTAGGTCTGGGCGGATACTGGGCCGAGCGCATCGGCTTTCTCTGCGACATCCGTCAGGTGATCTTCAATCCTAATCTCTATCCACAGGAGAATATGGAGGGCAAAATCGACAGGCCGGAAGAGTACGCCGATATCGCTACCAAGTGTGTGACTAACTTTCGTGAGAAGAACCGCGACCGCTGCCTGACGATCCTCTCCCGCCACGATGAGGCGCTGAACAGTCAGCGCACCGCCGAGGTGCTGCACCCTTTCTATGAGATTGTCTGGGACGAAGCGCAGACGCATAAGTTCAAGAATATTTCCCCGCACCTCCAGCGCATCAAGGCCTTTAAAACCCTTGGTTGAGACGCCATCCTATAAACCAGCCTTCTAATGGCTGGTTTTTTTTCGCCCTTCGGCTGAAACCTGATTATCTTTTATGCAGCAAAACTTGATATATATCAATTTTGGTATGACCAATGCACCGTTCATGCTATTCTCAAGGGGTAGATGACAAATTTAGCAGCTAACTTGTTGTTAATTAAAAGCTATTTATATAACTTTTAGTTAACAATTGGTTAATATTTTAGGGGGTCGTGTTGACTACACCATTGAAAAAGATTGTGATTGTTGGCGGTGGAGCTGGCGGACTGGAGCTGGCAACCCAGCTAGGTAAGAAGCTGGGCCGGGGTAAAAAAGCCAAAATTACCCTTGTCGATCGCAACCACAGCCACCTGTGGAAGCCGCTGCTGCATGAAGTGGCTACCGGCTCGCTGGATGAGGGCGTAGACGCGCTGAGCTACCTGGCCCACGCGCGCAACCATGATTTCCAGTTCCAGCTTGGCTCGGTTGTGGATATTAACCGTGAAGGCAAAACCATCACCCTGGGCGAGCTGCGTGATGAAAAAGGTGAACTGCTGGTGCCTGAGCGCAAGCTGCCTTATGACACGCTGGTGATGGCGCTGGGAAGTACCTCCAACGACTTCAATACGCCGGGCGTAAAAGAGCACTGTATTTTCCTCGATAACCCGCATCAGGCGCGCCGTTTCCATCAGGAGATGCTGAACCTGTTCCTGAAGTACTCGGCTAACCTGGGGGCCAGCGGCAAGGTTAACATTGCCATTGTTGGCGGCGGGGCCACCGGCGTTGAGCTGTCGGCGGAGCTGCACAACGCGGTCAAGCAGCTGCACAGCTACGGCTATAAGGGCCTGACCAACGAGGCGCTGAACGTGACTCTGGTCGAGGCGGGTGAACGCATTCTGCCTGCGCTGCCGCCGCGCATCTCCGGGGCGGCTCACAGCGAGCTGACTAAGATGGGCGTACGCGTGCTGACCCAGACCATGGTCACCAGTGCGGACGAGGGCGGCCTGCACACTAAAGATGGCGAATATATCCAGGCCGATCTGATGGTCTGGGCGGCAGGGATCAAAGCGCCAGACTTTATGAAAGAGATTGGCGGCCTCGAAACCAACCGTATCAATCAGCTGGCAGTAGAGCCGACGTTGCAGACGACCCGCGATGCGGATATCTATGCGATTGGCGACTGCGCCTCCTGCGCGCGTCCGGAAGGGGGCTTTGTGCCGCCGCGTGCCCAGGCTGCGCATCAGATGGCGACCTGCGCACTGCACAATATTCTGGCGCAGATCAAAGGCAAGCCGCTGAAAGCCTACGTCTATAAGGATCACGGCTCGCTGGTTTCGCTGTCCAACTTCTCTACCGTGGGCAGCCTGATGGGTAACCTGATGCGCGGTTCGATGATGGTAGAGGGACGCGTTGCGCGCTTTGTCTATATCTCGCTCTACCGTATGCACCAGGTCGCGTTGCACGGCTACTTCAAGACCGGCCTGATGATGCTGGTCGGCAGCATCAACCGCGTGATCCGTCCGCGCCTGAAGCTGCACTAAGCCTGTCGCCCCGTCGACTTCGGACGGGGCGTTTAGCATATCCTTCTGCTGATTTCCATCAGGTGGCTCAGATTTCTCTGAATCACCACGATCTGCCACATAACCCCCCGTTTTTTACCGACTTTCTGATTGGCTTCTCGCCGCTCTGATTGCAGAATTATGACATCAGAGCCAACCAGAAGGACTATTCAATGAATAAATCCATGTTAGCGGGTATCGGAATCGGTGTGGCCGCTGCACTGGGCGTTGCTGCGGTGGCAGGCTTAGACGTTTTCAATCGCGGCCCTCAGTACGCGCAGGTGGTTTCTGCTACACCCATTAAAGAGACGGTGAAAACGCCGCGTAAAGAGTGCCGCAACGTGACGGTAACCCATCGACGTCCGGTTCAGGATGAGAATCGCCTGACCGGTTCAGTACTCGGCGCGGTAGCGGGCGGGGTGATTGGTCACCAGTTCGGCGGCGGACGCGGTAAAGATGTCGCCACGGTCGTCGGGGCGCTGGGTGGCGGCTACGCCGGTAACCAGGTTCAGGGGGCCATGCAGGAGCGGGATACCTATACCAGCACGCAGCAGCGCTGCAAAACCGTCTATGACAAATCAGAGAAGATGCTCGGCTACGACGTTACCTACAAAATTGGTGACCAGCACGGGAAAATTCGCATGGAAAACGATCCCGGCACGCAGATCCCGTTAGACAGCAACGGGCAGCTGGTTTTGGATAACAAAGCATAAAAAAGCAGTACCCCCGATTTGGCTCCTCATTCGCTCAGGCTGAGGAGCTTTTTTTATGGCATAAAAAAGCCCTGCTTACGCAAGGCTTCTATAATCGCTCAGATTCAAATCATACTCTGCTGGCGGATCAGCAAACATCCTGTGATCAGCACAGAGATGAAAGCAAACAGGATCGAACCACCACATACTACCCAGAGACTAAATAACAATGTAATTACTATTAACACTTTAAATAATGGTAATAGCAAAACCATGATCGTTATCCTTCCGCATGTGAATAGTCGTAAAATTGTTCAAAAAAAACCTGCTAATCATTAGCAGGAGAATAATCACTTATTAAGGTTAGCAAGGGTCATGCAAAAGTGTGAGAAAGTTTTGGCCTATCGTTAAGATAGGCCAAAGCAATACGGCGATTTGACGAACTATGATTTGATGAGTTCTGGCCAGAGGGCGAGGGTGGTGCGGGTAATTTGCAGCAGCTTCTCTTGCGATGCCCCTTCCCGGGCGCTGACCGACATTCCCTGAATCACGCAGTTTAGAAATTGGGCTATGGTCTGCGGCGACGCTGTGGCGGGGATCTCACCGCGCTGTTGGCGCTCTTCAAGGAAACGCAGCAGAGCGGCTTCCTGCAAAGCGTGACGCGACTTCAGCGTCTGGGCAATCTCATTTGACGAGGCCGCCAGCGCCGCCGAGGTGCTGATCAAGAAGCAGCCGGAGGGCGTCTCCTTGCTGGTGAAGCAGGTCGCAACGGAAGTAAAGTAGTCCAGCAGCGCCTGCTCAACGCGCTTCTCATCGCAAAACAGCTCCGCCTGATACTTGGTCGCAAACTGCGAAATATAGCGATCGAGCACGGCGCGGAACAGCCCCTCTTTATTGGTAAACTCGGCGTAAAGCGTCGGGGCTTTCGCACCGGTGGCCTCGACCAAATCGGACAGCGACGTGGCCTCATAGCCATGCTGCCAGAAAAGCGTCATGGCTTTGTCGAGCGCCGCTTCCCTGTCGAAAACTTTTGGTCGGCCACGGCTTTTTTTTGTGCAACTGCTGACGTCGGTGGTCATAGTGGCTCCTCACCCAATGTTGAATTATTGAACAATCATTATAAAAATAATTGTCCCCGAAGGCCAGCAGGGAATGGTTAAAAATAATTATGTTATATCTTAATGATTTTTAACGGTTTACCAGGTTACATAGACTGCACTGACGCGGCCTTATGCTGCGTCACGTCCACCGGCATGCCTGAGCGCACCGCCATCACTTCGTCCATCAGGGCGGTATCGGTCTCGGCAGCGGATTTAAAGCTCTCCATGCTGGCATTCAGCACCAGCGGCTGCGTTTTTGGATCGTCATTGATGGATTTCGACAGCGGCTGATGCACTTCCACCAGCCGTGTGCCGTCCGGCTCTACCGAGGCTTTTACCGGCGCGTTGATAATGTTCACCGGTGTGCCAGGCGTGACCTGGCGGAACAGGGACGCAATGTCGTTATCGCGCAGGCGAATACAGCCTGAGCTGACGCGCATTCCGATACCAAAATCGGCGTTAGTGCCGTGGAGCAGATAGACGCCACCGAAGGCTGCCAGGCGGATCGCGTGGTGGCCCATCGGGTTATTTGGCCCCGCGGGCACGACCGCCGGGAGATCCACGCCCTGCGCCTTATAGCGCGCACGAATATTAGCCGTCGGTGTCCAGGTCGGGTTGGCGCGTTTATCCGATACGCGGGTGACCATCGTTGGCGTTAAGGTGTCGCCCCCCAGCTGGCCAATGCCGATGGGGTAGATGGTCACCTCGCTCTTGCCCGGCGGATACCAGTAGAGGCGCAGCTCGGACAGGTTGATGACAATCCCCTGGCGCGGCACGTCCGGCAGCAGCGTCTGGAGCGGAATGGTCAACACGCTGCCAGCACGCGGCACGTAGGGGTCAACGCCGGGGTTAGCCTGCAACAGCGCCAGAAAGCCGACGTTGTACTTCTTGGCAATCGCTTCCAGCGAGCCGCCGTCGTTTTCGACAAGGTGAAAACGGTTCTCGCCCACCAGGCGGCTGCCGTTAGCGGGAAGCGGCCAGGTGTTGGCCTGAGCGGGGAGGGAGAGGAGTGCCGTCGCCGCAAGGGCGAACAGCGTTATCCAGCGAGTAATACGCATCTGTTTCATCGTTAGACCACCGTGCTTTTAGATTGTTGTTATGCAAGGGCAAACGTGAAGTATGGACGGAAGGTGTGTCTGGATGTTTCTTGAAATGAAAGGATATGTAAAGAGTGACGCACGCTGCCGCAACAGCGTGCGCCTGGGGATCAGGCGATGGCGTTCTCTGCCAGCTCCTTCATAAAGTTACTTACCCACTCCATGCGGACTTTGCGCTCGCCCAGCTCCTGCATAAACTTCAGCCGGGTTGGGCCATCGAGGCGGAAGTTCTGCGGCTGCTTCTGCAACAGACCGATAAGCCAGGCCGGATTGACATGGTTCTTCTCGGCAAACTCGATTGCGCCGCCTTTATCGTTGCTCTCCAGCTTGCGGATCCCCAGCTTCTGCGCCTGCTGACGCAGTCGGGCTACCTCAAGCAGGGTGCGGGCCGGATCGGGCAGCAAGCCAAAGCGGTCGATCAGTTCGACCTTGATCTCCTCCAGCTCGCTGCTGCTCTTGGCGCTGGCGACGCGCTTGTAGAATGACAGGCGCGTGTTGACGTCTGGAATGTAATCATCCGGCAGCAGGGCGGGCATGCGTAACTCCACCTCGGTCTGCTGGCTGGTCAGATCCTCCAGCGACGGCTCGCGGCCAGCCTTCAATGCGTCAACGGCGTTCTCCAGCAGCTCCATATAGAGCGAGAAGCCGATGGTTTCCATAGAGCCGCTCTGATCTTCCCCGAGCAGCTCACCCGCACCGCGGATCTCCAGGTCGTGGGTAGCCAGTGCAAAGCCTGCCCCCAGATCCTCCAGCGAGGCGATGGCTTCCAGACGCTTCTGCGCGTCGGTAGTCATCGCCTTCGGGTGCGGCGTCAGCAGCCAGGCATAGGCCTGGTGATGTGAACGCCCGACGCGACCGCGCAGCTGGTGTAGCTGGGCAAGACCGAAGTGATCCGCCCGCTCAATGATGATGGTGTTGGCGGTAGGAATATCGATCCCGGTTTCGATAATAGTGGTACAGACCAGCACGTTAAAGCGCTGGTGATGGAAATCGTTCATCACCCGCTCCAGCTCGCGTTCGCGCATCTGGCCGTGGCCGATGGCGATCCGCGCCTCCGGCACCAGTTCTGCCAACCGCTGGGCCGCCTTCTGGATGTTCTCAACGTCGTTATAGAGGTAGTAGACCTGGCCGCCGCGCAGGATCTCACGCAGCATCGCCTCGCGCACCACCAGGCTATCGTATTCGCGCACAAAGGTTTTCACTGCCAGACGGCGCGCGGGCGGCGTGGCGATGATCGACAGATCGCGCATGCCGCTCATGGCCATATTCAGGGTACGCGGGATCGGCGTGGCGGTGAGCGTCAGGATATCGACATCGGCACGCATCGCTTTGATGCGCTCCTTGTGGCGCACCCCGAAGCGGTGCTCTTCATCAACGATCAGCAGGCCCAGATCGCGCCACTTCAGATCGTTTTGCAGCAGTTTGTGGGTGCCGATCAGAATATCGACCTTGCCCTCTGCGGCATCGGCCAGCACCTGGGTCTGCTCTTTAGCGCTACGGAAGCGTGACAGCAGCTCAATGCGTACCGGCCAGTTGGCGAAGCGGTCGCGGAAGTTATCGTAGTGCTGCTGGGCCAGCAGGGTAGTGGGCACCAGCACCGCGACCTGCTTATGGTTCTCTACCGCGAGGAAGGCGGCGCGCATGGCTACCTCGGTCTTACCGAAGCCCACGTCGCCGCAGACCAGACGGTCCATGGCCAGCGGCTGGCACATGTCGCTCAGCACGGCGTTGATGGCCTGAGCCTGATCCGGCGTGGTTTCAAACGGGAATGTATCGCAGAAGAGCTGGTACTGCTCTTTGTCATGCTTGAAGGCAAAGCCGGTCTTGGCCGCGCGCTGGGCGTAGACGTCCAGCAGCTCGGCGGCCACGTCGCGCACTTTTTCCGCTGCCTTCTGCCGCGCCCGCGTCCAGGCATCGCTGCCCAGCTTGTGCAGCGGGGCATTATCCTCCGCGCCGCCCGCGTAGCGGCTGATCAGGTGCAGGGACGACACCGGGACATAGAGTTTGGCATCGTTAGCGTAGGTCAGCATCAGGTATTCACCCTTAATGCCCCCCGCTTCCAGCGTGGTCATGCCCGCATAACGCCCGACGCCGTGCTCCAGGTGTACCACCGGCTGGCCGGGGTGCAGTTCGGCGAGGTTACGGATCAGCGTATCCGGGTTGATGGTCCGGCGATTGTCCTGACGACGGCGCGCGACGCGCTCACCCAGCAGATCGCTCTCGCAGATCAGCGCCCGGTTGCGTAGGGTATCGATAAACCCACGCTCGGCCGCGCCGATCAGCAGGTAGCGTCCGCTGCCGGTAGCTTCATCAAGACGGAGGATCCGCTTCGGTGCGACTTTGATACGCGCCAGCAGCTCGCCCAGCGCCTCACGACGACCCTCGCTCTCAACGGAGAAGACCACCGGGCCGGTGAAGGATTCGAGGAACTTGCGCAGGCTATCGAGGGGCGCTTTCTGCTGCGCCTGGACGGCCAGATCCGGCAGCGTCTGGTAGCCAAGATTGGTATTGGCGGCTTTCTTCGCCAGCTGTTCGGTTTTCAGCTGGATGCGCGGCCAGCGCTTCAGCTCGGCAAACAGCTCGTCGCTGCGCAGCCACAGCGTCTCCGGCGGTAGCAGAGGACGCATCGGATCGACGCCGCGGTTCTCGTAGCGGGCCTGGGTTTCGCTCTGGAAACGCACCGCGCTGGCGTCGAGATCGCCGGTGTTAATCACCAGCGTATTGGCCGGGAAGTAGCTAAACAGCGGCGGCAGCGGCTCGCTGAAAAACAGCGGCTGCCAGTATTCGATCCCCGCTGGCAGCGTGCCTTTGCTTACCTGCTGATAGATATGCTCGGCGTCGCGCTTCACCTCAAAGGTATCGCGCCACTGGCTGCGGAACAGCTCGATAGCCGCCTTGTCGGTAGGAAACTCGTGGGCGGGCAGCAGG
This sequence comes from Pseudescherichia vulneris NBRC 102420, assembly GCF_000759795.1. GTDB lineage: Bacteria > Pseudomonadota > Gammaproteobacteria > Enterobacterales > Enterobacteriaceae > Pseudescherichia > Pseudescherichia vulneris. The sequence goes on from NZ_BBMZ01000015.1 coordinate 107,538, forward strand.
TTGATCGCCTCCACCTCTTCCAGCGTGCGCTGGGTATCAGGATCGAACAGGCGCAGGCTATCGATTTCATCATCAAAGAAGTCGATGCGGTAGGGCTGCGTGCTGCCCATTGGGTAGAGATCCAGCAGCGCGCCGCGAGTAGCGTATTCGCCGTGCTCCATGACCTGGTCAACGTGGCGATAGCCCGCGGTATCCAGCTGGGCACGCAGGGCATCGCGGGAGAGGCGTTGCCCCTTTTTCATCACCAGCGCATGACCGTGCAGATAGCTGTGCGGGCAGACGCGCTGCATCAGCGTGTTCACCGGCATAATCAGTACGCCGCGCTGCATCGAGGGCAGCTGATAGAGCGTCGAGAGCCGCGAGGAGATGATCTCCTGGTGCGGTGAGAAGCTGTCATAGGGCAGCGTCTCCCAGTCGGCGAGATTCATCACCATGCTGTCGGTAAACTGACGGATCTCATCATGCAGGCGCAGCGCGTTTTGCATATCGGGTGCGATCAGCACCACCGGGCCGGCATGACGCTCAACGATTTCTGCCACTTCTGTGGCACAGGCGCTGCCTGTAAGCTCACCCAGTTGGCGCTGGTCGCCCGCCTTGGCGGGAAGGGAGTAACGGTATTGTTCAGGCATAGCGAATATCGGGATCTCTTAGGTTTATGCCCCCTGATATGGGGGCATATCACTGATACACAATGCAGTTTATTATCCTTGATCCCTCAATATTAGCAAAGTTAGACCGCTAGCGCGTGGCGGGATCCAGACGCAGTTTCGCCGGCGGTGAAAAAAAGAGATCGCCAAACAGGCGCACGGAGAGGCGGCGGATACCCAGCCCAACCAGCGTACACACCAGCAGGCTCAGAATGGGGTAAACCAGCAGCAGGCCCAACTCCAGCGTCGGCGAGAGCACGCCCTGGCGAAACAGCGGCAATAGGGCGAGGCTGCTGCCTTCGATCAATATGCGGTGGGTGGTATAAATGGCAATGGTGTTGGAGCCAATCACGTTCAGGAGACGATCCTCACCGGGGGTAAAGCGCTGCTCCAGCCGCCAGAAGAGGGACATGATCAGCCATGCCGAAAGCAGGGAGAGCAGCACCGGCACGTTGCAAAACCAGAGCGCGACCGCCACCAGCAGGGCAGGCACCAGGGGTAAAATTTGGCGGCGCAGGGGGATGCTTTGCAGCCAGCCCATAATAGCCACGCCGTACCAGGCCCCAAGGGCATAGTAGATGACGTTGCGCACCACGCTGTTCATTCCCCACCATGGGAGCGGCAGGAAGTTGATGGCCACCGACGCCACCAGCATCAGCCCCAGCGCCGGACGTTTCCAGCGGCTCAGGAATTTGCAGACCACGAAGTAGATCAGCAGGGCGTAGAGATACCACAGGCTGGTGCTGGCGGTCAGCATTCCGTGGAGAAACTCGCTCAGCGAGTCGGCGTAGGCCGCGTTGGCGGACTGGCTAAGATCGCGCTCAGGAGCCAGCCAGCGGTTGAGAAAGCCGATCCCCTGCCACTGTAAAACGCCCCACAGGGCCAGCACGTAGAAAATTGACCAAAGCCGCTTATCGATGCAGTTCTTCCATTCGGCCTCGGTGATATACCGCCGGATCAGGTAGCCAGAGATGAAGAAAAAGACCGGCATGCGGAACGGGGCGAGGTAGAGATTCATATAGAGCCAGCATTTGGCGAGCAGGCCGGAGAGCGGGTGTTGCAGCCCCTCAAGATGCGGGTAGAAGGTGATCACCGAGTGGTAGATCACCACCAGACTGATGCATAACCCTTTGATCTGGTTAATCCACAATGCTTTTTGCTTCATCGTTAAAACGCCCGTGTTGCGATAAATTTTGGCGTATATAGTGATCGTGGCGAATGGCGCTGTAATGGGTAACGCTCTGGATTTACCCTGTTATGGGAAGTTTTCAGAAAAAGGTGAGGTCCGTTGTCACCTGCATGGGCGATAAACACTGTTTTAGCAAATTGATTTTGAACAAATTTTTACCCTAATCCCCGACAATTCTTAACGCATAAGCGATTTACCATCCCCTGTTTCGCTTATATACTCGTGAGTCTGCTAACCGCAACCAGACGGATGTCATGTACCAACCTGTCGCACTATTCATAGGCCTGCGTTATATGCGTGGGCGCGCAGCGGACCGATTCGGTCGCTTTGTCTCCTGGCTCTCGACCATTGGTATTACGCTCGGCGTGATGGCGCTGGTGACCGTGCTGTCGGTGATGAACGGCTTCGAGCGCGAGCTGCAAAACAACATCCTGGGGCTGATGCCGCAGGCGGTTCTCTCCTCTGCCAACGGCTCGCTGAACCCGCAGCAGCTGCCCGCCAGCGCCGCTAAGCTGCAGGGCGTCAGCCGCGTTGCACCGCTGACCACCGGCGACGTGGTGCTACAGAGCGCCCGTAGCGTCTCGGTGGGGGTGATGCTTGGCATCGATCCCGCGCAGAAAGATCCGCTTACGCCGTACCTCGTCAACGTCAAGCAGACCGATCTGCAGCCGGGCAAATATAACGTGATCCTCGGCGAGCAGCTGGCCGGGCAACTGGGCGTTAACCGCGGCGACCAGCTGCGGGTGATGGTGCCCTCCGCCAGCCAGTTTACGCCGATGGGCCGCCTGCCTAGCCAGCGTCTCTTTACCGTCATCGGCACCTTTGCTGCCAACAGCGAAGTCGATGGCTATCAGATGCTGGTGAACATTCAGGATGCGTCACGCCTGATGCGCTACCCGGCGGGCAACATCACCGGCTGGCGGCTGTGGCTCAACGAGCCGCTGAAGGTGGACGAACTGAGCCAGCAGGCGCTGCCGGACGGCACCAAGTGGCAGGACTGGCGCGATCGCAAAGGCGAGCTGTTCCAGGCCGTGCGCATGGAGAAGAACATGATGGGTCTGCTGCTGAGCCTGATCGTCGCCGTGGCTGCCTTCAACATCATCACCTCGCTGGGGCTGATGGTGATGGAGAAGCAGGGCGAAGTGGCGATCCTGCAAACCCAGGGGCTGACCCCACGCCAGATCATGGCGGTCTTTATGGTGCAGGGGGCCAGCGCGGGGATTATCGGTGCGCTGCTCGGTGCCGTGCTGGGGGCGCTGCTGGCCAGCCAGCTTAACAATCTGATGCCGATTATTGGCGCGCTGCTGGACGGCGCGGCGTTGCCGGTGGCCATTGAGCCACTCCAGGTGGTGATTATTGCGCTGGTGGCGATGGCCATTGCGCTGCTCTCTACGCTCTATCCCTCATGGCGCGCCGCCGCCACCCAACCCGCTGAGGCTTTACGTTATGAATAAGATCCTGTTGCAATGCGACAACCTGTGCAAACGCTATCAGGAAGGGAACGTGCAGACCGACGTGCTGCACGATGTCAGCTTTAGCGTGAACGAAGGCGAAACCGTGGCGATTGTCGGCAGCTCCGGCTCCGGTAAGAGTACGCTGCTGCACCTGCTGGGGGGGCTGGATACGCCCACCTCCGGCGACGTAATTTTTGGCGACCGTCAGCTGAGCCAGCTCTCCTCAACGGCAAAAGCCGAGCTGCGCAACCGCGAGCTGGGCTTTATCTACCAGTTCCACCACCTCCTGCCGGACTTTACCGCCCAGGAGAACGTCGCCATGCCGCTGCTGATTGGCAAGCATAAACCGGCGGAAATTACCCAGCGTGCGCGGGATATGCTCCAGGCGGTCGGCCTGCTGCACCGGGCGAACCACCGTCCGTCCGAGCTTTCCGGCGGCGAGCGCCAGCGCGTCGCCATTGCCCGGGCGCTGGTGAACAATCCGCGTCTGGTGCTGGCGGATGAACCCACCGGTAACCTGGATGCACGCAACGCTGACGCGATCTTTGCCCTGCTCGGCGAGCTAAATGCTTCGCAGGGCACGGCGTTTCTGGTAGTCACCCACGATCTGCAGCTGGCAAAACGCATGAGCCGCCAGATGGAGATGCGCGACGGTCACCTGAGCCCGGAGATGACGCTGATGGGGGCGCAGTAATGGCTTCACCTCTGTCGTTACTTATTGCCCTGCGTTTTAGCCGTGGCCGTCGGCGCGGCGGCATGGTGTCGCTGATCTCGGTGATCTCAACTATCGGCATTGCGCTGGGGGTGGCGGTGCTGATCGTCGGCCTGAGCGCGATGAACGGTTTTGAACGCGAGCTGAATAACCGCATCCTCGCGGTGGTGCCTCACGGCGAGATCGAGCCTGTCAACCAGCCATGGAGTAACTGGCGCGACGCGCTGGGCAAGGTTGAGAAGGTGGCGGGCATTGAAGCCGCCGCGCCCTACATCAACTTTACCGGCCTGGTGGAGAGCGGCGTAAATCTGCGCGCTATCCAGGTGAAAGGGGTCGATCCGCAGCAGGAGACGCGCCTGAGCGCGCTGCCGCGCTACGTGCAGAACAATGCCTGGGCCAACTTCAAAGCGGGTGAGCAGCAGGTGATCCTCGGTAAAGGCGTTGCCGAGGCGCTGAAGGTTAAGCAGGGCGACTGGGTATCGGTGATGATCCCCAATGCCAGTGCCGACCATAAGCTCCAGCAGCCGAAGCGCGTCAGGCTGCACGTCAGCGGTATTTTACAGCTCAGCGGCCAGCTCGATCACAGTTTTGCCATGATCCCAATCCAGGATGCTCAGCAGTACCTGGAGATGAACGACGGCATAACCGGGATTGCCATCAAGGTTAAGGACGTCTTTAACGCCAATAAGCTGGTGCGCGACGCCGGCAGCGTGACCGACAGCTACGTCTACATCAAGAGCTGGATCGGCACCTACGGCTACATGTACCGCGATATCCAGATGATCCGCGCCATTATGTATCTGGCAATGGTGCTGGTGATCGGCGTGGCCTGCTTCAACATCGTTTCTACCCTGGTGATGGCGGTGAAGGACAAGAGCGGCGACATCGCCGTGCTGCGTACCCTCGGGGCGAAGGACGGTCTGATCCGTGCGGTCTTCGTCTGGTATGGCTTGCTGGCCGGGCTGTTCGGCAGCGTGGCGGGCGTGGTGATTGGCGTTGTGGTGGCACTCCAGCTGACGCCGATTATCAACGGCCTTGAGACGCTGATCGGCCATCAATTCCTGTCGGGGGATATCTACTTTATCGATTTCCTGCCGTCAGAGCTGCACGCGCTCGACGTGGTCTACGTGCTGGTAACCGCCCTGGTGCTGAGCCTGCTGGCGAGCTGGTATCCCGCCAGACGCGCCAGCAATATCGATCCGGCCCGCGTTTTAAGCGGACAATAGTTTAAGCGGGCAGTAATTTCAGCGGCCAGTAACAAGGAGTGGCGATGCATTACGGGCTGGACATTGGCGGAAGTAAAATTGCGCTGGGCGTCTTCGACAGTAGCAGAACGTTACAGTGGGAGCGGCGCATCGCCACGCCCCATGAGAGCTACAGCGCCTTTTTAGACGCCATCGCCGGACTGGTGCACGACGCCGACGCCCGAACGGGTGAACGCGGCTCGGTGGGCATCGGCATTCCCGGCATGCCCGTTACCGCCGACGGCACGCTCTACGCAGCGAATCTTCCCGCCGCCAGCGGCAGGGCGCTGCGGGCCGATCTTTGTGCGTTGTTAGGCCGCGACGTGCGACTCGACAACGACGCCAACTGTTTTGCTCTCTCGGAAGCCTGGGACGATGAGTTTGCCCGCTATCCGCTGGTGATGGGGCTGATCCTCGGCACCGGCGTGGGCGGTGGGCTGGTGCTCAACGGCAAATCTATTCCCGGTCACAGCTATATTACCGGCGAGTTTGGCCACATTCGTCTCCCCGTCGATGCCCTTGAAATTCTTGGGCATGATATTCCTCTACTGCGCTGCGGCTGCGGCCAGCTGGGCTGCATTGAGAACTATCTTTCCGGCGGCGGCTTTGCATGGCTCTACAATCACTTCTACGATCAATCTCTGAACGCACCTGAAATAATCGCTCTATGGGAACAAGGTGATGAAGGGGCACGTGCGCATGTGGCTCGCTACGTTGAGCTGCTGGCCGCCTGCCTGGGGACGATATTGACCATCGTAGATCCGGATCTGCTGGTCATCGGCGGCGGGTTGTCAAACTTTGCTGCGTTGACCACGCTGTTGTCCGACCGCTTGCCGCTGCGTCTGCTGCCGGTTGCCCGGGTGCCGCGCATTGAGCGGGCCCGACACGGCGACGCGGGCGGCATGCGTGGCGCAGCCTTCCTCCATCTCACCGATTAAGCACAAGAGGCCGATATGCAGTCGCGTCGTTTTAGCCGACTAAGCCGTTTTCGCCGCAACAAACGTCGTTTGCGCGAGCGGCTACGCCAGCGCATCTTTTTCAGAGACAGAGTGGTACCCGAAGTGATGGAAAAACCAAGAGTGGTCGTGTTGACCGGGGCGGGGATCTCCGCCGAGTCGGGCATTCGTACCTTCCGCGCCGCCGACGGGCTGTGGGAGGAGCACCATGTAGAGGACGTCGCCACGCCGGAGGGGTTTGCCCGTAACCCGGAGCTGGTGCAGTCGTTCTATAACGCACGCCGTCGCCAGCTGCAGCAGCCGGAGATTGCGCCCAACGCCGCGCATCTGGCGCTGGCCGGGCTGGAAGAGGCCCTTGGGGATCGCTTTCTGCTGATCACCCAAAACATCGACAACCTGCACGAGCGCGCCGGTAACAAGAACGTGCTGCATATGCACGGCGAGCTGTTGAAGGTGCGCTGCGCCTCCAGCGGACAGGTGCTGGAGTGGACGGGGGATATCTCACCGGAAGATAAGTGCCACTGCTGTCAGTTCCCGTCACCGCTGCGCCCGCACGTGGTCTGGTTTGGCGAGATGCCGCTGGGCATGGATGAGATCTACAGCGCGCTGGCGCTGGCGGATATCTTTATCGCCATCGGCACCTCCGGGCACGTCTATCCCGCTGCCGGGTTTGTGCATGAGGCGAAGTTACAGGGGGCGCACACCGTCGAGCTGAACCTTGAACCGAGCCAGGTGGGCAGCGAATTCGAAGAGAAGCACTACGGGCTGGCGAGTCAGGTGGTGCCGGAGTTTGTTGATCGGCTGCTGAAAGGGCTGTAACGGATCCTGTAGGCCCGGCAGGCTCGCCGGGCGTATGTACAGGTAGGGCGGATTAACGGCCCGCTTTCAGCTTCTGGTAGTAGCTCTCATAGATAGCGCTGGCCTGGCCAACATCATTCTGCCACTCGCCTTTGCTCACGGTCTCGGCATCCGGATAGAGCGACTTATCGTTGGCCACCGCCGGGGTAAGCAGCTTGCGTGCCGCCAGGTTAGGCGTCGGGTAACCAATGGTTTCCGCGACCTGTTTTGCCACGTCCGGGCGCAGCAGGAAGTTGATCAGCTTGAGCGCACCGTCCACGTTTTTGGCGTTGGCCGGGATCGCCAGGCTGTCCATCCAGAAGATGCCGCCCTCTTTAGGCCACACCACCGTCAGCGGCGTACCGCTCTGGCGCGCCACGTAGGCAGAACCGTTCCAGACCATCCCCAGGTTCACTTCACCTTCCATATAGGGGTTCGCCGGGTTATCGGAGTTGAAGGCCGCCACGTTTGGCATCAGCTTTTGCAGCTCGTGGTAGGCGGCCTCGATCTCTTTCGGATCGGTGGTGTTACCCGAATAGCCCAGCTTGCGCAGCGCCATCTGGAACACTTCCCGGGCGTCGTCGGTCAGCACCAGGCTGCTCTTATACTCCGGCTTCCACAGATCGGCCCAGCTGGTGACGCTCTTAGGATCGATCGCTTCGCTATTCACCCCAATCGCCGTCGCGCCCCAAATGTAAGGAATCGAGTAGTCGTTGCTCGGATCGAACGGCTTGTTTAGCACCTCAGGATCGAGGTTGCCGAAGTTGGTCAGCTTGCTCTTGTCGATCTTCTGGATCATCCCCTCTTTACGCATCTTATCGACAAAGTAGGTGGAGGGTACAACCAGATCGTAAGCGCCGTCTTTATAGGTTTTGAGCTTGGCATACATGGTCTCGTTCGACTCGTAGGTCGAATAGATCACCTTGATACCGGTCTCCTTGGTGAACTGCTCCAGCAGGCCCGGCGGCACGTACTCAGTCCAGTTATAGAAGTAGAGGGTCTTATTATCCTCGGCATGGGCGGCACTCACGCTGAGCGCCAAAGCCCCCGCGGCGAGCAGGTGGCGTGACCAGTTTTTCATTTTAACGTCCCCTGATTGCGGAGCCAGTTTTCAGGCCCCTGGTTTTATCGCGTCCAATAAGCTGGCTGGCAATGACCAGAACCAGCGAGAGTACTAGCAGAATGGTCGCCAGCGCGTTCACCTCCGGTGAGACGCCGACTTTCACCATTGAGTAGATCTTCAATGGTAGAATTTCATACCCTGGCCCGGTTACAAACGACGAGACAACCACGTCATCCATTGACAGGGTAAAGCTCAGCAGCCAGCCAGCGGCCACGGCGGGCATCGCCAGCGGCAGAATGATCTTGCGCAGGATAATGATTTCGCTGGCCCCCAGATCCTTCGCTGCCTCCAGCATCCGCACGTCGAAGCCTTTCAGCCGTGAATAGACCGTCACCACTACAAACGGCAGGCAGAAGGTGATGTGCGAGAACAGCAGCGACCAGAAGCCCAGCTGGATGCCGAGCAGCATAAACAGCACCAGCAGCGAGATCGCCATCACGATATCCGGAGACATCATCACCACAAATAGCATACCGCTGACGAACGGCTTGCCACGAAAACGGTAGCGGTAGAGCGCAACCGCCGTCAGGGAGCCGATCAGCGTAGCAAAGGTCGCCGACAGCACCGCCATGGTCAGCGAGTGCTGGGCCGCCTGCAGCAGGCTGTCGTTGTTCATCAGCAGGCTATACCAGTCAGTGGTAAAGCCCTGCCAGTTGATGCCAAAGCGCGCCTGGTTAAAGGAGTTAACGATCAGAATAACGATCGGGATATAGAGATAAGCGTAGATGGCGGTCATAAAACCGCCGCGCAGCAGTCGACCCATCACTCCAGCTCCACCTTTTTATTCAGCAGGCGCATCGCACGCCAGTAGACCAGCAGCATCAGACCCATCACTACCGTCAGGGTGATGCTGGTCGCCGCACCGAATGGCCAGTCGCGAATGTTAAGGAACTGACTCTTGATCACGTTGCCGATCAGCAGATTTTTCGCACCGCCCATTAGATCCGAGACGTAAAACAGCCCCATCGCCGGGAGCATCACCAGCAGGCAGCCAGCGATAATGCCCGGCATGGTCAGCGGCACAATGATGCGGACAAAGGTTTGTAGCTTGCTTGCGCCGAGATCCCGCGCGGCCTCCAGCAGCGGCTTATCCAGCTTCTCAATGCTGGAGTAGAGCGGCATCACCATAAAGGGCAGCAGGATATAGACCAGGCCGATAATGACCGCGCTGGGGGTAAACATAATGCGCAGCGGCGTATCAATAATTCCCAGCTCAAGCAGGAAGGCATTGAGATAGCCCTTGGTGCTGAGAAACAGCTTCAGGCCGTAGATACGGATCAGCGAGTTGGTCCAGAACGGCACAATCAGCAGAAAGAGCAGCAGCGGGCGCACCTTCTGCGGCAGCTTCGCCAGGAACCAGGCAAATGGATAGCCGAGCGCCAGGCAGGCGAGGGTGGCGATCAGCGCCATATTGAGCGAGTGCAGCAGCACGTCAAAATAGAGCGGATCGAGCAGGCGCGTGTAGTTATCCAGCGTAAAGACCAGCTTAACGAAGGATACGTCGTCGCGGGTTAAAAAGCTGGTCACCACGATCATCAGGTTGGGCAGAAAGACAAACAGCACAAGCCAACCGACGACAGTGGCGATCACCACATTCTGGAATTTACTTGTGCTCTTCATCAGCCAGTACGACCTCCCAGCTCTCTACCCAGTTGATCGCCATCTTCTGATCCAGCGAGTGGTCGAAATCGGGATCGTCTTCATTAAAGAATTCGCTGACCATCACAATCTTGCCGTTTTCCAGCTCGACCACCGACTCCAGGGTCATGCCTTTGTAGTTGCGCTCGCGTACGTAGCCAATCAGTCCTTCAATCTCATTGTCGTCGTTGATCTCATCGACGCGCAGATCTTCCGGGCGCAGCAGCACGTTGAGTTTCTGGCCCGGCGTGACGGCAAAGTTAACGTAGATATTGCACTCGCGGCCTTCGACGTTGGCCCGCACGCGCTGGGCATCAATACGCTCGATCACCGTCGCGTTAAAGATATTGATCTCGCCGATAAAGCTGGCCACGAAGAGGTTTTTCGGCTCCTCGTAGATCTCACGCGGGGTGCCGTCCTGCTCGATTTTGCCATTCTGCATCACCACGATACGATCGGACATGGTCAGCGCCTCCTCCTGATCGTGCGTAACGAAGACAAAGGTAATGCCAAGCTTGCGCTGCAATGCCTTCAGCTCGTTCTGCATCTGCTTACGCAGCTTGTAATCGAGGGCCGAGAGGGACTCATCCAGCAGCAGCATGCGCGGCTTGTTGACCACCGCCCGGGCGATGGCGACGCGCTGCTGCTGGCCGCCAGAGAGCTGGTGCGGCTTACGCTGGGCAAACTCTTCCAGTTGCACCATACGCAGGGCATCGGTCACGCGAGGGGTAATCTGATCCGCCGGGGTCTTCTGCATCCGCAGGCCAAAGGCGACGTTTTCGAACACCGTCATGTGCGGGAAAAGGGCGTAGCTTTGAAAGACGGTGTTAACATGGCGATGTTCTGCTGGAACGTTCGTTATATCATCGCTATCGAGAGTGATGCGGCCTGTATCGACACTCTCCAGGCCTGCAATCAGGCGCAGGACGGTAGTTTTACCGCAGCCAGAAGGGCCAAGCAGCGTCAGGAATTCGCCGTTGTTGATGGTCAGGTTAAGATCGGAAATAACGGTTTTACCATCAAAACTTTTTCGAATTCCCGCCATTTGTACCAGCGGTGAAAGCGAACGTGGTTGTGTATTCAATTTTTGACTCTGTCCCGTGTAGACGCAGCGGATGGCTTACCGATGCGGGGTTTGTGATTAACCACCTTGGGTTTTGGCACATGAATAAGGCCTGGCATTCTACGGCAAACCACTGAAATCGCCAAACCTTGTTCTTATTTCTTATCCCGCCTGGTAATTTCTCAGCCACTATTAAGGGTGTAATAAAATACGGGGTTTACAAGCTAAAAGTGACCTGACGCAATACATGTCGTGTCGCGCGTCTTGATAATGTTGTGACAAAAAGTGAGGGTGGCCGCATGGAAAAATTACTTGAGCGTTTTTTACACTATGTTTCGTTAGATACGCAGTCGAAACCGGGTGTCAGACAGGTTCCAAGCACAGAGGGACAGTGGAAGCTATTAGAGCTGCTTCGCGATCAGCTTAATGAGATGGGACTTATCAACGTGACGCTGAGTGACAAAGGCACGGTGATGGCGACGCTGCCCGCAAACGTAGAGGGCGATATCCCCACCATTGGGTTTATCTCTCATGTCGATACCTCCCCAGACTTTACCGGCAAGAACGTTAATCCGCAGATCGTTGAGAACTACCGCGGCGGCGATATCGCCCTTGGCGTAGGAGATGAGATCCTCTCTCCGGTGATGTTCCCGGTGCTGCATCAGCTGTTGGGTCAGACGCTGATCACCACCGACGGTAAAACCCTGCTCGGTGCGGATGACAAAGCCGGCGTGGCGTAGATCATGACCGCGCTTGCAGTGCTGATTAAGCAGAACGTACCTCACGGCGAGATCCGCGTGGCCTTTACTCCGGATGAAGAGGTGGGAAAAGGGGCGAAGCACTTCGACGTCCCGGCGTTTGGCGCGCAGTGGGCCTATACCGTGGACGGTGGCGGCGTGGGCGAACTGGAGTTTGAGAACTTTAACGCCGCCTCGGTGACCATTAAAATTGTCGGTAACAACGTGCACCCTGGCACGGCAAAAGGGGTAATGGTGAACGCCCTGACGCTGGCGACGCGTATTCACGCCCTGGTTCCTGCCGATGAGAGCCCGGAGACCACCGAGGGCTATGAAGGTTTTTATCATCTCGCCAGCATGAAGGGGGCGGTCGATCGCGCGGAGATGCACTACATCATTCGCGATTTCGATCGTAAGAACTTTGAAGCGCGCAAACGCAAGATCATGGAGATCGCCAAAAAGGTCGGCAAGGGGCTGCATCCCGACTGCTATATCGAACTGGTGATCGAGGACAGCTACTACAACATGCACGAGAAGGTGGCTGAGCATTCGCATATTATCGATATCGCCCAGCAGGCAATGCGCGACTGCGATATTGAGCCGCAGCTCAAGCCGATTCGCGGCGGTACCGATGGCGCACAGCTCTCCTTTATGGGGCTGCCGTGCCCGAATATCTTTACCGGCGGCTATAACTACCACGGCAAGCACGAGTTTGTGACTCTGGAAGGGATGGAGAAAGCGGTGCGGGTGATCGTACGGATTGCGGAGCTGACCGCGAAACGGGGGTGACGGCGCTTGTCACACTATTGTCGTCATTACGTTCCCGGCGGAAGCTGGTTTTTCACCGTGAACCTGCGCAACCGCTATAGCGATTTGCTGGTCAGGCATATTGACGCATTGCGTTTGGCAACGGCGCAGGTGAAGCGTCGTAAGCCGTTTTTGATTAACGGCTGGGTTGTTCTGCCCGAGCATATGCATTGTATCTGGACGCTCCCGGCTGAAGACAGTGATTACTCGGGCCGCTGGCGCGACATCAAAAAGCATTTCACCCGGATGCTGCAAACAAATGGAATCTGGCAGCCCCGATTCTGGGAGCATACCTTACGCAATGAAGAGGATTACCGGCGGCATATGGATTACATCTATATCAATCCGGTAAAGCACGGCTGGGTCACGCGGGTGCAAGACTGGCCTTATTCCACCTTCCATCGAGACGTGCAGAACGGATTGTATCCGTTGGATTGGGCGGGGAATTATAGCGAGTTTACCGCCGGAGAGCGGCGTTGATCTGTTGGCAATGAACCGCCGGGCGGCACTGCGTTTGCCCGGCCTACGGTGTTGAGGCTGCGGCGGTTTTGTAGGCCCGGCAAGCGGCGCGCCGCAGGGCGTTGATGTGTTAGCAATGAACCGCCGGGCGGCACTGCGTTTGCCCGGCCTACGGTGTTGAGGCTGGGGTGTTTTTGTAGGCCCGGCAAGCGGCGCGGCGCCGGGCGTTGATGTATTGGCACTGAACCGCCGGGCGGCACTGCGTTTGCCCGGCCTACGGTAGTGAGGCTGCGGTGTTTTTGTAGGCCCGGCAAGCGGCGCGCCGCCGGGCGTTACGTTACCGACAATTAATCTTCGAAGAACCAGTAGCCGCTGTTAACCAGCGCGGCGAGCATGGCGAGGAACGACGGGTCGTCCAGTGCGTCGCCGAGGGTGTCGGCGGTCACCACGATATGGTTTGCCAGCGCGGCGAGGGCCGGGCGGTGCGGGGAATCGACCTTCTCACCGTTTACAAATATCTCTTCGCCAACGCGCAGCACGCGCAGGCCGCCGAGACGCACCAGCTTGTCACCCTGCTGCAGCGCATCGTAGATCTCATCCGGCTGATAGGGCGGCTCCGGCGGAGAGACGTCCAGCTCGTGGCGCGACTGGGAGATAAACTCACCGAACCACTGCTGGAACTGTGCCGGCTGATTAATCAGCTCAAGCATCATTCCGCGCAGCTTATCCAGCTCCTGAGGCAGAATATCCGCCGGATGCTCACGCGACGGTACGTCCGGATCGCTATAGCGATGGCTGCCCAGCTCGCGCTGCAGAACATAGTCCGCAAAGCCGCTGATCATCTCCCGACCGCTTGGCGCACGGAAGCCCACCGAGTAGTTCATTGAGTTTTCAAGGGAGTAGCCCTCGTGCGGGAAGGCAGGGGGAATATAGAGGATATCACCCGGCTCCAGCTCTTCATCAATGATCGCTTCAAAAGGATCGACCTGCAGCAGATCCGGATGCGGGCAGTGCTGCTTCATCGGCACCTTATCGCCCACGCGCCAGCGGCGGCGGCCGGTGCCCTGAATGATAAACACATCGTACTGGTCGAGATGCGGGCCCACGCCGCCGCCCGGTACCGAGAACGAGATCATCAGATCGTCAATACGCCAGTCCGGCAGCGCCCGGAAGGGGCGCATCAGAGCAGCACTCTGCTCGTGCCAGTGATCCACCGCCTGCACCAGCAGCGACCAGTTGGTTTCACCCAGGTGATCGTAGCTCTCAAACGGACCGTGGCTGACGTTCCATTTACCATCCTGATGACTGACCAGGCGGCTGTCGACTTCGCTCTCCATCGCCAGCCCAGCCAGCTCGTCCGGCGAGAGGGGATCGATAAAGTTGGCCAGGCCGCGCTTCAGCACTACCGGGCGCTTTTGCCAGTAACGCTGAATAAAATCGGGCCAGTCGAGTGTTAATTGATATTCCATATGAGTTTCCTGGTCTTGTGTCTGACTCGGATTATAACGGATGGCGGCCTGGCTGGATGCTTAATTCGTTAATTATCCCCGGCGCTCTCCTGTTGGCGGGCAAATATAGCCTCCATCCGCGCGCCACCAAGCGGACTTTCCCCGGTCACGATCTCCCCGCCGTACTGCTCCACGATCTCCCGGGCGACGGCTAGGCCTACTCCCTGGCCGGGGCGCAGCGTATCGGCCCGCTGACCACGGTCAAAAATGGTCTCCCGCAGGCTTACAGGAATGCCGGGGCCATCATCGTCAACGATGATATGCAGTCGATCGTCAGACTGCCGGGCGGAGACCTCAACAAACTCCAGGCAATATTTGCAGGCGTTATCCAGCAGGTTACCCATCACCTCCATCAGATCGTTTTTCTCGCCGACAAAGCTAATTTCTGGGGAGATATCGAGGGTAATCGCCACTCCTTTACGCTGGTAGACCTTATTCAACGCCGAGGTGAGGCTATCCAGCATGGCCGCCACCGGGTGCAGCTCGCGGCTGAGCATAACGCTGCCGCCGCGCATGCTGGCCCGATGCAGATAGTAACCAATCTGCTGGGAGATACGGCTGATCTGCTCCAGCATCACCGGCTCGGCGTCGTTCACGCTCAGCTTATTGCTGCGTAACGAGCGTAGCGTGCTTTGCAATACCGCCAGCGGGGTTTTCAGGCTATGGGTCAGATCGGTGAGGGTGGTACGGTACTTGTCGTAGCGCTCGCGCTCGCTCTTCACCAGGCGATTGAGGTTACGCACCAGGCTGACCAGCTCGCGTGAGGTGACGGGGTTCAGGCGCTCACGGTGGTGCTCCTCCAGCTCGCGCACCTCTTTAGCCAGCGCTTCGATAGGGCGCAGGCTCCAGCGCGCGGCTATCCACAGCAGGGGAATAACCAGCAGCAGGTTAGCCATCACCACGTAGATAAACCAGTTCCACACCTGATGCGCCTGCTTAAGCTCATCGGGCACGGTGTCGATCACCACAATGGTCATCGGTGGCATATGGGCCGTCGCCGGGAAGTAGTTCACCGCCACCGAGTGGGTGGTTTCGCTATCGTTGTCGTCCGCGCGCAGATCGCTGAGGGCTTTCTGCGCCGAGGGATCGCCGCTGATCAGGGTGCTGGTGGCGTCGGCGTCGGCCTCGATCTCATGGAAGCCATCGCTCTTTAGCCACTCAGGGCGGATGCGCTGAACCAACCACGGCACGCTGCGCTGGGACCACAGCAGCTGCCCCTGCTGGTCATAGATCAGCGCCACGGTGGGACCTTGCAGATTCAGATTTTCAGGTATCTCAATACTAAAGCGCTGGTTGTCCCACTTAGAGAGCGTATAGAAAAGGTTGCTCTCGCCGCGCAGCAGACGAAAGGTGGTTTTGTCGAAGCTGACGCTGTAGCCCACCAGCGCCACCATACCGTAGGAGAGGGAGAGCACCAGTACGACGGCTGCCGTGGCGAGCAAGAAGCGGACCCGCAGGGAGAGCGGCAGCAGGTGCCGCCGAAGCCTCTTCATGAAGGCAGTTCGAACAGATAGCCCTGGCCGCGCACGGTATTGATCACCTCATGGGGATACTGGGCCTGGATCTTTTTGCGCAGGCGACCCATGAGCACGTCGATGGTATGGCTCTCTCGCAGCTCGGCGTCCGGGTAGAGCTGTAGCATCAGGGCATCTTTGCTCACCACCTTGCCGCTGTTGCGGATCAGCGTCTCCATAATGGTGTACTCGAAGGCGGTCAGCTTGATCACCTCATCGTCAATGGACAGCTCCCGACGCGAAAGATCGACCTGGAACGGCGGCATAGAGATAACCTGCGAGGCGTGACCACCGTTGCGGCGCATCAGGGCCTGCATTCGAGCGGCCACCTCTTCAATATGAAACGGCTTGGTGACGTAATCATCAGCCCCGGCGCTCAGCACCTCAACCTTATCCTGCCACCCTTCGCGGGCGGTGAGCACCAGCACGGGCAGGGCGACATCATGGCTACGCCAGCGGCGGATCAGCGACAGTCCATCCTCATCCGGCAGGCCGAGATCGACGATGGCGATATCGGGAAGGTGTTCATTTAAGTAGTAATCCGCTTCCTTTGCATCTTCGGCGGCGTCGACCTGGTGCCCCAGCTCCTGCAACTGAACTTTGAGGTGGTGGCGCAGCAAAGAGTTATCCTCTACGACGAGTACGCGCATTGTCCGGGCTCCCATAAATTCTTGTTGTAAATAGTTTAACGCGAATACGTAATTATGATGCGATTGAAATCAACGGAGAGTAAACCAGCGGAGAAGCAGCCCGCTCACTAAACGAGAGCGGGCTAAAAGGCAGGGGATTATTTCAGCTCATCAACCATAGTGATGGCTCGGCCAATGTAGTTGGCAGGGGTCATGGCTTTGAGGCGGGTTTTCTCTTCCTCTGGCAGCGCCAGGCTATCGATAAACTGCTTCATGCCTTCGGCATCAACGCGCTTGCCGCGGGTCAGCTCTTTCAGCTTCTCGTATGGCTTTTCGATACCGTAGCGGCGCATCACCGTCTGGATCGGCTCAGCCAGCACTTCCCAGTTGTGATCCAGTTCGTCGAGCAGACGATCGCGGTTCACTTCCAGCTTGCTCACGCCTTTCAGGGTTGACTGATAGGCGATCAGCGCGTAGCCGATGCCCACGCCAAGGTTACGCAGCACCGTGGAGTCGGTAAGATCGCGCTGCCAACGGGAGACCGGCAGTTTGCTCGCCAGGTGCTGGAGCAGCGCGTTGGAGAGGCCCAGGTTGCCTTCGGAGTTTTCGAAGTCGATAGGGTTAACCTTGTGCGGCATGGTGGACGAGCCGATTTCACCGGCGATGGTCTTCTGCTTGAAGTGGTTCAGGGCGACATACCCCCAAACGTCACGGTCGAAGTCGATCAGGATGGTGTTGAAGCGCGCCATGCAGTCAAACAGCTCGGCGATATAGTCGTGCGGCTCGATCTGGGTGGTGTAGGGGTTCCACTGGATGCCAAGGGAGGTCACAAACTCCTCGCTGAACTGGTGCCAGTCCACTTCCGGGTAGGCTGCGATGTGGGCGTTATAGTTACCCACCGCGCCGTTGATCTTACCGAGGATCTCCACCTGAGCAAGCTGGCGGAACTGACGCTCCATGCGGTAGGCCACGTTGGCCATCTCTTTGCCCATCGTTGACGGCGTGGCCGGCTGGCCGTGGGTGCGAGAGAGCAGCGGGATATCGCGATACTGTACCGCCAGATCTTTTACCGCATCGATAATCTTGCGCCAGTAGGGCAGAACCACCTCTTCCCGCGCGGTATGCAGCATCAGAGCGTGAGAGAGGTTGTTGATATCTTCCGAGGTGCAGGCGAAGTGGATGAACTCAGAGACCGCATGCAGAGCCGGTACGTCAGCCACTTTCTCTTTCAGAAAATACTCGACCGCTTTCACGTCGTGGTTAGTGGTGCGCTCAATGGTTTTAATGCGTGCGGCGTCTTCTTCACTGAACTCCGCGACAATCTTATCTAGGTAACCGTTTGCGTCGGCAGCAAAAGCAGGAACTTCCTTGATAGCTGCATGTGCCGCCAGCTTTTGCAGCCAGCGTACTTCTACCTGAACGCGAAACTTCAGCAGGCCGAACTCGCTGAAGATCTCGCGCAGTGCGCTGACTTTATCGCCGTAGCGTCCATCGACAGGGGAAACGGCGGTCAGTGAGGATAATTCCATAAGACAAAACTCCGGGACGTTAACAATGAGCAAGAATTTGTTTCGCCTGCGTAGACAGACGATTACGGGAAAACATCAGCTGCAGACGACCACCGCCCACCTGGTGCCAGAGCACGGCGGCGCGGATCCCGGCAAGCAGCGAGGAGCGAACTTTCGCCTGCACCTGAGCGCTTTGCAGCACTGCCGGGGAGCCGGTAACCTGAATACGCGGGCCGAGGGGACTAATGACATCAACATAGATCGCGGCCATCGCGCTTAACAGGGTGTCGGAGTGCAGATCGAAGTGTTCGAGCTGGCGTGACAGCCCGGCAATGCGGTTGCCAAGGTTATCCATCGCGCCTTTACTGGCGGCGAGTTTACGCTCCAGCACCATCAGGCTCAGCGTGTAGCGGGTCAGCTCGGCGTTCAGCCCTTCGCGGCTGCTGGCGTTGAGCACGCCCAGCAGGGTTTCGAGACCCATGCGCAGGTTGGCTTCACTACCGCCAAACACCGCCAGCGTGGAGTCCGGATTCTGATCGATAACGCTGTTCAGCGAGACATGCAGGGCGTCGGAATCGCAGGTTCCCTGGTGCGCCAGCTGCTGCACCAGACGAGCCGACTGGCAGATCCCTGCCAGCGCGATGGTGATATCATAATAGTTCTTCGCCACACTCACTCCTTGTATCCCCGCAGCCATACGCGCCACGGGGAGAATGTTCTACGTTAAACCGGCAGCGGCAGACGCTGCTCAATAATGCCGCCGCCCAGGCACACTTCCCCGCTGTAGAAGACAGCGGATTGGCCTGGCGTAACGGCAGCCACCGGCTCGTCAAAACGGACCTCGATACGCTCGTCATCCAGTGCGGTGACGGTGCAGGGGATATCCGTCTGGCGATAGCGCGTTTTTACCGTGCAGTGCAGCGTGCCGGTAAAGGTGTTGCGATCGACCCAGTGCAGCTGCTGGGCAATCAGGCCCACCGACATCAGGCGCGGGTGATCGTGACCCTGGGCGACGATCAGCACGTTGTTCTCAACGTCTTTATCGACCACGTACCATGGATCTTCGCTGCCCTCTTTGGTGCCGCCGATGCCAAGGCCCTTACGCTGGCCAAGGGTGTGATACATCAGCCCCTGGTGCTCGCCAATCTCGTCCCCGTCAACGGTAATGATTTTACCCGGCTGGGCAGGCAGGTAGCGCCCCAGGAACTCGCGGAATTTGCGCTCACCGATGAAGCAGATCCCGGTGGAATCTTTCTTCTTAGCGGTGATCAGACCCAGCTCCTCGGCAATTTTACGCACCTCGGGCTTCTCCAGCTCGCCGACCGGGAAGAGGCTCTGGGCGATCTGTTCGTGGCCGAGGGTATAGAGGAAGTAGCTCTGGTCTTTGTTGCCGTCCAGCCCGCGCAGCAGCTGGCTTTTGCCATCGATGTCTGCCCGGCGCACGTAGTGGCCAGTAGCGATATAGTCCGCGCCGAGATCTTCGGCGGCGAACTCCAGGAAGGCTTTGAATTTGATCTCTTTGTTACAGAGGATATCCGGGTTTGGCGTGCGGCCAGCCTTGTACTCTTCGAGGAAGTGCTCAAAGACGTTATCCCAGTACTCTGCGGCAAAGTTTACGGTGTGCAGCTCAATGCCGAGCTTGTCGCACACCGCTTGCGCATCCGCAAGATCGGCGGCGGCGGTGCAGTATTCCTCGCCGTCATCCTCTTCCCAGTTCTTCATGAACAGGCCTTCCACCTTATAACCCTGCTGTTGCAGCAGGTAGGCAGAGACGGAAGAGTCGACACCGCCGGACATCCCGACGATCACTTTTTTTGGGCTTTCAGACATAGAATACTCGCGACATTAAACTTCAAGGCGGCGTATTCTATCATGCCAGCGCGCCTCAGGCATCACTTGTAAAAGGCCAGTTAAATTCGCCGATCAGCGCCAGCGGGTAGCGCTGACCGCTCTGGTAGCAGCGGATACTCTCCGCCACCAGCGGCGAGCGCAGGTTAGAGGCGGTTAAAATCTCATCGGCAGTGACCCACAGACAGCGATCGATATCGCCATCGTTAGGCCAGGTAGCGCACGTTTCGTTAAGCTCAATGGCAAACAGAAAGCGCAGGAAGGGGGTGTTGTCCGGCGCAATCCACTGGTGCATGCGAATAAAGTGCTGGGGAATGGCATCAATGCCGGTCTCTTCCCACAGCTCGCGCGCGGCGGCCTGCACCAGGGTTTCATTGGCCTCAAGGTGTCCGGCAGGCTGATTCCAGAGCGCTTTATCGTTGATGGTCTCTTCAACAACCAGAAACTTGCCCTGGGCATGCACTACGCAGGCAACGGTAACGTGCGGTTTAAACATACTTTCATCCTTATTCAGCAATATCTCGCCACTCACCGTTGGCGAGATTATCCAGCGTGTAATTTCCCATAGCGTAACGGATCAGGCGCAGCGTGGGAAAACCTACGTGCGCGGTCATGCGTCTCACCTGGCGGTTACGCCCTTCATAGAGGGTGATTTTCAGCCAGGCGGTAGGAATGGATTTTCGCTCGCGGATCGGCGGATTACGTGGCCACAGCCAGTCAGGCTCGCTAACCAATTCGACGCCGGCAGGTAGGGTGGGGCCATCGTTGAGCGTCACCCCGTTGCGCAGCGCCGCTAGCGCGTCCTCGCCGGGTTCGCCTTCCACCTGAACGTAGTAGATCTTTCCGGTGCGCTTGCCCGGCTGCGTTAGCCGCGCCTGCAGTGCGCCGTCGTTGGTCAGCACCAGCAGCCCTTCGCTATCACGGTCCAGACGGCCTGCGGCGTAGACGTCGGCGACGGGGATAAAATCCTTCAGCGTGCTGCGCCCGGCCTCGTCGGTAAACTGCGGCAACACATCGTAGGGTTTATTGAACAAAATCACCCGCTTTGGGTGGTTTTTGCCGTGACGTTGAGTGGGTTGTTGTGAGCTGAATCGCTTAACCCGGTGATCTATAAAAGAAGTTTTGCGCATGGTATTTTCAGATGTTATCAATTGCCGCATTATAGCGGAATAACTTGCGCCTTTCATGCCAGCCGACAATCAGTTAGTATTGACAGGCCCATTACAATTTATTAACAAAACAGCAGAACGAAAACACGCTCGAACTCGAAGGAGAGGTGAATGGAAAGCAAAGTAGTTGTTCCGGCGGAAGGTAGTAAGATCACCCTGCAAGACGGCAAGCTGAACGTGCCAAACAATCCGATCATCCCGTTTATCGAAGGTGATGGTATCGGTGTGGACGTCACGCCGCCGATGATCAAGGTGGTTGATGCCGCTGTGCAAAAGGCCTACAACGGTGAGCGTAAAATTTCCTGGATGGAAATTTATACCGGTGAGAAATCGACCCAGGTGTATGGCCAGGACGTCTGGCTGCCGACCGAAACCCTGGATCTGATCCGTGAGTATCGTGTAGCAATCAAAGGTCCGTTGACGACGCCAGTCGGCGGTGGTATTCGTTCCCTGAACGTCGCCCTGCGCCAGGAGCTGGACCTGTATGTCTGCCTGCGCCCGGTACGTTATTATCAGGGTACGCCAAGCCCGGTTAAACACCCGGAACTGACCGACATGGTGATCTTCCGTGAGAACTCCGAAGATATCTATGCCGGTATTGAGTGGAAAGCCGACAGCGCTGACGCTGAGAAAGTGATCAAGTTCCTGCGCGAAGAGATGGGCGTGAAGAAAATTCGCTTCCCGGAACATTGCGGTATCGGCATCAAGCCGTGCTCGGAAGAGGGTACTAAGCGTTTAGTGCGCGCTGCCATTGAGTATGCGGTCACCAACGATCGTGACTCCGTGACCCTGGTGCACAAAGGCAACATCATGAAGTTCACCGAAGGCGCCTTCAAAGACTGGGGCTACCAGCTGGCACAGGAAGAGTTCGGCGGTGAGCTGATCGACGGCGGCCCGTGGCAGAAGATCAAAAACCCGAACACCGGCAAAGAGATCATCATTAAAGATGTGATCGCCGATGCGTTCCTGCAGCAGATCCTGCTGCGTCCGGCCGAGTACGACGTGATTGCCTGTATGAACCTCAACGGTGACTACATCTCCGACGCCCTGGCAGCCCAGGTTGGCGGGATCGGTATCGCACCGGGCGCGAACATTGGCGACGAATGCGCGCTGTTCGAAGCAACCCACGGTACTGCACCGAAATACGCAGGTCAGGACAAAGTGAACCCAGGCTCAATCATCCTCTCCGCAGAGATGATGCTCCGTCATATGGAGTGGTTCGAAGCCGCAGACCTGATCGTTAAAGGCATGGAAGGCGCGATTAACAATAAAACCGTGACCTATGACTTTGAACGTCTGATGGACGACGCTAAGCTGCTGAAATGCTCAGAGTTTGGTGACGCGATCATCGAAAACATGTAATCCAGACTTTGGATTAGATGACAAAGGGAGCCGGTGTGCTCCCTTTTTTTATGGCTGGGATGCTGACTAATGGATAAGAGATAAAATAACACCTGCTATTGCAGAAATCAGGTAAGCTACCGTTGCTGTAACCCACATATAAGATAGATAATTCATCCACGGTTGGATTTTTAAATCATTTTCTTCAAAAAAGCTATAGGCCGGATCGCTCTGTTTAAGAAAGGAAATTTTTTTCTTCTTACTCAGTTTGATAAAAAACCTGCTTACTGGAAAAACACCGAAAAAACCCAACATATGATAAAATGAACCTGGCGCTGGAAACGTATATTTTTCTTTAAAAAGTGAAACTAAATTTTCATAGCTTTTTTTGTTAGCCAAGTAAATTAGGAAAGAGATAAAAATAAGAATACTACCGAAAAGCCCGATAAATAACCCTAACCTCGCTAGTATATGTTCCAACATCTATTATCCAGCCCAGTAAAGTTGGCGACTGCTCAGTTGTGAAAGATAATGACACTTTACTATTAACAAATTCAATGGCGTTACGCAAAAAGTGTGGTGGATATTAAGAGAGTTAATAACGATAAGCGCTAATTATCATGAGGATTTACAGAGCAGAATGCTGTAAACGAGAGTCATTCTGCCATTATTTCTGATTGAAATCAAAGAATCGGTCTTTAGGCAAGCGTAGCATTATTCTCAGAAATTGCTCATAGGGTTGAAAGAGTTTAATGTTCTTCATCAGGAAAAAACTACTGGTCATTTTATTATTAACTGCCCAGCCGCTTTTTGCCGCCGGGATAGAAGAAATGTTAACTGGCCCAGAGAGCGAGTTTTGCCAAAGTAAAAGGTCAGGCAATGACGATTTATCAACGTACATTGATTGTCTTAAAGATGAAGAGAGCGAAGTAGATAAAGCAATGAAGGCCGCTTTTGATAGATCGTTAGCTACAGTTCAGTCTGATGATTGGCTTCTACCCAACGTTGATTATGAAAATAGCAACTCTGACATTGTCAAACAAAACAAAGAGGCATTTATCAGCAATCAAAAAAACTGGCAGAAAGAGAGCGCGCAGTTTTGTGAACTTGCCACGTCCAGGATAAGCGCCTCTGCGCCTTTGTATCCCGTGTTACTCATTCAGTGCAGAATCAATATGAAGAAGAGGCGAATTGAAGAGCTAAACTATTTTAGCGTTGAGTAAATGGAGCCCCAATGCTTTCCTCTCGTCGGCATTAATACCCCTTCAAAGCACCTGGCAGGGCGCTGCGCTGGCGGAACCAGGCCGCAAAAAAGCCGATGATAATGAGAAACTCGGCCAGGTCGCCGCCGTAATACATCCACTGCGCCGCTGCCTGAATCTCCTCAATACTGGCCGAGGTGCCCTGCGGGTAGCCATAGCCGTACATCAGTTTGCCGAGGATTGCATGCGCGGCGGTAGCTAAGAAAATCACTATCAGCCGTAGATTTCTCGACGGACGATGGGGGGCAGGATCCGGCCCGGCGACAGACCAGGTAAACAGGTAGCCGGAGAGGACAAAATGCACGTGTAGCAAAACAAATAGCACGGGGTCGCCCATGCTCAACGTGTAAAAGGGCGTTAGATAAAGCAGATACATGCCGCCTATATCCAGAAACGCAGCGGTAACCGGGTGGATCAAAAAACGTATCGGACGGATGCGAAGAAAATTCATAATACCGCGAGCCGTTCGGGCTGAAACGCTGCGCAGCAAAAGCGACCCCGGCGCGCCAAATACCAGTCCAAGCGGCCCAAACATACCTAAAAAGAGATGCTGCACCATATGACCGCGCAGATCGTGATGGGCCCAGCTTGCCAGCGGCGGCAGCATGGCGGCCACAATCAGCAGGGTTCCGGCGGTAAAGCTGGCGATGCGCCAGCCGCTCCAGCGGGCGGTACGGCGTATCCGCAAAGCGGCGAACAGATACAAGCCAAGCAGCGCTACAGGAACAATGACCAGAAGAATAAACAGCGCGGCTGAAGGTGCGCCTTCTGGATGATGCATCATCGGCTCCACGACTTAACCCCTGGCCGTACGGCGCGCGCGGCGAAAGAGCAGATAGCCTACCAGCAACAGCAGCAGGGCAGCCCCGTTCCAGATAACATCGTAAAGCAGAACGTTTTCAACGTAGCGGATCTGATGCAGCCTGAGCAGCTTGTGATCGACAATGCCGTCAAACAGCTGAAAACCCCCCATCCCCAAAACGAAGCCCGCCCATGCTGCCGTTCGATTAAGCACGCCGCGACGATAGAGCTTGGTAAACATAAAAAAACCGAGCACAAATAGAATCAGCTCTGCGGAGTGCAGCAACCCATCCGACAGCAGGCTGAACGCCGGGGTGCCCCAGTCAAAAAAGTGATGCCAGGCCAGAAGTTGATGGAAGACCACCTCATCAATTGCCGCCATCATACCTATGCCCAGCGGAAGGGTGGCGAGCAGGGAACGTTTGAGGTCGGCGTTAAGCGGGGACGTTAATGGCGGCATGCGCTCTCCTGAGAAAATTAAAATTTTACTTAAGAAGCGTAGCTGAAAATAATCGGATGCCGGAGGGGCACTGCGCGTTATCTGTCCTTTTGACAAAGTTTCCTGCTCTCCCACTGAAAATGCTAATCTGCTGATTTATTAGAGCTGTTTGATAATGAGAAGGAAGGTATCCGCAATGGAGATTACGTTAGTCAGGCATGGCAAACCCGATTTGAAAAAGTCTGGCAGGGTAAATGCGACAGGTATGCGGGAGTGGGTATCTGCCTACGATGCGTCACGTATTTCTGGATCGCCTGCATCTGCCGCAAAAGCAGCGTGCCAAAACAGTAACCTTATTGTGAGCAGTCCGCTGCCTCGCGCTGTTTCTTCTCTTCATACGTTGGGCGTAAAGCCAAATTTCATTTTAAATGAGTTGAGCGAGGCCCCACTTCCGATCTTTAACGTACCGGCGATTAAACTGCCGCCTTCACTCTGGCTGGTATTCTTCAGGCTGCTCTGGCTAGCGGGTGCGTCGTCAAAGAGTGAGTCATGCGCAGATGCTCAACAGCGCGCTAAAAGAGTCGCGGATCACCTGACAGCACTCGCCCATGAGCACGAACAGGTTTTCAGCATGGGGCACGGCATAATGAACAAGCTGATAGCCAAAGAGCTCGAACGCGCAGGTTGGAAAAAAGTTACGGATGGGGAATCGGGTTACTGGGGGACGGTGAGATACGCATTACCCACTTTTTAAACTATAAAAAAACGGGAGCCAGTCGGCTCCCGTTTTCTATTATCACCCTACAACCCGCTCTGAAACAGTATCAGAACCAGTTGTACTTAGAGTAAAGGGTCAGAAAGAGACCTGCTGCAGCTAACACATTCAGCAAGACTACCGTTCTGCTTGATACATTCATCGTTGCGTCCTTTCGGTTACGTGACGGAGAGTTTAAACCAATTCAATGAACTAAAAACTACCAAAAATGGTGTGTGCCAGAGGGCAATCATTTCATGAACATTGCCGGGCATTTACAATGAGAGAAGTATAGACCGCACTTGCCTGACGTAAAGTATGATTAGGCATCTTTTACATATCCATGGAGACACAGCTTGACCCTATATGACTCCCTGCTGGCGTTTACGCTGGCCGCTGCTCTGCTTACCCTGACCCCTGGGCTGGATACCGCACTGGTCCTGCGTACCGCCTCGGTCGAGAGTCGAGCCCAGGCGTTTAAAGTTGCGCTGGGTATTAATGCCGGGTGCTTTATCTGGGGCGCGATGGTGGCGTTTGGTCTGGGGGCGCTGATCGCCGTCTCTGAGCTGGCCTATTCCATTCTGAAATACTGCGGCGCGGCTTACCTCTGCTGGCTGGGAGTAAATATGCTGCTGAGCCGCGGAGGCGGGTTAACCGCGGCGGCAGAGGGCGAGGCACCCAAGGCAAGGCAGAACGGGTTTATGAAGGGGCTGCTGGGTAATCTGCTAAACCCCAAGATGGGCGTCTTCTACGTCTCCTTTTTACCGCAGTTCATTCCCCACGGTCAGCCTCTCATCGCCTGGACCTTTGGGCTGGTGGCGATCCATGTTGTGCTGGGGCAGACCTGGTCAACGGTGCTGATTCTGGCGACGCGTCCGCTCGGTCGTTTCCTGAAACGCAGCGCGGTAATACGCTGGATGGATCGCACCACCGGCACGCTGTTTATTCTCTTTGCCGCTAAGCTGGCGCTGAGTAAACGCTAATAGGTTCCATGTCGCAGTAGGCCGGGCAGCTTATCCACTGCGCTGCCCTTTGCCAGCCAGGCCGGGATCTCCGCTGCGGAAATCGGCCTGGAGAAGTAATACCCCTGCGCCTCGTCACAGCCGTACTCCTTCAGCATCATAGCCGTCTGCCTGTCTTCAATTCCTTCAGCAAGAACCAGATAGTTCAAATCCTTCAGCATCGAGATGACGTTGCGGGCGATAATTCGGCTATCGGAGTCGGAGACAATCTGGCTGATCAGCGAGCGATCGAGCTTTATCACGTCGAAGGGAATGCGTCGCAGATAGCTGATGTTGCTATAGCCTGCGCCGAAATCATCCAGCAGGATTTTAAAGCCTCTCTTTTTCAACTGACCCAGCTCGTACAGTGCTTCATCGCTCTCCAGCACCTTCTCGGTCTCCAGACATTCGATACGCAGATCCGCTACCGTAAGCCCGGCACCCATCAGGCTCTTCTCCAGCTCGTCAGCAAAACCCCGGCGCGAGAAGTCGCTTACCGTGACGTTAATGGAAATAGGCAGGTCGATTCCGGCTTTGCGCCAGGCCTGGAGCTGGATAATCACGGTTTTGATGACCCATTGCGTAATATCCGTCATCAGGCTGGTCTTCTCTGCCAGCTGAACAATGGTAGATGGCGGCACGTTGCCCTGTACCGGATGATGCCAGCGAAGCAGTGCTTCACAGCCTTGAGTCAGGCCGGTATGCAGTGAAATTTTCGGCTGATAGACCATATAGAGCTGATCCGGCGCTTTGATTGCTTCGCTCAGATCGTGCAGCAGCCGGAAGTGGTTATTGCGCTTCTGATCGAGAAGAGGATCGAAGGCCAGAACAGGAATTTGCTCGCGCATCGCCTCATGCAGGGCGCTGATGCCCTGGCGCAAAATTTCATGCGGATCGTTATCCTGCGGAATGAAGTTGACGTAGCCGGTACTTACCTTCAGGTGAATACCAATGTCGCCACGGATCTGCGCATCGATATCCGGTAGACAACCTGCCCTTTGGATTAGCGTCTGGCCGATCGCGGCGTCTACGAGCACGGCATAACGTCCTGGCGCAAAGGCAAACAGCGTCATTCGCGAAGGCAGCTTCAGGCGCAGGCGCAGCAGGGGGCCAAATCCACGCAGCATCTTCTCTACCGCAGGTAGACCAAGATAGCGCGTCAGTTCATAGGCGCGGGGCATATCAATACAGTCGAAGAGGATCAGCGACCAGGGCTGCGTGTTGTTATCCAGCACCAGCGTCTCTATCTCTTTTAAAAGAGACTGACGGTTAGGCAATCCGGTCAGGCCATCCACGCGGCCCAGCGAATACCAAGCTTCAAGATAGGTGCTGGCAAGGGCGGCAATGCGCAGGAAGTTTTCAATCTGCGCCGAGGTAGCCGTGACCGGTTGAGTATGGCTAACGCACAGCGTACCCAGTACAAACCCGTCCTTTGTTTGTAGGGGAGCAGCGGCATAGAAGATGGCCTGTCCTGTGGTAACCAGAAAATGATCGGCAAAGCGACTGTCGGTACGGGTGTCGGAGCAGAAAACCGGCTCGGCGCTGGTAACGGCATATTGACACATCGTTTCAGGGATCGCGGATTTTATGGGCAGCTGGGAGATGTTCTTTACATATTTAATATATTGGTACTGGTCGTCGAAAATAGTGACGAAGCAGCTATTAACGCCCATTATATCGCTGGCCAGACTCGCAAACTCGCCAAGAGCGGTATCTCGCGCTTTGTCGTGCTTGCGTAAGAGGGCAAGCGCCGCCAGCCTTTTGGTTTCGTTCTTGCTGAGTCCGCTGAACATGTATGAGCTCCTGCTCAGATGAGGATCTAAAACAGTAAAATCCGTACCGACGCAATATTATTTGTAACACTAAATTAATATCTCATCTACTAGCCAGCGCAGGTAGACGATATAAAGAAATAGGGTATACGAGAGGGATTACCACCAGCCCAACTGCGTACCGGCAACGACAACAATCGCCACGATCAGCATAATAACCGTTGTTTTTTTCACGCCATGCTCCTGAAAGATCTTTAAATATTGAATTAATCCAGAACGATAAAGGGGCTTTTTTGCCGCCCTTTCTTCTCCTGATACATGGCGACATCGGCCATGCGCAGGGCAGTATCGGCGTCGGTCTGCGTCGGGTCAACCTCAACAATACCAATGCTGGCACCGGGGTAATAGATCCGTACATCCCCCAGGCTATAGTCGCCGGTAATGTGACCGCTCAAGCGCGCTTTCAGCTCGCTAAGATAGGTCTCGTCGCTTTTCCCGCGTGCGCTACCTGGACAGGCAAGCATGAACTCATCGCCGCCCAGCCTGCCAGCGATGTCGTTGGCGTCGCACTGACGTATGATCCGCTGGCCCACCTGGACTAAAAAGAGATCGCCCACGTCATGGCCAAAGCTGTCGTTGATTGACTTAAAGTTATCGAGATCGATAAAAGCGATGATCACCGGCACATCCAGATGGCGCGCCAGCGAGAAAAGGGTAGTGAGGTTATCGAATATCGCCCGTCGATTAGGCAAGCCGGTGAGCGCATCGGTGTAGGAGTGGGAAATCAGCGCCGCGTTGGCTTCCCGCAGCTGCGCCACCAGCGACTCCTTCTGGATCGCCTGAGAGATCAGCCCGGCAAAGAGCTGCAGAACCTGATTTGCCCGCACGCTTAGCGCATGGGTTTCGGCGCTGGCCGCGCAGAGCGTGCCGTACAGCGTCCCATCCGCCAGATGAACGGGCGTGCTGAGATAGGTTTTGATGCCCAGCGCGCGAGCAGGGCCGCAGTCGCTCCAGTGCGTAGCCACGTCATTGCTGAAAAAGCACTCATCATCCAGAGCGCGCTTGCAGAGCGTATCGCCCCAGGGCACAGAGAGCCCCTCAGGGATATTCATCTGCTTACTGTTTCGGGCATACAGGATGTGCTGCAGGCGGGCATCAATATCGATTTTGGTCAGGTAGGTTGACTCCATCTCGGTTACCAGCTCAAGCATCTCCAGCAGCTGGCGAACCAGACTTTCAACGGTTTGTTCACTTGCGAGCGTTTCCGAGACGCGAGCCAGAATAATATCTGACATGACTATCTTTTACTCCGGTATAGAGGCAAAAAACCCTTATACGTTATGGTTAATATTTACGCTGTCCGCATAGTAAACCATGAAAAGTGGCGGATTCATATATCATGTTTTCTCCTCTATCTGAAATCAGCTGAGGTTTTGATCGCAGGCATGAATTACTGTGGTGACAATGACCTGTCTCTCGGAGTAAAATTTCGCTTAGGAATTATCCTAACCGCAAATTCTATTTTTCTGTGAACGAGAGAGCTATGTTTCAGTTAAAACCGGGCAGCCTGGCAATGATTATTGGCGCACAAACTCCAGCTGGACGCCGCAATATTGGTAAATCCGTGGAGCTGTTTGCGCTGTGCCAGCCGGGAGACCGTTTCCTGAACCCGGTTAACGGCGTGATGACCGACATGCCGGTTACCGCCCCACGTGCGCTATGGCTGGTCACCGGGGACGTTGTGGCCTTTGACGGCCAGCACGGTTTTGCGTTTGTTCGCGCCGAGCACCTGATGCCGCTTCTGCCAGATTCCTTGCCGGAAGAAGAAGAAGCCCGCGAGTGGTGCTAATTTGCATCGTGCGCGTTGATCCAGGCAATGAGCGCGGGCAGTTCCTGCTCTGAAAATACCTTAATGCCGTGTTCAGCCAGCAGTGCCGCGGCCACGCCCATTCCCGGCTGGCGCTGACCGCTAAAGCTGCCGTCGTAAATAGCGCGGCTGCCGCAGGTCGGGCTGCCGTCGGTTAACAGCGCGGCGCGACAGCCTGCCTCCTGCGCCGCACGTAGTGCCAGCCAGGCGGCCAGCTGATAGTGCCCGGTCACATCGGTACCGTCGCTCTCTGTAATGCGGGCCGCATTACGCATTACGTCGATCCCAGTACCGCCGCTAATTTCCGCCGACAGACGCGGCACCGGCAGACCGGCTGCCAGCTCAGGACAGTGGATCACCAGCCGTCCCTCCTGTTGCCAGCGCGCCAGTGTGGCCTCTACCGCCTGCTTTTCACTGCCGTTGTAGCGCACCTTAAAGCCCATCAGGCAGGCGCTCACGAGGATCTTGGTTTTCATGGTCTACATAGGGCAAGGTGACAATAGCCACAGGGTAATACAGCAGTATGAAAAATGCTGTCATCCGTCGCCCACCTATTTTAAGGTATTGTGATACCTGTAAAAGATCGGTAATCTGAGGCTCCTTGTGTTATCCGTAATTTGCCCCTGACATAAGGACTCCCGCATGGAACACACTCCTTTGAAAAAAACGCTACGTATTGCCCTCGTAGGCGACTATAACCCTGACGTTGTTGCGCATCAGGCGATCCCTCTGGCGATTGATGATGCCGCCGCCGTGCAGGAACTGACGGCTGACTATGACTGGCTGGCAACCGATGAGATCGCCAGCGAAGAGGATTTGGTAGGCTACGACGCCATTTGGGTTGTACCCGCTAGCCCCTATAAAAATGCTCAGGGCGCGTTCACGGCGATTCGCTATGCCCGCGAGAACAGCGTGCCGTTTCTCGGTACCTGCGGCGGATTCCAGCATGCGTTAATTGAGTACGCGCGCAACGTCATGGGCTGGGACGATGCGGCGCATGCTGAAACCGACAGTGAAGGACGGATGGTGGTGACGCCGCTGGCCTGCTCGCTGGTGGAGCAGACCGGCACTATCGAGCTGCGCTCTAATACGCTGATTGCCCGCGCCTACGGCAAAGATGCCATTGATGAGGGCTATCACTGTAACTATGGGGTGTCGCCAGAGTTTGCCGCCGAGCTGGATAAGACCGATCTGCGCGTCACCGGCTGGGATGAGGAGGGCGAAGTGCGCGCCGTTGAGCTGATCACGCACCCGTTCTTTGTTGCGACGCTGTTCCAGCACGAGCGTGCCGCGCTAAGCGGACGTCCCGCGCCGCTGGTGCATGCGCTGCTGCGCGTCGCCAGTAACTAATCTCTCATCACCTCTCTCTTACCGGGCGTCGATCTCGCGATCGCGTCCGGCGAAGACGCCAAACACGGCCATTACCACCGCGAGCAGAGCGCAGGCGATCAGCGGAATGCGCCAGTCGCCGCTGGCGTCGTGGATCTTGCCCATCAGCGGTGGACCAAACGCCGCCAGCAGGTAGCCCACCGACTGCGCCATGCCGGAGAGCGCCGCCGCCTGATGCGCCGAGCTGGCACGCAGGCCGATAAAGGTCAGACCGAGGATCATCGTCGCGCCCGAGCCGAAACCAAAGATGACCGTCCACAGCACCGCGTGGGCGGGAACCAGCCACAGCCCGGCGGCGCTGACGGCGCACATTAGCGCCACCAGCGCGGCGATGCTGCGCTGATCGCGCAGGCGATGCAGGATCAGCGGAATAACAATGCCTGGCGCGGCGGTTGCCAGCTGCAATAGGCCATGCAGAGAACCCGCCTGGGTTTCGCTGTAGCCCAGGCTCAGCAGGATCGCCGGTAGCCAGCCGATAACCACGTAGTAGATCAGCGAGTTGATACCCAGAAAGAGCGTCACCTGCCAGGCCAGCGCCGATCGCCAGATCCCACGATTTTGCAGGCTA
Organism: Pseudescherichia vulneris NBRC 102420; assembly: GCF_000759795.1. GTDB lineage: Bacteria > Pseudomonadota > Gammaproteobacteria > Enterobacterales > Enterobacteriaceae > Pseudescherichia > Pseudescherichia vulneris. The sequence goes on from NZ_BBMZ01000015.1 coordinate 139,774, forward strand.
CCCGCTTGGGTCAGGCTGCTTGCTGCCCGACGGCCGGTCTGAGGCAGCCACAGCAGCAGGGCAACGAGTGGGAACGCCATCAGCATCAGCAGCGCCCCCCGCCAGCCAAATCCGTGTAGCGCCAGGGGCACAACCAGCGCCGAACCCAGCGCGGCGGCTGCCCCCATCGTCAGGGAATAGGCACCGGTCAGCTTTGCGACCTGGCCGGGGAAGTCACGCTTAATCAGGCCGGGCAGCAGCACGTTACCCAGCGCAATTCCGCAGCCGACAATCGCCGTACCGATAAACAGCAGCGTCGCAGACGGCAGCGAGCGCAGGGCAATACCTGCACAAATAAGGATCAGCGCGGTGGCGAGGCTGCGCTCCATGCCAAAGCGGCGGGCGGCACCGGCCGCCAGCGGGGAGATAAGGGCAAAGGCCAGCAGCGGCAGGGTGGTCAGAAGTCCGGTTTGCGCCGTGGTCAGGCCGTAGTCGGCGCGAATAGCATCCAGTAGCGGGGCGGCACCGGTAAAAGTCACGCGCAGGGTGGTGGCAATCATTAAGATCCCGGCAATCAGCAGCAGTCCCTGCTTGCGGCCGGAGGAGGTCAGGCTAGTCATTGTTTTCTCAGATTGAATACGTTGCCGATAGGATAACGCTTTTTCGCTGCGATGAAAGCAACGGACAGCGCCTGCGTATATAGCCTTATTCTATTTATGGATATGTAATGCACTTTTTGATATTTGTCTGACGCCAAAGCTTATGTGAACGTAGCGCTTAATACTTATAACAAGGGATAACAGGGATTAAGCATGGCAACGTTTACACAGACTAAAAAAGCATGGACCTTCTCCACGCTGGCGCTCCTTTCAACACTCTCTTTTGCCGCTCACGCTGACAAACTGGCCGACATTAAGTCGGCTGGCGTGGTGAAAGTCGCCACCTTTGATGCAAACCCGCCGTTTGGCGCAGTCGATCCCAAAACCCATGATATCGTGGGCTATGACGTCGACTTTGCAAAAGCGCTGGCGAAAAGCCTCGGTGTCAAGCTGGAGCTGGTTGCGACTAACCCGGCGAACCGTATTCCGCTGTTGCAGTCTGGCAAGGTTGATCTGATCGTTGCCGACATCACCATTACGCCAGAGCGTGCGCAGGTTATCGACTTCTCCACGCCGTACTTTGTTACCGGCCAGCAGTTCCTGGTGGCGGCAGACGGCGCGGATAAGCTGGACGCCTACGGCAAGTCGCGTATCGGTGCGGTAAAAGGCACCACCGGCGAGCAGGCGCTGCATCAGCGCTTCCCGCAGGCGCGCGTGCTGGCCTATGACGATATTCCGCTGGCCCTGACCGCTCTGCGTAACGGCAACGTGCAGGCGATCACCCAGGACAGCACTATTCTGGCTGGCCTGCTGGCGGAAGCGCCAGATAAAGCCAAGTTTAAAATCCTGCCGGATCTGCTCTCTAAAGAGGAGATTGGCGTGGGCGTACCCAAAGGTGAAACGGCACTGCTGAACACGGTAAACAGCGAGCTGGTGAAGCTTGAGCAGAGCGGCGACGCGGCCAAAATTTACGATGCCTGGTTTGGTCCGCAGACCAAAACGCCCCAGCCGCGCAGCTTTAAAATAGAAGCGAAGTAATATGTTTGCAGGTCTTTTCTCCGCCTCTGTGGCCAGTGCCACGGAGGCGTTTCCCGTGCAGGCGGGCACGGTCGAATTCCGCCAGGTCAGCAAGCGCTATGGCGATCACCCGGTGTTAAAGCAGATCGATCTTCAGGTGCGCGCTGGCGAGGTGCTTGCCGTCTGCGGGCCGTCCGGCTCGGGTAAGTCAACGCTAATCCGTCTGATTAACCAGCTTGAGACGGTAAGCGGGGGCGAAATCTACGTTGACGGTAAACCCACCAGCACCCTGAAAGGCAAGGCGCTGCGCGAGCTGCGTCGTCATGTGGGTTTCGTCTTCCAGCAGTTCAACCTCTATGCCCATCTTAACGCGCTGGATAACATCACTCTGGCGCTAACCAAAGTGCACGGCCAGTCCCCGCGTGATGCGGAGGAGACGGCGCTGGCGCTGCTGGAGCGGGTCGGCTTGCGCGATAAAGCCCACCACCTGCCGTCCCAGCTCTCCGGCGGCCAGCAGCAGCGGGTGGCAATCGCCCGCACGCTGGCAGCAAAGCCGCACATCATCCTGTTTGACGAGCCGACCTCGGCGCTCGATCCCGAAACGATTGGCGAGGTGTTACAGGTCATGCGTAGCCTGGCCCACAGCGGCATGACGCTGATCGTGGTGACCCACGAAATGCAGTTTGCCCGCGAGATCGCTGACCGGGTGATCTTTATCGACGGCGGCGAGATCCTTGAGCAGGCTTCACCGGAGCAGTTCTTTACCGCGCCGCAGCACCCACGGGCGCAGCGCTTCCTGCAGAAGGTGCTTAACCCGCTGCACGCTGAAAGCAGGGAGCTGTAATGCACATCCATCTCGACTGGGCCGGGGTGCTTACCGGCCAGCCTGCGCAGTGGATCTATTCCGGTTTTCTCACCACTGTCTGGGTGACCGTCGCTGGCATCGTGCTGGCCACGGCGCTGACCGTGCTGCTGCTGGCCCTCCGTCTGGCGGGAGGCGCGGTGGGACGCGGCATCGTGGCGGTATGGGTGTCGTTGTTTCGCAATACGCCGCTGCTGGTTCAGCTGCTGTTCTGGTACTTTGCCGCCTGGAACCTGCTGCCGCTGGGTTTTCGCCAGTATGTTAATGACGATCACGCCTTTAGCATCCTGCCGGGCGATGTCTGGTGGTTTACGCCGGAGTTTCTCAGTTCCGCCTGGGCGCTGGGCCTGTTTACCGCGGCCTTTCTGGTCGAGGAGATCCAGGCCGGGCTGCATGCCGTGGCGAAGGGACAGATTGAGGCGGCGAAATCGCAGGGATTTAGCGAGCTGGCGCTGTTTCGCTGGGTGCTGCTGCCCCAGGGATTACGCAACGCCTGGCAGCCGGTAGTGGGACAGTATCTGAACCTGATGAAGCTCTCCTCGCTGGCGACCGGAATTGGCTTTGCCGAGCTGACCTATCAGACCCGGCAGATTGAGAGCTACAACGCCCATGCTCTGGAGGCATTTGCCGTTGGCAGCGTGCTCTATCTGCTGCTGGGGTTGGTGATGAGCCTGCTATTTAACGCCCCGATGTGGTGGCGTGCATCGAGGCAGGAGAGGGCGCTGGCGCACAAGGAGGTGCAGGATGATCGCTAATATCACGGTGATTACTGATAATCTGGACTATCTGCTGCTGGGCCGTGCTGCTCAGGGCGAGCCGGGCGGCGTGCTGCTGTCGGTGTTGATGACCCTCGGGGCGGCGCTGCTGGCCTTTCCTGGCGGGATCGCGCTGGCCTGCTTTGCCTGGCGCTTCAAGGGCTGGCCGCGCCGGGTGCTGTTTGCCTGGGCGGAGATCATCCGTGGCATTCCGCTGATCTTCGTCATCTTCTGGCTGTGGTTTCTGCTGCCGATGCTGACCGGAGCCGATCTGCCCGGCGCGGTGACCGTAACCCTGGCGCTGGCGTGGTTTACCTCCGCCTCGGTGATGTACTCCACGCTGGCTGCTATCGGCTCATTGCCCAAGGGGCAGCATGAGGCGGCGCTGGCAGGCGGTTTCAGCAGCGTGCAGCTGCTGCGCTGGGTGCTGCTTCCGCAGGCGCTGCGCAACGCGCTCCCCTCCTATGTGGGGCTGCTGATTGCGCTGCTGAAAGACACGTCGCTGGCGTTTATCGTCAACGTTCCGGAGCTCACTACCGTTGCGGGGCAGGTTAACAACCGCGTACAGGTCTACCCGGCGGCGCTATTTATCTTTACCGGGCTGGTCTACTACCTGCTCTGTACCCTGCTGGAGCACGCGGTTAAGCGCTGGCAGCGCCGCAGCCTACTGGCGGCCCAGTAGCAGCGACACCAGACCCGCCGCAATCAGTGGCCCGACCGGCACGCCCCGGAACAGGGCCACGCCCAGTACCGTCCCTACCAGCAGCCCTGCCACCAGCGAGGGCTGCGCGCTCATAAGCGCCACGCCGCGTCCGCCAAGCCACGAAACAAAGATCCCTACCGCAATGGCGATCAGTGACTTCCAGTTTACAAAGGAGTGCAGCAGCGTTGAGGGAGGTAGCGTGCCGCTGGCGATTGGAGCCATCACGCCAATGGTCAGGATGATAATCCCGATGGTCAGGCCCTGTTTCTCAATCCACGGAAAATAGACGTTCAGCGGGGTCATGCGGATCATAATCAGCACCATGATCGATATGGCAACGGTGGTGTTGTGGCTAATAAATCCGAGGGCAGTCAGCCCCAGCAGGATAAACAGAGTGGTATCGAACATAAAAGAAGGTTCCAGACAAAAATATAAGCTCGCTTACTTTACCGTATCTGCGTGTGCCAACAGAACTTTTTCTCCCCGCTGCGAAAGTTCCTAAAAGTTTCATTTAAAACCACTTTGGCTGTCATCGAATGTTCATGTCGCTCTATTATGAATGCTGTATCGCGCAGAACAGAGACGACAAAATGAACGATCCGATGCTGACCGAGACGCTGATTATTACCTCATCCTTTTTAGGCATCATCGCCGTGCTGGTCGCGTCGGTGCTTATTTTGGAGCGGATGGGGTGATGTTAAGTAGCTAGCGTGACGTCTTAAAAACACAATAGACAGCCATGTTAGCACCAGCGAAACCGCTCCTGAGAACATCATGCTGAGAGCTGCCGTCAGATCATAAATGTTCTCATCACCGTAGATGCTAAGCATTTGGGCAAGCGAGTAGACGTTTTCAATTGGGAAGATTTGCGCCCAAAGCGTAGCGCAGGCGACAAACCAAACCACGAAAAGTAGGGCTACCGTTACTATGTTTCTAAGGCTGAGGCGAAACGAAATATCTATGAAGTATCCTTGGTATCCAGCAGTAGTTTCTAAGGTTCATCATATAAGCATAAATAGATCTTATTTTTAGTGCGGTTCGTGCTATATTTTTAATCAATTAATTTGGTTAGATTGCGAGCGAAACAAATAAAAATCGTAGGTGCCTATATTTTTGGTGAATGTAAATATGCCGTAAACTTTGATTTACTTGGGTTAAAATCATCTAAAAGTCTAATAAAAACAACCAATAAGAGCCTGTTGTTTCAGTAAATAATCTATTGCTTAATGCTGGTTAGTTTTTTTAAAACCTTCATAAAAACATCCTTTCTTTTTCTACCAGTAAATGTGTACGATCAATGTATACAAAAAAAGAGAAAGTACTAGGTAAGGATTTAGATTCATACGGAACAATTGAGGTAATTGATAGTGGTTATTCTAAAAGTTGCCCATAGCCTGCTAAAGCTGGTTTGGTTTATTGCTCTCTTTTGCTTCGTGTCATGGATGGATGTTCGTTACTTCTCTGAACATCCAATGATCAGCAACGTTACTGCAATCAAAATTGCATACTGGTTTAGCTCTAAACCTGCACCGGAAGACATTTATTTTAGCTATGATTATGTTTTAATTTTCTTTAACTTCCTCTCTTCAATTATTTTGTATTTCATCATAGTAAAGTTAGTCAACACAGTAAGGAGAAAATAAAATGCCTATTCGCCATACCTATGGCTTAAAGATGATGGCGGTGATGGCATTAAAGGATCTGTAGACGTTAAAGATCGTTAAGGCTCTACGTTCAGAGATGCCGGGTGGCGGCTACGCCTTACCCGGCCTACAGGTTCTGCATGGTTTTGTAGGCCCGTGCAAGCGGAGCGCCGCCGGGCAGCCGGTAAATCGCTTTACCGGCTAGGTAGATGTTAGCTGTGAGAATCTGACGTTTGCTTGTGAAACAGTTCGCGGAACACCGGGTAGATATCCTCTTGATCGCGGATATGCTGCATTGCAAAGTTCTCAAACGTCGCCTGCAGGTGCTCATACTCACGCCAGAGCGTCTGATGCGCCCGACGGGTGATCTCGATATAGCTGTAGTAGCGCACCACCGGCAATATTTTCTTCGCAAGAATCTCATGACACAGCGGTGAATCATCAGCCCAGTTATCGCCATCCGACGCCTGCGCCGCATAGATGTTCCACTGCGCCGGATCGTAGCGCGCCTTAACCACCTCATCCATCAGCTTCAGGGCGCTGGAGACAATCGTCCCGCCGGTCTCCTGTGAGTAGAAGAACTCATGCTCGTCGACCTCTTTAGCCTGCGTGTGGTGGCGGATATAGACCACCTCTACGTTCTTATAGGTTCTGCTCAGGAAGAGATAGAGCAGAATATAGAAACGCTTGGCCATATCCTTGGTCGCCTGATCCATCGAGCCAGAGACGTCCATCAGGCAGAACATCACCGCCTGACTTGAAGGCTCTGGACGTTTCTCATAGTTCTTGTAGCGCAGGTCAAAGGTGTCGATAAAAGGCACACGTTCAATCTTCGCCCGCAGCTCGGCAATCTCCTTGCGCAGCCGCTCCTCTTCGAGCAGCTGTGCCGGCTCGCTCTTAGAGACGGTAGTAAGATCCTCCTCCAGCGCCCGCAGCTCGCGTCGTTTACCCGCCGTCATCGCCGTCCGGCGTGCCAGCGAGTTTTGCAGCGAGCGTACTACGCTGATGTTGGCTGGCACCCCGTTGGAGGTGTAACCCGAGCGGTGCGTTTTGTATTCGTTAAGCTGCCGATGCTGATTCTTTTTCAGATTCGGCAGGGCCAGATCTTCAAACAGTAGGTCAAGGTACTCATCTTTCGAAATCTGAAAGACAAACTCGTCCTGGCCCTCACCATCCTGGCTGGCCTGACCCTGGCCGCTGCCTCCACCGCCGCCACCACCCTGAGGACGTTCGATACGGTCATTCTGCACAAAGTGATCGTTCCCCGGATGTACACGGTTGCGCAGGCCACCGCGCCCCTGGTGGAACATCGGTTCGCTAATATCTTCTGAAGGAATCGAGACGGACTCGCCGCTCTCTACGTCGGTCACCGAGCGCTTGTTGATCGCCTCGGAGATCGACTGCTTGATTTGCGATTTATAACGGCGCAAGAAACGTTGGCGGTTAACCGTGCTCTTGTTTTTGCCGTTAAGACGCCGGTCGATGAACCAGGTCATAAGCCCCCCGTACTGCATTTGCCAACTTTATGCTGCGGCGTAAAGCCAGATGCGCTGCGCTTATCCGGCCTACGGTTCGCATCTTTTGTAGGCCCGGCAAGCAACGCGCCGCCGGGCTCCGGGCTATCAGGACGATTTACGAACGCGCAGATACCATTCGCACAGCAAGCGCACCTGTTTGCGGGTGTAACCTTTTTCCATCATCCGGTCGACAAAATCGTCATGCTTCTTCTGCTCATCCGTAGAGGTCTTCGCGTTAAACGAAATTACCGGCAGCAGCTCCTCGGTGTTCGAGAACATTTTCTTCTCGATAACCGTGCGCAGTTTTTCGTAGCTGGTCCAGTTCGGATTGCGACCGCTGTTATTGGCGCGGGCGCGCAGCACAAAGTTGACGATCTCGTTGCGGAAGTCTTTCGGGTTACTGATCCCGGCAGGCTTCTCGATTTTTTCCAGCTCGGCGTTCAGGGATTCACGGTCAAACAGCTGGCCGGTATCCGGATCGCGATACTCCTGATCCTGGATCCAGAAATCCGCATAGGTCACGTAGCGGTCAAAAATGTTCTGACCGTACTCGGAGTAGGATTCCAGGTAGGCCGTCTGGATCTCTTTGCCGATAAATTCGGCATATTTCGGGATCAGGTAGCCTTTGAGGAACTCAAGATAGCGTTCAGCCTGCTCCTGCGGGAACTGCTCGCGCTCAATCTGCTGCTCCAGCACGTAGAAGAGGTGAACCGGGTTGGCGGCAACCTCTGCGTGGTCAAAGTTAAAGACCCGAGAGAGGATTTTAAACGCGAAGCGCGTCGACAGACCGTTCATCCCTTCATCTACTCCGGCGTAGTCCCGGTACTCCTGATAGGACTTCGCTTTCGGATCGGTGTCTTTCAGGCTCTCACCGTCATAGACGCGCATTTTGGAGTAGATGCTGGAGTTTTCCGGCTCTTTCAGGCGCGAGAGAATAGAGAAGCGGGAGAGCGTCTCCAGGGTTCCCGGCGCGCAAGGCGCATGTGTCAGCTCGCTGTGGTTAAGCAGCTTCTCGTAAATTTTGATCTCTTCCGAGATGCGCAGGCAGTAGGGCACCTTCACAATGTAGACGCGGTCAAGGAAGGCTTCGTTGTTCTTGTTGTTACGGAACGTCACCCACTCGGATTCGTTCGAGTGCGCCAGGATAATCCCGTTGAACGGCAGGGCGGAGATCCCCTCCGTACCGTTATAGTTCCCCTCCTGGGTTGCCGTCAGCAGCGGATGCAGCACCTTTATAGGCGCTTTAAACATCTCGACGAACTCCATGACGCCCTGGTTGGCACGGCACAGCGCGCCGGAGTAGCCGTAGGCGTCGGGATCGTTCTGGGCGTGGTTTTCCAGTTTGCGGATATCGACTTTACCCACCAGCGCGGAGATATCCTGGTTGTTCTCATCGCCGGGCTCGGTTTTCGCAATGGCGATCTGTTCCAGAATGGATGGCCATACCTTCACGACGCGAAACTTGGTGATGTCGCCGCCAAACTCATGCAGGCGCTTAGCCGCCCACGGGGACATGATCGTGCCGAGATAGCGGCGCGGAACGCCGTACTCTTTCTCAAGGATCTGCGCATCTTCCTGCGGGTTAAACAGGCACAGAGGGTGATCGTTAACCGGGCTACGCTCGCCGTTGGCGCTCAGCACGTAGATGGGCACGCGTTGCATCAGGGCCTTGAGGCGTTCAGCAAGGGAGGATTTACCACCCCCGACCGGTCCCAGCAGGTAAAGGATCTGTTTCTTCTCTTCCAGCCCCTGTGCGGCGTGTTTCAGATAGGAAACAATCTGCTCAATGGCATCCTCCATGCCATAAAACTCTTCAAACGCTGGGTAACGTGCGACAACCCGATTCGAAAATAGACGGGAAAGCCTGGGCTCCAGAGCAGTATCTACCATCACGGGCTCGCCGATAGCCATCAGTAGCCGTTCTGCCGCGTTTGCATAGGCGCTGCGATCCTGGCGGCAAATGGTGAGAAACTCCTGCAGGGTGAACTCTTCGTCCTTGGCAGCTTCATAACGCTGGCGATAGTGATCGAATATATTCATGGCATGCCGTCCTTTCGTTTTAGCACAAGAAAAGAGCCGTTCATATGAATAGTGGAGGCTCCCGGAAGAGATAAGCTGAACGACGCTAGCTCTACTTCAGCACCGGAATGCAGCAACCCTTATGCCAGGTTGTGAACGCCAGCAGTTAACGCGCCCGCGATACACCTTCTTAAAATTAAGCGTAGATGGCATTTGCAAAACTTGCATTGGACGCCAATCTAATTTCAATGACATATCAATAACTCATCTGAATTTATTTTCTTTATAGATAAGGGGCGGTGCAGACGATTCATCTCTCTGTCATCTATCCGTAAGCAGGTTGTCATGCTAAAAAAGCATGCTGTTGCGTTCAGTTATATAATAATCAGTGAAAAAATTTGGGATGACGGAGGCGGGCGGTTACACTGCTCCCGCTGATTATTTGACTACAGGAAGGAAAGGATTGTGACCAAACTCAAATTTCTGGCGCTTGGTGTATTTATCGCATCATGTGCCGCAACGGCAAACGCAGCGGGCCCCTGGTCGATTGGCGCGGGTGTCGGTGTGCTTGAGACGCCTTATAAAGATTACGATCGCGATGTCGCCCCCGTCCCGGTGATCAACTACGAAGGCGAGAACTTCTGGTTCCACGGCCTTGGCGGCGGCTACTATCTCTGGAATGATGAGAGCGATAAGCTCTCCGTTACGGCTTACTACAATCCGTTCCACTTCCGGCCGAAAGACAGCGATGACTGGCAGCTGCGCCAGCTCGATAAGCGTAAATCTACGCTGATGGCGGGTCTGTCTTATGTGCATAACACCCAGTACGGTTTTTTACGCACCTCGCTGGCTGGCGACACGCTGGATAACAGCAACGGTATCAGCTGGGATCTGGCCTGGCTCTACCGCTACACCAACGGTGGCCTGACGCTGACACCGGGGATTGGTGCTGAGTGGAGCAGCGAAAACCAGAACGAATACTACTACGGCGTTTCGGGACATGAGTCTCGTAGCAGCGGTCTGCGTACCTACGATCCGGACAGCGACTGGAGTCCTTACCTGGAGCTGAGCGCCAGCTACCAGCTGAACGATAGCTGGAGCGTATATGGTATCGGTCGCTATACCCGTCTGGGTGATGAGATCAAAGACAGCCCGATGGTTGATAAGTCCTGGGCCGGGGTCTTCTCTACCGGGGTGACTTACAGCTTCTAACGCTTATACTCAAAGCATTGTGCATTTCATGTGCACGATCCAGACATATCAACAGGGCGCTTGCGCCCTGTTTGTTTTACGGTAGGTCAATCATTTCAGGAGAATAAACCCCGGAGGAAACCATGACAGAAAAACGTGTGCAGTTTGCCGACAGCCAGCCGCTGGCCGCGATCGGGCAGGGCTCGTGGTATATGGGTGAGAACCCCCGTCAGCGACAAAACGAGGTGGCAGCGCTTCGGGCAGGGATCGATCTCGGCCTGACCCTTATCGACACCGCTGAAATGTACGCCGACGGTGGTGCAGAGGTGGTGGTAGGCGAAGCAATTATGGGCAGGCGCGACGAGGTGTTTTTGGTGTCGAAAGTCTACCCGTGGAATGCGGGGGGCCAAAAGGCGATTGCCGCCTGCGAAGCCAGCCTGCGCCGTCTCGGCACCGACTATCTCGATCTCTATCTGCTGCACTGGCGGGGTAACTACTCTCTGGCCGAAACGGTAGAGGCGATGGAGACCCTGATCCGCCAGGGTAAAATTCGCCGCTGGGGCGTCTCCAATTTGGACTATAGCGATATGCAACAGCTGTGGCGCGTTGAAGGTGGTCAAGCCTGCGCTACCAATCAGGTGCTGTATCATCTCGCTTCCCGTGGCATTGAGTTCGATCTGCTGCCCTGGTGCCAGCAGCACGCTCTGCCGGTGATGGCCTACTGTCCGCTGGCTCAGGCTGGACGCCTGCGCGATGGCCTGCTGGAAAACGCTACCGTTCGCGAGATCGCCCACGGACATGGCGTAAGCGCCGCACAGGTGCTGCTGGCGTGGGTTATTCGTCATCAAGGCGTGATGGCGATCCCGAAGGCCGCGAGCGTGGCGCATGTGAAGGAGAACGCTGCCGCGCTTGAGTTAACCCTGAGCGAAGATGAGCTGAACCGACTCGATCATGCCTTTCCGGCACCGGGACACAAAACGCCGCTGGATGTGGTGTAGAGAAAATTGCCCTCTCTGGGTGAGAGGGCATAGCGTGTTGACTGATTAACGCTTGTTCACGCGAATGGTTTGCGCCAGGCGGGACGGCTTCTCTTCGGTGGTTTTCTGCGGAACGGTTACGCAGGCCGACTCCACGCAAACAAAGGTCTTATAACCGTCGTCCGGCATGTCGGCCATGCTGACAGAGAGCGCCGGGCCTGGGTTCCAGCCTACCACGTTGCTGTGATGGTGATGGATCACGTCAATTGTGCGATTCAGCGCGCCGTCGTGGATCACGCTGCACGCTTCCGGGTTCAGATAAACACGGTCGGTACGGTCCGGGAAGGTCTGCACGCCGTCGGCCAGGACATCTTCCTGAGCGTTGTTTACCTTGTCGATAAAGCGATCGCCCAGCCCGCTCACCTTCACCGCACTGATGTCGCCCACGTTAAAGTAGGTGTGCAGGGCGGAGGTGGTCTCAAACTCACCGTGGGCTTCCAGCTCAATCTCACAGGTCTGGCAGAGCTTAAAGCGGGCAAAGAGGGTGAAATCGTGCGGCCAGTATTGACGGGTTGCGTCGTTGCTTTGCAGTTCAAAGGTCAGCACCACGCCGTTCTCATCTTCGTTATGGGCGGTAAGCGTCCACGGCAGGATGCGGGCGATACCGTGAGCGGGCAGACCCTGCTGCTGCGCCGGGCCAAACCACGGCCAGCACACCGGAACGCCACCGCGCAGCGCCACGCCATTTTTGAACGGCGTATTGTCGCTCAGCCACAGCACGTCCTCTTCGCCTGCCGGTTTAAACGACAGCAGATGCGCGCCCTGCAGGGCAAAAGAGGCTTTCACCTGCGGGTGATCGATGACAATCAACTCCAGCTCGTCCAGCTGACGGCGGGAAATCACCGGGGTAATGTTTTCGACTACCGGAAGAGCAAAAATTTTATTAATCATATTCGTTTCTCAATCCTCTGTCTTAAGCCAAAAAAAAGAGCGACCGAAGTCGCTCTTAAGTTGAGTGTCACATCTTATTTGGAGATGTGAGCAATCAGGTCCAGTACTTTGTTAGAGTAGCCGGTTTCGTTGTCGTACCAGGAAACCAGTTTAACGAAGTTGTCGTTCAGTGCGATACCTGCTTTGGCATCGAACACGGAAGTGCAGATTTCGCCGTTGAAGTCGGTGGACACAACGTCGTCTTCGGTGTAACCCAGAACGCCTTTCATGTCGCCTTCAGAAGCGGCTTTGATAGCTTTCTTGATCTCTTCGTAAGACGCTGCTTTTTCCAGACGCACGGTCAGGTCAACAACGGATACGTTCGGAGTCGGAACGCGGAACGCCATACCAGTCAGTTTGCCGTTCAGTTCTGGCAGTACTTTACCTACTGCTTTAGCAGCACCGGTAGAGGACGGGATGATGTTCTGGGATGCGCCACGGCCGCCGCGCCAGTCTTTGTGAGACGGGCCATCAACGGTTTTCTGGGTAGCGGTAGTCGCGTGAACGGTAGTCATCAGGCCTTCGATGATGCCGAAGTTGTCGTTGATAACTTTCGCCAGCGGTGCCAGGCAGTTGGTGGTGCAGGATGCGTTAGAAACGATGTCCTGACCTTCGTATTTGTCAAAGTTAGCGCCTTTAACAAACATCGGGGTGTTGTCTTTAGACGGACCGGTCAGAACAACTTTTTTCGCGCCAGCAGTGATGTGCTTACGAGCAGTCTCGTCGGTCAGGAAGATACCGGTAGCTTCAGCAACAACGTCAACGCCGATTTCGTCCCATTTCAGGTTAGCCGGGTCTTTTTCAGCGGTAACACGGATGGTTTTGCCGTTAACAACCAGATGGCCGTCTTTGACTTCAACGGTGCCGTTGAAACGACCGTGAGTTGAGTCATACTTCAGCATGTACGCCATGTAGTCAGCGTCTAACAGATCGTTGATGCCAACGATTTCGATGTCAGAACGTTCCTGAGCAGCACGGAAAACAATGCGACCGATACGGCCAAAACCGTTGATACCTACTTTGATAGTCATATATTCCACCAGCTATTTGTTAGTGAATAAAAGGTTGGCTGTAAAATTACAAAAACCTTACGCAGCGTCAAGCGGAATCGTGTCAATCATTGCGACAAATCAATCCTGTGCATAACCTTTGCGCGGCGACGTCGTCTCACTATTCCAATCAGCTACAACCCGTATGGGGTCGCCGGCGTGGATTTTAAAGGGCATGCAGGATAAAAACGTGAAATAGATCACAATTCCTCCGCTACATTTTCGCACCGCCTAAGTTTAGAACAAAAGTCAGGACGCCACTGTTAATGTTTTGTTAGAATCAGACAAAAGATGTAAATGAACCTATAGCGAGAAGCAAGCATATGGCTAATGAATCCTCTCAGGATGACCTGAAAAACAGCCTTACTGAAATGCAGTTTTATGTGACGCAAAACCACGGTACAGAGCCGCCGTTCAGCGGTAAGCTGTTGCATAACAAGCGCGAAGGCGTTTACCACTGCCTGGTATGCGATGCTGCCCTGTTCAACTCCCAGAGCAAATATGACTCCGGCTGCGGCTGGCCGAGTTTCTATGAGCCGGTGAGTGAAAATGCGATCCGTTATCTTAACGATTACTCACATGGCATGCAGCGAATTGAGATCCGCTGCGGCAATTGTGACGCCCATTTAGGCCATGTTTTCCCTGATGGCCCGCAGCCGACCGGGGAGCGTTTCTGCGTAAATTCAGCCTCTCTGAGCTTCAACGATGAGGCCGATGGCGAGCAGATTAAGGGCTAAAGAATCGATTCAGCAAATTATTCCACGAGAGCGGGTGAACGATGGAAATTAATGAGCTTGTTGCCAGCATGACGCCTGAGGTGTATCAGCGTTTGGCAACCGCGGTTGAGACGGGGAAATGGCCTGATGGCGTAGCGCTGACCCCGGAACAGAAAGAGAACAGCCTGCAGTTGGTCATGCTCTGGCAGGCATGTCACAATACCGATGCGCAGCATATGACTATCGATACCAACGGTCAGATGGTGACGAAGAGCAAACAGCAGCTGAAAGAGGAGTTTGGCATCGCGCCCAAACCGATCGCGACATTCAAGTAATGCGTTGGTAAACGCCCGGTAAGCGTAGCGCCACCGGGCAATAATTAGGCGTGCGTCTCTACCCAATCTGCCAGCGTATAGAGCGTCGCCCCTTCGGACGCCATGTCCATAAACGCCTGGGCGCTATCCTGCTTGCCAATATTGACTCCCCGGCAGCCGTCGGTAATCAGATTGACCTGATAGCCCAGCTGTAGGGCATCCAGCACGGTAAACTTCACGCAGTAGTCCGTTGCCAGACCCAGCACGATAAGCTCGGTGATGCCGCGCATGCGTAGCCAGGCATCCAGGCCGGTCTTCTGCTTATGGCCATTGTCGAAAAAGGCGCTGTAGCTGTCGATGGTCCGGTTTTCACCCTTGTGAAAAACCGCGTCGATGGCTTTCTGCTGAAGCAGGGGATGCAGTTCAGCCCCTTCGCTTCCCTGTACGCAGTGATCGGGCCAGAAAGTTTGCGGTAGATCGTCCAGCATTCCCTGAGTATAGGGCTCTACACCGTGTTGGCTGGCGAAGCTGCCGTGATCGGCCGGGTGCCAGTCCTGACTGGCTACCACCGCATCGCCACGGGCTTTACACCAGTCAATCAGCGCATTAGCCACGTCCACTACGCTATCGCCCTCCGGCACCGCCAGCGCACCACCGGCGCAGAAATCGTTCTGTATATCCACCAGCAAGAGTGCTCGTTGCGTCATCACAGGCTCCTTATTCGTCCGGGGTTAGCTCGCCGCGCAGGTTCTGGGTCATAGCCTGACGAATGGCGTCGGCGTCCAGATCCTGGCTCAACAGCCAGTGTAGCTTAGTCAGGGTCGCTTCAACCGTCATGTCCGCACCGCCGATGACCCCCGCATGCGCCAGGGCGTTACCCGTGGCATAGCCGCCCATATTCACCTTGCCAGACATGCACTGGGTGAGATTCACCACCACAATGCCGCGCGCGCTGGCCGCCTCCAGCTCTCGGAGAAACTCGCCGTTCTGCGGCGCGTTGCCTACGCCGTAGGAGCGCAGGATCAACGCCTTCACCGGCTGACGCAGGAAGTTGCGCACCACGTCGGCCGAAATCCCTGGATAGATCGTGACCACGCCGATTGGCTGGGGGGTGATGCGGTGAACAATCAGCTCGCCGTTGCAGCCTGGCGCGCCAGGGTTGCCGAGGCGGCGAATATGGATCCCGGCCTCCAGCAGCGGCTGTAGGTTAGGGGAGTCAAAGGCGTTAAAGCCGTCCGCGTGGGCCTTGGTGGTGCGGTTGCCGCGAAACAGACGGTTGTTGAAGAACAGCGTCACTTCGTTAATCGGGAAGTTCGCCGCCACGTAGAGGGCATTGAGCAGGTTAATCTGCCCGTCCGAGCGCAGTTCAGCGAGAGGTATTTGTGACCCTGTCACAATTACCGGCTTGCCAAGGTTCTCCAGCATGAACGACAGCGCCGAGGCGGTGAAAGCCATGGTGTCGGTGCCGTGCAGAATGACAAAGCCGTCGTAGCGATCGTAGTTAGCTTTAATATCGTCCGCGATATGCTGCCAGTCTTCTGGGGTCATATCCGACGAGTCCATCAGTGGATCGTATTCGTGGATCGTAAAGTCCGGCATCTCCGGGCGATGGAACTCAGGCATCAGCGCCAGCTGGCGTTGCAGATGACCAGAGACCGGAATGTAGCCCTGCTCCGAGCGCTGCATACCAATGGTCCCGCCGGTGTAGGCGACGTAAATTGATTTTTTTTGCATGGTTGTCAGTTCTTGTACCACAAAGAAAATCCCCCCGATGGCGGGGGGAGATGTGTTATCGAATGTTGGCGCAGGTCAGGCAAAACGCGTAGCGGCTTTGCGGATCGTTAAACACCGCCAGCTTATCGGTCTCGGCTTTTACCGTATCCGCCGCCGCGGCCAGCGGGGCAGGCAGATACGCCTGCAAGGCCTGCGGCAGCATGGCGCGGATCTCACCGGAGAAGCCGTCCATCATGCGGGCCAGGAGGGTCGGCTCGTCCTGGTAGTACTCGATATGCCACTGCTTCAGCTTCGCCAGCTCGGCGGCTTTCGCCACGGCATCGTCAAAGTCACCCAGCGCATCCACCAGACCGTTGTTTTTCGCATCCTCACCGGTCCAGACGTGGCCCTGAGCAATCTTGTCTACCTGCTCCGGCGTCGATTTACGCGCCTGCGCAACCAGGGAGATAAAGCGCTGATAGCCATTTTCGATGCTCAGCTGCATCAGCTGCTGCACCTGTGGCGGCAGGGCTTTAGTGACCGAGACATCCGCCAGCGGGGAGGTCGCCACGCCGTCGGTGTGGACGCCCAGCTCATCAAGGCTCTTCTCAACGGTATTGATCACCCCGAAGATACCGATGGAGCCGGTGAGCGTGCTGGGGTTAGCCACGATGTAGTTGGCCGGAGTCGAGATCCAGTAGCCGCCCGATGCTGCCATACCGCCCATGGAGACCACCACCGGTTTGCCCGCCGCTTTCGCTGCGGCCAGTTCGGCGCGGATCACTTCCGAGGCACTGACGCTGCCGCCAGGGCTGTTAACCCGCAGCACGATGGCTTTAACATTAGGATCGATACGGGCGTCGCGGATCTGCGAGGCCGTCGTGTCGCCCCCGACGTTGCCCGCCGTCTCTTCCCCGTCCATGATGGCGCCGTTGGCAAAGATCACCGCCACGCTGCTGCCCACCTCGCTCGGTTTTTTCAGCGGATAGTCATACATGCTGATGGCGCGATAGTTTTTATCCTCATCGCTCCAGCCAAACTGTTTAACCAGCACTTTTTCCGCATCGGCGCTGCTGCCCAGCGTATCCACCAGCTTGTTGTCCAGCGCATATTTAGCGGTATCGCCGCCGACTTTGCTCAGGCCATCCAGCACGCCCTGCGCGCCAGGGAAGACCTGCTGCGGGGTAATCTGGCGGTTAGCGGCAATCGTGCCCAGATAGTTCTGCCACAGCTCGCCAATCCAGCGGCTGTCCGCTTCGCGCGCGGCGGGGGACATATCGTCACGGATAAACGGCTCAACGGCGGACTTATAGGTACCGACGCGGAAAACGTGGGTCGAGACCTTCAGCTTGTCGAGCAGGGACTTGTAGTAGAGACCGTTGGTGGCAAAGCCGTGCAGATCCACCACGCCCTGCGGCGAGAGCCACACTTTATTGGCAAAGCTGGCAAGATAGTACTGCCCCTGGCTGTAGTTATCCCCGATGGCATAGACCGGCTTGCCGCTGTCGCGGAACGCCTTCAGCGCCTTACCGATGTACTGCATAGAGGGCTGATCGCCTCCGGCAAAGTTTTTCAGATCGAGGACAATCCCGGTAATATTGCGGTCGGCCTGTGCCTGACGGATGGTCTCCACAATATCAAACAGGGAGTTCTCCTGCATGCGGTCTGAGCTCGCGCCAAACAGTTGGCGACCCAGCGCGCTGAGCTTGCTGCTGCTGGAGGGCTTATCCACTACCACGCCCGTGATATCAAGAAGCAATGCCCCCCGACTGGTATGCTCAGCCGGGCCAGAGCTCAGCTGCATCCAGATGCCGACGCCTACCAGAATCAACAAGATGAAAAAAATGTTGAACACCAGTTCGCGCACAAAATTGAGCGCTCGCCACGTCCATTTAAAGAATCCGGCAATAATACGCCAAAGGGTTCGCATGTCTTCTCCCTAACCTGTTTAACAACCACCGCACCCCGTGCGGGAATGTGCGGTTATCCTAATTACCCGACGGCCTCTTGTCAGCAGGAATCACCCTCGACGCTGTAACAAAGTTCCCGCGCATGTTAATTTTATGCCCAAATTTGATGACAGGAGTTAACTAATGGACGCACTTGAACTGCTCGTTAACCGTCGTAGCGCCTCCCGGCTGGCTGAACCTGCACCGGCAGGCGAGATGCTGGAAAATATTTTGCGCGCCGGCATGCGTGCGCCGGACCACGGTACGTTGCAGCCGTGGCGCTTTTTCATCGTGGAGGGGGAAGGGCGCGAGCGCTTTAGCCAACTGCTGACCCGGGCGGCCACCGCGGCCGGGCAGGATGAGAAGGGTATCGACAAGGCTCGCAGCGCGCCATTTCGTGCTCCGCTCATCATTGCGGTGGTCGCACACTGTGAAGCGCATCCGAAGGTGCCGCGCTGGGAGCAGCTTCTCTCCGCAGGCTGCGCGGTCATGGCGATGCAGATGGCGGCGCAGGCGCAGGGCTTTAACGGCATCTGGCGCAGCGGGCCGTTGACCGACAGCCCGGTGGTGCGCGAAGCGCTAGCGTGCCGCGAGCAGGATCAGATCGTGGGCTTCCTCTACCTTGGCACGCCGCAGCTAAAAGCCGCTACCACGGTGAGCATCCCGGACACATCCCCTTTCGTCCGCTATTTCTAAGCGCTACCATAGCGCTATTAATGAGTCAGGAACCGTATTGACAGGAGATGTCCATGAGCGAGCAGGCTATTCGTTTAACACAGTACAGCCACGGGGCAGGCTGCGGGTGCAAAATTTCGCCAAAGGTGCTGGAGACCATTCTGCACAGCGAGCAGGCGAAATTTGTCGATCCGAACCTGCTGGTAGGCAATGAGACGCGGGATGACGCGGCGGTGTACGATCTCGGCAACGGGACCTCCGTCATCAGCACCACCGATTTCTTTATGCCGATCGTGGATAATCCTTTCGACTTTGGCCGCATCGCCGCCACTAACGCCATCAGCGACATCTATGCCATGGGCGGTAAGCCGATCATGGCGATCGCGATCCTCGGCTGGCCGATCGCCACGCTGCCGCCGGAGATCGCCCGGAAGGTGATCGAGGGCGGACGCTTTGCCTGCCAGCAGGCGGGAATTGCGCTGGCCGGGGGCCACTCCATTGACGCCCCGGAGCCAATTTTTGGCCTGGCGGTCACCGGCGTGGTGCCGACCGCACGGGTGAAGAAAAACAGCACCGCCGAGGCCGGGTGCAAGCTGTTCCTGACCAAGCCGCTAGGGATTGGCGTTCTGACCACCGCCGAGAAAAAATCGCTGCTGCAACCGGAGCACCAGGGGCTGGCCCGGGACGTCATGTGCCAGATGAACATCGCTGGCGCGGCCTTTGCTAACATCCCTGGCGTGAAAGCCATGACCGACGTCACCGGCTTTGGACTGCTCGGCCATCTGAGCGAGGTGTGCCAGGGGGCGGGCGTGCAGGCGCAGGTACGCTATGAGGCAGTGCCCAAGCTGCCCGGCGTAGAAGCGTATATTGCCAAGGGCGCGGTACCGGGCGGTACGCAGCGCAACTTTGCCAGCTACGGTCACCTGATGGGGCCGATGCCAGAGGCGTGGCGGGATCTTCTCTGCGATCCGCAAACCTCCGGCGGTTTGCTGCTGGCCGTCTCGCCGGAGGCGGAGGCGGAGGTGAAAGCCACCGCCGCCGAGTTGGACCTCTCCCTGAGCGCCATCGGCGAGCTGGTGACGGCCCGTGCCGGTCGCCCTATGATTGAGATTGTTTAATGCGGTTGTTTATTGCCGAAAAACCGAGCCTGGGCCGCGCCATTGCCGATGTGCTGCCCAAGCCGCACCGCAAGGGCGACGGCTATATCGAGTGTGGCAACGGCCAGGTGGTGACCTGGTGCATCGGTCACCTGCTTGAGCAGGCGCAGCCGGATGTCTATGACAGTCGCTACGCCCGCTGGAACCTGGCGGATCTGCCTATCGTGCCCGAGAAGTGGCAGCTGCAGCCGCGCGCTTCGGTCACCAAGCAGATCAACGTGATCAAGCGTCTGCTCGGCGAGGCCAGCGAGATTATCCACGCCGGTGACCCGGATCGCGAAGGCCAGCTGCTGGTGGATGAGGTGCTCGACTACCTCCAGCTTCCGGCGGAGAAGCGCCAGCGGGTCCAGCGCTGTTTGATTAACGATCTCAACCCGCAGGCGGTAGAGCGGGCCATTGGCCGCCTGCGCGCCAACAGCGAGTTTATTCCGCTCTGCGTCTCGGCGCTGGCGCGGGCAAGGGCTGACTGGCTTTACGGCATCAATATGACCCGCGCCTGGACGCTGCTGGGGCGCAACGCGGGCTACCAGGGCGTGCTCTCGGTAGGGCGCGTGCAAACCCCGGTGCTGGGGCTGGTGGTGCGCCGCGATGAAGAGATTGAGAACTTTGTCGCCAAAGATTTCTTTGAGGTAAAGGCGCATATCGTTACGCCGAAAGAGGAGCGCTTTACCGCGCTCTGGCAGCCGAGCGAGGCCTGCGAGCCGCATCAGGATGAGGAGGGGCGTCTGCTCAACCGGACCCTGGCGGAGCACGTGGTTAAACGCATCTCCGGCCAGCCCGCTCACGTCACCCGCTATAACGACAAGCAGGAGTCGGAACCCGCGCCGCTGCCGTTCTCGCTCTCTTCGTTACAGATCGAGGCGGCAAAGCGTTTCGGGCTGAGCGCGCAGAACGTGCTGGATATCTGCCAGAAGCTTTACGAGACCCATAAGCTGATCACCTATCCGCGCTCCGACAGCCGCTATCTGCCGGAGGAGCACTTCGCCGGACGCCATTCCGTCATGAAGGCCATTGGCGTCCATGCCGCGGATCTGCTGCCGCAGCCGGTGGTGGATATGGATCGGCGTAACCGCTGTTGGGACGATAAAAAGGTCGATGCCCACCATGCTATTATCCCCACGGCGCGCAGCAGCACGGTAAACCTGCACGACAATGAAGCGAAGGTTTATGGCCTGATTGCCCGCCAGTATCTGATGCAGTTCTGTCCGGACGCGGTGTTCCGCAAGTGCGAGATCGAGCTGGATATCGCCAACGGTAAGTTCCTGGCGAAGGCGCGCTTTCTGGCTCAGGCCGGGTGGCGAACCTTGCTCGGCAGCAAAGAGCGTGATGAAGAGAACGACGGCACGCCGTTGCCGGTGGTGAAGAAGGGCGATGAGCTGCTGTGCGAGAAGGGTGAGGTGGTTGAGCGTCAGACGCAGCCGCCGCGGCCCTTTACCGATGCGACGTTACTCTCGGCGATGACCGGGATTGCGCGCTTCGTGCAGGATAAGGATCTGAAGAAGATCCTGCGCGCTACCGATGGCCTGGGAACGGAAGCGACCCGCGCCGGGATTATTGAGCTGCTCTTTAAGCGCGGTTTCCTGCACAAGAAGGGGCGGAGCATTCTCTCTACCGACGCGGGGCGGGCGCTGATCCACTCCCTGCCGGAGATGGCCGCCAGGCCGGACATGACCGCTCACTGGGAGTCGGTCCTGACGCAGATCAGCGAGAAGCAGTGCCGCTACCAGGACTTTATGCAGCCGCTGGTGGGCACGCTCTATCAGCTGATCGACCAGGCACGCAGCACGCCAGTTCGCCAGTTTAAAGGGATTGTTGCGCCGGGCGGCGGCGATAAGAAGAAGTTCACACGCCGTAGGCCCGGTAAGCGTAGCACCACCGGGCAAGCCGAAACTTAAATCACACCCTGGCCGATCATCGCGTCGGCCACCTTCACAAACCCGGCAATGTTTGCTCCACGCACGTAGTGGGTCTGTTTGCCTTCCCCGCCGTACTCCACGCAGGCGTTGTGAATATCCAGCATGATATGGTGCAGGCGGGCGTCCACTTTCTCTGCCTTCCAGCCCAGACGCGCGGCGTTTTGCGCCATCTCCAGGCCGGAGGTGGCGACCCCGCCCGCATTGGCCGCTTTACCCGGCGCAAAGAGCACGCCCGCCTCAAGGAACAGATCGGTGGCGTCGATGGTGGTAGGCATATTCGCGCCTTCCGCCACCGCCTTCACGCCGTTGGCGATCAGCTGGCGGGCCGCATCAACGTCCAGCTCGTTCTGGGTCGCGCACGGCAGGGCGATATCCACCGGCACGGACCACGGCTGTTTGCCTTCCAGCCAGACCAGACCAAACTCGCGGGCATAGTCGGCCAGGCGGCCATCGCGGCTGGCTTTGATTTCGCACAGGCGCGCCAGCTTCTCCGCCGTGAAGCCAGCTTCATCTACCACGGTGCCGCCGGAGTCGGAGGCGGTCACCACGCGGGCACCAAACTCCATCGCTTTTTCGATAGCGTACTGCGCGACGTTGCCGGATCCAGAGACCGCCACGCGCATCCCTTCGAAGCTCAGGTCGTGACGCTTGAGCATCGCTTCGGTGAAGTACACCAGGCCGTAGCCGGTCGCCTCAGGGCGGATCAGGCTGCCGCCGAAAGAGAGCCCTTTGCCGGTAAAGACGCAGGCGCTGTTGTTGGAGAGCTTTTTCATCATCCCCGCCATAAAGCCCACCTCACGACCACCGACGCCGATGTCGCCTGCAGGGACGTCGGTATCTGGCCCCAGGTGACGGTATAGCTCGGTCATCAGCGCCTGGCAGAATCGCATCACTTCGCCTTCGCTTTTGCCCTTGGGATCGAAATCGCTGCCGCCTTTGCCACCACCCATCGGCAGAGTGGTGAGGGCGTTTTTAAAGGTCTGCTCAAAACCGAGGAATTTCAGAATCGACAGGTTCACCGAAGGGTGGAAGCGCATACCGCCCTTAAACGGGCCGATGGCTGAGTTAAACTGCACGCGCCAGGCGCGGTTCACCTGCACCTGATTCTTATCATCAACCCATACGACGCGGAACTGGATCACGCGCTCCGGCTCTACCAGGCGTTCAAGCAGCGACATCTGACGATAGCGCGGGTTTGCCTCAAGGAAAGGCCAGAGGGTAGTCATCACCTCGCGAACGGCCTGAGCAAACTCGCTTTGATGCGGGTCGCGGCGTTGGACATGGGTTAGAAATGATTCCAGAGAGCGTGCCTGATCCATAGAGATAAGTTCCTCTTATAATAAATTATGTGCGTTGTGTGAGCGTTTTAGCATCGTTTTCGACTATACCACCCGCACCGCTTTGCCAGGCAAGCGAAAAGTTAACCCGCTAAGGGAAATTTATAAGCGGGCCTGAGTCATAACTAAAAACGATGGGCAGATAAATTAAAGGAACCGGCACGGTTTACCGTTATAGTGATAATCAGCACAAAAAAGGAAATTCGTCGATGAACCGTTACGTGATTGCTCTGCTTGGACTGTTATCCGCTGGTGCACAGGCCGACCGCATCCGCCCCGATGTGGAAGTTAACGTCCCGCCGGAAGTGTTTAGCTCAGGTGGGCAGCGCCCGCAGCCCTGTAATCTGTGCTGTATCTATGAAGATCGGAACTATTCTGAAGGGGCAGTGATCAAGGCGGAAGGCGTCCTGCTACAGTGCCAGCGCGACGAGCGCACGCTGAGCACTAATCCGCTGGTCTGGCGGCGGGTACGGGAGTAGGTGTAGCGATCCGTAGGCCGGGTAAGGCGTAGCCGCCACCCGGCGTTACCGTTGTCCAACTCAGATCGTAAAGCTGGCCCATACCGGCGCATGGTCGGAGGGTTTCTCCATGCTGCGGATATCGTAATCGATGCCCGTCTCCTGGCAACGGCTCGCCAGTGACTGGCTGGCCAGCAGCAGATCGATACGCAGCCCGCGGTTGTCATCGAACCCTTTTGAGCGGTAGTCGAACCAGGAGTAGCGATCCTGCGTTTCCGGGTTCGCGTGGCGGAAGGTATCCACCAGCCCCCACTCCAGCAGGCGACCCAGCCACTCACGCTCTTCCGGCAGGAACGAGCATTTGCCGCCGCGCAGCCAGCGTTTGCGGCTCTCTTCACCAATGCCGATATCGAGATCCGTAGGGCTAATATTCATATCGCCCATGATCAGCACCGGGCTGTCCTTCTGCAACTCGTTATCCAGATAGCTCTGCAGATCGGCGTAAAACTTCGCTTTGGCCGGGAATTTTGTCGGATGGTCGCGGCTCTCGCCCTGTGGGAAGTAGCCGTTGATCACCGTGATATTGCCGAGTGCCGAGGGGATCTCCGCCATGATGATCCGACGCTGAGCTTCGCCGTCGTCACCGGGGAAGCCACGGCGTACCGAGACAGGGGTCTCTTTGGTGAGCAGCGCCACGCCGTAATGCCCTTTCTGGCCGTGATAAAAGACGTTGTAGCCCAGCTTCGCAACCTCTTCGAGCGGGAACATGTCGTCGTGAACCTTTGTCTCCTGCAGGCCAATCACGTCCGGCTGGTGTTTCTCTACGATGGCCGCCAGCTGATGGGGGCGCGCACGCAGCCCGTTGATATTAAAAGAAACAAATTTCATATTGTCTGCCACATAGCAATAAGTAAGCCCAGATGTTAACAGAAAAATCGCAGCGTATCCGCCCCGGATTTTTTATGCGTATTACGCCCTAAAAAAGGGCGGTCTGCACCGCACCGGGGCACGCAACGGTGGTAAGTTTCGCTTGCGATCACACTTCCAGAATTAAATTTTATACCTGCATAAATCTGCTGCCCGCAGACACCGCTATCGGCCTTCTTACCAATATTATTCACTTTATATGCAATTTAAATGCATAGCGCTCTGCTGTAACTTATTGATATTTCGTTGCCGCTCCGGCGTTATGCATTTTTATCGCTGGCTGGCACGATGCGTGCAATCTACATTCACAGGGCCGATGTTCACAATAATTAACATATTAACAACGTTTCATTTACCTGATGAGGTGGCTATGTCTTTGCCCGTTACGCGTGAGAGTTTCGATGAGTGGATGCTGCCGGTTTACGCCCCTGCGCCTTTTATTCCCGTTCGCGGTGAGGGTTCCCGCCTGTGGGATCAGCAGGGGAAAGAGTATATCGATTTTGCTGGCGGCATTGCCGTTAACGCCTTAGGCCATGCCCATCCAGGGCTGTGTCGCGCCCTGAGCGAGCAGGCGGCCCGGTTCTGGCATACCGGAAACGGCTACACCAACGAGCCGGCGCTGCGGCTGGCAAAACGCCTTATCGACGCCACCTTTGCCGATCGGGTCTTCTTCTGTAACTCCGGCGCGGAGGCCAACGAGGCGGCGCTCAAGCTGGCGCGTAAATACGCGCACGATCGCCATGGTGCGCAGAAGAGCGGCATCGTGGCTTTTAAAAATGCTTTCCACGGCCGGACGCTGTTTACCGTCAGCGCGGGGGGGCAGCCTGCCTACTCACAGGATTTCGCTCCGCTGCCGCCGGATATCCACCATGCGGTGTTCAACGACATCGCCTCCGCGCAGGCGTTAATTAACGATGATACCTGCGCCGTGCTCGTTGAACCTATTCAGGGCGAAGGCGGCGCAGTGCCTGCGAAACCAGAGTTTTTACAGGCGCTGCGTGAGCTGTGCGATCGCCATAACGCGCTACTGATTTTCGACGAAGTGCAGACGGGTGTAGGGCGCACCGGCGAGCTGTATGCCTATATGCACTACGGCGTGACGCCCGACGTGTTGACCACGGCTAAGGCCCTCGGGGGCGGTTTCCCGATTGGCGCGATGCTGACGCGGGACGAGTACGCCAGCGTGATGACCGTCGGCACGCACGGCACCACCTACGGCGGCAATCCGCTGGCTGCTGCCGTGGCGGGAGAGCTGCTGGATAACGTCAATAACAAAGCCTTCCTGGACGGCGTGAAGCAGCGCCAGCAGGCATTCGTCGAGCAACTTCAGGCTATCAATGCCCGTTTAGCGCTATTCAAAGAGATCCGCGGCATCGGCCTGCTCATTGGCTGCGAGCTGGATCCCGCCTGGGCCGGTAAAGCCAAGCAGATAGCCCAGCTAGCCGCCGAAGAGGGCGCAATGGTGCTGATCGCCGGGGGCAACGTGGTGCGCTTCGCCCCGGCGTTGAATATCAGTGAGGAGGAGATCCGCACGGGTATGGAACGTTTCTCCCGCGCCTGCGAACGATTTCTAGCGGGGTACGCAACATGATGGTGATCCGTCCGATTGAGCATAGCGATCTACCCGCCCTGATGCAGCTGGCGGGAAAAACCGGCGGCGGGCTAACCTCGCTGCCTGCCGACGAGGCCACGCTGGCGGCGCGTATTACGCGGGCGCGACAGACATGGCTGGGCGAACTGCCAAAAAGCGAGCAGGGCTATCTGTTTGTGCTGGAAGATACCGACAGCGGCACGGTGGCTGGGGTGTGCGCCATTGAGGTTGCGGTCGGCCTGAACGATCCTTGGTACAACTACCGCGTCGGAACCCTGGTGCATGCCTCCAAAGAGCTCAACGTCTACAACGCGCTGCCTACGCTGTTTTTAAGCAACGACCATACCGGCAGCAGCGAACTGTGCACCCTGTTTCTCGATCCCGAGTGGCGAAAGGAGGGCAACGGCTATCTACTCTCTAAATCGCGCTTTATGTTCATGGCTGCGTTTCGCGACCGCTTCAACGAAAAGGTGGTGGCGGAGATGCGCGGCGTGATCAGCGAGGATGGCTACTCGCCGTTTTGGGACAGCCTGGGCAAAACCTTCTTTTCGATGTCCTTCAGCCGGGCCGATCGCCTGTGCGGTATCGGGCAGAAGGCGTTTATTGCCGAGCTGATGCCCAAGCATCCGATCTATACCCAGTTCCTGTCGGCAGAAGCCCAGGCGGTGATTGGGGAAGTGCATCCGCAAACCGCCCCGGCGCGCGCCGTGCTGGAGAAAGAGGGTTTCCGCTACCGCAACTATATCGACATTTTCGACGGCGGGCCGACGCTGGAGTGTGATATTGACCGGGTGCGCGCCATTCGCAAAAGCCGCCTGGTGGAGGTCGCCGAAGGGCAGCCCGCGCCAGGGGAGTGGCCGCTCTGCATGGTGGCTAACGAGCAGTATCAGCAGTTTCGCGTCATGCTGGTGACCGCTAATCCGGATACCGAGCGGCTGGTGCTGAGCGCCGCCCAGATGGACGCGCTTAAATGCCAGCCGGGCGACACCGTGCGCCTGGTACGTCTTTGCGCCGAGGAGAAAACAGTATGAGCTTATGGATTAACGGCGACTGGGTGACCGGTCAGGGCGTTCGGCGTGAGAAGCAGGATCCGGTAAATGGCGATCGGCTCTGGCAGGGGAACGATGCCGATGCCGAGCAGGTGACCCAGGCATGCCGGGCCGCCCGCACCGCGTTTCCCGGCTGGGCGTCGCAGCCTTTTGCTGCCCGTCAGGCCGTGGTGGAGAGATTTGCCGCGCTGCTGGAGGAGAATAAAGGCGCGCTGACGGAAATCATCGCTCGTGAGACGGGCAAGCCACGCTGGGAGGCGGCGACCGAAGTGGGGGCCATGATTAACAAAGCCGCCATCTCCGTAAAGGCCTGGCATGTGCGAACCGGCGAGCAGCAGACGGAAATGGCAGACGGTGCGGCAACCCTGCGCCATCGACCCCACGGCGTGCTGGCCGTTTTTGGGCCCTATAACTTCCCGGGGCATCTCCCCAACGGGCATATCATTCCCGCCCTGCTGGCGGGCAATACGCTGGTGTTTAAGCCCAGCGAACTGACGCCGCACAGTGGCGAGGCGGTGGTCAAGCTCTGGGAGCAGGCGGGCCTTCCCGCTGGCGTGCTCAACCTGGTACAGGGTGGGCGCGAAACCGGCCAGGCCCTGAGCAACCTGCCGGATCTTGACGGCCTGCTCTTTACCGGCAGCGCCAGCACCGGCTACCAGCTGCATCGTCAGCTGGCCGGACAGCCGGAGAAGATCCTCGCCCTTGAGATGGGGGGAAACAATCCTCTGATCGTGGATGACATCGCGGATCGCGATGCCGCTGTGCATCTGACCATCCAGTCAGCGTTTATTACCGCGGGCCAGCGCTGTACCTGCGCCCGTCGCCTGCTGGTGAAGCGCGGCGCGGAGGGTGATGCCTTCCTTGCCCGCCTGGTCGAGGTAGCAGGCCGTATCGTACCCGGTAGCTGGAACGCCGAGCCGCAGCCGTTTATTGGCGGGCTGATCTCTGAGCAGGCCGCTGAGCAGGTTTACCAGGCCTGGCAGGCCCATGAGGCACGCGGTGGCAGAACCCTGCTGGCACCGAAGCGTCTCAAGGCCGGAACGTCGCTGCTCAGTCCCGGCATTATCGATCTCACCGGCGTCGCGGACGTGCCGGATGAAGAGGTCTTTGGCCCGCTGCTGGGCGTCTGGCGCTACGATAGCTGGGAAGAGGCGGTTACGCTGGCGAATGCCACCCGCTACGGGCTGGCCTGCGGTCTGGTCTCGGCGGATCGCAAAAAATTTGACGCGCTGCTGCTGGCGGCGCGGGCTGGGATCGTTAACTGGAATAAGCCGCTAACCGGCGCGGCAAGCACCGCACCCTTTGGCGGTATCGGGGCGTCGGGCAATCATCGCCCCAGCGCCTGGTACGCCGCCGACTACTGTGCGTGGCCGATGGCGAGCCTGGAGTCACCCAGCTTGATCCTGCCAGAGACGCTCAGCCCAGGGCTGCACTTTTCGCCAGAGGAGGGAGCATGAAGGCGCACGAGGTAAACTTTGACGGCCTGGTGGGGCTGACCCACCACTATGCCGGGCTTTCGTTTGGTAACGAGGCGTCGACAAAGCACCGTAATCAGGTGTCGAACCCGAAGCTGGCGGCGAAACAGGGCCTGCTGAAGATGAAGGCGCTCAGCGACGCGGGCTTTCCTCAGGCGGTGATCCCACCTCAGGAGCGGCCCAACGTCGCGGTGCTGCGCCAGCTGGGATTCAGCGGCAGCGATGAGCAGGTGGTAGCTAAAGCGGCCACGCAGACGCCGGAGCTGCTCTCAGCGGCCAGCTCGGCCTCATCCATGTGGGTCGCCAATGCGGCGACGGTCTGCCCCTCTGCCGACGCCATGGACGGCAGGGTCCATCTTACCGTCGCTAACCTGAACAACAAGTTCCACCGTTCAAGCGAAGCGCCCACCACCGAGGCGCTGTTGCGGGCTATTTTCCGTGACGAGGCACGCTTCGCCGTGCATCCGGCGCTGCCGCAGGTGGCGCGCTTTGGCGACGAGGGGGCGGCAAACCATAACCGTCTCGGCGGCGAATACGGTGAGCCGGGTCTACAGCTCTTTATCTACGGGCGTGAGGAGCATGGTCACGCCGCACCCGAGCGCTATCCTGCGCGTCAGACCCTGGAGGCGAGCCAGGCGGTGGCGCGCCTTAACCAGGTTCATCCGGATCGGGTGATGTTCGCCCAGCAAAACCCCACGGTCATTGACGAGGGGGTGTTTCACAACGATGTGATTGCGGTAAGCAACCGCCAGGTGCTGTTCTGCCACGAACGCGCGTTTGTTAAGCAGTGCGGGCTGCTGAGTCATCTGGCGGAGCGGGTATCCGAATTTCAAGCAATTCAGGTGCCGGAGGAGGTGGTATCGGTGAAGGATGCCGTGGCGACCTACCTGTTTAACAGCCAGCTCCTGAGCCGGGAGGATGGCTCAATGGTGCTGGTTGTGCCCCAGGAGTCGCAGGAGCATGCAGGCGTCTGGCGTTACCTCAACGGCCTGTTGGCAGAGGATAATCCGATCCGCGATCTGAAGGTGTTCGATCTACGTGAAAGCATGGCGAACGGCGGTGGCCCAGCCTGCCTGCGTCTGCGCGTGGTGCTAACGGAGGCGGAGCGGCAGGCGGTTAACCCGTCGGTGATGATGAACGACGCGCTCTTTAATCAACTTAATGGATGGGTAGATCGCTACTATCGGGATCGTTTAACTCAGGCCGATCTTGCCGACCCGCTCCTGCTGCGGGAGGGCCGGGAAGCGTTAGACCAGCTGTCTCAACTGCTGGACCTCGGCTCGGTCTATGCTTTCCAGCGCTAAGGGAGACGCTATGCACGATTTTCTCGCTTTAACCTTGGCCGGGACACGTCCTGATCGGATGCAAGGTGACACTGTCACCTTTAGCTGGCGCTGGCACGGTGAAGGAGTGCTGGAGCTAACGCCGTATCAGCCTGTGGAGCGCGCTCTGGTGCTCTCGGTGGGGATCCATGGGAATGAAACCGCGCCGGTAGAGCTCGTCGATGGCTTGCTGACCGCGTTGTTCACCGGTTCACTGGCACTAAGCTGGCGCATGCTGGTGGTGCTGGGCAACCCCGAGGCGCTGCGTACGAACCGGCGCTATCTGCATGTCGATCTCAACCGCCTGTTTGGCCAGCGCTGGCAGCATTATCCCCCCAGTCTGGAGACCGAACGCGCAGCGCAGCTTGAACAGGCCCTGGAGCGCTTCTTTACTGACGGCAAAATAGAGACGCGCTGGCATCTCGATCTGCATACCGCAATACGCGGCTCGCATCACCCGCGCTTCGGTGTTTTACCCGCCCGTAAAACGCCGTGGGATGAATCCTTCCTGCACTGGCTGGAAGAGGCGGGGCTGGAGGCGCTGGTCTTTCACCAGTCGCCGGGCGGCACCTTTACCCACTTTAGCTGCGAGCGCTTTAACGCCCTGGCCTGCACCCTTGAGCTGGGGAAAGCGCTTCCCTTTGGCGAGAACGATCTTAGCCAGTTCGCCGTAACCCGCGACGCGCTGGCGGCGCTGCTCAGTGATACGCCCTGGACGAGTCAGCATGCGCCGGTGCTGCGCTATCGCGTTGCGCAGCAGATTACGCGCCACGGGGAGCGTTTCCGTCTCTGCATGCCTGCCCAGACGATCAACTTCACACCGTTTAGCGCCGGTACGCTGCTGGCAGAAGAGGGCGAGACGCGTTACATAGTTCAACACCAGACGGAATATGTCCTATTTCCGAACCCAAACGTTGCACCTGGCCTGCGGGCAGGTTTAATGCTGGTGCGGATGGCGTAGCGAGAGAGGAATAGAACGGCAGCCCAGGACATTATTGCAGACTATTCTTACCAAACTGCTTTATTAATAATCGCTGGAGGAGTATGCTCCTCCATATTGCCTTCAAAATCATCAGCTTGAATATTTTTGCTACACCTCTCCATCTTTTTTCCATATTGTCTTCACAATTGCGCAGAAACTGTTTTTTATACTTTCACTGTTTTACCGTTGCACTGATTAATTGACGAAAAAGGTCGTAAAGTTAATCTCGTCAACACGGCAACGTGCCGTAAGTAAGAATAACTGAAAGAAGGATGAAGACTATGCGTAAATTAACCGCTCTGTTTGTTGCCTCTACCCTGGCGTTCGGCGCTGCTAACCTGGCTCACGCTGCCGAAACCACAGCCGCACCGGACAACGGCGCAGCGATGCACCATAAAGGCAAAATGGGTCCGCATCACGATATGATGTTTAAAGACCTCAACCTGACCGACGCGCAGAAGCAGCAGATCCGTGAGATCATGAAGAGCCAGCGTGACCAGATGAAGCGTCCGTCACTGGATGAGCGTCGCGCCACCCATAGCATCATCGCCAGCGACACCTTCGACAAGGCGAAAGCCGAAGCGCAGATCGACAAAATGGCCGAGCAGAACAAAGCCCGTATGCTGGCGCATATGGAAACCCAGAACAAAATCTACAACATCCTGACGCCAGAGCAGAAAAAACAGTTTAATGCGAATTTTGAGAAGCGTCTGACAGAACGTAAAGCACCAGAAGGTAAAATGCCTGAACCTGCTGAGTAACTCAGCACACTTTCTTAAGACCGCCGGTCTTGCTCACATCCCCCATCGGGCTGTGGGCAAGGCCGGCGGTTTTTTTTTGCGCTAAAAAAGCAATCAAGATGCTTTCTTAATTGGTAAGAAATATTATTCACACGATAAATAGCCACATTATTTATTCTTAAGTAAATTCCTATGCAACCCGTCTTTAATTCACATCTCACTCTTTTTTATGCATTGAAGCGCAAATTAAGAACGTATCGTTTTAGAATTTTTTGATTAGAATTTTATAACTTCTATCGGCTAGTTGTTGTTTGATAAATAGAAATTTTTCCATTCAGTAAAATCTGATAGAGGTGGTGATAAATAGGTTGTTGCACAGGTCGGCCTATAACTTTTCCTTTTAAATTTAGCATCCTACGATGCCATCCCTATTTCTCTCCTGGATAAGGTGACACGCTATGAGTATCGATATTGCAGCATCCCTTAATGAGCGTCAGCGTGATGCTCTTCTATCTTATTATCTCGGTCAGTATGTCCCTGCCAGCGGTAATGACGATCTGGTTAATCTGGTGCAAACCCCGGAAGACGTCTATGAGTACTTGCTGATTGACCCACTGGTCAGCAACGCCGTACCCACCTCTCGTGTGGCGCAGGCGATGTCGAGCATCCAGCAGTACATCAATGGCATCACCATGAATATGGAGCCAGGCTACCAGACCCAGTATCTGGATCAGGAAAATATTACTAGCTGGAAAGAAGGTCTGAGCCAGTACGATATCTGGGCCGGTGAAGTAGAGTTAGATACCTACCCGGAGAATTATATTGACCCCACCCTGCGCCAGAGCCAGACCGCCTACTTTAAGGATCTGATCACCGATCTGAATCAGAATACCATTAACAGCGACACGGCCCAGCAGGCGGTTATGAACTACCTGAACAAGTTCGAGCAGGTGGCGAACCTGACGATTGTGAGTGGATATCTGGACAGTACCGATCAGACAGAGGGTATTTATTACTTCTTAGGTAAATCTACTACCTCACCAGTGCAATACTACTGGCGCTCGTTTGATATGAGCAAGAATGTGGATAATGTTGTTTCAACCAGCGCCTGGTCGGAGTGGTATCCAATGAATACCACGATTGCTGAGGATAATATTCAGGGCATCCCACGTCTGGTTTATTTCAATAACCGACTCTATTTTCTTTGGTTTGAAAAAAACAAAGGTGGCAATGCTACGGGTGATGAAAGTAATACCTATGATATTATCACCGCCTTTTCGTCTTACTGCGATTTTAATAATAACTGGGCTGCACCTACGGCTGTAATGAAAATTGATAATGGTAAGAAGGGTGGTTATACTGATCAATTATTTGAATCCTTGAATTTAAATACCCTTGCTATTTACAATCAAACTCAAAATATTTTGACTGTATCTTTATATTCTGGAGATTTAGACAGCGAAGATGAGAATTCTGTAAAACTAATGGGTTATCATGATTTTACAATCAATATTGACTATTGGTCTAAAACACAACAGGTAGAGGCTAAGAGCGCTGATGGAATAAGTATCTCTCAAATTTCGGAGTTACTTTTTCAATATTTACAAAATGGAGAAAGGCCAGGTAAGCAAAAAATAATTCAGTCTGTAGCTAGCGTTGGCGCTTTCATCCCTTCGGGCATACAGCTTTCAGGAGCGGAACACGATAATTTTAATGGACAAATTTCATTACCAACTCTCAATTTATCAAATGTGAGGTGTGAAGTTGATAGTTATGATGGGGGGTTAAAAATACATGTATCTATACCAGAAACTGTTGATACTCGAGATGTAACTGTTACAGACTCTGGTACATGGTTCTTTATGGCCTTTTGCAGTGACTCTCCTGCTTCATGGGTTAATGGTGAAGAGCGTTACAGAGAACAAGAGTCGGAATTTATTGCTAATCCTAGTGAAAATTTTAATGTCAGTGTGCAGGTGATGCATAATGACGAAAGGCTTAGCATGGACTCTTTTTCTATATATTTATCATTTGGTTACTTATGGAATAATGGGCCAAACCCGGCGATGGAAAATTCTGTTTACCAAGAGTACGTTTTAACTTTTACAAAAGATTTAGGAACCACTGTTGCGCCAATGATTACCAATCGAAATGATTCACTCTATGGAGAGGTTATTTTTTTGCAGTTCACGGGCGACTTTGCAAATGATACAAGTATATCACCGGTACGTTTGAATACGTTATTTTCAAAAGAATTAATTAATAAAGCTAACGTCAGTATCAACGATTTAATCAACTGGGACACCCAGCTTACCCTCGAACCCGGTATGACCAACGACACCGCCGTGCCCATGGACTTCAGCGGTGCTAATGGCATCTACTTCTGGGAGCTGTTCTTCTATATGCCGTACCTGGTGGCGTGGCGGCTGAGCCAGGAGGCGGAGTACAGCGATGCCCTGAGCTGGTACAACTACATCTTCGACCCGGCTGCGCGCGGGCGCGACAACAGCAGCGACATTCGCACCCAGTACCCGGAGCCTGACTACTGGAGCGTGCGCCCGCTGGTGGAGAGCGCCTCGTCCGCCGCCCAGGCCACTGCCGGCTGGTTAACCACCGATCCGGATGCGATAGCCTCAGCATGGCCTGTTCATTACCAGAAGGCAGTCTTTATGGCCTACGTCAGCACCCTGATGGCTGCCGCCGACGCCAGCTATCGCCTGCTGACTAACGACGGCCTGAGCCTCGCCCGTTTACAGTACGGTCAGGTGAAAGACCTGCTCGGTATTTGTCCTGACAGCTTAATTGTTAACCACTGGGCACCGGAAACGCTGGAGGAGCTGGCGGAGAGTGCAGAGAGCAACGTGGCCCTGCTGAGCTATGAGCAACAGGCCCCGGCAATGCCAGCCTTTGCCGGGAAGCTCTGCGTGGCGGCGGACGTGATCACCAGCGACAGCTTTATGGCCCCGGTCAACAGCCAGCTGCTGGGCTACTGGAACACGCTCGACTCCCGCCTCTATAACCTGCGTCATCAGCTGACCATTGACGGCCTGCCGATGACCGTTCCAATGTACGCCCCGCCAGTTAACCCGACGGTGCTGATGGAGCAGAGCGTGCAGGGCGGCTCGCTTATCAGCGCCTCCTCCGGCATGACGGCGACCATTCCGCCGTACCGGTTCAGCACCATGCTGCAGAGTGCACGTTTTGCCGTCTCCACCCTCAGCCAGTTCGGCCAGACGCTGCTCAGCTACTACGAGCGCAAGGATGCTGCCGGGC
>NZ_BBMZ01000014.1 GCF_000759795.1 Pseudescherichia vulneris NBRC 102420
CGGCCGCCTGCACCGCCGGGACGTTTTTACCGGCAGCGCGCAGCGTCCGGCCCCGCGCCGCTGGTCGCGCAGGTGGGATTACGACTACCGTAACAACCCCGTGCGCGAGGAGCGCGACGATGACCCGTTCAGCGCGTATCACTGGCAGTACGACAGCGCCGGGCGGCTGCTGTCTCAGGACGGCACGCTGCCGGGCCGGGAGCAGTGGCGGTGGGATGCGGCGGGCAACCCGCTGGACGATATCGGGGAGAAGATAACCCACAACCGCGTCACGCAGCTGAACGGCATCCGCTGGCGGTATGACATCCACGGCCGCACGGTGGAGAAGGACGACGGTCAGACCCGCTGGCACTACCGCTATGACGGCGAGCACCGCCTGACGGAGGTCACCAGCCAGCCACGCGACCGCACCCGGCCGCAGGTCACGGTCAGCTTCCGCTACGATCCTCTGGGCAGGCGCATCAGCAAGACCAGCCGCCGGACGCTGGCAGGCCAGCCGCACGGCAGGGAGGTCACCACCCGCTTTGTGTGGGAGGGGTTCCGGCTGCTGCAGGAGATCCGGGATGAGGTCCCGCTGACCTACGTCTACACCGACCCGCACAGCCATGAGCCGCTGGCCCGTATTGACGGCGTGAATGCCACGGACATCTACTGGTTCCATAACCAGCCCAGTGGCACGCCGGAGCGCCTCACGGATGCGGAAGGCCGGGTGTGCTGGGAGGCACAGAACAGTGCCTGGGGTAAGCTGCTGAGTGAAAGAGAGGTGCAGCTGGCAGGCTGTGCCCAGAACCTGCGGATGCAGGGCCAGTACCTGGATCGGGAGACGGGACTTCACTATAATCTGTTCCGGTACTACGACCCGGACTGCGGACGGTTCACGCAGCAGGACCTGATAGGCCTGGCGGGAGGGCTGAATCTTTACCAGTACGCGCCGAATCCGCTGGGGTGGGTGGATCCGTGGGGGCTGAGTAAGTGTTCCGTAGAAAAAATACCGATTACACGAAACTCAGCCAGAAATTTATTAAGAAATCGTGGCCTAAATAAGCAAATACAGCATGACACAATCAATAGCTTTGAGGGTCAAATATATGCATCCAGAGGAATGCCCGGAGATATATTCACAATTACCGAGCATACTCCAGGCAGTGCTTCACAAGTATATGTTACAAGAGAAAGCGCGGGTAATACTCCTGCTTTAAGGCGCGCCAATTTAGCGTTGCCGCCAAGTAACTCAGCGACTTACGAAGGAAAAGTTTCACTGACAAGGTCACAAGTACTTCTTGAAGGGAAGGTTGCTCCACAGTTACAATGGGGGGCGGATAAGGTTGGTGGTGGATGGCAAGTTGTAACAGCTGGCGGTAAGTATTCAGGAGCAACAAAACTACTATGAATTTAAATGAAATTGCTGAAAAATTATGTAATATATTATTTTCATCAGCTTATAACAATGAGGCTAATGAAATCAGAAGTCTGATGATTAAGGTTCTTTCATTAGAAAAAAATGATCCGGTAAGAATATCTGCAATAGATGATTTGATATCACGCTGCCACCCTAAATGGCTTGGGGATTATTATATAAAAAATATAACTTATTCAGAATGGACGGATCTCATTATTGATTTTAAGAATGAGTTGAAAAGAGTAAGGTAACAAGTTCTATAGAGATCCAAGTTTTCTGGATTTTCATTGTAAGTGAAAATATTAGTATTCAAAGTTGGGTTTTAAAACAAGCCTCTGCGTCAGGGTATGCTGGCAAATATGGAGTACCTCAAGAAAATATTGAATGCAGAGATTTTATTATGAAGGCTAAATTGAAATTTGATGGGGGATTCATAACTCATCCCGCTCAAGGAATAGGTGACAACCCTAGTAGTAGTATTGAGGTTGTCGTTCCAAAGGATAGTGTTGAAATTATTAGTTTCAGTAAGTATTGATTATAAATCATGAATTTTATAGTGATATTAGGTTGTTGATTGAAAATCTCAGAAACGCTAAGGACAAAATTGTTAGCGAAAACATCGAAGAAGCTATGGATTTTAGTAGCGCTTCTACAGAAATTCTGCTCAAGATAAAGTTCTACCTTGCCCAGATAAACTTTGATAATTTAAATGAAGATATGCTGATTGAGGTGGAAAGAATCAAGAGTCAAGTCGATATCCTGTTAGAATAATTGCATAATCCTTACGATAAAAAATCTAAGAAGGCAATATTATTTTCTTGGCTTTAGTTGTTTAATGTCCATTTGGCATGGATCTGGTGGCGAATTACAAAAATACATAACTAATCTTAATAATATAATGGATTTGTAAATAAGGACAAGAAAGACATAGCCATAGTAAAGATAAAAGATCTAATTAACGAACTTGAGTTGGTGCTTGTTAGAGGAGATATGAAAGTATTATCCGTAAGTTTGCCAGAACAAATATCTCAATTTATTAAGATTTTTAAAAATTTGTTAAATCAATTAGTTACTGGCGACATCCCTCCTAAAAATGAACGGGATCTAGGCATGGCAAGAATAGTGATAGATGAGTGGCCTTATGAGCTTAAACTTGGAGGCATGATTATCGATGCAGAACAAGCTTATAAAAATATATGATTTTTCTGGAAGGCGACCAATTCCAATTTTTTTCTGATTAAAAAGTACCACTAAGTTATATCAACACCCGCACAGCCATGAGCTGCTGGCACGTATTGATGGCACGAATGCTCCCGACATCTTCTGGTTCCACAACCAGCCCAACGGCATACCGCAGCGCCTGACGGATGCGGAAGGCCGGGTGGCGGCTACGCCTTACCCGGCCTAAAAATCTTACCTGACCTGCGGAATGCAAATTACTGCGGGAACCACTGGTCGCTGATTTTCTGATAGGTGCCGTCGGCTTTGATAGCCTTCAGGGCAGCGTTCAGTTTCTCCAGCAGGGCTTTGTTATCCGGACGCACCGCAATACCCAGGCCGGTACCGAAGTACTGCGCATCGGTCACCTTCGGCGTAGCGGTACCCAGCTGCGGGTTATTCTTCAGCCACTCGTTCACTACCGCAGTATCCCCGAAAACGCCGTCGATACGGCCATTTTTCAGGTCGAGGATCGCGTTCTGGTAGCTGTCATAGGCCACGGTCTTCACTTCCGGGTGCTTATCCTGGAGGTACTTCTGGTGGGTCGTACCGTTCTCCATGCCGATACGCTTGCCTTTCAGATCGTCAAACGATTTAAACGCGTCTTTCTTAGCGATCACCACCGCCGAGTTGGCGTAGTACGGGTCGGTGAAGGAGACCTGCTTGCTACGCTCTGGGGTAATGTCCATGCCGGAGATCACCGCATCATACTTCTTGAACTTCAGCGCTGGGATCAGTGAGTCAAACGCGTGGTTGGTGAAGGTGCACTCGGCCTGCATCTGCTTGCACAGCGCTTTCGCCAGGTCGATATCAAAGCCTACGATCTTGTTGCTGGCATCCAGCGACTCAAACGGCGGATAGGTGGCAGAGGAGCCGAAGCTGATTTTATCTGCTGCGCTGGCACCGGCAGCAAAGGTGGCGAGGATGGCGGCCAGAATTAACTTTTTCATTATGGAGCTCCTGTCTGTCAATCTTATCGTTTTTACCGTGTCTGCGGCATGGAATTACAATGCCATTTAATGAATGAGTATGCAATATTATTGATTAATTATATTTTCAAAGACGTAAAAAAGGCGGGTTTCCCCCGCCTCTATAGTGTGTAGTTCTGTTTTAGCTGCGTCGTTCAAACGCCAGTGCCCGCCGCTCGATTAACCGCATCAGCAGCGTCAGCAAACCGTTGACGATCAGGTAGATAACCCCCGCCGCGCCAAAGACCATGACGTCGTAGGTGCGACCGTACAGCAGCTGTCCGTGCCCCATGACCTCCATCAGCGTGATGGTGTAAGCCAGCGAGGTACTTTTGAATACCAGCACCACTTCGTTAGAGTAGGAGGAGAGGGCGCGTTTGAACGCATATGGCAGCAGGATCGCCAGCGTATCCTTCTTGCTCATCCCCAGCGCGCCGCAGGATTGCCACTGCCCCTCCGGGATCGCCCGAATGGCACCGTAGAAGAGCTGGGTGGTGTACGCGGCGCTGTTCAGCGACAGGGCGATCAGCGCGCAGAGCCACGGCTCAGAGAGCAGGTGCCACAGCCACGGATAGGCCTGGATCGATGGAAACTGACCCGGCCCATAGTAGATCAGGAAGATCTGCACCAGCAGCGGAGTGCCGGTAAAGAGCGTGATATAGCCGCGCACGATCCACACCAGCCCCGGCGTTTTCAGCGTCAGAACGATGGTAAAAATCAGGGAGAGGATCAGCGCCACCACAATCGATGCCACGGTGAGCGTCAGGCTGGTGTGCAGCCCCTTCATCAGTTCGGGTAAATACTCAAGCATCAGCCTGGCCTCCGTTCGAAACGTGTCGCGCGTTGGTCAATGCGTTTGAGAATGTACTGACTGAGAAGCGTAATCACCAGGTAGATGGCCGCCGCCACCAGAAACCAGGTAAACGGCTCCTGGGTACGGGTCGAGATGCTGCGGGTTTGCAGCATCAGATCGTTAACGCTGATAAGCGAAACCAGCGCCGTATCTTTCAGCAGCACCAGCCACTGGTTGCCCAGCCCTGGCAGGGCGTGACGCCACATCTGCGGCATCACCAGCCGGAAGAAGATGGCGCTTTTAGACAGCCCCAGCGCCTGGCCGGACTCCCACTGCCCCTGCGGCACCGCCTTCAGCGCCCCGCGTAGGGTCTGAGAAGCATACGCCGCGTACAGCAGGGAGAGGGCGATCA
Organism: Pseudescherichia vulneris NBRC 102420; assembly: GCF_000759795.1. Lineage (GTDB taxonomy): Bacteria > Pseudomonadota > Gammaproteobacteria > Enterobacterales > Enterobacteriaceae > Pseudescherichia > Pseudescherichia vulneris. Next base: position 4,791 of record NZ_BBMZ01000014.1, read on the forward strand.
CCCCGCACAGGAACGGACTGACGTCGAAGTTTTCAATCTGCATCTGCACCGGGATCTGCACAAACCCCAGGTTCAGGGTAAAGCCATCCGAGAGCACCAGCAGCAGCTGTGACGAGCCAAAATAGATAAAGAGCACCACCAGAATTTCCGGCAGGCCGCGCAGGATGGTCACCAGCCCCGATCCCAACCATGCAACAGGACGCCACTTAGCGGATTCCCAGACGGCGAACAGCATGGCCAGCACCAGACCAATGGCCAGCGCACAAACGGCAAGGCCGACGGTCATCCCGGCGGCGCTTGCTAAAGGAAAAAATTCATTCATCAAGGATTACTTCTGGAACCATTTTTTATAGATGGTCTCGTAAGTCCCATCCTTCTTCACTTTTTCCAGCGCGGTATTAAATTTCTGCTGCAGCTCGGTATTGCCCTGACGCACCGCAATGCCGAGACCCGTGCCGAAATACTCTTTATCCGTCACCTTATCGCCGACCGCTGCCAGCTTGTCGTTGGCCTTCAGCCACTCGGTCACCACTGCGGTATCGCCGAACACGGCGTCAATGCGGCCGTTTTGCAGATCCAGACGCGCGTTCTGGTAGCTGTCGTACGGTACGGTAGTGATTTCCGGATGCTTGTCGGTGATGAATTTCTGATGGGTGGTACCGTTCTGCACGCCAACGCGTTTGCCTTTCAGCGCATCGATGCTGGCATATTTACCCTGCTGGCCGATAAACAGCGCCGAGTTGTCATAGTACGGGGTAGTGAAAAGAACCTGCTTCTGACGTTCCGGGGTAATATCCATACCCGCCATCACCGCGTCAAAGCGGCGGAACTTCAGGCTGGGGATCAGGCTATCAAACGCCTGGTTAGTGAAGGTACAGGTCGCATCAATCTCTTTACACAGTGCGTTCGCCAGATCGACGTCGAAGCCAACAATTTTGTTATTGGCATCGGTAGATTCAAACGGAGGGTAGCTCGCTTCGGTGGCGAAACGAATAGTTTGGGCTGCTGTAGCAGAGAGGCTTACGCTTGCGAGCAGCGCGGCAATCAATACTTTTTTCATTGTCACTTCCCAAAAAAATATCAGTGAGATAAGTAGTTTTTAAACGCATCGGTCTGCGGGGCGGTAAAGGTGCTGGCATCGCCCTGTTCGACGATATAGCCATTTTCCATATACACCACACGGCTGGCGGTTTTACGCGCCACTTCAACTTCGTGAGTCACAATAACCTGGGTAATCTTGGTCTGCGCCAGCTCGCGAATAATGCTGACGATCTGCGCGGTAATCTCGGGATCCAGCGCTGCCGTTGGCTCGTCAAACAGCAGCACCTGCGGCTCCATCATCAGCGCACGGGCAATGGCCACGCGCTGCTGCTGGCCGCCGGAGAGGTGCAGCGGATAGCGATCGCTGTAAGGCTTCAGGCGCAGGCGCTCCAGCAGCTTATCGGCACGGGCATGGGCCTGCTCTTTGCTCAGGCCCAGCACGCGGCAGGGCGCTTCAATCAGGTTCTGCACCACGGTCAGATGCGGCCAGAGGTTGTACTGCTGAAACACCATGCCGACGTTTTGCCGCAGCTCGCGGATCGCTTTATCAGAGGGCGTTTTAGCAAAATCGAAATTGTTACCCGCAATGCTCAGGGTGCCGGAGCGTGGCATCTCCAGCAGGTTAAGCACGCGCAGCAGCGAGCTCTTGCCCGCGCCGCTTGGGCCGAGCAATACCAGCGTCTCGCCCTCTGGGCAGTCGAGTGTGATATCAAACAGCGCCTGATGTGCGCCGTAGAAGCAGTTAATGCCGTTTAATTTAATACTCATCGAGGCAATCTGATAGCAATTGAGGCCGCAAATAGTAACGTTGACAGAATAGTTATGCAATATTTATGCGTTAAAACTTAACTACAGGCCGTCTTCCACCTTAAAAATAGCACAAAATCGCGGAGGTCCGGCCTGTACAGACGATTAGCGGTGTTCGATTGACTGGCGCAGAGAGCCTGCCGGGGCGTGGACGCTGCCGCCGAGATAGCGTACGTCATCTACCGCCCAGCACTGGCCCTCACGCACCATCAGCACCTCATCCAGCCAGCGCTGATTGCCCTGGGTCAGCTCTACGCGCAGAGGAATATTGCGCGCGTCAGTATTGGGAATAGTTGAGGCGCTGGCGACTCGGGCCGTTTGGGCTGGCGTCGCGCGGCTGGAGAAGGGATCGGCGCTCAGCAAGGTGCTGTTGCGGCTGTCGCGGGAGGCGGCGGTCAGCATCGCGGCGAGATCGTCGCTGAGATAGGGACGCAGCGCTGTCAGATCGTTACTGCGATGCTGGATGCGGTAGTCGTAAAACTGTTGCGCCACGGCATCAGGACCGCCTGCCACGCAGGGGCCGCTGCGCGTGCCGATATCCTTAAACGCGGGCGTCACGGGAGTGGTGCAGGCGGTGAGCACCAGCGCACAGGGCGCAATGACGGATAGAAAAGAGTAGCGCATAATGATTTCCTTATAAGCTAACGACATGTGTATAGTTTTATCAATCATAGCCCTGGCTGTTTGATTATGCATCGCTTGTGGCATCGAAGGTTAAAAAGGAGAGTAAAGATGCGGCTATTCCCCGCCCCTATGCCGCAGCTGGCGTGGCAACGATTCTGGCTGTTGGTATTGGCCCTGCTGCTTACCGGTTGTGCAAGCAAGAAGAGCGAAATAAGTGACAAGGGCGTGGTTAAGAAGGTGAGCTATGAGCTGGATACCCAGCGTCGGGCTCAGGCGGCTTACCCAAGAATCAAAGTGCTGGTGATCCACTACACGGCGGGCGACTTTGATACTTCTCTGACGACCCTCACGGATAAAGAGGTCAGCGCTCACTATCTGATCCCCGAACATCCGCCGGTTCACAACGGCAAGCCGCGTATCTGGCAGCTGGTGCCCGAGGATCAGCTGGCGTGGCACGCCGGGGTGAGCTACTGGCGGGGCGCAACACGTATTAACGATACCTCAATCGGCATTGAGCTGGAGAATCACGGCTGGCAGAAGATAGGCAGAGAGAAAGACTTTACCCCCTTTGCCCCGGACCAAATTGCCGCGTTGATCCCGTTGGCGAAGGATATCATCAATAGTTACAACATACTTCCTGCTAACGTCGTAGCACACTCGGACGTCGCGCCTCAGCGTAAGGTCGATCCGGGTCCGCTCTTTCCGTGGCGCGAGCTGGCTGCGCAGGGGATAGGTGCCTGGCCGGACGCCCAGCGCGTGACCTTCTACCTCAACGGCCGTGCGCCTTATCAACGAGTGGATAGCGCAACCCTACTGGATGTGCTCTACCGCTACGGCTACGAGGTGGTGCCGGGCATGACGTTAGCCCAGCAGAAGCGGGTGATCATGGCCTTCCAGATGCACTTCCGCCCAGCGCGCTATGATGGCGTCGCCGACGCGGAAACCCTGGCCATTGCCAATGCGCTGCTGGAAAAATATGGTCAGGGATAACGTCTTTCCCTCGTCAATACTTCTCAGGGAGGCGTGCAACGTTAATCAGCTTCCCTTTTTTAATCAGCACGAACTTCCCTTTTCGCAGCTGTGAAAGAATGCGGAAAACCGAACTGCGGGAAAGACAGGTATGATTGCGGATATAGCTCTCAACGGGCGTAGTGACGCGAATGTCATAGGGCAGCTTCATGAGATTCAGAAGCTGCCGCCTGACCATCTGGTACGCATCCCCAGAAGAGATCCAGCCATCCCGGAAAAGCAGCAGCTCCAGTAGCCACGCTTGAATATGCGCCACGTCCTGCCAGAGATGGTGCTGGTCGATGCATTGAAAAAAAAGATCGCGTTCAACGCCTATTCCCTGACAGCTATTTTGCGCCATCAGGCTATAGCCTCCGCCATGCGTAGAAAATAGTCCGCTTATGCCGACGATAAAGGGTGCGGAGGCGGTTCCCAACCAGCTGGCGTCCGACTCTCTGACCACGGTAAATACGCCCCGCGAAATGAGCCAGATTGTGCTTTCAGCAGCCACGTTTTTTTCGGCACTCTCGCCTGGTGCCAGGCTAAAAGCGTGCCCGTTATCTTCGAGGGCAGAGAAAAGTCTCTGATATGACTGAAGTGGACGGCGGGAGAGAATATCAGAGAGGTTATTTTCAGGCGGTGTGCTCATTTTTTATGTTCTCTTTTCAGTAATTCCATTTTCCTGTTATTCATGCCGCTAATAAATTAAATAATTATTAGAACCGTACACTCTATTTAAGCTGAAGCATTCTGGCAAGTGTATTGATTTTTGTGATAAAAACCCTTTCCTATCAAATGGATGCGAAAGTCTCAAATAGAGCAATTTTTTTGTTTTGTTTTATATCCATGATAAGAAATAATTGAGCCAATTTTGGGCTGGGGTAAACCTTTTTTAGCCTTTCAAGAGAGAGTGTTGTCAACCTGATAAGGGAGTGTACTACTTATTCAGTTTTGAAATGTAAATTCAAATTTCAATTAATTCAAAAGTGCAAACGTGAGTGTGATGCACGCTTTCGGCATTGTGAAAAAGAGACTTGTCTAATGAAAGTAAAATCGAAACCCAAACCGCTTACCCGGGAGCGGAAAACGCACCTGTTCGAGAGGATACGCCGGTCCAACTGGCAACAAACGTTTGTCCTCTTCTTTATTTGTATTTTTTCCCTGACAACCTATCCGGTTTCAGCCTCTTTCCTACTCAGTCCCCCAACGACTTCCTCTACCGAAACACAGGCGGACAGTACGACACTGCCCGGCAGCGATACCCTTAGCACCACGGCATCGGCGCTCTCCTCTTCCGGTGCCGACGGCATGAAAGGCGTTGCGGCTTCAGCGGCAACGGGCTACGCGGCTTCCTCAGCGCAGGACTGGTTGAGCCAGTTTGGTACGGCTAAGGTGAAGCTCAACGTTGATGATAACGGCAACTGGGACGACAGCTCACTGGATTTCCTGCTGCCGCTATATGAAAACCAACAGCAGCTGCTGTTTACTCAGCTCGGCTACCGTGCGCCAGATGGTCGTAATACCGGTAACTTTGGCTTAGGGGTCAGGGTATTTAACCTTGAACACTGGATGTTCGGCGGAAACGTCTTCTTTGATGACGACTTCACCGGCAAAAACCGCCGTTTCGGTGCGGGTGCTGAAGCCTGGACTGACTTCCTGAAGTTAGGCTTTAACACCTATGCTGGCACCACCGACTGGCACACCTCGCGTGATTATGCCGACTATGACGAAAAACCTGCCGATGGGTTTGACGTTCGGGTTGACGGCTACCTCCCAGCCTATCCGCAGCTGGGCGGCAAGCTGATGTATGAAAAATACTACGGCGATGACGTGGCGCTGTTTGATAAAGACACGCTGCAAAACGATCCTTCAGCAGTGACCGTCGGGCTTAACTATACGCCTATTCCGTTAGTCACCGCGGGTGTTGACTACCGTCGCGGCCAGGATTCGGTGGATGAGACCGAGTTTAGCCTCAACTTCCGCTACGCCTTGGGCCAGCCGTGGGGGGCGCAGATTTCGTCCGATCAGGTTGCCGTTCGCCGCAGCCTGGCGGGCAGCCGTTACGATCTGGTCGATCGTAACAACGAGATTGTGCTGCAGTATAAAAAGAAACAGAACAACGATGCCCTTGCTGATATGACCCTGACCAGCATTCAGGATAACAGCCCGGCCGATGGCGCGACCAATAATACCGTTATGGTCCATGCGGTTACATCGGACGGATCTGCCGCACGAAATGCGGCCATTCTCTGGAGCGTCAGCGGAACGGGTAAACTGAGTGCCACCTCCGGCGTCACGGATGGTAACGGGAACGCTACCGTTGCCATTACCGATACCACCGCCGAGCAGGTCACGGTCTCGGCCACATCCGGCTCGATTACCCGCAGCACACCGAGCAGCTTTAACGAGTCTGTCAGCTCACTTAATCTGAAGTTGACCGACAATAACAGCAAAGCCGACGGCTCCGACGCAGATAGCGGGCAGGTAACGGTGCGCGATGCCAGCGGTAAAGTGATGTCGGGCGTGCAGGTAAGCTGGAGCGTAGATCACAGCGCAACGATTGTGCACAGCGATACGGTGACCGACGGCGAAGGCCATGCCACCGTTGACTTTACCGATACCAAAGCGGAAACCGTGAAGCTGACCGCCAGCGCCTCGGGTAAAACAGAGTCAACGGATTCCGCCTTTGTGGCCGCTGCGACGGCAAATACTGTTTCCGTTACGATGACCACGGATAATGCCCAGGCCGACGGCGTAACGGCTAACGTGGCCCGTGCTACGGTGAAAGACAGCACCGGTAAAGCACTGTCTGGCGTAACGGTAAACTGGGCAACCACCGGTAGCGCAAAACTGTCCGCTGGCTCTTCGGTAACTGACGCTAACGGCAATGCCACCGTTAACCTGACCGATACCGTGGCCGAGAGTGGCCTGACCGTGACCGCCACGGCAGGGGATGCTAGTGGCACCACGACTACTACGTTCGTGGGGATCCAGCAGAACATCGCCGTCGTGATGACCACGGACAACTCTCCGGCTGACGGTACGACGCCAAACGTCGCCCGTGCCACGGTAACGGACAGCAGCGGTAAACCGCTTTCTAACGTGACCGTCAACTGGGCCACTACCGGCAGTGCCAAACTGGCAGCGGCTTCCTCCGTGACCGATGGCAGCGGCGTCGCTACCGTTAATCTGACGGATACCGTTGCAGAGAGCGGCGTGACCGTGACTGCCACCACGGACAATGCCAAAGGTTCGACCACCACGACCTTTAAGGGGATTCAGCAGAACATCATTGTGGCGATGACCACCGATAGCTCCCCGGCAGATGGCGTAACGCCGAACGTGGCTCATGCCACGGTGACGGACAGCAACGGCAAAGCACTTGCTAATGTAACCGTTAACTGGACCACCACCGGTAGCGCAAAACTGGCAGCGGCCTCTTCGGTGACCGACGGCAGCGGGGTTGCCACTGTTAATCTGACGGATACCGTCGCGGAAAGCGGCTTGACGGTGACGGCGATGACGGAGAATGCCAAAGGTTCGACCACCACAACCTTTGTTGAGATCCAGAAAACGATCGCTGTCGAGATGACAACGGATAACTCTCTTGCTGACGGCGTAACGCCAAACGTGGCTAGCGCCACGGTGACGGACAGCAGCGGCAAACCACTTGCTAATGTGACCGTGAACTGGGCAACTACCGGCAATGCGAAACTGGCTGCGGCCTCTTCGGTAACCGACACCAACGGTATTGCTACCGTTAACCTGACGGACACCGTTGCCGAGAGTGGTCTGACCGTGACCGCAGCAGCGGGAAGTGCAAAGGGTTCAACGACGACTACCTTTAAGTCCGCGCTAGACACCCTTACCGTCACCACCACAACCGACAACTCACCGGCAGACGGCATGTCAACCAACGTGGTTAACGCGATGGTTAAGGATGCTAATGGCAAGGCACTCTCTGGTGTCACCGTCAACTGGTCGGTTACCGGTAGCGCGGTACTCAAGGCCCCGACATCCGTCACTGACAGCTCCGGTAATGCGACGATGAGCCTGACTGATAAAGTGGTGGAGAGTAACCTGACCGTTACCGCAGCGGTAGGTGACGTGAAAGGGACCACGCTGACGACGTTTAGCCAGCTTCAGCAGGACGTGACCGTGACCATGAAGGTGAATAACTCAGCCGCCGATGGCAAAACGCAGAACATTGCTCAGGTTGTGGTGCTGAAAGATAACAGACCGGTCTCTGGCGCAGAGGTTAGCTGGACTAAAGACTCTAATAACGCCAAGAACGCCTCTGCACCAACGGCATACACCGACAGTAATGGTATAGCCACCATGATCTACACCGACACCGTTGCCGAGACGTTTAATGTTGTGGCGACTGTAGGGGATGAGACGGGTAAGACGCAGTCAACATTTGTAGCGCCAGAGTTTGGGCCAATTGCGATCTCCCTGCCTGAAGCACCGAATCTCAAGGTGAATATGGTCATTGCCACGGACGGAACGCCAGTTTTAGTCAAACACTATAACGGTATGATGGCAGGGGATGAGATTGCCGTTAGCTCGCACGTGACGGAAGATAAAAATGGTCAAACGCTGCCTTATAGCGCACCGGTACATACGGTAGCGGCTGACGAGGTAGGCCAGGACATCAGCATTATGCTCCCAGAAAGTGCATTAATGAATGTGGAAGGCCCAGAGGACGGTAGCGTTGATGCTCATTTGCATGTCGATGCCGTTGTGACTCAAGGTGACCAGAAGAAAAGTGCATCCCTGACTGCGGGTATCGATACTTGCCTTCCCGGGGATACGGTATGTAAGTAGTTTAGGCAGTAGTTAATGTTTTTTATTAAACGCCCCTGCCATTCAGGGGCGTTTTTTATATAGCGGCCTTGTTTCTCTCAGTGGAATGGATAGCTTTCATTAAAAATGTGCAACTATTGCTTCTGAAATTACTCCTTAATGCGCAGTTTCATCCCTCCGTTTAGCTAGTATAGCGCTGTCGATATGACAAGCACATTAACCAAACGAACGAGGTATTTATATGAGCAATAAACTTAAAGTCATGGCAACACCCGCTGCGCCGACCGTTATCAATGCGTCTGAAAGTGATGACTATACTATCGACGAATACGATATCAAAGCTGGCCTTGAGCTGATTATTCCAGCCTACCAGGATGCCAAGGTAAATGATACTGTCCGTGTCATCTGGGGCGATGCTCGCAGCGAAGAGTATCCAGTAACGGCGCTTGATCAGCTGCCGATGAATATTGATATTCTTAACGACTATCCGCCTGAGTGCCATGCTGACGGTGTTTACGATGTCTATTACATCGTTCTTGATGAATATCAAAACGAAAACCCATCAGCACACCTGACCCTGACGATTGCTGCCGGTGAGCATGTCGGTACGCTGCCTGCACCGGAAGTGCCGGATGCTGCACCTGGCTATATTAACTATAATGCAGCCGAAGATGATGTTGAGGTGGATATCACTTACGCACCAATGAATGCGGGGGATAGTATTACCCTGACTGTTCAGGGCTACGATAAAGACACCGATCAGCAAAAATTCAACAAAGACTATCCGGCTTATACTGTAACCGCTGCTGATGTAGCAGTTGGTTCTGTTAAAATGCTTAATACGGTTACCTTGGCCGATATGCAGGTAATTGGTGAAGAAGCCTACGCTCTGTTCTGGTATACTGTTACTCCGGCTGATGGCTCTGCTGTTGAAACATCTGTTACCTTCAAGACTATTGTTGACGTTATACCGCCGGGATCAATGTAATAATCCCCTTTAATAAGGCTTCCTTCGGGAAGCCTTTTTTTATTCTCATAATAAACCACTTCAAAAAGAAGTGGTTTATATGTGTTAATGATTAAAAGGACTAAACACCAGGCTGCTGGTGATATACGCGCCAGAGACACTAACTAATGAAAGCGTGAATTCAACGGTTTCCGCAACGCCATCAGTTAAATCAAAACCGCCTGCATGGGTACCGCTAACGTTAATTAACGCCGTTTTATCACCGCTCACGGTAATTACCGCACTGTTATTATTGGTGAGAGACAATTCTGCCCACGTTGCCTCACACGGCTCGCTGGTGACGAGGTAAACACTACACAAACTTTTACCATCCGCAGCAGCTCCGGTTGAAACCCCGTAATATTGCAATTCCCCCTGGCCGTCAAGCCACCAGGTAAAGGTCATGTTAGCTCGGGCACTCATCTGCGGATCGCTAACGACATAAGCACTGACCGGAACGTTCCCCGTCTGGTAAGAGTAGACCTGAGCAAAACCAAATCCTGTCTCATCCAGGCGAACCGTCAGGGTCTGCGCATCGTTGGCGTTGAAATAAGCACCGGATGTGCCGGAGACGGAAAGCTGGACATCTGCACCCGCCGGGCCCTGCAGCGTAACCGAGTTAAGTGGACGCACGGCTAAATGCGGGTTAAAGAGCGGGGCACCGGTGCCGCAGATCATCCACAAACCGGCCGTCGGCGTGGTATCTATTTTAACATCGGTGGTAGCGGAAGAGGCAATGCCCTCCTCGTCGAGGAACAGCACCTGATAGCGCCCTTCACCGTAGCCTACGCCAACCGGGGTAATATACGCGGCGGGAATATGGAACACCGCCTGCTGGGCCTCGGCTTCACTGGCAACGAGGGTGCGGGTTTCAGTCCAGCTGGTGCCTGCTACCGGCTCGCTGGGGGAAGTCACGTAGCCGTACCAGAACGCGGTTACCGTATCGCCTGCGGCCATGCCGGGATAGGAGACGGTCATCTCTGTGCCGCTATCGGCGGTAATCTCATCCGCGTCAATCACACCATCATCCGCCGCTGCCGGGAATTCAGGGGCAGGCAGCAGAGAGCAGTGCTCGGTATCAACGCTCACCTGCGCCAGCTCAGACACGCCCGGTATTGAAGGCGAGTTGACCTGGTACCATGCCTGACCATAGCCGATACCTATTGGCGTAACGTAAGCAGACGGTACCGTAACGGTAAAGCCATCGGTCACGTCAGGTGCGGCCACGACATGCGGGATAACGTCGTAGGTATTGGCAACGGCGCTTCCGTCTCGGGCATAGCCTTGCCAGTAGACCGTTATCACGCTGTTTGCGACGAAATTGCTGCTTGCTGGTACCGTAATATCGACGCCCATGCTGCTTTCGGCGCAGTCGAGCCAGCCATCGCCGCCTGCCGGAAAGAATGGAGCAGGGTAGAGCACGGAGGGGGCCATATCGATATTTACCGATGCGCTGTCAGAGTTTTGTACAATGCCGGAGGCGTTGGTTACCGAGTACCACGCCTGGGCGCTGCCCTCGCCAATTGGCGTAATGTAAGACGGAGCAATGAGGACGTCGAACCCTTGCAGATCGGCGCTGGTCACGGTATGCGTGACGCTGGTGACGCTAGCGGGTACGGTCACGCCGGTTTCGTCAAACCCAACCCAGTAGAGGATAACCGTATCGCCCACGGCAAGGGCATCACCCGGTATCTCGACATGCGTGCCGCTGTTGAGCATCACCGAGCTATAGGTGATGACGTCGTCGACGGCATCAATGAACACCGGCGGCGGCAGCGACCCGGTATGGCTGCGATCGACGATGGCGGTAGTCGTAATCGAAGCGGCTATATTCTGGTAGGTGTCGGTGGAGGTGTACCAAACGCTATGGCTCCCGTCTGGAACCAGTTCGTCTGGAACGATCACCTGCCAGGGAAATGCCGTGTCGATATTATTCTCTGTCAGCCACAGCGTGCTGACCGCTTCGCCATCCCAGAACAGAGAAAGATAGTCTCCCACGGCGGCATTGCTATAGCGATTGACCATGACGGCAACGCCGCCAGAAGAGAGAAGTTCTACTTCATTGATATAGCCGTCATCGCTCATCTGGGGCAGTGAGGGAGAGGGTAGGGGTGATGCTGTAATCATGATGCCTCCTGTTTATGTAAAATAAACAGAAGGTATCAGCCCCTGGGAGGCGGAAAGTCACAAAGGGTGACTGACACTGGTTATAAAAGAAACGGAGTTAGCGATGCAGCTTGCCGTGATCCTTTAACCACAGGGCGGTGCGCCGGATCCCTTCATCAAGGGTGACCAACGGAACATAGCCCAGCTCGTCGCGGGCGCGGGTGGTATCGAGCGTGAAGTCAAAGTTCAGCTTCGACACGCCGTAGTGGGTCAGGGCAGGCTCTTTAGCCCGCTTGTCACAGAAGCGCTCCATGCTGCGGGCGATGATATCCAGCATCGGATAGGGCACCGAACGGATGCGGCAGTGGATCTCCAGCTCGTCGATCAGCCGCTGCACGATGCTGCGCAGGGTACGGCGCTCGCCGTTGGTAATGTTGTAGGCGCGTCCAGAGGGCAGGCCATCACAGCTCTCCTGGCTGGCAAGCCACATCGCATGCACCGCGTTCTCGAAATAGGTCATATCCACTAAGGCATCACCGCCGCGCGGCAGCAGCACGCTGCGGTAGTGGTGCATCATCTGCGCCAGCCGGGGAATAAAGACCTTATCATGAGGGCCAAACAGGCTCTGCGGACGCAGAATAGTAAAGCGCGTGTTGGGGTTGGCCTGGGCAAGGAGCTGGATCACCTCTTCCGCAGCGGCTTTGCTGCGGGCAAACTCGTTGGCAAACCGCGCCGGGCGAAAGTTCTCGTCGATATCATGGTGGTGATGATAATCGAAATAGAGCGACGGCGAGGAGACGTGGATAAAGTTCCGCACGCCCCAGGCCACGGCCCACTCACCGAGGCGGCGGGTTGCCCGCACGTTGGCGAGGTCAAATGCTTCCTGCGTGCCCCAGGGTGAGGTAAAGCTGGAGCAGTGCCAGAGCGTATCAACGCCAGCCAGCATCACCTTTGCCTGTGAGGAGACAAGCTCGGTCAGATCGGCCTGGACGAACTCCGCGCCCATCTTTTGCAGCAGCTTGCCCATCGCCTCGTTGCGACCGCTTGCTCTGACGCTCACGCCTCTCTGACGCAGATACTCGACCGCGTGGCGGCCTAAACCGCTGGTTGCGCCGGTGACCAGAACCTTCATAGCAATCCACTGTGTTGAAAAGAATTTCGTGCGCATTCTTCCGTGAATTACGCCGCTATGCAATGGAAAGATGACAGATAAAAGCCCACTTTCGGACTTTATCTGTCAAATATTCTATACCCTTAACGTTTCAGGAACGCCTGCCAGTGGTTAACCAGCTCTTCCAGCTGGGCACGACTGACGTCGAGATGCATAACGAGGCGGGTAATCGGCGAGGCGTTGAGCAGCACGCCGCGCGCCTGCATAAACCCGCCAAGGGCTGCGGCGTTCTCTTCGCCTACGCGAACAAACAGCATATTGGTGTCGTGACGCATGACGTCAGCGCCAATCTCCTGCAGCTGCGCCGCCAGCCATGCGGCATTCGCGTGATCCTCTTTCAGACGCTCCACGTTGTTCTTCAGCGCAAACAGGCCCGCCGCCGCCAGGAACCCCGCCTGACGCATGCCGCCGCCGGTCATCTTGCGCCAGCGGTTAGCGCGCTTAATGTACTCGTGGCTGCCTACCAGCAGCGAGCCAACCGGCGTGCCGAGGCCTTTAGAGAGGCAGATGGTAAAGGTATCGCAATACTGGGTAATCTCTTTTAACGGACAGCCATACTCGACCACTGCGTTAAAGATGCGCGCGCCGTCGACGTGCAGCGCCAGACCCTTCTCCCGGGTAAAGTGCCACGCCTCAGCGAGGTATTCACGCGGCAGCACCTTGCCGTTGTGGGTGTTCTCTAAGCTCAGCAGGCGGGTACGGGCGAAGTGGATATCGTCCGGCTTGATCTTCGCCGCCACCTTATCCAGCGGCAGCGAGCCGTCCGGGCTGGCGTCGATGGGCTGAGGTTGAATGCTGCCCAGCACCGCTGCGCCGCCAGCCTCATAGAGATAGTTGTGCGCCCCCTGACCAACGATATACTCCTCGCCGCGCTCGCAGTGGCTAAGCAGCGCTACCAGGTTGGCCTGGGTGCCGGTAGGCAGAAACAGCGCTGCCTCTTTGCCCGAAAGCTCGGCAGCGTAGCGCTGTAGCTCATTAACGGTGGGATCGTCACCATACACGTCGTCCCCGACCGGGGCGGCCATCATCGCTTTCATCATGGCACGGCTCGGTCGGGTCACGGTATCACTACGTAAATCAATCACGGCACTTCCTTATCATCTTCAGGATCGTGCCATCTGTTTTACCTGAGCCAGTTGGTTTTCGCCAGTTCCACGACCTCGTCGCCGCGACCGTTGATAATGGCGCGTAGCATATAGAGGCTGAATCCTTTGGCCTGCTCAAGCTTGATCTGCGGTGGAATAGAGAGCTCCTCTTTTGCCACCGTCACGTCCACCAGCACCGGCCCGTCAGTAGCAAACGCACGCTGCAGGGCGCTGTCAACGTCGGCGGACTTCTCGACGCGAATACCGGTAATGCCGCAGGCCTCTGCGATGCGGGCGAAGTTGGTCTCATGCAGGTCGGTGCCGTCCGTCAGGTATCCCCCGGCCTTCATCTCCATCGCCACAAAGCCCAGCACGCTGTTGTTAAAGACGATGATTTTTACCGGCAGCTTCATCTGTGCCAGCGAGAGAAAATCGCCCATCAGCATGCTGAACCCGCCGTCGCCGCACATCGCCACCACCTGACGCTCGGGATGCGTCGCCTGTGCCCCCAGCGCCTGCGGCATGGCGTTGGCCATGGAGCCGTGGTTAAAGGAGCCCAGCAGGCGGCGCTTGCCGTTCATCTTCAGGTAGCGCGCGGCCCATACCGTTGGCGTCCCTACATCGCAGGTGAAGATAGCGTCGTCGTCAGCAAAGTCGCTGATCCGCTGGGCCAGGTATTGTGGGTGAATGACCTTGCTGCTGGGCTTGGCCAGGTCGTCCAGGCCCTTGCGGGCGTCGCGGTAATCTTCCAGCGCTTTATCGAGGAAGCGGCGGTCGGTTTTCTCTTCCAGGTGCGGCAGCAGGGCGGCCAGCGTGGCTTTGATATCGCCCACCAGCGCCATGTCGACCTTGCTGTGCGCGCCAATGCTGGCCGGATTGATATCAATCTGGATAATTTTGGCATCGGTGGGGTAGAAGGCCCGGTAGGGGAACTGGGTGCCGAGCAGTATCACCGTGTCGGCGTTCATCATGGCATGGAAACCGGATGAGAAGCCGATCAGCCCGGTCATGCCCACGTCGTAAGGGTTGTCGTACTCCACGTGCTCCTTGCCGCGCATGGCATGGATAATCGGTGCTTTCAGCTTTTCCGCAAAGGCGAGCAGCTCGTCATGGGCCCCGGCGCAGCCGCTGCCGCACATCAGGGCGATATTGCTGGAGTAGCGCAGCAGCTGGGCGAGCTTATGCAGCTCCGTTTCGGCAGGGGTGACCACCGGCTGAGGGGCGCTATACCAGTGGCTGCTGGCGCTCTCCGGTGCGGGCTTCAGCGCCACGTCGCCGGGCAGAACGATCACCGAGACGCCGCGATTAAGGATCGCCTTACGCATGGCGATGGCTAACACCTGCGGGATCTGCTCCGGGCTGGAGACCAGCTCGCAGTAGTGGCTACACTCGCGGAACAGCTCCTGCGGGTGGGTCTCCTGGAAGTAGCCGCTGCCGATCTCGCTGGAGGGGATATGCGCCGCAATCGCCACCACCGGCACATGGTTGCGGTGGCAGTCAAAGAGGCCGTTGATCAGATGCAGGTTGCCTGGCCCGCACGAGCCTGCACACACCGCCAGCTCGCCCGTTAGCTGCGCTTCTGCCCCAGCGGCAAAGGCGGCAACCTCTTCATGACGGGTCGACATCCATTCGATAGTGCCCATCTTGTTCAGGCTATCGCTCAGACCATTCAGTGAATCACCGGTAACGCCCCAGATGCGTTTTACCCCGGCCTGCTCAAGCGTTTTTGCGATATAGGCGGCGACGGTTTGTTTCATCTTCTTCTCATCTCCATTTTGTGATGTTGATAACAAGCTTAGATGAAAAAGTGAAAACGACGCCGGTTGACACGGTGCGAGGTTGCAGAGAGTGTAGGCCCGGCAAGCGTTAGCGCCGCCGGGCATTTCTCTTATGCTAACACCAAGTCACTCTGCGGCTGGCAGGAGCAGGCTAGCACGTAGCCTTCAGCAACCTCGGCATCGGTCAGCGTCATGGTGCTGGTCACCGAATACTCCCCGGAAACCACCTTCGTTTTACAGCAGCCGCACACGCCCGCCCGGCAGGCCACGTTAACCGGGACCTTATTGCTCTCCATCGCCTCCAGCAGGGTGGTGCCGACCGGCGCGTAGAACTCCCGCGCCAATTGCAGGGCGCTGATCTTCAGCCCACTGCTGGCCGCTTCCGCCACCGGGACAAAGAACTGCTCTTTGTAGAAGCGCGTTACGCCCAGCGACTTCACCGTGCTTTCCACCCACGCCATGTAGGGGGCAGGGCCGCAGGTCATCACCGTACGCGAGGCGAGATCCGGCACGCGCTGGAGCAGCTCGGCGGTCAATCGACCGGGAATAAACCCCAAGGTGGCGTCATGCTCTGCCAGCAGGGTAACCGGATAGTCACGCCACTCGTCGGCGAAGATGACATCCTGCGGTGAGCGCACGCTGAAGATAGTCTGCACGTCAGCCTGCGGGCGGTGTTTCGCCAGCCAGCGGCGCATCGACATAATCGGCGTAACGCCGCAGCCTGCCGCCAGCAGCAGCACCCGGTCGCCAGGCTTATCGTCACAGGTAAACTCACCCTGGGCGTCAGAGAGCCAGATATAGTCCCCGCGCTTCACCTCCCGCGTCAGCCACTGTGAGCCTACTCCGTCGTCAAGCCGGCGAACGGTCAGCGTAATGTACTCGCTCACCCCCGGCGTGGAGGAGAGCGTATAGGCGCGCAGAGTATCGGCGGCGTTGCCGATGCTGACCAGCGCATACTGTCCGGCACGGTACGGATAGTAGTCGTGGCACAGCAGGGAGAGCGTCCAGACATCCGGCGTCTCCTGATGGATGTGGTGAACCTGCATCCGCCACGGACACTGTGAGGTTGGCATCGTCATCATCTCCTCCTTACGCGCTCAGCAGCTGCTGCATATCTTGTTCAACGGTGGTGACCGAACGCAGGCCAAACTTCTCGTTCAGCACCGCCAGCAGATCCGGGGTCAGGAAGCCCGGTGCGGTTGGGCCAGTCACGATATTGGTGACGCCCAGCGAGAGCAGGGTCAACAGGATGACAATCGCTTTCTGCTCGAACCACGAGAGCACCAGCGACAGAGGCAGGTCGTTGACGCCGCAGCCCAGCTTCTCTGCCAGGGTGACTGCCAGAATAATCGCCGAGTAGGCGTCGTTGCACTGACCGGCATCCACCAGGCGCGGCAGCCCTTCGATATTGCCAAAGTCGAGCTTGTTAAAGCGGTACTTGCCGCAGGCCAGGGTGAGGATCAGGCAGTCTTCCGGCACGCTGGTGGCGAAGTCGGTAAAGTAGCTACGCTCTCCGCGCGCGCCATCGCAGCCGCCCACCAGGAAGATATGACGCAGCTTCTCCCGGCTCACCAGGTCGATCAGCGTATCGGCCGCGCCAAGCAGGGTCTGACGGCCAAAGCCGACGGTGATCAGGTGTTCAATTTCGCTGTAGGGGAAGCCCGCCATCTGCTGGGCTTGGGCGATCACCGGCGCAAAATCATCGCCTTCGAGGTGGCTAACGCCCGGCCAGCCGACGATGCTGCGGGTCCAGATACGATCGTCATAGGCACCCGGAGTCGGGTCAATGATACAGTTGGAGGTCATCACGATCGGGCCAGGGAAGCGGGCAAACTCCACCTGCTGGTTCTGCCAGCCGCTGCCGTAGTTGCCCACCAGATGTTTGTACTTACGCAGCTCCGGATAGCCGTGCGCTGGCAGCATTTCGCCGTGGGTATAGACGTTCACGCCCGTGCCCTCGGTCTGCTGCAGCAGGTTGTGCAGATCCTTCAGATCGTGGCCAGAGATGAGAATGCATTTCCCGGCGACCGCCTTGACGTTAACCTGGGTCGGGGTCGGATGGCCGTAGGCGCTGGTCTCCCCGGCGTCGAGGATGCTCATCACCTTGAAGTTCATCTGCCCGATCTCCATTGCACACTCCAGCAGGGCATTCATATCCGCTGGCCAGGTGCCTAGCCACGCCATGATTTTATGATACTGGGCGTAGATGGCGTTGTCGTACTGGCCGAGCACGTGGGCATGCTCCATGTAGGCCGCCGCACCTTTCAGGCCGTAGAGGCAGAGCAGGCGCAGGCCAAGAATATTGTCGCCGATCTCGGCTTTGTCTTTGTTCGGAGTAAAGACCGCAGCCTGGCGCTGAAGATCGCCCAGGTCGTCGCTGACCAGCTGTAATCCCGCCATCGGGTTATCCACGGAGGCGGTCGGATCGATGCTCAGGCACAGCGCCTTCAGCGCCTCGCGTTTGGCGATGGCTTCCTGGGCATAACCGACGATGCGCGGTGAATCAAAGTTCACGTTGGTGAGGGTAGAGAAGAAGGCGCGCGGGGCGAAGCTATCGATCTCATGATCGATCACATCGTAGTCGCGGGCTTTAAGCGCCCAGGCGGACAAGCCTTGCAGCGCTGCGATCAAGAGATCCTGTAGGTCAGAGGTCTCTGCGGTCTTACCGCACATACCCTGCGCATAGGAGCAGCCGTTGCCAGCCGGGGTACGGATAGTTTGTTCACATTGCACACAAAACATAGTCACACCTTTAAAGTTATATTTTAAATACATGTTTAAGATTATGCCCCGGCGAAAGGCGGTGAAAGCGATATTTATGCTATTTGCAGGGAGATTGATTTAGCGCAATTTTGCTGAGGGGCGGCTAACCCTAAAGGGGTAGTAAGAGGAATAATATCGTTAAGCATCCCGCAAATTTATGTAATTATTAAAAATCACTCTGTGGGAGGCGAAATGCGACTTGAGCGGGTAGAGATTGTAGGGTTTCGCGGCATCAATCGTTTGTCGCTGATGCTGGAGCACAATAACGTTCTGATAGGGGAAAACGCGTGGGGGAAATCGAGCCTGCTGGACGCGCTCACGCTTCTGCTTTCACCGGAAACGGATCTGTATACCTTTACCCGCAACGACTTCTGGTTTCCTCCTGGTGATGTTCAGGGTCGCGAGCGCCACCTGCATATTATTCTGACCTTTTGTGAAGCCGAGCCGGGTAACTATCGCGCCCGTCGCTATCGCCCGTTGGCTAACTGTATGGCTGAGGGAGCGGATGGCTATCGGCGTATTTTCTACCGCCTCGAAGCAGAGCAGACCCATGAGGGCCATGTCACCACCCGACGCAGCTTTCTTGATGCTGAGGGCCAGACGCTGGCGCTGACGGAAGCCGATGACTTGGCACGGCATCTGGTCCGGCTGATGCCGGTTCTGCGCCTGCGCGATGCCCGTTTTATGCGCCGTATTCGCAACGGTAGCGTGCCGGATCTGCCGGAGGTAGATATTACCGCCCGTCAGCTCGACGTGCTGGCTCATGAGCTGGTCTCGCGCCCGCAGAACCTCAGCGACGGACAGATCCGCCAGGGGCTATCGGCGATGGTGCAGCTGCTGGAGCACTATTTTGCCGAGCAGGGCACCGGTGAATCGCGCCAGCGTCTGATGCGCCGCCGCTCCCACGATGAGCAGCGCAGCTGGCGCTATCTCGATATCATCAACCGGATGATCGACCGGCCCGGCGGCCGCAGCCATCGGGTGATCCTACTGGGTCTGTTCGCCACCCTGTTAAAAGCCAAGGGGACCGTGCAGCTGGACAGGGACGCGCGCCCGCTGCTGCTGATTGAGGATCCCGAGACGCGCCTGCACCCGATTATGCTCTCGGTGGCCTGGCACCTGCTCAACCTGCTGCCGCTCCAGCGCATCACCACCACTAACTCCGGGGAGCTGCTCTCCCTGACGCCCGTCGAGCATCTCTGCCGGCTGGTGCGCGAGGCCTCTCGGGTCGCTGCCTGGCGGCTGGGGCCGGGCGGGCTAAGCGCGGAGGATGGCCGCCGTATCGCCTTTCATATTCGTGCCAACCGTCCCTCGTCGCTCTTTGCCCGCTGCTGGCTGCTGGTGGAGGGGGAGACCGAGACCTGGACCATCAGCGAGCTGGCCCGCCAGTGCGGACACCACTTCGATGCTGAAGGGATTAAGGTGATTGAGTTTGCTCAGTCCGGCCTTAAGCCGCTGGTTAAGTTTGCCCGCCGGATGGGCATCGCGTGGCATGTGCTGGTCGACGGCGATGAGGCGGGGAAAAAATACGCCGCCACGGTGCGCAGCCTGCTCGATAATGACAAGGCCCAGGAGCGGGAGCATTTAACGGTGCTGCCCGCCCTTGATATGGAGCATTTTATGTATCGCCAGGGCTTTGCCGACGTCTACCACCGCGTGGCCGAGCTGCCGGAGGGGATCCGCATGAACGAGCGGCGAGTGATCATCAAGGCGATCCACCGCGCCTCGAAGCCGGATTTAGCCATCGAGGTCGCGCTGGAGGCGGGGCGGCGCGGCGTTGAGGCGGTGCCGCCGCTGCTGCGCAGCATGTTCTCCCGCGTACTGTGGCTGGCGCGAGGGCGGGCAGACTAACCTTGAAACGTTAAGGCAAAAAAAGAGAGGGTTTCAGCGGCAGGCGGTTCATATAGAATTGTTTCAGTGTAGCCAGGTTAACTATCCGGAATTTTTATGAATCTTAAGGGAAAACGCAGGAAGATTTACGTCGTGCTGGCGCTGCTCCTGCTGATCGTCGCCATCTGGGGATGGCAGAAGCTCAATGCGCCGATCGCGCAGTACCAGACGCTGATAGTCCGGCCTGGGGAGCTTCAGCAGAGCGTGCTGGCGACAGGCAAGCTGGATGCGTTGCGCAAGGTAGACGTAGGTGCCCAGGTAAGCGGACAGCTAAAAACCCTGTCGGTTAACATCGGCGACAAGGTGAAAAAGGATCAGCTGCTGGGGGTGATCGATCCCGAGCAGGCGCAGAACCAGATCCGTGAAGTGGAGGCGACGCTGATGGAGCTGCGCGCCCAGCGTCGTCAGGCGGAGGCGGAGAAGAAGCTGGCGGCAGTCACGCTCTCCCGTCAGCAGCAGTTGGCGAAGACCCAGGCGGTATCTCGCCAGGATCTCGACAGCGCCGCCACCGAGCTGGCGGTAAAAGAGGCGCAGACCGGCACCATCGAGGCGCAGATCAAGCGTAACCAGGCCACTCTCGACACGGCAAAAACTAACCTCGACTACACGCGGATTATCGCCCCGATGGCGGGCGAAGTGACGCAGATTACCACCCTGCAAGGCCAGACGGTGATCGCTGCCCAGCAGGCACCGAACATTCTTACCCTGGCGGATATGAGCACCATGCTGGTCAAAGCCCAGGTGTCAGAAGCGGACGTTATTCACCTTAAGCCGGGACAGAAGGCGTGGTTTACCGTGCTGGGGGATCCGCTGACGCGCTACGAAGGGGTGCTGAAGGATATTCTGCCGACGCCGGAGAAGGTCAACGACGCCATCTTCTACTATGCGCGTTTTGAGGTGCCAAACCCGCAGGGGGTGCTGCGCCTGGAGATGACCGCTCAGGTGCATATTCAGCTCTCGACGGTGAAAAACGTGCTGACCATTCCGCTGGCGGCGCTGGGTGAACCCATTGGCGATAACCGTTACAAGGTCACGCTGCTGCGCAACGGTGAAACCCGCGAGCGGGAGGTGACGCTCGGGGCGCGTAACGACACCGATGCGGAAGTGGTGAAAGGCCTGGAGGAGGGCGATGAGGTCGTCATCGGCCAGGACAACGCCGGAGCCGCACCATGACGACCCTGCTTGAGCTGCGGGACATTCGCCGCAGCTACCCGTCGGGCGAAGGCATGGTCGAGGTGCTGAAAGGCGTCACCCTGGATATCGCCGCCGGTGAGATGGTTGCCATTGTGGGCGCATCCGGCTCCGGTAAATCGACGCTGATGAATATTCTTGGCTGCCTGGATAAACCCACCAGCGGCAGCTATCGAGTGGCGGGGGTGGACGTGGCCACGCTGGACGGTGACGCGCTGGCCCGCCTGCGCCGGGAGCATTTCGGCTTTATTTTCCAGCGCTACCATCTGCTCTCCCACCTGACGGCGGCGCAGAACGTGGAGGTGCCTGCGGTCTACGCTGGCACCGAGCGCAAAGCACGGCTGGCCCGCGCTAATGCGTTGCTCAAGCGGCTGGGGCTGGCGGAGCGGGAGAGCTATCAGCCCTCTCAGCTCTCCGGCGGCCAGCAGCAGCGCGTCAGTATTGCCCGGGCGCTGATGAACGGTGGGCAGGTGATCCTTGCCGATGAGCCTACCGGGGCGCTGGATAGCCATTCGGGGGAGGAGGTCATGGCCATCCTCCATCAGCTGCGCGATGCGGGCCACACGGTGATTATCGTCACTCACGATCCACAGGTGGCGGCGCAGGCCGAGCGGATCATTGAGATCCGCGACGGGGAGATTATCCGCAATCCGCCGCCTGCCGTGAAGCCGGAAGCCGTCCGCCAGCAGCCCAGCGTGCAGCCCGACAACGGCTGGCAGCAGTTCAGCAGTGGTTTTCGTGAGGCATTGACCATGGCGTGGCGGGCGATGGCGGCTAACAAGATGCGCACCCTGCTGACCATGCTGGGGATTATTATCGGCATCGCCTCGGTGGTGTCGATTGTGGTGGTAGGGGACGCCGCCAAGCAGCTGGTGCTGGCCGATATCCGCGCCATCGGCACTAACACCATTGACGTCTATCCGGGGAAAGATTTCGGCGATGACGATCCCCAGTACCAACAGGCGCTGAAGTATGACGATCTGATTGCTATTCAGAAGCAGCCCTGGGTTCGCTCGGCGACCCCAGCCGTGTCCCAAAACCTGCGCCTGCGCTACGGCGGTACCGACGTGGCCGCCAGCGCGAACGGCGTCAGCGGGCAGTATTTTAACGTCTATGGTATGACCTTCAGCGAGGGGACCACCTTCAACGATCAGCAGCTTACCGGCCGCGCCCAGGTGGTGATCCTCGACGAGAACACCCGACGTCAGCTCTTCCCGAATAAGGCCAAGGTGGTGGGAGAAATTGTGCTGGTGGGCAATATGCCTGCGACGGTGATCGGCGTAGCCCAGGAGAAGCAGAGCATGTTCGGCAGCAGCAAGATCCTACGCGTCTGGCTCCCCTATACCACCATGTCCGGACGCATTATGGGCCAGTCGTGGTTGAACTCTATCACCGTACGGGTGAACGAAGGCTACAGCAGCGAACGGGCTGAACTTCAGCTGACGCGACTGCTTACCCTGCGCCACGGCAAAAAAGATTTCTTCACCTGGAACATGGATGGGATCTTGAAAACCGCAGAAAAGACCACACGTACTCTACAGCTGTTCCTGACGCTGGTGGCGGTGATCTCTCTGCTGGTGGGTGGCATCGGTGTGATGAATATCATGCTGGTTTCGGTCACCGAGCGCACCCGGGAGATTGGCATCCGCATGGCGGTCGGGGCGCGTAAAACCGACGTGCTGTCACAGTTTTTGATCGAGGCGGTGCTGGTCTGCCTGGTCGGTGGCGCGTTAGGCGTCTGTCTGTCGATGCTCATCGCCTTTACGCTTCAGCTCTTTTTACCCGGCTGGGAGATTGGCTTCTCCCCGGTTGCGCTGATCACTGCGTTTGTCTGCTCAACCTTTACCGGGGTGCTGTTTGGCTGGCTGCCGGCGCGTAACGCTGCCCGACTCGATCCCGTTGAGGCGCTGGCGCGGGAATAGGGTGATAAAAATGCCAGCGTGTGGCTGGCATTTTAGGTGCGGGATGTACACAATTAAACTAAGCGGCGTCAGGCAACGGCCTCGACGAACGCCATCGCTTCAACGGGCACGATGACGCTGGCATGATTGCCTTTCGGCCCCTGGTGTACATCAAACTGGACGGTTTGTCCTGCCTTGAGCGTTCTGTAACCCTCCATCTGGATGGTAGAGTAGTGGGCGAAGATATCTTCGCCGCCGCCCTCAGGGCAGATAAAACCGAACCCTTTAGCGTTGTTGAACCATTTAACAGTACCCGTTTCCATGCTTCGACATCCTTCGTTAATCTTCTTTGAGTAAGATGGAATGAACCGGTGGCAGAGTCTGGGTTTGTTCAAAACCTCGCCAACTCTCGCCTGTACAATTTAGATAAATCGGGGTTAGCGTCAAGCGTTTGGCAGCGTCCGGCAGGATGATTCACTCGAAAATTTGAAGCAGTTAACGCTATTGCCTGGGTTTGTGACAGGCCTCGCGAATAGCAATGATAGATGTTAGTTATTTGGATCCTGATGTAGATTCAAAATGCATCTAGACTCAAGTCAACGACAGAGTGCACTCTGTCGGAAATGGCAACCTTAGATGAAAGCGAACAACGATGGGTAAGTCTAATAATTGGCTGGATTTTGACCAATTGACGGCGGATAAGCTGCGCGACGCGCTAAAACCGCCATCTATGTATAAAGTTATGTTAATGAACGATGATTACACGCCGATGGAATTTGTTATTGACGTGCTACAAAAGTTCTTTTCTTATGATGTAGAACGCGCTACGCAATTGATGCTCACGGTTCACTATCACGGGAAAGCCATCTGCGGCATTTTCACTGCTGAAGTAGCAGAGACCAAGGTGGAGATGGTGAACAAATACGCCCGGGAGAACGAACATCCGTTGTTGTGTACGCAGGAACTCGCCTGATTAAGGCAAACTATTGAGGGGGTGCCCAATGCTCAACCAGGAACTGGAACTCAGTTTAAATATGGCTTTCGCCAGAGCGCGCGAGCACCGACATGAGTTTATGACCGTAGAGCACTTATTGCTGGCTCTGCTCAGCAACCCATCGGCTCGCGAGGCGCTTGAAGCGTGCTCTGTGGATCTGGTGGCGCTGCGTCAGGAACTCGAAGCCTTCATCGAACAAACCACACCCGTGCTGCCCGTCAGCGAAGACGAGCGCGATACGCAACCGACGCTCAGCTTCCAGCGTGTATTGCAGCGCGCGGTCTTCCACGTTCAGTCCTCCGGCCGTAGCGAAGTGACCGGCGCGAACGTACTGGTCGCCATCTTTAGCGAACAGGAGTCTCAGGCTGCCTATCTGCTGCGTAAGCATGAGGTGAGCCGTCTCGACGTGGTGAACTTTATCTCCCACGGCACGCGGAAAGATGAACCGAATCAGGCTTCCGATCCCGGCAGCCAGGCAAATCACGAAGAGCAGGCAGGCGGGGAGGAACGTATGGAAAACTTCACCACCAATCTCAATCAGCTTGCTCGTGTCGGCGGCATTGACCCGCTGATCGGTCGCGAAAGGGAGCTTGAGCGAGCTATCCAGGTATTGTGCCGTCGCCGCAAAAACAACCCGCTGCTGGTGGGTGAATCCGGCGTAGGTAAAACGGCGATTGCGGAAGGCCTTGCCTGGCGTATCGTGCAGGGTGACGTGCCGGAAGTGATGGCAGACTGCACCATCTACTCGCTGGATATTGGCTCGCTGCTGGCCGGGACCAAGTACCGCGGTGACTTTGAGAAACGTTTCAAGGCGCTGCTGAAGCAGCTTGAACAGGACAGCAACAGCATTCTGTTTATCGATGAGATCCACACCATTATCGGGGCGGGTGCCGCGTCGGGTGGTCAGGTCGATGCCGCAAACCTGATCAAACCGCTGCTCTCCAGCGGCAAGATCCGCGTGATGGGCTCTACGACCTATCAAGAGTTCAGCAACATCTTTGAGAAAGACCGTGCTCTGGCGCGTCGCTTCCAGAAAATTGATATCACCGAGCCGTCTGTCGAAGAGACGGTGCAGATTATCAACGGCCTGAAGCCGAAGTATGAAGCGCACCACGACGTGCGTTATACCGCGAAAGCGGTGCGTGCGGCGGTGGAGCTGGCGGTGAAATACATTAACGATCGCCATCTGCCGGATAAGGCTATCGACGTGATTGACGAGGCCGGGGCGCGTGCGCGTCTGATGCCGGTCAGCAAGCGTAAAAAAACCATCAACGTGGCGGATATCGAAACGGTGGTGGCCCGCATCGCGCGGATCCCTGAGAAGAGCGTTTCCCAGAGCGATCGCGATACGCTGAAGAGCCTCGGCGAGCGCCTGAAAATGCTGGTCTTTGGTCAGGATAAAGCCATTGAGGCCTTAACCGAAGCCATTAAGATGAGCCGCGCCGGACTCGGCCAGGATCATAAGCCAGTGGGCTCGTTCCTGTTTGCCGGGCCGACCGGGGTCGGTAAAACCGAAGTCACGGTTCAGCTCTCCAAAGCGCTGGGGATTGAGCTGCTGCGCTTTGATATGTCCGAGTATATGGAGCGTCATACCGTGAGCCGCCTGATTGGTGCACCTCCGGGATACGTTGGCTTCGATCAGGGCGGGCTGTTAACGGACGCGGTGATCAAACATCCGCATGCGGTACTGCTGCTCGATGAGATCGAGAAGGCGCACCCGGACGTCTTTAACCTGCTGCTGCAGGTGATGGATAACGGTACGCTGACCGATAACAACGGGCGCAAGGCGGACTTCCGTAACGTGGTGCTGGTGATGACCACCAACGCCGGGGTACGTGAAACCGAGCGCAAATCCATCGGCCTGATCCATCAGGACAACAGCACCGATGCGATGGAAGAGATCAAGAAGATCTTTACGCCGGAGTTCCGTAACCGTCTCGACAACATTATCTGGTTCGATCACCTCTCTACCGAGGTTATTCATCAGGTGGTGGATAAGTTTATCGTCGAGCTTCAGGTGCAGCTGGATCAGAAAGGCGTCTCGCTGGAGGTCAGTCAGGAAGCACGCGACTGGCTGGCAGAGAAGGGCTACGATCGCGCCATGGGTGCACGTCCAATGGCACGCGTCATTCAGGACAACCTGAAAAAACCGCTGGCCAACGAGCTGCTGTTTGGTTCGCTGGTAGATGGTGGCCAGGTCACGGTCGAGCTGGATACAGAGAAAAACGAGCTGGTTTACGGCTTCCAGGGTGCGCAGAAGCACAAGCCGGAAGCGGCGCATTAATCTCTCACTCACGCCAATAAAAAGGCCGGGATAATTCCCGGCCTTTTACTATCCAGAGGCTGAACCGTAGGCCGGGCAAGCGCAGCGCCGCCCGGCGGTCCGCAATGCCGGATGGCGGCTATGGCCTTATCCGGCCTACGAAGGACCATGTGCCACTGGATATAACAGCAATAAAAAAGGCCGGGATAATTCCCGGCCTTTTACTATTCATAATCTGTGCAATTACCGCACAGCAGCGATGCGATTAGCGACTACGGAAGACAATGCGGCCTTTGCTCAGGTCGTACGGGGTCAGCTCAACAGTCACTTTGTCGCCCGTCAGAATGCGGATATAGTTTTTACGCATTTTACCGGAGATATGCGCAGTTACCACGTGACCGTTTTCCAGTTCTACGCGAAACATGGTATTAGGCAACGTATCAAGTACGGTACCCTGCATTTCAATATTGTCTTCTTTGGCCATCTAGTCCTCGGGGGTATCACTACCAAAATTTTTGAACCGGCAAGATAATGCCGAAGTTCGTCTGTTAAGTAAAGATTTGTGCTGATAAAACGCAGCAAAGTAACCTTGGCGTATTACCCTCGCGCCAGCGAAGCGGCGCAAAACGCGCAAACCTAAAGGGGAGCGATAAGATAAACGATGGGCGTTACCTGATTCGAGCTATTCCCAAGCGGCGGCGGGGCAACAGGCAGAAGCTACTCTGCGCCGCTATTATAGCACTCTGAAAGAAAATATGCCGAAAACATTCACAGACCTGGCGTAAATAAGGTGCGCGGCAGCCAGCAGCGTGGAGAAAGCGGCTGGTGACGCAGGCGCTCCAGATGCTGCAGGTACTCCCGACGCGGCATTTCACCCACGCCCAGCGAGGCAGTATGCTCGTTCAACACCTGACAGTCGATCAGCTCACCCCCCTGACGCAAGAACTCCGCGCAGAACACCAGCAGAGCGGTTTTCGAGGCGTTGACCCGGCGGCTGAACATCGATTCACCGCAGAACAGCGCCCCCTGAGCAACGCCGTACATGCCGCCAACCAGCTCATCTCCCTCCCAGACCTCAATCGAATGAGCATGGCCCAGCTCGTGCAGACGCAGATAGGCCAGCACCACGGCGGGGGTGATCCAGGTCCCTTCATTGCGGTCAGCAGCGCAGCCGTCGATCACCCGGCTAAAATCGTGGTTCAGCGTCACGCGGTAGGGCGAGTTTTTATGAAAGCGCTTCATGCTGCGGCTAACGTGGTAGTGAGCAGGCCACAGTACCGCCCGGGGATCGGGGGACCACCAGAGGATCGGATCGCCGGGAGAAAACCAGGGGAAAATGCCTCGCTGATAGGCCATCAGCAGGCGAGCCGGACTGAGATCGCCTCCCAGCGCCAGCAGTCCATTGGGTTCACGCAGCGCGCCCTCAGGGGAGGGAAACGCAAGAGAGTGATGAGATAGCTGAACCAGGCGCATAGCGACAACGCTCCGCAACGCAACAATAGTTAATCCATAGAACCAGGCACCCGTGCCTGGTCACTCCTCTACAGCCGTTGCTTAAACTGGTAATAACGACCCTGTTTGGCCAGTAACGCTGTGTGATTACCTTGCTCAATTATTTGACCATTGTCCATCACAATAATGCGATCGAAACGCGATAATCCACGCAGGCGGTGGGTCACCATCAGCACGGTTTTACCTTGGGTAACTCGCTCAAGTAAATCAAGAATTTGACTCTCGGTGGTCGCATCCAGCCCTTCGGTAGGCTCGTCCAGCAGCAGCAGTGGTGCATCATGCAGCAGCGCGCGTGCTACCGCCAGCCGCCGCAGCTCGCCGCCGGAGAGCTGACGGCCACCTTCGCCGAGCCAGCTGTTTAGCCCGCTGTCGTCCAGCAGCTTCTCCAGCCCCACCTGCGTGAGCACCGCCGTGAGGGCGTCATCCGTCGCCTGCGGCGAGGCCAGCAGCAGGTTATCCCGCAGGGTGGCGCTAAACAGGTGCACGCGCTGGGGCACGACGCCGATCGTTGCCCGCAGAGCGGATTCGCTCAGGGACGCCAGCGGCTGGCCGTTAAGGGCTATCTCGCCTGCAACAGGATCCCAGGCGCGCGTCAGCAGCTGCAGCAACGTGGATTTACCGCAGCCGGTGCGCCCCAGAATGGCAACGTGTTCCCCGGCGTTGATCTGTAATGAGAGGTCGTCCAGCGCCTTTTGCGGCTGCTGGGCGTAGCTAAAGCTAACGTTATTCAGAGCTAGCGCTACCTGGGCAGGCGGCGGCGTGGAATTTTCACTGAAGCGCACCTCCGGCGGATGCTGGGTAATCTGCGTGATCCGCACCGCCGAGGCAATGACCTGCCCCAGGTGCTGAAATGCCCCCGTCACCGGGGCCAGCGCCTCAAAGGCGGCCAGCGCGCAGAAGACAAACAGCGCAATCAGCGCCCCCGGCTGGGTATCGCCCCCAACGCCACCCGCCGCGAGCCACAGCATGGCGAGGACGGCGACGGCGTTGATCAGTAGCATCACCGCCTGCGACAGCGCGGTAAGCTCTGACTGACGGCGCTGGGCATCGTGCCAGCTCAGCTCGGTGTTCTCCATCTGCGCCCGATAGCGTTCGCTTGCGCCGAAGATCGTCAGCTCCGCCTGGCCCTGCAGCCAGCTCGTTACCTGCTGACGATACTCGCCGCGCAGGGTAGTCAGCTTCTCGCCGGTGGGTTTACCAGCACGATAGAACAGGGGCGGGAGCAGCAGCAGCGTCAGCAGCATAATGCCGCCAAGGGTCAGGGCCAGGGTGGCATCCAGAATGCTCAGGCCAATCGTCACTACCACAATGGTCACCAGCGCCCCCACCAGCGGGGAGATCACCCGCAGGTAGAGATGGTCCAGGGTATCCACGTCCGCCACGATGCGGTTAAGCAGATCGCCCTGGCGAAAGCGCGCCAGCCCGGCGGGGGAGAGCGGCAGCAGCTTGCTGAAGGTCGAGACGCGCAGGTGTTGAAGCACCCGGAAGGTCGCATCGTGGCTTACCAGCCGTTCAAAGTAGCGTCCTGCCGTACGGGTAATTGCCGCGCCGCGCACCCCGGCGGCGGGGAGCATGTAGTTGAAGCTGTATAGCCCGCTCACGCCAACCACCGCCGAGGCGGAGAGGAACCAGCCTGAGAGGGTGATCAGGCCAATGCTCGCCAGCAGGGTAACGATCGCCAGCACCACGCCGAGCGTCAGCAGCCATATATGGCGCTTATAGAGCGCAAGAAAAGGGATAAGCGCGCGCATTTAAATCTCCTCCTGACGATGAGCGAGCAGGGCAGCAAAGGCCCCGTTGGCGGCGGAGAGCTCGGCAAAGGTACCCTGCTCAACAATCGATCCATCCTGCATGACCCAGACGGCATCCCAGTCGGCAAGCCCCTCCAGCTGGTGAGTGACCATCAGCGTGGTCTGGCGCAGGGAGGCGGCGTTTAATGCTTGCATCACGCGCTGTTCGCTGTGCGCATCCAGGCTGGCGGCAGGCTCATCCAGCAGCAGCAGCTGGCAAGGATTAAGCAGGGCGCGAGCCACCGCCACCCGCTGAGCCTGGCCGACCGAGAGACGTGCGGCCTGATCGCCCACCGGCGTGTCGATCCCCTGCGGCAGCAGCGGCAGGAATTCACTGACCCAGGCGCTATCCAGGGCGGCGTTAAGCTCCGCATCGCTGGCATCGGGCCGGGCCAGCAGCACGTTTTCACGCAGCGTGGCCGCCGGAAGCTGCGGGTTTTGCCCCACCCAGCTCAGGCGCTGACGCCAGGCCTCAGGGTTAAGATCGCGCAGTTCGGTGCCGTTAATCTGCAATGACCCCCGGTAGGAGAGGAAGCCGGAGAGGGTATTGATAAGCGAACTTTTACCCGAGCCGCTCTGACCCACCAGCACCACGCGCTGGCCTGCGGGCAGAGTAAAGTTGAGCGGACCGGCCAGCACCGCACCTTCAGGGGAGGTGATCCAGAGATCGCGGGCGCAGAGACCGATGCCGTTGCTATCGTCCGGCACGGCTTCGCCACGCTCTGGATGAGCGAGCGGTGTCTCCAGGAAGGTTTTCAGGCTATCCGCCGCGCCGACGGCCTGCGCTTTCGCATGGTAGAAGGTGCCTAGATCGCGCAGCGGCTGGAAAAACTCCGGGGCCAGGATCAGGGCCAGGAAACCAGAGAACAGCGTTACGCCGGTGCCATAGTGGCCGAAGTTCAGCTCGCCAAGATAGGAGAAGCCAAAGTACACCGCTACCAGCGCAATGGAGAGCGAGGTGAAGAACTCCAGCACGCCGGAGGAGAGAAACGCCAGGCGCAGCACTTCCATGGTGCGGCTGCGAAAATCTTCCGACGCTTTACGGATATTGTCCGTCTCTGCCGTGCCGCGCCCAAAAATGCGCAGCGTCTCCATACCACGCAGGCGATCGAGAAAGTGACCACTCAGGCGGGCCAGCGCCTTGAAGTTGCGGCGATTAGCATCGGCCGCGCCCATGCCCACCATCGCCATAAAGGTAGGGATCAGCGGGGCCGTAGCCAACAGGATCAGCGCCGCAACCCAGTTAAAGGGGAAGATGACAATCACGATCAGCAGCGGCACGCTCACCGCCAGCGCCATCTGCGGCAGATAGCGGGCGTAGTAGTCGTGCATATCGTCAATCTGCTCAAGGATCAGCGTGGCCCAGCTGCCCGCCGGTCGCCCCTGGATCCATGCTGGCCCCGCCTGCTGCAGGCGGTCGAGCACCTGGCGGCGGATCTCATACCGGATGTGCAGGCCTGCGTGAAAGCCGACGCGCTCGCGCAGCCAGACCACCCAGGCGCGCAGGACGAACACCAGCACCAGCTGCACGAACGGCAGCAGCAGCGCCTCGCGCGGGATATTTTCCATGATCAGGTGGTTGAGAATGCGCGCCAGCAGCCAGGCCTGGGCAACAATCAGCAGACCGCTCGCCAGACCGAGCAGGCGTGACGCCAGCAGCCAACGGCGGGAGAAAATACTTTGCTGTTTTAACCAGCGGGTTAATTCTTGTTGACGGGTTTTATTCATTGCGCGCTTAGCAGGTGGCTTGTCAGATTTTTGAGCTGCGCAATGTTACAACGGGACAAAAATAAAGGCGACTCATAGTCGCCTTTTTTACCTTTGTTACTGACTTGTAAAGATTATTTAGAGAGTTCAGCCAGCCCGTCGAGATAACGCTCTGCATCAAGCGCGGCCATGCAGCCGGTGCCCGCAGAGGTGATCGCCTGACGGTAGATGTGATCCATAACGTCGCCCGCAGCGAATACGCCTGGGATGCTGGTCTGGGTGGCATTGCCGTGAATACCGGACTGCACCTTGATGTAGCCGTTTTCCAGCTCCAGCTGGCCGTCAAAAATCGCCGTGTTCGGGCTGTGGCCGATAGCGACAAACAGGCCCGCAACCTCTAACGACTCGACGTTGTCAGCATTCTGCGTATCACGCAGGCGCAGGCCGCTCACGCCCATCTGGTCGCCGGTCACCTCTTCCAGGGTACGATGGGTGTGCAGCACGATGTTGCCGCTTGCCACTTTGTCCATCAGGCGTTTGATGAGGATCTTCTCCGCGCGGAAGGTGTCGCGGCGGTGGATCAGGTGCACCTCAGAGGCGATGTTCGCCAGGTAGAGCGCTTCCTCAACCGCCGTGTTGCCGCCGCCGATAACCGCGACTTTCTGGTTACGGTAGAAGAAACCGTCGCAGGTGGCGCAGGCGGAGACGCCGCGGCCTTTGAACGCCTCTTCAGAAGGCAGGCCCAGGTAGCGGGCAGACGCACCGGTCGCCACGATCAGCGCATCGCAGGTGTACTCGCCGCTGTCGCCAGTCAGGCGGAACGGACGGTTCTGCAGATCGACCTTGCTGATGTGGTCAAACAGAATTTCGGTCTCAAACTTCGCAGCGTGCTCGTGCATACGCTCCATCAGCAGCGGCCCCGTCAGATCGTGCGGGTCGCCCGGCCAGTTTTCCACTTCGGTGGTGGTAGTCAGCTGGCCGCCTTTTTCCATACCGGTAATCAGTACCGGCTGAAGGTTAGCGCGTGCGGCATAGACCGCAGCGGTGTAGCCGGCAGGTCCAGAACCAAGAATAAGCAGCTTAGAATGTTTAGCTGTGCCCATGAGATCCCCATTGTTGGTGGCAGAGACTGCTGTTGGCAGACAATGGGCAGGATTGTAGGGAATTTACGGCGGTAAAAAAAGAGCATGACGGTTTTGTTAACGATATGTGCAATAGGCGCGGCCAATGGCGTAGACCCTTTTACTCTCTACGGCTATAACAAAATCTACTGAAATTGGTAGTGTTATAAGAAGATTACATGAGGTTTAGGGTGGGTCGATGATGAATATCTGGCATGTTGTACTAAAAAACGATGTTTTACTTTGACAATCCGCTGCGCATTTGCGAAAACATTCGAAGAAGACAAGAGCAGCGTTTCACGCGTGGGACAAAATCACGCATAAAGATGCGCTTAACAGGGCCAGTGAAATAGTACAGGGCGTGGACAGACTCTCTGTGCAATCTCTCTGGCTGCGGCTGGCAACCGTCTTCTTAATGCAGGCCCCGTGATGCTCCGCGCAAATAATGATAATGCGGAATGTATAGCGACGGGCAAAGACTCTGAACAGTGAAGTGCACAGGGTCAAGACAGGAGTAGGGAAGGAATACAGAGAGACAATAATAATGGTAGATAGCAAAAAGCGCCCTGGCAAAGATCTCGACCGCATCGATCGTAACATTCTGAATGAATTGCAGAAGGATGGGCGGATCTCAAATGTCGAGCTTTCAAAGCGAGTGGGACTTTCTCCGACGCCGTGCCTTGAGCGCGTGCGCCGACTGGAAAGACAGGGTTTCATTCAGGGCTATACCGCACTGCTGAACCCGCATTATCTGGATGCATCACTTCTGGTATTTGTTGAGATTACTCTGAATCGCGGCGCGCCGGATGTGTTTGAGCAATTTAACGCCGCAGTGCAAAAACTTGAAGAAATTCAAGAGTGTCATCTGGTCTCCGGTGATTTCGACTACCTGTTGAAAACCCGCGTGCCGGATATGTCGGCCTACCGCAAACTGCTGGGTGAAACCCTGCTGCGTCTGCCGGGCGTCAACGACACGCGTACCTACGTGGTAATGGAAGAGGTCAAACAGAGCAATCGTCTGGTGATTAAAACCCGCTAACACGGAACAGGTGCAAAATCGACGCAGTTTGATTACACTCCTGGTAATCCATACAGCAGCAGTGTCAGGGCAACCTGACACTGTTCTCCGTTTTAGCATCAAGGACCTGGAGAGCCTTTCTTGAGCCAGGAATATACTGAAGACAAAGAAGTCACATTAAGCAAGTTAAGCAGCGGACGCCGGCTCCTTGAGGCGTTACTGATACTTGTCGCCCTGTTTGCAGTCTGGCTGATGGCCGCACTGCTCAGCTTCAACCCCTCCGATCCCAGCTGGTCACAAACCGCATGGCATGAGCCTATCCATAATCTGGGTGGCGCGCCGGGCGCGTGGCTTGCCGATACGCTATTTTTCATCTTTGGCGTCATGGCCTATACCATCCCGGTGATGATAGTCGGCGGCTGCTGGTTTGCCTGGCGGCACCGTGCCAACGAAGACTATATCGACTACTTTGCCGTCTCGCTGCGTTTGATTGGCGTTCTGGCGCTGATCCTGACCTCCTGCGGGCTGGCCGCCATCAACGCCGACGACATCTGGTATTTTGCCTCTGGCGGGGTGATTGGCAGCCTGCTGAGCACCACCATGATGCCGCTGCTGCACAGCAGCGGAGGCACCATCGCGCTGCTCTGCGTCTGGGCTGCCGGGCTGACGCTGTTTACCGGCTGGTCATGGGTTAGCATCGCCGAGAAGATCGGCAGCGTGCTGCTCAATATTCTCACCTTCGCCAGCAACCGTACCCGTCGGGATGATACCTGGGTCGATGACGAAGAGTACGAGGACGAAGAGGAGTACGATGACGAGCCAGCCGCGCAACGACGCGAGTCTCGCCGTACCCGCATTATGCGTGGCGTTCTCGCCCGCCGTAAGCGTGTGGCAGAGAAGTTTGCCAACCCGCTCGGCCGTAAAACCGATGCAGCGCTGTTCTCGGGCAGGCGCATGGACGATGAGGAAGAGGTGCAGTACAGCGCCCGTGGCGTCGCCGCCGATCCTAACGACGTGCTCTTCTCTGGCCACCGTGCTACCCAGGGCGAGCAGTATGATGAGTACGATCCGCTGCTGAATGGCCCGAGCATAGCAGAGCCGCTTGCCGCCGCCGCGCTGGCTACCGCCGATGCCCAGGCGCACATTGCGCCATCGCAGCCGGTCATGCCTACGCCGCCGGTTATGCAGACGGCCCCCATCCCGGCCGCTGCTACCTTCTCTGAGCCTGCTCCTGAAAGCCAGTGGCAGCCTGCCCCAGCAGAGCCGCAGCAACACTATGTTCCGCCGATGCAGGCGCAGAACTCACCCGAGATGCACGTTGCCAGCGTTGCGCCGCAGCCGGAGCCCATTTGGTCACCTGAGCCCGTCTGGCAGCAGGAGCCCGTCGCCGCTGCGCCCGCACCGATGCCAGAGCCTGCTGTAGCCGTGCCAGAGCCGGAACCAGAGCCAGAGGAAGAGGTTAAGCATACCCGTCCGCCGCTCTACTATTTTGAAGAGGTTGAAGAGCGACGCGCCCGCGAACGCGAGCAGCTTGCTGCCTGGTATCAGCCGGTTCCCGAACCCGCTGCGCCAGAGCCGTTTGTTCCCGCACCCGCCGCGCCTGTGACGCCGCCACCGGTTGCAGAGCCGACCTTTGCGCCAGCCGTGCCCGATGTCAAGCAGGCCGCAGCCACTGCCGTTGCCGCGTCCGCCGCTGCGGCACCTGCGTTCGGCCTGGCCGACGGCGGTGCGCCGCGTCCGCAGGTGAAAGAGGGTATTGGCCCGCAGCTGCCGCGTCCGAACCGAGTCCGCGTGCCAACCCGCCGCGAGCTGGCCTCCTACGGCATTAAGCTTCCTTCGCAGCGTATCGCTGAGGAGCGTATCGCTGAGGAGCGTGCCGCCCGTGAAGCCGAGCAGCAGCAGCCCGATCCGTTTAGCGATGACGAGGCGGATA
The DNA here is from genome assembly GCF_000759795.1 of Pseudescherichia vulneris NBRC 102420. GTDB lineage: Bacteria > Pseudomonadota > Gammaproteobacteria > Enterobacterales > Enterobacteriaceae > Pseudescherichia > Pseudescherichia vulneris. The sequence goes on from NZ_BBMZ01000014.1 coordinate 40,306, forward strand.
CGCTGCATCAGGACGAACTGGCTCGCCAGTTTGCCGCTTCCCAGCAGTCACGCTATGGGGAAGAGTATCAGCATGAAGTACGCGCTGATACAGGGCATGATGATGCATGGCAGGACGATGAGAACGATGCCGCCGAAGCGGAGCTGGCCCGCCAGTTCGCCGCCTCGCAGCAGCAGCGCTATTCAGCCGAACAGCCGCCGTCGGCAAATCCGTTCTCGCTGGCCGATTTTGAGTTTTCGCCAATGAAAGCGCTGGTAGACGATGGCCCGAGCGAGCCGCTCTTTACGCTACCGCCGGAAGAGCCTGTTCAGCCGTCGGCGCCTGTGCAGCAGCCACAGCAGCACTATCAGCAACCTGTTGCACCCGCGCCGGTACAGCCACAGCAGCCGCACTATCAGCAGCCTGCGGCCCCTGCGCCAGTACAGCAGCACTACCAGCAGCCTGTCGCGCCTGCGCCGGTACAGCCACAGCAGCAGTATCAGCCTGTGCAGCAGCCCGTCGCCGCGCCCGTCGCGCCGCAGCCAGCCCCGCAGGACAGCCTGATCCATCCGCTGCTGATGCGTAACGGCGACAGCCGCCCAGCGCAGCGCCCGACAACGCCGCTGCCGTCGCTGGATCTCCTGACCCAGCCGCCGTCGGAAGTGGAACCGGTAGATACCTTTGCTCTGGAGCAGATGGCGCGCCTGGTTGAAGCTCGCCTGAATGATTTCCGCATCAAGGCTGACGTGGTGAACTACTCGCCGGGGCCAGTGATCACTCGCTTTGAGCTTAACCTTGCGCCGGGCGTGAAAGCGGCGCGTATCTCTAACCTCTCCCGCGATCTGGCCCGTTCCCTGTCAACGGTGGCCGTCCGCGTCGTGGAAGTGATCCCCGGTAAGCCTTACGTGGGCCTTGAGCTGCCGAATAAAAAACGTCAGACCGTCTACCTGCGTGAGGTGCTGGACTGCGCCAAGTTCCGTGAGAGCCCGTCACCGCTGACCGTGGTGCTGGGGAAAGATATCGCGGGCGATCCGGTGATTGCCGACCTGGCGAAAATGCCACACCTGCTGGTCGCGGGGACCACCGGCTCGGGTAAATCGGTGGGGGTCAACGCCATGATCCTCAGCATGCTCTACAAAGCTTCGCCGGAAGAGGTGAAGTTCATCATGATCGACCCGAAAATGCTGGAGCTGTCGGTCTACGAAGGTATTCCACACCTGTTGACCGAGGTGGTGACCGACATGAAGGACGCCGCCAACGCCCTGCGCTGGAGCGTCAACGAAATGGAGCGTCGCTACAAGCTGATGTCCGCGCTCGGCGTGCGTAACCTTGCAGGCTACAACGAGAAGATCGCGGAAGCTGCACGCATGGGCCGGCCGATCCCGGATCCGTACTGGAAGCCGGGCGACAGCATGGACGCCACCCATCCGGTTCTGGAGAAGCTGCCGTACATCGTTGTGCTGGTGGACGAATTTGCCGACCTGATGATGACGGTAGGTAAAAAAGTTGAAGAGCTCATCGCTCGCCTGGCACAGAAGGCGCGTGCGGCCGGTATTCACCTGGTACTGGCTACCCAGCGTCCGTCGGTGGATGTGATCACCGGCCTTATCAAGGCCAACATCCCGACGCGCATCGCCTTTACCGTATCGAGCAAAATTGACTCCCGCACCATTCTCGATCAGGGCGGCGCGGAGTCGCTGCTGGGCATGGGGGATATGCTCTACTCCGGGCCTAACTCCTCCTCTGCGCCGGTGCGCGTGCATGGTGCCTTTGTCCGTGACGAAGAGGTGCACGCCGTAGTGCAGGACTGGAAAGCGCGCGGTCGTCCGCAGTATGTCGAGGGGATCACCTCCGACAGCGAAAGCGAAAGCGGCGGTGGCGGCCTGGATTCCGGTGAAGAGCTGGATCCGCTGTTCGACCAGGCGGTCAACTTTGTGACCGAGAAGCGCAAGGCCTCGATCTCTGGCGTGCAACGTCAATTCCGCATCGGTTACAACCGCGCGGCGCGTATTATCGAGCAGATGGAAGCCCAGGGCATCGTCAGCGAGGCGGGCCACAACGGTAACCGTGAGGTGCTGGCTCCGCCGCCGTTCGAGTAGCGCTTCCAAGTGCAAATTTGGGTAAATTCGTCAAAAATCAGCTTTTTCCTCTTTCACTCTTTGCCGGTTTAGCCTGCAATGAGTGTCAGAGGTTCTCCCGGATCGGGAGTGACGTAGCAGACGTAGCTAAAGGAATAACAATGAAAAAAATCGCAATGACCTGTGCATTACTCTCTTCTCTGGTAGCCAGCAGCGTCTGGGCTGATGCAGCCAGCGATCTGAAAAGCCGCCTCGATAAGGTGAGCAGCTTCCATGCCAGCTTCACGCAAAAAGTGACCGACGGCAGCGGCGCGGCAGTGCAGGAAGGTCAGGGGGATTTATGGGTCAAGCGCCCGAACCTGTTTAACTGGCATATGACGCAGCCGGATGAAAGTATCCTGGTCTCCGACGGCAAAACCCTGTGGTTCTATAACCCGTTCGTTGAGCAGGCGACGGCCACCAATCTCAGCTCGGCGACCAGCAACACGCCGTTCATGCTGATTGCCCGTAACCAGACCAGCGACTGGCAGCAGTACAACATCAAGCAAACCGGTAACGACTTCGTGCTCACGCCGAAAAGCAAAAATGGTAACCTGAAGCAGTTCACCATTAACGTGAGCCAGAACGGTACCATTAATCAGTTCAGCGCCGTTGAGCAGGACGATCAGCGCAGCCTTTATCAGCTGCAGTCTCAGCAGAATGGCGCTGTGGATCCCTCTAAATTTACCTTTACCCCGCCGCAGGGCGTAACGGTGGACGATCAACGCAAGTAGAGGCCTGAGTGAGCAATCTATCGCTCGATTTTTCAGACAACGCGTTTCAACCTCTGGCCGCCCGTATGCGGCCAGAAAACTTAGCGCAGTACATCGGGCAGCAGCATCTGCTGGCGCCCGGTAAGCCGCTGCCGCGCGCTATCGAGGCCGGGCATCTGCACTCAATGATCCTCTGGGGGCCGCCTGGAACCGGCAAGACGACCCTTGCTGAGGTGATTGCTCACTATGCCAACGCCGACGTTGAGCGTATCTCGGCGGTCACCTCCGGGGTGAAAGAGATCCGCGAGGCCATCGAGCGTGCACGTCAGCGGCGTAACGCCGGTCGCCGCACCATTCTGTTTGTGGACGAAGTCCATCGCTTCAATAAAAGCCAGCAGGATGCTTTCCTGCCGCACATTGAAGACGGCACCATTACCTTTATCGGCGCTACCACCGAAAACCCCTCGTTCGAACTTAACTCGGCGCTGCTCTCCCGCGCCCGCGTCTATCTGCTGAAATCCCTCTCCGTTGAGGATATTGAGCTGGTGCTGGATCAGGCTATCAGCGATAAAGCTCGCGGCTACGGCGGACAGAATATCGTCCTGCCGGATGAGACCCGGCTGGCTATCGCCCAGCTGGTCAACGGTGATGCCAGGCGCGCCCTTAACACCCTGGAGATGATGGCCGACATGGCCGAGGTCGACGAGAGCGGCAAGCGGGTGCTGAAGCCTGAGCTGCTCACGGAGATTGCCGGGGAGCGCAGCGCGCGCTTCGATAACAAAGGCGATCGCTTCTACGATCTCATCTCGGCCCTGCATAAATCCGTACGCGGCAGCGCGCCGGATGCCGCCCTCTACTGGTATGCCCGCATTATTACCGCCGGGGGCGACCCGCTCTACGTTGCGCGCCGCTGCCTGGCAATCGCCTCTGAGGATGTCGGCAACGCCGATCCTCGTGCGATGCAGGTTGCGCTCTCGGCCTGGGACTGTTTTACCCGCGTCGGGCCAGCAGAAGGGGAGCGCGCTATCGCTCAGGCGATTGTCTACCTTGCCTGCGCGCCAAAAAGCAACGCCGTCTACACCGCCTTTAAAGCGGCGATGGCCGATGCCCGCGACAAGCCGGACTATGACGTACCCGATCACCTTCGCAATGCGCCAACCAAGCTGATGAAGGAGATGGGCTACGGCCAGCAGTATCGCTATGCCCACGATGAGCCTAACGCCTATGCAGCAGGTGAAGACTACTTCCCGCCTGAAATAGCACAAACGCGCTATTATCATCCCACCAGCAGAGGTCTTGAGGGTAAGATTGGCGAAAAGCTCGCCTGGCTGGCCGATCAGGACAATAAAAGCCCCACAAAACGCTATCGCTAATTGAGGCGTTGCGGTAAGGTTACCTGTGAATTCTTGTGGCTGCGTCTGCGGCCACTCCCTCTAATATCAATTCGATAAGCACAGGATAAGCATGCTCGATCCCAATCTGCTGCGTACCGAGCCAGACGCAGTCGCAGAAAAACTGGCACGCCGGGGCTTTAAGCTGGATGTAGATAAACTGCGCGCTCTTGAAGAGCGTCGTAAAGTTTTGCAGGTCGACACGGAAAACCTGCAGGCGGAACGTAACTCGCGATCGAAATCCATTGGCCAGGCGAAAGCGCGTGGGGAAGACATTGAGCCGTTACGTCTGGAAGTGAACAAGCTGGGCGAAGAGCTGGATGCCGCTAAAGCCGAGCTTGAAACGCTGCTGGCGGAGATCCGTGACATCGCCCTGACCCTGCCGAACCTGCCGGACGACTGTGTGCCGCTCGGTAAAGACGACAGCGAAAACGTGGAAGTGAGCCGCTGGGGTGAGCCACGTAAGTTTGATTTTGACGTCCGCGATCACGTCACGCTGGGCGAGATGGCTAAAGGCCTCGACTTCGCCGCGGCGGTGAAGCTGACCGGCTCCCGCTTTGTGGTGATGCAGGGGCAGATTGCCCGTCTGCACCGCGCCCTGAGCCAGTTCATGATCGATCTGCATACTGAACAGCACGGCTATATCGAGAACTATGTGCCGTACCTGGTCAACCAGGACACGCTGTACGGTACCGGCCAGCTGCCTAAATTCGGTGGCGATCTCTTCCATACGCGTCCTCTGGACGAAGAGGCAGAGAGCAGCAACTATTCGCTGATCCCAACGGCGGAAGTGCCGCTGACCAACCTCGTGCGTGATGAGATCCTCGAAGAAGAGGCGCTGCCGCTGAAGATGACGGCCCATACGCCGTGCTTCCGCTCAGAAGCGGGCTCTTACGGACGTGACACCCGCGGCCTGATCCGTATGCACCAGTTTGATAAAGTTGAGATGGTGCAGATCGTGCGACCGGAAGACTCCATGGATGCGCTGGAAGAGATGACCGGTCACGCTGAGAAGGTGCTGCAGCTGTTAGGCCTGCCGTACCGTAAAGTGCTGCTGTGCAGCGGTGACATGGGCTTCGGCGCGCGCAAAACCTACGATCTGGAAGTGTGGCTACCGGCGCAGGATACCTACCGTGAAATCTCCTCCTGCTCTAACTGCTGGGATTTCCAGGCGCGCCGCATGCAGGCTCGCTGCCGTAGCAAAGCCGACAAGAAAACCCGTCTGGTGCATACCCTGAACGGCTCTGGTCTGGCAGTAGGGCGTACGCTGGTCGCTGTGCTGGAGAACTACCAGCAGGCTGATGGCCGCATCGAGATCCCTGCGGTGCTGCGTCCGTACATGAAAGGTCTGGAATATATCGGTTAATCGATACGCCGGAATTGAAAAAGCGCCTGCGGGCGCTTTTTTTATGTCTGATAGCTAACAAACAGAGCGAAAAAAGTGCTGCGAGAACCATGAAATTTTTCAACTAAGCGCAGCGTGGGATTTTTTACTATCTATCATTAAAACAACGGGTTGAATTACAGTCCGCGTGACATGACTCAGCGGATAATCAGTATTTCAAATCGATCTCTCAAAAAGCACCTGCTGCGGCCATTCAGGCTGATTGACAATGTTTTTGCCGGTGGCATGATGCGCTCGAAATCAGAACTTCCTCACGGTTTATATCCATGCCTATCTATACCCGCCCGGTGCTACTGCTGCTCTGTGGCCTGTTGTTGTTGACCCTGTCGATCGCGACGCTAAACACGCTCGTGCCGCTTTGGCTCGCCCATGAAAACTTGCCGACATGGCAGGTAGGTATGGTTGGCTCCGCCTTTTTCACCGGTAACCTGGTCGGCACGCTGCTCTGCGGTCGCCTGATCAAACGCTTCGGTTTCAACCGCAGCTACTACATCGCCTCGCTGATTTTTGCTACAGGCTGCGTGGGAATGGGGCTGATGGTGGGCTTCTGGAGCTGGATGGTATGGCGCTTCGTGGCTGGCGTCGGCTGTGCCATGATCTGGGTGGTGGTTGAGAGCGGCCTGATGTGCAGCGGCACCTCGCGCAACCGTGGCCGCCTGCTGGCTGCCTATATGATGATCTACTACGTGGGTACGGTGCTGGGCCAGCTGATGGTCAGCAAGCTGCCAACCGGGCTGATGCAGGTTATGCCGTGGGTTACCGGGCTGATCCTGGCTGCGATCCTGCCGCTGCTCTTCACCCGTATTGTGAACGAGCATAGCGAGCATCAGGAGGCGACGACAATGTGGCCGATGCTGCGCCTGCGTCAGGCGCGTCTGGGCGTTAACGGCTGCGTTATCTCGGGTATTATTCTTGGCTCGCTGTATGGTCTGATGCCGCTGTGGCTGAACCATCATGGGGTGAGCGATGCCGGAATTGGTTTCTGGATGGCGGTGCTGATCAGCGCCGGTATTTTCGGCCAGTGGCCGGTGGGCAAGCTGGCGGATCGCTTTGGCCGCCTGCTGGTGCTGCGCGTGCAGGTGTTTGTGGTGATCGTCGGCTGTCTGGCGATGCTGGGCAACGCCGCGATGGCTCCGGCGCTGTTCGTGCTCGGTGCGGCGGGCTTTACGCTCTACCCGGTAGCCATGGCATGGGCCTGTGAGAAGGTTGAGCCGCATCAGCTGGTGGCGATGAACCAGGCTTTGCTGCTGAGCTACACCGTCGGCAGCCTGCTGGGGCCGACCCTGACCTCAATGCTGATGCAGAACTACTCCGACAACCTGCTCTTTGTGATGATCGCCAGCGTGTCGTTTATTTACCTGATGATGCTGCTGCGCAAAGCGGGCCAGCATCCGACGCCTGTGGCACACGCCTGATATAAAAAAGCCCGGTTCAGACCGGGCTTTTTATTAATACATGACCTTGTGACCGTACTGCTCCAGAATGCCTTTCACGCGATCCATGGTCTCTTTCTTCGGCGGATGGATACCATCAAGCTTGTACTCTTCGCCCATCGCAACCCATTTGTGCTTGCCCAGCTCGTGATAGGGCAGCAGCTCAATCTTCTCAACGTTGCCCATATCGCGGGTAAACTCACCCAGGCGATGCGCAGAGTCGTCGTCGTCTGACCAGCCCGGCACCACCACATAGCGGATCCAGACCTTAATGTTCTTCTTCGACAGATACTGGGCGAACTCCAGCGTACGGTGGTTAGAGACGCCGACCAGATTCTGGTGAATCTCATCATTCATCTGCTTGAGATCGAGCATCACCAGATCGGTAACCTCCAGCAGCTCGTCGATCACCGGATCGTAGCGGCGAACAAAGCCGTTAGTGTCCAGACAGGTGTGAATGCCTTCCTGATGGCAGGCGCGGAACCAGTCGCGCACAAACTCGGCCTGCAGGATAGCCTCGCCGCCGGAGGCCGTTACGCCGCCGCCGGACGCGTTCATAAAGTGGCGATAGGTCACGACCTCTTTCATCAGCTCTTCAACGGTAACCTCTTTGCCGCCGTGGGTATCCCAGGTATCACGGTTGTGGCAGTAGAGGCAGCGCATCAGGCAGCCCTGAAAGAAGGTGATAAAGCGGATCCCCGGGCCATCAACTGTGCCACAGGATTCAAAGGAGTGAATGCGACCGATAACTGACATTGCGAGGTTCTCCGGATATGGCCCGTCCCGGGCCTGTATTTGCACAGCTTTCCGCTATGTTTAAGTCTGTTTTGCCAGCGGCCCGGAGGCAGGACAGTTGGCAAAGCAGGCTCGAAGGAGAGGGCGCGTTTACTAAAAAGGCCCCACGATCGTGGAGCCTTTATTGTACGCTTTTTCAGTCAACCATTACATGGTTTGCGTGAAGGTACGGGTGATAACGTCCTGCTGCTGCTCTTTCGTCAGGGAGTTAAAACGTACCGCGTAACCGGAAACACGGATGGTCAGCTGCGGATATTTTTCCGGGTGCTCCATCGCATCAAGCAGCATTTCACGGTTCATAACGTTCACGTTGAGGTGCTGACCGCCTTCGATGGAAGACTCGTGGTGGAAGTAACCATCCATCAGGCCTGCCAGGTTGGTTTTACGCACTTCATCGTCTTTACCCAGCGCGTTCGGAACGATAGAGAAGGTGTAAGAGATACCATCTTTAGCGTAGGCGAACGGCAGTTTAGCCACGGATGTCAGAGAGGCAACGGCACCTTTCTGATCGCGACCGTGCATCGGGTTAGCACCTGGGCCAAACGGCGCGCCAGCACGACGACCGTCCGGGGTGTTACCGGTTTTCTTACCATACACGACGTTAGAAGTGATGGTCAGAACGGACTGGGTCGGGATAGCGTTGCGATAGGTAGTCAGTTTCTGAATTTTCTTCATGAAACGTTCAACCAGGTCAACCGCCAGGTCATCAACACGTGAATCGTTGTTACCAAACTGCGGGTATTCACCTTCGATTTCAAAGTCAGTCGCCAGACCGTCTTCATCACGAATCGGTTTTACTTTCGCATATTTGATAGCGGACAGGGAGTCAGCCGCAACGGACAGGCCAGCGATACCACAGGCCATGGTGCGGATAACGTCACGGTCGTGCAGCGCCATCAGGGAAGCTTCGTAGCTGTACTTGTCGTGCATGTAGTGGATGATGTTCAGGGCAGTCACGTACTGCTTAGCCAGCCAGTCCATGAAGTGATCCATACGCTCCATGACTTCGTCAAAGTTCAGAACATCGCCTTTGATCGGTTCAGATTTCGGACCCACCTGCATTTTCAGTTTTTCATCAACGCCGCCGTTGATAGCGTACAGCATGGTTTTCGCCAGGTTAGCACGCGCGCCGAAGAACTGCATTTGCTTACCAACAACCATCGGGCTTACGCAGCAAGCGATAGCGTAGTCGTCGTTGTTGAAGTCAGGACGCATCAGGTCATCGTTTTCATACTGCAGGGAAGAGGTGTCGATAGAGACCTTCGCTGCGTATTTTTTGAAGCCCAGCGGCAGTTTTTCAGACCACAGTACGGTGATGTTCGGCTCCGGAGACGGCCCCATGGTGTACAGGGTGTTCAGGAAGCGGAAGCTGTTTTTAGTAACCAGGGTACGGCCATCAACGCCCATACCGGCGATGGATTCGGTTGCCCAGATCGGGTCACCGGAGAACAGCTCATCATACTCAGGGGTACGCAGGAAGCGAACCATACGCAGTTTCATGACCAGGTGGTCAATCATCTCCTGCGCGTCCTGCTCGGTGATTTTACCGGCTTTCAGGTCGCGTTCGATGTAAACGTCAAGGAAGGTAGAGACACGGCCAAAGGACATGGCTGCACCGTTCTGGGATTTCACCGCGGCCAGGTAGCCGAAGTAGGTCCACTGAACCGCTTCCTGAGCAGTGGTTGCCGGACCGGAGATATCGCAGCCATATTTCGCTGCCATCTCTTTGATCTGGCCCAGTGCGCGATACTGTTCGGAGATCTCTTCACGCAGACGGATGGTCGCTTCCAGATCTTCGCCGTTTTCCAGTTTATCTTGCAGAGAGAGGAACTGAGCGTATTTGTCTTTCATCAGGAAGTCGATACCGTACAGCGCAACGCGACGGTAGTCACCGATGATACGGCCACGGCCGTAGGCGTCCGGCAGACCGGTCAGCACGCCAGATTTACGGCAGTTCAGGATGTCTTTGGTGTAAACATCAAATACGCCCTGGTTGTGGGTCTTGCGGTATTCAGTGAAGATCTTTTTCAGCATCGGGTCCAGCTCGCGGTTGTACGCTTTGCAGGAACCTTCAACCATTTTGATACCACCGAACGGGATAATCGCACGTTTCAGCGGCGCTTCAGTTTGCAGACCAACGATTTTCTCCAGCGCCTTGTTGATGTAGCCAGCGTCGTGAGAGGTGATGGTGGACGCAACAGAGGTGTCGAAGTCAACTGGCGCATGGGTGCGGTTCTCCAGTTTGACGCCTTCCATTACTTTGTCCCACAGCGTGGTGGTAGCTTCAGTGGCACCGGCCAGGAAAGATTCGTCGCCCTCGTAAGGAGCGTAGTTTTTCTGGATAAAGTCACGGACGTTGACCGCTTTCTGCCAGTCACCTTCAACGAAACCTTCCCATGCTGTGGCTAACTTTTCATTAAGCTCGGACATGTAACACCTACCTTCTTAAGTGGATTTTTTATTTACTGCCTGGAACAGCCATCAATGATGGTTATCGCCACGCAGGTAAATGACCCAGTATGTCAACCCAACCAGTAAACCCCCACCGATAATGTTCCCAATCGTTACGGGGATCAGATTATCAGTGATGAAGTTCATCACGGTCAGATGAGAAAAATTGGCTGGAGACGAACCGACCGCGGTCCAGAACTCCGGCGTAGCAAAATCACGAATTACGATACCCAGCGGGATCAGGAACATGTTTGCGATGCTGTGCTCAAAGCCGCTGGCAACAAACATGGCAACCGGCAGGACCATAATCATGGCTTTGTCCATCAGGCTGCGGCCTGAGTAGCTCATCCATACGGCCAGACAGACCATCAGGTTTGCCAGGATGCCGAGTGCGACGGCTTCAATAAAAGTATGGTGCATTTTGTGGTCAGCGGTTTGCAGGACGTTGAGTCCCCAGCCGCCGTTGGCGGTCATGTACTCACCGGAAAGCCACATCAGCAGCACAAAGAGCAGACAGCCAACCAGGTTGCCAACGTAAACGTTGATCCAGTTGCGTGCCAGTTGGCCCCAGGTGATTTTGCCGCTGGCCTTTGCCACCACGATAAGTACCGTCGAGGTAAAGAGATCCGCGCCGCAGATAACGCACAAAATCAGGCCCAGTGAGAAGCAGATCCCGCCAATCAGTTTAGCAACACCGTACGGCATCGCGGCGGTGCCGGTGGTGGAGGTAATATAGAAAACAAAGGCGATGGAGATGAACACCCCGGCGGTAATCGCCAGGAAGAACGTCGTCATCGGACGCTTTGTGGCTTTATAGACACCCGCCTCTTCGGCAACTTTTGCCATCGCAGGGGGAAGTATCAAATCAAAAGGGTTGTCAGCTTTCACACTAACTCTCTCTTCATTAAGTTGGCAATGAGATACTAACAAAGCATTATAGGAGAGAACTTGATATGGATCATATCTCGTCCGTGTTATAGGCCTTTAGAGTCTAAGGTTTTAGCTGTTTTTATTGGTAACTTATTGATTTTGAATTAATAAATAAAGTTTAAAAATTATAAAATGTTTTGAATATTTTTTTGGCCTCACCGCAGGCGCGTTAATTACAATGGAGTAATTCTGCCAAAAAGTAACAATATGCCTGAGTATCAATAAAGAATATTACTTATGAGTAACCTAATTATTACATTTATAATTCTTTGCAAAAATAGATAAAAAACGGGGCAATCAAATTGCCCCGTAATATAGCCTGGCTGTCGCAATACGCCTACAGCTTATAGTGTTATTTACGCTTCTTTTGGCCAGAAAGCCTGTTTGGCCCGCTGCAGCTTCTCGTAGGCTGCCAGCAGGGAGCGGTGAGCCGGGAACGCCTCCAGCGTACCGTCTGCCGCCTGTAGGCCATAGAACGGCGCTTCGCCGCTCATCGCTGCACTGGCGGCCTCTACCGCATCCGCGCCGTACATGCGGACAAAGGCGTTGAGATACTGCAGCGGCTGGCGCTCTTCTTCCTGCGCCAGCAGCAGCAGAGTCTGCAGGCAGCGGTAGTAGTTCGCCCGCGCCGGGGTAAAGACGGAGGCGTTGAACTCCATCGTCCATTCGGTCCAGATCAGGGCCTGCTCAAGATCGCCACCGGCCAGCGCCAGCATCGCCTTCAGCTCGCCAATGCGCAGGGTGTACCAGCCGTTGTCTTTCCCGGTGGCAATGCCTAACAGCTCACGTACGCGGGTAAAGTCATCGTGGCCCTCTTCGTCCAGCTGGGCGATCAGGTCGAGGTACGCCTCTTTCTCCCACTCGCTGCCCGGCAGAGCAAGGATAGTTTCGCGCAGGTGGCTCCCCATGCTGTTGTTCGCCAGCCAGAGATCCTCTGCCGGATAGATGTCGGACATGCCCGGCACGATAATACGGCAGGCGTAGACGCTCAGATGCTCGTAGTCGGCGATGTAGACCTCTTTATCCTCGGCACGGAAGATGGCCATCAGGGTCGCAAACTCCTCTTCGGTGGTGCCGGAGAAGCTCCAGTCCACGAACGGATAGTCGGCGTCCTGCTTGAACATATCCCAGGAGATCAGGCCGCTGGAGTCGATAAAGTGGGTCTCCAGGTTGGCATGCTCGGCGACCTCTTCATCATCGAAGGTCGGCGGGGTGAAGACGTCGAGATCCTTCAGGCCACGGCCCTGCAGCAGCTCTGTCACGGTACGCTCCAGCGCTACGCCAAAGTCCGGGTGCGCGCCGAAGGAGGCGAAACAGGTGCCGTTAGCGGGGTTAAACAGCACGACGCAGATCACCGGGTATTTGCCGCCCAGCGAGGCGTCGTAGGCAAAGATCGGGAAGCCTTCTGCTTCCAGAGTGGCAATAGACTCTACCACGCCCGGATAGCGGGCCAGCACCTCTTGCGGGATCTCCGGCAGGCTGATGCTTTCCGCGATAATGCGGTTCTTGATGTGGCGCTCAAACACTTCCGACAGACCCTGCACGCGGGCTTCGTTGCGGGTGTTACCGGCGGACATGCCGTTGGAGACGTACAGGTTGCCGACGATATTCATCGGGATGTAGACCGTCTGCTGGTCTGACTGACGGGTAAACGGCAGACCACAGATGCCGCGTTCATCGTTGCCTGACTGCAGGTCAATCAGCATGCCGGCGGCCAGCTCGCCTTCCGGATCGTAGAATGCGCGCAGGCGGGCGTCGAGAATACCTTCCGGCAGCGAGTCGTCTTCCGGCAGCGGGAACCACTTCTCGTTCGGATAGTGAACAAACGGGCCGTTAGCGATCTCATCGCCCAGCCAGAAGTCGGCAAAGAAGTAGTTGGTAGAGAGACGCTCGAAGTACTCGCCAAGGGCAGAGGCCAGCGCGGCTTTTTTGGTTGCGCCTTTACCGTTGGTAAAGCAGAGGGCGCAGGCTTTATCGCGGATATGCACGGACCAGACGTTAGGCACCGGGTTCAGCCAGGAGGCCTCTTCGATATCGAAGCCAAGGTCGAGCAGTTTCTGCTGGAAGCGGGCGATGGAGTCTTCCAGAGCGGCATCTTTGCCGGGGATAAATGTTTGCGTCATGAGCGTCACTTTATTCGTACGGAAAGCGCGCAATGATACGGGTTTTAGGTGAACGGCGCTATCTTCCTGCGCCGGAGGACGAAAATAAAAGCGCGAGCTATGCTTGTAGAAACTAACGTCCTGTTTAGGCAAAAGAAAATGAAAGCATTCGATTTGCATCGCATGATGCTGGACAAGGCGCCGCTCGACTTCCTGGGAGAAGTTGCGCTGCGAAGTCTCTACACCTTTATCCTCGTTTTTCTGTTCCTGAAGATCGCCGGGCGGCGCGGCGTGCGGCAGATGTCGCTCTTCGAGGTGCTGATCATTCTAACCCTCGGCTCGGCGGCGGGGGACGTTGCCTTCTATGACGACGTACCGATGCTGCCGGTGCTGGTAGTGTTTGTCTCGCTGGCGCTGTTCTACCGGCTGGTGATGTGGCTGATGGCCCACAGTGAACGGCTTGAGGATCTGCTGGAAGGCAAGCCAATTATCATTGTAGAGGAGGGCGAGCTGGCGTGGGACAAGCTGAGAGCGGCCAACCTAACCGAGGTCGAGTTCTATATGGAGCTGCGGGTCAGCGGCGTGGAGCAGCTGGGGCAGATTCGGCTGGCCATCATGGAAACCAACGGGCAGATCAGTACCTACTACTATCGCGATGAGGACGTGCGCCCTGGGCTGTCGCTGCTGCCGGCGGGACTTGTGCCGCGCTTTATCGTCGCGCCAGAGACCGGCGACTACGCCTGCGTAAAATGCAGCGAGGTGATTGCGATGCAGGCAGGAGAAAAACAACCCTGTCCGCGCTGCAAAAATCCAGAATGGACGAAGGCCAGCCGGGCGATTCGCATCACCTGACAGGGTTTTTCGCCACCGCCGCAGAACAGCACAAAATATTCTGCTATGTGACTGAGCGCACATTTCTTCCCGCTGTCGGAATACCCGTTGCGGCGGGTGACGCGCAATGGTACAACCGATGTCACAGGAATAACTTATTGCTTTCAGCGTGGTGAGAGGAAATGACACAGGTCTTTAATTTTAGTTCTGGTCCGGCGATGTTGCCGACAGAGGTGCTTAAACAGGCTCAGCAGGAGCTCTGCGATTGGCAGGGTCTTGGCACGTCGGTCATGGAGATTAGCCACCGCGGTAAGCCATTTATCCAGTGCGCAGAAGAGGCGGAGCAGGATTTTCGCGATCTGTTAAGCATCCCTGAGAACTATAAGGTTCTGTTCTGTCACGGTGGCGGTCGCGGCCAGTTTGCGGGCATTCCATTGAACCTGCTGGGGGATAAAACCACGGCGGATTACGTTGATGCCGGTTACTGGGCCGCCAGCGCGGTAAAAGAGGCGCATAAATACTGTACGCCGAACGTGATTGATGCCAAAACCACCGTCGACGGACTGCGCGCGGTGAAGCCGATGCGTGACTGGCAGCTCTCTAACGATGCCGCCTACCTGCACTACTGCCCGAACGAGACCATCGACGGCATCGCCATTCACGAAGAGCCTGAGTTTGGCGATAACGTTGTCGTTACGGCGGATCTCTCGTCGACGATCCTGTCTGCGCCGCTTGACGTCAGCCGCTACGGCGTGATCTACGCCGGGGCGCAGAAAAACATCGGCCCGGCAGGCCTGACGCTGGTGATCGTGCGCGACGATCTGTTGGGTAAAGCCCATAAATCCTGCCCGTCGATTCTGGATTACAGCGTGCTGAACGACAACGACTCTATGTTCAACACCCCGCCGACCTTCGCCTGGTATCTCTCTGGCCTGGTGTTCAAGTGGCTGAAGCAAAACGGCGGCGTCACGGCGATGAATGCCATCAACCAGCAGAAATCCGAACTGCTGTACGGCGTTATTGACGGCAGCGACTTCTACCGTAACGACGTGGCGGTCGCGAACCGCTCGCGCATGAACGTGCCGTTCCAGCTGGCGGACAGCAAACTCGACAGCCTCTTCCTGGAGGAGTCCTTTGCCGCCGGTCTGCATGCCCTGAAAGGCCACCGCGTCGTTGGCGGAATGCGTGCCTCCATCTATAACGCCATGCCGCTGGCGGGCGTCAAAGCCCTGACCGATTTCATGGTCGACTTCGAACGTCGCCACGGTTAATTGCGCTTTTTTTCACCCCCGCACGCCTGCTGCGGGGTTTTTATTATGTTGAGTTGAGAGTTGAGTTTCATGGAATCCCTGACGTTACAACCTATTGCGCGCGTAGACGGCAACATTAATCTGCCTGGTTCTAAGAGTGTCTCGAACCGCGCTCTGCTGCTGGCTGCGCTGGCAAACGGCACCACCGTCCTCACTAACCTGCTAGACAGCGATGACGTGCGCCATATGCTCAATGCGCTGAAAGCGTTAGGCGTTCATTACACGCTCTCTGACGATCGTACCTGCTGTGAAGTGACCGGCAACGGCGGCGCGTTACGCTCTGCAGAAGATGTTGAATTGTTCCTCGGCAATGCCGGTACCGCGATGCGTCCGCTAGCGGCAGCGCTGTGTCTCGGCAGCAGCAACGTTGTGCTGACCGGCGAACCGCGCATGAAAGAGCGTCCGATTGGCCATCTGGTGGATGCGTTGCGTCAGGGCGGCGCCCAGATCGACTATCTTGAGCAAGAGAACTACCCCCCGCTGCGCCTGCGCGGCGGCTTTACCGGCGGCCAGGTCGCGGTAGACGGCAGCGTCTCCAGCCAGTTCCTTACCGCGCTGCTGATGACCGCGCCGCTGGCGTCCCAGGACACGGAGATCGTCATCAAGGGCGATCTGGTTTCAAAACCCTATATCGACATCACGCTGCATCTGATGAAGACCTTTGGCGTCGAGGTAGAGAACCAGCATTACCAGCGCTTTGTGGTGCGCGGCGGGCAGCAGTACCGCTCTCCGGGTCACTATCTGGTGGAAGGTGATGCGTCATCCGCCTCCTATTTCCTCGCGGCGGCGGCCATTAAAGGCGGCACGGTGAAGGTAACTGGCATCGGGCGCAACAGCGTGCAGGGCGATATTCGCTTTGCCGACGTGCTGGAGAAGATGGGCGCGACCGTGACCTGGGGCGAGGATTACATCGCCTGTACCCGCGGTGAGCTGAAAGCGATTGATATGGATATGAACCATATTCCGGATGCGGCAATGACCATTGCTACCGCCGCGCTGTTTGCCAGCGGGACGACCACGTTGCGCAACATCTATAATTGGCGGGTGAAAGAGACCGATCGCCTGTTTGCGATGGCGACCGAGCTGCGTAAGGTGGGGGCGGAAGTAGAAGAGGGCGAGGATTATATCCGCGTCACGCCGCCTGCGGCGTTGCAGGAGGCGTCCATTGCCACCTATAACGATCACCGGATGGCGATGTGCTTCTCGCTGGTGGCCCTGTCGACGACGCCGGTGACGATCCTCGACCCGAAGTGTACTGCGAAAACCTTCCCGGACTATTTCGACCAGCTGGCGCGGATTAGCACCTTTGCATGATTATCTCTGCCGCATCCTCCGATGCGGCATTTCCTTACGCTTTCTCACACTCATTCCTGCCCATTTCTTCTACACTCTCTCTCATTAATTCCGTAATTTACACGCAAAGATAACAGTTGCGTACGTTGGCGCGTATAATGCGCGGCGTTTACGTTCATGGTAAGCCTTTAATAAGGAGCAAAAGATGGCGGCAACTGCCCCGGTAATCACCATTGATGGGCCAAGCGGTGCGGGCAAAGGGACTCTGTGCCAGGCGATGGCTGAAGCGCTGCAGTGGCATCTTCTCGACTCGGGTGCGATCTATCGCGTGCTGGCGCTGGCTGCGCTGCATCATCACGTTGACGTTACCTCGGAAGAGGTGCTGGTCCCGCTGGCTGCACATCTCGACGTACGCTTTGTGTCCACTAACGGCCAGCTAGAGGTGATCCTTGAGGGCGAAGACGTGAGCGGTGAAATCCGCACCCAGGAGGTGGCGAATGCGGCCTCCCAGGTGGCCGCGTTTCCTCGTGTGCGCGAGGCGCTGCTGCGTCGCCAGCGTGGCTTCCGCGAGCTGCCCGGCCTGATTGCCGACGGCCGCGACATGGGTACGGTGGTATTCCCCGACGCGCCGGTGAAGATTTTCCTCGATGCCTCCTCGGAAGAGCGCGCACACCGCCGCATGCTGCAGTTGCAGGAGAAGGGCTTTAGTGTTAACTTTGAACGCCTTTTGGCCGAGATCAAAGA
The DNA here is from genome assembly GCF_000759795.1 of Pseudescherichia vulneris NBRC 102420. GTDB lineage: Bacteria > Pseudomonadota > Gammaproteobacteria > Enterobacterales > Enterobacteriaceae > Pseudescherichia > Pseudescherichia vulneris. The sequence continues at coordinate 57,800 of NZ_BBMZ01000014.1, forward strand.
ACGCGACGATCGCGATCGTAATCGCCCCGTAGCGCCGCTGGTCCCCGCTGCCGATGCATTAGTGCTGGATTCGACCAGTTTAAGCATTGAGCAAGTGATTGAAAAAGCGTTACAATACGCGCGCCAAAAGTTGGCTCTCGCTTAAAGCGACCGAATTTGTAGTAGTAAGATTATATAGTAGCAAGTTTATGTAGTACCCCCGCTGCAACGGAGTGACAGCGGGTATGTGAAACAACCCCATCCGGCATGGAGCCAGGTGGACGTTATATTAACCTGAAGATTAAACATGACTGAATCTTTTGCTCAACTCTTTGAAGAATCCTTAAAAACAATCGAAACCCGTCCGGGTTCCATCGTTCGTGGTGTTGTTGTTGCTATTGACAAAGATATCGTACTGGTTGACGCCGGTCTGAAATCTGAGTCTGCCATTCCGGCAGAGCAGTTCAAAAACGCCCAGGGCGAGCTGGAAATCCAGGTAGGTGACGAAGTTGACGTTGCACTGGATGCAGTAGAAGACGGCTTCGGTGAAACTCTGCTGTCCCGTGAGAAAGCTAAGCGTCACGAAGCTTGGATCACGCTGGAAAAAGCTTACGAAGACGCTGAGACTGTAGTTGGTGTTATCAACGGCAAAGTTAAAGGTGGCTTCACTGTTGAGCTGAACGGTATTCGTGCGTTCCTGCCAGGTTCTCTGGTAGACGTGCGTCCGGTACGCGATACGCTGCACCTGGAAGGCAAAGAGCTTGAGTTCAAAGTGATCAAGCTTGACCAGAAACGCAACAACGTTGTTGTTTCCCGTCGTGCGGTTATCGAGTCTGAAAACAGCGCAGAGCGCGATCAGCTGCTGGAAAACCTGCAGGAAGGCATGGAAGTTAAAGGTATCGTTAAGAACCTCACTGACTACGGTGCATTCGTTGATCTGGGCGGCGTTGACGGCCTGCTGCACATCACTGATATGGCATGGAAACGCGTTAAGCACCCAAGCGAAATCGTGAACGTTGGCGACGAAATCACTGTTAAAGTGCTGAAGTTCGACCGCGAGCGTACCCGTGTATCCCTCGGCCTGAAACAGCTGGGCGAAGATCCGTGGGTTGCTATCGCTAAACGTTACCCGGAAGGCACCAAGCTGACCGGTCGCGTAACCAACCTGACCGACTACGGCTGCTTCGTTGAAATCGAAGAAGGCGTTGAAGGCCTGGTGCACGTTTCCGAAATGGACTGGACCAACAAAAACATCCACCCGTCTAAAGTTGTTAACGTTGGCGACGTAGTGGAAGTGATGGTTCTGGATATCGACGAAGAACGTCGTCGTATCTCCCTGGGCCTGAAACAGTGCAAAAACAACCCATGGCAGCAGTTCGCGGAAACCCACAACAAGGGCGACCGTGTTGAAGGTAAAATCAAGTCTATCACTGACTTCGGTATCTTCATCGGCCTGGACGGCGGCATCGACGGCCTGGTTCACCTGTCTGACATCTCCTGGAACGTTACAGGCGAAGAAGCAGTTCGTGAATACAAAAAAGGCGACGAAATCGCTGCGGTTGTTCTGCAGGTTGACGCAGAGCGCGAGCGTATCTCCCTGGGCGTTAAGCAGCTGGCAGAAGATCCGTTCAACAACTACGTTGCCCTGAACAAGAAAGGCGCAATCGTAACCGGTAAAGTGACTGCAGTTGACGCGAAAGGCGCAACCGTAGAGCTGGCTGACGGTGTTGAAGGCTACCTGCGCGCTTCTGAAGCTTCCCGTGACCGCGTTGAAGACGCAACTCTGGTTCTGAGCGTTGGCGACGAAGTTGAAGCTAAGTTCACCGGTGTTGATCGTAAGAACCGCGCCATCAGCCTGTCTGTTCGTGCTAAAGACGAAGCTGACGAGAAAGATGCAATCGCTACTGTTAACAACAAACAGGAAGAAGGCAACTTCTCTAACGCTATGGCTGAAGCGTTCAAAGCAGCGAAAGGCGAATAAGTTACCCTCGGGTAGCTTGACAGATTACAAGATTAGTCCTGTAATCAATAACAAAGGGCGGCTACGGCCGCCCTTGTCTAATCTGCTGTTAGTGAATATTCCTGATTAAGGAAACCGGAGGAATCATGACCAAGTCAGAATTGATCGAAAGACTTGCAAGCCAACAATCTCACATTCCGGCCAAGTCTGTAGAAGACGCCGTGAAAGAGATGCTGGAGCATATGGCCTCGACCCTGGCCCAGGGCGAGCGCATTGAGATCCGCGGTTTCGGCAGTTTCTCTCTGCACTATCGGGCACCACGCACCGGGCGTAACCCAAAAACAGGCGATAAAGTGGATCTGGAAGGCAAATATGTCCCACACTTTAAGCCGGGTAAAGAGCTGCGCGACCGCGCCAACATTTACGAAGAGTAGGTTTTACGCCGCACTGGCGAAAACGTACTTCTCTGAAGAGAGCACCTGCGGGTGCTTTTTTCATTTCTGTCGTCCACGATTTTTCAATCCCTTCTGAAGCTGCCTCGTAAAACCGAAAAGCCATAGCCGACAGCGTTGCCCGATGCCTGCATACTCGCGGCACAAGGAGGTGGCTATGGGTTTGCCCGCCGTTGCATTTTGTCTGATTACCGCCGTTCTGCCCCTGCTATGGCTTCCGGCCCTGCCGGAAATCAGCGGCATCGTGGCGATCATTGTTGCTGGCTGTCTGCTGGGGGGCTGGCCGCGCGTCCGCTGGCTGGCGCTGTGGCTGCTCTTTTTCGCCTGGGGTTTACTGGCCGCGCAGGAGGCCGTCTGGCCAGCAAAAGCGCTGCCGGGGGCAACCCAGCGGGCGGTGGTAAAGATCGTCGCCACCGACAATATAACCGCGCACCGGGGCATTATCGAGCAGCTGGACGGCAGGCGGCTCTTCCCTGCGCCGGGGATCAGGCTCTACGGACAGTATCTGCCTCAGCCAGGGTGTGCTGGCCAGCGCTGGGAGATGACGCTGAAAGTGCGGGCCGTACATGGGCAGCTAAACGACGGCGGCTTCGATACCCAGCGCTATGCCATAGCCCAGCATCAGCCCGTGAGCGGGCGGTTTATCCACGCCACGCCGATTGACCTCCGCTGCGACCTGCGCGCCCGCTATCTTGCCTCCCTGAGTGAAACGCTGACGCCTTACGCGTGGCGGGCAGTGATGCTAGGGCTCGGGATGGGGGAACGCGCTACGTTAAGCGCTGATATCAAAAACCTGATGCGCCAGACCGGCACCGCACACCTGATGGCCATCTCCGGGCTGCATATTGCCCTGGCGGCGTCTTTGGGCTGGCTGCTGATGCGCGGCCTCCAGTTTTTTCTGCCGGGCAACAGGATCGGCTGGCGACTCCCGCTGCTGTTTGGTCTTGCCTGCGCGGTTTACTACGCCTGGCTTAGCGGTATGCAGCCGCCGGCCCTGCGCACAGCGGTCTCCCTCATGGTCTGGGGCGCGCTGCGCCTCTCCGGGCGGCAGTGGTCGCCCTGGCAGGTCTGGCTCTGCTGCGTAGCCGCGATCCTGTTTATCGATCCTGTTGCCACTCTCTCCCAGAGCCTGTGGCTCTCCGCGTTTGCCGTTGCCGCGCTGATCTTCTGGTATCAGTGGCTTCCGCTGCCCCACCTGCCGGGAGGGCGCATCGTGCGCAGCGTCCTGAGCCTGCTACATTTGCAGGCGGGGATGATGATCCTCCTTCTGCCCATTCAGGTCACTATTTTTCATGGCATCAGCCTGACCTCCATCGCTGCCAATCTCATTGCCGTACCGCTGGTGACCTTTGTTACCGTGCCACTGATCCTCACTGGCATGCTGCTGCACCTGAGCGGCCCAGCGATCGTTGAGAGCGGCAGCTGGCTGCTGGCAGATAAAACCCTGGCGCTGCTGTTTTGGTTTTTACGCCAGCTGCCTGACGGCTGGTATGACATTGATCAGCGCTGGCAGGGGCTGGTCTGGCTCCCGTGGGTGGCGATAGCGCTTTGGCGGCTACGCATCTACACCAAAGCACCGTTTCTGAGTCTGGCGATTGTTACGCTGCTGGCGCTGCCGCGTGGGCGTCCTGCCCGCAGCGACGAGTGGGCCGTACACATGCTGGATGTGGGGCAGGGGCTGGCGATGGTCATTGTCCGCAACCAGCACGCGATGCTCTATGACACTGGAATGGCGTGGCCGGGCGGAGACAGCGCTCAGCAGCTGATCGTGCCCTGGCTACGCTGGCATCATCTCCAGCCCGATGGCGTTATCCTGAGCCATGAGCATCTCGATCACCGGGGCGGGCTTGATACGCTGCAAAAAGCGTGGCCGAAGATGACCGTGCGCAGTCCGCTGGGGTGGGCCGGGCATCTACCCTGTTTTCGCGGCCAGCGCTGGCAGTGGCAGGGGCTGAACTTTACCGTACACTGGCCGCTGGCGGGGGAGGTGGCGAAAGGAAATAACGGCTCCTGCGTCGTGAAGGTCGATGACGGTCGACGGAGCATCCTGCTTACCGGCGATATCGAAGCTCCCGCCGAGCAGCGCATGCTGAGCCGCTACTGGCAGCATCTACAGGCTACACTTATCCAGGTCCCACACCACGGCAGCAGCACCTCTTCGTCGCTGCCGCTGATCCAGCGGGTCAACGGCCAGGCGGCGCTGGCCTCCGCCTCGCGCTACAACGCCTGGCGACTCCCCTCGACAAAGGTGATCCGCCGCTACCGGCAGCAGGGCTACCGCTGGTACGACACGCCGCACGCGGGGCAAACGAGCATCAATTTTTCCTCTACGGGCTGGACGATCCTCAGCCAGCGCGAACAACTTTTCCCCCGCTGGTATCATCAGCGGTTTGGCGTCCCTGCAGATAACGGGTAGAATATGCGGCTATTTCAACAAGTGCTGGTTTTTTGAATGCATAACGACAAAGATCTCTCTACGTGGCAAACGTTCCGCCGCCTCTGGCCAATGATTGCACCTTTCAAAGCAGGTCTGTTCGTGGCGGGGGTCGCACTGATCCTCAACGCAGCCAGCGATACCTTTATGCTATCGCTTCTGAAACCGCTGCTCGATGATGGTTTTGGCAAAACGGACCGCTCCGTGCTGCTGTGGATGCCGCTGGTGATCATCGGCCTGATGATCCTGCGTGGGATTACCAGCTATATCTCAAGCTACTGTATCTCATGGGTTTCTGGCAAAGTGGTGATGGGCATGCGCCGTCGCCTGTTTAGCCACATGATGGGCATGCCCGTCGCCTTCTTCGACAAACAGTCCACCGGGACGCTGCTCTCCCGTATCACCTATGACTCTGAGCAGGTTGCCTCCTCCTCCTCCAACGCGCTCATCACCGTAGTGCGTGAAGGGGCGTCGATCATCGGCCTGTTTATCATGATGTTCTACTACAGCTGGCAGCTGTCGGTGATTCTGATCGTGCTGGCCCCGATCGTCTCGATTGCCATTCGCGTGGTATCGAAGCGTTTCCGTAGCATCAGCAAAAATATGCAGAATACGATGGGGCAGGTGACCACCAGCGCGGAACAGATGCTGAAGGGCCACAAAGAGGTGCTGATGTTTGGCGGCCAGCAGGTCGAAACCGAGCGCTTTGACAAGGTGAGCAACAAGATGCGCCTGCAGGGGATGAAGCTGGTCTCCGCCTCCTCGATCTCGGATCCGATCATTCAGCTGATCGCCTCCCTGGCGCTGGCCTTTGTGCTTTATGCGGCGAGCTTCCCCAGCGTGATGGAGACCCTGACCGCCGGGACCATTACCGTGGTCTTCTCCTCAATGATTGCCCTGATGCGCCCGCTGAAGTCGCTGACCAACGTTAACGCCCAGTTCCAGCGCGGCATGGCGGCCTGTCAGACACTGTTTGCTATTCTCGACAGCGAGCAGGAGAAGGACGAAGGGAAGCGCGAAATTGAGCGTGCCGAAGGCAACGTGGAGTTCCGCAACGTCACCTTTACCTATCCTGGGCGTGAAACCCCGGCGCTGCGTGACATCAACCTGAACATCGCCGCAGGCAAAACCGTGGCGCTGGTGGGTCGTTCAGGCTCGGGTAAATCGACGCTTGCCAGCCTGATCACCCGCTTCTACGACACCGACAGCGGAGAGATCCTGCTGGACGGCCACGATCTGCGCGAGTACAAGCTGCACTCGCTGCGTAATCAGGTGGCGCTGGTATCGCAAAACGTGCACCTCTTTAACGACACGGTGGCGAATAACATCGCCTATGCGCGCACGGAAGAGTACAGCCGGGAGCAGATCGAAACTGCTGCCCGCATGGCCTATGCCATGGACTTTATCAGCAAGATGGATAACGGCCTCGATACCATTATCGGCGAGAACGGCGTGCTGCTCTCCGGCGGCCAGCGCCAGCGTATCGCCATCGCCCGTGCCCTGCTGCGCGACAGCCCGATCCTGATCCTCGACGAGGCCACCTCGGCGCTGGATACCGAGTCTGAACGCGCTATCCAGGCCGCGCTGGACGAGCTGCAGAAAAACCGCACCTCGCTGGTGATCGCCCACCGTCTCTCTACCATTGAGAAGGCGGACGAGATCGTGGTGGTCGAAGATGGTCGTATCGTTGAGCGCGGTAGCCATGGCGAACTGCTGGCTCAGCAGGGTGTCTACGCCCAGCTGCATAAGATGCAGTTTGGCGCATGATAGCTCGCATCTGGTCAGGCGAATCACCGCTGTGGCTGCTGCTGCTTCCGCTCTCCTGGCTCTATGGCCTGGTGAGCGGGGCGATCCGCCTCTGCTACCGGCTGGGCATTAAAAAAGCCTGGCGCGCGCCGGTGCCGGTGGTGGTCGTGGGTAATCTCACGGCGGGCGGCAACGGCAAAACGCCAGTGGTGATCTGGCTGGTTGAGCAGCTGCGCCAGCGCGGCGTGCGGGTGGGCGTGGTCTCTCGCGGCTACGGCGGCAAGGCGGATAGCTATCCGCTGGTGCTGGACCAACAGACAACGACGGAGCAGGCGGGCGACGAGCCGGTGCTGATCTATCAGCGTACCGGCGCGCCGGTGGCGGTCTCTCCGGTGCGCAGCGACGCGGTGAAAGCCCTGCTGGCTGCGCACGATCTCCAGCTTATTGTGACTGACGACGGCCTCCAGCACTACCGTCTCGCCCGCGATAAAGAGATTGTGGTGATCGATGGCGTACGCCGCTTTGGCAACGGCTGGTGGCTGCCTGCCGGACCGATGCGCGAGCGGGCCTCCCGTCTGCGTTCCGTCGATGCGGTGATAACCAACGGCGGCCAGGCGCGGGCAGATGAGATCCCGATGCGCCTGCAGCCAGGCCTTGCCGTGAACCTGAAGAGCGGCGAGCGCCGCCCGGTTGATGAACTCCCCGCCGTGGTTGCCATGGCCGGAATTGGTCATCCGCCGCGTTTCTTCCAAACCCTGGCCGACTGCAGTGCAGCGGTAGAGAACACCGTTGCGCTGGCCGATCATCAGGCGCTCAGCTATGCGCAGGTCAGCGGGTTTATTCAACCCGGCCAGACGCTGGTAATGACCGAGAAGGATGCGGTCAAGTGCCGCGCCTTTGCCGACGAGAGCTGGTGGTATCTACCCGTTGACGCCCGTCTGGAGGGCGATAAACCGGAACGTCTGCTACAGGATCTGCTCACTCTGGTGCGCTAGCGGCACAGTGCCGACAGCGCCCTGTTAACCACGGGAACCCGTATGTCTGTGCCGCAACTCTCTCTTACCGCCGCCCGTCATCTCCATCTTGCTGCCCAGGGCCTGCTGAAAAAGCCGCGCCGCCGCGCCAGGCCTGCCGATATTCTGACAACCATTCAGCGAATGTCACTCCTGCAAATCGACACCATCAATATCGTGGCCCGCAGTCCCTACCTGGTGCTGTTTAGCCGCCTCGGCGACTACTCGCCATCATGGCTCGATGAGGCGCTGCGCCGGGGCGATCTGATGGAGTACTGGGCGCATGAGGCCTGCTTCCTGCCGCGTGAGGATTTTGCCCTGGTGCGCCATCGGATGCTGGCTCCGGAAAATATGGGCTGGAAATACCGTGCGGCCTGGATGGATGAGCACGCGGCTGAAATTGAGCAGCTTATTGCCCATATCCATGAGCATGGCCCGGTACGCTCGGCAGATTTCGAACATCCGCGCAAAGGCAGCAGCGGCTGGTGGGAGTGGAAACCGCACAAGCGGCACCTTGAGGGACTGTTTACCGCCGGTAAGGTGATGGTGGTTGAGCGGCGCAACTTTCAGCGCGTCTACGATCTGACCCACCGCGTCATGCCCCACTGGGATGACGAGCGGGATCTGCTCTCTCAGGCGGTGGCGGAGGATCGGATGCTGGAGAAGAGCGCCCGCAGCTTAGGTCTTTTTCGCCCCGCCTGGCTGGCGGACTACTACCGCCTGCGCCAGCCCGCACTGCCCGCGCTGATGGCGCGCTGGCAGGCTGAGCAAAAAGTGGTGCGTGTAGAGGTTGAAACCCTGGGGGAGGCGTTTGTGCACGCCGACCTGCTGGCGGAACTTGAGCTGGCCCAGGCGGGCAGGCTGCACGCCACCCACAGCGCGGTACTCTCGCCCTTCGATCCGGTGGTTTGGGATCGCAAGCGCGCCGAGCAGCTCTTTAACTTTACCTACCGGCTGGAGTGCTACACCCCGGCACCGAAACGCCAGTACGGCTATTTTGTCCTGCCGCTGCTGCACTGTGGGCAGCTGGTGGGGCGGATGGACGCCAAGATGCACCGGAAAACGGGCGTGCTGGAAATTATTGCCCTGTATCTGGAGCCGGACATCAAGCCGGGCCGCAGGCTGGAGAGTGGCCTTACAGCGGCCATTGAGGATTTTGCCCGCTGGCAGGGCGCGCGGCAGGTGGTCTGCAAACGCCTTCCGGACGGTCTCTTTAGCGACAGGCAAGGCGAATGGGAAATTGCCGCTGCGGATTAGGGGAATATGATAACATTTAAGGCATACCACTTTCGGTCCCTCAGGAGGAACTATGGATCACCGTCTACTCGAAATCATTGCCTGCCCGGTCTGCAACGGTAAGCTCTACTACAGCCAGGATAAACAAGAGCTGATCTGTAAAGTCGACAGCCTCGCTTTCCCGGTGCGGGAAGGCATTCCGGTACTGCTGGAAAACGAAGCGCGCCCGCTCGCTGCTGAAGAGAGCCGTCCATGAGTTTCGTTGTTATCATTCCTGCGCGTTATGCTTCTACCCGCCTGCCGGGTAAGCCGCTGGTAGATATCAACGGCAAGCCGATGGTCGTGCACGTGCTGGAGCGGGCACGTGAGTCCGGGGCGGCGCGAATTATTGTCGCGACCGATCACCCGGACGTGGCGCTGGCCGTCGAGGCGGCAGGGGGTGAAGTGTGCATGACCCGCGCCGATCATCAGTCGGGCACCGAGCGGCTGGCAGAGGTGGTGGAGAAGTGCGGCTTTAGCGATGACACGGTCATCGTTAACGTTCAGGGCGACGAGCCGATGATCCCACCAGCGATTATTCGCCAGGTGGCGGAGAATCTGGCCCAGCGCCAGGTGGGGATGGCGACGCTGGCCGTGCCAATCCACAGCGCGGAAGAGGCATTTAACCCCAACGCGGTTAAAGTGGTGATGGACAGCGAGGGTTACGCGCTGTACTTCTCCCGGGCGACCATTCCCTGGGATCGCGATCGTTTCGCCCAGTCGCGCGAGGCTATTGGCGATATCTTCCTGCGTCATATCGGTATCTACGGCTACCGGGCTGGGTTTATCCGCCGCTACGTCACCTGGCAGCCAAGCCAGCTGGAGCAGATCGAGATGCTCGAACAGCTGCGCGTGCTCTGGCATGGGGAAAAAATTCACGTTGACGTCGCGCAGGCCATTCCCGGAACCGGGGTGGATACCGCAGAAGATCTCGCCCGCGTGCGCGCTGAACTCCGCTAATTCCTCTCTCCCCTCCGCCCGGAGGGGAATTTCTACACTTTCTACCGCTGTTTTGATCTTATCAGGGTGACATCTCTGTGACGGACGCCCATTATAATAGGTGTAGTCTGCGTAAGGGTATTCCTGAGAGGTAGCGTGAATGGAACAACTACGTGCCGAACTAAGCCACCTGCTGGGGGAAAAACTCAGCCGCGTGGAGTGTGTTAATGAGAAGGCGGACACCGCGCTGTGGTCACTGTACGACAGCCACGGCCACCCCATGCCCTTGCTAGCGAGAAGCTTTACCACGCCGGGTCTGGCGCGGCAGCTGGCGTGGAAGATGTCGATGCTGGCCCGCAGCGGTACGGTGCGCATGCCGGTGGTCTACGGGGTGATGACTCATGACGAGCATCCCGGCCCGGACGTGCTGCTGATCGAGCGGCTGCGCGGCGTGCCCGTTGAGGCCCCGGCCCGTACGCCGGAGCGCTGGGAGCAGCTCAAGGATCAGATCGTTGAGGCGCTACTCGCCTGGCATCGGCAGGACAGCCACGGCTGCGTCGGCGTGGTGGACAGCACCCAGGAGAACATCTGGCCCTCGTGGTATCGCCAGCGGGTTGAGGTGCTGTGGAACACCCTCAACCAGTTTAAAAATACCGGCCTGACGATGCAGGATAAACGGATCCTGTTCCGCACCCGGGAGTGCCTGCCTAAACTCTTCGAAGGCTTTAACGATAACTGCGTGCTGGTGCACGGCAATTTGAACCTGCGCAGCATGTTAAAAGATGCCCGTACCGATCAGCTGGTGGCGATGGTGGGGCCAGGGGTGATGCTCTGGGCACCGCGGGAGTACGAGCTGTTTCGCCTCTCCGACAGCGCGCTGGCGGAAGGGCTGCTGTGGCACTATCTTCAGCACGCCCCGGTGTCAGAGGCGTTTATCTGGCGGCGCTGGCTCTACACCCTGTGGGACGAGGTGGCGCAGCTGGTGAACACCGGCCATTTCAACCGCGCCAATTTTGACCTCGCCTCAAAATCACTCGTGCCGTGGATCGCCTGACGAACCCTTAAGCCACTGCCAGACGCGACCCAGCGTCTCATACCCGACCCGGTCGCTGTGCATCAGCCACACCGGAGAGGGGATAATGCGCTCCCAGGGGTTCAGCGGCGAGTCGATCGCCAGCTGGTTAGCCGGAGCGGGCAGGGGGTTTAAGCCTGCGTGGCGGAAAAAGATCATCGCCCTGGGCAGATGCGACGCCGAGGTTACCAGCAGAAACGGCGTCTCGCCAATAGCCTGCTTCACCGCGGCCGCTTCCTCTTCCGTATCTTTGGCGGTATCGAGCGTCATTATATCGCTGCGCGGGATGCCCAGCGTTTCAGCCACCCGCGCCCCGGCCTCGGCGGTGCTGACCGGGTTGGTGACCGCCGCCGCGCCGGTGAAGATCATTTTGGCGCCTGGATTAAGCCGCCACAGGCGTACCGCCTCTGTCAAACGCGGCAGGCTGTTGTTGATGAGGTTCGAGCTGGGTGCCCACGTATCGTTCCAGGTGTAGCCCCCGCCGAGCACCACGATGTATTTCACCTGCTGGGTGCCGCGCCAGGTAGGGTAGGTCTGCTCTATCGGCCTGAGCATACCGTCCGCCACTGGTTGGAGGCTAATCAGCACCAGCGCCAGCCAGCCTGCACTCATCAGCGCCTTACCTGACTTCTGATAGCGGGTAAACCAGACCAGCGCCAGGCCAATCCCCATCAGCAAAAGCAGCAGCGGCAGGGGCAGCAGCATCCCACCAATGTATTTCTTCAGCGTAAAAAGCATGGCTTCCGTTTCCTTTTTGACCATACAGCAGGTTATTCTGTGGATCTTACACCAGATAGGTTCCTTCTTAACGTGGGTGTGACAAAATAGCGGTTTTGCCAGGATCGCGGAGTAGTAGATGCAGGATCGCAATTTCGATGACATCGCGGAGAAGTTTTCCCGCAATATTTATGGCACAACGAAAGGGCAGCTACGCCAGGCGATCCTGTGGCAGGATCTTGACGCACTGCTGGCGACCTTTGGTCCACGGCCGTTGCGCATCCTCGATGCGGGTGGCGGAGAGGGGCAGACGGCCATCCGGCTGGCGAAGCTTGGTCATCACGTCACCCTGTGCGATCTGTCGGGTGAGATGGTCGCCCGAGCCAGCGCGGCGGCAGAGGCGGAAGGTGTGATCGGCAACATGCATTTTATCCACTGTGCCGCTCAGGACATTGCCCAGCATTTGGAATCGCCGGTCGATCTGATATTGTTCCATGCCGTGCTGGAGTGGGTCGCCGAGCCGGTTGCCGTCCTGCAAACCCTCTGGTCGGCGCTACGTCACGGCGGCGCGCTGTCGCTGATGTTTTACAACGCCAACGGCCTGCTGATGCGGAACGTGCTGGTAGGCAATTTTGGCTATGTGCAGCAGGGCATGTACAAAAAGAAACGACGGACGCTTTCACCGGACTTTCCGCGCGATCCGCAGCAGGTTTACGGCTGGCTCGAAGAGATGGGCTGGCAGATCACCGGTAAAACCGGTATCAGAGTTTTTCACGATTATCTGCGCGATAAGCAAAAACAGCATGACTGTTTTGCTGCATTAGTGGAGCTGGAGACGCGTTACTGCCGCCAGGAGCCCTACCTGAGCCTGGGCCGCTATATACACGTTACCGCGCAGAAGCCGCAGGTAGATACAAGGATTAACGATGAGTGAATTTTCCCAGACAGTCCCCGAACTGGTTGCCTGGGCCAGAAAAAATGATTTCTCGATCGCGCTGCCGGTGGACAGACTCTCCTTTTTGCTGGCCGTCGCCACGCTTAACGGCGAGCGGCTCGACGGCGAGATGAGCGAAGGGGAGCTGATTGACGCGTTTCGTCACGTCAGCGAGGCGTTTGAGCAGACCAGCGAAACCATCGGCGTGCGCGCCAATAACGCCATCAACGATATGGTGCGCCAGCGCCTGCTGAACCGCTTTACCAGCGAGCAGGCCGAGGGGAACGCCATCTACCGTTTGACGCCTCTCGGGATCGGCATCACGGACTATTACATCCGCCAGCGCGAGTTCTCTACCCTGCGCCTCTCGATGCAGCTCTCTATTGTCGCCGGCGAGCTGAAACGCGCTGCCGACGCGGCGGCGGAAGGCGGGGACGAGTTTCACTGGCATCGTCACGTCTATGCCCCGCTCAAGTACTCCGTTGCGGAGATTTTCGACAGCATCGATTTGACCCAGCGGATCATGGACGAGCAGCAGCAGCTGGTGAAAGATGACATCGCCCAGCTGCTGAACAAAGACTGGCGGGCGGCGATCTCCAGCTGTGAGCTTCTGCTGTCGGAAACCTCCGGGACCCTGCGCGAGCTGCAGGATACGCTGGAGGCGGCGGGGGATAAGCTGCAGGCCAACCTGCTGCGCATTCAGGATGCGACCCTCGCCCATAACGATCTCGAGTTCGTTGACCGGCTGGTATTCGATCTGCAAAGCAAGCTGGACCGCATCATCAGCTGGGGCCAGCAGGCTATCGATCTATGGATCGGCTACGACCGCCACGTGCATAAGTTTATCCGTACCGCCATCGATATGGACAAAAACCGCGTCTTTGCCCAGCGTCTGCGCCAGTCGGTGCAGTCTTACTTCGATGCGCCATGGGCATTGACCTACGCCAGCGCCGATCGTCTGCTGGATATGCGCGACGAAGAGATGACGCTGCGCGATGAAGAGGTCACCGGCGAACTGCCGCCGGATCTCGAATTTGAAGAGTTTAACGAAATTCGCGAGCAGCTTGCCGCCATGATTGAAGCGCAGCTGGCGGTCTATAAAACCAGAGAAGTGCCACTGGATCTCGGTCTGGTTGTGCGCGAATATCTGGCGCAATATCCGCGGGCGCGTCACTTTGACGTTGCGCGAATTGTGGTTGATCAGGCGGTACGCCTCGGCGTAGCGCAGGGCGATTTCACCGGGCTGCCAGCAAAATGGCAGCCAATTAATGATTACGGAGCCAGGGTACAGGCGCATGTCATTGACAAATATTGAACAAGTGATGCCAGTCAAGCTGGCGCAGGCGTTGGCTAACCCGTTGTTCCCGGCGCTTGACAGTCAGCTGCGTGCCGGTCGCCACATTGGTCTTGATGAGCTGGATAATCACGCATTTTTGATGGACTTCCAGGAGTATCTGGAAGAGTTTTACGCTCGCTATAACGTGGAGCTGATCCGCGCGCCGGAAGGGTTTTTCTACCTGCGCCCGCGCTCCACGACGCTGATCCCGCGCTCGGTGCTTTCAGAGCTGGATATGATGGTCGGTAAGATCCTCTGCTACCTCTATCTCAGCCCAGAGCGCCTGGCCAACGAAGGCATCTTTACCCAGCAGGAGCTCTACGATGAGCTGCTGTCTCTGGCGGACGAGAGCAAGCTGCTGAAGCTGGTCAACAACCGCTCCACCGGCTCTGACGTCGATCGCCAGAAGCTGCAGGAGAAGGTGCGCTCCTCCCTGAACCGTCTGCGCCGTCTGGGCATGGTCTGGTTTATGGGGAACGACAGCAGCAAGTTCCGCATCACCGAGTCGGTGTTCCGCTTCGGCGCTGACGTGCGCGGCGGAGACGATCTGCGTGAAGCGCAGCTGCGCATGATCCGCGACGGCGAGGCCATGCCGATAGAGAACAACCTGCAGCTCAATGATGAGCAAGACGAGAATCAGCCGGACAGTGCGGAGGAAGAGTCATGATCGATCGCGGTAAATTTCGCTCGCTAACGCTGATTAACTGGAACGGCTTTTTTGCCCGTACCTTTGACCTTGACGAGCTGGTCACCACGCTGTCAGGCGGTAACGGGGCGGGTAAATCCACCACCATGGCAGCCTTTGTCACGGCGCTGATCCCGGATTTAACCCTGCTGCACTTCCGTAACACCACCGAAGCGGGGGCCACCAGCGGCTCGCGTGATAAGGGCCTGCACGGCAAGCTGAAGGCGGGCGTCTGTTACTCAGTGCTGGACGTGATCAACTCACGCAACCAGCGCGTAGTGGTCGGCGTACGCCTGCAACAGGTTGCTGGCCGCGATCGCAAAGTCGATATTAAACCCTTTGCGATTCAGGGCCTGCCGACCAGCATTCAGCCGACCCAGCTGCTCACCGAGACGCTCAACGAGCGCCAGGCGCGGGTACTGACCCTGAACGAGCTAAAAGAGAAGCTGGATGAGATAGAAGGCGTTCAGTTCAAGCAGTTCAACTCGATTATCGATTACCACGCCCTGATGTTCGATCTGGGCATTGTGGCGCGTCGTCTGCGCTCCGCCTCGGATCGCAGCAAGTTCTACCGCCTGATTGAGGCCTCGCTCTACGGCGGGATCTCCAGCGCCATTACCCGCTCGCTGCGTGACTACCTGCTGCCGGAAAACGGCGGGGTGCGGAAGGCATTCCAGGATATGGAAGCCGCGCTGCGGGAGAACCGCATGACCCTTGAGGCGATCCGCGTCACCCAGTCGGACAGGGATCTCTTTAAGCACCTGATCAGCGAAGCCACCAACTACGTGGCCTCGGACTACATGCGCCACGCCAACGAGCGCCGGGTGCATCTCGATCAGGCCCTGGCCTTCCGCCGGGATCTCTTTACCTCCCGGTCGCAGCTGGCCGCCGAGCAGTATAAGCACGTTGAGATGGCGCGGGAGCTGCATGAGCATACCGGTGCGGAGGGCGATCTCGAAGCGGATCACCAGGCCGCCAGCGACCATCTGAACCTGGTACAAACCGCGCTGCGCCAGCAGGAAAAAATTGAGCGCTACGAAACGGATCTCGACGAGCTGCAAATCCGTCTGGAGGAGCAGAACGAGGTGGTGGCAGAAGCCGCCGACCGCCATGAAGAGAATGAGGCCCGGGCGGAAGCCGCCGAGCTGGAGGTGGATGAGCTGAAGAGCCAGCTTGCCAACTATCAGCAGGCGCTCGACGTGCAGCAGACCCGCGCTATTCAGTATAACCAGGCGCTGGCCGCGCTGGAGCGCGCTCAGGCCCTGTGCCACATTCCGGATCTGACCCCGGAGAGCGCCCAGCAGTGGCAGGAGACTTTCCAGGCCAAAGAGCAGGAAGCGACCGAGAAGCTGCTCTCGCTGGAGCAGAAGATGAGCGTGGCCCAGACCGCGCACAGCCAGTTTGAGCAGGCGTACCAGCTGGTGGCGGCCATTAACGGCCCGCTGTCGCGGGATGAAGCCTGGAGCGTCGCCCGGGAGCTGCTGCGCGACGCCGTTAACCAGCGCCATCTGGCGGACCAGGTGCAGCCGCTGCGGATGCGTCTGAACGAGCTGGAGCAGCGCCTGCGCGAGCAGCAGGATGCCGAGCGTCTGCTGGCCGAGTTCTGCAAGCGTCACAACAAGCGCGTCGAGGCCGATGAGCTCGAAGCCCTGCACCAGCAGCTGGAGGCGCAGATTGCCGCCCTCTCTGAGACCGTTGCCAACGCCGGTGAGCAGCGCATGGCCCTGCGTCAGGAGCTGGAGCAGCTGCAGGCGCGTATTCAGCGTCTGCTGAAGCGCGCCCCGATCTGGCTGGCCGCGCAGAACAGCCTGAACCAGCTTTGTGAGCAGAGCGGGCAGGAGTTTGAATCGAGCCAGGACGTCACCGAGTACCTGCAACAGCTGCTGGAGCGCGAGCGCGAAGCCATTGTTGAGCGGGATGAGATCGGTGCCCGCAAGCAGGCGGTGGATGACGAGATCGAACGTCTGAGCCAGCCGGGCGGGGCAGAAGATGCCCGTCTCAACGCCCTGGCGGAACGCTTTGGCGGCGTGCTGCTCTCTGAAATCTACGATGACGTCAGCCTCGACGATGCGCCTTACTATTCGGCGCTGTATGGCCCATCCCGTCACGCTATCGTGGTGCCGGATCTCTCCCTGATCGCCGAACAGCTGGAAGGATTAACCGACTGCCCGGAAGATCTCTACCTGATCGAAGGGGATCCGCAGTCCTTTGACGACAGCGTCTTTGCCGCCGACGAGCTGGAAAAAGCGGTGATCGTCAAGGTCGCCGATCGCCAATGGCGTTACTCTCGCTTCCCGTCGCTGCCGCTGTTTGGCCGTGCCGCCCGCGAAAGCCGTATTGAAAGCCTGCACGCCGAGCGGGAAAAGCTGGCGGAGCGCTTCGCCACCCTGTCGTTTGACGTCCAGAAAACCCAGCGTCTGCACCAGGCCTGCAGCCGCTTTATCGGTAGCCATCTGGCGGTCGCCTTTGAGGACGATCCGGAAGCGGAGATCCGCACCCTGACCAGCCGTCGGGGCGAGCTTGAGCGCGCCATTAGCGCCCACGAGAGCGACAACCAGCAGAGCCGCGCCCAGTACGACCAGGCCAAAGAGGGCGTCAGCGCTCTTAACCGCCTGCTGCCCCGCGTTAACCTGCTGAGCGATGACACCCTGGCCGACCGCGTGGATGAGATCCGCGAGCGTCTTGACGAAGCTCAGGAAGCGGCACGCTTTATCCAGCAGTACGGCAACCAGCTGGCGAAGCTGGAGCCGGTGGTCTCGGTACTCCAGAGCGATCCGGAGCAGTTTGAACAGCTGAAAGAGGACTACGCGTATTCGCAGCAGGTGCAGCGTGAAGCGCGCCAGCAGGCGTTTGCCCTCACTGAGGTCGTGCAGCGCCGCGCCCACTTCAGCTACAGCGATTCCGCCGCGATGCTCACCGGCAACAGCGATCTTAACGAGAAGCTGCGCCAGCGTCTGGAGCAGGCGGAAAGTGAACGTGCCCGTGCCCGTGAGGCGATGCGCAGCCACGCCGCCCAGCTCAGCCAGTACGGCCAGGTGCAGGCGTCGCTGAAAAGCTCCTACGACACCAAAAAAGAGCTGCTGAACGATCTGCATAAAGAGCTGCAGGAGATTGGCGTGCGGGCAGACAGCGGCTCAGAAGAGCGGGCCCGGATTCGTCGGGATGAGCTTTATGCCCAGCTCTCCAGCAACCGCGCGCGCCGCAACCAGCTGGAGAAAGCCCTGACCTTCTGCGAAGCGGAGATGGATAACCTGACCCGCAAGCTCAAGCGTCTTGAGCGTGACTACTACGAGAAGCGCGAGCAGGTAGTGACGGCCAAAGCGGGCTGGTGTGCGGTGATGCGTATGGTGAAAGATAACGGCGTTGAGCGCCGCCTCCACCGTCGCGAGCTGGCCTATCTCTCTGCCGACGAGCTGCGCTCAATGTCGGATAAGGCGCTGGGCGCGCTGCGTCTGGCGGTGGCGGATAACGAACACCTGCGCGACGTGCTGCGCATGTCGGAAGATCCGAAGCGCCCTGAGCGTAAGATCCAGTTCTTCGTCGCGGTCTACCAGCATCTGCGCGAGCGTATCCGTCAGGATATTATTCGCACCGACGATCCGGTTGAAGCGATTGAGCAGATGGAGATCGAGCTGGGCCGTCTGACGGAAGAGCTGACCTCCCGTGAGCAGAAGCTGGCCATCAGCTCCCGCAGCGCGGCGAACATCATTCGCAAAACCATCCAGCGCGAGCAGAATCGTATCCGCCAGCTCAACCAGGGGCTGCAGAGCGTCTCCTTTGGTCAGGTGAACAGCGTGCGTCTGAACGTGAACGTGCGGGAGACCCACGCTACGCTGCTGGACGTGCTCTCCGAACAGCACGAACAGCATCAGGATCTCTTCAACAGCAACCGTCTGACCTTCTCGGAAGCGCTGGCGAAACTCTATCAGCGCCTGAACCCGCAGATAGATATGGGCCAGCGTACGCCGCAGACCATCGGTGAAGAGCTGCTCGACTACCGTAACTATCTGGAGATGGAGGTCGAGGTTAACCGTGGCTCCGACGGCTGGCTGCGTGCCGAGTCTGGCGCGCTCTCTACCGGGGAAGCGATCGGTACCGGGATGTCGATTCTGGTGATGGTGGTGCAGAGCTGGGAAGACGAAGCCCGTCGCCTGCGTGGGAAAGATATCTCCCCATGCCGTCTGCTGTTCCTCGATGAGGCCGCCCGTCTTGATGCCCGCTCTATCGCCACGCTGTTTGAGCTGTGCGAGCGGCTGGAGATGCAGCTGATTATCGCTGCGCCTGAAAACATCAGTCCAGAGAAAGGTACCACCTATAAGCTGGTGCGTAAGGTGTTCAACAATCAAGAGCACGTGCACGTGGTTGGCCTGCGCGGCTTTGCCCCACAGCTGCCTGAGCCGCTGCCCGGCACGGCGGATGCCAGCGCAACCTAACGGGTAACCGAGCAAAAGGGCGGCAGCATAGCCGCCCTTTTTTATTGCCCGCTGGCCAAACCAGCGTCAGATCAATCTTTAATCTTCTTTACATTTTGCCGGGCAAATGTATTTTTGTCTTTATATACTCATACAATCAGACGGATTAATCGATTCGTTTTTAAACAGGGGGCAAGGGATGTTGCTGAAGAAAAAAGAGAGTCGGGCGTCCGCATTGAGTTTGTGCGTGGCCCTTACGTTTGCTCCGCTGTTTAACGCTATGGCCGATGAGCCAGAAGTTATTCCAACCGACAGCTCTGCCAGCATGGGCGTGCAGCCTACGGCACTGGCCGAACCGCTGGTGCAGTCCCACGCTACCGCCGTGCTGGCAGGCGTCGAGGCGCTGGCCGATGCTGGCCTGATGGCCAAAACGCGCGCTGAAATCCAGGCTCAGCTGCCGGCAGGCTATACCCCAGTCTACATGAACCAGCTCGTTGCGCTGTATGCCGCCCGCGAGCAGAAGGCCATGTGGGACGATCGCGAGGCGGTTAAAGCGTTTCAGCAACAGCTGGCCGAGGTGGCCATCGCTGGTTTCCAGCCCCAGTTTACGAAATGGGTAGAGCTGCTGACCGATCCTGCCGTGACCGGTCAGGCCCGGGACGTGGTGCTTTCTGACGCCATGCTGGGCTACCTGCACTTTATCGCCGGTATTCCCGTTAAGGGTAACAGCTGGCTCTACAGCGCCAAACCGTATCAGCTGGCAACCCCGCCGCTGACGGTGATTAACCAGTGGCAGATGGCGCTGGATAACGGCCAGCTGACGCACTTTGTTGCCAGCCTTGCGCCGCAGCATGACCAGTACTCGCTGATGCATAAGTCGCTGCTGAAGTTAGTGAGTGATACCCAACCGTGGCCGACGCTGAAGAGCACCGCCACGCTGCGTCCGGGACAGTGGAGCAACGATATTCCCGCCCTGCGCGAGATCCTCTCCCGCACGGGAATGCTGGATAGCGCCGAGAACATCGTTCTGCCGGGGGATAAACCTAAAAAGGCGAAGCCTGCGCGCGGCGGCACCTACGATCCCGAGCTGGTAGCAGCGGTAAAACGCTTCCAGGCCTGGCAGGGACTGGGGAGCGATGGCTCTATCGGTAAGTCCACCCGCGACTGGCTTAACGTGACCCCCGCCCAGCGTGCAGGGGTGCTGGCATTAAACATCCAGCGCCTGCGCCTGCTGCCGGGCACGGTTTCCACCGGCATTATGGTTAACATTCCGGCCTACTCGCTGGTCTATTACCAGCAGGGCAACGAGGTGCTGGCCTCCCGGGTGATCGTCGGTCGTCCCGATCGTAAAACGCCGATGATGAGCAGCGCGCTCAATAACGTGGTGGTCAATCCGCCGTGGAACGTTCCGCCCACCCTGGCGCGCAAGGACATTCTGCCGAAGGTATGGAACGATCCGGGCTATCTGGAGCGGCATAACTATGTTGTGCTGCGCGGCTGGAACAGCAAAGAGACGATCGATCCGTGGCGGGTCGACTGGGGCACCATCACCCCGTCCAATCTGCCATTCCGCTTCCAGCAGGCACCGGGGGCGCATAACTCTTTGGGCCGCTACAAGTTCAATATGCCCAGCTCGGATGCTATCTATCTGCACGATACGCCGAACCATACGCTTTTCCAGAAGAACGAGCGTGCGCTCAGCTCCGGCTGCGTTCGCGTGAATAAATCCTCTGAGCTGGCCAGCATGCTGTTGCAGGACGCGGGCTGGAACGATACGCGCATCTCTGACGCGCTGCAGGAAGGAAACACGCGCTACGTGAATATTCGCCAGAATATTCCGGTGAACCTCTACTACCTGACCGCCTTCGTCGGCAGCGACGGGCGCACCCAGTATCGTACAGATATTTACAATTACGATCTCACTGCCCGTTCAGGGGCTGACGTTCTGCCGAAGGCGGAACAATTAATCAGATAAATGAAGTAGTTCAGATTAATCCATTCACTAAATCACTGGTAAAAACGGGCCGTCCAGGCTACGCGGCCCGTCTTTACCACGCTTGACCTTCCTTGACGTAAGAAATTTTGCCCGGTAATGTGCCTTTTCACGCGCCAGAAGTGCATTAATTAAGCAACCTTTTTACCTGTAGACCTGATTATCATGGATAAATTTGACGCTAATCGCCGCAAACTGCTGGCGTTAGGTGGCATTGCACTCGGTGCAGCCATCCTGCCAACGCCTGCGTTCGCAACCCTCTCTACGCCACGCCCACGGATCCTGACCCTCAGTAATTTACATACCGGAGAGTCAATCAAAGCCGAGTTTTTTGACGGCAAGGGCTATATTCAGGATGAATTAGCTAAACTTAACCACTTTTTCCGCGACTATCGCGCCAATAAAGTGACGTCCATCGACCCTAAGCTTTTCGACCAGATCTACCGCCTGCAGGGCCTGCTCGGCACGCGTAAACCGGTTCAGCTTATCTCGGGCTATCGCTCTGTCGATACCAATAATGAGCTTCGCGCCCATAGCAGCGGCGTCGCGAAGCACAGCTACCACACCAAAGGCCAGGCAATGGATTTCCATATTGAAGGCCTTGCATTAAGCAATGTTCGCAAAGCTGCGTTATCTATGGGCGCAGGTGGTGTAGGATATTACCCGCGCAGCAACTTTGTACATATTGATACCGGGCCGGTTCGGCACTGGTAACAGGGCTTAATGAAAAGGAGCAGTATGAACTATCGTCTTATTCCGGTTACCGCGTTTTCCCAGAACTGTTCTCTGATCTGGTGTGAGGAGACGCGTCAGGCCGCGCTGGTGGATCCCGGTGGTGATGCCGAGCGTATCAAAGAGGTGGTTGCCGCTTCTGAGGTTACGCTGACGCAGATTTTGCTCACCCACGGTCATCTCGATCACGTGGGGGCCGCCGCCGAACTGGCGCAACACTACGGTGTGCCTATTGTCGGCCCGGAAAAAGAGGATGAGTTCTGGCTGACGGGGCTTCCTGCCCAAAGCCGTATGTTTGGCCTGGAGGAGTGTCAGCCTCTGACGCCTGACCGCTGGCTGGACGAGGGCGAGAGCGTGACCGTCGGCAATATCACCCTGGCGGTGCTGCACTGTCCGGGCCATACGCCGGGACACATTGTCTTCTTTGACGCACAGTCGCGTCTGCTGGTCTCAGGGGATGTGATCTTCAAGGGTGGAGTAGGGCGCAGTGATTTTCCGCGCGGCGACCACGGTCAGCTGATCGACTCCATCAAGCGCAAGCTGCTGCCGCTGGGCGACGACGTGACCTTTATTCCCGGTCACGGGCCGATGTCGACCCTGGGCGAAGAGCGCCTGCACAACCCGTTTTTGCAGGATGAGCAGCCGATCTGGTAGTTCGCCCCATAAAAAAAGGGTCGCTTCGGCGACCCTTTTTTTGCGCTACGCTTACAGCACGGCGACGATGGCTTCACACAGCGGAGCCATATTGTCCGGGGTCATGCCCGCGACGTTAACGCGACCGGATGCCACCGCATAGACGCCAAACTCTTCGCGCAGGCGCTGAACCTGCTCTTTGGTCAGGCCGCTGAACGAGAACATGCCGTTCTGCTTAATGATAAAGCTGAAGTCACGGTTAGCCCCTTTCTCCTGCAGCGTGTTAACAAACAGCAGACGCATGCGCTGAATGCGCTGGCGCATATCGGTCAGCTCCTGCTCCCAGATAGCGCGCAGGGCGTCATTGCTGAGAATGGTGGCGACCACAGAGGCACCGTGTGCCGGCGGGTTGGAGTAGTTAGCACGGATCACGGACTTCAGCTGGCTAAAGACGCGATCGGCTGTGTCCGCATCGGCGGTCACCAGGGTGCAGGCCCCGACGCGCTCGTTATACAGACCAAAGTTTTTCGAGTAGGAGCTGGCAACGATCAGCTCCTTATGCAGCGCGGCAAAGGCGCGCAGCCCCTCCGCATCCTCCTCCAGACCACGGGCAAAGCCCTGATAGGCGAAGTCAAACAGCGGCAGCCAGCCTTTCTCAACGGAGAGCTGCGCCAGGGTCTGCCACTGATCCAGCGTCGGATCGATGCCGGTTGGGTTATGGCAGCAGCCGTGGAACAGTACTACGTCACCCGCCTGGGCTTCGTTGAGGCTCGCTAACAGGTTGTCAAAGTCCAGCGTATGGTTCGCCGCGTCATAGTAAGCATATTCGCGCACCTCCAGCCCGGCGGCGTTAAACACGCCTTTATGGTTCGGCCAGCTTGGGTTGCTCACCCAGATGCGCTTAACGTCGGTGTTTTTCGCCAGGAAGTCTGCCGCCACGCGCAGCGCGCCGGTGCCGCCCGGCGTCTGCGCCGTACGGGCGCGCTTGTCGTTAATCACCGCGCTGCCTTTGCCAAACAGCAGCTCCTGGGTGCAGCGGCCAAATTCCGGGATCCCGTCGATGCCGAGATAGTTCTTCGTCGTCTCGTTCTCCAGCAGATACTGCTCGGCTTTCTTCACGCTGGTCAGCACAGGCGTTTTACCGGTTTCATCTTTATAGACGCCGATGCCAAGGTTAATTTTTGTCGGACGTTGGTCGGCACGAAACAGATCGGCTAACCCCAGAATAGGGTCAGCAGGGGCTGCAGTAATATTCTCAAACATGACGAGGTTCCATTTTGATGACAGAAGGGCGTTGCGTATCAGGGTAACGGGAGATTTATCAATTGCCAACCGTTTGCGACAAAAAGAAACAGAGTGTGACCGCAAGCAGCGTTGACCAGCTTTTCAGGCATAAAAAAACAGGGCCGTAGCCCTGTTTTTATCAGCATATAACGAGGAGGTCGTGCAATTAGAACTGGTAAGTTACCGCTACAGCAACCTGGTCGTCTTTGCCGTTGACGATGCCAACGTTGCGGCTGTAGTCGCTGTCGTCGATCAGGTTCAGCTGGTAGTCAACCCAGATGTTGAAGTTTTTGTTGAAGTAGTAAGTTGCACCGATTTCAACAAACTTCTGCAGGTCTTCGCTGCCGCCGCCGAATGCGCCATCGTTGGTTGCTGCCAGGTCTTTACCGCGAGACTGAACGTAGGCCAGGGACGGACGCAGACCGAAGTCGAACTGGTACTGAGCGATGGCTTCGAAGTTCTGCGTTTTGTTAGCAAAGGTGCCGTCCGCTTCACGGGTGGTGTTGCGGGTTTCAGCGTAGGTGGTCGCCAGGTAGATGTTGTTGGCGTCATATTTTACACCCACACCCCAGGTTTCCGCACGGCTGCCGCGGGCGCTGCCACGGTTAGCAATGTTCAGATCTTCCTGACGGTTAGTACGGTCAGCGTTGGAGTAAGCACCGATCACGCTGAAGCCTTCAGCGAAGTCGTAGCCCAGAGAGTAACCTACGCCGTCGCCGTTAGAGGTCAGCGGGTTAGTACGGTCGTTTTTACCCTGGTACTGCAGGCCGAAGTTCAGGCCATCAACCAGACCAAAGAAGTTGGAGTTACGGTAGGTCGCAACGCCAGAGGTACGGCCGGTCATGAAGTTGTCAGCGTAGTTCGCCCAGGTCATACCGGAGAAAGAAGGAGCCATATCGGTGTAAGCGTCAACGTCGTACGCGATACCGTAGTTACGGCCGTAGTCGATGGAGCCTGCATCAGCAATTTTCAGGCCGGCAAATGCCAGACGAGTACGCTGGGACTGGCCGCCGCTCTCTTCGCCGCTTGCCAGGGCACGGTATTCCCACTGGCCGTAACCGGTCAGCTGGTCGTTGATCTGAGTTTCGCCTTTGAAGCCAATCTGAGCATAGGTGTTGTCGTTGCTGCCGGTGTCATCACCAGAGGTTACGAAGTCATGCTCACCTACAACTTTACCGTACAGGTCTAATTTGTTACCGGCTTTGTTATAGATTTCTGCAGCGTTTGCTGCACCGGCTACCAGCAGAGCAGGGATAACCACTGCCAGAATATTGCGCTTCATCATTATTTATTACCCTCATTAGGTTTTTTATAACACCTGCCACTGCCGTCAATAGATTCCGTCAATAAATGTTTACGGAACTATTGATGAGAGTTTGGTGTCTTTATGTGTCTGAGAAGCATCTTTCCATTCATATAAACGTTTCGCTACCTTGAAAGTGCTACAAATGTCGTAAAGAGGTAACAAAAAGAAATAATGTGTAAAAATTTGTGTATTTGAGGGAACTTTGTGAACCACTTCATGTTTCCAATAGAGTTGCTGATAAAATCAGCGGATCCATTGCTATATATATGAATTACTTATGTTTAATCTTGATATAGGATTAACTTATTCAGAAAAGGAGTGAGTGAGACATTTTCTCATTTCCGTGTTTAGACATCTGGATAGCTGTGCACCGTTTATCCAAATGTGCTAAAGCCAAAAGAGAAATTTTTGTGCAAGTTTTAGCCAGTATGATTTTTGTACGAAATTATTTCTGAAAAATACGCTTACAGACGCTAACGAGGAAAGGGTTGATTAGGGGAATAACCAACGATTTGTTAACAAAAGTTGACAAGATGAAGGGAAGAAGGGCCAGCGTGTGCTGGCCCAGAAAGGATTAGAACGTTGCGTTACGCGGCGTGCGTGGGAACGGGATCACATCGCGAACGTTCTGAACGCCGGTCACGTAGGCAATCAGACGTTCAAAGCCGAGGCCGAAACCGGCATGCGGTACGGTGCCGTAGCGACGCAGATCGCGATACCACCAGTAGTCCTCTTTATTGAGGCCCATCTCAGCCATACGTGCATCCAGCACGTCCAGACGCTCTTCACGCTGGGAGCCACCGATGATTTCACCGATGCCCGGTGCCAG
This sequence comes from Pseudescherichia vulneris NBRC 102420, assembly GCF_000759795.1. Lineage (GTDB taxonomy): Bacteria > Pseudomonadota > Gammaproteobacteria > Enterobacterales > Enterobacteriaceae > Pseudescherichia > Pseudescherichia vulneris. The sequence goes on from NZ_BBMZ01000014.1 coordinate 83,531, forward strand.
CACGTCCATGGCCGCCACGGTTTTACCGTCGTCGTTGAGACGCATGTAGAACGCTTTGATCTCTTTCGGGTAGTTTTTCACTACAACCGGCGCTTTGAAGTGCTCTTCAGCCAGGTAGCGCTCGTGCTCGGAAGAGAGATCCACGCCCCAGTAAACCGGGTTCTCAAACTGCTTGCCGCAGTTTTCCAGAATAGTGACGGCGTCGGTGTAGTCTACCTGCGCGAAGTCCGCCTCGATGAAGCGCTCCAGACGCGTCACGGCATCTTTATCTACGCGCTCGGCAAAGAACTTCATGTCGTCTGCACGTTCGGTCAGCACCGCTTTAAAGGCATACTTCAGCATGGCTTCCGCCAGCGCGGCGTTATCTTCCAGATCGGCGAAGGCGATCTCCGGCTCCAGCATCCAGAACTCAGCCAGGTGACGGCTGGTGTTAGAGTTTTCCGCACGGAAGGTTGGGCCAAAGGTGTAAATTTTTGACAGCGCGCAGGCGTAAGTTTCGCCGTTCAGCTGGCCGGAAACGGTCAGGAAGGACTCTTTGCCAAAGAAGTCTTTGTCAAAATCGACCTTGCCCTGGTCGTTGCGCGGCAGGTTTTCCAGATCCAGGGTAGAGACGCGGAACATCTCGCCAGCGCCTTCGGTGTCGGAGGCGGTGATCAGCGGGGTCGAGACCCAGAAGAAGCCCTGCTCGTCAAAGAAGCGGTGCAGCGCCTGCGCCAGGGTGTGGCGTACGCGAGCCACTGCGCCGATCAGGTTGGTGCGCGGACGCAGGTGCGCCACTTCACGCAGGTACTCGATGCTGTGGCGCTTGGCCGCCATCGGGTAGGTGTCCGGATCTTCAACCCAGCCGGTCACCTCGACGTGGCTTGCCTGGATCTCAAAGCTCTGGCCCTGGCCCGGAGAAGCAACAACCGTGCCGGTCACCACCACGGAACAGCCGGTGGTCAGGTGCAGGACTTCATCATTGTAATTGGGCAGAGAATTATTAATAACGGCCTGTACAGGATCAAAGCAGGAACCGTCATAGACGGCCAGGAAGGAGATGCCAGCTTTTGAATCTCGGCGGGTACGTACCCATCCGCGCACGGTGACTTCTTGGTCAACGGCGACGCGGCCCTGGAGTACGTCGGCTACAGGCACAACGCTCATAATATTCTCTCTGTTAATTATCTGAAAAATACGCTTTCCACCCAAAGAGGGGGTTTGCCTATGTTACCTGGCGTGCGCCATCAGACAAGCAGAATTAACAGTAAGAAGGGAAGAAATAAGAAATTAATAAGGGAAAAGGGAGCCGAAGCGGCTCCCTGCATGGATTAGCTGGCTTTTTTAACCTGCGGCAGATCGAACGCCTCACGCAGCGCCCGAACAAAGGCTTTATCATGACAGATGGTTTTACCCGGGCTGTCAGAGAGTTTTGCCACCGGCTTGCCGTTACACTCCACCAGCTTAATGACGATGTTCAGCGGCTTCACCTGCGGAATGTCGCAGGTCAGGCGCGTGCCAATGCCAAAGCTCAGATTAACCCGCGCGGAGAAGTGGCGGTAGAGATCCAGAGCTTTCTTCAGATCAAGATTGTCCGAGAACACCAGCACCTTACTGAGTGGATCGATACCCAGCTTTTGATAGTGGGCGATCGCTTTTTCTCCCCACTCAACCGGATCGCCCGAGTCGTGGCGCAGGCCCTGGTAGCGGGAGGCAAACTCTGGACCAAAGTCGCGCAGGAAGGCGTCCATGGTGATGCAGTCGGTCAGGGCAATACCCAGTTGGTCGGGGTATTCAGTCAGCCAGGCGGCAAGGGCGGCGCGCTGGCTGGTGGCCAGCTCGGGGCTGATCTGCTGGTGAGCCTGGAACCACTCGTGTGCCTGGGTGCCCATCGGCGTTAAGTTCAGGCGGCGAGCGAGATCGTAGTTGCTGGTGCCGACAAACCACGGCTCCTGCTGCAGGCGCTCAACGATGGCCTGCTGCACGTCGCGGGAGAAGCGGCGGCGGGTGCCGAAGTCCATCAGACGGAAGCGGGACATATCCAGTCCGGCGGTCATCTTGGAGAAATCCGCCAGCTTCGCTTCGAGGGTGGCCAGCGCTTCACTGACGCCCGCATCCGGCGAGCGGTAGCGGTGCACCACCTCGCTGATCGCTGCCAGCAGCGGCACCTCCCACATGATCACCTCGCGCCATGGGCCAGCGAGGCGAATAGAGAGCTTGCCCTGGTCGTTGGTGATCACCACCTGGCTTGGGTCATAGCGGAACGTCCGCAGCCAGTCGAGATAGTTGGCGCGGAAGAAGGGCAGGTTGGAAAGCCACTGATATTCATCATCCTGCAGGCGCAGATGCTGCATGGCATCAACCTGCGCGCGAATGGCATCGGCATAGATACCCAGCAGGTCGTCGCCCCGGCAGCGAAACTCAGCCGACACGTGGACATCATGATATTGATGAAAAACCGCCTGCTGCATATGCAGCTTATAGGCATCGGTATCAAGCAGCGTTCGCAGAATAGGGGTCGCGAGTTGTGTCATGGTGCGCCGTAGCATCCTCTCACTGGTGCGTATCCATCAAAGCCAAAGCAGATAAAGACGCAGGAGTATACCTTGATTATCGGTTTAATGAACCTGGATCACAACACAACCGCGTAAGATGTTCGAGGGCAATTTGTGCCTCTGTTATCAAAATGTAGCAAACAGGGCTTTTTGCCTTGAAAAGAGTGAGTTTCCGCGTAGCGCGAATGAGGCAACAGGAATAGACTGAGTCGTTACCCTAATGAGATGCTAAAGGTTTTTTATGACTCAACAGCCCCAAGCCAAATACCGCCACGACTACCGTGCGCCAGATTACCTGATTAGCGATATTGACCTGACTTTCGATCTTGATGCTGTTAAAACCGTCGTCACGGCAGAAAGCACCGTCTCTCGCCATGGCGCAACGGCCGAGCCTTTACGTCTTAACGGCGAAGATCTGACGCTCGTCTCCCTCCACGTAGACGGTCAGCCGTGGTCTGATTACCAGATCGCTGAGAACGCGCTGGTTATCAATAACCTGCCGGATCGTTTTACCCTGCGCATCGTCAACGAGATTAGCCCGGCCGCCAATACCGCGCTGGAAGGGCTCTACCAGTCAGGCGAAGCGCTCTGCACCCAGTGCGAGGCCGAGGGCTTCCGCCATATTACCTGGTACCTCGACCGCCCGGACGTGCTGGCGCGCTTTACCACTAAAATCATCGCCGATAAAAGCAAATATCCGTTCCTGCTCTCCAACGGTAACCGCGTAGGCGAAGGCGAGCTGGAGAACGGTCGTCACTGGGTGCAGTGGCAGGATCCGTTCCCGAAACCGTGCTACCTGTTTGCGCTGGTGGCCGGTGATTTCGACGTGCTGCGCGACACCTATACCACCCGTTCTGGCCGTGAAGTGGCGCTTGAGCTGTTTGTCGATCGTGGCAACCTCGACCGCGCCCCGTGGGCGATGACCTCCCTGCAAAACTCCATGAAGTGGGATGAAGAGCGCTTTGGTCTTGAGTATGACCTCGACATCTATATGATCGTCGCCGTGGATTTCTTCAACATGGGCGCAATGGAGAACAAAGGCCTCAACGTCTTTAACTCCAAATATGTGCTGGCCCGCACCGACACCGCCACCGATAAAGACTATCTCGATATTGAGCGCGTGATTGGTCACGAGTACTTCCATAACTGGACCGGCAACCGCGTGACCTGCCGCGACTGGTTCCAGCTGAGCCTGAAAGAGGGGCTGACCGTGTTCCGCGATCAGGAGTTCAGCTCCGATCTCGGCTCCCGCGCGGTGAACCGCATCAGCAACGTGCGCACCATGCGCGGCCTGCAGTTTGCGGAAGATGCCAGCCCGATGGCACACCCGATCCGTCCCGACAAAGTGATCGAGATGAACAACTTCTACACCCTGACGGTGTATGAGAAGGGGTCTGAAGTGATCCGCATGCTGCATACCCTGCTGGGGGAAGAGAACTTCCAGCGCGGGATGCAGCTCTACTTTGAGCGCCACGACGGCAGCGCCGCCACCTGCGACGATTTCGTCCAGGCGATGGAAGACGCCTCCAACGTCGACCTCTCTCATTTCCGTCGCTGGTACAGCCAGTCCGGTACGCCGATTGTGAGCGTGCGCGACGACTACAACCCAGAGACCGAGCAGTACACCCTGACCATCAGCCAGCGCACGCCGCCGACGCCGGATCAGGAAGAGAAGCTGCCCCTGCACATTCCGTTTGATATTGAGCTGTACGACAACGAGGGCCAGGTTATCCCGCTGCAAAAAGAGGGACACCCGGTGCATAACGTGCTCAACGTCACTCAGGAAGAGCAGACCTTCGTCTTTGATAAGGTCTACTTCCAGCCAGTGCCATCCCTGCTGCGCGAATTCTCCGCGCCGGTGAAGCTGGAGTATAAGTGGAGCGATCAGCAGCTGACGTTCCTGATGCGCCATGCGCGCAACGACTTCTCCCGCTGGGATGCCGCTCAGAGCCTGCTGACTACCTATATCAAGCTGAACGTGGCTCGCCAGCAGCAGGGCCAGCCGCTGTCGCTGCCGCTGCACGTGGCCGATGCTTTCCGGGCGATCCTGCTGGATGCCGATATCGATCCGGCGCTGGCGGCAGAGATCCTGACCCTGCCTTCTCCAGGCGAAATGGCCGAGCTGTTCGACATCATCGATCCGGTGGCGATCGTTGCCGTTCGCGAGGCGTTGACCCGCACCCTGGCGACCGAGCTTTCCGACGAGTTCCTTGCGGTCTACAACGCGCATAAGCTCGATGCTTACCGGGTTGAACATGCGGATATCGGCAAGCGTTCGCTGCGCAACACCTGCCTACGCTATCTGGCGTTTGGCGACGTGAAGCTGGGCGATGCTCTGGTTACCCAGCAGTATCACACCGCGGACAACATGACCGACGCGCTGGCGGCGCTCTCGGCTGCCGTCGCGGCGCAGCTGCCGTGCCGTGACGCGCTGATGCAGGAGTACGATGATAAGTGGCATCAGGACGGTCTGGTGATGGATAAGTGGTTTATTCTGCAAGCCACCAGCCCGGCCAGCAACGTGCTGGAGACCGTGCGCGGCCTGCTTAACCACCGCTCCTTTACTCTCAGCAACCCGAACCGCGTGCGCTCCCTGATTGGTGCATTCGCCGGCAGCAACCCGGCGGCGTTCCATGCTGAAGACGGCAGCGGCTACCGTTTCATGGTTGAGATGCTGACCGAGCTTAACAGCCGTAACCCGCAGGTGGCGTCGCGTCTGATTGAGCCGCTGATCCGCCTGAAACGTTACGATGAAGGGCGTCAAACCCAGATGCGTGCCGCGCTGGAGCAGCTGAAAGGCCTGGAAAACCTCTCTGGCGATCTCTACGAGAAGATCGCTAAGGCGCTGGCCTAATATATCGCCGGGCGGCAGCACGCTGCCCGGTTTTTTTACCCTCTCCAGGAAAACGTTTGCGTTTTAACTGAATTATTTGCCTCAGGTCAATTCCCTTTCGCCTCGCAATCGCAGATAATACGCCCCCGGTTTGCACACCGGGAATCCAGGAGAGTTCATGTACTACCCCTTCGTTCGTAAAGCCCTTTTCCAGCTCGACCCCGAGCGCGCTCATGAATTGACGTTTCAGCAATTACGCCGTATTTCCGGCACGCCTTTAGCCGCGCTGGTGCGCCAGAACGTGCCGCAAAAACCGGTCTCCTGCATGGGGCTGACCTTTAAGAATCCGCTGGGTCTGGCGGCGGGTCTGGATAAGAACGGTGAGTGCATCGATGCGCTGGGCGCAATGGGCTTTGGCTCGATTGAGATCGGCACCGTGACGCCGCGCCCGCAGCCGGGGAACGACAAGCCGCGTATCTTCCGCCTGGTCGAGGCCGAGGGGTTAATTAATCGCATGGGGTTCAATAACCTTGGCGTGGATAACCTGGTCGAGAACGTTAAAAAAGCCCATTTTGACGGCGTGCTGGGCATTAATATCGGCAAAAATAAAGATACGCCAGTGGAGCAGGGGAAAGATGACTACCTGATCTGTATGGATAAAGTCTATCCCTACGCAGGCTACATTGCGATTAATATCTCCTCGCCAAACACTCCCGGCCTGCGCTCGCTGCAATACGGTGAGGCGTTGGACGATCTGCTCGCGGCCATCAAAAATAAGCAGCGCGAGCTGCAGAATATTCATCATAAATATGTCCCTGTGGCGGTGAAAATTGCTCCCGATCTCACCGTTGAGGAGTTAATTCAGGTGGCTGACAGCCTGGTTCGCCATAATATCGATGGCGTGATCGCCACCAATACCACGCTCGAAAGAGGGCTGGTGCAGGGAATGAAGCACGGTAATGAGACCGGAGGCTTAAGCGGCCGTCCGCTACAGCTAAAAAGCACCGAAATTATTCGCCGCCTGGCGCAGGAGCTGAACGGTCAGCTGCCGATTATCGGCGTCGGCGGAATCGACTCCGTTATCGCCGCGCGGGAGAAAATAGCTGCCGGTGCGACGCTGGTGCAGATCTATTCCGGCTTTATATTTAAAGGCCCGCCGCTGATTAAAGAGATCGTTACCCATATCTAATCCTTTGCGTCTAAATGTTAACCAGGGCTTTATTTCCAGCCCTGGTTGTTTTATATTCCCCTGGTTGTTGTTTATTTAAACGTTCTCATTATTGACATTTTGTGATAAGCGGAACGGTAACAACGGAGACAAAAGCAGCAGGACGCTTAAGGGGGAGCGGAGAGGAATATGCGAATCAAACCTGACGATAACTGGCGCTGGTATTACGACGAAGAGCACGATCGGATGATGCTCGATCTCGCCAATGGGATGCTGTTTCGCTCCCGTTACGCCCGCCGGATGCTGACGCCGGACGCGTTCGCACCCTCTGGTTTCTGTGTGGATGATGCCGCACTCTACTTCTCCTTTGAGGAGCGCTGCCGCGAGTTTGAACTCTCCCGGGAGCAGCGCGCCGAGCTGGTGCTGAATGCGCTGGTGGCGATCCGCTTTCTCAAGCCGCAGATGCCAAAAAGCTGGCACTTCCACTCCTACGGCGACAGCTGGCAGCCCACTCTCGGCGAAGCCGCCAGCGTCTGGCTCAGTGATACCGCAGAGCAGGTTAATTTGTTGGTGGTCGAGCCGGGTGATAACGCCACGCTCTGCCTGCTGGCACAGCCCGGCGTGGTGATTGCCGGGCGTACGATGCAGCTTGGCGACGCGATCAAAGTGATGAACGATCGTATGCGACCGCTGCCCCAGATGTATAGCCTGGAGCAGGCGGTTTAAGGCTCCAGCACCAGCGGCGTTTTGGGAATACAGCTGCAGCTCAGAATGGTGCCGTCGTCGCCAATGGCGGACTGCTTCAGAGCGCTCACTTCCCCCTCTATCAGGCGTACGCGGCAGGAGCCGCAGATCCCAGCCCGGCAAGAGTAGGGCACGCGGATCCCCTGGCTCTCCAATTGCTCAAGCAGCACCTGTTGGTTATTGCCCGTAAAGGTCTCTCCCTGCCAGCCAATGGTCACCGTTGACGCGGCCTGCTTCTCAATCTCCAGCGTCTCAACCGGCTCCCCCGCACCGTACACTCTCGCAGGACCGCTCGCCAGCACGTTCACCTCGTCGCCGACGCGGATCACGCCACTGTTGCGGGCGATCAGGTTCAGGCCGAAATCAACGTCGCCACTATCGACGGCAGTGCGGAACTGTTGCAGGGTATGCAGCGGTTCACCGGCCGGGTGCTTCTGGCCGCGCTCGGGGCTGACAGTGGTCAATACGCAGCGGCTACAGGGTTTAACCACGTCAAAGATCACCTCGCCGATGCGCACGGTTTTCCAGGTATCTTCTTCCCATGCCTGCGCCCCGGTGACCACCAGGTTCGGACGAAACTGCTCCATCTGGATGCTGGCCGGGCAGCGGTTTTGCAGATCGCGCAGCGAGGCGTCGTTGGTAAGCAGGTAAGGAAAGCCGTCGGCAAAGGAGAGCGGCACGCTTTCAAAGCGCTTCACCCGGCGAGTGGGCGCCTGACCTACCCAGCGCAGCTGGACTTCGCGATTAAAAAAGCCGCTCAGCCACTGGTTGATCGCCGCGGGGGCAATTAATGCGGTAAAATGGTTGCCCCAGACCTCCGTCGGCGCGGCATCGCTGATGAAATCAGCAAAGCGGACCAGCGCACTGCTGCCGTCGGGCGCGGTGAGATGGAGGCCGTCATGCAGCGGCGACGGGATAAAACGCACCAGCTGCGGATACTGGCGGGCGGTAATAAAGGTACCGTCGGGTTCAGTAAGCATAAAGATGCGGTCAAAAGCCAGACCGCTGATGTCGGCCAGGGCGTGCGTGAGGCCAATTCCGCGCATCGATTTGACCGGATGTATAAAAAGCCGCGACAGAGTAGCCACTGCGCCCTCCATGGGTGTGAAAATAGGGTCTCAACTTTATGACATCCAACTTATATTGGCTATAATGCGCAACAATTTTATTAGAGTAAAAGTGACGATATGAATTCTCTGTTTGCCAGTACGGCCCGTGGGCTGGAAGAGCTATTAAAAACTGAACTGGAAAACCTCGGGGCGCAGCACGTCCAGGTGGTTCAGGGCGGTGTCCATTTTGAAGGGGACACCCGGCTCATTTACCAGAGCCTGATGTGGAGTCGTCTGGCTTCGCGCATTATGCTGCCGCTGAATGAGTGCAAGGTCTACAGCGACCTCGATCTCTATATGGGCGTGCAGGCAATTGACTGGACGGAGATTTTCAACCCTGGCGCGACCTTCGCCGTGCACTTCAGCGGGCTGAATGAAGAGATCCGCAACAGCCAGTACGGTGCCATGCGGGTAAAAGACGCCATCGTCGACAGCTTCACGCGTAAGAACATGGAACGCCCGAACGTCGATCGCGAGCAGCCGGATATGCGTATCAACGTCTGGCTGAATAAAGAGACAGCGCATATTGCCCTCGATCTCAGCGGCGACGGCCTGCATCTGCGCGGCTATCGCGACCGGGCCGGGCTGGCCCCCATGAAAGAGACCCTGGCGGCGGCTGTCGTCATGCGCTCCGGCTGGCAGCCGGGTACGCCGCTGCTCGATCCGCTCTGCGGCTCCGGCACCCTGCTGATTGAGGCGGCAATGCTCGCCACCGATCGCGCACCGGGCCTGCATCGCGGGCACTGGGGCTTTAGCGGCTGGGCGCAACACGACGAGGCGCTGTGGAAAGAGGTGAAAGCCGAGGCCCAGACCCGCGCCCGTCAGGGGCTAGCTGACTACGGCTCGCGCTTCTACGGCTCCGACAGCGACGCCCGGGTGATCGATATTGCCCGCAGCAACGCCCGTCGCGCAGGCGTCGGCGAGCTGATCGATTTTAACGTCAAAGACGTGGCCCAGCTGACCAATCCACTGCCGGAAGGGCCGCACGGTACCGTGCTGAGTAACCCGCCGTACGGTGAGCGTCTGGAGAGCGAACCGGCGCTGATTGCCCTGCATAGCCTGCTGGGCCGCACCCTGAAAAACAACTTCGGCGGCTGGAACGTCTCCCTGTTCAGCGCCTCGCCGGAGCTGCTCAACTGCCTCCAGCTGCGCGCCGACCGCCAGTTTAAGGCTAAAAACGGCCCGCTGGACTGCGTACAGAAAAACTACTCCATCGCAGAAAACTTCGGTGATATCAAAGGCAGCGGCATGGCGGAAGATTACGCCAACCGCCTGCGCAAGAATGTCAAAAAGCTGGAGAAGTGGGCGCGTCAGGAGGGGATCGAGTGCTATCGCCTGTACGATGCCGACCTGCCGGACTATAACGTGGCGGTAGACCGCTACGCCGACTGGGTGGTGGTGCAGGAGTACGCTCCGCCGAAAACCGTCGATGCGCAGAAGGCCCGTCAGCGTCTGCTGGATGTTATTGCCGCCACCATTACGGTGCTGGGCATTGCACCTAACAAGCTGGTGCTGAAGACCCGCGAGCGGCAGAAAGGCAAAAACCAGTACCAGAAGATGAACGAGAAGGGCGAATTCATGGAGGTGAGCGAGTACAACGCCCGCCTGTGGGTCAACCTCACCGACTATCTGGATACCGGCCTGTTCCTGGATCACCGTATCGCCCGCCGGATGCTGGGCCAGATGAGCAAAGGAAAAGATTTCCTCAACCTCTTCTCCTACACCGGCAGCGCCAGCGTGCACGCGGGTCTGGGCGGAGCGGCATCGACCACCACCGTCGATATGTCACGCACCTACCTGGAGTGGGCCGAGCGCAACCTGCGCCTGAACGGCCTCACCGGTCGCCAGCATCGCCTGATGCAGGCCGATGTGATGGGCTGGCTGCGGGAGACCGACGAGCAGTTCGATCTGATCTTTATCGATCCGCCGACCTTCTCTAACTCCAAGCGAATGGAAGAGGCGTTTGACGTCCAGCGCGATCACCTGAGCTTGATGAAAGACCTAAAACGGATGCTGCGTAAAGGCGGCACGATTATGTTCTCAAATAACAAACGCGGTTTCCGCATGGACCACGACGGGCTGGCTGAACTGGGGCTGAAAGCACAAGATATCACCCAAAAAACGCAGTCGCAGGATTTCGCCCGCAACCGTCAGATCCATAACTGCTGGCTGATTACCGCAGCCTGAGAGGAATAGAACACAATGTCATTAATTAGTATGCACGGTGCCTGGCTGTCGTTCAGCGACGCGCCGCTTCTGGATAACGCCGAGCTTCATATCGAAGATAACGAGCGCGTCTGCCTGGTCGGACGTAACGGCGCGGGGAAATCCACCCTGATGAAGATCCTTAACCGCGAGCAGGGCCTGGACGATGGTCGCATCGTCTATGAGCAGGATCTGGTCGTGGCACGTCTGCAGCAGGATCCGCCGCGTAACGTCGCTGGCAGCGTCTACGATTTTGTCGCCGAGGGTATCTCAGAGCAGGCGGAGTATCTCAAGGGTTACCATGAGATCTCCCATCTGGTGATGACCGATCCGAGCGAGAAGAACCTGAACGAGATGGCGCGCCTGCAGGAGCTGCTGGATCACTACGGCCTCTGGCAGATGGAGAACCGCATCAACGAGGTGCTGGCCCAGCTTGGCCTGGAGGCCGATATGGCGCTGGCCTCGCTCTCCGGCGGCTGGCTGCGTAAGGCGGCTCTGGGCCGTGCGCTGGTGAGCAACCCGCGCGTGCTGCTGCTGGACGAGCCGACCAACCACCTGGATATCGAAACCATCGACTGGCTGGAAGGGTTCCTGAAAACCTTCAACGGCACCATTATCTTTATCTCCCACGACCGTTCTTTTATCCGCAATATGGCGACGCGCATCGTCGATCTCGACCGCGGCAAGCTGGTGACCTATCCAGGCAACTACGATCAGTATCTGCTGGAGAAAGAGGAGGCGCTGCGGGTTGAAGAGCTGCAAAACGCCGAATTTGACCGCAAGCTGGCCCAGGAGGAGGTGTGGATCCGCCAGGGCATCAAAGCGCGTCGTACCCGTAATGAAGGGCGCGTCCGGGCGCTGAAGGCGATGCGTCGCGAGCGCAGCGAACGCCGTGAGGTGATGGGCAGCGCGAAGATGCAGGTTGAAGAGGCCTCCCGCTCTGGCAAAATCGTCATTGAGATGGAGAACGTCCACTACGGCGTGGACGGCAAAAAGCTGGTCACCGATTTCTCCGCCCAGGTACAGCGCGGGGATAAAATTGCCCTGATCGGCCCTAACGGCTGCGGGAAAACCACGCTGCTGAAGCTGATGCTCGGCCAGTTACAGGCTGACAGTGGACGTATTCATATCGGCACCAAGCTGGAAGTGGCCTACTTTGACCAGCACCGTGCGGAGCTGGATCCGGATCGGACGGTGATGGATAACCTCGCCGAAGGCAAGCAGGAGGTGATGGTTAACGGTAAGCCGCGCCACGTGCTGGGCTACCTGCAGGACTTCCTGTTCCATCCGAAACGCGCCATGACGCCGGTACGTGCGCTCTCCGGCGGGGAACGTAACCGCCTGCTGTTGGCGCGCCTGTTCCTCAAGCCCAGCAACCTGCTGATCCTCGATGAACCGACCAACGACCTCGACGTCGAAACGCTGGAGCTGCTGGAAGAGCTGATTGACGGCTACCAGGGCACGGTGCTGCTGGTGAGCCACGATCGCCAATTTGTCGACAATACCGTGACCGAGTGTTGGATCTTTGAAGGCCAGGGGCGCATTGGCCGCTACGTGGGCGGCTACCAGGATGCGCGGGGCCAGCAGGCTGCCTCTCAGGCGTATAAACAGTCTGTTACCAAAAAGGTGACAGACAATCCGGCGGCAAAAGCAGAAACTGTCAAACGCGGCGGGAGCAAACTAAGCTATAACCTGCAGCGGGAACTTGAGCAGCTACCTCAGCGGCTTGAAGAGCTGGAGGCGAATCTCACTGCGCTACAGGCACAGGTGGCCGACGGCGCCTTCTTCAGCCAGCCTCACGAGCAGACGCAAAAGGTGTTAGACGAGATGGCTGCCGCTGAGCAGGCGCTGGAAGCAGCGTTTGAGCGGTGGGAAGAGCTTGAGGCGCTTAAAAACGCGACGTAATCGGGGAGTGCGTATGTGCGAACAACATCATGACGCCCGGCACATTTTGTGTTCGCAATGCGACTTGCTGGTGGCGCTGCCGCCGCTTGCGCACGGGCATAAAGCAACCTGTCCGCGCTGCGGCCATACGCTGACCACCCGCTGGGATGCGCCCCGGCAGCGTCCGCTGGCCTACGCGGTAGTGGCGCTGTTTATGCTGGTGCTGGCTAACCTGTTTCCCTTCGTTAACATGAAGGTGGCAGGGGTCACCAGTGAAGTGACGCTGATGGAGATCCCGCGCGTCATGTTCAGTGAGGACTACGCCAGCCTTGGCACCTTCTTCTTGCTCTTTGTGCAGTTCGTGCCCGCGTTCTGCCTGGTCACCGTCATCCTGCTGGTGAACCAGGTTCCGCTGCCGGATCGCCTGAAGCGCAGGCTGGCCCGCATCTTTTTCATGCTGAAAAACTGGGGGATGGCAGAGATCTTTCTCGCCGGGGTGCTGGTCAGCTTCGTAAAGCTGATGGCCTATGGCGATATCGGCGTCGGTAGCAGCTTCATTCCCTGGTGTCTGTTCTGCATTCTGCATCTGCGCGCCTTTCAGTGTGTTGATAAACGCTGGCTGTGGGACGACATCGCGCCCGCGCCAGCGCTTGCCCAGCCGCTGCGCGTCGGCATGCCGGGCATTCGTCAGGGGCTGCGCTCCTGCGCCTGCTGCACGGCGGTGCTGCCCGTTGACCAGACGGTGTGCCCTCGCTGCCACAGCCATGGCCACGCCAGGCGCAGGAACAGCCTTCAGTTAACCATGGCGCTGCTGGTTACCTCCATCCTGCTCTATCTGCCAGCCAATATTTTGCCCATCATGATCACCGATCTGCTCGGGGATAAAATGCCCTCGACCATTCTGGCCGGGGTGATCCTGCTCTGGAGCGAAGGTTCCTATCCGGTGGCGCTGGTGATCTTTATCGCCAGTATTATGGTGCCAACCCTGAAGATGATCGCCATCGCCTGGCTCTGCTGGGATGCGAAAGGGCACGGCAGGCGCGACAGCGAGCGTATGCACCTGATTTACGAGGTCGTCGAGTTTGTGGGCCGCTGGTCGATGATCGACGTCTTTGTTATCGCCGTACTCTCTGCCCTGGTTCGAATGGGCGGATTAATGAATATTTACCCCGCAATGGGCGCGCTGATGTTTGCGCTGGTTGTCATCATGACGATGTTTGCGGCCATGACCTTCGACCCACGCCTGTCGTGGGATCGTGAGCCAGAATCAAGCCAGAAGGAGTCGTAAAACATGGAGACCAAAGGTGGGGAAGCCAAAGTGCAGAAGGTGAAGAACTGGTCGCCGGTGTGGATCTTCCCAATTGTCACGGCGCTGATCGGGGCCTGGATCCTCTTTTATCACTACAGTCACCAAGGGCCAGAGGTGACGCTGGTCACCACCAATGCTGAAGGCATCGAGGCGGGTAAAACCACCATCAAGAGCCGCAGCATTGACGTCGGCGTGGTGGAGTCAGCGACGCTAACCGACGATCTGACCCACGTTGAGATCAAGGCGCGCCTGAATGCTAACATGCAAAAGCTGCTGCACGGCGACACGGTGTTCTGGGTGGTGAAGCCCCAGGTGGGCAGGGAAGGGATCAGCGGGCTGGGCACGCTGCTCTCCGGGGCCTATATAGAGCTTAAGCCAGGAACCAAAGGCGGCGTGCGTGATGATTACCAGCTACTGGACTCACCGCCGTTGGCGCCACCGGATGCAAAAGGGATCCGCGTGGTGCTCGACAGTAAAAAAGCGGGCCAGCTCTCCCCGGGGGATCCGGTGCTCTTCCGCGGCTATCGCGTCGGTTCGGTAGAGACCAGCGTGTTCGATCCGCAGAAACGGACCATGAGCTATCAGCTGTTTATCAACGCACCTAACGATCGGCTGGTGACCAGTAATGTCCGCTTCTGGAAAGACAGCGGTATCGCCGTCGATCTCACCTCGGCGGGCATGCGCGTAGAGATGGGGGCGCTGACCACCCTGTTTGGCGGCGGCGTCAGCTTTGACGTGCCCGATGGCATCGATCTAGGCCAGCCGGTGGCTGAGAAAACCGAGTTCGATCTCTACGATAACCAGCGCAGCATTCAGGAGTCGCTCTACACCCAGCACCAGGATTTCCTGCTGTTCTTCAAGGATTCTATTCGCGGCCTGCAACCTGGCGCGCCGGTAGAGTTCCGTGGCATGCGTCTTGGGACCGTCAGCAAGGTGCCGTTCTTTATGCCGGGCCTGCGGCAGGCGCTGAACGAGGACTACCGTATTCCGGTGCTGATCCGTATTGAGCCTGAGCGGATCGCAAGCCAGATGGGGGAAAGCCCGGATATTCTCACCAACCTGCCTGAGCTGCTGAAGCAGGGGCTGCGCGGCTCGCTGAAAACCGGTAACCTGGTGACCGGCGCGCTCTACGTGGATATGGATTTCGTCTCGAAACCGCCGCCGATCACCGGCATCCGCGAGTTTGGTGGTTACAAAATTATTCCGACAGTCAGCAGCGGCCTGGCACAGATCCAGCAGCGCCTGATGGATACGCTGGATAAGATCAACAATCTGCCGCTGAACCCAATGCTTGAGCAGGCTACCGGCACCCTCGCCGAAAGCCAGCGCACCATGCGTCGCCTGCAAACCACGCTGGATAACCTGAACAAGTTGACCGCCAGCCAGTCGGTGCAGCAGTTGCCGCAGGATATGCAGAAAACGCTGCGCGAGCTGAACCGCAGCATGCAGGGCTTCCAGCCGGGATCGGCAGCCTATAACAAGATGGTAGCGGATATGCAGCGCCTGGATCAGGTTCTGCGCGAGCTGCAGCCGGTATTGCAGACGCTTAACCAGAAGAGCAACGCCCTGGTCTTTGAGGCGAAGGGCAAAAAAGATCCTGAGCCGAAGGGGGTTAAACAGTGAGAAAAGGGATAATGGTCATTGCGGCGCTGCTGCTCAGCGCCTGCAGCAGCGGTAGCGAGGAGCCTCGCTACTATCAGTTACCGTCCAATCCGCAGCCGGTGACGGCTTCGGCAGGTATGATGGCAGCTAGCCAGGGGCAGCGTCAGCTGTGGATTGAGCAGGTTTCTGTCCCGGACTATCTGGCGGGCAACGGCGTGGTTTACCAGACCAGCGACGTGCAGTACGTTATCGCCAACAATAACCTGTGGGCCAGCCCGCTCGATCAGCAGCTGCGCACCTCGCTGGTGGCGAACCTCAGCCGCAATCTTCCGGGCTGGGTGGTCGCCTCTCAGCCGATGGGCAGCGATCAGGATACCCTTAACGTCACCGTGACCGGCTTTCATGGTCGCTATGATGGACACGTGATTGTCAGCGGCGAGTGGCTGCTTAACCATCAGGGCACGCTGATCAAGCGTCCGTTCCATGTGGAGATGACGCAGCCGCAGGATGGCTATGACGCGATGGTGAAGGTGCTGGGCGAGGCGTGGGCGCAGGAGGCCAGCAATATGGCCCGGGAGATAAATCGCCTACCGTAATCGGCACTTAAGCCTGCAATTAATCCTAAAAAACCACGCGTTCGTTTACGGCAGCGTGGTTTTTTTTCGACTACTCAGCGGGATAAAACCTGTGCCTGCTCACACTTTTTGTACAAATGAAGTTTCGTATATCTCACATTTATGACGTTGGTATGAATTTTGTGCATTGACTGCACGCGGCGATCGCGCTATTTGTTAGACGTGGTTGCACATTTTGTAGCCACTGTTTTCTTTTCCACCAGACTCAAACAATGAGGGAAACGAGGCATGAAGAGACAAAAACGAGATCGCCTGGAACGGGCACATCAACGTGGTTACCAGGCCGGCATTGCCGGACGCTCGAAGGAGCTGTGTCCTTACCAGACGCTGAATCAGAGATCCTACTGGCTTGGAGGCTGGCGAGAAGCCATGGAGGACAGGGTAGTTATCGCTTGATTCTGTCTCTTTAAAAGAAACCTCCGCCTCGCGGAGGTTTCGCCTGTCAGGGGGATCAGAACGCAGAGGTGTCCTTGAACAGACCCACTTTCAGATCGGTTGCGGTGTAGATCTGACGACCGTCAACCAGCACTTCGCCGTCCGCGATGCCCATGATCAGCTTGCGGTTGATGACGCGCTTGAAGTGAATGCGGTAAGTCACTTTAGAGGCAGTCGGTAAAATCTGGCCAGCCAGTTTTACTTCGCCCACGCCGAGGGCGCGACCTTTGCCTTCACCGCCGAGCCAGCCGAGGTAAAAACCAACCAGCTGCCACATGGCATCAAGGCCTAAGCAGCCAGGCATTACTGGATCGCCAATGAAGTGGCAACCGAAGAACCACAGATCCGGTTTGATATCCAGCTCTGCTTCAACATAGCCTTTATCGAAATTACCGCCCGTCTCGCTCATTGTGATCACACGATCCATCATCAGCATGTTTCCTGCTGGTAACGGCGGGCCATTTTCGCCAAACAGTTCACCACGACCAGAGGCAAGAAGGTCTTCTTTCGTATAAGAGGGTTTGCGTTTATCTACCATGTTCTCAGTAAGCCTTATTTTAGTGAAGCACGCAGGATAGCTAACACGTGTACGCTGAACAACTCCGATCAGTTAGGCGTAAACCAGCCGATCCAGCGTAGCGGCCACGGATAGCGATGACGCGCTTCCTGCTGCGTCGCCTGCGTAATACGTTCCTGAATAGTCTGGACCAGCGTGGTTTGCCCTTCGCCATCCCAGACCAGGTCTGTCAGTAAGGGTAGTGCATCGGTCACATCATCAATGGCCCAGATGAAAAATTGTTCTGCCTGGACCGCATCCAGCAGCTCCTGATGCAGGCAGAGGTGGCGCACGTTGGCCGCCGGGATGATCACCCCCTGCTTGCCGGTTAGGCCCCGGTGCTGGCAGATGGCGAAAAAGCCTTCGATCTTCTCGTTCAGGCCACCTACCGGCTGCGCCCGGCCAAACTGATCCACCGAGCCGGTAATAGCAATGTGCTGATGCAGCGGGACATCGGCCAGGGCGCTGATCAGCGCACACAGCTCGGCCATCGAGGCGCTGTCGCCGTCGACTTCGCTGTAGGATTGCTCAAAGGTCAACGACGCCGTGAAGGGCATCTGCTGCTCCAGCTCCAGCTCGGCCATTAGGAAGGACTGCATGATCATCATGCCTTTGGCATGGATGTTACCGCCCAGCTCGGCTTTCCGCTCGATATCATGAAACTCGCCGTCGCCGATGTGTACCACGCAGCTAATGCGCGACGGTTCGCCATAGGGGCGGGGGTGGCCAGGAAACTCAACCACCGACAGGGCGTTAATCTGCCCTACGCGATCGCCTTCGGTCTCAATGAGGATCTGTTCGAGCAGGATCTCATCCAGCATACGCTCCGGCAGATAGCCTTCACGCCACTCGCGCTGGCTCAGCATGGTGCGCAGTTGCTCTGCGTCGAAGGTGCTCTCCTCGGTAAAGGCAGAGACCTCACGCAGCTGACGCGCAAGCCACAGCGGACAGAGCGGCAGCGTCTCCTGATCGTCGGTATAGCGTACCGCGGCGCGGATAAACGCCGGCCAGGCATCTTCAGCCGGGGTTGGCAGTCCGGCCTGCTCGGCGTTAAGGATCACCCACTGACGCCAGGCGGCAAGCGCGTCCAGGTCGGTGATCTGGATCGTCTCTTCATACTCGCTGTAGATAGACTGGGCAGCCAGATCCGGCTCCATCTCCTGGAAATCTGCCAGCGACTCGCGCTCGCCGACCAGAATAACCTTCAGCGTCAGCGGCATTGCGGGCACGCTAACGGGCAGGGGACGCGACTCGTCAAAGGAGACCCAGTCGAAACGCTGGCGAGTCACGATGGATTTCAGGCGCATCCAGAGCAGCGGCTGGCTCAGCAGGGTGCGCAGCGATACGACCAGCACGCCGCCGTTGGCCTGATGGACCAGGCCGGGCTCAAGGGTAATTTCATTATTGAACTGGCGCAGGCAACCGAATAGCTGCTCGGCTTCTACCCAGTCGGCAATCACTACGTCGCTCTGCCCGGCAAAGTTCGCCTGCGCGCTGGTGGCAGGCTTCACGCTCACCGTACGGCCGGAAACGCTGTACTCGACGCCGACAACCGGCGACGTCGCGGGTTGGAGTTCACGGGCGGCGGCGGCGATCAGGGCCAGATACTCTGGCTCTTCCGGCGCTTTGGCCAGTAAAAAGCGTGACGATGCAGAAGGATGCAGCAGCTGCTCCAGCGCGTACTGCAAACGAGGTTGCGTGTCACCAAGAGAAAGCTCAGACTCAAGGTCAACGTCAGACGGTGTAAACACCTCCTGATAGCTATCGGTATCAGGAACAAGGTCTTGCCAGGCTAGTTTAGTAATGGTCAATGTTGAGGTTTTATCGTCAGCTGTAAAGGGCGGAATTATAGCGTAAGCGGCAATTCAGCACACGCGGAATAGATGCTTTTACCCCTTTCCCGGTACCGCCTGGCTCACAGGATGTGATTTCTTTTCAGCAGATTGGCAAAAAACTGATATTCTGAACTAAGTTACACGGTAACACTGAGATCGCAATGAAATATCAACAACTGGAAAATCTCGAAAGCGGCTGGAAATGGAAGTACCTGGTGAAAAAGCACCGTGAAGGTGAACTCATCACGCGCTATTTAGAAACCAGTGCGGCTAAAGAGGCCGTCGATCTGTTGCTGAAGCTCGAATACGAACCGGTTCGTGTTAACGACTGGATTGCGCAGCACATGAATGCCGCGTTAATGAACCGCATGAAGCAGACCATCCGCGCCCGGCGAAAACGGCACTTCAACGCCGAGCATCAGCACACGCGTAAAAAATCAATCGATCTGGAATTTATGGTCTGGCAACGTCTGGCCGGTCTAGCCCAGCGGCGGGGGAAAACCCTGTCAGAGACGATTGTGCAGCTGATTGAAGATGCCGAGCATAAAGAGAAGTATGCCAGCAAAATGAGCACCCTGAAGCAGGATCTGCAGGCGCTGCTAGGTAAAGAGTAACGCGTTTTTCAGCCGAGAACAGACAATAAAAAACCCCGCAGAGCGGGGTTTTTTTATAAGACGTAAACTTAAGCCTGCGGCTGAGTTACAACGTCTTTAACGCCTTTAACTTCGATCTCTACGCGACGATCCGGAGCCAGGCAGTCGATCAGTGCCGGACGAGCTTTCACGTTGTCACAGGTGTTGCCAGTAACCGGGTTAGATTCGCCCATACCACGTGCGGAGATCTTGTTGGACGGGATACCTTTAGAGATCAGGTAGTCAACAACAGACTGAGCACGTTTCTCGGACAGACCCTGGTTGTAAGCGTCAGAACCGATACGGTCGGTGAAGCCCAGAACAACAACGGAACCGTCTTTCGGATCCAGGTTGCTCAGCTGGCTGTACATCTGATCCAGAGCCTGCTGGCCTTCTGGTTTCAGAGTCGCTTTGTTGAAGTTGAACAGTACGTCAGACTTCAGAGTG
Organism: Pseudescherichia vulneris NBRC 102420; assembly: GCF_000759795.1. Lineage (GTDB taxonomy): Bacteria > Pseudomonadota > Gammaproteobacteria > Enterobacterales > Enterobacteriaceae > Pseudescherichia > Pseudescherichia vulneris. Next base: position 103,459 of record NZ_BBMZ01000014.1, read on the forward strand.
AAGTGCTTGGTAGAAACCTGCGGAGCCGGAGCCGGAGCCGGTGCAACAACCGGAGCTACGTCTTCCTGCTGGCCGAAGCGGTAGGAAACACCTACGCTCAGCATACCGTTGTCTTGACGGGTGCCCAGAGTTTTAGCATCGCCAATGTTGTTAACCCACTGGTATTCCAGACGGGTAGCGATGTCACGGGTCATTGCCCACTCTACGCCACCAGCGAATACTGGGGAAACACCGGTATCGTGGTCTTTGAAAGATGCGCCAGTGCCAGGAACCTGAGCTTTAGCATCTGCACGCCATACCATACCACCCAGGCGGGTGTAGATATCAACGTCGTCAGTGATTGGGTAGCCCAGTTTAGCGGTCAGCTGAACGCCCTGAGATTTGAAAGCACCGTTTACGTTGTCGCCTTTGTACGGCTCACGACCTAACCAGTCATAACCGAGTTCGAAACCAACGTACGGGTTAACCTGGTAGCCGCCGTATGCGCCAGCGCCGAGCTGGTCTTCACGGGTCGGGCCATCATTAGGAATGAAGCCATTGTCGTGGTACTGGGACCAGCCCAGTTTAGCACCAGTGTACCAGGTATTATCTTTCGGAGCGGCCTGCGCTACGGTAGCGAAGCCAGCCAGTGCCACTGCAATCGCGATAGCTGTCTTTTTCATTTTTGCGCCTCGTTATCATCCAAAAATCGCCATGAACTTCTCGCCAGAGAAAACACGGTTAAATCCTTCACCGGGGGCATTGCTCAATATTAACTCTACCGATATCTTCGGCTTATGCCGAGCACCCCTGGCGATGTAAAGTCTACAACGTAGTTGGAAACTTACAAGTGTGAACTCCGTCAGGCATATGAAAAAAAAAGAGTTGTAGACACAATATTTAACATTTATGACGATAAATTCGCCATCGAAATATCGTAGTTGCCGCGCCAGACAGGCTTCGCGAGAGAATTTAGCTTAATGACCAATGGCCTGGAACCGACGCAAAAAAGATCCCAGGAATTATCTTAAACTTACTTAATGAAACAAATTTGAGTGAATTTTTAGGCCGGATGACTGTCCTGAAGCCTGAGGGTCGAAGCGAACCGGCCGCATAATGAACCCCATCGCATTCCCTTCCTGAGCCGCATTAACGAGGCGGCGATGCTCATCTTCCGACAGCTCCTGAGCATGCCAGCCGATAACAACGCTGTAGTTGCCCGTCTGTAATGCTTTGATCATCGAGTCCAGCGTATTATCCGGCGAGAGCTGGCTAATGTGCATCAGCTTGCTTAAGGGCAAACCCGCTGACTGTACCCACGCGCGGCTCAATTTTTGCTGCGGCGTCAGCCAAAGCTGCCAGCGGGACTGTTGGCTCAGCTGTTGCAGCAGAGGCAGCAGCAGCTGCTGCGTCATCATCGGCTGGTCTTCACGGTAGACAACTTCACTGATCAGGCCAGCGGCCGCAGCGGGCGTATTGACCTGTGCGCGGTTGCCTGCAAAAGAAGCGTATTGAGATGAGCGATTAGCATAGCCTGAAGTGTACATAGTCATTCCAGCCCTTAGAGTTACTGTATGGATATACAGTACCCCCTGAGCATTTAAAGATCAACCTTATTTTCTGAAAGCGTCTCGCAAATATGGTCTTAATGTGAGGTGAGAAGAAAAATCAACTTGCTGATGCCTGGGAACTTCCCTATGTTCCTTTTTAACGGATGGCTTAAAAATAGAAGATATTTTACGCCTTGATTTTAAAGGAATAATTATGAAAAACGTATCGTATCAACGAATCTATCAATCTCGGGAATATCTTTCCCCGCTGGGGCAGATCCACCACCGGGCACTGTTTGGGGGTTACAGCCTCGCCATTGAAGATACGGTCTTTGCGATGGTGGCAGAAGGGGCGCTCTACCTGCGTGCCTGTGAGGAGAGCGCACCCTACTGTGTGAATGCGAAAGCGCCTTTGCTGACCTTTGTGAAGCGGGGCAGACCTGTGCTGCTGAACTATTTTCGGGTGGATGATGGCCTATGGCAGGATCGCGAAACGCTGCTGACGCTCTGTCAACACTCGCTGGCGGCCGCCCAGCGCGAAAAGGTGGCGCGGCGGGCGCAAAAGCGGCTCAGGGATCTCCCCAACCTGACTTTTCAGTTAGAGACGCTGCTGTGGTCAGTGGGCATCAAGGATGAGGCAAGCCTGAGACAGCTCGGCGCGAAAGCGTGCTGGCTCAGGCTAAAAGAGCGCAGCCCGCAGTTGAGCATTAAAGTGCTATTTGCCCTGGAAGGGGCTATTGCGGGTCTACACGAGGCGGCGCTCCCGGCAGATACGCGCCGGGAGCTGACCGTCTGGTTTAAAGAGCTAGAGGCGGAAAGCAGCGTCAATCAGCGGGGCACCTGACGCTGTAGCTGGCAGATCTCGGGCAGCAGCCCAATCAGCAGGCCAATCTGCTGCAGAACCAGCGGGGCCTTGCTTTTGGGGTCTGGCTCAAGCTGGCGGATCCGCTCAGAGAGCGTTTCCAGCTGCTGCCCAACCCGCACTTCATCGGCAGGCTGATGGTGCAGGGCATCATCTACATAGCAGACGGCGTCATCGAGCAGCTGCAGGATCTCCGGCTGCTGGAGCTGCTCACGGTGCGCCCCCAACGTGGAGATATAGCTGGTAAAGGTGTGGTTCAGGCAGAGCAGGCGGAAAGCGACGTCGCGGGTCTGCGGCGTGGCGTTCGGCTCGGTGGACATGTTTGAGACCACTGATGCGAACTCTGCATCGCCATTGTGGGCGTAGCGCCGGGCAATGCGGTATGCCAGTCGGTTATCGCGTCCCTGATGATACTGCTCCAGAATGGCATCCAGATAGCGGCAGTTGGCATCAAGTGCTCGCTCCAGCACGCGTGGAAGGTTGCGAAAGCGCCAGTCTGGCCAGATAAAGCTCACCGCCGCCCAGGCGATGGCGCAGCCGATCAGCGTATCGATAATACGCGGGATCGCCACCTCAAAGCCCTCTCCGAGCAGATTAAAGCAGAGCAGCACCAGCAGGGTAATAAACATCGTGGCATGGGCATACTGCACGTTGCGGAAGGCAAAAAAGAGCACCCCGGCGATGACAATCAGCACCAGCTGCCCCTCCAGAGAAGGGACAAAAAGCAGTATCGGTAACCCCACCGCCACGCCTACCAGCGTGCCGATGATACGCAGCGTTAAGCGGTGGCGGGTGGCGTTATAGTTTGGCTGGCAGACAAACAGGCTGGTCAGCAGGATCCAGTAACCGTGCTGGAGCCCGGTGAGCTGAATAAAGGCGTAGCCCAGGCAGAGCACCACCGACATTCTCACCGCATGGCGAAACAGGGCCGACTCCGGCGTCAGGTTGCGCTTCAGACGCTGCCAGATATCGTCCAGGCCAGTCAGACTGTCATCGGCAAGTTCATTCTCGGTACTCTGCGGCTGCTGCATCAGCGCCTGTTCAGACTCTATGGTCGCCAGCTGGGCGTCGATAGCCCGCAGGTTATCCCGCACAAAGCCCAGCGACTCAATGTAGTCGGCGGAAATACCCTCGGTACGGGCGTGCTCAAGGGCCGCATCAAGATGGGCAAAGGCACGCTCAAATTGCGGATCGTGCTGATAAGGCTCGCGCAGCAGAATTGCCCGTGAGAGGCGGGCGCAGGCCTGTGCCTGCATGGCGAGCATCCGCTGAAAGCGAAACATCAGGGAGCTATGGCGAAAGCGCTCGCGCAGGGCATGGTATTGAATATGCGACGAGCTGGCGCGCTCGTGAATATCCTGGGCAACAAAATAGTAGTGCAGCGTGCGCCGGGTACCGCGCTGGCCGCGATCGCCCCGCAGCCTTGTCAGCAGCGAGGCTTTGGTCTGATTGAGCGTGGTTACCAGCTGGCCGTTGGCCTGCGCCAGATCGTAAAGCGGAGCCTCGGTCTCACTCTCATCGTCATAATCCGGATCGAAGAGGCGTGACTTCTGCTCCAGATAGTTCGCCAGCTGCGCATAGCAGCGCGCGAGGTTGTCCTGTAATGGACGCACCGGAAACACCAGATGACCTATTAGCGTCAGCAGGCTAAACCACACCGCCCCCGCCAGCAGGAACAGCGGCTGTAGATACCACTGGTCGAAGAGTGAAATACCCAGCATGGTATAGATAGCAATCAGCAGCGCGCCAAAGGCGATGGTGGCATAGCGCTGTCCCAGGCCGCCCAGCAGAATAAACCCGCAGGTAGAGACGATAAGCCCGAGGGCAAACAGCCACGGCCATGGGAAGAGGAGCTCCACCGAGGCGGAGGCAATAAAGAACGAAACCAGGGTGATAACCAGGTTGCGCAGCCGTCCGGTGAGGCGATCATCCAAATCCGCCAGCGCGGCGGCCACCACGCCCAGGGTTAACGGGATCGTGAGCTTCACCTCGCCCAGCCACCAGGGCAGGGCAACCGTCCCGCTCAGGGCGATAAAAATCCTGACGTTATAGAGCCAGGCACTGTTCCATGTGTAGCGGCGAAGCAGGGGGCTTAACATAAATGACGCGTCCTTTAGATTAGAAACGGGCCCGGGCGTTGGCTTCGCGGGCGGCCTGCGCCGTTTCCACCGACACGACCCGCCGTCCAACCGGCCACAGGGCAATGGCTGCGATTTTAAAGTTAGCGATGCCTACTGGGATGCCAATGATGGTCAGGCACTGGGTGATACCGGCGAGGATATGCATTATGCACAGCCACCAGCCGAACAGCACCAGCCAGACAATATTCAGCAGCGTGCCGCCGGTGTTCATTATTACGTTACGGCGGGACGGATCGAGCTCATCCACATGTACCGCCTCGTTGCCATACGGCACCAGCGACAGCTTCGCGATCTCCCAGCATGAGCGGGTCAGCGGCAGCGTGATGATAAAGACAACGCTCATTACCGTTGCCAGGATCCAGGCCAGCGTAGTCATGAAGCCGCCCAGGAAGAAGTTAAGAATATTCAGTACAGTACGCATACATCCTCGAAGTTATCTGCCGTATGAAAAGGCGTGCTAAGTGTAACGTCTTTTTGCGCTGGAGCGTAAATTCTCTGGCGGGTACACTGACGGGCAACGTTATGACCAGAGAAACGGCACATCATGGAACTGAAAGCGACTTCACTCGGAAAACGTCTGGCCCAACACCCCTATGACCGGGCGGTCATGCTCCACGCGGGCGTAAAGGTGTCCGGCGATCGCCATGAGTATCTTATTCCCTATAATCAACTTTTGGCGATTGTCTGCAAGCGCGGGCTGGTCTGGGGTGAGCTGGAGTTTGTGCTATCCGATGCCAAAGTGGTGCGCCTGCACGGTACTGAGTGGGCGCAGACCCAGCAGTTCTATCAACATCTCAACGCCCACTGGCAGGCATGGAGCAGCCAAATGAGCGAGGTGGCCGCAGGCGTGCTGCAGGAGACGGTAGAGACCCTCTCCAGCGGTATGAAGGCCAACAGGTGGCTCACCCGCCAGCAGACCACGGGCCTGCAGGATCGGATCCGTCACGCCTTTGCGGCGCTGCCGTTGCCGCTGGAGCGTCTCGATGAGTTCGATAACTGCCGCGAAGCGTGGCAGCAATGTCAACGCTGGCTAGTGGACGTTGAAGCCAGCCGGGCAGCGCATAACCGCGAGTACACCCGCAAAATGCTGGTACAGTACGCGCCATTCTTTGCCAGCGTGGAATCCTCACCGCTTAACCCCGCCCAGGCGGAAGCGGTAGTGAACGGCGAGCAGTCACTGCTGGTGCTGGCCGGAGCGGGCAGCGGGAAGACCTCGGTGCTGGTGGCTCGCGCCGGCTGGTTGCTGATGCGCGGTGAAGCGGCAGCGGATCAGATCCTGCTTCTGGCCTTTGGTCGGAAAGCGGCCCAGGAGATGGACGCGCGTATTCGCGAACGCCTCAATACCGATGAGATCGCCGCCCAAACCTTCCATGCTCTGGCGCTCGCCATTATTCAGCACGGCAGCAAAAAGGTGCCCACCATCAGCGCGCTGGAAAACGATACCGACGCCCGTCAGGCGCTGTTTATCGAGGCCTGGCAGCAGCAGTGCAGCGAGAAAAAAGCCCAGGCGAAGGGCTGGCGGCAGTGGCTGGAAGAGGAGCTGGAGTGGGAGGTGCCCGAAGGCAACTTCTGGGACGATAAAGCCCTACAGCGTCGTCTTGCCGGGCGGCTTGACCGTTGGGTAAGCCTGATGCGCATGCATGGCGGCGCCCAGGCGGAGATGATTGCCTCCGCGCCGGAAGAGGTGCGTAATCTGTTTTCAAAACGGGTAAAGCTGATGGCCCCGCTGCTCAAGGCGTGGAAAACGGCGCTGAAGGCGGAAAACGCCGTCGACTTCTCCGGGCTGATCCATCAGGCGATCAATATTCTGGAGAAAGGGCGCTTTATCAGCCCGTGGAAGCATATTCTGGTAGATGAGTTTCAGGACATCTCTCCCCAGCGTGCAGCGCTGCTGGCGGCGCTGCGCAAGCAGAACTCAAACACCACGCTCTTTGCCGTCGGCGATGACTGGCAGGCGATCTACCGCTTTAGCGGGGCGCAGCTCTCCCTGACCACCGCGTTTCATCACTACTTTGGCGAGGGGGAAAGCTGCGTGCTGGATACCACCTATCGCTTTACCCACCGTATTGGCGACGTGGCCAACCGCTTTATCCAGCAGAACCCGCATCAGCTCAGAAAGCCGCTCAACAGCCTGGCGGCAGGCGAGAAGAACGCCGTGACGCTAATGACTGAGGATCGGCTCGATGCCCTGCTGGATAAGCTCAGCGGCTACGCGAAGCCGGACGAGCGGATCCTGCTGCTGGGGCGTTATCACTACCTCAAGCCCGCCGTGCTGGAGAAGGCCGCCACGCGCTGGCCGCAGCTGACGCTGGACTTTATGACCATCCACGCCAGCAAGGGGCAGCAGGCGGACTATGTCATCGTGCTGGGACTGCAGGAAGGCAAAGAGGGCTTTCCGGCCCCGGCGCGAGAGTCGGTGATGGAGCAGGCGCTGCTGCCTGCGCCGGAGGATTACCCAGACGCGGAGGAGCGTCGTCTGCTCTACGTGGCGATGACCCGCGCCCGCAAACGCGTATGGCTGCTGTTCAGCAAGGATGCGCCGTCACCGTTTGTGGAGGATTTAAAAGCGTTAGGCGTAACGGTAATGCGTAAACCATAGCCTTACGTTCTGTAGGCCGGGTAAGGCGGAGCCGCCACCCGGCGATACATTATTTCAGGCGATCGGCAAGATAGCGCTGATAGTCCGGGATCTGAATGTCAAAGCTTTCGCCGAAGTGCGCTGACTCAATAATAAAGTCGGCGGTAGAGACGTTGGTGGCAACGGGGATATTCCACACCGTCGCCAGGCGCAGCAGGGCCTTGACGTCCGGATCGTGCGGCACGGCGTTGAGCGGATCCCAGAAGAAGATCAGCACATCGATTTTGCTCTCAGAGATTAATGCCCCTACCTGCTGATCGCCGCCCATCGGCCCGCTCAGCATGGCGTTGACCGGCAGGCCGGTGGCGCGCTGGATCAGGTTGCCGGTGGTGCCGGTGGCATACAGCTCGTGCTGGGCCAACAGCGCGTGGTGGCGCTCTACCCAGTTCATCAGCATGGTCTTACAGTGATCGTGAGCCACCAGCGCAATGTGTTTTCGCGCCGGAAGCGTACGTGTCGTCAGTTCCATAATCCGTTTCCATTATTGAATTTGCTACAGATTACTGGAAGCGTTTGATGCTGCAAGAGAAAGGCGTAAAAAAAGCGCGGCTGGAAAAAGGGAATGTGATTTAACGCACCCTCAGGAGGGAGGCTGCTGTTTTACCCACTCCATAAAGCGGCTGCGGGTCAGCGGGTCGGCCTGCTGAAACCAGTACTTGAGCCGTTGCTCGGTCAGATCCTGCGATGGCGGCACGTCCAGCTCCGATACGCTGGAGAGCAGCGTTCTGTCATCTGCCATTTGCGTGGCAAACTCCGGTAGAGAAGCGTGCTGTCCCTGCTTGTTATAGCGTTCAGTATCCCGCTCATAGTCGACCCCCTCCGACGTCTCCGTTACCGGCAGAATGTCAATTCTGGCTGGGATAGCGGCCGCGTGACCATCCAGCAGTGAAATCTGTGGCGAGGCGTCAAACATCTCTGACTCTCTCTGCGTCTCCAGCCGGGGCAGCGTCACGTTGACCAGATTGATAGCGCGGGTGTTAAAACTGACGATCAGCGGCGGGGAGATCCACATCCGCTGCTCGCGGTTGCTCATGCGGATGCTTTTTTCCACGCGAAACACCAGCTGGTGCGGACCGTTCTCCAGCTCAATACTGCCCGCACCGCGCAGCAGGGAGCTGGAGACCTTTTTGCCGTCGAGGATCAGGAGATCGATCTCCGTTGCCAGGCGCAGGGTCGTTGCGAAAGCGGTAACCGGCATTAAGCAGACAATCAGTGCGGTGGCAAAGCCGGCTCTCATAAAATCTCCGCTGTTTTTTAGGGTTAAAAACGTGTCTGAACATGTCTAAAGGTATGTTTAGTAACATATAGAGTTATGCTTCTGATTACCCTCATGCAGAGGTATGGGATAGATGGTCGAGTGCCCAGCTTTGGCATACACTTGAGAAAATAGCCTGGAGATGATTATGAAAGAGACCGATATTGCTGGCATTCTGAAATCAACCCACACCATTGCGCTGGTAGGCGCAAGCGACAAGCCTGACCGTCCTAGCTACCGGGTCATGAAATACCTGCTCGACCAGGGCTACCACGTGATCCCGGTCTCGCCGAAGGTGGCGGGAAAGACGCTGCTGGGTCAACAGGGCTACGCGACGCTGGCGGAAATTCCCGAGAAGGTCGATATGGTGGACGTGTTCCGCCAGTCGGAGGCGGCCTGGGGGGTGGCGCAGGAGGCGATTGCCATTGGGGCGCAAACCCTGTGGCTACAGCTTGGCGTGATCAACGAGCAGGCAGCGGTGCTGGCTCGCGAAGCGGGGTTAAACGTGGTGATGGATCGCTGCCCGGCGATTGAGATCCCACGCTTGGGGCTTACCCGCTAAAAAAAGACCCCGCGCTGGCGGGGTCTTATCAGTTGCGCAGCCGGGGCGCCTGGAGCTGTTTGCGGATGGAGCGCGCGAGCTCATCCATAGAGGGTTGTTCCGGATGTTCATCCTGCACTTCGCTGCTAAGCTGAGCTTCGGCCAGGTAGGTATGCACCGGCTGTCCGTCATCATCTTCCATCACCACGTGATACCACGGGGCGACGCGCAGATCCGGGTTAACGGCCAGCTCGTCAGCGGAGGGTTCATCAAGAGAGTATTCCGGGTCGATATCCACCACCACGCCCAAAAATCCCAGCAGGGAGTGGCGCACCTGCTGGCCAATGCCGTATTTGCTGGCAATCATAGTCACCTCCAGGAAACAGTACTTATCCCCAATATGGGGATAAGGTTCCAGAATTCAAGCTACATGACGCGACAGGCAAACCCTTTAAGATACAGTCCTTCCGGGTAGGGAGCGATCACCGGGTGATCGGCGGCCTGACGGAACTGCTCTATAAATTGTACATCACGACCCGCATCTATTGCGGCATCGGCGATGATTTTCTGAAATAAATCGGTGGTCATCAGGCCGGAGCAGGAGAAGGTCAGCAGCACGCCGCCGGGATTCAGCAGCTGGATCGCCAGCATGTTGATGTCCTTATAGCCACGGCACGCGCCCATCAGCTGACTTTTGTTCTCTACGAATTTCGGCGGATCCATCACGATAACGTCAAACTTCTCGCCGCTATCACGATATTTACGCAGCAGCTTGAAAACGTCATCGCGGACAAATTCCGCTTTGCTCAGGTCAAGCTGGTTGAGCTCTACGTTTTGCTTAGCCACGTCCAGCGCCTCCTGGGAGGTATCGACGCTCACCACCTGGGCACAGCCGCCCATCAGCGCAGAGACCGCAAAGCCACCGGTGTAGGAGAAGCAGTTCAGCACGCGCTTATCGGCAACGTACTGGCGGGTCGCCAGTCGACTGTCGCGCTGGTCCAGGTAGTAACCGGTTTTGTGTCCGGTCTGGATATCCACCAGCAGCTTCATGCCGTTCTCTTCGATCGGCAGCAGCGGCGGCGGCAGCTCACCGCTCACCGGGCCCTGAGTCAGCTCCAGCCCCTCTTTTTTACGTACCGCCACGTCGCTGCGGTCGTAAATGGCGCACTCCGGGTAGCGCTCCTGTAGCGCCGCCACCAGCGCCGGACGCTGATACTCTGCGCCTGCGCTCAGCAGCTGCAGCACCAGGAAGTTGCCGAAGCGGTCGATAGTAATGCCGGGCATACCGTCCGACTCTCCGGCGATCAGGCGATAGCTATCCAGACCATCGCGCTTCGCCAGCCAGTCGCGCCACTGCTGGGCCTGAGCCAGGCGGCGGCTAAAGAAGGCGATATCCACGCTTTCGTTTTTATCGAACGTCCAGACGCGGGCACGGATCTGCGAAGCAGGGGAGTACGCGCCGCGAGCTAACCATTTTCCCTGATGGTCAACGATATCAACGGTTTCACCGAGGTTGGCTTTGCCTTCCATGCGGGCAACCGCACCGGAGAAGACCCAGGGATGACGGCGCAGCAGAGACTTCTCGCGCCCTTTGGCTAACACTAAACGTACGCTCATAATAAATTTGATTGTCTTAATGAAGAAAATGGCCGCCATTTTCCTGGGTTAGAGCAGGAAAAGCAACGCATCAGGCGGGATTAACGATGCGCGTAGGTGATGGCAAGGAATAGAATAAGCGCTACAGGATGGTCGATGTATCAGTTACCCGGAGAAAAATAGATTATGCATGAGGATTTTCAGCTGTTTACACCGCTCCCGATGTGGCCTGTTATTGTCTACTATTCGCTCTCCATTGCGGTTTTCGGTATCGCTTACTTCGGGCGTATTCTTGTTCAAAGAAAGAGCAATTATCCTTTTTTCATTTTGTATACGTTGGTCATCGTCATGATGGCTGCGATCCAGTTTTGCATTTTTGTGCACGGTACCGCTTTCACCCGTAGCGTCTTTCACGTAGATATCGATGTGGATTTGTATGATTCAATCAGGTGGGGGGCGGTTGTTTTTGCGCTGCTATTTTTCTTCGCCATGCCGAGAAATGATTTTATGCGCTCGGTAGGCAGGAAGCGCTCCGGAAGATAAAAAAATGCCAGCACCATCAAGGTACTGGCAAGACAGACAGGCAATGAGAGTTAATACTTTCAGTCTGGTACAGAGAAGCGAAGCGGTATGTAGGGAAAAGTCTGATAGTGGCGGCGGCATACGCTACCCTTAGTGAATCAGAGAAGGAGTGTCGCCATGACTGACGAGAACAGAACCAACGAAAAAGCGTCCGCCTGCGTTAAATGCTGGGTTCACGGCAGCGTGCAGGGGGTGGGGTTTCGCTACAGTACGCAGCGCGAGGCACATCGCCTTGGCTTGACCGGTTACGCACGCAACATGGATGACGGCAGCGTTGAGGTCCTTGCCTGCGGTGACGAAGAGAAGTTAGCCGAGCTGATTGAGTGGCTGAAAGCAGGCGGGCCGCGCAGCGCCCGGGTCGACAACGTCTTAACCGAGCCGCATCAGCCCACCCGCGAGTGGACCAACTTTGGGATCCGCTACTAGATGCACTTCACCGGTTTGGGCAGGCCAGCAATCTTGGTGGCCTGTTTGGCCGGGCCTTTCGGAAAGAGGCGGTAGAGGTAGCGGCTGTTGCCCTTCTCCTCGCCAAACTTGTTGGCCATCGCCTTGACCAGCATGCGGATCGCTGGTGAGGTGTTAAATTCCAGATAGAAGTCGCGCACGAAGCGCACCACTTCCCAATGCTCAGGGGAGAGGGTAATAGACTCCTGCGCCGCAATCACTTCTGCCAGACCTTCACTCCACTGGCTACTCTCTTTCAGATAGCCGTCGTTGTCGGTCTCTATCTCTTTACCTTCAAAGCTCAACATAATCATTCACGGGTCAGCTAAAAACCGCTGCAGTGTAGCAAAAAACAAAGCCCCGCATAAGCGGGGCTTGAGGGGCTGCTTGTTCGGTTAGTCCCGGCTGGAGAAGCCCAGGATGCTCAGCAGGCTGACAAAGATGTTGTACAGCGAGACGTAGAGGCTAACGGTGGCGCGAATATAGTTAGTTTCGCCGCCGTGAATAATGTTGCTGGTTTCATACAGGATTGCGCCGGTAGAAATCAGGATAAACACCGCGCTGATCGCCAGATGCAGGGCAGGCAGCTGCAGGAAGATATTAGCTACCATGCCGATCAGCACTACCACGATCCCCGCCATCAGCATCCCGCCCAGGAAAGACATATCTTTACGGGTGGTCAGCACGTAGGCCGAGCAGCAGAAGAAGGTCAGGGCGGTGCCGCCCAGCGCCAGGCCAATCAGATCGCCCATGCCCGCTGAGAGGTAGGCGTTAAGCATCGGCCCGAGGATGTAGCCCAGGAAACCGGTAAAGGCGAAGGCGGCCAGAATACCGGCAGGCTTATCCGCCAGCTTATAGGTCAGGAACATTAAGCCGTACATGCCCACCAGCGTCAGGATCAGCCCCGGTGACGGCAGACCCAGCACCGTACTGGCGGTCGCGGTGATCGCGGAGAACGCCAGGGTCAGGCTGAGCATAAAATAGGTGTTTCGCAGCACTTTGTGCGTGCTGAGCAGCGATGTACGCCCGCGTGAAGCGCTAACAATACGATCCATGAGTCACTCTCTTATGACAGATGTAATTAAGGATGAAGGATAGGTAAACAGAGCGGTAGCTTAAAGCGGTTTTACCCATCTTTACCCAAACAACAATAACTTACCGACAGCAGAGCCTGCTTTAAATTTCACTTTTGGTAGTGCGATCGCATTTTTGCCCGAACGAAACAGATCAACCTCTTATAGGTGCCTGAAAAGTATTGCCTTCTTCTCTGGCGGGCGCTAAGAGTGTCAGAGGTAACGTTAATCAGTACACTATTAAGGCATGATATGAAACCACAGACAGGTCACCGTTTTGCCCTCACGCTGCTGGCAACGGGCATCATAAGCATAAGTACCGCTGCACTGGCGGCTCAGGTCCCGGCGGGAACCACGCTGGCGGAGCAGCAAACGCTGGTGCGCAATAACGGCAGCGAGCCGGCCTCCCTCGATCCGCACAAGGTAGAAAGCAACGTCGAATTCGATATTATCAGCGACTTATTCGATGGGCTGATCGCAATCAAAAAAGATGGCAGCGTAGAGCCGCGCTTAGCAGAGAAGTGGGAGAATCAGGACAACACCGTCTGGACCTTCGACCTGCGTCCAGGCATCACCTGGTCCGACGGGACGGCTATTACCGCTCAGGATGTGGTCTGGAGCTGGCAGCGTCTGGTGGATCCGGCTACCGGCTCCCCGTACGCGACCTATCCAGGCAATATGCATATCGTTAACGCAGCGGATATTGCGCAGGGCAAAAAGGCCCCGGATACGCTGGGCGTGAAGGCGCTGGACGATACCACGCTGCAGGTTACCCTCAACCAGCCCACGGCGTCGTTCCTGCCGATGCTGGCGCACCCGTCGCTGGTGCCGGTTGATAAGGTGCTGATTGGCCGTTTTGCCGATAAGTGGACCAAGCCGGAGCACTTTGTCGGCAGCGGGCCGTACAAAATCACCGACTGGGTGGTGAACGAGAAGATTGTTGCGGTGCGCAACCCGCGCTACTGGGACGACAAGCATACCGTAATCAACAGCGTCACCTATCTGCCTATCAGCTCCGAGACTGCCGACGTCAACCGCTACAAGGCGGGCGAGATCGATATGACCAACACCATTCCGGTAAACCAGTTTGCCCAGCTAAAGAAAACCCTGGGCGCAGAGGTGCATATCACGCCGCAGCTGGCGACCTACTATTACCAGTTTAATACCACCAAGCCGCCTTTTAACGACGCGCGGGTACGTCGGGCGCTAAATATGGCGCTGGATAAAGATATCATTGCCGACAAGGTGATGGGGCAAGGGCAGCGCCCGGCGTGGGTCATCAGCCAGCCGGAGATTGGCGGCGTGAAGATCGCCTCGCCGGACTACGCCGCCTGGCCGCGGGATAAACGTATTGCCGAGGCGAAAAAGCTGCTGGCCGAAGCCGGGTTCAACGCGGCGCATCCGCTGACCTTTAATCTGCTCTATAACACCATGGAGACCCACCAGCGCATCGCCATTGCCGCCAGCTCGATGTGGCAGAAAAATCTTGGCGTGACGGCGAAGCTGCAAAACCAGGAGTGGAAAACCATGCTCGATACCATGCACACCGGCAACTTCGACGCCGTGCGCTATGCGTGGATAGCGGACTACGATGATGCAGCGACCTTCCTGAATACGTTCCGCACCGGTGACGGCGAGAATACCTCCCTCTACAGCAATCCAGCCTATGACGAGCTGATGCACAGTGCGGCAAAGGCCAAGGACGCTAACGAGCGTGGAAAGGACTATCAGCAGGCGGAGGCGATTCTGGCTCAGGACGTGCCGGCGATCCCGGTTTATCACTATGTCAGAGCGCGTTTAGTTAAACCATGGGTAGGCGGATTCGATCCCAGCAACCTCGGTTACGTCTATACAAAAGATCTCTACATCACCAAACACTAAGTATTGTGCTGATTTAATGGTCAATATGCTGTTCTTTCAGCCGATTAGCAGCATATTGCTTGTTTTTCAGGCAAACAGATATCACAGGGGTTTACACGGCGCATCGAGGTGTTTATAGTGCGCCTCATTCCGGAAGTGTGGCCGAGCGGTTGAAGGCACCGGTCTTGAAAACCGGCGACCCGAAAGGGTTCCAGAGTTCGAATCTCTGCGCTTCCGCCAAATGCGGAACAGCCCTGCGATAGCAATATCGCGGGGCTTTTTTCTTTTGGGAATTCCATCCCCAATTTACGCGACCTAAAAATGCTGTCTGGAAAGATGGATTTTACTTCAGGCGCGTGGTGCAGCTTTTACCGCATCGACAAACAACCTCAACGCAACGGGCATATGTCGATTTTGCGGAAAGTAGAGCGCGATCCCTTGCGATGCAATTGCCCAGTCGTCCAACAGCGTCACCAGTTGCTGGTTAGCCAGCCACGGCTGCGCATACAGTTCCGGAACATAGGCTATGCCTAATCCGGCAACGGCAGCCTCTACCATTAATGCACTGCTGTCGAGTGTCAGACTGCCAGGTACATCCAGTGCAAGCTGCTGCCCATGCTGCTGATACTCCCAGCGATAGCGTTTGCCGCCTGGCAAGCGCTGCCGCAAACAGATGTGCTGCATCACATCCTGGGGGTGCTGGATTTTCGGCCGCTCTGCCAGGTAATCGGGCGCTGCCACGGTGACAAAGCGCAGCGGACCACTCAGGAGAATGGCGACCATGTCTTTCGGTACATCTTCAATCAGTCGAATGCCCGCATCAAACCCTAGCGCGACAATATCTACCAGCTGACCCTGTGCGACCAAGTCAATTTCAATTCCCGGTTTCTGCTGAATAAACGTCGGCAATACTCTTTCCAGCAGAAGGCGGATCGCTGCATCGCTGGCGCTGATACGCAGTGTGCCATACGGCTGATGACCGCTCGCCGTGACGTCATTCAGCAGCTCATCCATCTCTGCCAGCAGCGGCGTTATGCGCGCAATAAGCATTTCACCTGCTTCGGTCAGCGCCACGCTCCGCGTTGTACGATGGAAAAGTCGTACACCAAGCGTCGCCTCCAGACCTTTGATCGTATGGCTGAGCGAAGAGCGTTTGAGCCCGAGCACCTCCGCGGCACGACGAAAGCTACGCTGCTCAGCAATGGTTTTCACGGCCTGCAGTTCGTTCCAGGAAGGGCGTTTCATTGTTGAATATTTCCCACTATCCCATGCCAGTTTGCGGAGATTATGCCACCAATCATCGGGTATATGATGAACGTCGGTTCACTAAACGGAGAAGACAATCATGAAAACCTGGCTAATTACCGGCGCGTCTAGCGGCCTTGGGCGTTTGATGTGTGAAAAACTACTGGCCCGCGGTGATAGGGTAGTGGCAACCGTTCGGCGTGAAGCTGCATTAGCTGATATGCGCACGCAGTACGGCGATCGTTTGCAGGTAAGGGTGCTCGATCTCAGCATGACGGCCACCATCAGGCCCGCCGTCGAAGCAGCGTTTGCTCAGGCGGGGCGGATAGATATTGTGGTAAGTAATGCAGCTTACGGGCTATTTGGTGCAGCGGAAGAGTTGAGCGATACACAAATTGAGCGGCAGTTAACCACCAATCTTATGGGCTCAATTCAGCTGATTCGTGCGGCAATCCCCTTTTTACGACAGCAGGGAGGCGGGCGCATTGTGCAGGTGTCTTCGGAAGGCGGCCAGATTGCCTATCCCAACTTCAGTTTGTATCACGCCAGTAAATGGGGCATTGAGGGCTTTGTCGAAGCGGTTCGCCAGGAAGTTGCCGCGTTTGGCATCGACTTTTTGCTCGTAGAGCCTGGCCCCACGGCAACCCAGTTTGGTGCCGGACTGGATATGGCTGATGCTTTACCTGAGTACCAAGAGACAGCAGCAGGAAAAATGCGGGAAGCGCTACGTTCTGGCGAGTTTGTCATTAAAGGTGATGCGGAAAAATGCGTGACGGCGATGATTGCCGCAGCTGATGCGGAAAGCCCACCCCTGCGTCTACCCTTGGGCAGCACCGCCTATGACAATATTGACGCGGCACTCAGGGCACGTCTGGAGGCATTGCACGCGATGAAAGCCGTGGCCTATAGCGCCGATCGCAAGACGCCGTAAGCAGGTACCGATCGATGAGTTAAACACTACACTGCCGCTCGGTTAATCTAATTCGTGTCGGTTCACGATTTTGTCGCGGCATAAATCACGGTCATACCTAAAGCATTACTACGCTTAGTGACGACCATGGTTCCTCTACCAAAGTAATTGCCTACGGGTTCGCACACTTTAATGCGTCTATTTAGATCCGGATCGTCAACGTCAGCGCCACTACAGCTATGACGGCCGCTCCCTGAAAACACATAGGGAGCCGAGTAAGCCGTTATTGTCCCTGGTATCAACCAGACCACCGTAATAACCAGGATATAGCTAAAAAAAATCGCCATCAGTAGCGATCCGGCAAAGACCTTGAGGTTATTTTTGATGCCGTAAAATGGCGGGCCTTTCCCCCATTTTTTGATGCTAAAAAAGAACGCGGAGCCAAGTATTAACGTTATTGCAGCCAGCAGGGATTGAGTTTGCTGGGCCAAAAATGTGCTTTCATCAACCGTGGAGCGCCATGCGATGCAGGCAAATATGCAGCCCAATCCACAGATCGTTGCCAAAAGTAATTTGGGGTAGGAATACGTTTTCATTTGTCCGAATAGTCGCATAGAAAGTTTGGTCGTACAATCAATGCACACTCACACAGGAGATCACCATGTCAAAACCCACAATGCGTTACCGCCTGGGCGACCGTGAAGTAAACCGTTTAGGCTATGGTGCCATGCAGTTGGCTGGTCCAGGTGTTTTTGGGCCTGTTAAAGATGAAGCGCGGGCGATTCAGGTTCTGCGTGACGCCATCGCATCTGGCGTTAATCACATTGATACCAGTGACTTCTACGGCCCGCATGAAACCAACCGGCTGATAAAAAAAGCGCTGCATCCTTATCCTGACGATCTCTGCATCGTAACGAAAGTGGGCGCGCGCCGTGATGAGAAGGGCGGATGGCTTCCAGCATTCAGTCCGGAAGAGCTGACGCAGGCGGTAGAGGATAACTTACATAACCTGGGGCTGGACGTGATACCCGTGGTTAATCTGCGCAGCATGTTTAATGTGCATCATCCGCAGGAAGGTTCGCTGGAAAGAGAGCTGGAAACGCTGATCAAGCTGAAAGATCGCGGACTGATCCAGCATATTGGTCTCAGTCATGTCACCGCCAAACAGATCGCCGATGCACAAAAAATGACGCCGATTGTCTGCGTTCAGAATATGTATAACCTTGCCAACCGGCAGGACGATGCGCTCATCGACGAATTGGCTGCACAGGGCATCGCCTACGTACCGTTCTTCCCGCTCGGGGGGTTCTCGCCGTTACAGTCGGAACAACTCAATGACATCGCCACCGAGTTACAGGCAACGCCGATGCAGGTTGCACTGGCCTGGCTACTGAAACGTTCACCCAACATTCTGTTAATCCCCGGCACGTCATCGCCCCAGCATTTGCAGGAGAACCTGGCCAGCGAACAGTTAACGTTGTCGGACGAGGTGATGGAAAGGTTGAACCCGGTAAGTGCCTAACTAACAGCATGCTCCTCATAGGGCACAGGAAAGCGGCGGCGAAGAAAACTGATGAAAAAATTTCTACTTATTGCCTTTACCCTGATGGCCTTTGCCGCGAACTCCGTCCTGTGCCGCATTGCGTTGCGGGAAGGGCATGCCGATCCTGAAACCTTCAGCGTTCTACGTCTGCTGGCGGGGGCGGTTGTGCTGCTCCTCCTCCAACTGACACTACGTGGCTGGCGGAATATTCGCTGGAACGTGGTGAACGCGGGTCTGCTCACCGCCTATGTTTTTCTGTTCTCGCTGGCCTATGTCCACCTCGATACCGCCACGGGGGCGCTACTGCTTTTCGGTGCTGTTCAGGTCTGTATGGTGCTGTGGGGAGCATGGCAGGGAGAAAAAACGGGACCGCGAAAGCTGTCCGGTATTGCTGTCGCCGTTGCGGGTATCGCTATCTTACTTCTGCCGGGAGCCAGCATGCCCTCAGCTGTGCCTGCCGTTATGATGATCGCCTCCGGGCTGGCGTGGGGCGCGTATTCAGTGCGAGGCAAGCGCGTATCCGACCCAACCGGTGCTACCGCCGGCAACTTTCTCCTGAGCGTGCCAATTGTCGCCACGCTGTTTCTGCTCTCACCAGATCACGCCTTAGCGGATAAGTGGGGCATCCTGCTGGCCCTGGTTTCAGGCGGGATCACCTCTGGCCTGGCCTATGTGCTCTGGTATGTCATTGTCCGCGACATCTCATCCTCAACGGCCAGCACCCTGCAGCTCAGCGTGCCCTGTCTGGCCGCGCTGGGAGGCACGCTGTTCCTGGGGGAGGTGCCTGGTATCCGGATGCTTATTGCCGCCGTGCTGGTGCTGACCGGGATCCTGATAGTGATTGCGACCGATCGACCCTGAATGGGCATAGGGTGCACTTATTATTATTTGAGTGGGTGAGCCAAAATGCGAAGCGCCGAGAGATTTTTAACTTTTACCAAGGCGGAACGGTCTTTGCCCTGAGGGTGAGAGTACAATTAGCCTCTTGCTATCACGGAAGATGAGGTGCTGATGCTAACCCTGGATGAGATCGGACAATCTGTCCGTAGCAACACTCAACTCGTTATTGATCATGCTGGTTTACCGTTAGCGATAGGTCCAATCAGCGATGAGGACTATCGTGTTTTATGTGGCGGGTATGGTCAGCTAGAGTGGGACTATGCTCTAAACACCTATGGCAACGATCCTGATAAATTTGAATTTTGCATAAAATTAGTTATGCAAGGTGCTGTTCAGGTAATACCAGCGGGTGCTGCAATATGTATTTATAAGGTTAAAGAAAAGCTCTTCCAAATTCACCTTATAGAAAGGTTCACGCGTGACGATGAAGATCATCCGCTAAACGGGCGAATGGTATTGATTACGCTTATGAGCACTTATATTTTCTGTAGAGCAGCTGAATGTGAAATTGTTCAAATAGTTGAGCCTGTACCCGAGCTCCAAGATTTTTATGCCTCATTTGGTTTTGTAATTGAAGGCTGCGGTTACATAATGTCAAATTCAGTATCTGCACTCGAAGACGTATTTATCAAATTTGCTCAATTTGGGTAGACGGGATCCCGCCAGTAACTGTAGGATTGAGTATGTGTTTATCTGAAGGGTAACATGCAGATGTTACTAATCGATAGAGTCAATTGGTAAAGGTCACCGTTACTGGCTACCTTTCAATTGAAGACATTACGAGACATTCGGGTCTCCGAGGTAACCATGAAAAGTCAAAAAGCGACCAAGCCACAAGCCACGTTCGACACAATGAAAGCATTTGCAGGTATGGGTGCTGCTGTTGAAGTTCTGATGAAGGCTGCTCCTGGCGCGTTCAAACATGCTACTGTTTCAGGCAAGGAACAGCAAGGTAAGCAGCGTAGTCGTAAGGCAGCATAAACATAGCTGGTGCTTTTTGAAAAACCCGCCCTTGAGCGGGTTTTTTTATGCCTCGCTACTTGCACCAACGGCATTCAGCCCATGGAGGTGTTTTAATGCGATTTTTACCATTGGTAACCGGCAGCATTTTTTACGATCTCCTACAGCATGGACGGGAGATCGAAAGCGCTATCGCACGCGATGATGCCAGTCTATTGCACCATTCCACACCCGAACTGGAGCGTTATTTTTCGCGCCCGTTTAGTGAACTTCCTCGGCAGAACCCCTACACGGTAGCAACGCTATTACCCCTTTTCCTGGTAGCCTTTGCCTTAAACCTGCTGCCCTTTCTGCATGCTCTGCCTGGCTTATCACCGCCGCTACATGCACTGAGTTTTTTTGCGCCGTCGCTGGTAATAATAGTTGCGCTAATACGCGCATGCGTGCTGCTGGCTCGGGGCTTTACCGCCGGACTGATGGGGTTCTTATCACTCTACCTCATCTTGCTAGCGCTGGCGGTTTTGCAGGGGGGACATCGCCTGCTGACCGGAGGCGGAAGCGAGTGGACTCTAGTTGCTGTTATTCTTGCTCTTTATGCTTGCCGGGCAGTGTTTAATTGCCGGGGTTTTGTGCTGTTTACACTTTATTGCCGCACTCAGCGTCTTGCTGCGCTTGCGCGCAAAATGCGCCTGAAGAGCCATTAATTAGTCATCGGAGTGGCTATGCGGCAACTTTTCTCCGCCTCGCTATTGCCCGTCTTTCCAGGCTGTCAGAACGTGTTATCTGAGCAACTGCCGCAGGGTAAGTGCAGGGTTGATAGAGTGAATATTAGTATTAATAATATTATTGGTCAACGCTAATATATTAACATTGGCAATATTTATTGTATTGTATTGATTAGTAAGCGCAAATAAATCTCAGCGCCGGAACAAGGGCAGGGAGGCTGGGTCACTGTTTACGAGTAGCCAGCAGCTCTTTAAACAGCCTGTCGAAGCCAGCTACTTTTTCTTTTAAATCAGCTAAATGCCTCTCTTTTTCACTCTGCGGCAGCCTGTCGTACAGGTTAACCAGCTCCGTATGCTCAGCGCCCAGCAGCGTCCAGCCTGGTCCGGTGCGGTCCTCAACATACTCCCCTGACTTTCTCACGTAGTTCATCGCCTCAGCCAGATCCGGGCGGATCTCTTCCGGCTTAACCCCCAGTAGCGCAGCAAACTTCAGCGTCGCATCGGTGTTAAGCGGCGTGGTTCCGTTGAGGTAATGGCTTATCGACGCCTGCGTGCTAAAGCCAAGCGCCTCTGCGGCCCGCTCCTGCGTTAGGCGCAAAGTCACTTTCTTCTCGTTCCAAATGTCACGAAGACGTTTGGCTGCGTCAGCCTCAGCTGCATCAAGGGTTTTCTTTCTCATGAGTGCATAGTATTCGCAAAATTAATGAAGTTCTAAGGTCAACGTTATTGACCAATAATATTAGCATAACTAATATTATTGGCGAGGGGTAGTGCAAAGAATAGCTCCTCATCACCTGTTTTTGCCCATCCGGCGCTTCATTGGTAGAGAGGAGAGATCGTAATGCACGCTGAATACCCGCTAATGGCTACTGCTCAGAGGCTGTGATTATGAGCATGACGCTTATGGCCAGAGCAATGGCGATTAAAACAGGCAACCCGCTGCGTAAGCTGGTCCTGATTAAATTAGCCGATAACGCTAACGATAGCGGCGAATGCTGGCCATCTTACCGGCACATTGCCGATCACTGTGAATGCAGTAGAAGCGCGGTTCGCGAGCATATCGGCGCGTTAATCGCGCTGGGGCTGCTGGCGAAGGTTAACCGCATCGGGACAAACAATGGGAAAGGTAATGCATCAAATGTTTATACATTAAATCTCGATTCCCCTGTGTCGCCAAAAAGCACACCCCCTGTAGCGGCACAAACGCGCCCTATGCCGTCAGAAAGCACACCCCCTGTGTCAGGTGGCGACACCAGAATCAGTCACTCTTTTGATCCGATCATTGATCCTAAGGCGGTGATTGACGGCTATAACGACATTTTTGCCGATCTGCTGCCTGTCGCCACGCTCGATGCCGATCGCCGCGGCATGATCAGCCGCCTGGCTACCCACATGCTGAGTAACAGTACCGGCGCGTTTCTGGGCTATTTTGAAAAATTCTGTAATACCGCCCCGGATTTCTATTTTGGCGGCGAAAACGGCACCGGCTGGCGCGCCAGCTTTGACTACCTGATGAAGCCCGAGACGCTGCGCAAAACGCGCGAGGGGGCGCTATGACGCCGCAAGAGCTGGAGGCCTGCGTGCTGGCGGGGCTGCTCAACGGTGGCGCGACGCCGGACGCATTTGACGTTCTGGCAGGCACCCCGGATGAGGCTTTCTGCACGGTTTTTTATCGCCGTACCTTCCGTGAAATCAAAAAGCAGGCGCTGGGCAGCGGACTGATCGACATATTGTTTATCAGTGAAGCGCTGGGAGGCTCCAGCCTTGCCGATTTATCCGAGATAGCCCGGCTTCCAGCCACGGTTCCGAACCTGAAGGGATACGCGGGGAAAATGGTCAAAGCGTGGCGCAGCCGCGAAGTAGCTCGCCTGCTACAGGAGAGCGCCGAGGCTATCCGCACCGCCGTCAACCAGGCGCAGCGGGATCTGTTCATTGATAACGCCGTAGCCAAGCTGCTGGATATGACCGCTGATACCGGGAACGTTCTGCCTCTGCATATTGCCGATCTCCTGCCTCGTTACCAGGATACGCTGCTCAAGCGTCTGGATGGCAGCGCTTCATCGTCTAATCTGCTGACCGGTATTCACGCGCTGGACGACGCCATGGGAGGGATTAACCCGCAGGATCTGATCGTGGTGGCCGGGCGTCCCGGTATGGGGAAAACCGAACTGGCGCTCAAGATCGTTGAGGGCGTCACCACCGCAGGCGGCGGGGCGCTGATCTTCAGCATGGAGATGGCCGCACTGCAGATCGCCGAGCGTGCTCTGGCAGGATCGCAGGCGATGCCGGTCTCTCGTTTACGCAATCCAAAGCAGATGCATGACGATGAGTGGGCTGAGTTGACGGCCGCAATCAGCAGGCTGGCGAGTCGGGATATCTGGATTGTAGACGCGACGGATCTGACCATTGAGCAGATCAGAGCTATTGCCGAAACCCATAAGCGACGCTATCCGCAGCTGGCCACCATTGTGGTGGATTACCTTGGGCTCATAAAGAAACCGCAGGCGGAGCGCAACGATCTCGCCGTGGCTCATATCTCCCGCAATCTGAAAACCATGGCGATGCGCCTGCATACGCCCACGTTCGCGCTCAGCCAGCTATCGCGCGCGGTGGACTCCCGCCCGGCGGCGCAGCGGCGGCCCGTGATGTCCGATCTGCGGGATTCTGGCGCAATCGAGCAGGACGCGGACAGCATTCTTTTTCTCTATCGGGATGAAGTCTACAACCCTGAAACGCCTGCCGCAGGCGTGGCCGAAATTATCCTTGGCAAATGCCGCTTTGCCGCGGCCGGTACCGTTATCTATCAACAGTTTACCCATGGCCACTTCCTGCCTATCGATCGGCATATTGCCGCAGAGAAAACGCGCCTGCGGCTGGCGGCAGAAAGGCCGCGCAGGCCACAGCGGAAGTATTCCGAGCTTTACAGCACTGAGAAATTTTAAACGCGTCTGACCCGCGCTAAACAGAACGAGGAGAGACCCATGACCGAAACCATCTTAACCCCTAACTCAGCCTATGTTGATGACGGCTGCGACTGGACTGAAACCATCCTCTGGCGGATGAACGCCGGAGCCCGCGCCTGCAGTCGCTCCGTGTTTGTACCCGCTCCGCATCGGGTACAGGTGGTACAGCCGCGTATCCCCGTTACGCCTAAAAAACATCCTGCGCCTGCCATGGCTGCGGTAGAGCCAGAAACTGAGACGGCAAAAAATACCCTGTCGGCGCAGGCGCTGGTGGCCATTATGCAGGGCCGAACGTTGTCGTATCAGGCTATTCTTGCCGCTATTAACCGGGAGCACGGTGATATAACGATCACGCTGCCCCAGTTACAGAAGCGGGTGTTTGCGCTGCTGCAGTCGAACCTGGTGGAAATTCACCGCCACGACGATATGCCCGTGACGCACTTCACGCTTATCAACGTCGATCCGCGTTTTTACGCCCTTTCAGATAAAAACGCCAGAGCCTAAATCTTCACCGGGCAGGGGATCCTCCTCTGCCCGGCAACAGCACGCCTCTCCCGCCATCGCTAATCGCCCGCGCGCCACCAAAATAACCAGTGCTGCTTATTTTTTGTTAACTCTATGGATACAAAAGGAAAATAGAGCACGTTTTTTTATTTCTTTTATCTAAAAGTTTGCACTTATTGGGAGGTGAGGGTATAACTACTGTAGATTTGTACAGTATTATTACCTGGAGGTGAACATGCTCGATAAGACGGAGGCCGGAAGATATCTTCCTGAGGACGGCCGCGTACTGTTCACCTGCAAAAACGGTAAGATTACGTCAGCAAGAGTCATCTACGACGACGAGCATGTTGCCTCACTTAAGGCGCTGATCGAGTTGGTAAAAATGGCTGGCTATACCGTGGAATTGGAAGACGATCCAGAGCTGTAACCCAGCGGCGGGCATGAACACCCCGACGCGCTGTTTCTGAGCAAATGCGGCACTAATAAGGATAATGTATGTCGCGCTTTTTATTATCACTCTGCCCGCAGAGCATATTTATCCCGCGACATCTTATCCCTCAGTTAATTCTGACACGCCCGCGCCATACCGCACCGGGCGTGTTTTGTATACCGCATATCTGCAAGAGGAGATATTACTATGATCTATCCAAACACTACCGGAAAATCCGCTGAATCAGCACGCCTGTTAACCCTGGAATCGGTCTGGATCCAGGGCAAGCTGCGCATGTGGGGGCGGTGGTCTGTTATTGGCCATGGCCGGACCGGCAATATGTTTAATGCCCTGCTGGCATCGACTAAAATATCAAAAACAGCTATTCAGCAGGTGTTATCACATTTAAAAGCCTCCGGCATGGATGAGCAGGAGCTAAAAACCTATTTTCTCGATCTGCTGAGCGGCAAGCATAAATCCAGCCTGGCGTTCTGTACGGATAGCGAAGGGTTAATAATAGATAACGTCATCGCCGAGGTGCTGGTGCGTGGCGGGCACGACGGCCTGTTTAAGGTTATTAACGATCGCTACCGTCACCGGATGAGTAAAAAAGAGATGGCTCGCCAGTTGCACGCAAAACACCCTGAATGGAGCCTGCGCACCTGCGAAAATCGCATTGATGCCTATCTGCAAGTAGCTGAATTTATGCTCTATTATCCTATGTGCATTCAGTTTGATAAAAATCCGCAAAGATTTCGTTTGCAAAGTTGCGCGGGTGTTGGTTGAATTCAGATAAGCTTGTGAAGTTTTACCCGCTGCGACAAACAGCGACAACATAATTAAGGCGGATGCCTCTCTGGTCTCCGCCTAAAATAACCCGCCATCGTGCGGGTTTTTTTATTTCAGGCCCCGGGCATCACTATCAGACGATCCCGTTATCAACAGAGCCCGCGGGCCTGACCCCTCTCTTACCCCTATAGCGTCCTCTTTTCTGCGGGCGTGGAAATACAGCGTATGAACCCTACAGATGGTCACCACCTGCCTTATTGGTGGTCGTCGATGCTCGGTGTTTTTTCGCTTCTCTCTTTGCAGGATTACGTTTTTATCGTCGGAGCCGCTATCTCAGCCTGGTTCACGATTAAGACGTATTACGCGAAGCGGCGCGACGAGCGTAATCGACTGGCAGAGGAACAGAAACGTACCCGGCTGTTGGCGGCTTATCTCAGCGAGATGGCAACCAGACCAGCCCATCAACGACCAGCAACGGCCGAAGTGATTACCGAAGCAATGAGGAGAATAGGCCATGACCCAGCTGATTAAAAAAGCGGGCGGGGCGGCCGGTGTTGCTTGCTCTGTCGGAATGATTATCACGATGGTGCTCAACGCCGGGCATGTTCGAACCAACGAGCGTGGTCTGAGGCTGATCGGTAACGCCGAGTCCTGCCGTCGGGAACCCTATCTCTGTCCGGCAGGGGTGCTCACTGACGGCATCGGCAACACCCATAATGTCAACGCTGGCGTACAGAAAACGGATGCGCAGATTGCGGCCGACTGGGAGAAAAACATCCTCGCGGCAGAGCGGTGCGTCAACGTCTGGGCCGCCGGAAAACGCCTGAGCGATAACACCTTTTCCGCCGTCACTTCGCTGACCTTTAACGTTGGCTGCGGCGCGATGCAACGCTCCACGCTCTTCAGGCTGCTACGCCAGGAGAGAGTGTCCGAAGCCTGCGCGCAATTTACCCGCTGGATCTATGCCGGAGGCGTGCCGCTGGCCGGGCTGAAAACGCGCCGCAGCAATGAGCAGGCGCTCTGTCTGGAGGGCCTGCCATGAGCCGCCTGGTAATCCTGTTTTCTGGCGCAGCGTTGGCACTGCTGGCGGCTGGCTTCGCCGTTTTTCATTACGGCGGGCAGTACGCCAGCGAGAAAAATCGGGCCGATAACGCCGAGCGCCGGGCAAGCAGTGCCGCTGCGGTCGTCACAAATCTTCAGCGTACCGTAGCGCTTATCAACACCGTCACCGAGGCCAATCAGCATGCGAAAAACCAGATTACGCAGGACGTTCAAAACGCGGCGCGTGATGTCCACTCGGCTATTGCGAATGATGAGTGCGCTCAGCGCGCTATTCCTGCTGATGCAGATAGTCGGTTGCGGCACTACGCAGCCAGCCTGGGTACCCGCACCGCCGCTCCCGGCAAGCCTGACCGCTGAAACGCCCCAGCCCGCCATCCCGCCCGGTAGATTGCGCTGGGGCCAAAGCCTCGATCTGAACCTCTCTCTGCTTGCCGCGTTAGGCCAGTGCAACCGGGATAAAGCCGATATCAGAGATATCGAAATTCAACGGCAAACCAGCCAGAAGTGAGGAACTTACCTTGAGTAATGACAGCACCACGCGCGGCTACCTGACACCGGTGGGAGACGGCCCTGCGTATGACGACGCCTTAGAGCAAGAGATTGGCCGGTGGATAAGCGGCGTTGCCGGTCTGCCGGCCGAACAGGTTCTGCCGCTGTGGAATGCGCCGCAGCCACCCGACCAACCCGACGGCACGACCTGGTGTGAATTCAGCATCGCTGCCGTACCGCGGCCCTTAAGTCAATCTAATGTCCAGGTTTCAGACGAGCAGTCTGAGCAGTGGACGTGGGAAGAGATCGCGGTGAGCTGCAGCTTCTATGGCCCGCTTAGCGCCACCACCTCCGCAAACTTTCGCGCCGGAATGTTTATCGAGCAGAACAACGCCGAACTGAACGTATCCGGGCTGTCGCTGGTTGATGCCGGCGCCATCAAGAGCCTGCCTGAGCTTATCGATAATCAGCGGGTGCGGCGTTACGACCTTAGCGTAACGCTCTCCCGCAAAAACACCCGGACCTACAACATCCGGACACTTAAATCTGCATCTACACACTACTTCGGAGAGTAAATTATGCCACAGGGATTACCTGTATCTAACGTTGTTAACGTCGACGTGATCATGTCGCCGCGCGCGGCCGCTGGCCGCAACTTCGGTGCGCTGCTGATCCTCGGCTCCTCAACGATCATCCCGGTCAGCGAGCGTATCCGTCTCTACGCGTCGGCTGAGGATATCGGCAATGATTTCGGCCTGGACAGCCCGGAATATCAGGCAGCGACCGTCTACTTCGCGCAGTCGCCGACCCCACAGGAGGTCTACGTTGGCCGCTGGGCGAAAACCCTCGACACCACCGAGAGCGGCGAGACGGAGACGCTCACCGAGGCGGTTAACGCGGTGCTGCAGTATACCAACTGGTACGGCCTGGGCGTGGCGGACAGTGAGACTATCGACGACGCCGAATGGCTGAATGTCGCGTCAGCGATCGAGTCCGCCAGCCTGAGCCGCATTCTGGCGATCACCGTCAGCGATCCGCAAACCCTTGATGCCGCGTCGACTACCGATCTCGCTTCCCGGCTGAAAGCGGCGAAGTATGCCCGCACCTTTGTACAGTTCTCGACCAGCAGCAACTATGCGGCGCTCTCGGCCTTTAGCCGGGCGTTTACCGTTAACTTCAACGGCAGCAACACCACTATCACCCTGAAGTTCAAGCAGGAGCCGGGCGTCACCTATGAGGCGCTGACCGTGAACCAGGCCGCGGCGCTGGATGCCAAAAACTGCAACGTCTTTGTCTACTACCAGAACGACGCGGCCATTCTGCAGCAGGGCGTGATGGCCAACGGCGACTTCTTTGATGAGCGCCACGGGCTGGACTGGCTACAGAACTATGTCCAGACCAACCTGTTCAACATGCTCTATACCAGCACCAGCAAGGTACCCCAGACCGATGCGGGCGTAACGCGCCTGCTCGCCAACGTGGAACAGTCGATGGATCAGGCGGTGACCAACGGTCTGGTCGCTCCGGGCATCTGGAGCGGTGGCCCGGTCGGCCAGTTAGCATCCGGGGAGACGCTGACCAAAGGCTATTACGTATACGCCCAGCCGCTGGCTGAGCAGGCCCAGGCCGATCGCGAGGCGCGCAAAGCGCCACTCATTCAGGTTGCGTGCAAACTGGCGGGTGCCGTGCACTACGCCGATGTGCAAATTAACGTTGTTCGATAAGGAAAAATTCAATGGCTACTTACTCTTTTATGGATGTTACCGCTTCTCTCGTTGGACCTACCGGCGAAATCGATTTTGGCTACGGCTCGGCTAACGCCGACGAGGGGATCGTCGTGTCGATGGGTGAATCAAAAAACACCATGACCGTAGGTCTGGATGGTGAAGTGATGCACAGCCTGCACGCCAATAAGAGCGGCACCATTGCCGTCAGCCTGCTGAAAACCTCCCCGGTCAATAGAAAGCTGTCGCTGATGTATAACGCTCAGAGCCTCTCCACCGCGGCCTGGGGCAAAAACGTCATCGTGATCCGCAACAAGGCCAGCGGCGAAACGGTGACGGCTCGCAGCGTGGCGTTCTCGAAACAGCCGGACGTCTCCAATGCCAAAGATGTTGGCGTGGTGAAGTGGGAGTTTAACTGCGGCAAAATTGATCAGCTGCTTGGGGAGTTTTAATCCATGGAGTTTGAAATCAAAGGCCACGCGTATCGCGTGGCAAAACTCAGCGTCTTCGATCAGCTGAAGGTTACCCGCAAACTGCTGCCGGTGCTGGCTGGCATGATGGCGGACGTGGGCAGCCTGCGCGCGCTGCTGCCTGCTGAAGGAAAAATGGATGGTGCGCAGCTGGATGCGCTGGCACCGGTTTTTGAAAAGGTGCTGCCGCGCCTTGCCGATGAACTCTCCTCGCTGAGCGAAGAGGATACCAGTGCCATTATCCACCCCTGTCTTGGCGTCGTTGCTCGCCAGAACGGCAAGGGCTGGACGGCGGTGTTTACCGGTGGCGAGCTGATGTTTGACGATATCGACCTCTTCACCCTGCTCCAGCTGGTGGCGCGGGTGGTCGCCGACTCGCTGGGAAATTTTTTGCCCGCACTCCCTACCAGCGCGACGCCGGACCCGCATCAAGCCTGACGCTCAATAGCCTGCCGGATGGGCTTTCATACCTTCTTGACCCGGTTGACGCCGGGTTAATCCCCTACAGCGCGTTGAAAGACGGATCGATCGATCTGTGTGACGTCGCGCTGATGAATGACCATCTGGCCGTCAAAGCGGATAACCACTATCGCATTGAGAAATGGAGGGAGAGTAATGAATCCTAATATGATTGTGGCACTCCTTGGCTCTCTTGGCGTGCCGTCCGGGGAGGGCGGCGGGCAAAACCTGGGTGCCATGCTGGCCGGGGCGGCAGAGGGTGCGCTTAAGCTGGGGCTGGCGGTAAAAGACGCTGCGCTATCCCTCTATGATTTTACGCTCACTACCGCGACCGGGCTGGATAATCTCTATGCCCTTTCCCGGCGCACGGGGGCGAGCGTAGAGGGGATCGAATCCATCGGCTATGGAATATCGCAGGTGGGAGGCAACGTTGATGAGGCACGCGGCTCGCTTGAGAACCTGTCACGCTTTGTGCAGCAGGCGCCTGGCGCAGAGCATTTTCTCAACCAGCTGGATATTCAGGTGCGCGATGCGTCCGGTGACCCACGGGATACGGCTGTTATCTTTACCGAAGTAGGCCAGAAGCTCAGCGCGATGCCGCTGCCTCTCGCCAGCCAGAACGCAAAAACGTTGGGTATCAGTGATGATACCCTGGCGGCGATGCGCGGCGGGGCAGGCAATTTCTCAGCGCAGCATAGCGTTATGGCGAAGACCATCGGCTTTGACGCTGATGAAGCGGCTACAGATGCTAACCGGTTTATGACCTCCCTACGGGAAGTCAGCGTCGTGGTTGACATGGTGCAGGAGAAAATCGGCTCTCGCCTTGCCGGGGGGATGGCTGGCTGGCTCGACACCCTAAGCCACTTCATTCTCGATAATTATCCGCGCATTGAGCAGGCGCTGCTCGGGATTGTCGACGGGATCGTGGCGCTGGGCGATACCCTCATACCGCTGTTTCTGGGGATCCTCGAAAGCGCGTTAGATCTTGCGGAGTGGTGGGGGGCGCTTGATGGGCAGACCCAGGATCTCATCACGCTGCTGGGCGGGCTGGCCCTCGCTCTCGGCGGGCTGAACAGCGCGTTTCTGCTGTCGCCTATCGGGCTTATCCTCGCCCTGGCGGCGGCCATTGCGCTGCTGTGGGACGACTACAAAAAATGGGCCGAGGGCGGTCAGAGCTTTATCAACTGGGGTGAATGGCAGCCCGTAATTGATAATGCGATAGCGCTTATCAGCGATTTTAAAACCGCCATCAGCAGTCTCGTACACGCCGTCGCCGGGCTGCTTAACATTGATCTGGGCACGTGGTCGCTGAAATGGGACTTCAGCAATGCGATTGCGCAGCTGGGTGAGTTCAACAAGATGCTTAACATGCTCGCCGAACTGCTGAAAGCCGTGGGTGAAAACCGCTGGTCCGACGCCGTCGACATCGGTAAGAGCCTGTTTAAGCAGGGCAACGATAAGCCTGATGCGCTGCCTGGGGTCACAAAGAGTGCGAACGAATTTGCTGATTGGATGAAAGAGCATTGGCACGTTGATCCTCGAAACGTCGGTAAATATCTCAAAAATCCATTTTGGGGTGACACTGTCAACGTTCTCCACCCGGAGAATAGCCAGAGTCTCTACTCCCGCGATTTCATTGAGCGGGAGCGAGCCACTGCCGTCGCGACGAACGTTGCCGGGCCGCAGCTTGATCAGCACAACAGCTACTACATCTATGGCAACAACGCGCAGCAGATCGGGGCCGAGGTGGAGCTTCACCAGAACGCCGCCAACACCCAGTTTATGCGCGTCAACCAGGTAAAGGTGGGCTAATGGATTATCTTTCAACGCTGTTTCATCAGCATACGCGGCAAATCGGCGTGATGATCCCCAGCGTCGTCACCTCTGAAATTCACACCGATACGCTGACCATTACCGAGCATCCCATTGAGGATGGCGCGGTGATTGCCGATCACGCCTACAAAAAACCGGCAGAGCTGACGATGAATGTCGGTTTTGCCGGCGGCGGCACGCTGCTGGACTTTGCCGGCAGCCTTACTGCCACCCGTCTGCTGGGACTAAGCCCACAGGAGACCTACCAGCAGCTGCTGGATCTGCAGGCAAGCCGAATACCTTTCAACGTCACCACCGGAAAACGACAGTATAAAAATATGCTGATCGCCACGCTGAAGGTGACCACGGATAACGCGAGCGAAAACGTCCTCTTTGCTGACCTGACGCTGAAAGAGGTCATTCTCGTCCAGTCCAAAGAGGTCTACGTGGTAGATAAAAGTGAGATGAAGACGGGTGTTAACACCGCTGAGGTGCGCAATACCGGCACCAAAACCACGAAACCGGCAGGCAGCATCGCGTTAGCGTCGGGAGGGCAACGATGACAATTGAAGAGATCCCCCTTACCGCAGATAACCAGCAGTTCAGCATCACCCTTGCCGGTACGACCTGGCAGGTGCGTATCCTCTGGCGGGGCAGCTGCTGGGTGATGGATCTGCAGGATGAGAGGGGGGAAGCGTTAGTTTCCGGCCTGCCTTTGGTCACTGGGGTGGATTTGCTGGCGCAGTATGCCTGGCTGCAGCCCGGCATTAAGCTGATCGTCGTCTGCGATGCCAACGGTCAGGACTATCCCACGCAAACCGATCTGGGCAGCAGCAGTCACCTGGTGGTTATCACGGAGTAAGCAGCATGGCACAGAACTGGATGCGTCACTTCGAACTGCAGCTCAAGGACGACAAAGGGAAGTGGATCGACTTTAGCGAATTTAAAGTTTCTTTCACCATTCGCTGGTACAACAGCAGCAGCAGCCCGTCCCGGACGGCAGAAGTTAAAATTTATAATCTTAAAGCGGAAACGGTAAACCGGATCGCCAGGAGGGAGTTTACTTACCTTCGGCTTGTAGCGGGGTATGACGGCATCGCCCCGGACGTAGCGGCCAGCAGCGTGGGTAAAGTGCGCGAGGTTGACCCAACAGCGGTCGGGCAGAGCGACGGGCGCAACTACGGTATGATCTTTAGCGGTCAAATCGACTCAACGCAGACCGGAAGGGAGGAGGATAAGCTCGCCACCTGGGTGCAGATTAAGGCAGCGGACAGTATCAAAGCGCTTATCACCACCACCACCGCACAGACACTGTCAGCGGGCTACACGCTGGCAGATTATAACCGCCTACTCATGAAGGATTGGTCCATCGAGGGCATTACGGAGGGGCTGACGCCAAAAATGCCCGGTACGGTCTATCCGCGTGGCCGGGTGCTGTTTGGCATGACCCGGCATCTGATGGATAACCTGGCCGCACAGTGCAACGCCACA
The DNA here is from genome assembly GCF_000759795.1 of Pseudescherichia vulneris NBRC 102420. Classification (GTDB taxonomy): domain Bacteria; phylum Pseudomonadota; class Gammaproteobacteria; order Enterobacterales; family Enterobacteriaceae; genus Pseudescherichia; species Pseudescherichia vulneris. Next base: position 136,456 of record NZ_BBMZ01000014.1, read on the forward strand.
TGGCAGTTCGTGGATGGCAAGCGGCAGATGGTTGCCGATCGTGAGTACGTGCATGAGGCTATCCTGCTGAGCAGCGCTACCGGGCTGATTGGCTCCCCGACGGCGATCGATGACGGCATAAAGGTGAAGATGCTGATTAACCCCAATATCCGCCTGTTAGGATTGGTGCAGCTTGACCAGCACATACCTTATCCGCTTGTGTCGAATGGCGTCTATAGCGTGCGCGAGATTATCTATACCGGCGACACCCGGGGCCAGCAGTGGTACATGGAGATGGTCTGCAGACCGCCTGGCGTAGAGGATCCGTCCCCGAACAAGACGCCGCAAGACAGCGCGTAAGGTAGCGCTTACCTGATGATAAACAGCCCGCCGCCCGGCGGGTTTTTGCTTTCTGGAGTTTATCCTATGTCCATATCAGATCAGACCCGCAGCGGCGACCTCTCCGACGCCTTTAAATCCGAGCGGGAGAGCATCAAAAACCAGCTCCGCGTCGCCATGCCGGGCATTATTCAATCTTTCAATCCTGACGCCGTCACCGCGGTAGTACAGCCAGCCATTCGCTATGTGCATATTGATATCGACGGCAGGCGGACAACGCAAAACTACCCTCTGCTGGTGGACGTACCGGTGGCGTTTCCCCGCGGTGGCGGCTGCACCTTGACCTTTCCGGTCAGGCCCGGCGACGAGTGCGAGCTGATTTTTAACGATCGCTGCATCGATTTCTGGTGGCAGAGCGGCGGCGTACAGGAGCCGGTAGACGATCGTATGCACGATCTTTCTGATGCGATCTGCTTTGTTGGCCCGATGTCGCAGGCGCAAAAGATCGGCAATATCAGCACCCGCGCTGCACAGCTGCGTACCGACGATGGCGCAGCGTTCGTCGAGGTGGCAGCCGGTCATGACATCACCCTCACTACGCCTGGGAAACTTACCGCTACCGCGCAGGGGGGCACCATCGTGACCTCACCGACGATCACCCTTAACGGCAACGTCACCATCAACGGCAGCCTGTCGCAGGGAATGGGAGCTGCGGGCGGTACGGCAACGCTGCTGGGCCCCGTCACGGTATCTAACGATGTGAAGGCGGGAGGGAAAAGCCTGATGACGCACACCCACAGCGGGGTGCAGACCGGCGGCGGCAACACGGGAGGACCCAACTAATGCAGTACCGACAGGAAAATAGTGACGGCGACTACACCTTCGGCAGCGGTGATGACACCTGGCTCGTCAATTCACCGGAGGCGGTGGCGCAGGCGGTTAAAACCCGCTTTATGCTCTGGTATGGCGAGTGGTTTCTTGATGTCACCGAGGGAACCCCGTGGATCCAGTCCGTGCTGGGCAAGCAGAGCCCGGACATCTACAGTCTGGCCATTCGCCAGCGCATACTGGAAACCCAGGGCGTAAACGCCATTCAGGCGTTCGATACCACCCTTAACACCTCATCCCGCCGCGTGATATTCACCGCAACAATTGACACCCGCTACGGGATCACCACCGTCACAAGCGAGGCATAATGGCACTTAATCTCGACACGCTGGGGTTATCCGCACGGGTAACTGACCAGGGGATCAGCGCGCCTGATTATCAGGCAATTCTCGCTGACATTACTGGCTATTTTCAGCAGATCTACGGTACGGATGCGTACCTTGAGCCGGACAGCAAAGATGGGCAGATGGTAGCGCTTGTCGCACTGGCAGTACACGATGCCAACAACACGGCTATTCAGGTCTATAACTCCTTCTCGCCAGCCACCGCCATGAACGATGCCCTGACGCGTAACGTTAAAATTAACGGGATCGTACGTAAAGCGGCTACCCACTCGACGGTGGACGTTATGCTCACTGGTCAAACGGGAACCACGATTACTAACGGTTCTGTAAAAGATACCCGGGGCGTTGCCTGGTCTCTACCCGCCAGCGTCACCATTGGCAGCGGCGGAGCCGTGACCGTCACCGCTACCTGTGCGACCGCCGGGGCTGTGGAGGCGCTAGCGGGCAGCATCACTCGCATCGCCACTCCCACGCTGGGCTGGTTTACGGTATCGAACCCCATGTCGGCCACGTTGGGCGTTGAGGCAGAGCGGGACGCACAGATCCGCATCCGCCAGGCGCAGAGCGTGGCCATTTCATCCATTACCCCCTTCGAGGCGCTGGAGGGGGCGATTGCGAACGTGGCCGGGGTGACTCGCCATAAGCTGTATGAAAACGATACCGGCGTAGCGGATAGCAACGGGCTACCGGCGCACTCTCTGTCGGCGATTGTCGATGGGGGTGACGTGACGGCGATTGCGCAGACCCTGCGCGGCAAGAAGGGGCAGGGGGTCAGCACGTTCGGATCGACTTCGGTTACCGTTGCCGATCTCTACGGCAACCCGCACGTTATCCTCTTCTCGCGTTCAACCAACGTGCCCGTTTACGCGGCGATAACGCTAAGCGTCTTTCCGGGCTACACCACCCAAGTAGGGGAGCAGATTAAACAGGCTATCGCCGACTACGTGAACAGCCTGAGCATTGGCGATGACGTGCTGCTGAGCCGCGTTTACTCCCCGGCTAACCTCGGCGTCGTCAGCGGAGGGAGCAGCCGGTTTTACGACATCAATTCGCTGCGGATTGGCCGATCGGCCAGCAGCGTGGCGGCAGCAAATATTGCCATTGCCTATAACGAATCGGCCTCCTGCAGCACGGCCAATATCGCGATAACGGTGGCATCATGAGTAAATACACTGAACTCATCACCAACTATCACGCCACCCGACCTCGGTTTATGAACCATATCGACCTCAGTACGCGGCCGCTGATTGACACCTCAGCTGCGGTCGCAGGCCTGATTGAGGCGTTTGACATTGACCAGGCGACAGGCGCGCAGCTCGATATTCTGGGGCTGTGGATCGGCAGGTCGCGGCAGGTTAGCGAGCCGATATCCGGGGTCTACTTCTGCTGGGATACCGATGGCTTAGGGTATGAGCAGGGCGTATGGCAAGGACCCTACGATCCCGACGCGGGCTACACCACCCTTAGCGATGAGACCTACCGCATCATCCTGAAGGCCAAAATTGCCATCAACAGCTGGGATGGGCAGAACGACTCGCTGCCCGCCATTCTTGATGCGGCCACCGCTGGCTCCGGGCTGCGGATGCAGATTGTCGATAACCAGGATATGACCATCGCGGTATGGGTTTTTCCAGAGACCGATATAGCAGACGTCTCGCTGGAGCTTATTGCCGCAATCAAACAGGGATATTTAACCGTCAAGGCCGCCGGCGTCTGGGCTGGCGATATTTTGACACCATCCATTCTCACACCATCCGTTGGTTCGAAATTTTTCGGCTTCGACATGGATAACGACTATATCGTCGGCTTCGATAGCGGCGCATGGGGAGTAAAACTCTAATGGCAACAAATGACTTTAAGCCCTTCGCAACAGGGGCAGGTGCTAACGTAACGGCGCAGGCAGAGTGGGCATCGCTCCCGGCGCTGTTTACCGGTTTTCAATCTGGCAAAGCCTCCAGCGCGCAGGTGAATAAAGCGATTCGCCAGGCCAGCTTTATTTCGGCGGCGCTGGCGCAGTACGTCACCAATAAAACCGGACAGGACGTGCTGGACGACGGCGACATGGCTGGGTTCATTGCCAAGCTGGTGAGCGGCCTGGGGAAAGATTTCCAGCCCGCGGACGCCACGCTGACCAATCTTAGCGGTAAGTCAGTGTCCGGGCTTCTCTCATACCTTGGTTTAGGGGAAGGCTCTGCGTTGCCGGTTGGTGCCCCCATTCCCTGGTCGTCTGCGACGCCACCAATCGGATGGCTTAAATGCAACGGAGCTGCGTTCACAGCCGCTCAATATCCTAAACTGGCGCTGGCCTACCCGGCGCTTAGATTACCTGATTTGCGTGGAGAGTTTATCCGTGGCTGGGATGACGGGCGCGGAGTTGATAGTGAACGGGGTCTATTATCATTTCAACAAGCTACAGGGATCAGGACTGCTGCACTGGACTATTTTGGAGTTGACGAGACAACAACAGGGGGAACTATTGGTACACCGTTCGTTTCTGCTGATTCAGTTGCGCACCAGCAGCCGATTGGCGCGCGAATTCCCTCAAATGGTGGGGAGCTTGGTGTAACTTTGACGGATAACAGTATGTCTGCTACCCAGATCCCGACTGCATTAAGTACCCCTTATGGTGCCTGGATAACGTTACGCCCGCGTAACATTGCGTTTAACTATATTGTGAGGGCAGCGTAATGGCGACTGCAAAATTAAACAGCGATTTTATAGCCACTGTTTCCGGTGATATGACTGTGTTCAATTATGATGGTGAAACGCGGGAGTATTTATCATCATCTAAAGAATATTTACCCGTTGGTGTCGGCCTACCTGCTAACTCATGCTCAGACGCTCCGGGAAAAAGCAAAATGGGCTTTGCCATTAGCCGGACGGTTAATTCTACCTCGTGGGAATACGTGCCCGATCATCGTGGTGAAACGGTGTACAGCACCAAATCAGGCGAAGCTATAACAATTTATCTGCTTGGCGAATACCCGATAAACACCACCAAACTGGCTCCTGCCACACCATATGATACATGGAACACGAATGAGTGGGTGACGGATGCAGAAGCGCAGCACGCAGCCGATGTGGAAAAAGCAGAGCAAAAACAATCGGCATTACTGGCTGAGGCGCAAAAAACGATTAGCCTATGGCAAACAGAGCTGCAGTTAGACATTATCAGTGATAAAGATAAAATCAGCCTGATACTCTGGTTGACCTATATTAAAGAATTGCAATCACTAGATCCTGACGCCGCACCAAATATTAAATGGCCTATTCCTCCGGTCTATCAGGCTACTTAACAAAAGGGGCCGTGGACACGTTCACGGCTTTAATTTCACGTTTATAATTCATCCACGCAGACAATTTTGCTTTTGCTCCCTCGCTGATATCTTCAAGTGCCAGTTCAACGCGCCAGTCAGTTGTTACCTCATCAACCCTTTTTAGTAGCGCCTGGCGAGTCTGTTCCGCTTGTGCCACAAGTTCTTCAGTGGTAGGCAAAGGTGCATCAATCCAGCCGGGTTTACCGCCCGCTATGTACGCGTGTCAACAAATGAACAGAACACGGCATTGCAACGAAACGCGCTGGAGCGCGAACTGATCGTCGAACGTACCCGGGCAGGCCTGGCTGCTGCACGGGCCGAAGGGAGAGTGGGTGGACGTCGCCCTAAGCTTATTCCCGAACAGTGGGCACAGGCGGGACGGCTGATTGCCGCTGGTCAGTCCCGTCAGCAGGTCGCTATTATTTACGATGTCGGTCTATCAACGCTGTATAAAAAATTCCCGGTAAGCAAGTAACATGCTTCGCTCGTTAAAGTCATCGGCACTGGTTGCCCTGGCGAGGGTAGTGCTTACCTGAGAATGATTCTTAAGGCTGGCAGAAACGGGGAGGCAGGCTACAATGTCGAGGATACCTTTTTTGCCCGCATAGATCTTTCACGGTATCGCCATAACGAAAGCCGCACGATCGCTGTGGGGAATACGAGCATGAAATCAGGGTGTTACAGATGAAAACCCTGTACATTGCGGGCGAAATTGTTTAGCGTCGTACCGTTTTAGAATATCCGGCAAAAGAAGCAACTGGCACAGATATGAATAGATTTAATGATAAAAGATTGACCGATATTGTGCTGGGAGAAGCCATTCTTGCTCTTTTGAGCGAAGGCGATCCCATAACACCATACAGCCTGATGGAAAAACTTCAGCTTATGGCCGTCTCAGAAAAAATGGCGTTCAGAAAGCAGGCGTGTACCAACGCCGTCGTTGAGGTGCAAAGCAGCCTTATGGCGCAATCCTCGGAGTACAGCAGCTTTCAGACAGGTAGTGACTATCCTCCCAGCAGTAAGATGATCCACTGATAGCCTGAACGCGACGTCTATCTGCACTCGTTTCCACAGAAAGTCCGCCGCAGGGATCATCGTACCCTGTCGGCGATGGCGCGCATGGCCATAGCGTAGTCCTGTTTACGCATGCCGTCAGCGGTCTGCTCTGCCTGATCCTGCAGAAACGCCATCATGTTTTGTGCCTGCAGCGGTGTACCAGTGTTCAGCATCTGTGACGCCATCTGTCCTATTAGCGCGTGAATATCGTCACTGCTCTCAAGCTGTAAATTTTCCAAAACGTTTACTCCGACCTGTCCTTAAGGGATGGCGTTAATCAATTTCTGCCGCAGCGCAGCTACCCTCACCGTCAGGTCAGATAGCTCTTCAATGGGCGTATCCATCACGGAAATCATATCTGCCGGGACGCCGGCAGCGCGGATCTTTAACGCCTCTCCCTGCTCGGTGAGCGAGATCAGAACCTTGCGCTCATCGCGGCCCACGTCACGCCGTCTGCTAATCAATCCCGACTCTTCAAGCCGCTTCAGCAGTTGGCTCAGGGTACCGGAGTCGAGCTGCACGCGCGCACCAATCTCAGAGACCGTCACGTTATCCTTTTCCCATAGCGCCAGCAGAACCAGATACTGCGGGTAGGTCAGCCCCAGAGGTTTAAGCCGCGACTGGTAGAGCTTGGTCATGGCCAGAGATGCAGAGTAGAGGGCGAAACAGAGGAACTGATCCACTGTTACAGGTGCTTCGCTCTGCGGCGGCATGCCACAGGCCTCGATTTTATCGTGTTCCATCTCGTCACTATTTTCAGTCAGAGTTCGGTTTAGAAACAGCAAGCTAACCGTCTCGTTACATGGATGTAAATATTGATCTAAATACAATTGATGTCAATTTAATATCCTCTTTGTCGCTCTTAATTGTTATGTTATAACATACAAAAAATAACGCAGGGTGAGCAAAATGGCAGAAACACGCATTCAAACAGGCGAAGAAAAAAGATTACCGGTCACCGTACTGTCCGGTTTTTTAGGCGCAGGAAAAACCACACTGCTTAACCATATCCTGAATAATCGGGAGAGCAGGCGCGTCGCGGTGATCGTCAATGATATGTCCGAGGTCAATATCGATGCCGCGCTGGTCAGAGAGGGTGGAGCCGAGCTGTCACGCACCGACGAAAAACTGGTGGAGATGAGTAACGGCTGTATTTGCTGCACGCTGCGGGAGGATCTGCTGGTTGAGGTGAACCGCCTGGCGCGAGAAGGGCGGTTTGACCAGCTGGTGATCGAGTCCACCGGTATCGCAGAGCCGCTGCCGGTGGCGGAAACCTTTACCTTTGCCGACGATGAGGGGCGAAGCCTCGCGGACGTTGCGCGCCTCGATACTATGGTTACCGTTATCGATGCGTTTAATTTTCTTAACGACTACGGCTCTGAAGAGAGCATCCACTCCCGGGGTGAGTCGTTAGGGGAGGAGGATACGCGTAGTGTAGTGGATCTGCTGATCGAGCAGGTGGAGTTTTGTGATGTGCTGGTGATTAACAAGATCGATCTGATTAACGACGAGCAGCAGCACAGGCTGCTGGGCATGTTGCACTCCCTGAACCCGGGAGCGAAAGTGATAACCGCGCAATTCGGTCAGGTGCCTCTCAAGGAGGTGTTAAATACCAGCCTGTTTGATTTTGCTAAAGCCGCCCAGTCGCCGGGCTGGCTCAAAGAGCTGCGCGGGGAGCATACCCCGGAGACCGAAGAGTATGGCATCACCAGCTTTGCCTATCGCGCCCGTCGGCCTTTTCATCCGGCCCGCTTCGCACAGGTGATGGAGAATGAACTCGCAGGCGTGGTGCGCTCGAAAGGCTACTTCTGGCTGGCCAGCCGACCAGAGTTTGCCGGCTCGTGGTCCCATGCGGGGGGCGTGGCGCGTCAGGGGCTAGCCGGAAGCTGGTGGGCAAGCATCCCTCGGGAGCGCTGGCCAGAAGATGAGGAGTCGTTGCAGTTTATTATGGCTAACTGGTTGGAAGAGGTCGGCGATGCCCGACAAGAGCTGGTGTTTATTGGCATGGAGATGGACGAGGCGCGGCTCCGGGCGCAGCTGGATGCGGCCCTGCTAACGGATCGGGAGATGGCTGAAGGTCCGCAGCGGTGGACTCTCTATGACGATCCCATTGACCCGTGGTTTGAGGAGTAAACTCCACCTTTTTTGCCTATAAATTTCTTCGGGTCGTAGGCCGGGCAAGCGCAGCGCCGCCCGGCATAACTCATCACCCTACCGGTGCAGATAGGTGCTGACCCCGAGGTAGCGGGTGAAGGCCTCCTGTAAAATCTCGGCGCTGGCGGAGTGGTTCATGGCGACGTGATGCTCGAAACCGTTACGGCAGATCCACGCCAGCAGATTCTCCAGATGCGGAACCTGAATCACCGCCCGGCAGCCGACGGTATCCAGCGGATCGTCCACCGACTGACCTTCGCCAACGTAAGCTTTAATCTCACCGGTGAGATCGTCCGTGCTCAGGCGGAAGTAGGTCAGATTGCCACTCTTTAGGCGACCATGCACCGCCCCGCAGGTGTTCTCCTTCCCAACCGTGGTGCCGATGATATCCGCAGTGCCCATATGCGGATCCTCAAGGCTGGCCGAGGCGAAGTTGCCGCAGTGGAATAGGACGCATTTGTCGCGATCGTCGCCAAAATTATTATTCCAGTCGGCAATAGAGGCGGGGCTCATGTTGCTGCTGGCGAGGGCGTACATCGACAGCGCCCCCATGACATCCACCTCGCAGGCGCTGGGCATCAGCTGTCCCGACATGATGCTCATGATCGAGCAGACGTTGATACCCAGGTTCTCCTGCAACGAGGTCCAGCATTGGATGGCAGTGGTATCGATATCGTTGGCAATCACCCACTCACTGATGACCACGAACAGCTTCGCCATGGTGACAATTTTATCCGCCGGGATGCCGCTGGCGTCGGCGTTGTCGAGCAGCAGGCGACGCTTCTCATCGACGCGGATATCGTCATCGCGCAGCTGCTTAACGCGGGTAAAGACCTCGGAGAGATCCAGCGTCTCCACGGCGATGCCCAGCCGCTCAAGCAGCTTCTCGCTGTAGCGTACGGTGTTGAATCCCGCCGGGCGTGCGCCGATAGCCCCAACGCGCACGCCGCGCATGCTGCTTACCACGCGACAGATCTGCTCGAAGCGACGGAGATCTTTTTCAAATACTTCGCCGCTGAGGGCGCAGACGTGCTGAGTGGTTAACGTAAACGGGATGCCGTACTGGCGCATGTTGTTGCACAGGGAGATCTTGCCGCAGAAGCTGTCCCGGCGGGTGGCGAGTCCCATTTTATCGAGGTTATCCTCTTCGGCCTGGATCAGCACCGGCACGTTGAGGCCCGACAGCCGCAGGGTCTCGGCTACCGCTTTCTCATCGCCGAAGTTAGGCAGCAGCACCACCACGCCGTGGATCTCATCCCGGTGGGTGCGAAACAGCTCGGCGCAGATCTTCGCATCCTGACGAGTTTCAACCCCGCCCAGCTCGGTCTGCGTATCATCAAGCATAATGGTGTTGATGCCCAGGCGGGCAAAGAGCGCCGTGGCCTGCTCGCGCGCTTCAGCCACCAGGTAGCTGGGGAAAAATCCACGGTTACCAATAATAACGCCCATGGTCAGATTCTGCGGAATTCGGGACATTGCTCTCTCTCCAGTCATCGACTTGAATATATATTCATTTATGATTTATTATTCATTAGTGTAAGATATGCGCTACTTTTCCCTTTGTCATCACGCGCACAGCCTATTTTCTGAGAAAGGAGAAAACGATCACAGTTGGTTCAGCAGGCGAAAGCAAGGCGTGCTTGTTATCTATTCAGGTATGCATAAAAATAACGGACAGAAAATCAAGGGGAACGCTATGTCGAAGCAGGATGAACAACGCTTGCTGGTGAAGATCGCCACGCTCTATTACAGCGAAAACAAAAAGCAGTCTGAAATTGCCTCGCTGCTGCACCTGTCACAATCTTTTGTCTCACGCGCGCTGACGCGCTGCCAGAAAGAGGGTCTGGTTAAGATCACCGTCGTCCAACCGACCAATATTTTCGTCGAGCTGGAGAAGGCCATTGAAGAGCGCTTTGGCATTCGCCAGGCCATCGTGGTGGATATCGGCGAGAACGCCAGCAACGGGCAGCTCAAACATGCCATCGGCAGCGCGGCGGCGCACTATGTTGAAACGCGCCTGCGGCCGGAGGATCTGGTAGGCATCTCCTCCTGGAGCAGCACCATTCGTTGCATGGTGGACGAGATGCACCCGCAGAATATCCGCGCGGCGGGGGTGATCCAGCTGCTGGGCGGCGTCGGCCCCAACGGCAACGTGCAGGCGACCATCCTTACTCAGCAGCTGGCAGCGCACCTGGGCTGCCCAGCGTGGCTGCTGCCCTCCCAGAGCATCGAGCACTCGGTGGAGGAGCGCGCCCGGCTGGTGAACAGTCCGGACGTGGCGGCGGCGGTGGCAAAATTTGACGAGGTGGACGTCGCCATCGTTGGCATCGGCGAGCTGGAGCCGTCCCAGCTGTTAAAAAACTCAGGCAACTACTACAACGAAGAGATGCTGACCCTGCTGGCTGAGCGCGGGGCGGTGGGGGATATCTGCCTGCACTACTACGACGCCGCCGGCAATCCGGTGCTGAGCCAGGAGGAGGATCCGGTTATCGGCATGGAGCTGGAGCAGATGCGTGCCTGCCAGCATGTTATCGCCCTGGCGGGAGGACTGGAAAAAAGCAACGCCATTCGCGGGGCGCTGGAGGGAAACTATATCGACGTGTTAATTACCGACTTCGCCACCGCCCGCAGCCTGATGAAAAAGTAACCCGCTTATCCCGGGCAGTGACGCCCGGGAAGAGGCGCAGGGCTACTTGCCCTCCATCACCGCTTTCTGCGCCACTACGGCGGCTTTCTGCTGCATACGGTTCTGCATCTGGTCGATGATGACCGCCACGATAATCACGATGCCTTTAATCACCATCTGCCAAAATTCACTGACGCCCATCATCACCAGGCCATCGGCAAGGAAGCCGATCACGAACGCGCCGATCAGCGTGCCGAGAATGGTGCCGCGCCCGCCCGCCAGCGAGGTACCGCCAAGTACAACCGCCGCGATAGCGTTCATTTCAAAGGCGGTGCCGTTGGCCGGATGGCTGGCCACCAGCTGCGCGGAAACCACGATCCCGGCAATCGCCGCGCACAGGCCGGAGAGCATATAGACCAGGATCTTAACCTGCTTGACCTTAACGCCGGAGAGCTCGGCGGCGCGCTCGTTATCGCCAATGGCATAGACGTGGCGGCCAAAGGGCAGGCGGCGGGCGACGTAGGCGATAATCAGCGCCAGCACGATCATCATCCAGATCGCCCATGGAATGCCGAACAGCGTTCCGGCCCCAATCTCATCAAAGCCGGTGTTGCCCAGCAGCGGGTTCCCGGACAGCCCAGGGAAGGTCTGCCCATCGGAGGTCAGCATGGCCGCCCCGCGCAGGACGTACATGGTGCCAAGGGTGCAGATAAAGGGCGCGACGTTGTAGCGGGTGATGATCCAGCCGTTGGCCGCGCCGATCAGCGCACCGATCAGCAGCACCACGGGGACGATCACCCAGACACTAGGAAAGATGGCGATACCAAACATCGGCAGCACGATGCCTTTGGTGATCATCCACCCGGCAATCATCCCGCACAGGCCCAGCGTCGCGCCGATAGAGAGGTCGATCCCGGCGGTGATAATCACGAAGGTGATCCCCAGCGCCAGAAACGCGTTGATGGCGATATGCTTGATCATGATCACCATGCTGCCTGCCGACAGGAACCCTGGCACCATCACCGTGAAGAAGCCGACGATAAGAAAAAGGGCGATAAAGGTGCGTAGCTTCAACAGAATAAGCAGGATGTTCTCGCGGGACAGCGATGCTGCACCGCGCGGCGTTAACGTAGCCGACTGGACTGTTTTCATCTTAAAACCCCTGAGCACTTGCTGTGACCAGCGCTGATTCTTCGGCCCGATCGCGAACGATATCGGCGGTGAGTTTGCCGCCGGACATCACCAGAATACGGTCGGAAACCGCCATAATTTCTTTTAAATCCGAGGTGGAGAAGACCACCGCGATACCCTGCTGCGAGAGCTGCACCATCATGCGAAACACGTCCGCCTTAGCACCAACGTCAATGCCCCGCGTCGGCTCATCAAGAAACAGCACTTTGGGATTGGTCAGCAGCGATCGGCCAATCACCACCTTCTGCTGATTGCCACCGCTGAGGGCCTGGATCTCGACCTCCGGGGAGGAGACCTTGATCGACAGATCGCCGATGGTGCCCGCCACAACGGCATCCTCCTCTTTGCTGGCAATCGTGAGCCCGCGCTGCAGGCGTCGCCAGAGGCTGGCGATGGTCAGGTTGCTCGCCACCGAGGAGATAGGGAAGATCCCGGTCCGCTTGCGGTCTTCCGGCACCAGGCTCATCCCCATCCGAATGCGGTCGGCGGTCGCCAGCCGCTGGGGCACCGGCTTGCTGTCGAGCCACAGCTTGCCGAAGTAGTTACGCTCGGTGCCCAGCAGGCACTCGAATAGCTCGGTGCGTCCGGCTCCCATCAGGCCATAAATACCGACGATCTCTCCGGCATGTACCTTAAAGCTGACGTCGTTAACCACCGTATTGCCCGCGGCGTTAACGCAGGTAATGTGCTCCGCCTCCAGCAGCGGCGGCCCAAAGGTGCGACCCGCGTCGAGAAAGTTACTTACCGGATCGCTACCGAGCATCTCGCGGACGATCCACGGCACGTCGATATCTTTTACCCTGGCTTCCGCCTGGAACTTGCCGTCGCGCAGGATGGTAATGACGTCGCCGATAGCCATCAGCTCCTCCAGACGGTGCGAAATATAGATAATCGTCACCCCCTGGCGGGTTAGCTCACGGATCACGCGAAACAGGATCTCCACTTCGGTTTTACTCAGCGCCGAGGTGGGTTCGTCGAGGATCAGAATATCGGCATCCTCCGCCAGCGCTTTGGCGATCTCTATCAGCTGCTGCTGGCCGACCTTGAGGTTACCCACCAGCTCACGCGGGGAGATGGGCTGGTCGAGGCGCTGCAGCAGCTCGGCGGCGCGGCGCTCCTGCTCGCCCTCATTGATGGGGGCGACCCCTTTTTGCAGCTCGCGGCCAAGAAAAATATTCTCGGCCACGTTAAGGTTTTCAAACAGGTTTAGCTCCTGATGCACCATGCCGATCCCGTGGGCCGCCGCCGCGCGGGTGCTTGGGAAGTGCACCGGCTCGCCGTTAAGCAGGATCTCGCCAAGGCTAGGCTGCTGGACGCCAGCCAGGATCTTCATCAGCGTCGATTTACCGGCCCCGTTCTCGCCAATAATGACGTTAACCTTGCCGCGCCAGACGTTATAGTCAACGTTATCCAGCGCCACGGTGCCGGGAAAGAGCATCGAGATACCGCGCGTGCGCAGGATAATGTCATCCACCGGGGTAACGCTCATTACGGGGCCTCCTGTTTGACATCCAGCGCGGCGGCGTCCTGGGCTTTGCCGTTGGCCAGCGTCACGGCAAACAGCACGGTGGCCGGTTTACCGCTCCAGCTGGCGTCAATCTTCGGCAGATGCTTCGCGGCTTCGCGGTTATAGGCGCGAGAGAGCTGAGCGAACTGAACCTGGTTAGTAAAGTCTTCAAACTTAAAGCCGGTAGCATCGCGAATGGCGTTGCCGCGCATCACCGGCCCAAGCTGGATTGTCAGCGGCTGGTTGTCGACCGTGAACGTCAGCTTCTGCTCGCGCGCGTTGCTGACGTCGACGGCGGTCACCTGGCTGGTCAGGCGAACAAAAACACTCCTGGGTGCGCCGCTGGTGGCTTTTAGCTGGCTGGCAAACGCGCTGGCATCCAGCGCGTGTTGGTTAGCGGCATCCATAACGCGGGATTGCCAGGTCTGTTGCGCGATCTGCTGCGGGGTCAGATTGTCGAAATTCTGTTTCGCATTTGGATCGACAGGCATGATTGGCTTGCCGTTTTCATCCAGATCCACCACCGTGCAGGCCGTCAGCAACAGGGTGGTGCACCCTATCAGCGCGACACCCCATTGTTTTACGCCCATAGCGCCTCCGCCTTACTCGCTGAGTTTAAACATGTTGAGTTTTTTAGCGTTTGACTCATCGATCAGGACGCAATCCATCAGCTGTTTTTCGTCTTTCTGCGCTTTGCCGTTTTTCAGGAAGTAGTCTGCCTGTACAACGGCCATCTGGGCCTGCTCCCAGCCCGGTTGCAGAACGGTGGCTTTGATATTGCCTTTGTTAATAATGGAGTCGCGGGTGTAGTCGCTGCCATCAAAGCCAACGACGATAACATTCGTCTTACCGGCGGCCTTCAGCGCGGCCTCGGCCCCTAACGCCATGGTGTCGTTACCGGAGATCACGCCGGCGATGTTCGGGTTGGTTTGCAGAATAGCTTCCATACGGTTAAAGGCTTCGGTCTGGCTCCAGTTAGCGGTCTGCTGCGCCACCATCTTCATGTCCGGATAGTCGTCCAGAATGTCGTGGTATCCCTGGGAGCGGACGCTGGCGTTGGTATCCGACTGGCGACCCAGCAGCTCGACGTAGGTGCCTTTGCCATCCAGCAGCTTGGCGAACTTCTCGGCACCCAGCTGCGCGCCCTGATAGTTGTTAGAGACGATCTGCGCCACGGCGATGCCGGTTTTGTTAATTTCGCGATCGATCAAGAAGGTCGGAACGCCTGCGGCTTTGGCTTTCTCCAGCGGCCCGACGGTGGCATCCGCCCCGGCGTTATCGAGAATAATTGCTTTCGCCTTGCGGGCGATGGCGGTCTCGATCAGCTGGTTTTGTTTGTTTACGTCATCGTCATGCGAGGCGACAAGGGTGGTGTAGCCCAACTCTTTGGCTTTCGCCGCCGCGCCGTCGGCCTCTGCTTTAAAGAAGGGGTTATCGTGGGAAGGGGTAATGATAGCAATCAGTCCGTTATCAGCAGCAAACAGCGAACCGGAAGCGGCGATCATAGAAGCGAGCAGTACGGATTTAACAAAGGTAGCGTTCATCGTTTTCTCCACATTGAATATTTATTCAATAATGATTTATTATTCATGTTAACGATAAGGCCGAGTTGTTAAACTGTCTACGGTTTGCGCAGGTAATTTCTTAAAAGGAGAAAAGGATCACGGTCTAAAGCGTGAACAGCAGAAAGCCGGAGGAGAGTACGGCTCTACTTTGTTGCCAGCAGCATACGGAGGCGCTTATGGCATTTTTCACCGCCTTCACTTCCTGCAGTGCTGCTTGCCATTCGTAGGCAAGCTTCCCGGCGCAGAGCAATCCGCTCCCGTGCGCGGTCTGTCTCGACGCGATCGAAAATAAGCAGCCAGCGGGTGGCCGCTCGACGCCAGAGGCCTGCACGCTCAAGCGCTTCGGCAATGCCGTCGTTCAGCAGCATAGCTTCGGTTATGGTCGATGATTCTGTTTCGGACATGGTTGATAGCCGTTAAATCAGTAAGAAAGCGCGGCAGGTAAAACCCGCCGCGTGAAGAGGGGCTTAACGTTTAGCCGCGTTTTTGACGTTGGCTTTCGCGTTATCGCAAGCGGTCTGATTGTTAGCACAGGCATCTTTCGCCGCCTGGGCCTGCTTTTGCGCAGTAGCTTTAGCGTCTGATTTTGCCTGAGAGCACTGGGTTGGGTTATCCTGGCAGGCGGATTTGGCATTTGCCACAACCTGACCGTTCGCTGCGCTGGCCGCGCCGCAGACCAGCAATGTACAGACACCCAGCATCGTAGCTAACTTTTTCATCATAATACCTTTTGTTAAAAGACTTATTTCGATAAAGCACAGCCAGGCTGTGCTGCATTTCCTTGCGGCAGCAATAATACAGGGATATAGCATCCGATAGTCGGGCTAATTAATTTCAACGAGTAACAATGTGCCAGCACTTTTTAATACTGTTACTTTTCTGGAAGGTATTAAAAGAAAGTGTACTTAAAGGGGCTTATTAATAGTGCGATACATCGCGTTGAGCTGCTGTAAACGGCTATTATAGGCGTTAGTCAAACAGGTAATATCGCCGCCACACTGCCGCCGAGTGTTAAGCCACGCCCGCTGGGCATCCTGCATATCACCCTGTACACCCATGGCAAACAGGCCACGTAGAAGGCGGTATGTCGTTGTCATCTCAACATCTTTGTCGTTGAGCGCCAGGTTAGCACACACCGCCTTTTCATCTGCTGACTTTGCTTTTGTGCAGTCGAAGCTGGCGGCGCTGCTGGTAAAGGAAATAAAAAGGGCGAAGATCATGACTCTCTTTTTCATCTCTGTTTCTTCCCGCTGTTCAGAATGATGGATGGAAGCTGATTAATAAGTTAAGTTTATATTATTGTGATGGTGAATATTTAAAATGGGACTATACACTTAAGTATGACATATATAAAAAAACCGCCGAAGCGGTTTTTATTCTGCTACCAGCCACATGTCGGCTTCGTCAAACATCTCTTCCAGCATGCGGTTCAGTTTCTCTCTGTCGCTTTTACTGGCGTCGCTGTTTAGCCCGTTGGCCTGCATAGGTTTGACGCGTACCTCGGCGTCCGGGAAGATGCGGTGAACCCGACGCGTCAGCTCGTCCAGGATAATTTCACGCGCGCCCGGCAGCCCGGCCACGTTTCGCTTGTCATACACTAATTCAACAAACACACATCTACCCTCGAAGCCTGGTTATATATACAGGCGTTACTATAGAAGGCTTGCCAGCCAAGGTAAAGCAAAATACGTCGCTTCCGGGTTGCGCTTTATCATGTTCATAGTTAAAGCTTTAGTGTGGGGTGTAAGCATATACAGGAGCAATATCGATGAAAATTGTTTGTCTGGGGTGGGGATCGCTGGTCTGGAAGTCCGGCGCGCTGCCGGTGGCGGGTGAGTGGCACGCTGATGGCCCTGAGCTGCCCATTGAGTTTTCGCGCGTCAGCGACGGCGGTGAACTGGCTACCGCCATCTGCATTAACGCAACGCCTGTTCCGGTGCTCTGGGCGACGTTGGCGACCCACTCTCTTAGCGAGGCGTGCCAGGCGCTGCGCGAGCGGGAGGGGATCCCAGAGGAGCGCGTGGACGGCGTGGGGTCGTTGACGCTCTCTTCTCAGACCACAGGGCTGCTCGCCGACTGGGCACGCGCGCGCGGCATCGATGCCATTATCTGGACGGCGCTGCCGGCACGCATTGATAACATTGAGGGTAAAGTGCCGACGCCGGAAGCGGCTATCGCTTATCTGCGTGGTCTGACGGGAGAAGAGGGAGAACATGCGAAAAACTATATTCAACAGGTACCGGAACAGATTGATACGCGCTATCGGCAACAAATCAGAACGGCATTAGGCTGGTAGAAAGATAAATGCTCCCCTGCACAGGCAGGGGAGGCGAGGGACTTAAACGTTTTTACGCTCGATGGTTTGTTCACCCCAGAAGAGTGAATCTGCATCGGTTTTCTTGAAGGCACGGATCAGCACTTCGTCATTTCCCTCTTCCCAGATCTGTTCTGCCAGCTTCTCGTCGTAGTTGGCAACTTCAAAAATGGCTTCGGCAATTTCCGGCGAAGTATTGCGGATACTTGCCCATTCGCCGACGTGATGAGCTTTTGCTTCCTGATTTGGCATCTTACTTCTCCTGTTAGGGTTAACCTTTTAACTTAACGGCCAGGCCAGCCACGTACTCGCCCTGATAGCGGGCAATAGCCAGCTCTTCTTCACTGGGCTGACGGGAACCGTCGCCACCCGCAATGGTCGTCGCGCCGTATGGCGTACCGCCGCGAACTTCAGAGATATCGAACAGCTCTTTTGTGCCATAGCCAATCGGCACAATCACCATCCCATGATGTGCAAGCGTAGTCCATGTCGAGGTAATTGTGTGCTCCTGACCGCCACCTGTACCGGTAGAGCTGAATACGCTGGCAACCTTGCCATAGAGAGCACCGGACGCCCACAGGCCGCCAGTCTGGTCAAAGAAGGTGCGCATCTGACCGGACATGTTGCCGAACCGCGTCGGCGTACCCACGATAATGGCGTCGTACTCAGCCAGCTCCTGTGGAGTGGCGACCGGGGCCGTCTGTGCCTTACCGCCTGATTTCTCGAACAGCTCTTGCGGCATGGTTTCTGGTACGCGCTTAACCACTACCTCAACGCCTTCCACCTTTCCTGCGCCTTCAGCCACGGCGTGCGCCAGGGTTTCAATGTGCCCGTACATGGAATAATAAAGAACCAGAACCTTTGCCATCTTTTCACTCCTAGGTTGCCATCAGGGTATAGTTAAAGATATGCCGTCAGGCTGAGAGTGCAAATCGGATCGCGCTTATTTTGCAACGGGATTAGCATGCCACAGCGGCAAACTAATCCCGGAAGGCAGAGAAAACGGGGAATTTATTATGTCATTTTCTGTAACAAATTTACCGCATGCACTTCTGAGCGGGTGCGATATTTAATATCGATTTCCAGTGAGAGGTTTGCTGATAAATTATACACCGTCGTCTGGCCGTAACACTCCATATTACTGTTAAGGAGATCGCCAGATAATACTTTGCAACCCGTTAACGTGGTGGCGAGCGTAAATTCTCCTTTTTCATTAAGCGTACACAGGCAGCCGGTATTGACGTTGTAGTGGATAATAATGCTGCACAATTCACTCCTCCTGTTGGATCTATTTTTGATGATTTATGGCTGTTTAACCGGACGCAGCGCCGGGAAAAGGATCACATCGCGAATAGAGGGGGCATTAGTAAATAGCATCACCATGCGATCGATACCAATACCTAACCCGGCGGTGGGAGGTAACCCGTACTCAAGCGCCGTCACATAGTCCTCATCATAAAACATCGCTTCGTCATCCCCGGCCTCTTTCGCCATTGCCTGCTCTCTAAAGCGCTTGGCCTGATCTTCCGCATCATTAAGCTCGGAGAAGCCGTTGCCAATCTCTCTGCCGCCAATGAAAAACTCAAAGCGATCGGTGATCTCCGGATTGGTATCGTTTCTCCGCGCCAGCGGGGAGACCTCTGCCGGGTACTCGGTAATAAACGTAGGCTGAATAAGGTGCTTTTCGGCGACCGCATCGAAGAGTTCGGTAATGACACGGCCATGTCCCCAGCCCGCCTCAATCTCAATCCCCAGGCGCTCGGCGAGACGCAGCGCCGCGTCCGGCGTTGCCAAATCCGCAGAGACAATGTCTTCCCCGTAGCGGAGGATCGCCTCGGTCATGGTCAGGCGGTCAAAGGGCCGGCCAAAATCAAACGTCCAGTCGCCGTACTGCACGGTCGTCGTGCCTAGCACCGTCTGGGCAACGTGCCGGAAGAGCGATTCGGTAAAGGTAATCAGGTCGTTGTAGTCGGCATAGGCCTCGTACATCTCCATCATAGTGAATTCAGGGTTATGGCGGACGGATATGCCCTCGTTGCGGAAATTGCGGTTGATCTCGAATACTTTCTCGAAGCCGCCGACCACTAGCCTTTTAAGATAGAGCTCTGGTGAAATACGCAGGTACATCTGCTGGTCAAGGGCGTTATGGTGGGTCATAAACGGTCTTGCCGATGCGCCGCCGGGAATGGCCTGCATCATTGGCGTCTCTACTTCCAGGAAGCCACGGGCCTGCATGAAGGCGCGAATGGCGCTGAGAATGTTTGAACGCGTAACAAAGGTTTGACGCGTGCTATCGTTGACGATGAGGTCTACATAGCGCTGGCGATAGCGCATCTCACGATCCGCCAGACCATGAAACTTATCGGGGAGCGGCCGTAGCGCTTTGGTGAGGGGGACGATCCGCGTGGCGTGCAGGGTCAGCTCGCCGGTTTGGGTTTTAAACAGCGTACCTTCGACGCCAATGATATCGCCCAGATCGCAGCGTCGAATGTGCTGCTGATACGGCTCCTCCCCCAGAGAGGTTTGGGCGGCATAGATCTGAATCTTACCGCCGCAGTCCTGCAACACCAGGAAGGCTGCTTTGCCCATAATACGGCGTGACATTACGCGCCCGGCAATGGCGACCTGAATATTTTCGGCCTGTAGCGTCGCGGTATCCCACTCTGCATAGCGCGCATACAGCGCGTCTGCGGTCCTGTTCCGGCGAAAATCGTTTGGGAAAGCGATCCCCTCTTCGCGTAGCTGCGCCAGCTTCTCACGACGCACTTCCCGCTCACCCGTTAACGCGTGCTCAAACACTGCTCTCTCTTCGCTCATAGCCGCTCCTTGTGTATCGCTGATTTCACAACAATCTACGGCCAGGCAGCCAGTAAAAGCAAGCGTTTTTCTCTAAAATGAGATCAAAATGATCTTAATTGGGGTTACGCGAAGCGCTAATAAACGCCTGTTCAGGCGTCGCGCTTGATCTTATCGATAATCGCCATCGCTTCCTGCATAAACCGAGCCTTTTCAGTGGTGGAGAGCGAGGCGATTTGTCGGGCCAGCGGGCCAAAGACTTCGGCATGGCTCATGATCCCCTGCACACCCTCTTTATGAATCACGCGCAGCAGCGCCTCACGCTCGCTATCATCCAGCGACGAGTAGACCATCGACCAGGCAAACTGCAGCGGATCGTCTACCGGCTTGGGCGTGGTATGCCATTTCGCCTCGGTCTCTTGTAATTTCCGCGAGTTACGGTCAGCGCCGCCGTAGGCCAGCCACTCCAGGGAGACGTTCTCCCGTTCCGCAATTTTTATTGCCACGTTAAATGAAGGATCGGTTCCTCGGCTGATGTAGTTATTCAGCGTGGAGTAGGGAAGCTGCCACTCTTCGGCCGCCGCCCGGGTGCTACGGTGACCAATCAGCAGTCTTAGCCTGTCCGCCAGCGTCTCCTGCCCGGCTGTACGGTATGAAATTGTCTCTTCGCCTTCCATTTTTAGTCCATCCGCGACGGTGTAGGTAGTCTGATCTTCATAGAGATCACAAAACGAGTTTAGAATCACAAATTCTTCAGATAACGCTTTTATTCATCTCAAAAGAGATCAATGATACTACCACGTTATCACCTGGTGATTAACGTTCGGGATTATCCCATAGGGTTGAAGAAGAGGTTAGATGAATTATGAGTAAAGTTGAAGCCACGCAGACGGACTGGTGTCGTATCGACATTGTTGCCGCGCTTCACAAGCGCGGCTACTCGATACGTGAACTGTCGATTCAAGCCGGTCTCAAACCGGACACCTTAAAAAACGTGCTCTCACGCGCCTATCCAAAAGCAGAACGCATTATTGCCGACGCCATTGGTGTCGATCCTGCGCAGATCTGGCCCAGCCGTTACGCCAAGCAGAAGGATACGCACTAACAGAGGCACTCGCTGGCGGAAAGTCAACTCCGCCGTGCCGTTAATCATACCGTGCAGTAACACAGACGCATTATCAACAGGACAGTAATTAACGATTACTGCCAATCTATTTTTATATCTGTAAGAGGGCATTATGAGTCAGCCTGGAAATAAAATGGGTGTACTCCAGCTCACTGTATTAACCGCGGTTAATATGATGGGTTCGGGAATTATTATGCTGCCGACGAAATTAGCTGAGGTAGGAACAATATCTATTCTGTCGTGGTTGGTCACGGCATTAGGATCGCTGGCGCTGGCCTACGCTTTCTCTAAGTGTGGCCTGTTTAGTCAGAAAAGCGGCGGCATGGGTGGTTACGCAGAATATGCATTTGGTCAGTCCGGAAATTTTATTTCTAACTATACCTATGCGATTAGCCTGTTAATTGCCAATATCGCGATTGCTATCTCTGCAGTGGGTTACGGCAGCGATTTCTTCGGCGTCGTACTCTCGCCGGTGGGTGCGTGCGTGGCCACCATCGGCGTGATATGG
The DNA here is from genome assembly GCF_000759795.1 of Pseudescherichia vulneris NBRC 102420. GTDB lineage: Bacteria > Pseudomonadota > Gammaproteobacteria > Enterobacterales > Enterobacteriaceae > Pseudescherichia > Pseudescherichia vulneris. Next base: position 158,166 of record NZ_BBMZ01000014.1, read on the forward strand.
GTGACCACCATCTGTAACTTTGGCGGGGCAAAGATCACCGGGCGCATTGGCTCCGTGACCGTCTGGGGCGTGATTATTCCTGTGGTCGGCCTGAGCATCTTTGGCTGGTTCTGGTTTAAGCCCTCGCTCTATATCAGCGCCTGGAACCCTAACCACAGCAGCTTCTTCTCTGCGGTCTCTACCTCTATTTCCATGACGCTATGGGCATTCCTCGGACTGGAATCTGCCTGCGCCAACATGGACGCGGTTGAGAACCCACAAAAGAATGTCCCTATTGCCGTATTCGGCGGGACCCTGGCCTGCGCCGTCATTTATATCCTGTCGACCAACGTCATCTCCGGCATTGTTCCTAATGCCGACCTGCTGAACTCCACCGCACCGTTTGGCCTCGCTTACGCCAGTATGTTTACCCCCTTCGTGGGTAAAGTGGTGATGCTGCTGATGACCCTGGCCTGTATCGGTTCCCTGTTGGGGTGGCAGTTTACCGTCGGCCGCGTCTTTAAATCATCGGCGGATATCGGCTATTTCCCGCGTATTTTCTCCCGCGTGACAAAAGCCGACGCACCCGTGGTTGGCATGATTGTTCTTGGCATCATCCAGACCCTGCTGGCGCTAATGACCATTAGCCCCTCTCTGAATAAACAGTTTAACAGCCTGGTTAATCTGGCGGTCATTACCAACCTTATTCCCTACGTGCTCTCAATGGCAGCGCTTATTCCCATGCAGCGCCTGGCCGGGGTCACTAAGTCCCAGTTCCGAATCAATGCCTGTACCGCCCTGATTGGCACCGTCTACAGCTTCTATGCCCTCTATGCATCTGGCGAAGAGGCGATGATGCTCGGCGCGCTCACTACCTTTGCGGGCTGGTCATTCTGGGGAATTTTTATTGATAAGCAAGATAAACACACAGTAATTAATAAATAAGGATATTAAGATGAAAACCATAGCAATAATGAATCATCCTGGCGTTATTTTTAAAGAGACCGCACTGCAGGAGCTGGGCCAGCGCTTAGGTGCCATGGATTTCCGTATTCTCTATCCCGAGGATGCCGACGATCTGCTGGGGCTCATTAACAATAACGCCAAAATCTGTGGCGTTGTCATTGACTGGGATAGCTACAACCTCAGTCTGACCCAGCAGATCAGCGCGCTCAACGATCGGCTTCCGATGTATATGTTTGCCAATAAAAACAGCGCGCTCGATCTGACGCTGCGTGACTTAGAGGCCAACATTCACTTTTTTGAGTATGCCCTCGATGTGGCCTGCGATATTGCCAATAAAATTCAGCAGGTGACGGAAGCCTACTACGATAAAATTCTGCCGCCGCTGACGAAGGCGCTGTTTAACTATGTGAACGCCGGAAAATACACTTTTTGTACACCCGGCCATATGTCGGGAACCGCGTTCCAGAAGAGTCCGGTGGGTAGCCTGTTTTACGACTTCTTTGGTGCCAACACCATGAAGTCAGATATCTCGGTATCGGTGACGGAGCTAGGCTCGCTGCTGGATCACTCCGGTCCGCATAAAGAAGCAGAGGAGTATATCGCCCGCACCTTTAACGCCGAACGTAGCTATATGGTGACCAACGGCACCTCTACGGCCAATAAAATCGTCGGCATGTACTCCGCGCCAGTGAAAAGCACGGTGCTGATCGATCGTAACTGCCATAAATCCCTGACGCATCTGCTGATGATGAGCGACGTCACGCCGATCTACCTGCGGCCTACCCGTAACGCCTTCGGCATTTTAGGGGGCATTCCGCAGAGCGAGTTTTCACGTAGGGCGATCCAGCAGAAGGTTGACGCTACGCCAGGGGCAAGCTGGCCGGTGCACGCGGTGATCACCAACTCCACCTACGACGGCCTGCTGTATAACACCGACTATATTAAGCAAAACCTTGAGGTGAAATCGATCCACTTTGATTCCGCCTGGGTGCCCTATACCAATTTCAACCCTATCTACAAAGGGCTGTGCGGCATGAGCGGCGAGCGCACTGAGGGCAAGGTGATCTATGAAACGCAGTCGACCCATAAGTTGCTGGCGGCATTCTCTCAGGCGTCCATGATCCATATTAAAGGTGACTTTAACGAGGAGACGTTTAACGAATCCTTTATGATGCACACCTCCACGTCGCCTCACTACGGTATCGTCGCCTCCATTGAGACCGCGGCGGCGATGATGGAAGGGAGCGCGGGTAAACGGCTGATGCAGGACGCTATCGATCGCGCTATCTCTTTCCGTCAGGAGATCAAAAAGCTTCGCGCCGAGAGCGACGGTTGGTTCTTTGATGTCTGGCAGCCAGAGGATATCAGCACCACCGAGTGCTGGCCGCTGAAAGGGGAGGATGGCTGGCACGGCTTCAGGAACATTGATGACAACCATATGCATCTGGATCCGGTGAAGGTGACGCTGTTAACGCCGGGAATGGATAAGCAGGGCGAAATGACGGAGCGCGGTATTCCAGCATGGATCGTCTCGAAGTACCTCGACTATCACGGTATCGTGGTTGAGAAGACCGGCCCCTACAATCTGCTGTTCCTGTTCAGCATCGGTATTGATGAAACCAAGGCGTTGAGCCTGCTGCGCGCCCTGACAGACTTCAAACGTGAGTACGACAGTAACCAGCGTATTAAAGAGATGATGCCAGCGCTCTATGCCCTCGATCCTGAGTTCTATAAGGAGATGCGTATTCAGGAGCTGGCCCAGGGAATGCACGAGGTGATCGGTAAGCATAATCTGCCTGAGCTGATGTACCGCGCCTTTGAGACCTTACCAAAAATGGTGATGAACCCGTGGGCGGCGTGGCAGAAAGAGATTAACGGTGACATCGAGGAGGTCTATATCGATGAGATGATTGGCCGCGTCAATGCCAATATGATCCTGCCCTATCCGCCGGGCGTGCCGCTGGTTATGCCGGGCGAAATGCTAACGGAAGATAACCGTCCGGTGCTGGAGTTTATTCAGATGCTCTGCGAGATCGGCTCACACTATCCTGGATTTGAGACCGATATCCATGGCGCGTATCGCAAAGCAGATGGCAGATATACCATTAAAGTATTGAAAAATAATCACTAACGTTGTGTGTACCTGGTGAACGGCGGGCCTGAAGCCCGCCGACGCCAGCGAGCTCACAAACTGTAGCAAATTGACACACTTTTGGTCAGCTTCATTTCGCAAGAGATAAGAAAGACTTATGAATTGAAGGGTGCGTAAACCCTACTTTTGCCTGATATCCTGTTGCAGAATATTACTGTCCGCTGGCCGTCAATGCGGGTTGCACTAAGCTTATTTTTACGCGGCGACGAAATATCTACTCTTTATACGCCGTGAGGTGAAAGAATTCTCTTTTACTGAATGCAGTATGATGTCTAATGTATTGATTCTGGAGGTCAGAAATGGCAGAACATCGTGGTGGTTCTGGTAACTTCGCAGAAGATCGTGAAAAAGCATCAGAAGCAGGTCGTAAAGGTGGCCAGCACAGCGGGGGTAACTTCAAAAACGACCCTGAGCGCGCATCCGAAGCTGGCAAAAAAGGGGGCAAAAGTAGCCATGGTGGTGGCGGCCAAGGCGGCGGCGGTAACCGCTAGATGCCAGTACCATCGCAGCGTAAGATAAGTTAATAGTATGACCTCTCTTACGTTTGTCCCGCCGTCGGGTTCGCCCGACGGTTTTTTTATGCCTTTTTTCAGCTAAGCCGTTGAACTGCCTTCTCTACCATCGCACACTACGGGGCTTCGTCCTGGGCTGGTGGTAAAATGACCCCGTTTTTCTCTCGCTATAAATTCTCTGTTAAGCCGCAAGAGGCACTTCTGATCCTCATCACCATGTTCTGGGGCGGCACGTTTTTGGCCGTTCAGTACGCGGTGACCCTGAGCGGCCCACTCTTTTTTGTCGGTCTGCGCTTTGCCACGGCAGCTATCGCGGTGGCGCTGCTCTCCCTTAAGGTGCTGCGCGGCATCACCTGGCTTGAGGTCAAGGCCGGGGTAGCAATCGGCGTCTCAATCGCCTTCGGCTATGGCCTGCAAACCTGGGGACTGCAAACCATCTCCAGCAGCAAGTCCGCTTTTATTACCGCAATGTATGTTCCGCTGGTGCCGCTATTGCAGTGGCTTTGCCTCGGCAGGCTGCCGGGGTTAATGTCCTGCGTAGGTATCGCTCTGGCCTTTGCCGGGCTGGTCCTGCTGGCAGGGCCGGAGGGTAATATGCTGGCGATGGGGGAGGGGGAGTGGATCACCCTGGTCAGCGCGGTAGCCATTGCCGCTGAAATTATTCTCATCAGCGCCTGGGCGGGCAAGGTGGATATCCGGCGGGTCACCGTCATTCAGCTCGCCACCGCCTCGGTGGTGGCCTTTGCCGCCGCAGGTCCGGCGGGCGAATCGGTGCCGTCATTCTCACCTGCGCTGCTGCTGGTGGCCGCCGGGCTGGGTATCTTCAGTGCGATTATTCAGGTCACCATGAACTGGGCACAGCGCAGCGTATCCCCGACCCGGGCAACGGTGATCTATACCGGCGAACCGGTGTGGGCGGGTATTTTTGGGCGTCTGGCAGGGGAGCGTTTGCCGCTGCTGGCCCTGTTTGGCGGGGCGCTGATTGTGCTTGGGGTGCTGGTGAGCGAGCTTAAGCTCAGCAGAAAAAAAGCGCCGTCGGCGACGGCGTCGTTAAACGAAGAGTAGCATTACGCGGTCAGTTCGTAGGCGGCAGGGGGCAGCTGAGATCGCCCTCTTCGCACTGCATCAGCGAGGCCAAAAAGGCTTCGCGTTCGGCGGTTTTATCGTGCAGACACTGGTTATGGATCATCGGCTGCACGCTTCCCCCTTCGGTACCGGAGGCGATCAACGCGCAGTCGGCATCGCGCACGCTAATCCACATCTGCTGTGCCTTCTTCAACAGCTCGCGCTGGGGTGCCGCCGCACGCTGCATGGCGGCCTGATACGTCTCATTGAGCTTTTTATCCGCGGCCTGATACTGCTGCGCGGTACAGCTGTTTAGATCGGACTGGGTGCTGGCATTGTCACACTCGTCCGCCAGCGCGCCGGTGCTCAGCAGCAAAGCCACGCCTGCAATAAGTAAATGTTTCATATTGTCTCCGCAAAAAATAAGGCCCCGTTACCGGAGCCTTATTATCATAGCCTTAGCCGATTGTCATCAGGCTGGCGTTGCCACCTGCTGCCGCGGTGTTGACACTCAGGGAGCGCTCCAGGTAGAGACGCTCCAGCACGATCGCCGTTTCGCCCCGGGCAAAGCCCTGCACCGAAACGATCGCCCCATCGCGGGCGGCAACCTGCTCGCAGATCGCCCGCAGCTGGTCAGAATCACCGTGGTAGATCACCGCGTCAAACGCTTGAGCCAGCAGCGTATCCGGCTTGGCAAAGGCGATGCGCTCTGCCACCGCAGGCGGCAGCTGCTTCGCCAGATCGCGATGCAGCCCATCTTCCGGCCACAATACCTTGCTGCCTACCGCCAGCACTGCCGCCAGCTGCACCAGCGCATCCTGCTCGTTGTCCGCCATGCAGAGCACGCTATCACGCGGCAGCAGCGTCCAGGTGTTGCGCTCGCCGGTCGGGCCAGGCAGCAGGCGCTGGGTACCGCTCTGCGCCTGTTCGCCAAACTGCTGGCAGAGTTCCACCAGCTCAGGGCGGCTGGTCGCCCAGGCGCTCAGCGCCTCCAGCGGCTGGGCCAGCACGCTGCGCAGTCGGGCATCCACCGGACGCACCGCGTCATGGCGTGCCAGGGTAACACCCAGCGCATTTTGTGGTCGGCTTGCCAGCAGACGGTAGAGATAGAGCGGCCCGCCCGCTTTAGGCCCGGTGCCTGAGAGCCCCTCTCCGCCAAACGGCTGGACGCCGACGACCGCACCCACCATGTTGCGGTTGACGTAGAGGTTGCCCACGTAGGCGTTGCCGGTAACCTGAGCAATGGTTTCGTCGATACGGGTATGCACCCCGAGGGTCAAACCGTAGCCGGAGGCGTTAATCTGGCGGATGGTCTCATCCAGCTGGCTGCGGCTGAAGCGCATCACGTGCAGCACCGGACCGAAGACCTCTTTTTTCAGCTCGTCGATGCTGTCCAGTTCGATCAGCGTTGGCGCAACGAAGGTGCCGGTCTGCCACTCTTTCGCATCCTCGCTGTTTTCCCGCACCGCCTGGAACACCGGACGGCCTTTCGCCCGCATTGCCTGAATATGGCGCTCGATGGCATTTTTCGCCTCGGCGTCGATCACCGGGCCGATATCCGTCGACAGGCGGCCTGGGTTACCCATTCGGCTCTCTGCCATCGCGCCACGCAGCATTTTCAGCGTATGGTCGGCGATATCCTCCTGCAGGCAGAGCAGACGCAGCGCCGAGCAGCGCTGGCCCGCGCTGTCAAACGCCGAGGCCATGACATCGACCACCACCTGCTCGGTCAGCGCCGAGGAGTCAACGATCATTGCATTCATACCGCCGGTTTCAGCGATCAGCGGGGTCGGACGACCCTGTGCGTCAAGGCGCGGCGCAATGCTGCGTTGCAGCAGGGTCGCGACCTCGGTCGAGCCGGTAAACATCACGCCGCGCACGCGGTTGTCGGCGGTCAGCTGTGCGCCAACGGTTTCGCCCCGGCCTGGCAGGAGCTGAACCACGCCGGCAGGCACGCCCGCTTCCCGCAGCAGGGCCACGCTCTGGGCGGCAATCAGCGGCGTCTGCTCTGCCGGCTTCGCCAGCACGCTGTTACCTGCCGCCAGGGCTGCGGCAACCTGTCCGGTAAAGATGGCCAGCGGGAAGTTCCATGGGCTAATACAGACCACCGGGCCCAGCGGGCGGTGGGTCTCATTGTCGAAATCGTCTCGCACCTGGCCCGCGTAGTAGCGCAGGAAGTCCACCGCTTCGCGTACCTCGGAAATGGCGTTGCTAAAGGTTTTACCCGCTTCACGCACCAGAATACCGATCAGCTGCTGGGTCTGATCCTCCATCAGCATGGCGGCACGTTCCAGAATGGCGGCGCGCTCCTGAGGAGGGGTGGCAAACCAGATAGGGCCGGTATTTACCGCGCTCTCCAGCGCCTGCTCTACTTCCGCAGAGGTCGCTTCCCGCGCGTAGCCGACAATATCTTTCGGCTCGGCTGGGTTGATCACGGCAACCATCTCGCCGTCCTCTACCGGCTGCTCCAGCAGCGGCCCGGCCTGCCAGGTATGCAGTGCGCTGTTAAGCAGGGCAGAGGAGAGCGACGCCAGACGGTGCTCGTTCGCCAGATCCAGCCCGGCGGCGTTAACCCGGCCTTCGCCATAGAGATCCACCGGCAGGGGGATCTTCGGATGCGGCAGGCCAATCTGACCCTCCTGAGCCGCCAGTTTTTCAACGGCGCTCACCGGATCGGCCACCAGCTCGTCAAGAGGCAGGGTGGTGTCGGCGATGCGGTTAACAAAGGAGGTGTTCGCGCCGTTCTCCAGCAGGCGGCGGACCAGGTAAGCCAGCAGCGTCTCATGGGTGCCGACCGGGGCATAGATACGGCAGGGGCGGTTCAGCTTGCCGTCGGCAATATTACCCACCACCTGCTCATAGAGCGGCTCGCCCATGCCGTGCAGGCACTGGAACTCATACTGGCCCGGATAGTAGTTCTCCCCGGCAAGCTGGTAGATGGCAGCCAGGGTGTGGGCGTTGTGGGTCGCAAACTGCGGGTAGATCAGATTCGGTACGCTGAGCAGCTTTTTCGCGCAGGCGATATAGGAGACGTCGGTGTAGACCTTGCGGGTATAGACCGGGTAGCCCTCCAGCCCCTCAACCTGGGCGCGTTTGATTTCGCTATCCCAGTAGGCCCCTTTCACCAGACGGATCATCAGGCGGCGACGGCTGCGGGAGGCGAGATCGGTGAGGTAGTCAATGACAAACGGGCAGCGCTTCATATAGGCCTGGATCACGAAGCCGATGCCGTTCCAGCCCGCCAGATCCGGATCGAAGCAGAGTTTTTCCAGCAGATCGAGGGAGATCTCCAGCCGATCCGCCTCTTCAGCGTCAATGTTGATCCCGATATCGTACTGGCGCGCCAGCAGGGTTAAGGACTTCAGGCGCGGATAGAGCTCGCTCATCACCCGCTCATACTGCGCCCGGCTGTAGCGCGGATGCAGCGCCGACAGCTTGATGGAGATGCCCGGACCTTCATAGATGCCGCGGCCGTTGGAGGCTTTGCCAATGGCGTGGATTGCCTGCTGATAGGAGACCATGTAGGCCTGCGCATCCGTAGCGGTCAGCGCCGCCTCGCCCAGCATATCGTAGGAGTAGCGGAACCCTTTCTCCTCCAGCTTGCGGGCATTCGCCAGCGCTTCGGCAATGGTTTCACCGGTAACAAACTGTTCGCCCATCAGACGCATCGCCATGTCGACGCCTTTGCGGATCAGCGGCTCGCCGCTCTTGCCGATGATGCGGTTCAGCGAGCGCGAGAGGCTGGCTTCATTATGGGTAGAGACCAGGCGGCCGGTAAACAGCAGGCCCCAAGTCGCGGCGTTAACAAACAGTGAGGGGCTACGTCCGATGTGCGACTGCCAGTTGCCGTTGCTGATTTTGTCACGGATCAGCGCGTCACGGGTGGCCTTGTCCGGAATACGCAGCAGCGCTTCGGCCAGGCACATCAGGGCCACACCCTCCTGGGAGGAGAGGGAGAACTCCTGTAGCAGGCTCTGCACCATCCCTGCACGGCCGGTGGCGGTTTTCTGGTTACGCAGCTTTTCTGCCAGGCGGTAGGCCAGCTTTTGCGCCCGCTCGCCAACCGGCTCCGGCAGGCGCGCCTGCTCCAGCAGCATCGGCACGGCGTCGGTTTCCGCACGTCGCCAGGCGGCGGTGATGGCCGCACGGCTCACCGACTGAGGCAGGATCTGCTCGGCAAATTCCAGGAAGGGCTGATGCGGCTCGTCTTTCGGTACGCTGGCGTCGGCGTGCTCGCTCTCTGTACCGTTGGTCTGGCCCGGTAGCTCCGGCAGCGCGTCACCGCTCTCTACGCGCTCAAGATAGTTAAAGATGGCCTGCTTAATCAGCCAGTGCGGCGTGCGATCGATCTGCGTCGCGGCCTGTTTAATACGTTCCCGCGTGGCGTCATCAAGCTTAACCCCCATCGTGGTGCTACCCATGCATCTACTCCTCGTTATTATCGTCACTCTACTCGTTAGCGAGGAATATCTACCATGTTGCAACTTTGTGCAACCATGTTAATTGTGACGCGGTCAACAAGCTGAAAAATGAATGGATTGTTAAAGGCGATCCCGCTCTCAGAATTAGCGCTAGCACTCTTAAAACCCAGGAACCATGCGGTGCTTAACACTTTTGCACGGTGTTACCTTGCAAAGCGTGAGCGAGTGCAACCTATTAGAAAATGGTATCGTAACTGGGATGTAATTCATGTGAATGCCATGTTAAATCGATTGTGGTTAGAAATCGCTTCCGGCAGGATACGGTCGCCCAATACAACAACGATACCTTTTCCCCGTTCCGGAAAAGGTCAAGGCAGCAGATATGACGTTTGCTGACGAAGAGATCTGGAGACTTTTGAATGGCAATGAGCACCCCGATGCTGGTGACGTTTCTTATTTACATCTTTGGCATGATTTTGATTGGCTTTGTCGCCTGGCGATCGACAAAAAACTTTGACGACTACATTCTCGGCGGGCGTAGCCTGGGGCCAATGGTAACCGCACTCTCTGCGGGTGCGTCCGATATGAGCGGCTGGCTGCTGATGGGCCTGCCTGGGGCAATTTTTATCTCGGGTATCTCTGAAAGCTGGATCGCTATTGGCCTGACGCTGGGGGCATGGATTAACTGGAAGCTGGTGGCGGGCCGCCTGCGCGTGCACACCGAGGTGAATAACAACGCCCTGACGCTGCCGGACTACTTCACCGGCCGCTTTGAAGATCGTAGCCGCGTGCTGCGCATCATCTCTGCGCTGGTTATTCTGCTCTTCTTCACCATCTACTGTGCCTCCGGCATCGTAGCAGGGGCGCGTCTGTTTGAGAGCACCTTCGGCATGAGCTACGAAACGGCGCTGTGGGCCGGTGCGGCAGCCACCATCCTCTATACCTTCGTGGGCGGCTTCCTGGCTGTAAGCTGGACCGACACCGTGCAGGCCAGCCTGATGATCTTTGCCCTGATCCTCACTCCGGTGATGGTGATGGTCTCCGTAGGCGGTTTCGACGACTCGCTGATGGTGATCAAGCAGAAGAGCATTGAAAACGTCGACATGCTCAAAGGGCTGAACTTTGTGGCTATCGTCTCGCTGCTGGGCTGGGGCCTGGGCTACTTTGGTCAGCCGCATATTCTGGCGCGCTTTATGGCGGCGGATTCCCACCACACCATCGTTCACGCTCGCCGGATCAGCATGACCTGGATGATCCTCTGCCTGGCCGGTGCGGTAGCCGTAGGCTTCTTCGGTATCGCTTACTACAGCAACAACCCGGGGCAGGCTGGGGCGGTAAACCAGAACGCCGAGCGCGTGTTCATCGAACTGGCACAGGTGCTGTTTAACCCGTGGGTTGCCGGCGTGCTGCTCTCTGCCATTCTGGCAGCGGTGATGTCGACCCTGAGCTGCCAGCTGCTGGTCTGCTCAAGTGCGATTACGGAAGATCTCTACAAAGCGTTTCTGCGTAAACACGCAAGCCAGACCGAACTGGTGTGGGTCGGACGTGTCATGGTGCTGGTGGTCGCGCTGGTGGCTATCGCCCTGGCGGCTAACCCGGAAAACCGCGTGCTGGGTCTGGTGAGCTATGCCTGGGCTGGTTTTGGTGCCGCCTTTGGTCCAGTGGTGCTCTTCTCGGTACTGTGGTCACGCATGACCCGTAACGGCGCGCTGGCGGGGATGATCATCGGTGCGGTCACCGTCATCGTCTGGAAGCATTTCGAACTGCTGGGCCTGTACGAGATCATTCCAGGCTTTATCTTCGGCAGCATCGGTATTGTGCTCTTCAGCCTGCTGGACAAAGCGCCGTCGGCAAGCATGCAGGCGCGCTTTGCCGAGGCGGATGCGCACTACCACACCAAGCCGGAACCCCGCGTAGCAAACTAATCGTTATACACGCACCGGAGCCGCTTTCCGGTGCGTTTTCTCACTTCTTAATTACAATTCTGCAACCTTTAATTCACCTCCCAGTACGCGGCCTCGCCTGCGTAACATTCTGAGAAACTTCCGCGCAGAAATTACTTGTGTTTACGGCTGGCGTAATGATAATCACTATCATTGAAATTTACTTTTCTTTGCATCATTTGACGCTGATTAACATTCAAAGGTTTACCGCATGTTTGTGCCATTTCTCATTATGTTACGCGAAGGACTCGAAGCGGCGCTGATCGTTAGCCTCATCGCCAGCTATTTGAAGCGTACCCAACGCGGCCGCTGGATAGGCGTGATGTGGATCGGCGTTTTTCTCGCCGCCGCACTCTGCCTTGCGCTGGGTATCATCATCAACGAAACCACCGGCGAGTTTCCTCAGAAAGAGCAGGAGCTATTTGAGGGTATCGTCGCGGTCATCGCCGTGGTGATCCTGACATGGATGGTTTTCTGGATGCGCAAAGTATCGCGCAACGTCAAGGTGCAGCTTGAGCAGGCCGTGGATAACGCCCTGAAGCAGGGCAATCATCATGGCTGGGCGCTGATTATGATGGTCTTCTTTGCCGTGGCGCGGGAAGGGCTGGAGTCGGTCTTCTTCCTGCTGGCCGCGTTTCAGCAGGATGTGGGGATCTGGCCCCCGGTGGGTGCACTCACCGGACTGGCAACGGCGGTGGTCATCGGCTTCCTGATTTATTGGGGCGGTATTCGCCTTAACATGGCCGCGTTTTTCAAATGGACCAGCCTGTTTATCCTACTGGTGGCCGCCGGGCTGGCTGCGGGGGCGATCCGTGCCTTCCACGAAGCGGGCCTGTGGAACCATTTCCAGCAGGTAGCCTTCGATCTCAGCAATACCCTCAGCACCCACACGCTGTTTGGCACCCTGCTGGAAGGCATCTTTGGCTATCAGGAAGCACCTAGCGTCAGTGAGGTGGTGGTCTGGTTTGCCTATCTTATTCCGGCGCTGGTGCTGTTTATACTGCCGCCGCGCCCAGGGGCGCAGATGTCGCCTGGAGCCTCCTGATGTTTACTCAGCGTGACAGCAATAGTTACAACATACTTTTAAAAGGGAAAGGTCATGGCAACGCATTTTCGTCGTAGTGCTTTACAGGTTGGTATTGCCGCGCTGCTCGCCTGCGCGTTTAACGCCCAGGCGGCGGATGTTCCTCAGGTGAAGGTTACGGTAACGGATAAACAGTGTGAACCGATGAACCTCACGGTTAATGCCGGGAAGACGCAGTTCATTATCCTCAACCACAGCCAGAAAGCGCTGGAGTGGGAGATCCTGAAGGGCGTAATGGTGGTTGAGGAGCGGGAGAACATCGCGCCAGGCTTTAGTCAGAAGCTGACCGCTAACCTGCAGCCGGGCGAATACGAGATGACCTGCGGCCTGCTGACCAATCCCAAGGGCAAGCTGATTGTCAAAGGTGCCTCTACGGCAGACGCGGCTAAAGGTGACGCATTGCTGAGCCTGGGCGGCGCTATCACCGCGTATAAAGCTTACGTGACCCAAGAGATGAACGGTCTGGTGGCTAAGACCAAGGCCTTTACCGATGCGGTGAAGGCGGGCGATATCGAGAAAGCGAAAGCGCTTTATGCCCCGACGCGTCAGCACTACGAGCGTATCGAGCCTATCGCTGAGCTCTTCTCTGACCTCGACGGCAGCATTGATGCCCGTGAAGATGACTACGAACAGAAAGCCGCCGATCCGAAATTCACCGGTTTCCACCGCCTCGAAAAAGCGCTGTTTGGTGATAACTCCACTAAAGGCATGGAGCAGTATGCGGACCAGCTCAACAGCGACGTGCTGGAGCTGCAAAAACGCATCAGCGAGCTGGCCTTCCCGCCGTCAAAAGTGGTGGGTGGTGCGGCAGGGCTGATTGAAGAGGTGGCGGCCAGCAAAATCAGCGGTGAAGAGGATCGCTATAGCCACACCGATCTGTGGGACTTCCAGGCTAACGTCGACGGCGCGCAGAAAATTGTCGACCTGCTGCGTCCGCAGCTGCAGAAAAACAACGCTGACCTGCTGACGAAGGTGGACGCCAACTTCAAGAAAGTCGATGCCATTCTCGCGAAATACCGCACCAAAGATGGCTTCGAAACCTATGACAAACTGACCGACGCCGATCGCACGGCGCTGAAAGGACCGATTACTACCCTGGCGGAAGATCTGGCCCAGCTGCGCGGCGTACTGGGACTGGATTAAGCATGACAGAGCATGATGTTGACGGCGTAAGCGAGCCTTCACGCCGTCGTTTACTGAAGAGTATGGGCGCGCTGGGCGGCGCGCTGGCGCTGGCGGGCGGCTGTCCGGTTGCCCACGCGGCTAAACCGACAAGCGCTCCCGGCACCCTGTCGCCGGATGCGCGGATGGAGACCCAGCCGTTCTATGGCGAGCATCAGGCAGGGATCCTGACGCCGCAGCAGGCCTCAATGATGCTGGTGGCGTTTGACGTGCTGGCCAGCGACAAGCCCGAGCTGGAACGGCTGTTTCGTCTCCTGACCCAGCGGATCGCGTTTTTAACCACCGGCGGTCCCGCGCCGGAAACGTCTAATCCACGTCTACCGCCGATGGACTCCGGTATTCTTGGTGGCTTTATTGCGCCAGATAACCTGACCATCACCGTGTCGGTAGGGGCATCGCTGTTCGATGACCGCTTTGGCTTAGGCCCGCAGCGCCCTGCCAAACTGGAGAAGATGACGCGTTTCCCCAACGATTCGCTAGACGCCGCCCTGTGCCATGGCGATCTGCTGTTGCAGATCTGCGCTAACACCGGGGATACGGTGATCCACGCTCTGCGCGATATCATTAAGTACACGCCGGATCTGCTCAGCATCCGCTGGAAGCGGGAAGGATTTATCTCCGATCACGCGGCGCGCAGTAAAGGCAAAGAGACACCGATCAACCTGCTGGGCTTTAAAGACGGTACCGGCAACCCGGACAGTGCGAACAGTACTCTGATGAAGAGCGTGGTGTGGGTCACGCCCGACCAGCAGGAGCCCGCCTGGACGGTGGGCGGCAGCTATCAGGCGGTACGCATCATCCAGTTTCACGTTGAGTTTTGGGATCGCACGCCGCTCAAGGAGCAGCAGACGATTTTCGGCCGGGACAAACAGAGCGGGGCACCGCTGGGCATGAAACATGAGCATGACGTGCCGGACTACGCTGGCGATCCGGACGGCGACGTTATTGCCCTCGACAGCCATATACGCCTTGCCAACCCACGCACGCCGGAGACCGAAGCGAACCTAATGATGCGTCGGGGCTATAGCTACTCGCTGGGGGTCACCAACGCTGGCCAGCTGGATATGGGCTTGCTGTTTGTCTGCTTCCAGCACGATCTGGAGAAGGGATTCCTGACGGTGCAGAAGCGGCTCAACGGCGAAGCGCTGGAGGAGTACATCAAGCCCATTGGCGGGGGATACTTCTTTGCGCTGCCGGGCGTGAAGGCGACGCAGCACTATCTTGCTCAGCCTCTGCTTGAGGCATAACGCGCTGTCTCCTGCCCAGTGAGGCAGGAGACATCTTCCTCTCTCGACTCCCCACCATCATTTTTTTCTATGAGCGCGATCCTGTTATATATTTGTAATATTAATGTCAGAAACTGGCTCGGTATGAGGATTCAGGCACGTTATATTTAGGTAAATATAATGTTGCTTTTATGAAAATTTTTGTTTTACTTATAACAACAGCGGTAGTTCCCGGCAGTGAACGATTCACTATGGAGATCGCGAATGGTAGCATCCGGCTCAGGACAAGCACGCAACTCAAACCGTCAGGCTCGGTGCGGCCAGCACGCCACCGACAGCGATCGCCTCACCGCCAGAATCTCCTCTTTCCTCATCACAACACCTGAATTTACCGACGTGGCAAATGACACAGTGGGTGGGTTTGCCGCGTCTTTTCATCAGCAAGTCATGGCTTACAAGGAAGCCAAACCTCAGACGTTCGTGCGCATAATCGTGCCGGCAGCGGCGCGTGTGATGTAAACCTACAACTCAAGGTGCTATCCATGGGAAGACAGAAAGCAGTGATCAAAGCTCGTCGTGAAGCTAAACGTGTGCTGAGACGAGATTCGCGCAGCCATAAACAGCGTGAAGAAGAGTCGGTCACCTCGCTTGTGCAGATGAGTGGCGTTGAATCAATTGGCATGGCGCGGGATAGCCGTGATAACTCGCCAATTGTCGCGCGTAATGAAGCTCAGGCGCACTACCTGAATGCAATTGAGAGTAAACAGCTCATTTTTGCTACAGGTGAAGCAGGATGCGGTAAAACTTGGATCAGCGCAGCGAAAGCGGCAGAAGCCCTGATCCACAAGGATGTGGACAGAATTATCGTCACCCGTCCGGTCCTGCAAGCCGATGAAGATCTTGGCTTCTTACCCGGAGATATCTCGGAGAAGTTCGCTCCTTACTTCCGGCCCGTCTATGACGTGCTGGTCAAACGCCTTGGAGCGTCCTTTATGCAATACTGCCTGCGGCCAGAGATTGGTAAGGTAGAAATCGCGCCGTTCGCCTATATGCGCGGACGTACATTTGAAAACGCGGTCGTGATCCTTGACGAGGCTCAGAACGTGACCGCTGCGCAAATGAAGATGTTTTTGACACGCCTCGGGGAGAACGTGACCGTGATCGTTAACGGTGATATCACCCAGTGCGATTTGCCGTCGGGCGTCCAGTCCGGCCTGAGCGATGCGCTGGCACGTTTTGAGGAAGATGAGATGATTGGCATCGTCCGCTTTACCAAAGATGACTGCGTGCGCTCGGCCCTCTGCCAGCGGACGCTGCAAGCATACTACTGATGAACTCGCGTAGTTGAGAATGCGATCGCAAAGCCCGGGTAACCGGGCTTTGTTTTTTATGTGGCGGAGTTCGACGGTAATAGCCGACCACCCGCTATGCGCCAATGCGCCATCAATCATGTGCATCACGCCCGTTACGAAGACCCGCCAGTCGTGCGACCATTCCCGCATAATGCTAATACGCTGTCGATAGCGCGCCTCCGCCATTATTTACCCCAGCACACTGTTGCGCATATTTTCCCGGTGAAGTACCAACATAACGGGTAAACGCTACGCTGAAAGCACTGGCAGAGCCGTAGCCAATGCGCTCTGCTACCGCTGCGATAGTGATACCGGTATGGCAAAGCATCTGTTTAGCCAGCGCCATTCGCCAGGCGAGAAGATAAGCCATCGGTGTTATGCCAATCATTTCTGTAAATCGTTCAAACAGCGTCGATCGCGATAGTGCGCAGCCGTTGGCCAGCGATTTGACTGTCCACCGCCTGGCGGGATCCTGATGTATCAGCCGAAGAGCTTGAGCGATACGAGGATCTTCCAGGCCGCGTACCAGCCCGGGTGTGATTAGGGCATTGCCAGACCGAATGGCCTCAATGAAAAGCAATTCCGTCACCCGCGCCAGCATGAACGCTTTTCCTGCCCGCTGCGCCTGCGTTTCATCTTTCAGCAACCCCATAAGCAGCGCCAAACGCTTTTCATCACGCACGCAAATAAACTCAGGCAGAAGCGAAACCAGTAACCCTGCATCGGAAGAGTCAGATACGCAGTGGCCTACCAGAGCCAGTATTTCAGGTGCAACGCGCGGATCGCCAACCCTGAAGTGCCTGTCTGCTACTTCAACCGGCAGCCATTGACGACGTCGGCGATATAGATGTTCTGGTAAACAATGCAGGCGTCGGGATGTTAAATGCGCTTGAGGGCGTTTCCCTGCAGGCAGTGAAGGAGGTTTTTGCAACAAATACGCTGGGAACTATCGCGATGACCCAGGCCGTACTTCCACAATTCAGACAGCGGCGTTCAGGCGTGATCGTAAATATCACCTCAGCCGTTACCCTAAAACCGCTGCCGCTACTGGCAGCGTATACCGCCAGCAAGGCGGCAGTGAATGCGTTCACTGAATCTCTGGCTATTGAGCTAAAGCCGTTTAATATCCGCGTGGGCCTCATTCTGCCAGGGCGTGCACCCGCGACCCGCTTTGGCGAAAATGCTCAACGTATCATGGGGGACATTCCTGCAGAGTATGCCGAGCTAAGCCAGCAAATCTTTAATGAGATGCGGAATGATAGCGCCAGGGTTACTTATCCCATCGATGTAGCGAAAGCGGTCTGGCACGTTGTCAACGATCCTAATGCACCGATGCGTTTACCCGCTGGAGAGGATGCCCTTCACATGGCTGGCACGAATTGACGAGTGACAG
>NZ_BBMZ01000013.1 GCF_000759795.1 Pseudescherichia vulneris NBRC 102420
ATGACTGTGCTGATGCTGCATTGCCGGGCGGCACTGCGTTTGCCCGACCTACGTCAGGTACGGTGCAGGTTTGTAGGCCCGGTAAGCGTAGCGCCACCGGGCGTGACTGTGCTGTGTTGCATTGCCGGGCGGCACTGCGTTTGCCCGGCCTACATCGTCCTCGGCGTTTCCCCCACGTTTCACCCCGCATAAGTGATCTCCATTACAGAGTGTTGTAAATAACCGGTTACCCCTCTGCTTTCTGACGTAACAACATTGTTAAAACCCGCCGCCTGATCTAGAAACAAAATGTAACATCTTTCTGCCTCAGCCAACGGAAAACGACTATGCAAAACTCAGGGAAATACCTTATTTGGGCATTGCTCGCGGTAATAGGAGCTTTTGCCCTCGGCTATATCGCACTTAATCGGGGTGAACAGATTAATGCCTTATGGATTGTGGTGGCAGCCGTCTGTATCTATCTGATCGCCTATCGCTTTTATGGGCAGTACATCGCCCGCAACGTGCTGGCGGTGGATCCGACCCGCATGACGCCCGCCGTACGCCATAACGACGGGCTGGACTACGTTCCCACGGATAAGAAGGTGCTGTTTGGTCACCACTTTGCGGCGATTGCCGGGGCGGGGCCGCTGGTGGGACCGGTGCTGGCGGCGCAGATGGGCTATCTGCCGGGGATGATTTGGATCCTCGCCGGGGTGGTGCTCGCTGGGGCAGTGCAGGACTTTATGGTGCTCTTTGTCTCTACCCGCCGCGACGGCCGTTCGCTGGGTGAGCTGGTGAAAGAGGAGATGGGGCCAACGGCAGGGGTGATCGCCCTCGTGGCCTGCTTTATGATCATGGTGATCATCCTGGCGGTGCTGGCGATGATTGTGGTCAAAGCCCTGACCCACAGCCCGTGGGGCACCTATACCGTGGCCTTCACCATTCCGCTGGCGATCTTTATGGGGATCTACATTCGCTACCTGCGTCCGGGCCGCATTGGTGAAGTCTCGGTGATCGGCCTCGTGCTGCTGATTTTCGCTATCATCTCTGGCGGCTGGGTGGCAGAAAGCCCGACCTGGGCTCCAATGTTCGACTTTACCGGCGTGCAGCTGACCTGGATGCTGGTGGGCTACGGCTTTATCGCGGCGGTACTGCCGGTGTGGCTGCTGCTGGCCCCGCGCGACTACCTCTCTACCTTCCTGAAAATCGGCACCATCATTGGTCTGGCGATCGGGATTTTGATCATGCGCCCGACGCTGACCATGCCCGCCCTGACCAAGTTTGTTGACGGCACCGGCCCGGTGTGGACCGGTAACCTCTTCCCGTTCCTGTTTATCACTATTGCCTGCGGGGCGGTGTCGGGCTTCCATGCCCTGATCTCCTCCGGCACCACGCCGAAGATGCTGGCCAACGAGGGGCAGGCCTGTTTGATTGGCTACGGCGGGATGCTGATGGAGTCCTTCGTGGCGATCATGGCTCTGGTCTCGGCCTGCATTATCGATCCGGGCGTCTACTTCGCGATGAACAGCCCGATGGCGGTGCTGGCTCCTGCCGGTACGGCGGACGTGGTCGCCTCGGCGGCACAGGTGGTGAGCGGCTGGGGCTTTAGTATTACGCCGGATACCCTCAACCAGATCGCCAACGAGGTGGGCGAGCAGACCATTATCTCCCGTGCGGGCGGAGCACCCACCCTGGCGGTAGGGATGGCCTATATTCTTCACGGCGCGCTGGGTGGGCTGATGGACGTCTCATTCTGGTACCACTTTGCCATTCTGTTTGAGGCGCTGTTTATCCTCACGGCGGTGGATGCGGGGACCCGTGCGGCGCGCTTTATGCTCCAGGATCTGCTGGGGGTCATCAGCCCAGGGCTGAAGCGTACCGACTCGCTGCCCGCGAACCTGCTGGCGACGGCGCTCTGCGTGCTGGCGTGGGGCTACTTCCTCCATCAGGGGGTAGTGGATCCGCTTGGCGGGATCAATACCCTCTGGCCGCTGTTTGGTATCG
Organism: Pseudescherichia vulneris NBRC 102420; assembly: GCF_000759795.1. GTDB lineage: Bacteria > Pseudomonadota > Gammaproteobacteria > Enterobacterales > Enterobacteriaceae > Pseudescherichia > Pseudescherichia vulneris. Next base: position 1,987 of record NZ_BBMZ01000013.1, read on the forward strand.
CTAACCAGATGCTGGCCGGAATGGCGCTGATGCTCTGCGCGGTGGTCCTGTTCAAGATGAAGCGCCAGCGCTTCGCGTGGGTGGCCCTCGTGCCTACCGCGTGGCTGCTGATCTGTACCCTGACCGCAGGCTGGCAGAAAGCCTTTAGCCCAGACGTAAAAGTCGGTTTCCTGGCGATCGCTAATCGCTTCCAGGGAATGATCGACAGCGGCACTATTCCGGCCCAGTACACCGAATCGCAGCTAAATCAGCTGGTGTTTAACAACCGTCTGGACGCCGGGCTGACCATCTTCTTTATGGTGGTCGTGGTGGTGCTGGCGGTCTACTCGCTGAAGACCGCGCTGGCGGCGCTAAAAGAGTCCCGGCCAACGGCGAAAGAGACCCCGTACGAGCCGATGCCGGCCAACGCTGAGCAGGTAGTGGCCCAGGCAAAACGGGCGCACTGAGTTTAATCATGCCCCTCTCCGAATATGGGGAGGGGCAAGGAGCCTACGATGTTTGATACTCTTGTCAAGGCCGGAAAGTATTTAGGCCAGGCCGCGAAAATGATGGTCGGCGTGCCGGACTACGACAACTACGTTGCCCATATGCAGCTTAACCATCCGGACCAGACCCCCATGACCTACGAAGACTTTTTCCGCGATCGCCAGGATGCGCGCTACGGCGGTAAAGGCGGAGCGCGCTGCTGCTAATTTAGGGGTTAAACGCCTCTACCTTCTCGAACGCCGCGCGCAGCGTCTCCGGCGTTAACGTCACCGGCAGGTAGTGAATCGACTCCACCGGGCGCAGGGTGTGGGCGATGACCCGATCCAGCTCGTCACGGTTGTGAATATCCACCTCCAGCGCCGCCAGGGTGGTCGGCAGGTTGAAGCGCTGGAAGGCGTTGACCAGCTGGGTTAATACTTCGTCCTGGCCGAGCAGGGCGCTCTGCACCAGAATGCCGTAGGCCACCTTCGTGCCGTGCAGGAATTTGTCGGTCTGCGGCAGCACCGTCAGGCCGTTATGCACCGCGTGGGCAGCGGCAACGCGGGTGTAGCGCTCGCCGAGTCCGCCCACCATTCCGCCTCCGGCAATAATTGCATCTACCACGTCACGGAAAGCCTGAGTCAGCTCCCCGCGCTGCTGGTCCGCCAGCGCGGTTTCACTGCTCTCCAGCAGCACGTCACGGATCGCCAGCGCGCCGTTGATCCCCAGCCGCACGGTCAGCGGCAGGCTGGCCGGATCCGGGGCCAGCACCACCGCCTCATACCACTTCGCCAGCGTATCGCCGATGCCCGCCAGCAGATACTCCACCGGCGCGTCGAGAATAATCTGCGGCTCCACCAGCACCAGGAAGTTGGCGTCGTCGAAAATTTCAAAGTGCAGCGCCTGACCGGCGTCGTTATACCAGACCGAGAGCGGCGTCCAGGCCGCGCAGGTGGCGGCAATGGTCGGGATCGCCACCACCGGCAACCCTAAGCGGCGCGCCACGGCCTTCGCGGTATCCAGCAGCGCACCGCCGCCGATGCCAATCACCACGCTGCGGTCGCTGCCCGCGTCATTTACCAGCGCGCTAACGTCATGCTCGCTGCAGTGGCCCTTAAACAGCAGATGCTTCACTCCTGGGGCGTCAACGCTCTCCGGCAGATAAGGGCGGGCGGCAGCGATGGCGCGTTCGCCATAGATCAAGACCGCGCGGGAGAGCTGCTCGGGCGTATAAAAATCGTTCAGGCGCGCCAGGCTGCCGCTGTGGGAGTAGTAGTTGGCCGGGCCGGGTACAACGCGGATATCGGTGTTGCTCATGACTGTGTCCTTATGCGGAATCGCTAACCCGATGTTATGTCTGGACATCCGGATGGCTAATAATATTTCGCTTTATCTTATGCCTTTTCTGCTGTTGCCAGTCAAGCGCGGCTATGAAAAATTCGCTAAATCAATCTATTAATCCCAGGAAAGCCTCACAGATGCGCGTTACCCATCTCGAGATGCGTGCGATAAGCCTCGCCTTTGCCGGTGTTAATGCCCTGACGCAGGTGAATTTCAGCCTGCGCGGCGGATCGGTGCATGCCCTGACGGGGGCCAACGGCGCGGGGAAATCCACGCTGATGGCGGTGCTGTGCGGCACCTGGGCAGGCTATGAAGGCGAGATCGTCATTGATGACCAGCCGGTCACCATTCGCTCTCCGCTGGATGCCAAACGTCTCGGCATCCATCTGGTTCAGCAGGAGGTCGACGTGGCGCTAGTCCCCGGTCTTAGCATTGCGGAAAACATCATGCTCGATAAGCTCGCCGAGCCGGGCTACGCCTGGCGCTGGTCGACCGTTCGTCAGCATGCGCGGGATGCGCTGGCCCAGCTTGATGTCACTCTTGACGTCAGACGCGCCATCGACACCTGCACCCTCGCGGAGAAGCAGCAGATCCTGCTGGCCCGTGCGCTCTCCCATCGCTGCCGCTTTTTGATCCTCGATGAGCCTACCGCGCCGCTGGATCAGCACGAGAGCGAGCGCCTGTTTACCGTGGTAAGACGGCTACAGCAGCAGGGCATTGGCGTGGTCTTTATCTCCCATCGCATTCACGAGCTGAAGGCTATCTGCGACACACTGACGGTGCTGCGCGACGGCAGGCTGGTGGAGTCCGGCCCGATGGCCGCCCTGAGCGGGGAGGCGATTGTGGAGAAGATGCTCGGCCACCAACTGAATGATATCTATCCCCCGCGCCGTCCGCCGCACGGGGAAGAGACCCTGCTGCGCGTGGAGGGGCTCCATGACGAGAAGCTGCTGAAGGATATCTCCCTGCACCTGCGCAGGGGCGAAATCCTCGGCATCGCGGGCCTGGCGGGCGCGGGCAAAACCGAGCTCTGCAAGGCGCTGTTTGGCGCGGAAAAGAGCCGCGTCGCTCACGGGGAGCTGAACGGCCAGCTGTGGCGGCCTCGGGATCCGGCGGATTCCGTTATACGTGGTATGGCCCTGATCCCCGAGGAGCGGCGCAAAGAGGGCATCTTTATTGACGAGCCGATTGCCATGAACCTGGCGGTCAGCGCGGATAACAGCTTCTCCCGCTGGAGCCTGTTCGGCCACCGTAAAGCCTGGCGCTGGGCACAGACGGTGATTGAGCGCGTCGGTGTGCGTACCACCGGCCCGGGGCAGATCCTGCGCCGCCTCTCTGGTGGTAACCAGCAGAAGGTGGCGATAGGCAAATGGCTGCGCGGCAACGCCAGCGTGGTGATCTTCGACGAGCCTACCAAGGGCGTCGACGTGAAAGCCAAAACCGATCTCTTCCGCCTGATTGACGGCCTCGCCCGGGAGGGCAAGGGGATCGTCTACGCCTCCGGCGAGTTTGCCGAGCTGGTGGGGCTCTGCGATCGCATCTGCGTGCTGTGGGATGGCCGCATCGTGGCGGAGATAGCCGGGGCAGAGGCCCGGGAAGAGACACTACTTTACTATTCGACCGGAGGAGCGGCGGCGTGAGCAAAGCCCTTTCAGTAAAAGCAGCGGCGTCGGGCCGTCAGCAGTTTTTCGATTTTCTTTATAAGTGGGGCATGCTGCTGACCGTGGTGCTGCTGGTGGCTATCTTTGGCATCGCCTCGGATAACTTCCTCGACCCCTTTAACATCATCAACATTCTACGTTCGATTGCCATCGTGACGGTGATTGCCGTCGGCGTCTCGATTTCGCTGACCATCGGCGGGTTCGATCTCTCCGTGGGGTCGACGGCGTCGCTGGCCAACGCGCTGGTGATCTCGCTCTTCGTCTGGCACGGCTTCGGCACGACCGAAGCCATTCTGGTGACCCTGGCGCTCTGTACCCTGGTGGGTCTGTTTAACGCCTTCCTGATTGTCGTGTTGCGCATCCCTGACATGCTCGCCACCCTCGGCAGCCTGTTTGTCATTCAGGGCGTGGCGATGACCTACAGCTACGGCGGGTCGATCACCGAAAACATGCTGCTGCCGAGCGGCGAGATGGCGGAGGGGATGATCCCAGCGGGCTTTAGCCTGCTCGGCCAGGTGCCGATCATTGTGATTGTGATGCTGGTGGTCACGGTGGTGGCCCAGCTTGGCCTGTCGCTGACCACCCACGGGCGGCGAATGTACGCCATCGGCGGCAACCCGGAGGCGGCGCGCCTCTCCGGGATCCGCACCACCCGCTATAAGGTGGCGGCCTACGTTATTGCCTCCCTGCTGGCGGGACTCGGCGGCATTCTGCTGGCCTCGCGCATCGGCTCCTCGCAGGTGAACGCCGGAGGCGGCTACCTGATGGATGCGGTGGCGGCGGCATGGATCGGCTTCTCACTGGCCGGATCCGGCAAGCCCAATGCGCTTGGCACGTTGGTGGGGGCGGTGATCCTCGGGGTGCTGTCAAACGGGCTGGTGATGCTCTCCGTGCCCTACTACGCAATGGACATTATTAAGGGACTGGTGCTGGCCGGTGCTCTGGCGTTGACCTATTTCCAGCGTCGTTAATTTACTTTTATCAGGGGAAAACAGAGATGAATAAATTTGCACTTTCACTGCTGGCGCTGGGCCTGCTGAGTTCTGTCCCGGGCTACGCGGCGACGCCTGCACCGGTTCCGGCCGCACTGGCTAACCACAGCGGACCGGTGCGCATTGCGCTGATCCGTAACCTGGGCTCGGACGATAACACCACCCAGTTCGTCTCCGGCGCGCTGACGGAGGGCAAAAAGCTTGGCTTTAAGGTCAGCACCTTCCTCAGCAACGGCGACGATGCCAAATTTCAGGACTTTGTTAACCAGGCCATCAGCCAGAAGTACGATGGCATTATTCTCTCCCAGGGCCGGGATCCTTACTCAACCGAGCTGGTGAAAAAAGCGGTGGATGCGGGCATTGCCGTCTCGGTATTTGATACCGCCATCAACGGTGCCATCCCCGGCGTGACCGTGACCCAACAGGATGACGCCTCGCTGACCAATCTCTCCTTCGGCGAACTGGTGAAGGATTTCAACGGCAAGGCCAATATCATCAAACTGTGGGTGGCCGGCTTCCCGCCGATGGAGCGCCGTCAGGCCGCCTACCAGACGCTGCTGAAGCAGAACCCAGGCATTAAAGAGCTGGAGTCCATCGGGGCGGTCTCTTCCGACGTGCAGGGCGATACGGCGAATAAAGTTGGCGCGGTGCTGGCGAAGTATCCGAAAGGGCAGATCGATGCCATCTGGGGCACCTGGGACGCCTTCAGCCAGGGCGCTTACAAGGCGCTGAAAGAGAACGGCCGCACCGAGATCAAACTCTACAGCATTGACGTCTCCAACCAGGATCTGCAGCTGATGCGCGAGTCCAACAGTCCGTGGAAGGTGAGCGTGGCGGTGGATCCGAAACTGATTGGCGCGACCAACGTGCGTCTGATCGCCAACAAGCTCGCCGGAGAGCAGACGCCAGCCACCTATGACTTCAAGGCCGCTGCAATCCCGCAGGCGCTGCTGGCTGCCCAGCCGGGCGCGGTAAACGTCGCCACCCTGGGTAAAATCATTCCGGGCTGGGGCCAGACCGAAGATTTTATCGCCCCGTGGTTCGCCACTCTGCAAGCGAAAAACAAATGAGTGCGCTGCCTACGCCTGACTACAGCCGCAATATGCGGCTGATTGGTCACTCGGACCAGGGCGGGCGGCCCGACGGTGTGCAGCTGATGGTGCACCGTGGCTTCGCCTATATCGGCCATATGGTTTCCCAGGGCTTCTCGATTGTTGACGTGCGCGATCCGAAAAACCCGCGCCCGGCAGGCTACGTGCCCGCGCCGCCGGGAACCTGGAACGTCCACTTGCAGGCCCATGACGATCTGCTGCTGGTGATCAACGCCCGGGATCTCTTTGCCGATGCCCGTTTCGCTGACGAGAAGGTCTACTACACCCGCTCGGTAGGGGAGACGGTGAGCGACGTCCAGGACAAAGGCTGGAGCGCCGGACTGCGCGTGTTTGATATCTCCACGCCGGACCAGCCGAAAGAGATTGGCTTTCTGGGGCTGGACGGCATCGGCATTCACCGCATCTGGTACGTGGGGGGCCGCTGGGCCTATGTCTCTGCATTAATCGACGGCTTTAGCGACTACATCTTCCTGACCATCGACCTTGCCGATCCGCGCAAGCCTGAGGTGGCGGGGCGCTGGTGGCTGCCGGGGATGAACCAGGCGGCGGGGGAGACCACGACGTGGCCGGAGGGCAAGCGTTACGCTCTGCACCACGCCATTATTGCCGGGGATACCGCCTACGGCAGCTGGCGCGACGGCGGTCTGACGCTGCTGGATGTGAAAGATCGCAGCGCGCCGAAGCTCATCAGCCACCGCAACTGGAGCCCGCCGTTTGGTGGTGGAACCCATACCGCGCTGCCGCTGCCGGACCGGGATCTGCTGGTGGTGCTGGACGAGGCGGTGCTGGATAATCAGGAGGATGGCGAGAAGCTGATCTGGCTGTTTGATATTCGTGAGCCTGCTAATCCGGTGAGCATCTCTACCTTCCCGCAGCCGGATGAGATCGACTATGTGGCGAAAGGGGCGCACTTCGGGCCGCACAACCTGCACGAGAACCGGCCGGGAAGCTTTATCAGCTCGACGCTGATCTTTGCCACCTATCAGAACGCCGGGGTAAGGGCCTACGATATCTCTAATCCGTATCGCCCGGTAGAGACCGGCGCGCTGGTGCCCGCTGCGCCAGCGAAGATGATGGATACCCGCCCTGGCCGTCCGCAGGTGATCCAGTCCTGCGACGTGTTTGTCGACGCGCAGGGGATTATCTATAGCACCGACTATAACGGCGGATTGTCGATTATTGAGTATCTGGGATAAAGGTATTGCCCGGCGGCGCTGTGCTTGCCGGGCCTACGGGTTGAGTAGGCCGGGTCAGGCGAAGCCGCCACCCGGCGAAAGAGGCTAGCTGTACTGCCGAACGCGGGCAATCAGTTCATCAACGTTGTGAATGCGGTCGGCAATGACGATCAGCGCCTTGCCTAAATGGATGGCGTGGCGCAGGCATGCGTGGCGCATCTCTTCGTCGGCGATAGTGTCGATATCCGCCACGTGAGAGAGGCCAACGCTGCGGCGGATCAGCTCTGTGCCGCAGAAGCCTATTGCATCGTGCCACACCTTCTGCAGGAACTGAGCGGCATAGCCCGGCTGGGCCAGCGCCACGTCGCGGGTTTTCTCTGCGGCCAGGGCAAGGAAGGTCTCTGCGAAGGTGTTCCATAGCTCCTGAATATCGTTCAGGCGTTGCTCGCGGGCGGCAGCGGCATCGCGAATGCCCAGATGTCCCGGCAGGCCGCAGTAGTTAAGCAGCAGGTTGCCAATAGCCGTGCCAAGGTCAAAGCCAATCGGCCCCACGTAGCCAAATTCGGCGTCAATCGCCTTCAGGCTGCCTTCGGCAACAAATAGTGAGCCGCTGTGGATATCGCCGTGCAGGAGCGCTTCGGCATGGGAGAGAAAGCGCTGTTTAAGCCCGGCCACCGCCAGCAGCAGGGCGGTATCGTCACGCAGGGCAACCACGTCAGCTTCAATCGCCGCCGGGTAGCTGTTGCGCTCGTGAACGCGGTATGGGTCGTCAAAGAAGAGGTCTTCGGTAATGCCACACATCTCTGGGTTGATAAACTGCGCCACCTGGGCCTTTTTCTGCGCCGGGGTGAGATAGAAATCGCTAGTGTGGAACAGAGTCTGCGCCAGATACGCTGCCAGCTGGCGGGCGGCCTGCGGATAGTATGCGCCCTTGATCAGCTCTCCACGCCAGATGCGGTGGTCGGAGAGATCCTCCATCACCATTACCGACAGGTCAGGATCGAAGTGGTGGATCTTTACCGTATGCGCCGGACAGTGCCGATAGTGCGCCACCAGGGTCTGCGCCTCCAGCCGGGCGCGATCCAGCGTCAGCGGCCAGGATTCGCCCACGCAGCGCACATAGGGCAGGGCCTGCTTAACGACGATCCGGCTTACGCCCTCGGCGTCGAAAATTTTAAACACCAGATTCAGGTTACCGTCACCGACTTCATGCGCGCTAACCAGTTCGGATGCCTGCTCCAGACCAGCAAATTGCCGGGCATAGGCCACCGCATCGGCGGCGTTGAAAGTTCGGTATTGCGACATTGCCGGTATCCTCAATTTTCTGTTTATAAAGCCATTCAGACGTCTATACATCTGTAATTCATCCTGACACAATACGATACATCAACGCAACAGGGATTTAACGCTATGCAGCCACTCCAGACCACCAGTCTGCGCGTCACCGATAATCAGCTTTTTATTCTCGATCAGCAGGCGCTTCCGCAGGAGAAACGCTGGCTGCCCGCCGACAGGGTAGAGACGCTGGTGGGGCATATTCATGCCCTGCGGGTGCGCGGTGCGCCGCTAATTGGCCTCTCCGCCAGCCTGCTGCTGGCGCTGCTGGCCGAGCGGGGCGAGAGCCACTTCTCTCTGGCCCAGGCGCTGGAGACGCTGCGGGCGGCGCGCCCGACGGCGGTGAACCTGATGAACAACCTTGACCGCATGAAGCTGGCCCTGGCGGAGGTGGATTTTGTCCCGGCGCTGGTGGCCGAAGCCGAGCGGCTGGTTGCCGAGGATAAGCAGCTCTGCGCCCGGATCGCGGCAGCGGGCAGCGCGCTGGTGACGCCCGGCAGCCGCTTGCTGACGCACTGCAATACCGGTGGGCTGGCGACCGCGGGCGTAGGTACGGCGCTGGGGGTGATCTCCCAGGCCTTTACCGACGGCAAGGTGGTCAACGTCTGGGTAGGGGAGACGCGCCCGCTGTTACAGGGGGGCCGTTTGACGGCCTGGGAGCTGGCGGAGCTGGGCATTCCCTGCCAGCTGATCACCGATTCGATGGCGGCCAGTCTGATGGCGCAGGGCCAGGTCGATGCGGTGTGGGTCGGCGCGGACCGCATTGCGGCCAACGGCGACGTGGCGAATAAGATCGGCACCTACTCGCTGGCGGTGCTGGCCCGTTATCATGGCATTCCGTTTTACGTTGCTGCTCCGCAGACTACGCTGGATCCGCTCTGCCCGAACGGGGAGGCCATTCCTATTGAGCAGCGTGCGGCCAGCGAAGTCACCGGCGTAGCGGGCAGCTTCGGAGCGGTGCAGTGGGCACCCGAATCGACGCTGGTCTATAACCCGGCGTTTGACGTTACCCCTGCCGCGTTGATTAGCGGCTGGGTGCTGGATACCGGGGTGGTGACGCCTGACGAGGTAGCGGCCGGATGTTTTAAGTTGTAGCCCCGGTAAGCGAAGCGCCACCGGGGAGCGTATCGCGGTAAAATTTATGCCAGGCGCGGATAGCCGTCGGCAATGGCGTCGCCGGTGAACTGGGCGATCCACCCCTCGGGGTTGTCGAAGATACGAATGGCGGTAAAGTTCGGCTCGGATCCCATATCAAACCAGTGCGGTGTGCCAGCCGGAACCGAGATCAGATCGTTTTTCTCGCACAGCACCTGATAGACCTCATCCCCGATGTGCAGGCAGAACAGGCCTGCACCCTCGACAAAAAAGCGCACCTCGTCTTCGCCGTGGGTGTGCTCACTGAGAAACTTTTCCCGCAGCGCCTGCTTGTTGGGGTTATCGGCGCGCAGGCTGATCACATCCCAGCTCTGATAGCCTTTCTCGGCAACCAGCCGATCGATCGCGTGCTGATAGGCGTCGATCACCGCTTCTGGCGTAGGATCGGCACCGAGATCGTGGTCGGCCTGCCAGCGCTCAAAGCGCACGCCTTTGGCGTTCAGCTGCTGCTGGATCTCACCCGCGTCGGTGCTGTGCCACGTCGGCTGGCTGACGTCTTTATCAGAATAAATCGTTAACGCGCTCATGAGGGGATCTGCTCCGGGTTGATGTCGTTAAAACTGTGCACCTGATGATGCTGGCTGGCGGCGTCATCATCGCCACGAATCAGCTGCACGGTGCGCAAACCGGCCTCTGCGGCGGCATCCAGCTCCTGATGAATATCGGACAGGAAAAGGATCGACACCGGCGGCAGCGCCAGCTGCTCGGCAATGTTGCTATAGGCGTGCGCTTCACGCTTGGCACCGATGCGGGTATCAAAGTAGCCGCTGAACAGATGAGTAATATCACCTTCATCGCTGTAGCCAAATAACAGTTTCTGCGCAGCGACCGAGCCCGAGGAATAAACATAGAGATCAATCCCCTGCGCCTTCCATTTTTCCAGCGCGGGCAGCACGTCGGGGTAGAGATGGCCGGTGAAGTCGCCGTTGACGTAGCCGTCGTGCCAGATAATCCCCTGTAACGCCTTCAGCGCCGTCGACTTACGATCTTCATCCATAAAGCGGAACAGCGTCTCAACGAGATCGGCGGTGGTGGCATCCGACTGGGCGATCTCATCCCGCAGATTATCGAGAATGGATTTCACCGGCTCGGCATACTGCTGGGCGGTGACAAACGCCTCCAGCCTCTCGCGGGCGTAGGGAAACAGCACGTTATGCACGAAGCGGATATCGCTGGTCGTGCCCTCTATATCGGTAACGATGGCGCGGATCATGATCTCTCCAGCAGTCGACGCTGCATTTCACACTCAAATAAAAACTCCAGCCCCTCAAGGTGGCGACGGGCTTCCGCCACGCTGCGTCCCCAGCAGGTGAGACCGTGTCCACGCAGCAGGAAGCCGTAACTTAACGGCGTCTGGCGGGCGTATATCTCAATGCGCCGGGCGAGGGCGGGGATATCCTGGTCGTTATCAAACAGGGGAATAGAGACCGTGTCGAGGTGGCTGGTCTGTCCGCTAAGGGATTTCTGCATCTCGTAGCCCGTAAGCTTGAGCGTCGCCAGTTTCTCAACGCGTGACAGCACCGTGGCATTGACCGTATGCACATGCAGCACGGCGTTCGCCTCCGGGTAGAGGCGATAGATCAGCGTATGCAGCCCGGTCTCGGCGGAGGGCTTCCGCCCTGACGGGGCGCGATCGGTGGCGATCTCCACCTGCAAAAAATCATCCACCGTCAGGCTGCCCTTGTCTTTACCGGATTCGCTCAGCCAGCACCAGTCGGCGTTTTCCCGTACCGACATGTTGCCGCCGGTGGCCGGTGCCCAGCCTTTTGCGCCCAGCCAATGGCAGGCTTCAACCAGCACCGGGAGTTGCAGAGGGTATGTCATAACGCTCCTGAATAGTGTGAGCAGAGGAATAACATTATTGTTTAGACGTCTAAGCGTCTTGATTGCCAAATACTAGCATCGTGTTATAGTGGCAGCAACATCAGTATTACACGCAGGCACCCATTGATGAGCAATAACACACTGATTCCTGAGAGTAAACTTCCTAATCTTGGCACCACCATATTTACCCAGATGAGCGCGCTGGCGCAGGCGCACCAGGCGATTAATCTGTCGCAGGGGTTTCCTGACTATGATGGTCCGCGCTATCTGCAGGAGCGTTTGGCGTTTCACGTGGCTCAGGGGGCAAACCAGTATGCGCCGATGACCGGCGTACAGGCGCTGCGGGAGGCCATTGCTGAGAAAACTGCCGCTCTGTATGGCTACCAACCAGATGCTAACAGTGATGTCACCGTGACCGCGGGTGCCACCGAGGCGCTCTATGCCGCGATTACTGCTCTGGTGCGCAGCGGTGACGAGGTGATCTGCTTTGATCCAAGCTACGACAGCTACGCCCCGGCGGTTGAGCTGGCGGGGGGAGTAGTAAAACGCATTGCGCTGCAGCCGCCGCACTTTGGCGTCGACTGGCAGGCCTTTGCCGCGCTGCTGAGTGATAAGACCCGGCTGGTTATTCTTAATACGCCGCATAACCCGTCGGCCACGGTGTGGCAGCGTGCGGATTTTGCCGCGCTGTGGCAGGCGATTGCGGAGCGTGAAATCTACGTGCTGAGCGATGAGGTCTACGAGCACATCTGCTTTGCTCCCGAGGGGCATGCCAGCGTGCTGGCCCATCCCGAGCTGCGTCAGCGGGCGGTGGCCGTCTCATCCTTTGGCAAAACCTATCATATGACCGGCTGGAAGGTAGGCTACTGCGTTGCGCCAGCGGCTATCAGCGCTGAGCTGCGCAAGGTGCACCAGTACCTGACCTTTGCGGTCAATACCCCGGCGCAGCTGGCGCTGGCGGATATGCTGCGGGCAGAGCCAGAGCACTATCGTGAGCTGCCTGCTTTTTACCAGGCCAAACGCGATCTGCTGATTGATGCCCTGAGCCAGAGCCGGCTGAAGATCCTGCCCTGTGAAGGGACCTACTTCCTGTTGGCGGACTATAGCGCCATCTCCGATCTGGATGACGTTAGCTTCTGCCAGTGGCTAACCAAAGAGGTCGGTGTGGCGGCCATTCCGCTGTCGGTATTCTGCGCCGATGCCTTCCCGCACAAGCTTATTCGCCTCTGCTTTGCCAAGCAGGAAGCAACGCTACGGGCCGCCGCAGAGCGTCTCTGCACGCTCTGATCGTCGAGCCTTATCAGCGATCCGCCAGCTTGATCATCTCAATTACGCTGGCGAAGGCGCTGCCGTTTAGCGAGGCCCGGTTGTAAAGCATAAATATATCAAAGGTGGGCAGAGTGATATCGATGTCCACTATTTTTAAATTCATTATCTTTTTATAGTGATTAAAGGTAGACAGCGGCATTATTCCAATAAGCTCAGACTGGCTGATAATATTAATGATGGAAATATATGAGTCGCTGCTGAACACGACATTGCGCTGTGGTAAGACCGTTTCAATCTCTTCCTGTAATGCCAGCGCCCCTTTTTCCGGCGTGCTGTAGAAGGTAAACCCTTCTGCTAACACATCGCTAAGGGCTATTTTTCCGTTAAGGCGCGGATGGTGTTCGCTGCAAACCAGCACCAACGGCTCGCACGATAGCTTTTCGCAGACCACGGCAGGGTTAACAATGGGAAAAAGCGAGAGGATGAGATCGGCTTTGCGGTAGGTCAGCAGCTCTTCGGCCGACTGCGGGGTAATAAAAATATCATGATGCTCAATCGCGTAGCTGGCCTGCTGGCGTAGCGCCTTGACCAGCGCCGTGCTGCCTTCGCTCATCAGCAACTGCGGCGTGTAGAGAACAAACTTTTTACTCAGCTCGTTTCTGTTCATCATATTAATCGTCTGTTCGAGCTGGCTAAGATTCACCTCCAGATGCATATGCAGGTTAATTGCCACGGTTGTGGGCGCAACGCCTTTTCCGCTGCGAATGAAAAGTGGATCGTCAAGATGCGCGCGCAGCCGTTGTAGAGACTGGCTCACCGCAGAAGGGGTAATAAATAAGGCTTTAGCCGCTTTACTGATGCTTTGATGCTGATAAATACACTCAAAAATAAGCAGCAGATTAAGATCGAATTTTTTTAAATCGTATAGGTTAGTCATTTTTTATCTCAATATATTGCTGCACATAATCAGGTGCTTAGGCTTGCAGAAATATATCATAAACTGTCCGGCATTAAACGACGCTGCACACAGATTGCTTAAAACGGTCGAACCTATCGCAGTCATAGGCCACACCTTACAGCGTTACATTGCCCTTTGATTGGGGGAGTGATGTAATCCTCGACGCCATTACGGCTTTTACGTTGTTAGATATCGCTGATTGATTTGATAAAGCAAACGCATTAGCCGTTGCCATCAAAATTCGGTACCTTACATCTCATCGAAACCACGGAGGAAGTATAGATGTCCTTAATCAATACCAAGATCAAACCTTTCAAAAACCAGGCGTTCAAAAACGGTGAATTCATCGAAGTGACCGAGAAAGATACCGAAGGCCGCTGGAGCGTCTTCTTCTTCTATCCGGCTGACTTCACCTTCGTTTGCCCGACCGAGCTGGGCGACGTAGCCGATCACTACGATGAGTTGCAGAAACTGGGCGTGGACGTGTACTCCGTCTCCACCGACACCCATTTCACCCACAAAGCGTGGCATGGCAGCTCTGAAACCATCGCTAAAATCAAATATGCGATGATCGGTGACCCGACTGGCGCGCTGACCCGTAACTTCGAAAACATGCGTGAAGACGAAGGTCTGGCTGACCGTGCAACCTTCGTTGTTGACCCGCAGGGCATCATCCAGGCGATCGAAGTGACTGCAGAAGGCATTGGCCGTGACGCATCTGACCTGCTGCGCAAAATCAAAGCGGCTCAGTACGTTGCTGCCCACCCAGGCGAAGTGTGCCCGGCTAAATGGAAAGAGGGTGAAGCGACCCTGGCTCCATCTCTGGATCTCGTCGGTAAGATCTAAGTCTGACAAGCCCGGCGGCGCTGCGCTTGCACGGGCCTACCTATCACGGGTGCGTTATGCACCCGTTTTACCCTAACAACATGATTCAAGTTGCATCCAGGCAGCCCTAATGAGGCAGCTTGCATGATGATGTTTTTAACTCAGGAGTAACCCTAATGCTTGATACTACAATGAAAACCCAGCTTAAGGCTTATCTTGAGCGTCTGACCAAACCTGTTGAGCTGATTGCCACGCTGGATGACAGCGCTAAATCGGCAGAGATCAAGGAACTGCTGGCTGAAATCGCCGAGCTATCTGACAAAGTCTCCTTTAAAGAAGACAATCAGCTGCCGGTGCGTAAACCGTCATTCCTGATTACTAACCCAGGCTCAAATCAGGGCCCGCGCTTTGCTGGCTCTCCGCTGGGCCACGAATTTACCTCCCTGGTTCTGGCGCTGCTGTGGACCGGTGGACACCCTTCTAAAGAAGCGAAAGAGATGCTTGAGCAGATCGCCGCGCTGGAAGGGGATTTTGAGTTTGAAACCTACTACTCGCTCTCATGCCACAACTGCCCGGACGTGGTCCAGGCGTTGAACCTGATGTCCGTGCTCAACCCACGCATCAAGCATACGGCGATTGACGGCGGCGTGTTCCAGAACGAAATCACCGATCGCAACGTCATGGGCGTACCGGCGGTGTTCCTGAACGGCGTTGAGTTTGGTTCAGGCCGTATGACCCTGACCGAAATTGTCTCTAAAGTGGATACCGGCGCTGAAAAACGTGCGGCGGAAGAGCTGAACAAACGTGACGCTTACGACGTGCTGATCGTTGGTTCCGGCCCTGCCGGTGCGGCAGCGGCGGTCTACTCGGCGCGTAAAGGTATTCGTACCGGCCTGATGGGCGAACGTTTTGGTGGTCAGGTGCTGGACACCGTGGACATCGAAAACTACATCTCCGTGCCGAAAACCGAAGGCCAGAAGCTGGCTGGCGCCCTGAAAGCCCACGTTGATGATTATGATGTCGACGTTATCGACACCCAGAGCGCAACCCGACTGACCCCGGCGGCAGAAGAGGGTGGCCTGCATCAGATTGAAACCGCGTCTGGCGCGGTGCTGAAAGCGCGCAGCGTGATCATTGCCACCGGTGCCAAATGGCGCAACATGGGCGTACCGGGTGAAGAGCAGTACCGTACCCGCGGCGTAACCTACTGCCCGCACTGCGACGGCCCGCTGTTTAAGGGTAAACGCGTAGCGGTCATCGGCGGCGGTAACTCCGGCGTTGAAGCGGCTATCGACCTGGCCGGTATCGTTGAACACGTGACGCTGCTTGAGTTTGCGCCAGAGATGAAAGCCGACAAGGTTCTGCAGGATAAAGTGCGCAGCCTGAAAAACGTCGACATCATTCTCAATGCCCAGACCACCGAAGTGAAAGGCGATGGCACCAAACTGACCGGCCTGGAGTACCGTGCCCGCGTCAGCGGCGATGTGCATCACATTGAGCTGGCCGGTATCTTCGTCCAGATCGGCCTGCTGCCGAACACCAACTGGCTGGAAGGCGCGGTTGAGCGTAATCGTATGGGTGAGATCATCATCGATGCCAAGTGCGAAACCAGCGTGAAAGGCGTGTTTGCGGCGGGCGACTGCACCACCGTACCGTACAAACAGATCATCATCGCCACTGGCGAAGGCGCGAAAGCCTCTCTGAGCGCCTTCGACCACCTGATCCGCACCACCGTATAATAAGCAAGTAAGACACCTGCACTGTGAGCAGCGAGGCTACCTTCGGGTAGCCTCTTTTTTTATCACGTCTTTTTCCCGCTAAGATTACTCTCAAAACCACTGTCGATTCGCCTGGTCGCGCAGATCGGTCTCTGGACTGACTAACCTTGATCCGTGCAAGCCCAATTTTCACTCTCCCGATCTCAGGGGAGTAGCGGAGGTCTGAATGAAAGCATTGACGTATCATGGTCCCCATAACGTTCGCGTCGAGAGCGTGCCGGATCCGATTATTGAACAGCAGGACGATATTATTCTGCGCATCACCGCGACCGCCATCTGCGGCTCCGACCTGCACCTCTACCACGGTAAAATCCCTAAAACAGAGCACGGGGATATTTTCGGCCATGAATTTATGGGCGAAGTGGTTGAAGTCGGGCGCGACGTAAAAAATATCCAGAAAGGCGAGCGGGTGGTGATCCCCTTCGTAATTGCCTGCGGCAGCTGTTTCTTCTGCCAGCAGCATCAGTACTCCGCCTGCGAAACCACCAACGCTGGCAGAGGCGCATCGCTGAATAAAAAACAGATCCCACCGCCGGCCGCGCTGTTTGGCTATAGCCACCTCTACGGTGGCGTACCGGGTGGCCAGGCAGAGTATGTTCGTGTACCTAAGGGTGACGTGAACCCCTTCAAGGTGCCGCAGCTGCTCTCTGACGATAAAGCGCTATTCCTCTCTGATATTCTGCCCACCGCCTGGCAGGCAGCAAAAAATGCCGAGGTGAAGAAAGGGTCGCGCATCGCCATCTACGGGGCGGGTCCGGTCGGTCTGCTGACCGCCGCCTGCGCCCGACTGCTGGGTGCTGAGCAGATCTTTATGGTTGACCACAACGACTATCGTCTGCGCTTCGCTGAAGAGCGTTACGGGGTGATCCCGATTAACTTTGATAAGCATGACGATCCGGCCGAGGTCATCATTGAAAACACCCCGGGCAATCGCGGCGTAGATGCCGTGATTGATGCCGTGGGCTTCGAGGCGAAAGGCAGTACCACCGAAACGGTGCTGACTAACCTTAAGCTAGAGGGCAGCAGCGGTAAGGTGCTGCGCCAGTCCATCGCCGCCGTACGCCGGGGCGGGATTGTCAGCGTGCCGGGGGTCTATGCGGGCTTTATCCACGGCTTCCTGTTCGGCGACGCCTTCGATAAAGGTATCTCGTTCCGTATGGGCCAGACCCACGTTCACGCCTGGCTGCCGGAGCTGCTGCCGCTGATCGAGCAGGGTCTGCTGAAGCCGGAAGAGATTGTTACCCACTATCTGCCGCTTGAAGACGCGGCCCGTGGCTATGAGATGTTTGATAAGCGTCAGGATGACTGCCGCAAAATCATTCTGGTGCCCGGCGCGCAAAGTCCGGAAGCGGCGAGAGCCAGCGTAACGGCACTGAGCAACGGCAATATCAACCTTCCGCCAGCGTAACGCTTTCTCTGTTCAGGCTACCTTCTCATTGAAGGTAGCCTGCTTCTCGTTAATACCCGACTTCATCCAGAACAAACTCTTTACCACAGTTGCCAGGGTGCGGCTGGGCAATAAACGAGGTGGCGGAGAGCGGCTGGTTAATCGCGCTCGCCTTCAGGGTGAGCTGCACTTCCGTGAGATAGGCCGGGTTGCCGTTGCAGGTCAACTTCATGGCTTTAACGCTATCGCTGCCGTATGTCCGGGCAAAGGCGGCGTCAAAATCACTGCGGCTGACGCGCTCTCCGTAGTTGGCCGCAATAAACTTACCGAGGGCGCTCTGCTTGATCTCGCTGGCCATACGCACCATCACGCCAAAGTAGGCATCCGGATCGAAGCCGAAGCAGACCCCGTGCTTGGCATACTCGTAGCGTTCGAGGCAGGAGTTTGCACCCGCGCCCGGCATCACGCTGTTAAGCTTCGCTGCGCTCTCCAGCGACAGGCCGGTCTCGGCGCTGGCGCACTTCTGCCCGACGCGGGCTTCCGGCATGTTGGGGATGGGCCGGGTGGCGCAGCCGTAACGCATCCAGCGGCGATCGTCGACTCCGCGTGCGGCAATTGATTTTGGCAGGCCGGGCCACAGGCCGTGAACGGTCAGAAAATCGTCTTTGTTATCGCTCTCTTTTTGCAGGCGACACTCGTCCGGCTCGCGCTGGCGGCGATCGTGCTGGCTCTGGCAGAACCCGGTCTGCCACGAGAGCGCCAGCACATAGCGATCGAAATCACCGTACTGGGTGGCGCTCAGCGGTGCGGCAGGCGCGGCGGCGGTCCAGAGCATGGCCGCTGCGGCGGCGAGCAGGGGTACGAACTCCTTTCTGAACATTTCAATTCCTGATGAATATATTTAAATAGTTCCAGAAAGTTATTAAAGCATAAAAAAAGCGCCGAACAGGCGCTTTTTCGTGTGGTGCTTAGCGGAGGGCCGTACCGGGAACCAGTATTTCCGTGGCCACAATCACCACGATTAAGCCCACCAGAACCGGCACCGAGGTGCGTTTTACCACTTCGAAGGGAGATATTTTTGCCATCCCGGCCACGGCAACCACCACGCCGGAGACCGGGGATATCGTGCGTCCGAGGTTAGAGGCCTGCAGCATGGGAATCGACAGGTAGGCCGGGTTGATGCCTGCCTCGCTGGCCAGCTTCGGGATCATCTCCACAAAGGCGTAGAACGGCGCATTGCCCGAGCCGGTGGTCATCGCTGCCAGCATGGTCAGCGTCACCAGCACCAGCATCAGGATGATGCTGGCCGAGCCAAAGGAGGTGGCGATGGAGATCAGGCTCTGGATAAAGCCGATGGTGCTCAGCCCTTGGGCAAAGACCCCGGCGGCAACCAGCAGGATCACTACCCCGGCAAAGGCGTCCGCCATCCCGCGATAGGCCACTTCCAGCCCGGAGAAGACCCGCTGGGTATTGAAGCCGCGCAGAAATTCCAGCACCGCCGACAGCAGCATGCAGATCACCAGAATGGTAATAATGTGCAGCTCTGGGCCCCATTTACCGTCAAAGATCAGCACGCCGACGATGGGCGTAAAGGGCAGGATGGCGTAGAACGACGGTGCGCTGGTGGTGATATCACTCACGTCCAGCATCTCCTGGGAGATATTCTCTTTTTTGTCCAGCCAGCGCTGCCAGAAGAAGTGGGCGATCGCCATCGCGATAATCGCGGCGATAGAGATGGGCAGCGTGGTTTTAAAGGCGAAGTCGATCAGCGGCATCTCTGCGGCCTTGGCCGCCAGCACTACGTCCCCAGAGGTAGGGGAGAGAATAATGGCCGCCGGTGAGGCACAGATGGCCGCCGCCGCGCCACGGCTGATGCCAACGTTGACCATGACCGGAAAGAGGGTTGCCATCAGCAGCACGCCCAGCCCGGTTGCCGAGGAGACCGCCAGCGACATCAGGCAGGCCACGAAGTAGGCCGCAATCATCAGGATATAGGGCGAGTTGATATAGCGCAGCGGTTTTGAGGCCAGCTTGACCACCATATCATTTGCGCCGATATGGGTCATATAGGCGGCGAACCCGCACAACATCATGATCATCATGCCAAGATCGCCGCCGCGGCTCATCAGCAGGATCTTGATATATTCAACAATATCGGTAGCGCTGTAGCCGGTGCTGGTGGCGCTCGACGGCAGAATCTTATGCCCCATCAGCGCGCTGGCAATCAGCAGCACCAGGCCGCCGACAAAGAGCACGCCCGTCGCCGAGTAGCCTTTGATGATATAGCGCGCAACGCCAACAATCACTACCACGCCCAGCAGGAGTTCAATAAACGTTAACATGGTTCCCTCGCATCATTAAGGCATGCAATGTGCCCAACAGGAGCGAGCCGGTAGCTGACTAAAATCAATAAATAGCGAAGTAGCGCGGATTATCTGGCGAATTAGTTAACCAGGTAGATATTTTGTCGCCCCGGCGCGCTGTTTCTTAATCCATCGCACTTCCGCGTTGAAAAAACAGCAAATATTGCAGCTGGATAAAAAAAGATAGCGACATTTATCACTTTTTAACGAATATCGACTGGACAAAAGTCATGACAATTGTTGTACTGATACCCGACACAGCATTTGTGTCGTTTTTCATGTAAAGGTAATTTTGATGTCTAAGATTAAAGGTAACGTTAAGTGGTTTAATGAGTCCAAAGGATTCGGTTTCATTACTCCGGAAGATGGCAGCAAAGACGTGTTCGTACACTTCTCTGCAATCCAGAGCAATGGTTTCAAAACTCTGGCTGAAGGTCAGCGCGTAGAGTTTGAAATCACTAACGGTGCCAAAGGCCCTTCTGCTGCTAACGTAATGCCTATCTAAGTTAGCGATAAGACAGAACTCTAAAACCCGCTGAAAAGCGGGTTTTTTTTCGCCTGAATTCACTGGGTCGGATAGTTTCGTAGGTCGGGTAAGCGCAGCGCCACCCGACGTATTTGCCATCACTGCGCGTGCGTGGCTGAGACCAGCCAAAAGGCCAGCGCCGTCATAGCAAACGAGCCCAGCAGGTTCACCGTGACGTTCAGCAACGCCCAGCCCGCACGCCCGTCCTGCAACAGGAACACCACCTCAGCGGAAAAGGTGGAGAAGGTGGTCAGTCCGCCGCAAAAGCCGGTAGTAATGAGCAGCTTCCACAGCGGATCGATATGCGTCATTCGGTTAAACCACGCCAGCCCCATCCCAATAATAAACGCCCCGGCCAGGTTAGCCGTCAGCGTGCCGATAGGGATCGCATGATGTAACGGATTGAGCCTCATGCCGAGAAACCAGCGCAGCACGCTGCCGGTCCCGCCGCCGATAAAAACCGCAAAAAACAGTTGTATCACCGCCAATTCCTGCTATTTGATGTGTCAGGTCGTTAAGTTTAACGCAACGGACAGAGGGGCGAGAAGATGATTGTGGCAGCGGGACAGTTTGTAGTAACGCCGGAGTGGGAGAACAATGCCCGTACCTGTGTCGCGCTGATGGCGCAGGCGGCAAGGCAGGGGGCCGCGCTGCTGGTGCTGCCTGAAGCGCTGCTGGCCCGCAGCGACAGCGATCCGGGCCTCTCGGTAGCGTCGGCCCAGCCGTTGGACGGGGGCTTCTTGACGCAGCTGCGGGCAGAGAGCCGGAAGAACGCCATGACCACGGTGCTGACTATCCATGTGCCGTCTACCGAGGGCAGGGCGGTAAATACCCTGGTCGTGCTGCGGGCAGGACATATTATTGCTCGCTATGCCAAGCTGCATCTCTACGATGCCTTCAGCATCCTTGAGTCGAGCCGGGTGGATGCGGGCAGCGCGATCCCTCCGCTGATTGAGGTAGCAGGCATGAAGGTTGGGCTGATGACCTGTTACGATCTGCGCTTTCCTGAGCTGGCGTTAAGTCTGGCCTTACAGGGTGCCGATCTGCTGGTGCTCCCCGCTGCATGGGTGCGTGGGCCGCTGAAGGAGCATCACTGGACGACGCTGCTGGCGGCGCGGGCGCTGGACACCACCTGCTATCTGGTGGCCGCCGGCGAGTGCGGTAATAAAAACATTGGCCAGAGCCGCATTGTCGATCCCCAGGGCGTCACCGTCGCGGCGGCGGCCCAGGAGGCGCAGCTGATTTTCGCCGAGGTGAGCGCCACACGCGTGCAGGAGACGCGGGAAAAATTGCCCATTCTGCGCCATCGCCGCTTTGCGCCCCCGCAGTTATTGTGATGTTTTTTTAAACAACACTTGATTCACCTTGTTACAGATTGCTATTGTGTGCGCGCGCCGAATGTCCGTTAATAGCGTCAGGTTTCAACGGCGCATTTCGCAGCCTGTTTTCAGTAAAGAAGGTATTTATGGGTGAGATTAGTATTACTAAGCTGCTGGTAGTTGCCGCACTGGTTGTTTTGCTGTTTGGGACGAAGAAATTGCGTACCCTCGGCGGTGACCTTGGCGCAGCCATTAAAGGCTTTAAGAAAGCGATGAATGACGATGACACCAGCGCGAAAAAGAGCGCCGACGGTGACATCGCGGCAGAAAAGCTCTCTCACAAAGAGTAATGGCAATGCCAGATGGCTTGCGATAAAAAAAACCGGCGCACAGGCCGGTTTTTTTATCGCGATAGTGTAAGCAGTTATTGCTGAACTATTTTACTTCGATCCCTTTTGCCTGCAAATCAGCATGGTAAGAGGAGCGAACAAACGGGCCGCAGGCCGCATGGGTGAAGCCCATCGCCAGCGCTTCGGCTTTCATCTCATCAAACTCTTCCGGACTGACGTAGCGCTGTACCGGCAGATGGTGACGGCTTGGCTGCAGATACTGGCCGAGGGTCAGCATGGTCACACCGTGGCGGCGCAGGTCGCGCATCACATCAACGATCTCTTCATTGGTCTCGCCCAGGCCAACCATCAGGCCGGATTTGGTCGGGATATCCGGATGCGCCTCTTTAAAGCGCTCCAGCAGCTTCAGGGACCAGTTGTAGTCCGCGCCTGGACGTACCTTGCGGTAGATACGCGGCACGTTCTCCAGGTTGTGGTTAAAGACGTCCGGCGGCGTGGCGGAGAGGATATCCAGCGCACGATCCATACGGCCTCGGAAGTCAGGAACCAGGGTCTCGATGCGGATGCTCGGGTTTTTCTCGCGAATCGCGCTGATGCAGTCGGCAAAGTGCTGAGCACCGCCGTCGCGCAGATCGTCGCGGTCAACGGAGGTGATCACCACATAGCGCAGCGCCATGTCGGCAATCGTCTGCGCCAGCTTCAGCGGCTCATTGGCATCGGGCGCGACCGGGCGACCGTGGGCAACGTCGCAGAAGGGGCAGCGGCGGGTACAGATGGCACCCAGGATCATGAAGGTCGCCGTACCGTGATTGAAACACTCCGCCAGGTTAGGGCAGGACGCCTCTTCACAGACAGAATGCAGGCCGTTTTTACGCATGGCCGCTTTAATACCCTGGATGCGGGAGGAGTCTGCCGGCAGTTTGATCTTCATCCACTCCGGTTTTCTTAACAGGGCTTCACGCTCTGTTACCACGTTTTTAACCGGGATAAGGGCCATTTTATCGGCATCGCGGTATTTAACACCGCGTTCCATCACAATGGGTTTACTCATAGCGTGCGTGTTCCAGTTGCGAATAACGAAGGGAGTGTTTCAATTCAAGGGAATGTTGTACTTCTCAACTATTTTTGAATCAGCTGGGCGGCAGTATATCATCTCTGGAGGCGATAAAGCAGCCTGCCGGCCCGGCAAATTGTAAAATAGTTGTTGTTTTGTGCTCTATGTCCAGCCATCGTCGGGCATCAGCCCTGGCGGCTATTCTTTCTCGAAGGCATTCCGAATCACGCTAATCACGTTCTCCAGCACCGGATCGCGCAGGCTTAACTTGTTGTAATAGAGGGAAACCTCTACCGTGGCGTTGTGCAATGGCGGGAAATCGATTTCCGTCAGAGGCCAACAGGAGTTAAAGAAGCTGAACAGGCGTGACGGCATCAAACCCAGCATATCGCTGTGGCTAATAAGTGCCGCGATTGTAAACATATTGTAACTGCTAAAGCTCACCGGCTGCTCCGGGAACAGCTCCCGTACCTTCTGCCGCATGGTGCTCATGCTCTGCCCCTCTAGCATAAGCAGCGTATGTTCATACTGGCTCAGCGTCTCTTCCGTCAGCGGCTGCTGGAGGCAGGGGTGGTCTTTGCGACAGATCAGGATCAGCTGGTCGTGATATAAAACGTGGTGGTTAAGCGTCCGGGTGCCCGTGACATGCGTATCGATGATCAGATCCGTCTGGAACTGGCCGAGCTGATTCTCCGCGTCCAGAATGGGGATATTACGGATCAGCAGGTGCGGATGCGCCGCTTTTATCGCCTTGTAAATGGGTGGGATCAGCAGGGTACCCAGCGAGGGCGGCGTCCCGATAGTAATGGTCCGCTGTTTATCATAGCTGCCGGTAAGATCCAGTGCGCCAAGGATCGACTCCAGTCCAAGGCTAACGTATTCATGCAAATGCGTCGCATAGGCCGTAGGCGTGACCCCCTGACCTTTACGGATAAACAGCGGATCGGGAAAGATGGCGCGTAGTTTCTGGATCGACTGGCTAATCGCTGAGGGCGTCAGGTTAAGTACCTTCGCCGCGTTGACGATACCCTTATGAACATATACGGCTTCAAAGATCGTCAATAAATTGAGATCGATATTGCGCAGCGTACGGAAGATTTGGGGTTTATCCTCTTCGCGACGCTCGGCTATTCGTTTATCCGACAGACCGTTATCATCCACGCTCAAACTCCATATTCATTCACATTATGAATGATAGTTGAAATTATATTCTTGTGTCATCTCTGTACCCACATACCGCGTGGATACGCGCATTCCATTGTATTTCAACAATTTAATAATTAGGCAGGTTGTATAGTGAGCTGCCAAAAGGTCACCTAACAAAGCAGCATGTCCGATGTAACCTTAATTACCCTTTAGTAACAGGGGCATCAAATGACAGGATCGGTGTTTTTATTCGGAGGGTCAATGAGATTTTTAGACCGCCGATAAAAAATTATCAGCGGATATAGGATATATTATTCGCTAATATATTGATGTGGGGGATTATTTAGCAGCGTGAGTAAGTTTGCGATAAGTCGCGGGGCAAGCGTGGCGGGGGTTGCCGCGTTAATCCACTCGCTGACCTGGGCCATCTCCATGCCCGCATAGCCGCAGGGGTTGATCCGGCGGAACGGCGCAAGATCCATGGCGATGTTGAGTGCCAGTCCGTGAAACGAACAGCCTTTGCGGATCCGCAGGCCCAGCGAGCAGATCTTCTTCTCACCAACGTACACCCCAGGCGCATCTGCACGCGGATGGGCATCAATATCCAGCTCGGCCAGCGTGTTCACCACGGTCTGCTCAAGCACGGTCACCAGCTCGCGCACGCCCAGCTTGCGGCGTTTAAGATCCAGCAGCACATACATCACCTGCTGGCCGGGGCCGTGATAGGTCACCTGACCACCGCGATCGCTCTGAATAACGGGAATATCACCGGGCATCAGCAGATGTTCCGCTTTACCGGCCTGCCCCTGAGTGAACACCGGCTCGTGCTCGACCAGCCACACTTCATCGGGGGTGTTGGCATCACGGTTATCGGTAAAGGTGTGCATCGCCTCGGAAACAGGCGCGTAAGGTTGCAAGCCCAGATGGCGGATAAGGATCGTATCCTGAAGCAAAACAGCATCTCCGAAGGAGAACAAAAGGTAGGGCGAGTATATCACAGGGAGGGTGTTCCCCGGCCAGCGCCGGGCAACACGTCAGCAGATTGGCGCAGGACGATTACAGCACCATACGAACGATTTCGATATTGCCGAGCTCTTCGTACAGCGTTTCAACCTGCTCAATGTGCGTAGCGGTAATGGTGATAGAGACCGAGTGGTAGTTGCCTTTGCTGCTCGGTTTTACCTGCGGAGAGTAATCACCTGGCGCATGGCGCTGCACCACTTCCACCACCTGATCAACCAGCTCAGGTTTCGCCAGACCCATCACTTTGTAGGTAAAGGGGGTTGGGAATTCAAGCAGTTCGTTAAGTTTGGTTTTCATGTCAGCTCCGGCGTAATAAAAGAACAACTCCCGCCAGAGGGCGGGAGTGTCGACTATGCATATTTAATGAATGCATAGTATATGGGGATAGAAATCACACTTTCAAGTGTCTATTTTTTAACCAAACCAGTGGTGGAACATCAATTTGATGTAATCAATGATTTTGCCGAAGAAATTCCCCTCTGGGATCTCCTGTAGAACGACCAGCGGACGCTGCTCAATGGTTTTCCCATCAAGCTGGAAGTTGATGGTGCCGACAACCTGATTTTTTGCCAGCGGCGCGTGCAGCTCGCTGTTGCTCAGCACGTAGCTGGCCTTCAGATCCTTCATGCGGCCGCGCGGAATGGTCAGGTAGACGTCTTTATCGACACCCAGCGAGGCGCGATCGCTGTCGCCAAACCAGGCTGGCTCAGAGGCAAACTCTTTGCCTGCTTTGATTGGGTTAACGGTTTCAAAGAAACGGAAGCCCCAGGTCAGCAGCTTTTTACTTTCGGCTTCACGGCCTTTAAAGGTGCGGCCACCCATCACGGCGGAGATCAGGCGCATCTGGCCTTCGGTTGCCGACGCCACCAGGTTGTAGCCCGCCTTGTCAGTATGACCGGTTTTGATTCCGTCAACGTTCAGGCTGTTATCCCACAGCAGGCCGTTGCGGTTGGTCTGGCGGATCCCGTTAAAGGTGAACTCTTTCTCTTTGTAGATGGTGTACTCGTTCGGTACATCGCGGATCAGCGCCTGGCCAATCAGCGCCATGTCGCGCGCGGAGCTGAACTGACCATCAGCGTCGAGACCGTGCACCGTCTGGAAGTGGGAGTTTTTCAGTCCCAGCGCGGTCACGTAGCTGTTCATCAGGCCAACGAAGGCGTCCTGGCTACCGGCGACATAGTCAGCCATTGCCACACAGGCGTCGTTGCCGGACTGCAGGTTGATACCACGGATCAGCTGGGAGACCGGCACCTGCATGCCAGGCTTCAGGAACATCAGCGATGAGCCTTTAAAGACCGGGTTGCCGGTGGCCCAGGCATCGTTGCCGATGGTGACCAGGTCCGTCTCTTTGAATTTACCCGCCTTCATCGCCTGACCGATGACGTAGCTGGTCATCATTTTGGTCAGGCTGGCCGGATCGCGGCGCGCGTCGGCGTTCTGTTCCGCCAGCACTTTGCCAGAGTTGTAGTCGATCAGAATATACGACTCTGCGTCAATTTGCGGAACGCCCGGGATCATGGTTTTGATGTTCAGATCATCAGCATGGGCAGCGGAGAGCGTGGCGGCGGCCAGCGCGGTGGTGAGCGCCAGGCGCTTCACGAGACGAACGGAAAAAGTGGTCTTCATGGTCAGAACAACGACATCCGTGATGAAATTAAAAAAAGTGCCTTACTATAGCAAAAGCTATACCGGCAGGCATCTGACTTTCCGCATGACTTTGTGACTGAAACTGACACAAGTTGACAAAGTCAGATGCCCCATGAAGCGCTTATTGGGCGCTGGTAATAAATGATTGCAGCTGCGCTTCACTCTGCAAACGCTGCTGAAGCGCGCTGGCATCGGCTTTGCTGCTGAACGGGCCGAGCTGGATACGCCAGACCGCACCGTTCTGCGTCACGCGTCCCGGCACGTCAAACTGCTGGACCAGACGCTGCTGGTACTGCTCGGCGCGTGCTTTGTCGCTGACGGCACCCACCTGCACAACGTAACCACCGGCGGTGGCCGCAGGTGCTGGGGCAGGGGCCGCTGCGGGTGCGCTACCCTGAACGGAGCCAGGAGCCGTCACCGGTGCCGCTGCCGCAGGTGCAGCAGCAACAGGGGCGGCCGCGGGGGCCGGAGCAGCGACGGACGGCTGCGGCTGTACTGGCGCAGCGGGTTCGTTGCCCTCCAGCACGCCGGACGCCAGCGTGGTCGGTGCGCCGAGGAAGCCGCTGCCGCCAACCGGTGCGCCAGCTGCGCCATCGCTTTGCAGCGTATCGTTACTGATAGGGCGGACATCTGCCGCAGGCTGGGCGGGCTGCGGCGCGGAAGAGGCGCTGCCCATGCCGCCGCTCAGATCGGGACGATCGGGCAGGGCATAGGTCTGCTGGGCGATAGTGGTACACACCGTGCCCGGACCTGAGAACGAACCATCCTGAGAGACGATAATTGGATCGATCCGCACTTTAGTATTGTTGGAGTTGTTCAGCCGGTCGGCAGCGGCGCGGGAGAGGGAGATCACCCGGTCGTTGCCATAGGGGCCGCGATCGTTGATGCGCACCACCACCATCCGGCCGTTAGAGAGGTTGGTAATACGCGCGTAGCTGGGGATCGGCAGCGTCGGATGGGCCGCCGTCAGCTGCATCGGGTCGAAAGCTTCGCCGGAGGCGGTCAGGTTGCTGCCTGGCTCCGCATCGTAGATAGCGGCGAGACCGGCCTGGGTAAAGCGCGAGGTGTCCTGCACAATCTTGTAGGATTTTCCATCGCGCTCGTAGTCCTGATTCGCCGAGGGGTTCAGCGGCTCGTAGCGTGGTTCAGCCCCGCCGATCTCCACCGTCGGGCCGTTACAGACCGCAGGCTGCGGCGCAGCGGCTGTGGGCTGCTGGCTCTCGTCGTTACTTGAACACGCTGTGAGTAATCCTGCTGCTACGCAAACTGCAAGGCAAAGCTTCCGCATTGCGAACCTCTTATACGCTTTTCGACAACATTTTTCTGTGGGTATGGATCGACATTACGATACCAAACCCGGCCATAAGCACTATCAGGGCTGAGCCCCCGTAGCTTACCAACGGTAAGGGCACCCCTACCACCGGTAAAATACCGCTCACCATACCAATATTAACAAACACATAAACGAATAAAATCAGCATTAAGCCCCCGGCCATCACGCGGCCAAAGGTGGTCTGCGCATGGGCGGCGATCCACAGGCCGCGCATAATCAGCAGCAGGTAAAGCGCCAGCAGGATCAGGATCCCCACCAGACCCAGCTCCTCGCCCAGTACGGCGAAGATAAAGTCGGTATGGCGCTCAGGCAGAAACTCAAGCTGCGACTGGGTGCCGTGCAGCCAGCCTTTGCCGCGCAGGCCGCCGGAGCCAATAGCAATTTTAGACTGAATAATATGATAGCCTGCGCCCAGCGGATCGGTTTCTGGATCGAGCAGCATCATAACGCGCTGGCGCTGATAGTCGTGCATCAGGAAGAACCAGAGGATCGGGATAAATGCCGCTAGCAGCAGGGCGGCAATGCCAATCAGCCGCCAGCTCAGGCCCGACAGGAAGAGCACAAACAGGCCCGACAGGGCGATCAGAATCGAGGTCCCGAGGTCCGGCTGCGCGGCAACCAGCAGGGTAGGCATGAAGATCAGCACCAGCGCAATGCCGGTATTTTTCAGCGAGGGCGGGCAGACGTCGCGGTTGATAAAGCGCGCCACCATCAGCGGGACGGCGATTTTTGCAATCTCCGAGGGCTGAAAGCGCACGATGCCTAAATCGAGCCAGCGCTGCGCCCCTTTCGAGATGGCACCAAAGGCGTCAACCGCCACCAGCAGGATCACGCAAAAGATGTAGAGATAGGGGGCCCATCCCTCATAGACGCGGGGCGGGATCTGCGCCATCACCACCATTACCACCAGGCCCATGGCGATCTGGCCCACTTTGCGCTCGGTCATGCCGACATCCTGGCCGCTGGCGCTCCAGATTACGATGGCGCTGTAGAACAGCAGCGCAAGAACGATCAGCAGCAGCGCCGGATCGATGTGGATTTTATCCCAGAACGATTTTTTGTTCGGATTATCCGTCATGGTTATTGGTCCTCAGCCGCCGTGGCCGCTGGATTCTCGGCGGGCAGGTCGGTGTTGTTATCGCCCAGCATAATGTGGTCGAGGATCTGGCGCATGATGGTCCCGACTGCCGGGCCTGCACCGCCGTTTTCCAGAATGATCGCCACCGCGACCTGGGGATGGTCATAGGGGGCAAACGCCGTCATCAACTTATGGTCGCGCAGGCGTTCGGCAATTTTATGGGCGTTATAGGTTTCGTTGGCCTTCAGGCCAAACACCTGTGCCGTACCGGATTTCGCCGCCACTTTATAAGGCGCATTAGCAAAATATTTGTGCGCCGTGCCGTTGGCACGGTTGGCCACGCCGTACATACCGTCTTTGGCAATCTCCCAGTAGCCAGAGTGGATATCGCCCACCGGCGGCTGCTCAGGCTGCTTCCAGGGCACCTGCTGGCCGTTCTGCGCCGTGCTCATCAACAGATGCGGGACTTTGACGATGCCATCGTTAATCAGGATCATCATTGCCTTGCTCATCTGGATCGGCGTCGCCGTCCAGTAGCCCTGGCCGATGCCCACTGGAATGGTGTCGCCCTGGTACCATGGCTTCTTAAAGCGTTTTAGCTTCCACTCGCGGGTCGGCATGTTCCCGGAGCGCTCCTCTGAGAGATCGATGCCGGTATAGTGGCCGTAGCCAAATTTACTCATCCACTCCCCGAGGCGATCGATCCCCATGTCGTAGGCGACCTGGTAGAAGAAGGTATCGGCGGACTCTTCCAGCGATTTGGTGACGTTCAGGTGGCCGTGGCCCCACTTTTTCCAGTCGCGATAGCGCTTCTCAGAGCCGGGGAGCTGCCACCAGCCGGGGTCAAACAGGCTGGTATTGCGGTTAATCACGCCCGCGCTCAGCGCCGACACCGCGACATAAGGCTTAACGGTGGACGCCGGGGGATAGACGCCCTGGGTAGCACGGTTAATCAGCGGCGTGTTGGGATCGTGCAGCAGGCCGTTGTAATCCTTGCTGGAGATCCCGTCAACAAACAGGTTTGGGTTGTAGCTTGGCATGGAAACCAGCGCCAGAATGCCGCCGGTGCGCGGATCGGTGACCACGACCGCCGCACGGCTCCCCTCAAGCAGGGTTTCAATATAGGTTTGCAGCTTGAGATCCAGCGTCAGGTAGATGTCATGCCCGGCCTGGGGCGGCACCTCTTTCAGCTGGCGGATCACGCGGCCACGGTTGTTAACCTCAACCTCTTCATAGCCGGTCTGGCCGTGAAGGACGTTCTCGTAGTAGCGCTCAATGCCCAGCTTGCCGATATCGTGCGTGGCCGCATAGTTGGCGAGGATCCCCTCTTTATCGAGGCGTTCCACGTCTTTATCGTTGATTTTCGATACGTAGCCGATAACGTGGGTCAGGGCAGAGCCGTAGGGATAGAAGCGACGCTTGTAGCCTTTCACTTCTACGCCGGGGAAGCGGTACTGGTTAACTGCAAAGCGCGCCACCTGGACTTCCGTCAGGTTAGACTTCACCGGAATAGAGGTGAAACGGTGCGAGCGGGCGCGCTCTTTTTTGAAATTGGCGATGTCATCATCGTTGAGATCGACTACGTCACGCAGCGCATCCAGCGTCTGCTGCACGTTATCCACCTTCTCAGGCATCATCTCAACCTGGTAGATGGTGCGGTTGAGCGCCAGCGGGGTACCGTTGCGGTCATAGATAATGCCGCGGCTCGGGGCAATCGGCACCAGCTTGATACGGTTTTCGTTGGAGCGCGTCTGGTAGTCGGTGTGACGGACGATCTGCAGATTATAGAGGTTGGCGACGAGTACGCCGCTGAGCAGCAGGATCCCTGTAAAGGCGACAATCGCCCTGCGCACAAACAGCGCGGACTCAGCCGTATAGTCGCGAAAAGAGTTCTGTAATTTCATCCGCTGCTTAATCTACCTAAGGCTCTTCGTTACTCACGGTGATAGGGATGGTTGGTCGTAATGCTCCATGCGCGATAGAGGCTTTCAGCCACCAGAACCCGGACCAGCGGGTGGGGGAGCGTTAACGCAGAGAGTGACCAACTTTGTTCTGCTGCCGCTTTGCAGGCGGGGGATAACCCTTCCGGACCGCCGATCAGCAGGCTGACGTCGCGTCCGTCCTGCTTCCAGCGCTCCAGCTCGATGGCCAGCTGCGGCGTATCCCAGGGCTTGCCTGGAATATCGAGGGTGACGATGCGGTTTTTTCCAGCCGCAGCGAGCATAAGCTCACCCTCTTTATCAAGGATACGTTTGATGTCGGCATTTTTGCCGCGCTTGCCGGCAGGGATCTCTACCAGCTCAAACGGCATATCTTTCGGAAATCGACGCAGATATTCAGTAAAGCCGGTTTGTACCCAGTCGGGCATTTTCGTGCCGACGGCGACCAGTTGCAGCTTCACCCATTAACCCCAGAGCTTTTCCAGCTCATAGAGCTGACGGCTCTCTTCCTGCATAACGTGGACAATGACATCACCCAGATCGACCACGACCCAGTCGGCAACGTTTTCGCCTTCTACGCCAAACGGGATCAGGCCAGCAGCGCGGGATTCCTGAACCACATGGTTAGCGATAGAGACAACGTGACGCGTCGAGGTACCGGTGCAGATGATCATGCAGTCGGTGATGCTTGATTTACCTTTAACGTCTAAGGTGACGATGTCCTGACCTTTCAGGTCATCAATTTTGTCGATAACAAAATCCTGGAGTGCTTTACCCTGCAAGTGTTCCCCCTGGGTGGATGCAAATAACGATATTCAATAGATAGTCAGCCAGTATACCTGAAGCCCGGCCTTTTCGGGACAAGAGTTGCCCATATGTGTCTGAAAGTGGGCTATCATCCCACCCTCCGCACAAGATTGCATCGCCATTTTTGTAAAACAATTTCTATGGAACTGCTGCGGAGGGAAAAGTCTGGCAGCGGAGAATAGCAGTCTTGACGATCGTGTCAATCTTCTAATGAATTAATCCCAGGCTTAGCGATACAGACCCTGCTGCACAATGTAGTCGAGCACGGCGGGTGGGAGCAGATCGTCACAGGGCTGGTTCTGCTGTAGCCGCTGACGGATTTGCGTGGCAGAGATGTCGAACCACGGGGTTTGCGCGAGAAAAATTTTTCCGGCGGGCAGGGTATGCAGCTCGCGGGCATCGGTAGTGAGATGCTGCTCTAGCCAACTCTGGTGCGTTGCATCGTGCATCTCCAGCGCATAGCCGGGACGGCGGCAGACAATCAGATGGCAGTAGCTAAGAATGCTGTCGTAGCGGTACCAGGTCGGGAAGCTGAGCAGCGAATCCTGGCCGATAATAAACGCCAGCGGGCGGGCGGGGCCGCTCTCCTGACGCCATAGCGCCAGCGTTTCCGCCGTGTAAGACGGCGTGTCGCGCTGCAGTTCCCGCTCGTCGAGGGTGAACAGCGGACGATCGTTGATAGCCAGCGCCAGCATGGTCTTACGCTGCTGGCTGGTGGCCTCCGGCTGCGGGCGGTGGGGCGGCACGTTATTGGGCATAATGATAACCCGTTCGAGATTAATCGCCTCTGCCAGCGCCTCTACCGGTAAAAGGTGGCCGTAGTGGACGGGATCGAAGGTCCCGCCAAACAGCGCCTGCAGCTGATTCATATCATCCATCGATAAAAACGTCCGCCAGTGTCTTATGACAGAGTAGCAGAGAGAGCCCTTCCAGCTCGGCCCAAACCGACTGGCCGTAGTCCTGCTTTACGGTGAGTTCGGTGCGGCTCAGGAGATGCACTGCCTGGCGAAGCTGGGTATGGCTCAGGCGGTTTAGCGCCTCGGTGGTGACGGCGCGGTGGTTCTGCCACACCCGGTGTTTGTCAAAGAGGGTGCGCAGCGGAGTCTGCGCCATCTGGCGCTTTAAGGTCACCAGCTGCAGCAGTTCACGCTGCAAGGTACGCAGGAGGATCACCGGCTCGCTGGCCTCAAGCTTCAGCTGCTGCAAAATATGCAGGGCGCGTTTGCTCTTGCCCGCCAGCAGGGCATCCACCCAGTGGAAGGGGGTAAAGTGCGCGGCATCGTTCACCGCCTGCTCAACGCGGGGCAGGGTGAGCTTGCCGTCGGGCCAGAGTAGAGAGAGACGATCCAGCGCCTGCGCCAGCGCCAGCAGATTACCCTCATAGCAGTAGCAGAGCAGCTGGTTGGCGGCGTCATCAAGCTGGAGATGGTTCTGTTTTGCGCGATTGGCGACCCAGCGCGGCAGCTGAGCCTGCTCCGGCGTCTGGCAGGTGACCAGCACGGCGCGGTTAGCCAGGGCGGTAAACCAGGCGGCATTCTCCTGCGCCTTGGTGAGCTTATTGCCCCGCACGATCAGCAGCAGATCGTCATGCAGCAGTCCTGTCAGGGTGGCGAGCTGTTCATTGATGGCCGCATTGGGCCCGTTGTCCGGCAGTTGGAGTAGCAGCGTCTGGCGGCTGGCGAACAGGCTCATAGCCTGGCAGAGGGAGAAAAGCGCGGTCCAGTCGGTGCTGGCATCCAGGGTAACGGTGTGGTGCTCATCAAAGCCCTGGGCGGCGGCAACCTGACGCACCGCATCCTGGCTCTCCTGCAGCAGCAACGGATCGTTGCCAAGCAGCAGATACGCCGCGCGCAGCCCTTCATTGAGCTGCGCGCGGAGCTGTTCAGGGTACAGCTTTAACATCAGTTACCCAGCGTGGTTGAGACGCGGGAAGAGGTGTCGGTCGCTTTGGCTTCTGCTTTGGCTTCCGCAATCTTCTCCTGCTTCTCAGCCGTTTGCACGCTTGGCAGCTGACGGATCAGCTGCTGAGCGGCTTTATCGTACATTTCGTTGACGATCATCTCCTGCTCGGCATCTTTCGCCAGCGCGGTCTGCGGATTATCGAAGAATGAACGATAAACGGTGGTGCTCAACGGATAGATACCCTGACCTGGGATCAGTACCGAAGCCTGGACCCTCATCACCATCTGGTATTCAGCCGTACGGCCGTCACGGAAGATGGAGGCGGTGTCCTGACTCACCGATGACGAACCCAGACGCAGGGAGGGCACATCCTGGCGCACGGAGCTCTTCTCTACCAGCGTCACGCCGTTCAGGCGCAGCTGCGCACGTACCGCGCGGCTGAGCGGGCCGTTAGGATCCCCTGAGTCGAAAATCATCGTTTTCATCTCAGCAGGAATGGCTGAGCTGTTACGCAGGTGCCAACCACATCCGGCGGTGGCCAGCACCGCCAATGACAACAAGAGTGTTGTTAGAAATCGCACGCTTCCTCCCGCGCTTAGCCAACGACCAGATTAAGCAGTTTACCTGGAACGTAAATCACTTTACGTACGGTAACGCCATCAAGATATTTTGCTACCAGCGGCTCCTGACCTGCGCGCTCGCGCACCTGCTCTTCGCTGGCGTCGACCGGCACGGTGATTTTACCGCGTACTTTACCGTTTACCTGTACGACGACCAGGGTGGTGTTCTCGACCATCGCCTGCTCATCCGCTACCGGCCACGGCGCGTTGTCGATATCGCCTTCGCCTTTCAGCTCCTGCCACAGGGTGAAGCTGGCGTGCGGAGTGAACGGGTTCAGCATACGCACTACGGCCAGCAGCGCCTCCTGCATCAGGGCGCGATCCTGCTCGCCTTCCAGCGGCGCTTTCGCCAGCTTGTTCATCAGCTCCATGATCGCCGCAATGGCGGTGTTGAAGGTCTGACGGCGACCGATATCATCGGTCACTTTGGCAATAGTTTTATGCACGTCACGACGCAGCGCCTGCTGATCTTCGCTCAGTGCAGTAACGTCCAGCGCCGGGGCGTCGCCCTGCGAAGTGTGCTCGTAGACCAGTTTCCAGACGCGCTTCAGGAAGCGATTTGCCCCCTCTACGCCGGACTCCTGCCACTCAAGCGTCATATCCGCCGGGGAGGCGAACATCATAAACAGACGCACGGTATCCGCGCCGTAGCGCTCTACCATCTCCTGCGGGTCGATGCCGTTGTTTTTCGACTTGGACATCTTGCTCATGCCGGTATAGACCAGCTCATGACCCGCCGCGTCCTGCGCTTTCACGATGCGGCCTTTCTCATCGCGCTCAACGATCGCCTCTTTCGGGGAGACCCAGTTACGCTCGCCGTTTACGCCTACGTAGTAGAAGGCGTCTGCCAGCACCATGCCCTGGCAGAGCAGCTGCTTCGCTGGCTCATCAGAGTTCACCATGCCTGCATCGCGCATCAGCTTGTGGAAGAAGCGGAAGTAGAGCAGGTGCATAATGGCGTGTTCAATCCCGCCGATGTAGATATCCACCGGCAGCCAGTAGTTGGCGGCGTTCGGATCCAGCATACCCTCGTTGTACTGCGGGCAGGTGTAGCGCGCATAGTACCAGGAGGACTCCATAAAGGTGTCGAAGGTGTCGGTTTCACGCAGCGCTGGCTGGCCGTTGACGGTGGTTTTCGCCCACTCCGGATCGGCTTTGATCGGGCTGGTAATGCCGTCCATCACCACGTCTTCCGGCAGAATAACCGGCAGCTGATCTTCCGGGGTCGGCAGCACGGTGCCATCCTCCAGGGTGACCATCGGGATGGGTGCGCCCCAGTAGCGCTGACGGGAGACGCCCCAGTCGCGCAGACGGAAGTTAACCTTACGCTCGCCGACGCCGTTAGCCGCCAGCTTGTCGGCAATGGCGTTAAACGCGGCTTCAAAGCCCAGACCGTCAAACTCGCCGGAGTTAAACAGCACGCCTTTTTCGGTCAGCGCCTGCGCGCTGAGATCCGGCGGCGTGCCGTCAGCGGCCAGGATAACCGGCTTGATCTCTAAGCCATATTTGGTGGCAAACTCGTAGTCGCGCTGATCGTGGCCCGGAACGGCCATCACTGCGCCGGTGCCGTACTCCATCAGCACGAAGTTCGCTGCCCAGACCGGGATCGCTTCGCCGGTCAGCGGGTGAATAGCGCGCACGCCGGTGTCGACGCCTTTTTTCTCCATGGTCGCCATATCTGCTTCGGCAACCTTGGTGTTGCGGCATTCGGCAATGAAGTCGCCCAGCGCCGGGTTATAGGCCGCCGCCTGGGTGCTCAGCGGGTGGCCCGCGGCAACCGCCAGGTAGGTGACGCCCATAAAGGTGTCTGGACGGGTGGTGTAGACGGTCAGCTTGTCGTCGCTGTTCTCGACGTCAAAGGTGATCTCAACGCCTTCCGAGCGGCCGATCCAGTTGCGCTGCATGGTTTTAACGGTGTCCGGCCACTGGTCCATATGGTCCAGGTCGTTCAGCAGCTCGTCAGCGTAGGCGGTGATTTTGATAAACCACTGCGGGATCTCTTTACGCTCAACCTTGGTGTCGCAGCGCCAGCAGCAGCCGTCGATCACCTGCTCGTTAGCCAGCACGGTCTGGTCGTTCGGGCACCAGTTCACCGCTGAGGTCTTCTTGTAGACCAGGCCTTTTTTATACAACTCGGTGAAGAACTTCTGCTCCCAGCGGTAGTATTCCGGGGTGCAGGTCGCCAGCTCGCGGCTCCAGTCGTAGCCAAAGCCCAGCATCTTGAGCTGGTTTTTCATGTAGTTGATATTGTCGTAGGTCCACGGCGCGGGCGCGGTGTTGTTCTTCACTGCGGCACCTTCCGCTGGCAGGCCGAACGCATCCCAGCCGATGGGCTGCAGAACGTTTTTGCCCAGCATGCGCTGATAGCGGGAGATCACGTCGCCAATGGTGTAGTTACGCACGTGGCCCATGTGTAGCCGGCCAGAAGGATAGGGAAGCATAGAGAGGCAGTAATACTTCTCTTTGCTCTCATCTTCAGTGACTTCAAATGTGCGCTTCTCTTCCCAGTGAAGCTGGACTTTGGATTCTATCTCTTCCGGGCGGTATTGCTCTTGCATGGCAGCCAGTGGTCCTGTTTTCAATACAGCTACAAGCGTAGCATTAAGATGTGTTGTTCAAGATCCGCATAGCATAGCCCAAACGCCAGTTTCAAAACAGCCTTTCGCGCTGACGGCGATGAAAAGGGCTGACGGGCATCCTTGCACGAATTTACACAGGCTGTGGTAAAGGGGGCAAAGCGGCGGAAAAATAAGGTCTATTATTAGAAGACGTTACCCAGCCCGGAGGCGAAAGGATGAACAAGGTTGCTCAGTATTATCGTGAACAGGTTACGACGCTGACCGAGCGTTTGCGCAGTGGCGATCGGGATATCGATGCGCTGGTGGAACAGGCGCGGCTACGCGTCACCCAGACGGGCGAGTTAACGCCAACCGAGGTCGAGGAGCTGACGCGTGCCCTGCGTCGCGATCTCGAAGAGTTTGCCCGCAGCTATAACGAGAGCCAGGGGGAGGTCACCGACAGCGTCTTTATGCGGGTGATTAAAGAGAGCCTGTGGCAGGAGCTGGCGGACATTACCGATAAAACCCAGCTGGAGTGGCGCGAGGTGTTCCAGGATCTGAACCACCATGGGGTCTATCACAGCGGTGAGGTGGTGGGGTTAGGGAATTTAGTGTGTGAGAAGTGCCACTATCACCTGGCAGTCTACATCCCGGATGCGCTGCCGCTCTGTCCGAAGTGTGGCCACGACCAGTTCCAGCGTCGACCGTTTGAGCCGTAATGGAGGATGGGTAGGCCGGGCAAACGCAGTGCCGCCCGGCGATTACCCGAATTAGTGCAGGATTTTGGCGAGGAAATCTTTTGCCCGCTCGGATTTTGGATTAGCGAAGAAATCCTCCTTGGCGGAGTCCTCGACGATTTTCCCCTCGTCCATAAAGATCACCCGGGTCGCAACCTTACGCGCAAAGCCCATCTCGTGGGTAACCACCATCATGGTCATTCCCTCCTGCGCCAGCTCCACCATGACGTCCAGCACCTCGTTGATCATCTCGGGATCGAGCGCAGAGGTCGGTTCGTCAAACAGCATCGCCACCGGATCCATGCACAGAGCACGGGCAATGGCCACGCGCTGCTGCTGGCCGCCTGACAGCTGGGCCGGGAACTTATCGGCGTGGGCAGAGAGACCGACGCGCTCCAGCAGCTTGAGACCTTTCTCGCGTGCCGCCGCCTTGTTGCGCTTCAGGACCTTCACCTGGGCGAGGGTGAGGTTTTCGATAATCGACAGGTGCGGGAACAGCTCAAAGTGCTGGAACACCATCCCAACGTGGGAGCGTAGCTCGGCAAGATTGGTTTTCTTGTCGGTGACCTTGGTGCCGTTGACCAGGATCTCACCCTGCTGTACCGGCTCCAGGCCGTTGACGGTTTTAATCAGCGTTGACTTACCGGAGCCGGACGGCCCGCAAACCACTACCACTTCACCCTTTTTCACTTCCGTGGAGCAGTCGGTTAGCACCTGAAAGTGACCATACCATTTTGAAACGTTTTTCAGGGAAATCATTAAACTGTCCTTTTCTTCAGATAGCTGACCAACAGTGAAGCACTGAGACTAATTGCAAAATAGACCACGCCGGCAAAGAGGATCATCTCTACCTGAGTACCATCACGCTCACCGATGGTGGACGCGGTACGGAAGAAGTCCGCCAGGCTGAGCACGTACACCAGCGAGGTATCCTGGAACAGAACGATCCCCTGGGTGAGCAGCAGCGGCACCATGGCGCGGAAGGCCTGCGGCAGGATGATAAGCTTCATCGACTGCCAGTGGGTCATGCCAAGCGCCAGCGCGGCGCTGGACTGCCCGCGTGAGATACTTTGAATACCGGCGCGGATAATCTCCGAGTAGTAGGCCGCTTCAAACATCGAGAAGGCGACCATCGCCGAGATCAGACGGATATCGGTGGTTGGCGACAGCCCGAGCACGTTTTGCAGCAGCCCCGGTACAATCAGATAGAACCACAGCAGCACCATCACCAGCGGGATAGAGCGGAACACGTTGACGTAGGCGGTAGCAAACCAGGCGAGCGGCTTAAAGCTCGACAGGCGCAGCACCGCCAGAATGGTGCCCCAGACGATGCCGACCAGCACCGCGGTAATGGTAATTTTCAGGGTAATGACCAGCCCGTCCAGCAGGTAGGGCATCGCCGGGAGAATAGAACTCCAGTCAAATTCATACATGGTTATTTGCTCCCCATATTGCCCGGCAGGCGAACTTTACGTTCCACCAGATTCATTACCAGCATAATGAAGGCGTTAATGAGCACGTAGGCGAGGGTGATCGCGGTAAAGGATTCCCAGGCGTGGGCGGAGTAGTCCAGCAGCTTGCCCGCCTGCGCGGCCATATCCACCAGCCCGATGGTCGAGGCGATGGCGGAGTTTTTCACCAGGTTCATCATCTCGGAGGTCATCGGCGGCACAATCACGCGGTAGGCGTTAGGCAGCAGCACATAGCGGTAGGTCTGCGGCAGCGTAAGCCCCATCGCCAGCCCGGCGTTCTTTTGCCCGCGCGGCAGCGACTGAATCGCGGCCCGCACCTGCTCGCAGACGCGCGCGGCGGTGAACAGCCCCAGACAGATCATCGACGAGAGGAAGAACTGAATATTCGGGTCGAGCTCTGACTTGAACCACATGCCGAGATCTTCCGGCAGCAGCTCAGGCACAACAAGGTACCAGGTGAAGAACTGTACGATCAGCGGAACGTTACGGAATAGCTCAACGTAGAGCGTACCGAGCCCGGAGAGGAAACGGTTGGGCACGGTGCGGAGAATACCGAACAGCGAGCCGACAAGAAATGCGATGATCCAGGCGGTAATCGACAGCGCGACCGTGACCTGAAAACCGCTCCACAGCCAGCCTAAATAGGTGGTGTTGCCGAACGGGGCCTGTTGCAGAAAAATACCCCAGTTCCAGTCTATTGACATACATGTACCTCAGAAAAAAAAGGGTAGCAGCGCTACCCTCGAAGATTGGTGAGAAGCTTTACGCACCTTTTTATGCGTAAGCGTCGCGCCGGATGGGGGAACGACCCTCCAGCGTCTAGTCTGTCCGTGCTTCCCGTCAATCGAGAGGGCAGGAAAACCCGCCCTGTGTTTCTAGTTAGTTAAGTGCTTTGTCATTTGGCGTTTTGAACAGGGTCTGCATCTCGTTAGAGAGCTCGAAGTTCATGTTCAGGTTTTTCGGCGGAATCGGGTTCTTGAACCACTTATCAAACCACTTCGCCGCTTCGCCGGAGGTCTGCGCCTGGGCGATGGTGTCATCCATCAGCTTTTTGAACTGCGGATCATCTTTACGCAGCATGCAGCCGTAGGCTTCTTCAGACTGCGGCTTGCCGACGATCTCCCAGTTGTCTGGCTTCTTCGCCTTCGCGCGTTCGCCAGCCAGCAGGGCATCATCCATCATAAAGGCCACCGCGCGGCCACTCTCCAGGGTACGGAAGGAGTCGCCGTGATCTTTCGCGCTGATGATGCGCATATCCATTTTCTGCTCGTCGTTGAGCTTGTGCAGCAGCACTTCAGAGGTGGTACCGGAAGTCACTACTACCGCTTTGCCTTTCAGATCCGGGAAGTCCTTGATGGCACCGCCTTTTTTCGCCAGCAGGCGGGTGCCGACCACGAAAATGGTGTTAGAGAAGGCGGCCTGCTTCTGACGTTCAAGGTTGTTAGTGGTGGAGCCACACTCAAAATCAAAGGTGCCGTTCTGCAGCAGCGGAATACGGTTCTGGGAGGTGATCGGGATCAGCTTGACCTGCAAATCGGGTTTGTTCAGCTGTTTTTTAACCGCTTCAACGATCGCGTTGGAGTAGTCCTGTGAGTAGCCAACCACTTTCTGCTGGTTGTCATAGTAAGAGAACGGGACGGAAGACTCACGGTGGCCGACCACAATCACACCGTTCTTGGCAATTTTATCCAGCGTGCTGCCAGCAGCTGGCGCGGCGGCGTCTTCGGCATGTGCCAGACCGGCGCTCATTCCCACTAACAGCATTGCCGCGGTCAGTTTACGTAATTGCATATCCAACTCCTTCATCATCAGCGCCAGAGACGCATTGATACCCAGTGTGTGTGTTTGTGTTGTTATATCCTGCAGCACAAGCATGCAGTGTTATGCGTGTTTGTTAACATTTAGTGTGGCTTGGTGTAAACATTTTGCTGCTTTATTGTTTCGTTTTGCGAAGCGCACCGCACCATTTCGAGGCAGAAAACATCGATTGCACCTTTTTAGTGCTTCAGGTGTTCACTGCTGGTGCACCGTTACGGCGCATCGGCAACGATCCGCAGCTGCCTGATAATATTAAGCAATTGCTGTGCCAGGTCGAAATATGCAGAAGGGGTTATGAAGGGGTAGGCCCGGCAAGCGAAGTGCCGCCGGGCAATGCGAAAGGATTATTTAACGCGGCGTTGACGCAGGCTCATAATTACCGCGCCAAAGCCGAACAGCGCAGTGAGGATCCACACCGGCCAGTTGCCCATACGGGCATACGGCGTCAGGCCGGTGGTCGGCGTAACCTTAGCGGTCAGCACCTGACGAGTGAACTGCGGCAGCATGGCCTGAATTTCACCCTGCGGGCCAATCACGGCGGTGATGCCGTTGTTGGTGCTGCGCAGCAGCGGACGCGCCAGCTCCAGAGAGCGCATCCGCGCCATCTGGAAATGCTGCCACGGACCGATGGACTTACCGAACCAGGCATCGTTAGAGATGGTCAGCAGGAAGTCGGTATTCGGCCGGAAGTTGTCCCGCACCTGCTCGCCGAGGATGATCTCATAGCAGATGGCCGGGGTCAGCTCGAAGCCATGGGCTGAGAGCTGCGGCTGCACGTAGGGACCGCGGCTGAACGAGGACATCGGCAGATCGAAGAACGGGGCCAGCGGACGCAGAATAGACTCCAGCGGCACAAACTCGCCAAACGGCACCAGATGGTTTTTGTTGTAGCGATTCGTGGAGTTGTAGTTATACGCGCTCTCTTTGCCCAGCGTAATAATGGTGTTATAGGTGTCGTAGCGGTTCTGCTTGTTCAGGCGCGCGTCGACGATGCCGGTAATCAGCGTCGTGTCCTTCGCCCGCAGCAGATCGTCCATCGTGCTTAAGAAGCGCTGCTGGTTGATCTCCAGATCCGGAATGGCCGACTCCGGCCAGATAATCAGCTGCGACTTGCCCATCTCCCGCTCGGTAGCGTCGAGATAGATATTCAGCGTATTCTCCAGCTGACCCTCATCCCACTTTAGGGACTGCGGAATATTGCCCTGCACCAGAGAGACCTGGGTGGTGCGCTCCGTTACCGGGGTAAACCACTGGATATAGCGCAGCGGGAAGGGCAGAGCAAAGAGCACCACCGCCACCGCCAGGGTGCGCCAGCTGCGGTGAGCCGCCGCCAGCACCAGCAGGCCGCTCACGACCATCAGCAGGAAGTTGATCGACTCGACGCCCATCACCGGGGCCAGCCCCTTTAGCGGGCCGTCAATCTGGCTGTAGCCAAACTGCAGCCACGGGAAGCCGGTTAACACCCAGCCGCGCAGGAACTCAGTGAGCTGCCAGACCACCGGCGCAGCGATGGCTACGCGGATGGCGCTGGTACGCGGCCACAGGCGGGAGAGGATCCCGGCGAACAGACCGGTATAGAGCGACAGATAGGCCGCCAGCAGCACCACGAGAAAGACGTTGACCGGCCCCGGCATGCCGCCAAACTGGGCGATGCTGACGTAGACCCAGTTAATTCCGGTGCCAAAGAGACCAAACCCCCACGCATAGCCAATCGCTGCCGCCTGTAGCGGGCGACGATTTAGCGTCAGCCCTTGCAGGCCGATAAGGGAGATAAGCGCGGCGGGCCAGAAGTCATAAGGAGAAAAAGCCAGCGTTCCGCTGGCTCCTAATAACAGCGCCAGCAGCAAACGCATGCGCTGACGCTCAAACAGTGAGGCAAATACCATTTACATTACTCGTCCAGGTGGATTACTCGTCCAGTTTAGGCTGCGCTGCGTCTTCTGGCATTTTTACGTGAACCTGAATAATACGACGGCTGTCGGCCATGGCGACTTTAAACTGGTAACCATCGATGTCGATAGACTCGCCTCGCGCTGGCAGATGGCCAAAGGCCTGCATCACCAGCCCGCCGATGGTGTCCACCTCTTCATCGCTAAAGTGGGTACCAAAGGACTCATTGAAATCTTCAATAGAGGCCAGGGCGCGCACCGTCCAGGTGTGACGGCTCAGCTGACGGAAGTCGATATCTTCCTCTTCGTCGTACTCATCTTCAATTTCGCCGACGATCAGCTCAAGAATATCTTCGATGGTCACGAGGCCCGAGACGCCACCAAACTCATCAATAACGATAGCCATATGATAGCGCTGTGAGCGGAACTCTTTCAGCATCCGGTCAACCCGTTTGCTCTCCGGGACGACAACCGCCGGACGTAGCACTTTCTCCATGCTGAAGGCTTCGGCATCGCTGCGCATAAAGGGCAGCAGATCCTTGGCCATCAAAATCCCTTCGATGTGGTCCTTATCTTCGCTGATCACCGGGAAGCGGGAGTGGGCAGACTCGATAATGACATCGAGGCACTCATCCAGCGTCTGGTTACGTTTCAGGGTGATCATCTGCGAGCGGGGGATCATGATGTCGCGAACGCGCTGGTCGGCAATATCCATTACCCCTTCAAGCATGTCGCGCGTATCTTCGTCGATAAGCTCGTTCTGCCCGGAGTCACGGATCAGCGCCAGAAGTTCGTCACGGTTTTTCGGTTCGCCGTGAAAGAGCTGGCTCAGTAAGAGGGAGAAGAATCCCTTTTTGCTGCTGTTAAGTGGGTCGCTACTGTGTGAATTGTCGTCGCTCATGGCGTCGTATGGGTTCTCATGTTAATAAATGTGTTGTCCGGCGCGCAAACTCAGCGCCAGACGGCTCAGAAGTAGCCAAGCTACTCCTTCTCGGCAATGTACGGATCCTCATAGCCCAGAGCAAGCATTATCTCTGTTTCCAGGCTCTCCATCTCTTCGGCCTCGTCATCTTCAATATGATCGTAGCCCAGCAGGTGCAGACTGCCATGCACCACCATGTGCGCCCAGTGCGCCTCCAGCGGCTTTTCCTGCTCGCGGGCCTCCTGCTCTACCACCTGACGGCAGATGATCAGGTCGCCGAGCAGCGGCAGCTCGATGCCCGGCGGTGCCTCAAACGGGAACGAGAGCACGTTGGTGGGCTTGTCCTTGCCGCGGTAGGTCAGGTTCAGCTCGTGGCTCTCCGCCTCGTCCACGAGGCGGATCGTCACTTCGGACTCCTCCTGAAACTGCGGGATAACCGCGTTCAGCCAGCCCTGAAACTGTGCTTCGTCTGGCAGGCCGCTCGCGTCATCACACGCCAGCTGTAAATCGAGGATTACCGAACTCATTTTTGCTCATGCTCCTGGTGCTGGGCTTCACGCTTACGCTCGGCAGCCAGCTCGGCTTTACGTTTCTGCTCTGTCTCTTCCCACGCCTCATAGGCGGTCACGATGCGGGCAACCACCGGATGGCGCACCACGTCTTCGCTGTGGAAGAAGTTAAAGCTAATCTCATCCACCTCTGCCAGCACTTCAATAGCGTGGCGCAGGCCGGATTTGGTGCTGCGCGG
This sequence comes from Pseudescherichia vulneris NBRC 102420, assembly GCF_000759795.1. Taxonomy (GTDB): domain Bacteria; phylum Pseudomonadota; class Gammaproteobacteria; order Enterobacterales; family Enterobacteriaceae; genus Pseudescherichia; species Pseudescherichia vulneris. The sequence continues at coordinate 46,516 of NZ_BBMZ01000013.1, forward strand.
CAGGTCAACCTGGGTGATATCCCCGGTGATCACCGCTTTCGAGTTAAAGCCAATACGCGTCAGGAACATCTTCATCTGTTCGATGGTGGTGTTCTGACTCTCATCGAGGATGATAAACGCATCGTTCAGCGTGCGGCCGCGCATGTAGGCCAGCGGCGCAACTTCAATCACGTTACGCTCCATCAGCTTCTCGACTTTCTCAAAGCCCAGCATCTCAAACAGCGCGTCGTACAGCGGACGCAGATACGGGTCAACCTTCTGGCTCAGATCCCCTGGCAGGAAGCCAAGCTTTTCACCGGCTTCTACCGCCGGACGGGTCAGCAGAATACGGCGAACGTCCTGACGCTCCAGGGCATCTACTGCGGCGGCAACGGCGAGATAGGTTTTCCCTGTCCCTGCCGGCCCCACGCCAAAGGTGATGTCATGGTCGAGGATATTGGCAATATACTGCGCCTGGTTTGGCGTACGCGGTTTGATCACGCCGCGCTTGGTTTTGATATTGACCGCTTTACCATACTCCGGCACGCTCTCGGCGCTCTGCTCAAGCACGCGGGCCTCTTTGATGGCGAGATGGATCTGCTCAGGTTCAATATCCTGAGTTTGGCCGCGCATCGGGGCGGTATCAACGTAGAGGCTGCGCAGGATATCTGCTGCGGCGTTCACGCTAATGGTGCGTCCGGTGAGCTTAAAGTGGTTATCGCGGCGGTTAATTTCGATGCCCAGTCGACGTTCAAGCTGTTTGATATTGTCGTCAAACGGGCCGCATAAACTCAGCAGACGGGCATTGTCAGCTGGTTCGAGATTGATTTCACGGGTTTCAGTATTCAATCGATTCCTCTTTTACCTGACGGGCCGGATGGAGTAAGGATATGGGGGCGATGGGCGGAAAAAACAAGGCCCGCCGGAGGGGCAGGCCGAGGGGATTAGGGCTGGTAGAGACCGACGCCCAGTTCGTTCTCTTTACGGGTGCGGGCAATGACCGATTCCGGCGTTTCGGTTACGCGCAGGCCCATCTCCGCTTCGGTGCGCACAACGTTACCGCGCAATGAATTAGTATAGACATCGGTGATCTCAACGTCCACGAACTTGCCGATCATGTCCGGCGTACCCTCAAAGTTAACCACGCGGTTGTTCTCAGTACGGCCCGACAGCTCCATAATGCTCTTGCGGGAGGTGCCCTCCACCAGGATACGCTGGGTGGTGCCGATCATTTTGCGGCTCCAGGCCATCGCCTGCTGGTTGATACGCTCCTGCAGAATGTAGAGACGCTGCTTCTTATCCGCTTCCGGCACATCATCGACCATATCGGCGGCTGGCGTACCCGGACGGGCAGAGAAGATAAAGCTGAAGCTCACGTCAAAGTTCACCTCGGCAATCAGCTTCATGGTCTGCTCGAAGTCCTGGGTGGTCTCTCCCGGGAAGCCGACGATAAAGTCGGAGCTGATCTGGATATCCGGACGCGCCGCGCGCAGCTTACGGATAATCGCCTTATACTCCAGCGCGGTATGGGTCCGGCCCATTAGGTTAAGGACGCGATCCGCGCCGCTCTGTACCGGCAGGTGCAGGAAGCTCACCAGCTCCGGCGTATCGCGGTAGACCTCAATGATATCGTCGGTGAACTCAATCGGGTGGCTGGTGGTAAAGCGGATGCGGTCGATACCGTCGATAGCGGCCACCAGACGCAGCAGCTCGGCGAAGGTGCCGGTGGTGCCGTCGTAGTTCTCGCCGCGCCAGGCGTTCACGTTCTGGCCCAGCAGGTTAACTTCACGCACACCCTGCGCCGCCAGCTGGGCGATCTCAAACAGGATGTCGTCGCAGGGGCGGCTCACCTCTTCACCGCGGGTGTAGGGCACCACGCAGTAGGTGCAGTATTTATTGCAGCCTTCCATAATAGAGACGAAGGCGGTCGGACCGTCGGCACGCGGCTCCGGCAGGCGGTCAAATTTTTCGATTTCCGGGAAGCTGATATCGACGATCGGGCTGCGGTTGCCGCGCACGGAGTTGATCATCTCCGGCAGGCGGTGCAGGGTCTGTGGCCCAAACACGATGTCGACACAGCGAGCGCGCTGGCGAATAAGGTCGCCCTCCTGAGAGGCCACGCAACCGCCGACGCCAATAATCAGATCCGGATTCTTCTCTTTCAGGAGCTTCCAGCGCCCGAGCAGATGGAACACTTTCTCCTGAGCCTTCTCGCGGATAGAGCAGGTGTTAAGCAGCAGTAAATCCGCCTCTTCCGCCACGTCCGTCAACTGATAGCCGTGAGTAGCATCCAGCAGATCGGCCATCTTCGATGAATCGTACTCGTTCATCTGACAGCCCCAGGTTTTAATATGGAGTTTTTTGGTCATCGACTTGCTCTATTAAACGCGAGGATTTCAGGCCGCGTATTGTAATGCTTTGGTCGGGCGCTGACCATAGTTCATCTCCCGACCCCATAAAATCGAAAATCCTGTAAACTTAAGGGAATTACAAACAAGGACAATTGACCATGGTAAATCAACCAACTGAAGTTGCCGTAGTTGGCGGCGGGATGGTCGGCGGCGCACTGGCCCTTGGCCTGGCGCAGCAGGGTTTTGCGGTCACGGTGATTGAGCAGGCCGCACCGCCCGCGTTTGACGCCAGTATAGCGCCGGACGTGCGCATTTCTGCGATAAGCACCGCATCTGTGGCACTGCTGCGCGGGCTGGGCGTCTGGGATAGCGTACTGGCGATGCGCTGCCATCCCTGGCGTCGGCTGGAGACCTGGGAGTGGGAGAACGCCCACGTGGTCTTTGACGCCAGCGATCTTAAGCTGCCGCACCTCGGCTATATGGTTGAGAACAGTGTGTTACAGCGCGCGCTGTGGGAGGCGCTGGAGGTCCATCCGCAGGTCACGCTGCGGGCTCCTGCGATGCTCAAGGCGATGCACACCCATGGTCATCAGCATGAGCTGGTGTTTGACAATGACGAGACGCTGCTGGCAAGGCTGGTGATTGGCGCAGACGGCGCAAACTCGCAGGTGCGGCAGTGGGCGGGGATTGGCGTTCACGCCTGGCAGTATCAGCAGTCCTGTATGCTGATCACCGTGGAGTGTGAAAACGCGCCCGGCGACAGCACCTGGCAGCAGTTTACCCCGCACGGGCCGCACGCCTTCCTGCCGCTGTTCGACCGCTGGGCGTCGCTGGTGTGGTACGACACGCCAGCGCGCATTCGCCAGCTTCGCACCTTGACCATGCCACAGCTGCAACGGGAGATTGAAACCTTCTTCCCGGCCCGGCTGGGCAAGGTGACGCCGGTCGCGGCGGGTGCCTTCCCGCTGACTCGCCGCCATGCCCTACAGTATGTGAAGCCGGGACTGGCGCTGGTAGGCGATGCCGCCCACACGATCCATCCCCTGGCGGGGCAGGGGGTAAACCTTGGCTATCGCGACGTGGATGCGCTGCTGGAGGTATTGATTAATGCCCGTAGCCAGGGCGAGGAGTGGGCCAGCCAGCGCGTGCTTAAGCGCTACCAGACGCGACGGATGATGGACAACTACATTATGCAGAGCGGTATGGATCTCTTCTACGCTGGATTCAGCAACAATCTTGGTCCGCTGCGGGTGCTGCGCAACATGGGGCTGATGGCCGCCCAGCGTGCTGGGGTGCTAAAAACCCAGGCGCTGAAGTATGCGCTAGGGCTGTAACGCCGGTGCCGGGGCTGCCCGGCACGCTAAGTTGATAGAAGTACAAAAACAAAAAAGCCCGCCGAAGCGAGCTTTTTTGTTTTATGTGGCTGGGGTACGAGGATTCGAACCTCGGAATGCTGGAATCAGAATCCAGTGCCTTACCGCTTGGCGATACCCCAACAGGGTGCGTTCGCGTGAGCAAACGTCTTTTTAAATTGGCTGGGGTACGAGGATTCGAACCTCGGAATGCTGGAATCAGAATCCAGTGCCTTACCGCTTGGCGATACCCCAACAATTTTTTACGTCATAAGCATCTTATGCAAGATACTCATCAGAATATAGTGGCTACTACGGGAATCGAACCTGTGACCCCATCATTATGAGTGATGTGCTCTAACCAGCTGAGCTAAGTAGCCAAATTGTACTGCTAGTTACTCAAGACAAACGTGATAACACGAGAGTCGAAAAAAATGGCTGGGGTACCTGGATTCGAACCAGGGAATGCCGGTATCAAAAACCGGTGCCTTACCGCTTGGCGATACCCCATCCGTGCAACGCTTACTGGGAATGGTGCGGGAGGCGAGACTTGAACTCGCACACCTTGCGGCGCCAGAACCTAAATCTGGTGCGTCTACCAATTTCGCCACTCCCGCAAAAAAAGATGGTGGCTACGACGGGATTTGAACCTGTGACCCCATCATTATGAGTGATGTGCTCTAACCAGCTGAGCTACGTAGCCATCTTTTTTTCGCGATACCTTATCGGCGTTGCGGGGCGCATTATGCGTATTGGGCCTTTCAGCGTCAACACCTTTTTCATCGAAAATTGCCGGAATGTGACTGTTTGGTTAGGTTGCGAACAGCCTGACGTATTATTCGGCAATTATTGGTTATATCTTGATTTTAATTGAGAGATAACAAGAGCAAAACCAACAGAAACGGGCCCCGCAGGACCCGTTATCATCATACAGATTTTATCTGTTAATAGGCGGACTGGTGAACGCCTACCGCACGGCCTGATGGATCGTTCATGGTTTTGAACGCTTCATCCCACTCAATGGCTTTTGCGGAGGAGCAGGCGACGGACGGACCGCCCGGCACGCACTCGGCTGCGCTGGCAACCGGGAACAGCTCCTCAAACACTTCACGGTACAGGTACGCCTCTTTAGAGGTCGGCGTGTTGTACGGGAAGCGGTAGCTGGCAGTCTCCAACTGCTGGTCGCTTACCTGCTGCGCCGCCACCTCTTTCAGGGTGTCGATCCAGCTGTAGCCTACGCCATCAGAGAACTGCTCTTTCTGACGCCATGCTACGCTTGCCGGCAGGTAGGACTCGAAGCACTCACGCAGCACGTGTTTTTCCATTTTGCCGTTGCCGCACATCTTGTCCTGCGGGTTGATACGCATCGCCACGTCGAGGAAGTTTTTATCCAGGAAGGGCACACGTGCCTCCACACCCCAGGCTGACATCGCTTTGTTGGCACGGGCGCAGTCAAACATATGCAGCGCCTGCAGCTTACGTACGGTCTCTTCATGCAGCTCTTTGGCATCCGGCGCTTTGTGGAAGTAGAGGTAGCCGCCAAACACTTCGTCAGAGCCTTCGCCCGAAAGCACCATCTTGATGCCCATCGCTTTGATCTTACGTGACATCAGGTACATCGGCGTTGAGGCGCGGATGGTGGTCACGTCATAGGTCTCAATGTGGTAGATCACATCGCGGATAGCATCCAGACCTTCCTGCACGGTGAAGTGGATCTCGTGGTGCACGGTACCCAGATGCTCAGCAACGGCCTGGGCGGCTTTCAGATCCGGTGCCCCTTCCAGGCCCACGGCAAAGGAGTGCAGCTGTGGCCACCAGGCCTCTGATTGCTCCTGATCTTCCACACGGCGTGCAGCAAACTTTTTAGTGATAGCGGAAATGATGGAGGAATCCAGGCCGCCGGAGAGCAGCACGCCGTACGGCACGTCTGACATCAGGTGGCTCTTCACTGCATCTTCCAGCGCCTGACGCAGCTTGGCTTTGTCAGTCACGTTATCTTTTACCGCGTCGTACTCAAACCAGTCGCGCTGATAGTAGCTGCGGATCTCGCCGTCCTGGCTCCACAGGTAGCTACCCGCCGGGAACTCTTTGATGGTACGGCAGACCGGTACCAGGGCTTTCATTTCAGATGCCACGTACATGTTGCCGTGCTCGTCGTAGCCCATGTACAGCGGGATGATACCGATATGGTCGCGACCAATCAGGTAGGCATCTTTTTCGCTATCGTAGAGTACGAAGGCAAACATACCCTGCAGCTCGTCGAGGAACGCCGGGCCTTTCTCCTGATACAGCGCCAGGATCACTTCGCAGTCGGAGCCGGTCTGGAAATCGTAGCGATCGCCGTACTCGGCGCGCAGCGCCTGATGGTTATAGATTTCACCGTTAACGGCCAGGGCATGGGTTTTTTGGGCGTTGTAGAGCGGCTGTGCGCCAGCGTTGACGTCAACAATAGAGAGACGTTCGTGGGACAGAATCGCTTTATCGCTTGCGTATACGCCGGACCAGTCAGGACCGCGATGGCGCATCAGGCGGGAGAGCTCCAGCGCTTTCTTACGCAGTTCACCTGCATCCGTTTTAATATCCAGTACGCCAAAAATTGAACACATAACCTTCTCCATTAACCCTGTTAGTTTGCCGACGTTGCGTCATCGCGTTGTCTTATTGCTTGATTAAGAAAATGCCGCAAAGCAGGGGCGGGCGCAAGGGTTTTAGCGAGGTGAAGTTAAAAAGTGCAATCGTGATTGCCGAATAGTGAAAAAAGCACAGAGTTTGACGCCAGTTATTGATGATTATGCATTTTTAAGCTGCTTTTTTTGATGTTGGTTATCTTATGAATAGGTAAAAATGAAAAAACCACGTCAAGAGACGTGGTTCGATCTGGTAGGCCCGCGCAAGCGGAGCGCCGCCGGGCAATGAGCAGGGTTACTCCTCGAGCAGATGCTGCAGCAGCGAGCCGTTGAGCATGGCGCGCTTCACCAGCGCAAAGGCACCGATGGCCGAGCGGTGATCCAGCGTAGAGCGCACCACCGGCAGGTTTTTGCGAAACGCCTTCAGCGCCTGGGTATTGATGCAGCCCTCGATGGCAGGCAGCAGCACCTTCTCCGCCTCGACAATCTCACCGGCAATCACAATTTTCTGCGGGTTAAACAGGTTAATGGCGATAGCAATGGTTTTGCCGAGGTGGCGGCCGACGTGCTCGATGACCTCGCAGGCTAGCGCGTCACCTTTGTTGGCCGCTTTGCAAATGGCTTTAATCGAGCAGTCGTCCAGCGTGATGCGGCTCTGGTAACCCTGCTCCAGCAGGTAGCGCACCCGCTGTTCAATCGCGGCATTGGCCGCCACGGTCTCCAGACAGCCAAAATTACCGCAGTGGCAGCGCTCTCCCAGCGGCTCGACCTGAATATGGCCGATCTCGCCAACGTTACCGTTGCGGCCAATAAAAATGCGTCCGTTAGAGATAATGCCCGCACCCGTACCGCGATGGACGCGCACCAGAATAGAGTCCTCGCAATCCTGGCTTGCACCAAAATAGTGCTCGGCCAGCGCCAGGCTGCGGATATCGTGCCCAACAAAACAGGTCACCTTGAAGCGTTTCTCCAGCGCGCTCACCAGGCCCCAGTTCTCCACCTGAATATGCGGCATATAGCGGATCACGCCGCTCTCCGGATCCACCAGCCCCGGCAAGATCACTGAGATGGCAATCAGCTCGCGGGTTTTACGCTGGCAGGTATCAATAAAGGTGGCGATGGTATTCAGTAGGGCGTGCTCTAACGTCTCCTGGGTGCGCTCCGGCAGGGGATAGTGCTCTTCCGCCAGCACCTTGCTGCTCAAATCGTAGAGCGTCAGGGTCGTATCGTGACGACCCAGGCGCACGCCAATGGCATTGAAATTACGCGTCTCGGTAATAATAGAGATGGCGCGGCGACCACCGGTCGAGGCCTGCTGATCGACCTCTTTAATTAAACCGCGCTCAATAAGCTGTCGCGTGATTTTCGTCACGCTGGCGGGGGCAAGCTGGCTCTGCTCGGCAATTTGGATCCGCGAGATAGGCCCAAGCTGGTCGATCAGGCGGTAAACAGCCGCGCTATTAAGTTGTTTTACGAGGTCAACGTTACCAATTTGAGCTTGTCCGCCTGATGTCATACTTTTACTTACTCAGTCATGACCTCGTTACCATTAACGATGGTCTTAATTACTTTAAAGTCGTGGGTAAACGCGGTCAGGTTCGCCACCATGCCGGGTGCGATGCTGCCTAACTGTTTATCAACGCCGATGGCGCGGGCCGGGTAGAGCGTTGCCATACGCAGCGCTTCGTCCAGCGCAACGCCGACGTGCTCGACAAGATTAGCCACCCCTTCGATCATGGTTAATGCCGAACCGCTCAGGGTACCGTTCTCGTCTACACAGAGTCCATTACGGTAGTATATTGTTTTACCAGCAAAAATGAATTCGTCAATGACTGCACCCGCCGCCGCAGTTGCGTCGGTAACCAGGCAGAGCTTATCGCCCTTCAGGCGCTTCGCCATCCGAACGTTAGTGAAATCAACGTGTAAGCCATCAACGATAATGCCGCAGTAGACGTCAGCATCGTCAAGGATCGCGCCGATGAGACCGGGTTCGCGCCCGGTGATATAGGGCATGGCGTTGAAAAGGTGGGTGGCAAAGGTGATACCCGCGCGGAAACCGGCTTTCGCCTCGGCGAGGGTCGAGTTAGAGTGACCCGCTGAAACCACAATCCCGGCCGTGGCCAGCTTGCGGATCACGGCAGGATCAACCATCTCCGGTGCCAGGGTCAGCTTGGTAATCACATCGGCATTGGCACAGAGGAAATCCACCAGATCGCTGTCCGGGCGGCGCACAAAGTCAGGATCGTGGGTGCCTTTTTTCACCACGTTGAGCCACGGCCCTTCAAGATGCAGACCCAGCGCCTGGTGCGGATACTTCGCCAGATAGTCGCGCATCACCTGCACGCCCTGTTTCATCAGGTCGTCGCTAGTGGTGATGAGGGTCGGTAAAAAGCTGGTGCAGCCCGACCGTTCGTTGGCGCGCTGCATGATCTCCAGCGTCTCTACGCTGACGGCGTCGGCAGTGTCGTTAAACTGTACGCCGCCGCAGCCGTTCAGCTGGAGGTCGATAAAACCGGGGGCCAGATAAGCGCCGTTGAGCGAGCGCTGCTCGATCGTTGGCGGCAGGTCTGCCTGCGGGCAGAGGCGGTCGATAAGACCATCAACGACGATCAGCGCGTGATCGTCCAAAACTTCATGGCCGGTAAAAATACGGCACTGGGTTAAAGCATACATAACAACCCCCGGGTAAAAATGTTACAGACCTTTGATATTTTCCGCTTCTAGCTCAGTGAAGTATTTGAGCGTCTTCACCTTTAGCTCCATGGTTGACGGTTCGTCGCACACGACTACCGCTTTCGGATGCAGCTGCAGACAGCTAATCGTCCACATGTGGTTAACGTTGCCTTCCACCGCCGCCTGCAGGGCCTGCGCTTTCACATTGCCCAGCACGAGGATCATCACCTCTTCGGCATCCAGCAGGGTGCCCACGCCAACGGTCAGCGCATATTTCGGCACCTGATCGACGTCGCCGTCAAAAAAGCGGGAGTTTGCCACGCGGGTGTCATGGGTCAAGGTTTTAATGCGGGTGCGGGACGCCAGCGAAGAGGCCGGTTCGTTAAACGCGATGTGCCCGTCGTTGCCTACGCCACCCATGAACAGGTGAATTTTGCCGTAGGCGCGAATTTTTTCTTCATAACGGCGGCATTCTGCGTCAATATCCGGCGCGTTACCATTGAGCAGGTTGATGTTTTCTGCGGGAATATCAACGTGATCGAAAAAGTTGCGGTGCATAAAGCTGTAATAGCTCTCTGGGTGCTCTTTTGCCAGGCCGACATATTCGTCCATGTTAAAGGTCACGACGTTCTGAAAGCTAACCTGGCCCGCTTTGTGCATTTCTACCAGCGCTTTATAGGCAGTAAGCGGGGTGCCGCCGGTGGGCAGGCCCAGAACAAACGGACGATCCGCAGTCGGTTTAAATGCGTTGATGCGGTTAACGATATGGCGGGCAGCCCATTTACCGACCTGTTCGGCACTCGTCAGGGGGATCAGTCTCATTGTTTACCTCTACAAAGGGTGAAATTAAGATTGGCGAACGGCAGCCTGTACGCTGTTAAGCGTAACTCAGATTGCGCCATAAGCGGCGGCAGTCCGCCTTGATTTTTTGAATCATAAAATAAGTTTTCGTTCTTAGCCAGTAACAAGGAGTGCAAATAACGATATTTGGTGATTGTAATCACAAAAAATGCGCGTTTAATTTGCGAGGCGAATTAAATTTCCACACACTTGAACAGTCTGCGTAAAACGACCGCGTTACAGGGTTAGTTTAACTATAAAAAATGGTTAGTGATGAGGCTCAGCGGAGTTTCATAGGGGGGTATAAAAATGAATATTCTTGGTTTCTTCCAGCGACTGGGGCGGGCATTACAGCTTCCTATCGCTGTGCTGCCCGTCGCGGCGCTGCTGCTGCGATTCGGCCAGCCCGATCTGCTTAACGTCCCGTTTATCGCCCAGGCGGGCGGGGCAATTTTTGACAACCTTGCCCTGATCTTCGCTATCGGTGTGGCCTCGTCGTGGTCGAAAGACAGCGCGGGTGCGGCGGCGCTGGCGGGTGCGGTAGGCTACTTTGTGATGACCAAAGCGATGGTCACCATCAACCCGGCTATCAACATGGGCGTGCTCTCCGGTATCATCACCGGTCTGGTGGGCGGCGCGGTCTACAACCGCTGGTCCAACATCAAGCTGCCTGAGTTCCTGAGCTTCTTCGGCGGCAAACGCTTTGTGCCGATTGCCACCGGCTTCTTCTGCCTGATCCTGGCAGCGATTTTTGGCTATGTCTGGCCGCCGGTACAGAACGCTATTCACGCGGGCGGGGAGTGGATCGTCTCCATGGGTGCGGTGGGTTCCGGCATCTTCGGCTTCGTTAACCGTCTGCTGATCCCGACCGGCCTGCATCAGGTGCTGAACACCATCGCCTGGTTCCAGATTGGCGAATTCACCAATGCCGCAGGCACTGTCTTCCACGGCGATATCAACCGCTTCTACGCGGGTGACGGCACCGCAGGCATGTTCATGTCCGGCTTCTTCCCGATCATGATGTTCGGTCTACCTGGTGCAGCGCTGGCAATGTACTTCGCCGCCCCGAAAGCGCGTCGTCCAATGATTGGCGGCATGCTGCTCTCCGTGGCTATCACCGCGTTCCTGACCGGGGTCACCGAGCCGCTGGAATTCCTGTTCATGTTCCTGGCTCCGCTGCTGTATCTCCTGCACGCCGTGCTGACGGGTATTAGCCTGTTTGTGGCGACCGCGCTGGGGATCCATGCTGGCTTCTCCTTCTCTGCGGGTGCCATCGACTATGCGCTGATGTATAACCTGCCTGCCGCCAGCCGTAACGTCTGGATGCTGGTGGTGATGGGCCTGATCTTCTTCGCCATCTACTTCGTGGTCTTTACCTTCGTTATCCGCGCGTTCAACCTGAAAACGCCGGGCCGTGAAGAGAGCGATGATGCCGTGGTCACCTCTGAGGCCAACAGCAATACCGACGAAGGTCTCGATCAGCTGGCAACCAACTACATCGCCGCCATCGGCGGTACTGACAACCTGAAAGCCATCGACGCCTGTATCACCCGTCTGCGTCTGACGGTGGTGGACTCCGCGCGCGTTAACGACGTGCAGTGTAAGCGTCTGGGCGCATCCGGCGTGGTGAAGCTGAACAAGCAGAGCATTCAGGTGATTGTGGGTGCAAAAGCGGAATCCGTAGGCGATGCGATGAAGCGTGTGGTCGCCCGTGGCCCGGTGGCCGCAGCCGCCAGCGTCCAGCCTGCCGCTAACGCCCCGGCCGCTGCGGTTAAACCGCAGGCTGTTCCGAACGCTGTGACCGTTGCCGCGCTGGTGTCGCCGGTGACCGGTGAGGTTGTTCCGCTGGAGCAGGTACCTGATGAAGCCTTTGCCAGCAAAGCGGTTGGCGACGGCGTAGCGGTGAAACCGACGGGTAAAACCGTGGTCTCCCCGGCTGCTGGCACCATCGTGAAAATCTTCAACACTAACCACGCCTTCTGTCTGGAAACCGAAAAAGGCGCGGAGATCGTGGTCCACATGGGCATCGACACCGTTGCGCTGAACGGCCAGGGCTTTACCCGCCTGGTAGAAGAGGGCGCGGAGGTGGTCGCGGGCCAGCCGGTGCTGGAGATGGATCTCGACTATCTCAATGCCAACGCCCGCTCGATGATTAGCCCGGTCGTGTGCAGCAACATCGACGATTTCAGCGGTCTGGTCTTCCAGGCACAGGGGCAGGTCGTTGCTGGCCAAACCCCGCTGTTTGAGGTGAAGGGTAAATAGCCGTAAACTGCGGTTAATTCGCGGCGGAGCCTGTCTCCGCCGCTTTTTTTTGTCCTCCGTACGCCAATCCCCTCGCCATTCACGCTTTTTGTTGATCTAAGGGTTGTCTCCGCGTCCCGCTTATAAGATCATACTCCGTTATACGTTGTTTACGCTTTGAGGAACCCGCGATGAGTGAGGCAGAAGCCCGCCCGACTAACTTTATTCGCCAGATTATTGATGAGGATCTGGCCAGTGGTAAGCACAGCACGGTTTGCACCCGTTTTCCGCCGGAGCCGAACGGCTACCTGCATATCGGCCATGCAAAATCTATCTGCCTGAACTTCGGTATCGCTCAGGACTATCAGGGGCAGTGCAACCTGCGCTTTGACGACACCAACCCGGTTAAAGAAGATATCGAATACGTTGATTCGATCAAAAACGACGTCCAGTGGCTGGGCTTCCACTGGTCGGGTGACGTGCGCTACTCCTCTGACTATTTCGACCAGCTGCATAGCTATGCCGTTGAGCTGATCAACAAAGGCCTGGCCTACGTTGATGAGCTGTCGCCGGAGCAGATCCGCGAATACCGTGGCACCCTGACCGCACCGGGTAAAAACAGCCCGTTCCGCGATCGTAGCGTGGAAGAGAACCTGGCGCTGTTTGAAAAAATGCGTGCCGGTGGCTTCGAAGAGGGCACCGCCTGCCTGCGTGCCAAAATCGATATGGCGTCGCCGTTTATCGTGATGCGCGATCCGGTTCTGTACCGCATTAAGTTTGCCGAGCACCACCAGACCGGCAACAAGTGGTGCATCTACCCGATGTACGATTTCACCCACTGCATCAGCGATGCGCTGGAAGGCATTACCCATTCACTCTGTACGCTGGAGTTCCAGGACAACCGTCGTCTCTACGACTGGGTGCTGGATAACATCACCATTCCGGTTCACCCGCGCCAGTACGAGTTCTCGCGCCTGAATCTGGAATATGCCGTGATGTCCAAGCGTAAGCTGAACCTGCTGGTGACGGATAAAATCGTCGAGGGCTGGGACGATCCGCGTATGCCGACCATCTCTGGTCTGCGCCGTCGCGGCTACACCGCGGCCTCCATCCGCGAGTTCTGCAAACGCATCGGCGTGACCAAGCAGGACAACACCATCGAGATGGCGTCGCTGGAGTCCTGCATTCGTGAAGATCTTAACGAGAACGCCCCGCGTGCGATGGCGGTTATCGATCCGGTTAAGCTGGTGATCGAGAACTACCCGCAGGGTGAGAGCGAAGTGGTGACCATGCCGAATCATCCGAACAAGCCGGAGATGGGCAGCCGCGACGTGCCGTTTAGCGCCGAGATCTGGATCGATCGTGCCGACTTCCGTGAAGAAGCGAATAAGCAGTATAAGCGTCTGGTGCTGGGTAAAGAGGTGCGCCTGCGCAACGCCTATGTGATCAAAGCCGAGCGCGTAGAGAAAGACGCGGAAGGCAACATCACCACCATCTTCTGCTCCTATGATGCCGAGACCCTGAGCAAGGATCCGGCCGATGGTCGCAAGGTGAAGGGGGTGATCCACTGGGTGAGCGCCGCCCATGCGCTGCCGGTTGAGATCCGTCTCTACGATCGCCTGTTCAGCGTGGCGAACCCGGGCGCAGCGGAGGATTTCCTCGCCACCATCAACCCAGAGTCGCTGGTGATCAAGCAGGGTTACGCCGAGCCGTCCCTGAACGCTGCCGAAGCCGGTAAGGCCTACCAGTTCGAGCGCGAAGGCTACTTCTGCCTCGACAGCCGCTACTCCTCAACGGAAAAGCTGGTGTTCAACCGTACCGTTGGTCTGCGCGATACCTGGACTAAGATCGGCGAGTAAGTTACTCCCGCTCGGAAAAGAAAAACGCCGCTCATGCGGCGTTTTTTATTAGTGACGTCAGCGTATTACGTTGCCTCGGCCTGTAATTTTTTATCGTGACGGCGCAGCAGCACGACTTTGCTTTGCAGACGCTGCTGGAACTGATCGATCACCACCGCCGTGACAATCACCAGGCCCTTAATCACCATCTGCCAGAAGTCGCTGACGCCCATCATCACCATGCCGTCCGCGAGGAAGACGATGACGAAGGCACCAATGATAGAGCCGGAGACCCTGCCTCGTCCGCCTGCCAGCGCGGTTCCGCCCAGTACGGTTGCGCCGATAGCGTCCATCTCAAACATATTCCCGGTCATCGGGTGGGCGGTTTGCAGCTGGGATGCCACAATCAGCCCCACCAGCGCCGCGCACAGGCCCGAGAAGGCGTAGACGAACACTTTAACCTTGATGATAGGGACGCCTGCCAGCCGCGCAGCGGACTCATTCCCGCCGATGGCGTAAATGTAGCGTCCCAGCGGGGTTTTGCGGGTCATGTAGAGGCCCAGCAGCAGGAAGCTCACCATCAGCCAGATCGGGATATAGATGCCGAGGATCGTACCGGAGCCTAAAATCGCGAAACCGGTATTGCCTAACTCAGGCATACCCACCAGGTTGGCATAGGTGCTGCCGTCGTTGAACAGCAGCGCCGCGCCGCGGGCAACGTACATCATGCCGAGGGTACAGATAAAGGGCGCAACGCCCAGGCGCGTGATCACCGCCCCGTTAATCAGGCCTAACAGAATACCGAATCCCGCCACCAGCAAAATCACTTCTGGCACGTTGAAGAAGATAATCTGCGAGCCCCAGATCGGCATGCCGTTGGTTAACAGCGCCCCGGCAACCATGCCGCACATGCCCGCCACTGCACCCACGGAGAGATCGATCCCGCCGGTGAGGATCACAAGGGTCATGCCAATCGCCAGCAGGCCGGTAATCGCCACGTGCTGGGTCATGATCAGCAGGTTCGACATGGTCAAAAAGTTAGGCACCATCACGCTGAAGAAGCCCATGACGATCAGCAGGGCGATGAAGGTGCGCGCTTTGAGCAAATACATGTAGATCATATACTTTTTGTTCATTTCTCTCTCCAGCAGACATCAGTCCTGCGGTGTAGAAGCGCTGATTAATTTTTCCCGCGTCACGGAAGCGCGCGGCAAATCTGCGGTGATACGTCCATCGGCCATAACCAAAACCCGGTCAGCCAGCGCCATGACCTCATCCAGCTCGGAGGAGGAGAACATAACCGCCAGCCCCTGATGCGCCATTTTGCCAATCAGGTGATAAACATCGGTTTTCGCACCCACGTCGATGCCGCGCGTCGGCTCATCCAGCAGGACCACTTTGGGCCCGGTCATCAACGCCTTACCCAGAACCACCTTTTGCTGGTTGCCGCCGCTTAGCGAGGTAATGGGCAGCTCCGTATCACCGGCCTTAATCGCCAGCTGCTCTACCATGTGATTGACCTGCTTCTCTTCTTTAACTGGGCTGAGCAGGCGCAGGGCGCGGCGAAAGCCGAGCAGGCTCAGGTCGGTCAGCGTCATATTGCTTTTGATCGACATAAGCTGCACCACGCCTTCACCCTGACGATCCTCCGGCACAAGGGTAATGCCGCGCTTGAGCCGCTGCTGGAACGAGCGCTTGTCCAGGCTCTCCCCATCCAGACTGATGGTGCCCGACTGGCAGCCCATCATCCCCACCAGGCCTTTAAACAGCTCGGTACGTCCCGCTCCAAGCAGGCCATAGATGCCAATCACTTCCCCCTTGCGCAGGTCAAACGTGACGTCGTTCAATTTATACCCGCCGTTCTGGTGCAGGGCGGTCAGGCCGTTCACCTTCAGGATGGTCTCGCCGTGTGCGGCAGGGCTGTAGTCAAAGTGCTTTTTCTTATCCCCAACCATCTGCTCAATGATCCAGGGCACGCTGGCCTGCTGAACGGGACGCTCGCTGATAAAGCGGCCATCGCGGAAGATGGTGATGTGATCGCCAATCTCCATCAGCTCTTCCAGCCGGTGAGAGATGTAGATAATGGTGACGCCACGGCGCTTAAGCTGGGCGATAACGTTAAACAGCACCCGTACTTCCGACTGGCTCAGCGCGCTGGTGGGCTCGTCCATAATCAGCACCCGGGTGTCTTTGGAGAGCGCACGGGCGATCTCGACCAGCTGCTGATGACCAATTCCCAATTCGCCTAACGAGGCGTAGGGATCAACGTTCAGCTCCAGCCGCTCAAGCAGGGATTTCGCCAGCTCGTACTGGTATTTTTCGTTAATCACGCCGCGCTGGAAGAACTCGTTGCCAATGAAGATGTTGTCCATCACGTTCATATTGGGGAAGAGGTTCAGCTCCTGGAAAATAATGCTGATGCCGTGCTTTTCCGCCTGGTGAGTGGAGCCGAGCGTGACCCGCTGCCCGTCCAGCAAGATTTCGCCGGAGGAGGGCGTCTCAACGCCGGCCAGCATTTTCATCATCGTCGATTTACCCGCGCCGTTCTCGCCAATCAGCACGTTGACCTGATTACGGTATACGCGGTAGTTAACGCGATCGAGCGCCACTACCCCAGGGTAGATGCGGGAGAGGTCGCGCGTTTCAATAATGACCTCATCCGGCTGGGTCTGTTGCTCATTCATAGCCCTCTCCTCACTGCCGTACGATGTGTGCCGCGGTAACATCCGGGATGGTTTGTGGAATATCCCAGGCGGCAAAGACCCCGGAAACCGTGACCTTATCCCCGACGACAGGCTTGAAGTTGATGATCATCTCCGACGCTTGCTGATTAATCGCTTTGCCATAATCGCCATACAGCACCTGATCGTTAAAGTCCTGGTAGCTGGCGCCTTTATACCCGTCTCGCAGGCTGGTGCCGCGAATGATCGGGCCCATCTGCACTACGATGTCGCCGCCTTGCTCATCGCGCACCGTCATCTTCCCGCTGCGGGATTTGGTATTCACCTTGATCACTTCCCCGGTAATGCGCACGCTAAAGACGCAGGGGTTTTCGCTCTGGCTGCGGTAGCCGTCTTTGCTACAGGCCTCATCAAAGCTCTTTTCGCCCTGCAAGGTTTTCAGTAATTCAGCGACGGGCTTCGCCTCACGCACATACTGCGGCACAATCTTTTGCTGCCAGGTTTGCTGAATGTTGGCCATTTGTGGATTGGGGGGATTTTTAAGATCGGCCAACTCTTTCTGCGATACGATGCGGCAACCGCCAAGCGCTAAAACGATCGCCACCAGCGCAAGTTTTCTGTGCATTATGTCCTCCTTTGCGCCCGCCGAAGCGGGCGCTGCAACGTGTCATCAGGATTTGAAATTGAAGTCTTGCACTCCGGAGGCGTTGTCAGGGGTGATCAAAATGCCGCGGAACATCACGCGCTGTTTCTCAGGCTTGGTGCCTTTTTGGATGAAATTATCCAGATCGGTAACGCCTTGGGCGGCAATGGCCTGGGCCTGGAGCATCACCGTGGCTTTCAGGGTGCCCGCTTTAACGGCTTCGCGCTCGTCGTTGCTGCCGTCGATGCCGACGACAATCACATCGTCACGGCCAGCGGATTTCAGCGCGGCAATCGCGCCCAGCGCGACAGGGCCGTTGCCGCAGATAACGCCTTTCACGTCCGGGTGCGCCTGCAGGATGCTGTCCATAATGCGCTTGCCGTCAATCAGGGTGCCTTTCGCATCCTGTCTCGCGACGCTTTGCATATCCGGGTACTGATCCAGCACCTGGTGGAAGGATTTTGAGCGCGTAACGCAGTTGTTGTCGGCCAGGTTACAGGTCAGCTCGGCATATTTGCCTGCCTCCTCCATTTTTTCGACAAAGACGTTAGCCACGTCAGAGCCGGCCTGGAAGTTGTTATGGGTGATCTGTTCGAGCGCGATGTTATCAACCGGAATTTCACGGTTGATTAACACCACCGGAATGCCCGCGTTTTTGGCTTTTTGAATGGCCGCTACGCTGGCGGTTGAGTCGGCGTTATCCAGAATAATGCCCTGAACTTTTTTACCGATAGCCGCGTCGATAAGCTCGCTCTGCTTTTTAACATCTTCGCCGTGGGACAGCACGCTGGTGGTGTAGCCCAGCTCTTTCGCCTTCTGATCGGCCCCTTTCGCTTCCGCCGCGTAGTAAGGGTTATCCAGCGAGTTGACCATAATCATGATCGTGCCTTTTTCAGCGGCAAACGCATTTGCCGAAAATGCACAGGCTGCTGCCACACTTAAAAACAGGAATGTAGTTTTCATAAGATGTTCTCTCAAAATGTAATGTATGGCGGTTCGACAGTTGTAGGGTTGTCGTTAATGTCGTACTGTTGTTAAAGCTATCTATTAATAAGCGCCAGGGTCTGATTAACGATCCCGGCTACATCAAGACCATGATATGCCCGCATATCTTTGCGATCGGCGGCAATCGCATAATCACCGTCAGGAATACCCAAACGTTTAAGCACCGCACCATGGCCGTTCTCTGCCAGAACCTCCGCCACAAGGCTGCCCACGCCGCCATTCACGTTGTGCTCTTCAACGCTGATGATATGTTTGACGCTTTGTAACGCGGCAAACAGCGCGTCGCGATCTAAGGGGCGAATGGAGGGGACATTGATGACCCGTGCGGAAATACCCTGTTCTGCCAGCTGTTCGGCGGCATCGACGGCTTCGTGAACGGTAGAGCCCATGGCGACCAGCGCGATGTCATTGCCTTCGCGCAGCACATCTATCGCACCGGGTACAAAGGTGTAATTTTCATCGTGCAGCTCGGGTAGCGCTTTACCGTCCATGCGGATATAGACCGGGCCGACATGCTCAAGGGCGTACTCAATAATCTGGCGGCACTCCAGCGGGGAGGAGGGGGCAAAGATCTGGATATTACCGAAGCCGCGCATCACCGAGATATCATCAATGGCGTGGTGGGTACTGGCCAGCGGCCCATAGCTGGCCCCGGCGTTGAGGCCAAACAGCTTCACGTTGGTGTTGTTGTAGCAGATATCCACTTTAACCTGCTCGTTGGCACGCGAAACCAGAAACGGCGCGGCGTTACAGGTTACGGCGATTTTTCCGCCCAGCGCCAGCCCGGCGGCAGCGCCCACCAGGGTCTGCTCGGCGATCCCGACGTTGACGATCCGATCCGGATACTGTTTTACGAAGGGCGAGATCTTGGCGGTTGAGGTCGAGTCGGCCACAACGGGAACCAGATCGACGCCTCTCTCAACCGCATCAATAAAAGCTTCAACCATCACGTTTGCAAGATGTTCTGAATTACTCACTTTTCATGCCCTCTTCGATCAGATCGTTCAGTTCGCTCATCGCCAGCCCGATTTCGTCACCCTTCGGAACGCGGTGGTGCCATTCCGGCTTGCCGGCAATAAAGGAGACGCCTGCGCCCTTGGTGGTGTGGGCGATAATGACGTTCGGTTTGCCCGTCTGGGGCAGGTTCTCCAGCGCATTGACCACGGAGGCCATATCGTTGCCCTCGCACTCGGTCACTTCCATGCCAAAGGCACGCCATTTTTCGTCCAGCGGATCGGTACACATAATGTCTTTGGTAGCTCCCGCCAGCTGCAGGCCATTTTTGTCGTTGATAATGACCAGGTTATCCAGCTTGTAATGGGCCGCTACCATGGCCGCTTCCCAGTTGCTGCCTTCAGCCAGTTCACCATCGCCGGTGATCAGGAAAATACGGCGTTTGCTGTTGCTGCGCTTAGCAGCCAGTGCCAGACCCACGGCCACCGGGAAACCATGCCCCAGCGCACCGGTATTCAGCTCAATCCCCGGCGTCTTCTGCTTAACCGGATGCCCCGGCAGATGGGAGTTAGCGTGCTGGTAGGTTGCGAGCCACTCCACTGGAAAATAGCCCGCCTCGGCGAGAACGCAGTAGTAGCAGCCTACGGCGTGGCCTTTGGACTGGATGTAGATATCACGCTCCTCATCATCCTGGCGGTTAGCAGCGCAGTCGAGTACGCGAAAATAGAGTGCCGTTAACAGCTCCACCTGAGAGAGATCGGCCCCGGTATGGCCGCCAGCGGGGCTGTTGGCATTCAGGGAGATAATATGGCGGCGCACCGCGCGGGCTTTGTTTTCAAGTTCGGGTACAGAAAGTAAGAACGGATTCATCGAACTCCTCCGAATTAATATGCGACACTGAATATATATTCAGGTTGGTTCAAAAAAATGGACGCCTGGCTGTTGATCCAAGTTTCCCTGACCCTGAGTGAATAGGCTTTCTGAGGTCTTCAGAATATATATTCACGCATGACTTTATATTCAATAATATTAGCGTCTCTGCTGTTGAGTTGTCCAGCGTGATTGAGTGATTTGTGATGACCTACGCATTTGTGATGTTTGCCTGTAGATGCGCAAAGCAATCCTCGCTATCGTTTACAAAATAAATAATCAGTGTTGAATATATATTCATGGAAGGTCTCACTTCCGGAGAAACCTATGTCTTCGCACAAAAATATTATTATTGCTCTCGATGAGGGGACGACCAATGCCAAGGCCGTGGCCCTGGACGCCGCCGGTAAGGTGATCGTTAAATTCAACCAGCCGCTCTCTATCCAGACGCCTCGCGAGGGGTGGGTCGAACAGTCAGGCATGGCGCTGGTGGAGGCCTCGGTGAAGGTCATCGCGCAAGCGATTGAGGCGGTCGGCGCTGAAAACGTGGCGGCGCTGGCCATCAGCAACCAGCGCGAGACGGCGATAGGCTGGTATCGCAGCAACGGCACGCCGCTGCATGCGGCGATCAGCTGGCAATGCTCGCGCACGGCGGATTTTTGCGATGCGCTGCGTCGTGATAATAAAGAGCAGGCGATTAAAGCCGTCACCGGTCTGCCGGTCGCGCCGCTCTTCTCCGGCTCCAAGATGCGCTGGCTCATCGAGTCGACGCCAAACGGCCAGGCGCTGGCGGCCAACGGTGATATTTGCCTCGGAACCATCGACAGCTGGCTGCTCTGGAATTTGACCGCTGGCGAAAGCTTCTACTGCGACTACTCAAACGCCGCCCGTACTCAGCTCCTCGATCTGCAAAGCGGACGCTGGAGCCCAGAGATGCTGGATATCTTCCAGATCCCGGCTGCCGCGCTGCCGGAGATCAAACCCTCCAGCGGCCTTTTTGGCTACACCAAAAACGTGGTGGGCATTCCAGACGGCATTCCGATCATGTCTATGGTCGGTGACTCGCACGCCGCGCTGTTCGGCCATGCGCTGGGGGAGGCGGGCTGCGTCAAGGCCACCTACGGCACGGGGTCATCGGTTATGGCACCGGTTACCTCTGCGCAGTGCAACATCCACTCTCTGGCAACCACGCTGGCCTGGCATGATGGCGAGCAGCTGATCTACGGCCTGGAGGGGAACATCCCCCATACCGGAGACGGCGTCGCGTGGATGGCTGACAGCACGGGCCTGAGCGAACTCCCTGAAGCCGAGCTGGCAGCAGAGCTGAATTCACTCCCGGCCTCGGTGGAGTCAACGCTTGGCGTCTACTTTGTTCCGGCGCTGACGGGGTTAGGTGCGCCCTGGTGGGATGAAAATGCCCGCGGGGTGATCTGCGGCCTGAGCCGAGGTGTAAAACGCGCGCACCTGATCCGGGCTGCGCTGGAGGCCATTACCTACCAGATCGCCGATGTGGTCACGGCGATGCGGCAGCACAACGATTTTTCGCTAACCGCGTTAATGGTCGATGGTGGGCCAACCAAAAATGACTGGCTGATGCAGTATCAGTCAGACCTGCTGGGTTGCCCGGTTATGCGCAGCGACGTGCCTGAACTCTCTGCAATCGGTGCGGCACTCTTAGCGCGCAAGGCCGTGGGGCAACTCTCACTCGATGAGCTGAAACAGTACCTTTACCCGCACAGTGAATTTCGCCCCAACATGGAGCGTCATGGCCGTTTACAAAAACGCTGGCGGGAGTGGCAACAAGCCGTCGAAAGAACCCTACACAAATTTTGAATAGCGGGTGAGGAGAGAAGTATGGGCTATGTATTCGAAAATAAAACGGTCGTCATTACCGGGGCTGCCAAAGGTATTGGCGAGGGCATCGCCAGGAAATTTGCCGATGCGGGCGCGAACCTGGTGCTGTCGGATTACTCGGCAGAGGTCATAGAGACCGCCGAGCGACTGAGAGAGGAGTACCATGAAAATATTATCTCCTTCGTCGCCGACGTCACCAACGAAGAGCAGGTTACTGAGCTCTACAGCCTCGCGCATCGTACCTTTGGCAGTATCGATGTCTCTATCCAAAACGCCGGCATTATCACTATCGATCGCTTCGATAAAATGACGCGGCAGGAGTTCGATAACGTACTCAGCGTGAACACCACCGGCGTATGGCTATGTTGCCGCGAGGCCGCAAAGTATATGGTTAAACAGCAGGGTGGACGTCTGATCAACACCTCCTCCGGCCAGGGCCGCGTTGGCTTTATCTACACTCCGCACTACGCGGCCAGCAAGATGGGCGTGATCGGCATTACCCAAAGCCTCGCGCTTGAGCTGGCCCAGCACAACATTACGGTCAACGCGTTCTGCCCAGGGATCATCGAGACCAATATGTGGGACTACAACGACCGCGTCTGGGGCGAGATCCTGAGCACGCCAGAGAAGCAGTATAAAAAAGGCGAGCTTATGGATGAATGGGTGCAGGGGATCCCCCTCAAGCGGGCAGGCAAACCTGCCGACGTTGCCGGGCTGGTGGCGTTTCTGGCGTCCGAAGATGCGGCCTACATTACGGGGCAAACCATCAACGTTGATGGCGGCTTGATTATGTCGTAACACATTTGGAGTGAAACCATGGATAAACACTTTTCCCAAAGACTGTTTGATTTAAGCGATCGCGTCGCATTTGTCACCGGGGCAGGCAGCGGTATTGGTCAAATGATTGCTTACGGCTTTGCCAGCGCGGGGGCAAAGGTGGCCTGCTTCGATCTGCGCGAGGATGGCGGTCTGCTGGAAACCGTAAGCACGATTCAGGAGATGGGCGGCAACGCCTTTGCCTATACCGGCGACGTACGCGACATTGCTCATCTGCGCGCTGCCATTGCCGAGGTGAAGGCGCAGTTCGGCCGTCTTGATGTGGCGCTCAACGCCGCCGGGATTGCCAACGCCAATCCGGCGCTGGAGATGGAGCACGACCAGTGGCAGCGGGTTATCGATATCAACCTGACCGGCGTCTGGAACAGCTGTAAAGCTGAGGCTGAGCTGATGCTGGAGAGCGGTGGCGGCTCGATCATCAATATCGCCTCTATGTCCGGCGTGATTGTAAACCGCGGGCTGGAGCAGGCCCATTACAACTGCTCCAAGGCGGGGGTGATCCACTTAAGCAAAAGCCTGGCGATGGAGTGGGCGGAGAAAAATATCCGCGTTAACACGATTAGCCCAGGCTACACGGCGACGCCGATGAACACCCGTCCAGAGATGGTGCACCAGACAAAATCGTTTGAGAGCCAGACGCCTATGCAGCGTATGGCAAAGGTTGAAGAGATGGCGGGTCCGGCTATTTTCCTTGCCGCGGATGCCTCATCGTTCTGCACCGGCGTGGATCTGCTGGTCGATGGTGGGTTTGTTTGCTGGTAACGGGAGATGCTTTTTCGCCCGTTGAGCACAGTGTGGGTTTGTAGGCCCGCGTAAGCGAAGCGCCACCGGGCATTATTATGTTGACGTTGCAATGCCGGGCGGCACTGCGTTTGCCCGGCCTACGGCCTCGCTCTTCCCATAAAAAAAGGGTCACTCTTAAGTGACCCTTTTTCGTTACCATTTCAATTACAGCTTACGCGGCGTGGTCTCATGCGCGTGTTCATTTTCACGGCAGTCGCCTTCAGCGCAATGACCGTAGAGATAGAGGCTGTGGTTCGTCAGGCGGATGCCGTGCTTGGTGGCGATTTCACGCTGGCGAGCTTCAATAGAGTCATCGCTGAACTCGATCACTTTGCCACAGTCGAGGCAGATCAGATGATCGTGGTGATGCTGCTGGGTCAGTTCGAAAACGGATTTGCCGCCTTCAAAGTTATGACGGGTGACAATCCCGGCATCATCAAACTGGTTAAGCACACGATACACGGTAGCCAGACCAATTTCCTCGCCCATGTCGATCAGTCGCTTGTATAAGTCTTCCGCACTGACATGATGGTTATCCGGTCCCTGAAGCACTTCCAGAATTTTCAAACGAGGAAGCGTGACTTTCAAGCCGGCCTTCTTTAATGCGGTGTTATTGTCAGTCATGCGGAGTCTGTCCTGTTGCTAATCGATTCACTTCCGAGGCGGAAGTTAATGAGAATGACCTTGAGTAAATGCGTCTCATTATAGAATTGCCACTTCTTAATGAAAACTACAAGTCCTCAAGTAAAGTATGCGTATAAAACGTGGCCTCGCCAACAAACAATCGTTGCCCGACCCGTTTGACCAGGGGATATTGTACAGGTATGTACACGAAAGTTAAAAATTTGTAGCAATTATTTCTATTGCTTTTATCTATCAATAGCAGCGCAGCACTAAGGCTGCGCCGTCTACAATCAGGCGTTAACGATCTCGTCCAGGTGCAGCTCTTCAGAGATCTGCTTGACCCACTTCTCAACGCGCTCGGCGGTCAGTTCCGGCTGGCGATCTTCGTCAATGGCCAGGCCCACGAAGTGATCGTCATCGGCCAGGCCTTTAGACGCTTCGAAGTGGTAACCGGCGGTTGGCCAGTGGCCGACGATGGTGGCACCGTTAGGTTCAATAATATCACGAATGGTGCCGAGGGCATCACAGAAGTACTCTGCGTAGTCTTCCTGGTCGCCACAGCCGAACAGCGCTACCAGCTTACCGTTGAAGTCTACCTCTTCCAGCGTCGGGAAGAAGTCATCCCAGTCGCACTGCGCTTCACCATAGTACCAGGTTGGAATGCCCAGCAGCAGGATATCATAGCCTTCCAGATCTTCTTTGCTGCTCTTGGCAATGTCATGCACGTCAGCAACGTCTGGACCAAGCTGCTTTTGGATCATCTTTGCGATATTTTCGGTGTTACCGGTGTCACTACCGAAAAAAATACCTGTAATTGCCATGAGTAAAATAACCTCTTGAAACTTAATGATATGGTGGTGGAGCACGGCCCACGGATAAGGGCAATAATAGCAGAACAGCGGCGTACGCGAAATTCGTAATCGCCCAGACTGCACTCTGTGCTACATGAAAGTGTGATTTGAAGTGATTTTCAGACGTCGCCCTGGCGGTGCAGGGCCTTGAGCTGGGTAAGCAACAGCTCTTCGATCAGCTCGCTACGGCTCATCTGCCGGGCATCGGCCAGCGCGTTGAGCGCCTCAACGGCGTCGGCGTTCATCTTCAGCTCGACGCGCTTAAGCCCACGAACTTTATCGCGTTTAAGCTGGTTGCGCTTGTTGATGCGTAGCTGCTCGTCACGCGAAAGCGGATTCGTTTTCGGTCGTCCCGGGCGACGCTCGTTCGCGAACAGATCTAGTGTCGTACGGTCCGTTTGTTCTTTTGCCATGATTTTGGGTGACGTCGAGGGAAAACAGGCTGCCAGGGTATCCCTGCGCGATTAGCGCGCCATCATACATCAGCAGAGCAGGGACGCCAACGACCGTAAGCCTTGCCGCGTCCGGTCGCCGGGTTTTTAATCAGCCCGCATCGTTCGCCAGATAGCGGCGGATCGCCCGCAGCACCGCCTCAGGCTTTTCAGCGTGCACCCAGTGGCCCGCCCCGGCAATCACGTGCGCCCGCGCCTGCGGGAACTGGGCGAGCAGCGCATCGCGATGGGCCTCGGTGACGTAGGGCGACTGGCCGCCGCGGACAAACAGCGCCGGGCGATCCCAGGCCGGCACGGTCTGCCAGCCAATAATCTCTTCGTAGCAATCCCACAGCGTCGGCACGTTGAAGCGCCACTCGCCGTCGATAAAGGATTTCAGAAGAAACTGAATAACGCCCTCTTCGTGCAGCGTCTGGCGCATCAGAGCGGCGGCCTGCTGGCGGCTAGTGGCCCCGGCAGCCGTCACCGCCTTGATAGCGGCAAAAATCTCGTCGTGGCGGCGTACCTGATAGGCAACCGGTGCAATATCAATGGCAACCAGCTGGTCAATCCGTTCAGGGGCGAGCGCGGTAAGTGCCATGACCGCCTTGCCGCCCATGGAGTGGCCGATAAACGTCGCCTTCTCCAGACCCTGCGCATCAAGGGTGTCCAGCAGATCCTGCGCCATGGCCGGGTAGGTCATCTCCGGCGAGCGGGGGGAGAGACCATGGTTGCGCATATCAACCTGAATGATATCGTGATCGTTTACCAGATCGCGTGCCAGCACGCCGAGGTTGTCCAGGCTGCCAAACAGACCGTGGACAAGGACAATGGGAGAATTGTTGTGCGGATGTTGTGCAGATTGCGCTCGGGTATTCAATTTCATGGCAAAGTTCTTTTTTTCGCTCTGTCGGGTTAGGGTATTATGTTGACCATTCTACCGCCTGGCTGCAAGGGGTCGACGCGAACCGACTTTTGCCTGACGTTAACCGTTGTTGAGATTTCGCCTATAATCCCAACAGCTTGTATTCAGATAAGATACTCCACTGGATTAAAATGAAAACGATCGAAGTTGATGATGAGCTTTACAGCTATATTGCTAGCCACACCAAACACATCGGCGAGAGCGCATCCGAGATTTTACGCCGGATGCTGAAGTTTACCGCCAACGGCAGCAGGCCAGCGGCCACCGCCCCGAAAGAGGCCGCCATTGTCAACATCCCGGCCGAAGCGAAGCCGGTTAATCCTGTGAAAGACAAAGTCCGTGCCATGCGCGAGCTGCTGCTGTCTGATGAATATGCAGAACAGAGAAAAGCGGTTAACCGCTTCATGCTGGTGCTGTCTACACTCTATTCATTGGATGAGAAAGCGTTTGCCGAGGCGACGGAGTCCCTGCATGGCCGTACCCGCGTCTACTTTGCGGGCGATCAGCAGACGCTGCTGCAAAACGGGGCACAGACCAAACCTAAGCACCTGGCAAATACGCCATACTGGGTGATCACAAATACGAATACGGACCGTAAACGTAGCATGGTGGAGCATATCATGCAGTCGATGCAGTTCCCGGTGGAGCTGATTGACAAGGTTTGCGGCACAATCTAACCCTTGCATAAGAAGGATCAGGCAATGGCAAATCATGAACGCGCAGGACAGCCTGCACAACAGAGCGATCTGATTAACGTCGCTCAGCTTACCGCGCAGTACTACGTGCTGAAGCCGGAAGTAGGCAATAGCGAACATGCGGTAAAATTTGGCACCTCCGGCCATCGCGGCAGTTCGGTACGCCATAGCTTCAACGAGCCGCATATTCTGGCCATTGCACAGGCGATTGCCGAAGAGCGCGCTAAAAACGGTATCACCGGGCCGTGCTATGTCGGTAAGGATACCCACGCGCTCTCCGAGCCGGCGTTTATCTCCGTGCTGGAAGTGCTGGCTGCCAACGGCGTCGATATCATCGTGCAGGAGAACAACGGCTATACGCCAACGCCTGCGGTATCGAATGCTATCCTCGAGCACAACAAGCAGGGCGGCGTACAGGCTGACGGCATCGTCATTACCCCTTCGCACAACCCGCCGGAAGATGGCGGCATCAAATATAACCCGCCTAACGGTGGCCCGGCCGATACCAACGTCACCAAGGTCGTCGAAGATCGCGCCAACGCCCTGTTAGCCGCCGGTCTGGAAGGGGTTAAGCGCATCTCCCTTGATGAAGCCATGACCTCTGGCCGCGTGACCGAAAAAGATCTGGTTCAGCCGTTTATCGAAGGTCTGGCCGAGATCGTCGACATGGCCGCGATCCAGAAAGCTGGCCTGAAGCTGGGCGTCGATCCGCTGGGCGGCTCCGGTATCGAGTACTGGAAACGCATTGCCGACTTCTACAAGCTGGATCTGACCATCGTTAACGATCAGGTCGATCAGACCTTCCGCTTTATGCATCTCGACAAAGATGGTGCGATCCGTATGGACTGCTCCTCCGAGTGTGCGATGGCGGGCCTGCTGGCGCTGCGCGATAAGTTCGATCTGGCCTTTGCCAACGATCCCGACTATGACCGTCACGGCATCGTCACCCCGGCAGGGTTGATGAACCCGAACCACTACCTGGCGGTAGCGATCAACTACCTGTTCCAGCACCGTCCGCAGTGGGGCAAAGAGGTAGCGGTTGGCAAAACGCTGGTCTCCTCCGCGATGATTGACCGCGTAGTCAACGATCTGGGCCGCAAGCTGGTAGAAGTGCCGGTTGGCTTCAAGTGGTTTGTTGACGGTCTGCACGACGGCAGCTTCGGTTTCGGCGGCGAAGAGAGCGCCGGGGCCTCGTTCCTGCGCTTTGACGGCACGCCGTGGTCCACCGATAAAGACGGTATCATCATGTGCCTGCTGGCCGCGGAAATCACCGCCGTCACCGGCAAAAATCCGCAGCAGCACTACGATGAACTGGCCGAGCGCTTTGGCGCGCCGAGCTATAACCGCTTGCAGGCCGGAGCGACCTCCGCTCAGAAAGCGGCGCTGTCGAAGCTGTCGCCAGAGATGGTTAGCGCCAGCCAGCTGGCAGGGGATCCGATCACCGCGCGTCTGACGGCGGCTCCGGGTAACGGTGCCTCTATCGGTGGGCTGAAGGTGATGACCGACAACGGCTGGTTTGCTGCACGTCCGTCCGGCACGGAAGATGCCTACAAGATTTACTGCGAAAGCTTCCTCGGTGAAGAGCACCGTAAGCTGATTGAGAAAGAAGCGGTAGAGATTGTTAGCGAAGTGCTGAAAAACGCCTGATGCTGTTAAACGCCCGGCGGCATCGCGCTGCCGGGCGTTATTTTTTCCGGGTAATGTTTACTGTTTGATCACGTTACACCACACCGCCTTACGCCCCTGATGCTCCTGAATGTAGACCCCCTGTAGCTCCGGCGCGAAGCCTGGCAGCAGATTGATCCCCTCCTCAAGCGCGGTAAAGTAGCGTAGGACGGATCCGCCCCAAACCTCACCCGGCACGACGCACAGTACGCCCGGCGGGTAGGGAAGTGCGCCCTCAGCGGCAATACGTCCCTCGGCCTCGCTCAGCAGCACCAGCTCGCTCTCGCCGCGAATAAAGGCGTAGTTGGCCTCCTGAGGCGACATGCGCACCGGCGGTAAGCAGGCTTTACGGAACATCTCTTTCTGCAGCTGTTTAACGTTGTTACGCGCATAGAGATCGTGCATCTCCTGACAGAGCTGACGCAGGGTGTAACCGGCGTAGCGCGCCGGGTGCTGATGGTAGATCGACGGCAGCACCTCCTGCAGCGGCGCATCGCTGGCCAGCAGCGTCTCAAACTGCGCCAGCCGGGCCACCAGCTGCTGGAGCTTGCCCATATCTTCCGCAGGCGTAAGCAGGAAGAGGATGGAGTTAAGATCGCACTTCTCCGGCACCACGCCGTTTTCACGCAGATAGTTGGCAAGAATGGTCGCCGGGACGCCAAACTCCTCATACTCGCCGGTCGCCGCATCGATGCCCGGCGTGGTCAGCAGCAGCTTGCAGGGATCGATAAAGTACTGGTGCGGCGCATAGCCCTCGAATGCGTGCCAGTTCTCGCCGGGTACGAAGTGGAAGAAGCGCAGATCGCGGGCGATCTCGGCAGTTTTGTAAGAGTCCCACGGACGATTGTCTACGGTTGTGGGCACAAAAGGACGGATAAACCGGCACTGATCGAGGATCATCTTACGGGCCTCGATGCCTTGTTCAACGCAGCGCATCCACATCCGTTTCCCGCTCTCACCCTCGTGCATCCGAGCGTTAACGTCCAGCGCGGCAAAGAGCGGGTAGAAGGGGCTGGTGGAGGCGTGCATCATAAAGGCGTTGTTCAAACGCTTGTGGGGAACGTAGCGCGGCTGCCCCTTGATGTGGCTATCCTTTTTGTGGATCTGCGAGGTCTGGGAGAAGCCCGCCTGCTGCTTGTGCACCGACTGGGTAACCAGAATGCCGGGATCGTTCTCGTTGAGATCCAGCAGCAGCGGCGAGCAGTCGGCCATCATCGGGATAAACTGCTCGTAGCCCACCCAGGCAGAGTCGAACAGGATGTAGTCGCAGAGGTGGCCAATGGTGTCCACAACCTGACGGGCGTTGTAAATGGTGCCGTCATAGGTGCCAAGCTGGATCACCGCCAGACGGAACGGGCGCTGGCGCTGGGTATGTTCAGGGGAGACCTCCGCCACCAGTTCGCGCAGGTAGGGCTCTTCAAAGCAGTGGGCGTCGATGCCGCCGATAAAGCCGTAAGGATTACGCGCCGTCTCCAGATAGACCGGGGTGGCTCCGGCCTGTAGCAGCGCGCCGTGATGGTTAGATTTGTGGTTGTTGCGATCGAACAGCACCAGATCGCCCGGTGCCAGCAGGGCGTTAAGCACCACCTTGTTTGCCGACGAGGTGCCATTGAGAACGAAGTAGGTCTTATCGGCGTTAAACACCTTTGCCGCATGCTGCTGGGCCAGGCAGGGAGCACCCTCGTGGATCAGCAGATCGCCCATCGCCACGTCGGCATTGCAGAGATCGGCCCGGAACAGCGCTTCGCCAAAGAAATCCACAAACTGGCTGCCGGTAGGATGGCGGCGGAAAAATTGTCCGCCCTGGTGGCCCGGGCAGTCAAAGGCGCTGTTGCCCTGCTTAACATAGTCCACGAGAGCGCTGAAAAAGGGCGGACGCAGCCCGCGCTCATATTTCAGCGCGGCGGCCTCAAGCTGACGGCTATAATATTCACGGTTGGCGTTACCGTATTGAAAGACGCCGTAGATGTCGGGAAGGTAGGTTGCCGGAACAAATTCTGCCTCGTGGGTCATCACGAAAACAGGAATATTAAATCCGGTCTCCTCAATTTTCTCCACCATCCCTTTATGGATATCGTTAATAGAGAGCACGGCGGCGGCAACGTCAATAAAGTCGCTGTCGTGCAGATCGATAACGTCACGGCGAGTAGAAATAGAGTCGTGACAGGCCCGGCTGGCCGCTATTTTCAAGCGTTGCATAGTACGTCCTTATTTTAGGTAAAAGCCATCCCTCAACTCTTATAAGGAATTGATTTTACAGGTTGGGATATAGCGCGAAGCTAACTGATGTCGGGGGCCATTCTATCGGTGTATTTATTTTTCACCGTGAGGCTGATCAATAAAAATAGCGCGTAGAGGGGATATTTAAATTTAATTTTGCGTTATTACGCCGTTATTTAAGAGGTTAGGATTAACCTGTGGAATTAAATTTCAGCGTAAAATTAAAATACATATTTACAGCATGAAGCGGTAACCAATTCCGGTTTCGGTAATAAAGTGACGCGGACGGGCCGGATCGTTTTCCAGCTTTTGGCGCAGGTGGCCCATATAGATACGCAAATAGTGGCTGTGTTCAACCGCATTAGGGCCCCACACCTCGCGCAGCAGCTGTCGCTGGGTGAGCACCTTACCGTGGTGGCCTATCAGCACAGCCAGCAGGCGAAACTCGATGGGCGTCAGGTGGATCTCCTCTTCGCCGCGCTGAATGCGCCTGGCGGCCAGGTCAACGCGCACATCAGAGAAGGTTATCAGCGGATCGCTCTGACTGGCGTTACCGTGGCGGCGAAGCGCGACCCGCAGGCGCGCCTGTAGCTCCCCAATGCCAAACGGCTTGCTGAGATAGTCATCCGCCCCGGCGTCGAGGGCGGCGATTTTATCCTGCTCCTCGACGCGGGCAGAGAGCACGATGATCGGCGTCTGGCTCCACTGGCGCAGATCGCGAATAAAATCGAGGCCGTCGCCGTCGGGCAGGCCAAGATCGAGGATAATCGCATCGGGTTTACGCGTTGCCGCTTCCAGCAGGCCGCGCTGCAGGGTCTGCGCCTCGTGTACCCGCAGGCCATCCGCCTCCAGCGCGGCGCGCACAAAGCGAACGATAGCCTGCTCATCCTCTACGATTAAAATGTTGATCACGCTTCTCCGGTTAACTCGTCAAGCGCTGGCGGCGCGGTTTGCGGGAGTGTAACACGAAAGCTGGCGCCCCCCTCAGGTCGGTTGACAACGGCGATCGTGCCGCCGTGAACCTCGACAATGGCTTCGCAGATAGCCAGCCCCAGCCCCACGCCTGGAATAGCAGACTCTTTGTTACCCCGGGCGAATTTAGCAAAAATGGCCTGCTCTTGCCCCGCCGGGATCCCCGGCCCGCTGTCCCACACCTCCAGCCGGAGCTGGTTCTCCTCCCGCCAGGCGTTAATGCCGATCGTCGCCGCAGGCCCGGCATATTTCATGGCGTTCTCCAGCAGGTTAACCAGCACGCGCTCAAACAGCGGGCCGTCGACGCGTACCAGCATCAACGGGTCGGGCAGGGCCAACTGAACCGGCCGGCCGCCGCTGATAGCATCCAGCGCCTGCAGGGCGCTACCGACGATCTCCTCCAGCGTTAGCCACTCCAGCTTCAGGCTAAAACCGCCGGACTGGATGCGCGCCATATCAAGCAGGTTATTCACCAGCCGGGTCATGCTCAGCACCTGCTGGCGGATCTCACTGGCCTGCGGAGCATGTTTTGAACCGTCGCTGGCCAGATCGAGGGTTAAAATCTCCGCCTGACCAAACAGCACGGTGAGCGGAGTACGCAGATCGTGAGAGAGCGCCGCCAGCAGCGAGTGGCGAATGCTCTCCCGCTCGCTGGTAAGCCTGGCGTGCTGTTCGCTGGTGGTTAATGCCAGCCGCTCCAGCGCGCTGGTCACCAGCAGGGCGAAAGTTTCCAGCAGCCGCTGCTGCTCGGGGATCATCAGCTGACGCAGGCTGGTTGGCTCGACGATCGCCACCCCCCAGGTTTTATCCCCGTTTTTCAGGGGCAGAATAAGGTAGGGCACGCCGGGCAGGGTATCGGTGCCAGCGCCAGCGGGCAGGCCTTTGCTCAGGCTCCATTGGGCGATGGCTTCATCCCACGGGGTCATGCTCTGCGCAGGCGTTACCGCCCGCAGCTTACCGTTCTCGTCCGGGAGCAGGATCTGGCTGCGGGCATGAAAGGTCGACTGGATAAACTTTTCGCCGGTGAGGGCGATATCCTGCTCGCTGCGACCCACCGCCAGCGCTTTCGACATCTCATACAGGTGGCGGGTCCGCTGTTCGCGGTAGCGGGCGATGCGGGCCTGATAGCGAACCCCTGCGGTCAGGTTACCGATCACCAGCCCCACCGTCAGCATCACGCCAAAGGTCAGCAGGTACTGGACGTCGGAGACCGCCAGCGTGCCGCGCGGGGCGATAAAAAAGAGATCGAAACTGATGACATTAATGACGGTCGCCAGCACCGACGGCCAACGCCCGTAGAGCAGGGCCACGATCACCACCCCTAGCAGATAGAGCATCACCAGGTTGGCGGCGTCGAAAGCGATCAACCACTGGCTGGCAATAAAGGTGATCAGGGCGCAAAGCGCAATCGCCACCAGTCCGCCGGTGATCTGTACCCGCCACTTCTCCATCAGCGGACGGGCGTCGACGTGGCGCGACGAATAAGAAGAGGCGCTCTCTTCAACGGCAACGACCAGCAGATCGAGATCGGGCGCGTGGCGGGCAAGACGCTCGGCGAAAGAGGGGGGATGCCACCAACGGCGCTGGCCCTGGCGGCCAATGACGATTTTGCCCAGATTATGCTCCCGGGCGTAGCGCAGCACGGCCCGCTCCTCTGCCGGATCGGCAAGGGTGGCGGTCTCCGCCCCCAGCGACTGCGCCAGCCGCAGGGCGCTTAAAATGGCCCGCCGCTGCTGGGCGGGCAGCTTGTGCAGGGTGGGCGTCTCAACGTAGACCGCATGCCAGACGCTGCCCAGCTTCGCCGCCAGCCGCGCGGCGGTACGCACCAGCTTCTCATTGCCCTGACCGTGACCGATGCAGAGCAGAATGGCGTCGCGGGTATGCCAGACCTTCTCCAGGCCCTCGTTGTCGCGCCAGGCACGCATCTGGGAATCAACGCGGTCAGCGGTGCGCCGCAGGGCCAGCTCGCGCAGGGCGATCAGGTTGCCCTTGCGGAAAAAGTGCTCAATAGCGCGCTCGGCCTGGCCGCCCATATAGACCTTGCCCTCGTGCAGGCGCTGGCGGAGATCGTCCGGGGGCAGGTCAACCAGCACCACGTCGTCAGCGGCGTCAAAAAAGGGATCCGGCACGGTCTCCCGCACCTGGATCCCAGTGACGCCGCTCACCACATCGTTCAGGCTCTCCAGATGCTGTACGTTGAGGGTGGTGAAGACGTCAATGCCCGCCTCCAGCAGCTCGTCGACATCCTGCCAGCGCTTCGGATGGCGGGAGCCGGGAGCGTTGGTGTGGGCCAGCTCGTCCATCAGGATCAGCGCCGGACGCCGGGCCAGCGCCCCGTCGAGGTCGAACTCTGCCAGACGCCGCCCCCGATGGTTAATGGCGTTGAGTGGCAGGATCGCCAGGTTTTCCAGCATCGCCGCTGTCTCCTGACGGCCATGGGTCTCAACCACACCCGCCACGATATCCAGCCCCTGCGCCCGCAGCCGTTGCGCTTCGGCGAGCATGGCGAAGGTTTTGCCCACCCCCGCACAGGCCCCGAAAAAGATCTTCAGCTTGCCGCGATGCGTGCTGCTGGCCTGCTCCAGCAGGCGATCGGGATCGGGACGCAACGGCTCGTCTGTCATTTAGGTGTGTCCTTATACGCATCAAGGGCGAGATTTAGCTCCACAATATTCACTCCCGGCTCGCCGGTAAAGCTCAGCAGCGGTTTGTGAGTATGTTTGGCGACCAACTCTGCAACCTGCGCAGCCGACAGGTTACGCGCCGCCGCCACACGCGGGATCTGCCAGGCCGCAGCCTGCGGCGACAGGCCGTAATCCAGTCCGCTGGCGGAGGCGGTGACCAGCTCAACCGGCACGCGCGGGTTAGCCTGGGGGTTGGCGGCGCGTAACGCCGCGATGCGGGCGGTGAACGCCTCATCAAGTGCCGGATTGCTGCCCGCCAGGTTGCTGCCTCCCGACGCCTGCGGATTGTAAGGCGCATCAGCGGTAGCGGAAGGGCGGCCGTGGAAGTAGCCCGGCGCGCTAAACTCCTGGCCGATCAGGCGCGACCCACGGACCTGGTTATCCTCCAGGATCAGCGAGCCGTTGGCCTGCGCCGGAAACAGTCCCTGACCGAGCAGGGTAGTGACCAGCGGGTAGAGTCCGCCAACGATCAGCGTTAACAGCAGCAGGAGAAGAAATGCGGAACGAAGTGACGTCATGGTGTGATCCTCTTAAACCAGGCCGAAAAGCGTTAACAGCAGATCGATCGCTTTGATACCGATAAAGGGCACGATCAGCCCACCCAGGCCGTAGATCCACAGATTACGGCGCAGCATCGCCTGAGCCGAGAGCGGCGTATAGCTCACCCCTTTTAAGGCCAGCGGGATCAGGACAATAATAATCAGCGCATTGAAGATCACCGCGCTGAGGATCGCCGAGCTGGGGGAATGAAGATGCATAATATTCAGGGCGTTCAGCGGCGGATAGGTCACCGCAAACGCAGCAGGAATAATGGCAAAGTACTTCGCCACGTCGTTGGCGATGCTGAAGGTCGTCAGCGAGCCACGGGTCATCAGCATCTGTTTGCCAATATGCACCACCTCGATCAGCTTGGTGGGGTTGGAGTCGAGATCCACCATGTTACCCGCCTCCTTGGCCGCCTGAGTCCCGGAGTTCATCGCCACCGCTACGTCGGCCTGGGCCAGCGCTGGGGCATCATTGGTGCCGTCACCGGTCATCGCCACCAGCCGACCTTCGGCCTGGTACTGGCGGATCAGCGCCAGCTTGGCTTCCGGCGTCGCCTCGGCCAGAAAATCATCCACCCCCGCCTCGGCGGCAATGGCGGCGGCGGTCAGGCGGTTATCCCCCGTGATCATCACCGTTTTGATACCCATCTTGCGCAGCTGGGCAAAGCGCGCCTTGATCCCGCCTTTGACCACATCCTTCAAGGGGATCACCCCCAGCACCCGGTTGCCCTCGGCAACGACCAGCGGCGTTGCGCCCCGGCTCGCCACCTGTTCAACCAGGGCGTCGACCTCGGCGGGAAACTCGCCGCCGTTGGCGGCAATGTGACGGCGCAGGGCATCGACCGAGCCCTTGCGGATCTGCCGATCCTGAATGTTGATGCCGCTCATTCGCGTCTGGGCGGTGAAGGGGACAAAGGTGGCGTTCAGGCTCTGGACGTCGCGCTCGCGCAGATTAAAGCGCTGCTTCGCCAGCACCACGATGCTGCGCCCCTCCGGGGTCTCATCCGCCAGTGAGGCCAGCTGGGCCGCATCGGCCAGGGTTTGCTCGTCCACGCCCTTAGCCGGTAAAAATTCGGCGGCCTGGCGGTTGCCAAGGGTGATGGTGCCGGTTTTATCCAGCAGCAGCACGTCGATATCCCCCGCCGCCTCTACCGCCCGGCCGCTGGTGGCGATGACGTTCGCCCCGAGCATCCGGCTCATCCCGGCGACGCCGATGGCCGAGAGCAGGCCGCCGATAGTGGTCGGGATCAGACACACCAGCAGGGCGACCAGCACAGTGACGCTCACCGCGGTTCCACCCCAGGCAGAGAAGGGCCAGAGGGTAGCGGTGGCCAGCAGGAAGACAATCGTCAGGGCCACCAGCAGAATGGTCAGCGCGATCTCGTTGGGCGTTTTCCGCCGCTGCGCACCCTCAACCATGGCAATCATCCGGTCGAGGAAGGTCTCGCCGGGGTTGACGCTGCAGCGGATCACCAGCCAGTCAGAAAGGATGCGCGTGCCGCCGGTGACCGAGGCAAAATCACCCCCGGATTCACGGATCACCGGCGCGGACTCGCCGGTAATGGCGCTCTCATCCACCGATGCGCCGCCCTCAATGGCCTCGCCGTCGCAGGGGATGGTATCGCCCGCTTCCACCAGCACCACGTCGCCCCGGCGCAGGTCAGCCGCAGGGATGCGATCGGAGGGTGCCCCATACTGCGGGGAGCGCAGTTTGCGGGCGAAGGCGGTTTTGTTGACGCCTTTCAGGCTGCTGGCCTGGGCTTTGCTGCGCCCCTCGGCCAGCGCTTCGGCGACGTTGGCAAACAGCACGGTAAACCACAGCCAGAGGCTAATCGCGCCGGTAAAGGCCGCGCTGCCGCTGAGATAGCCTGCGGCCATAGCAATCGCCAGCAGGGTAGTGAGCAGGCTGCCGATCCAGACGATAAACATCACTGGGTTACCCCACTGCACCCGTGGGTTGAGTTTTACAAAAGAGGCGATTAGTGCCTCGCGAACCAGTGCGGGTTCAAACAGGGCAAGTTGCTTACGACTCATAAAGGCTCCCGCCAGGCTTAGCGTAAGGAAAGGTGTTCCGCGATTGGACCTAAGGCCAGCGCGGGGATAAAGGTCAGCGCGCCCACGAGCAGCACGGTGCCGATCAGCAGGCCAACAAACAGCGCGCCGTGGGTAGGCAGCGTACCGGGGCTGACGGGCTGGCTCTTTTTCATCACCAACGATCCGGCGATGGCCATGACCGGGACGATCACGCCGAAGCGGCCGAAAAACATGCAGAACGCCAGCAGACAGTTCCAGAACGGGGTATTGGCGCTGAGACCGGCAAAGGCGCTGCCGTTGTTATTGGCTGCGGACGAGACGGCGTAGAGCACCTCGCTAAAGCCATGTGCCCCAGGGTTAAGCATGCCCGCGCGTCCGGCGTCGGTCATCATTGCCAGCGCCGTACCGAGCAGCACCAGCGCAGGGGTGACGAGGATCGCCAGCGCGGTCATCTTCATCTCCCGTACGTCGATCTTTTTCCCCAGATACTCCGGCGTGCGGCCGATCATCAGCCCGGCGATAAATACCGCCAGCAGCACAAAGAGCAGCATGCCGTAGAGGCC
The DNA here is from genome assembly GCF_000759795.1 of Pseudescherichia vulneris NBRC 102420. Lineage (GTDB taxonomy): Bacteria > Pseudomonadota > Gammaproteobacteria > Enterobacterales > Enterobacteriaceae > Pseudescherichia > Pseudescherichia vulneris. The sequence continues at coordinate 84,253 of NZ_BBMZ01000013.1, forward strand.
CGATCCGACCCCGCCGAAGACCACCTCGCCAATCTGCATCAGCCACAGCGGCACCATGCCTCCCAGCGCGGTAAAGGAGTCGTGCATCGCATTGACCGCGCCGCAGGAGGCCGCGGTGGTCACTACCGCAAAGAGGCTGCTGGCGAGGATGCCAAAGCGGCTCTCTTTCCCCTCCATATTGGCGGTGCCGTCCGCCCCCAGCGTCAGCAGATGCGGGTTGCCGTTCAGCTCGGCCCACATCACCAGCCCGGCGCAGATGACAAAAATAATCGACATCGCCCAGAGAATGGCGTGGCCCTGACGACGGTCGCCTACCGCATCACCGAAGGCGAAGCACAGTGCCGTAGGGATCAGGAAAATGGCCAGCATCTGCAGGAAGTTAGTCAGCGCCGTTGGGTTCTCAAACGGATGTGCGGAGTTGGCATTGAAGAAGCCCCCGCCGTTGGTCCCCAGCATCTTGATCGCCTCCTGGGAAGCGACCGGCCCCATTGGCAGCAGACCCTTGACGCCCTCCAGCGAGGTGTAGGGTTGATACGCGTTGAGGTTTTGCAGCGCCCCCTGCTGGATAAAAATCAGCGCCAGCAGCAGGGCGAGGGGCAGCAGTACCCACAGGGTGATACGGGTGATATCTATCCAGGCGTTACCCAGCGTACTGACGCTTTTGCGGGAAAAGGCGCGGATCAGGGCGAAGATCACCGCCATCCCGCTGGCAGCAGAGAGAAAGTTCTGCACCGTCAGGCCAACCATTTGGCTGAAGTAGCTCAGCGTGCTCTCGCCGCTATAGGATTGCCAGTTGGTGTTCGCCACAAAGCTCACGGCGGTATTCAGTGCCAGATGCCACGACAGCCCAGGCAGCTGCTGTGGGTTAAACGGCAGCTGCGCCTGAAACGTCAGGATCAAAAACAGCACCAGCACGCCGAGCAGGTTGATGGCGAGGATCGCCAGTAAATAGTGACGCCACGTCATCTCCTTCGGCTGGATGCCGGTGATGCGCCAGATGCCACGCTCAATTGTCGCGGTGCCGGGCAACGATCTATCCGCAATCAGCCTCGCCAGCAGCGTCCCCAGCGGACGCGCCAGCAGAAACAGCACCAGTAAAAAGCTGGCAATCAGTAAAAACGCCTGTGCCGCCATCAGAAGGCCTCCGCGTTAATCAGGGCATAAACCAGATAGCCCAACAACAGGAAAACCAGTACCACACCGGTTATCACGCCTGCACTCACACTCCACCTCCGTGGTGTTCTTAGGATGTGCAGTGAAGGTAGGATTTTCGGCGCAAAGATTTTGCAAAAATTGGCGAGGCGGGTGTAAAAAAAGTATAAAAATCAGAAAGGCACAATTTAACTAATGTTTAGTATTAATTTAACTATTCTGTAACTTTCCTACGCGACAAGGGTAAATATTTCGGCAACGATGAAAAAATAGTGGTCGGATGAGTAGTAAAATTACAGACAAAGCGGTACTATTTTAACCAGTGAAGTAAATTGATTATTTCGGTGAACATTACCGGCACGCCAGCCCCGTGAAGGATAGCGGGGTAAAAAGGGGGAAAAACGTATGTCTCTATATCATGATTATCCAGTGCATGTGATCGTAGCCCGGCGCGTTTTTGCCGTGGTGGCAGGCGTAGCGGCGCTGCCGTTTATGCTGTTCTGGAAAGATCGCGCTCGTTTCTACAGCTATCTGCACCGCGTCTGGGCGAAAACCAGCGATAAGCCGGTATGGATGGATCAGGCCGAAAAAGTGGCCTGCGATTTCTATTAAATAAAAGGGCAAAGCCCACACAGCAGCTAAGCAAACCGCCCTTCGGGGCGGTTTTTTTATGCGTGGAATGTGAAAAACCCCAGCAGAGCCGGGGTTTTCAAAACTTTTGCCTGATATGCTTTCACTAGAACCCATGCAGCATGGGGGATGATTCGGCATTGGCTAACGTTATGAGGTCAGATTAGCGCAGAGCGATAAGCCGGTCAACAGTGAGGTTATTTGGAGTTAGGTCTAAAAAAACACAACCACCATCAGGAGCAGGAGCGACTATGCCAGGAAGCATACCGGATTACGCACCCATTCTCTCGTTATTATCCCCAGCCCGGCTGGCTACCATTGAACGAACCTTTACTATTCAATCCCCAGTAGAAATATATGGCTTTACTATCTGGTTACAGAATGCAGCAGCTTCGCTTTATCCCTTTGTGCAACAGCTGGAGTTAATTTTACGTAATTCAATCGACAAGGCGGCGAAAGAGCGATTTGGCGAATATTGGTGGAATACTGTTCGCTATGATGATTCGAAAGATAATCATACTAAATTTATTAAGGGTATTCGGAGCGCAGAGCTGACATTAAGAAAGAGAGGCAAAAACAAACAGGCGGCATGCTTGGGATCCAATAGCCCATCTGAGGCAGCTTCCTCAGCCTCTGGGTTTGGGCATGATGATATTATTGCTGCTACCACGTTTAGCACATGGGAAGCGGTACTGCTTGAGGCGTGGCATACCGATCTTAATGCAGATAAACACCTCTACCTCTGGCCATTGTCACTGACTAAAGCGTTCAGAAGGCTTAGCGTGATTGATCACCGTCCAACAGAAGCGCGTCGCAAAGTGCTTAATCTTTTAAAAGAGATTAGGGATTATAGAAACAGGCTTTTTCATCATGATTGTATCTGGATAAAATCTAAAAGCGTTGATGCGCAAACTGCAATTGAATCGATACGCGAAAAAATAAACTCGACAAACTTCTTCAACAGACCGGGTGTGGAAAGTTTTCAGTACCGCTTATGTTTAAAAAGCAGGCATGTGTATTTTATCAGCTCCGATAAGCCACATTTATTTATTGGCATCTTGTTATAACCATCGCGAATTCCTTGTCACTCCGGCTACACTTACGGAGAGTCTATAAGGAGCCGCTATGAGTGAAAAAATCCCTGTTGGCATCAGTGCCTGTCTGTTAGGGGAAACCGTGCGTTTTGACGGCGGGCACAAGCGACTGGCCTTTGCCGTTGAGGAGCTGTCGCCGTTAGTCCGTTTTGAGCCGGTCTGCCCGGAGATGGCCATTGGCCTGCCGGTTCCCCGTCCGGCACTGCGGCTGGTTAAAACGCCTGAAGGCGATCCGGCGCTGCGCTTTAGCGACGGACGCGAGGGCGATCTGACTCAGTCAATGCAGAGCTATGCGCATAAGCGTATCAGCCAGTTTGATCACCTCTGCGGCTATATCGTCTGCGCAAAATCACCCAGCTGCGGCATGGAGCGGGTGCGCGTCTACGATGCCGACGGCAAAAATAACCGCAAGGCCGGGCGCGGGATCTATACCGAAATATTAATGCAAACCTATCCCTGGCTGCCCGTAGAAGAGGATGGTCGTCTGCACGATCCGCTGATCCGCGAAAACTTTGTCGAGCGTATCTACGCCCTGCACGAGCTTAACGGCGTACGCGAGCGTGGGCTAACGCGCGGGGAGCTGATCGCTTACCACAGTCGCTACAAGCTGCTGCTGCTGGCCCACTCTCAGCCCAAGTACCGCGAGCTGGGGCGCTTTGTGGCAGCCATTCACGAGTGGGAATCGCTCGATGAGTGGTTTGTTGAGTATCGCCAGCGGCTGATGGATCTGCTCTCTCATCAGGCCACCAGGCGCAACCACACCAACGTGCTGATGCATGTTCAGGGCTATTTCCGTAAGCAGCTTAATACCCGTCAGCGCGAGGAGCTGTCGTCGCTCATCGAGCGCTATCGGCAGGGGACTCAGCCGCTGCTTGCCCCGGTGACGTTGCTCAAGCACTACATGGCCGAATTCCCCGATGCGTATCTCGCCGGGCAGCGCTACTTTGACCCGTGGCCAGAGACCCTGCGCCTTCGTTACGGACATTAATTCAGGAGCTGTATGACCACCCATCTGGTCTGGTTTCGCGCGGATCTTCGCGTGAAGGATAACCTTGCCCTCGCCGCCGCCTGCCGGGATCGCCACGCCAGGGTGCTGGCACTCTTTATCTCGACCCCCAGGCAGTGGGAAAAGCATGACATGGCGGCGCGGCAGGCGGCGTTTATGCAGTCCCATCTTCACAGCCTTCAGCATGAACTGGCGGAAAAAGGGATCCCGCTGCTGTTCGTTGAGGTTGATGATTTCAACGCCAGCGTAGGGGCAGTAAAAGAGATCTGTGAAGAGCACGACGTTACGCATCTTTTCTACAACTATCAGTACGAGATCAACGAGCGTCAGCGCGATGCCGCCGTTGAGCGGGCGCTGCCGGAGGTCACCTGCCAGGGGCTGGATGACAGCGTCATGCTTGCCCCCGGCAGCGTGATGACCGGCGATCGGCAGATGTATAAAGTCTTCACCCCGTATAAAAACGCCTTTCTGCGCAGGCTGAGAGAGGATCTGCCCGAGTGCGTGGCTGCGCCCGCCGTGCGCGAGGGTGGGGCGCTAAGCGACACCCTCAAGCCGCTCACTCTCACCTACCCGCAGCAGGATTTCGACCCCAGCCTCTTTCCAGCAACGGAGCAGGCGGCCGTTGAACGGCTGCGCGCGTTTTGCCGCAATGAGGTCGGGGAGTATGAGGCTCGACGCGATTTTCCCGCGCTCGATGCCACCAGCCGGCTCTCGCCCTGTCTGGCGCTCGGCGTCATCTCTCCGCGCCAGTGCCTGCACCGGCTGCTGGCGGAGCAGCCCGATGCCCTGGACGGCGGTGCGGGCGCGGTTTGGTTGAATGAGCTTATCTGGCGCGACTTCTATCGTCATCTGATGACCTGGTATCCCGATCTCTGCAAGCATCGGCCCTTTATCCCCTGGACCGAACGCGTGCAGTGGCAGAGTCAGCCTGAGCATTTGCAAGCCTGGCAGGCGGGACGCACCGGCTACCCCATTGTCGATGCGGCGATGCGTCAGATGAATAACACCGGCTGGATGCATAATCGCCTGCGCATGATTACCGCCAGCTTCCTGGTAAAAGACTTACTGATCGACTGGCGCATCGGAGAGCGCTATTTTATCTCTCAGCTTATCGATGGCGATCTGGCGGCTAACAACGGCGGCTGGCAGTGGGCGGCGTCAACGGGTACCGATGCCGCACCCTATTTTCGCATCTTTAACCCCACCACCCAGGGCGAAAAATTTGATAAGCACGGCGAGTTTATTCGCCAGTGGCTGCCCGAGCTGGCGAAGGTGCCAGCGGCCTCGCTGCACGATCCCTGGGGATGGGCGGATAAGCAGGGTGTGTCGCTGGACTATCCCCGCCCGGTGGTCGATCATAAACAGGCCCGCGCGGCCACGCTGGCCGCATATGAAACCGCAAGAAAATCGTAGAGAGAGATGATGAACAACAGCGAACTGGAACGCCTGATTAACGATAAGCTTAACAGCGCGACCTTCAGTGACTATGCGCCCAACGGCCTACAGGTCGAGGGCCGTGATGAAGTCCAAAAAATTATTACCGGCGTGACCGCCAGCCAGGCGCTGATCGATGAGGCCATACGCCAGCAGGCCGATGCCATCATCGTCCACCATGGCTACTTCTGGAAAGGCGAATCCCCAACGATCCGCGGCATGAAGCGCAATCGTCTTAAGGCCCTGCTCGCCAACGATATCAATCTGTATGGCTGGCACCTGCCGCTGGACGCTCACCCGGAGCTGGGAAATAACGTTCAGCTGGCGGCGCTGCTGGGCATTACCGTGAAAGGCGAAATTGAGCCGCTGGTTCCCTGGGGCGAGCTGGCGATGCCGGTCCCTGGCCTGGAGCTGGCGTCGTGGATTGAAGCCCGGCTTGGCCGTCGACCGCTGTGGAGCGGCGATAACGGCCCGGATAGGATCCAGCGCGTGGCATGGTGCACCGGCGGCGGGCAGGGCTTTATCGACAGCGCCGCGCGTTTCGGGGTCGATGCCTTTATCACCGGCGAAGTCTCCGAGCAGACCATTCACAGTGCCCGGGAGCAGGGGTTGCACTTCTACGCGGCGGGGCATCACGCAACCGAGCGCGGTGGCATTCGCGCCCTCAGCGAGTGGCTGACCGAAAATACAGATTTAGACGTCACATTTATCGATATTCCCAATCCAGCATGATGCAAGGGGGACTAAGTGCAGCGAGCACGTTGTTATCTGTTAGGTGAGACCGCCGTGGTACTGGAGCTTGAGCCTCCGGTGACCCTGGCGAGCCAGAAACGTATCTGGCGACTGGCTCAGCGGGTGGTTGAATTGCCCAATGTTGTCGATGTGATCCCCGGTATGAACAACGTAACCGTTGTGCTGGCGGATCCGCAGGAGAAAGCGCTGGATGCCATTGAGCGGCTACAGCGCTGGTGGGAGGAGAGCGAGGCCCTGGAGCCAGAGTCGCGCTTTATTGAGATCCCGGTGGTGTACGGCGGCGCGGCGGGGCCGGATCTGGCCGTGGTGGCAGAGCACAGTAACCTCAGCGAAAAGCAGGTGGTTGAACTGCATGCCTCCGTCGACTATGTGGTTTGGTTCCTCGGCTTCCAGCCGGGCTTTCCCTATCTGGGCGGGCTGCCGGAACCCTTGCATACCCCGCGTCGCGCGGAGCCACGTCTCTCGGTGCCTGCCGGATCGGTAGGCATCGGCGGAGAGCAGACCGGGATCTACCCGCTGGCGACGCCGGGCGGCTGGCAGCTTATCGGCCATACGTCGCTGGCGCTGTTCAACCCTGATAACAACGATCCTGTGCTTTTGCGCCCCGGCGACCGGGTGCGCTTTGTCCCGCAGAAGGAGGGCGTATGCTGACGGTAATTCGCGCCGGGATGTACACCTCGGTACAGGGTGGCAAACGCAAGGGGCTGCGCCAGTCCGGCATCAGCTACTGCGGCGCGCTGGATGCCCCGGCGTTGGAGATTGCCAACGCGCTGGTGGGCAATGCGCCTGACGATGCGGCGCTGGAGATGGCGCTCGGCCAGTGCGAATTTGAGTTTGCCCACGACGTCTGGTTTGCCCTTACCGGGGCAGGCTGCGACGCGACGCTGGACGGCAAGGCGGTGTGGACCGGCTGGCGGCATCAGGCCCGCGCCGGACAGCGGCTGGTGCTTAAGCGTCCCCGGCATGGGATGCGCAGCTACCTGGCGGTAGCTGGCGGTTTTGACGTGCCCGAGGTGATGGGATCCTACAGCACCGACCTGAAGGTCGGTATTGGCGGCTTTGCGGGACGGCTGTTGCAGGATGGCGATCGGCTGCCGATCCGCGCCTGCGAGCGCCGCTTCTCTGGCCCGCGGGGAGTGAAGCAGCTCCTGTGGGGCAACCGCATTCGTGCCCTGCCGGGGCCGGAGTACCAGTCGTTCGATACCGCTTCGCAGGAGGCGCTGTGGCGGCTGCCGTGGCAGCTTAGCCCGCAGAGTAACCGCATGGGCTACCGTCTTCAGGGGCCGCAGTTGAAGCGGCGTGAAGAGCGAGAGCTGCTCTCCCACGGGCTGGTTCCCGGCGTGATTCAGGTGCCGCATAACGGCCAGCCTATTGTGCTGATGAATGACGCCCAGACCACCGGCGGCTACCCGCGCATCGCCTGCATTATCGAGGCGGATATGTATCACCTGGGGCAGATTCGCCTTGGCGATCCTATCCACCTTGTCCCTTGCACCCTGGAAGATGCGCTCCGCGCCCGCCGCGAGCAGCGGCTGTTCCTCGACCAGCTAGCCCGGGGGTTGCGTGATCAAGATTGATCTCAACGCCGATCTCGGGGAGGGCAGTGCCAGCGACAGCGCCCTGTTACAGCTGGTCTCCTCGGCCAACATCGCCTGTGGCTTTCACGCGGGCGATGCGCAAACCATGCAGGCCTGCGTGCGTGAGGCGCTAAAAAACGGCGTGGCGGTGGGGGCGCACCCCAGCTTTCCCGATCGGCAGAACTTTGGCCGTACGGCGATGGATCTCCCTCCGGAGACCGTCTATGCGCAAACGCTCTATCAGGTAGGCGCGCTGGCGGCTATCGTTCACGCTGAAGGCGGCAGGATGCGGCACGTTAAGCCGCACGGCATGCTCTACAACCAGGCGGCGAAGGATCCGGCTCTCGCCGATGCGATTGCCCGGGCGGTGCACGCCTGCGATCCCGCGTTGATTCTGGTAGGGCTGGCGGGCAGCGAGCTGATCCGCGCCGGGGAGCGCCACGGTTTGCCCACCCGGGAAGAGGTCTTTGCCGACCGGGGGTATATGAGCGATGGCTCGCTGGTGCCACGCTCCCAGCCAGGGGCGCTGATCGACGACGAAGCGCAGGCCCTGACGCAAACCTTAGAGATGGTGCAGGGCGGACGGGTAAAAAGCATTCAGGGAGAGTGGACACGCGTTAACGCCCAGACGGTATGCCTGCACGGCGACGGCGAGCATGCCTTGATCTTTGCTCAACGCCTGCGCGAGGCCTTTGCCGCCAGCAATATTGCCGTCACCGCCAGTTAATTGAGTAAGGAGAAGCTATGCCGGAAGGCCCCGAGATCCGCCGGGCGGCAGACAGCCTTGAGAAAGCCATTCAGGGCAAGCCGCTCACCGAAGCCTGGTTTGCCTTTGAACACCTGAAGCCCTGGGAGGCGGAGCTTGCCGGGCAGCATGTCGATCGTATCGAAACGCGCGGTAAAGCGCTGCTAACCCACTTCTCCGGCGGCATGACCCTCTACAGCCATAACCAGCTCTACGGCGTCTGGCGAGTCGTGAAGGCCGGTCAGGAGCCGCAGACTAACCGTATCCTGCGGGTAAAGCTGGCCGCTGCCGATAAGGCTATTCTGCTCTACAGCGCCTCGGATATCGAGATGCTGACGCCGGAGCAGCTGACCGTTCATCCCTTCTTGCAGCGCGTCGGGCCAGACGTGCTCGATCCGAGTTTGGACGTCGAGACGGTGCGGGAGCGACTCATCTCTCCGCGCTTTCGCCGTCGTCAGTTTTCGGGGCTGCTGCTGGATCAGGCTTTTCTTGCCGGGCTGGGTAACTATCTACGGATCGAAATCCTGTGGGCTACCGAGCTTGCGCCCACCCATCGCGCTGCCGATCTCAGTGAGACGCAGCTGGATGCGCTGGCAGCCGCCCTGCTGGACGTGCCGCGTCTCTCTTACCGCACGCGCGGCAAGGTCAATGAGAAGCGCCACCATGGGGCACTGTTTCGCTTTAACGTGTTTCATCGGGCGGGGAAGGCGTGCAGTCGCTGCGGAGGAACGATCGAGAAGACAACCCTGTCGTCGCGGCCGTTTTATTGGTGTCCGGGATGCCAAAAATAAAAAGCCCGGCAAGCGTAGCGCCGCCGGGCTGAGCAGAAGAGCAGATTAGCGGTTCTGCAGATCGGATTTGAAATCGCGCTGTTCGTAGCCGGTATAGAGCTGACGCGGACGGGCGATTTTGATGCCGTCGTCGTGCATTTCGTTCCAGTGGGCGATCCAGCCCACGGTACGCGCCATCGCAAAGATAACGGTAAACATGGATGACGGAATACCCATCGCTTTCAGGATGATGCCGGAGTAGAAGTCCACGTTCGGGTAGAGTTTCTTCTCAATGAAGTACGGATCGTTGAGCGCAATGTGCTCAAGCTCCATCGCCACCTGCAGCAGGTCGTCTTTGGTGCCCAGCTCTTTCAGCACTTCATGGCAGGTTTCACGCATCACGGTCGCGCGCGGGTCATAGTTTTTATAAACACGATGACCAAAGCCCATCAGGCGGAAAGAGTCGTTTTTGTCTTTGGCACGACGCACGAATTCCGGAATGTGCTCAACGGTGCTGATCTCTTCCAGCATCTTCAGCGCCGCTTCGTTCGCGCCGCCGTGCGCCGGTCCCCACAGGGAGGCAATACCGGCCGCAATACAGGCAAACGGGTTAGCGCCCGAGGAGCCAGCGGTACGTACCGTAGAGGTAGAGGCGTTCTGCTCGTGATCGGCGTGCAGGATCAGGATGCGGTCCATGGCGCGTTCCAGCACCGGGTTGACCTCATACTTCTCACACGGCGTAGAGAACATCATGTTCAGGAAGTTGCCCGCGTAGGAGAGATCGTTGCGCGGATAAACAAAAGGCTGCCCGATTGAATATTTGTAACACATTGCCGCTACGGTTGGCATTTTGGACAGCAGACGGAACGCGGCGATCTCACGGTGGCGCGGATTATTAACGTCCAGCGAGTCGTGATAGAAGGCCGCCAGCGCACCGGTCACGCCGCACAGCACCGCCATCGGGTGAGAGTCGCGACGGAAGCCGTGGAACAGACGGGTGATCTGCTCGTGGATCATGGTGTGACGCGTAACGATGGTTTTGAACTCGTCAAACTCGTCCTGAGTTGGCTTCTCACCCTTCAGCAGGATGTAGCACACTTCCAGGTAGTTTGATTCAGTTGCCAGCTGGTCAATCGGAAAACCGCGATGGAGCAGAATGCCTTCGTCACCGTCGATAAAGGTGATTTTAGATTCGCAGGATGCGGTAGAGGTGAAACCCGGGTCAAAGGTAAAAACTCCTTTTGAGCCGAGCGTGCGGACATCAATGACGTCCTGACCGAGCGTGCCCTGTAGCACATCCAGTTCAATAGCATCGCCACCATTGTAGGTTAGGGTAGCTTTCTTATCAGCCATTTACGGTCTCCTTAGCGCCTTATGCTTAAGACTGTAGGGAAGAAGCCGGATTTGCATTCATACAGAAAATCAATGTTACCACTTTGTTATTTGGCGCGTGTCTCTGTTGAGCGGAGTAAGCAGGGTACAGAGCGATGAGCGCTAGCAGGCAAACATTAAAATACCGTGAAAAATCAGCAAATCAGGCTTTTTACAGTCCGAATTTGTCAAACCTGTATATCACTAATAACTGTCCTGATAACGTCGGTCAATCCTTCTCACTGTTACATAACTAATTCTCAGGTGAAAGAGAGACCCCATAACTTTTACGAATTATATGACTTTTCCGCTGACGTTTGTAACAATAATGTTTAAGTTTTGTCAAATCTCATGGTTAAAAATTAAAAATATGTTGGTATCGTGATGGAGGTCACTGTTCAGCATAAAACCCGACAAAGTGTATGTAGGTTAATTGTAATGATTTTGTGAACATCCTATACTGCCGCCAGGTCTCCGGAATACCCTGCCGTCCCGAGCCACCAGCGTTGTAATGCGTCGTTTAGCCTACGAAAGCATGAAATTTTGCATGACGAGCAGTTATACAAATGGACGCTGTCTGACCCGCCTGCAGACCGGAGGAAGGAAACTATAAGAACAGCATGTGGGCGTTATTCATGATAAAAAATGCTAAGAAACAAAGACCTGTCAATCTGGATCTCACAACGATCCGGTTCCCTGTTACGGCTATAGCGTCCATCCTCCACCGCGTGTCCGGCGTCATCACCTTCGTGGCGATCGGCATTCTGCTGTGGCTGCTGGGCCTGTCGCTCTCCTCACAAGAGGGCTTCCAGCACGCCGCTGCCATCATGGATAGCTTTTTCGTTAAGTTCATCATGTGGGGCATTCTCACCGCGCTGGCCTATCACGCCGTGGGCGGTATCCGCCACATGCTGATGGATGTCGGCTATCTGGAAGAAACCTTCGCAGCAGGTCAACGTTCTGCCTATATTGCTATTGCAATTACTGTCGTGCTTTCAATTCTCGCAGGAGTCCTCGTATGGTAAGCAACGCCTCCGCATTAGGACGCAACGGCGTACATGACTTCATTCTGGTCCGCGCTACCGCTATCGTTCTGACGCTGTACATCATCTATATGGTGGGTTTTTTCGCCATCACCGGTGATGTCACCTATGAAGCCTGGACGGGCTTTTTCTCCTCCGCCTTTACCAAAGTGTTCACCTTGCTGGCGCTCGTTTCCACGTTGATCCACACCTGGATTGGCATGTGGCAGGTGTTTACTGACTACGTTAAATCCACGGCGCTGCGCCTTGGGTTACAGCTGCTCACCGTTGTGGCGCTGCTGGTATACGTTATTTATGGATTCGTTGTGGTGTGGGGTGTGTAATGAAACTGCCAGTCAGAGAATTTGATGCGGTTGTAATTGGTGCCGGTGGCGCAGGTATGCGCGCGGCGCTGCAGATTTCCCAAAGTGGCCAGAGCTGTGCGCTGCTGTCTAAAGTTTTCCCAACCCGTTCCCATACGGTCTCTGCGCAGGGTGGTATCACCGTAGCGCTGGGCAATACCCATGAAGACAACTGGGAATGGCACATGTATGACACGGTGAAAGGTTCCGACTATATCGGTGACCAGGACGCCATTGAATATATGTGTAAGACCGGCCCGGAAGCGATTCTGGAGCTGGATCACATGGGCCTGCCGTTCTCCCGTCTGGAGAATGGCACCATCTATCAACGTCCGTTTGGCGGCCAGTCGAAAGATTTCGGCGGCGAGCAGGCGGCACGTACCGCGGCGGCGGCGGACCGTACCGGTCATGCCCTGCTGCATACCCTTTATCAGCAGAACCTGAAAAACAAGACCACCATTTTCTCTGAGTGGTATGCGCTGGATCTGGTGAAAAACGCAGATGGCGCAGTGGTCGGCTGTACCGCCCTGTGCATCGAAACCGGAGAAGTGGTTTACTTCAAAGCGCGTGCAACGGTGCTGGCCACCGGCGGTGCAGGCCGTATCTACCAGTCCACCACCAACGCCCACATCAACACCGGTGACGGTGTCGGTATGGCGCTCCGCGCAGGCGTGCCGGTGCAGGATATGGAGATGTGGCAGTTCCACCCAACCGGTATCGCCGGTGCGGGCGTTCTGGTTACCGAAGGCTGCCGTGGTGAAGGCGGCTATCTGCTGAACAAGCACGGCGAACGCTTTATGGAGCGTTACGCGCCGAACGCCAAAGACCTGGCAGGCCGCGACGTGGTTGCGCGCTCTATCATGATCGAGATCCGCGAAGGCCGCGGCTGCGACGGTCCGTGGGGCCCGCACGCCAAGCTGAAGCTTGACCACCTCGGTAAAGAGGTTCTTGAATCCCGCCTGCCGGGCATCCTTGAGCTCTCCCGTACCTTTGCCCATGTCGATCCGGTGAAAGAGCCGATCCCGGTAATCCCGACCTGCCACTATATGATGGGCGGTATCCCAACCAAAGTGACTGGCCAGGCGCTGACCGTCAACGCCCAGGGCGAAGACGTGGTGATCCCGGGTCTGTTTGCCGTGGGTGAGATCGCCTGCGTATCGGTACACGGTGCCAACCGCCTCGGTGGTAACTCGCTGCTGGACCTGGTGGTCTTTGGTCGTGCGGTAGGTCTGCATCTGCAGGAGTCAATCGCCGAGCAGGGCGCGCTGCGTGATGCCACCGACGACGAAATTGACGCCTCGCTGGCACGCCTGAACCGTTGGAACAATAACCGCGATGGTGAAGATCCGGTGGCGATCCGTAAAGCATTGCAGGAGTGCATGCAGCATAACTTCTCGGTATTCCGCGAAGGTGATGCGATGGCGAAGGGTCTGGAGCAGCTGAAGGCCATCCGCGAGCGCCTGAAAAACGCCCGCCTGGACGATACCTCTAGCGAGTTCAACACCCAGCGCGTTGAGTGCCTGGAGCTGGATAACCTGATGGAGACCGCCTTTGCGACGGCGGTATCGGCCAACTTCCGTACCGAGAGCCGTGGGGCACATAGCCGCTTCGACTTCCCGGATCGTGACGATGAGAACTGGCTCTGCCACTCTCTGTATCTCCCTGAATCGGAATCCATGACGCGCCGCAGCGTGAACATGGAGCCTAAACTGCGTCCGGCGTTCCCGCCGAAGATTCGTACCTACTAAGCGGAGACCGGAAAATGAGAATCGAATTTTCAATCTATCGTTATAACCCGGATGTCGACGACGCGCCGCGTATGCAGGACTACACCCTGGAAGGGGAAGAAGGTCGGGATATGATGCTGCTGGATGCGTTAATCCAGCTGAAAGAGAAGGATCCGACCCTGGCGTTCCGCCGCTCCTGTCGTGAAGGGGTTTGCGGCTCCGACGGCCTGAACATGAACGGCAAAAACGGCCTGGCCTGCATCACGCCAATCTCGGCGCTGGGCAACGGCACCAAGAAAATTGTTATCCGTCCTCTGCCTGGATTGCCGGTTGTTCGCGATCTGGTGGTAGACATGGGGCAATTCTATGCACAATATGAGAAGATTAAGCCTTACTTATTGAATAATGGGCAAAATCCCCCCGCTCGCGAGCACCTACAGGCTCCCGAGCAGCGTGAGAAGCTCGATGGGCTCTATGAGTGCATTCTTTGTGCCTGCTGTTCCACCTCCTGTCCGTCATTCTGGTGGAACCCGGACAAGTTCATCGGCCCGGCTGGCCTGCTGGCCGCGTATCGCTTCCTGATCGACAGCCGCGATACCGAAACCGAGAGCCGTCTCGACGGGCTGAGCGATGCTTTCAGCGTATTCCGCTGTCATAGCATCATGAACTGCGTCAGCGTGTGTCCTAAGGGACTGAACCCGACACGCGCCATCGGCCATATTAAGTCGATGCTTTTGCAGCGCAGCGCATAAGCAGTAACGCCGGATGGCGCTGTGCTTATCCGGCCTACGCAACATGTAGGCCCGGTAAGCGTCGCGCCACCGGGCTAACAGAGTGACAGATTGCAGAGATCTTTAAAAACTGCCTGACAGACAGTTTTTAAAGGTTCCTTCGCGGGCCAAAGAGCTCGCTTGTGAACCCCGGTACGTGCGCTATACGGTGTACGTTGTAGTTATCCACGGCGAAGTAAGCATACAAATGCTTAAGGGATCACGATGCAGAACGGCGCAATGAAAGCCTGGCTGGACTCTTCTTACCTCTCTGGGTCTAACCAGAGCTGGATAGAACAGCTCTATGAAGACTTCTTAACCGATCCTGATTCGGTAGACGCAAACTGGCGTTCCATGTTCCAGGAGCTGCCTGGCACCGGCGTTAAACCGGATCAATTTCATTCCAAAACACGTGATTATTTTCGTCGTCTGGCGAAGGATGCCTCACGTTATACCTCCTCACTGTCCGACCCTGACACCAACGTTAAGCAGGTAAAAGTCCTGCAGCTCATCAACGCCTACCGCTTCCGCGGTCACCAGCAGGCGAACCTCGATCCGCTGGGCCTGTGGAAACAGGAGCGCGTTGCCGATCTCGACCCGGCCTATCACGACCTGACCGAAGCGGATCTGCAGCAGAGCTTTAACATCGGCTCCTTTGCCTTTGGCAAAGACACGATGCCGCTGGGCGAACTGATCGACGCCCTGAAGCAGACCTACTGCGGCTCTATCGGCGCTGAGTATATGCACATCACCAGCACCGAAGAGAAGCGTTGGATCCAGCAGCGGATTGAGTCCGTAGCGGGCCGCGCGGCCTTTAGCGCCGAAGAGAAAAAACGTTTTCTCAGCGAGCTGACCGCAGCCGAGGGGATGGAGCGCTATCTGGGGGCTAAATTCCCAGGGGCGAAACGCTTCTCGCTGGAGGGCGGCGATGCGCTGGTCCCGATGCTGAAAGAGATGATCCGTCACGCCGGTAAGAGCGGCACCCGCGAAGTGGTGCTGGGGATGGCACACCGCGGTCGTCTCAACGTGCTGATCAACGTGCTGGGTAAAAAGACTCAGGATCTGTTCGATGAGTTTGCGGGCAAGCATAAAGAGCACCTTGGCACCGGCGACGTGAAGTACCACATGGGCTTCTCGTCCGATATCGAAACCGAGGGCGGTTTAGTTCACCTGGCGCTGGCGTTTAACCCGTCGCACCTGGAGATCGTCAGCCCGGTGGTGATGGGCTCGGTGCGTGCGCGTCTCGATCGCCTCGATGAGCCGAGCAGCAACAAAGTTCTGCCGATCACCATTCACGGTGATGCGGCGGTAACCGGACAGGGCGTGGTGCAGGAAACGCTGAACATGTCCAAAGCCCGCGGCTACGAAGTGGGCGGCACGGTGCGTATCGTCATCAACAACCAGGTGGGCTTCACCACCTCTAACCCGCTTGATGCACGCTCTACGCCGTACTGCACCGATATCGGTAAAATGGTGCAGGCACCGATTTTCCACGTTAACGCTGACGATCCGGAAGCGGTGGCATTCGTCACCCGCCTCGCGCTCGATTTCCGTAACACCTTTAAGCGCGACGTCTTTATTGACCTGGTGTGCTACCGCCGTCACGGCCACAACGAAGCCGACGAGCCAAGCGCAACCCAGCCGCTGATGTACCAGAAGATCAAGAAGCACCCGACGCCGCGTAAAATCTACGCTGACCGTCTGGAGCAAGAGAAGGTCGCCTCTCTGGAAGATGCCACCGAGATGGTGAACCTCTACCGCGACATGCTTGACGCCGGTGAGTGCGTGGTAAAAGAGTGGCGTCCAATGAATATGCACTCCTTTACCTGGTCTCCTTACCTGAACCACGAGTGGGACGAGAGCTACCCGAACAAGGTAGAGATGAAGCGCGTTCAGGAGCTGGCGAAGCGTATCAGTACCGTACCCGACGCTATCGAAATGCAGTCGCGCGTGGCGAAAATCTACGGTGACCGTCAGGCGATGGCCGCAGGTGAGAAGCTCTTTGACTGGGGCGGCGCGGAAAACCTGGCCTACGCTACGCTGGTAGACGAAGGCATTGCGGTGCGTCTGTCTGGGGAAGACAGCGGCCGTGGTACGTTCTTCCACCGTCACGCGGTGATCCATAACCAGGCTAACGGCTCTACCTACACGCCGCTGCACCACGTCCACAATTCGCAGGGCACCTTCCGCGTCTGGGACTCCGTGCTCTCTGAAGAGGCCGTGCTGGCGTTCGAGTATGGCTATGCGACCGCCGAGCCGCGCACCCTGACCATCTGGGAAGCACAGTTTGGTGACTTCGCTAACGGTGCGCAGGTGGTGATCGACCAGTTCATCTCCTCCGGTGAGCAGAAGTGGGGCCGTATGTGCGGTCTGGTGATGCTGCTGCCGCACGGCTACGAAGGCCAGGGCCCGGAGCACTCCTCCGCCCGTCTGGAGCGCTATCTGCAACTCTGCGCCGAGCAGAACATGCAGGTTTGCGTGCCGTCTACCCCGGCGCAGGTTTACCACATGATCCGCCGTCAGGCGCTGCGCGGTATGCGCCGTCCGCTGGTGGTGATGTCGCCGAAGTCCCTGCTGCGCCATCCGCTGGCAGTATCGACGCTCGACGAGCTGGCAAACGGCACTTTCATGCCGGCCATCGGTGAGGTTGACGATCTTGATCCGCAAGGCGTTAAGCGCGTTGTCCTCTGTTCTGGTAAGGTTTATTACGACCTGCTTGAGCAGCGCCGTAAGAACGACCAGAAAGACGTCGCCATTGTGCGTATTGAACAGCTGTATCCGTTCCCGCATCAGTCGGTGCAGGAAGCGTTAAAACCTTATGCCCACGTACATGATTTTGTCTGGTGCCAGGAAGAGCCGCTGAACCAGGGCGCATGGTACTGTAGCCAGCATCATTTCCGTGAAGTGATTCCGTTTGGGTCCGCTCTGCGTTATGCAGGTCGCCCGGCCTCTGCCTCGCCGGCGGTAGGCTATATGTCCGTTCACCAGAAGCAGCAGCAAGATCTGGTTAACGACGCGCTGAACGTCGATTAATTAAAGGATAAATAATGAGTAGCGTAGATATTCTTGTTCCTGACCTGCCTGAGTCCGTAGCCGATGCGACCGTGGCCACCTGGCATAAAAAACCGGGCGATAGCGTCCAACGTGATGAAGTTCTGGTAGAGATCGAAACTGATAAAGTGGTACTGGAAGTACCGGCGTCAGCGGACGGCATCCTGGATGCCGTGTTGGAAGAGGAGGGCACCACCGTGACCTCTCGCCAGATCCTTGGCCGCCTGCGTGAAGGCAACAGCAACGGTAAAGAGAGCAGCGCGAAATCTGAAAGCAAAGAGTCGACTCCGGCTCAGCGTCAGCAGGCGTCCCTCGAAGAGCAGAACAACGAGGCGTTAAGCCCGGCGATCCGTCGTCTGTTGGCAGAGCACACCCTCGATGCCAACGCCATAAAAGGCACCGGTGTCGGCGGCCGCCTGACCCGCGAAGACGTTGAGAAGCACCTGGCGAAATCGTCAACGGCAACAGCAACCGAAGAGAAAGCACCGGCTGCTGCCGCTGCCGCGCCTTCTGTTACGCCAGTGGCGGGCAACCGTTCCGAGAAACGCGTGCCGATGACCCGTCTGCGCAAGCGCGTGGCCGAGCGTCTGCTGGAGGCAAAAAACTCCACCGCGATGCTGACCACCTTCAACGAAGTGAACATGAAGCCAATCATGGATCTGCGCAAGCAGTACGGCGACGCTTTCGAGAAGCGTCACGGTATCCGTCTGGGCTTTATGTCTTTCTATGTGAAAGCCGTGGTTGAAGCGCTGAAGCGCTATCCGGAAGTGAACGCCTCTATCGATGGCGAAGATGTGGTCTACCACAACTACTTCGACGTCAGCATGGCGGTCTCTACGCCGCGTGGCCTGGTGACCCCGGTGCTGCGTGACGTCGACGCGCTGGGCATGGCCGACATCGAGAAGCGAATCAAAGAGCTGGCGCTTAAAGGCCGTGACGGCAAGCTGACCGTTGAAGATCTGACCGGCGGTAACTTCACCATCACCAACGGCGGCGTCTTCGGTTCCCTGATGTCTACGCCGATCATCAACCCGCCGCAGAGCGCCATTTTGGGCATGCACGCAATCAAAGATCGCCCGATGGCGGTGGATGGCAAAGTAGAGATCCTGCCGATGATGTACCTGGCGCTCTCCTACGATCACCGTCTGATTGATGGCCGTGAATCGGTAGGCTTCCTCGTGGCCATCAAAGAGCTGCTGGAAGATCCGACCCGTCTGCTGCTGGACGTGTAGTTTTCGCACGCTTGCCCGGCGGCGCGTTGTTCGCCGGGCCGATAAAATCATGACCTGACGATTACCTGAAAAATGGACGGAACAGATGAACTTACATGAATACCAGGCAAAACAGCTGTTTGCCCGCTACGGTTTACCCGCGCCGGTAGGCTATGCCTGCAATACGCCACGCGAAGCAGAAGAAGCCGCCTCAAAAATCGGCAGCGGCCCGTGGGTAGTCAAGTGCCAGGTACACGCCGGTGGCCGCGGTAAAGCGGGCGGCGTTAAAGTCGTTCACAGCAAAGAAGAGATCCGTGCGTTTGCCGAGCACTGGCTGGGCAAGCGTCTGGTGACCTACCAAACGGATGCCAACGGCCAGCCGGTTAACCAGATCCTGGTAGAAGCGGCGACCGATATTGATAAAGAACTCTACCTGGGCGCAGTTGTTGACCGCAGCTCTCGTCGCGTAGTGTTCATGGCCTCTACCGAAGGCGGCGTGGAAATTGAAAAAGTGGCGGAAGAGACGCCGCACCTGATCCACAAAGTCGCGCTCGATCCGCTGGCCGGCCCAATGCCGTACCAGGGACGCGAGCTGGCATTTAAACTGGGCCTGGAAGGTAAGCAGGTTCAGCAGTTCACCAAAATCTTTATGGGCCTGGCGACCATCTTCCTTGAGCGCGACCTGGCGCTAATCGAGATCAACCCGCTGGTGATCACCAAGCAGGGCGACCTGATCTGCCTCGACGGCAAGCTGGGCGCTGACGGCAACGCGCTGTTCCGCCAGCCGGATCTGCGCCAGATGCGCGACCACTCTCAGGAAGACGCCCGTGAATCACAGGCGGCACAGTGGGAGCTGAACTACGTTGCCCTCGACGGCAACATCGGCTGCATGGTTAACGGTGCGGGCCTGGCAATGGGCACCATGGACATCGTTAAGCTGCACGGCGGCGAACCGGCTAACTTCCTTGACGTGGGCGGCGGCGCAACCAAAGAGCGCGTAACCGAAGCGTTCAAAATCATTCTCTCCGACGATAAAGTGAAAGCCGTACTGGTTAACATTTTCGGCGGTATCGTGCGCTGCGACCTGATTGCCGACGGCATCATTGGTGCGGTGGAAGAAGTAGGTGTTAACGTTCCGGTTGTAGTTCGTCTGGAAGGGAACAATGCCGAACTGGGCGCACAAAAACTGGCTGACAGCGGCCTGAACATTATCGCAGCGAAAAGTCTGACGGACGCAGCACAGCAGGTTGTTGCCGCAGTGGAGGGGAAATAATGTCCATTCTGATCGACAAAAATACGAAGGTAATTTGCCAGGGCTTCACCGGTAGCCAGGGGACCTTCCACTCAGAGCAGGCCATCGCCTATGGTACGCAGATGGTTGGCGGCGTGACCCCAGGCAAAGGCGGCACCACACACCTCGGCCTGCCGGTGTTCAACACCGTGCGTGAAGCCGTTGAAGCGACTGGCGCAACCGCCACCGTGATCTACGTTCCGGCGCCGTTCTGTAAAGACTCGATTCTGGAAGCCATCGACGCAGGCATTAAGCTTATCATCACCATTACCGAAGGTATCCCGACGCTGGATATGCTGACGGTAAAAGTGAAGCTGGACGAAGCGGGCGTGCGGATGATCGGTCCAAACTGCCCGGGTGTGATCACCCCAGGCGAATGCAAAATCGGCATCATGCCGGGCCACATCCACCAGCCGGGTAAAGTGGGCATCGTTTCCCGCTCCGGTACGCTGACCTATGAAGCGGTTAAGCAGACTACCGACTACGGCTTCGGCCAGTCTACCTGCGTCGGTATCGGCGGTGACCCGATCCCTGGCTCTAACTTTATCGATATTCTGAAGCTGTTCGAATCCGACCCGCAGACCGAAGCGATCGTCATGATCGGTGAGATCGGCGGTAGCGCGGAAGAAGAAGCGGCTGCTTACATCAAAGATCATGTGACCAAACCGGTTGTCGGCTACATTGCTGGCGTGACCGCGCCAAAAGGCAAGCGTATGGGTCACGCAGGGGCGATCATCGCCGGTGGTAAAGGCACTGCAGACGAGAAGTTTGCCGCGCTGGAAGCCGCAGGGGTGAAAACCGTGCGTAGCCTGGCAGACATTGGCGAAGCGCTGAAATCTATTATTAAGTAAATAAAAAATCTCGACATGGTTGGCCACCGCAAGGTGGCCTTTTTTATTGTCTGTACAAATACTTCTCTAAATTACATATTCCTCTTAAATAATTATCAGGAAATAGTCGATAGCGATCACGATATAGTGAATATTCTCGCTGAGAGTGCGGGTGGAGTAATAAGGAGTGATAGGATATCGCCCAAAAGTACCAGGGAGGCAGTATGCGAGGGAAGTTACCTAAAACAGAACTACTCATCACCTTTGAGGCCGTGGCACGCCATGAGAGCTATACCCGTGCCGCAGAGGAGTTGGCCTTGACCCAAAGTGCGGTGTTCCGCCAGATGTCGGCGCTGGAAGATTTTCTGAATACCGAGCTGTTCAGCCATGCTAAAAAACGTATTTTCCTCAACGACGCCGGGAAATATTATCTCGACATGGTAAAGGATACATTAAATAAATTTGAGCGTGATACCCATGCTATTATGACCTGGCAGCCAACGTCACGCGTTGTTGAGCTGGCCGTTAACCCCACGCTGAGCACCCACTGGCTTATTCCCAAGCTTGGCGAGTTTACGCAATGCTATCCCGATATCGTGGTGAATATTAACTCATTGGCAAGCGTCGGGGATTTTCTTAATCGCGGCTACGATGCGGCTATCATGCGGGAAGATTTCTGCGCCCCCCTGGCTCGGGTCGACTCCCTGTTTGAAGAGGAGCTGCTGCCGGTGTGCAGCAGGACATTGCCAGGCTACGTCGGGAAGAAGATAAAGGTGGAGCGGCTGCTGGATAACTTTACGCTGCTGCATCAGAGCACGCGTATTGAGGGCTGGGCCGAATGGTTCTCCCTCTCTGGTATCAGCAGCCCGAAGGTGAAGCTTGGTCCGCGTTTCGACCTTATCTCGATGCTGATTGCGGCCGTGCGTTCGAAGCTGGGCGTCGCGCTGCTGCCGCGCTTTTCCGTCCAGCACGACCTTGATAACGGCAGCATGGTCATTCCTTGTGACGTGCCCATGCGTACCGGCAATCGCTTTATACTGACGTGGCGGGACGACGGCGTGGCGTCGGGTGGAATGCTGCTCTTCCGCGACTGGCTGTTAAAAAAGTCAGCGGCCGAGCAGCACGCGCTATTTAAGACTCTGTGACGGGCAGAGATTACAGTCGTGACGCTGTTCAAACTGCTGGTAAAAGTTATTGCCTTTGTCATCCACCAGGATAAACGCAGGCATATCTTTTACCTCCATCATCCATACCGCCTCCATGCCCAGTTCGGCATACTCCAGGCAGCGCAGGCTGCGGACGTAGTCCTGGGCTAGCAGGGCCGCTGCGCCACCGATGCTGCCCAAATTAAACCCGCCGTGCCTGGCGCAGGCATCGGTCACCTGCTGGCTGCGGTTGCCTTTTGACAGCATCACCAGGCTGCCGCCCGCGGCTTGAAACGCATCTACATAACCGTCCATGCGGCCACCGGTCGTGGGGCCCAGCGATCCCGCAATGCCACCTTCCGGTGTTTTAGCCGGGCCAGCGTAGTAAACAATGTAGTTCTTCATGTAGTCAGGCAGAGCCACACCCGCATCAAGCCTGGCCTTGAGCTTGGCATGGGCGATATCCCGGGCAACAACCAGCGGGCCGCTCAACGAGAGGCGTGTTCCTACTGTATAGCGGGATAGCTCGTGCATCACCTCGCGTAACGGCCGGTTGAGATTGATTCTGACCCCCGTGCTGTCGCCAGGCATACGTAGCGTCTCAGGAATAAACCGTCCTGGGTCGCGCTCCAGCTTCTCTAGCCAGAGGCCGTGTCGATTGATTTTACCCTTGATGTTGCGGTCGGCAGAGCAGGAGAGGGCGAGGGCAATCGGGCAGGAGCCGCCGTGCCGCGGCAGGCGTATTACCCGGATGTCGTGAGCAAAATACTTACCGCCAAACTGCGCCCCGATGCCCAGCGTCCGGCTGGCGTTAAGCAGCGTTGCCTCAAGGTGCAGATCGCGAAACGCCTGACCATGCTCATTACCGCGCGTGGGCAACGTATCGTAGTACTTCGTCGATGCCAGCTTGGCTACCTTCATCGCATGCTCAGGGGAGGTTCCGCCAATAACGAAAGCAATATGGTAGGGCGGACAGGCGGCGGTGCCGAGCGCCTGCATTTTCGCTATTAAAAAGGGGACCAGCTTCTCTGGAGCAAGAATGGATTTAGTCTCCTGAAACAGCGCCGCCTTGTTAGCCGAGCCGCCACCTTTGTTGATAAACAGAAATTTGTATTCATCCCCCGGGATCGCCGCGATATCAATTTGTGCGGGTAGATTCGTGCCGGTGTTCACCTCAGTGTACATATCCAGCGGCGCGTTTTGTGAGTAGCGCAGGCTATGTTCCTGAAAGGTTTCGTAGATGCCCAGACTTAACGCCTCGGCATCGTTGCAGCCGGTCCAGATTGACTGCCCTTTTTCGGCTACGATGGTCGCAGTGCCGGTATCCTGGCAGTAGGGCAGAATACCCTTGGCCGAGACCTCGGCATTACGCAGCAGCTGCAGGGCAACGTAACGATCGTTTGCGCTGGCCTCGCGATCGTGAAGGATCGATGCAACCTGTTTAATATGAGCGGTGCGTAAGAAAAAGGAGGCCTCGTAAAAAGCCAGCTTTGCCAGCACCATTAATCCTTTTGGATCCACGGCAATCAGCGTTTTATTATCTGCTTCGATAATCGAGACATATTGGTCGCTCAGCAGATAATATTCAGTCAGGTCTTTATCATGCGGAAAAGGATCTTGCCAGATAAAAGGTTTATTCATAATAGTTTCTCGTTAATCTGTTTATTACAATCGCGCAAGCTGCGATGCTTTTCCGCGGCAGCCTTCACCAAAGTGTTCTCCCTCCCAGCGGCTAACCAGCGCTGCGCCCATAGCATTACTCATTACGTTCGTGGCGGAACGGCCCATATCGAGGAAGGGGTCAACGCCCATTAATAGAATCAGTCCGGCTTCAGGAATATTGAATTGGTTGAGAGTGGCAGCAATAACCACCAGCGAGGCGCGCGGCACCCCAGCCATGCCTTTGGAGGTCAGCATGAGAATAAGCAGCATAGTGATCTGCTCGCCCATACCAAGATGAATATTGCATGCCTGGGCGATAAAAAGGGTGGCGAAGGAGCAGTACGCCATTGAGCCAACAAGGTTAAACGAGTAGCCGATTGGCAAAACAAAGCTGGCGATTTTCGGCGAAACGCCAAACTTTTCCAGCGCCTTCAGCGTGCCGGGAAAGGCGGCTTCCGAGCTGGAGGTGGTAAACGCCAATAGCGCAGGCTCGGCGATCCCTTTGGTCAAGCGGAGAACACAGGGGCCAATCGTCGCCAAAGAGATACCAATTAAAATGACCCATAGCAGCCCAAGGGTCATATAAAACTCGCCCATAAAGATCCCGGCGCTGACCAACACGCCCAGCCCACGCTCGGCGATCATGGCCGAGATAGCGGCAAACACCGTGAAGGGGGCAAAGAGCATAACGTAGCCGGTAATTTTAAGCATCACCTCCACCAGCGAGTCCAGCACATGGACGATGGGCGCGCCTTTATCGCCGATGGCCGCCAGCCCGCAGCCTAAGAAGATAGAGAAGACGACAATCTGCAGAACCTCATTGCGGGCCATAGCGTCAACGATGCTGGTGGGAATAGCATGCGAAATAAACACCTTAAAAGTAAAAGGTTCTGCCTTTAACGCGGCGACGCTGGCGGCGTCGTGGGCAACAAAGTTGATTCCGGCACCGGGCTGGAAAATATTAACAATAACTAGGCCTAAGGCAATGGAGATCAGCGAGGCACAGATAAACAGCAGCAGGGTCTTGGAGAAAATGCGCCCCAGCGTTTTGGCATCGCCCATTTTTGCAATTCCAACGACCAATGTTGAAATAATTAACGGCGCGATGATCATTTTGATCAGCCGCAGAAATATCGCGGTTAAAATTGAGATGTCCTGCGAGTAGGCTTTTGCCGTTTCAACCGTGGCGACGGTATTAATAATAAATCCGGCAATGATACCCAGAACAAGGCCCGCGATAATCATCGTGGTTAAGCTTTTCGACTTCATTTTCACTCCATCGGATTGAGGCGCTGGTGGTGCAAAAGTTATGTTTTCAATTCTGTCTAATGACCAGCAAGTTTTAGAACAGGGGTACGCGATGGCGTACCCCGTAAAGGGTTAGGGTTATAGGGCGTTAAATATCAAACACGATGTCTAATAACGGCGCATGCTGCTGAGCGCCATACACGTCGTTGTCTCCTCTGTTACCTGAAACGATACCCCTCGGCAAAATGGCTTTAACGGCGTTAGCCGGGTCGAACCAGACGATGCGGGGAAGCTGTTTCTCGTCCAGGTTGTACAGGCGCGCAACTAGCTGGGCGGTAAACTGCCCGGAAGCTTTAACGGCCAGATAGTCGCTCTGCTGCTTAAACAGAATATCCAGCACCAGCTCATAGGGTCCGGCGTTTTTAGACCGGATCACCAGGGCCAACGAACGAATGGGCTGTTTCATGCCACTACTCCTTCTGGCGTGACCTGCTCAAGGACGAAGGGGAACTTCAGCGCCTCGCTGGCCTCAATAAGGTGGTAGACCGAGAACTCATAGACCGGGCCGCAAGGGACATCCGAAGGTGAAAAGGGGAATGCCAGGTTGCCCGCCGTAGCGATCCGGCCTTCGTAGCCATAGTGCAGTAGCGTCGAGCGCACCAGCGAGCAGACGCTGTTAGCAAGCGGCTGGTCCGGGGCCACCACGTCGAGAACGATCCCCAGCTCGTGTCCGGCCTGGGGTACAGGCTCATGTTCACCCATTACGCCGTTTTTGCCGTAGAGGTGGAAAGTAATGCGGATCTCTTCCGCGTTGAGGCTCAGATTGCTAATGACGCTGGACTTCACCTCTTCAAGGATGGTTTCAATACTGGCGATCATGATGGGATCGCGAACGCCAGCGATGGTCAGGCAGCGGTAGCCCACCAGCCGGGCACCCTCCAGCTTTAACCGATAGGGCGTGGTCTCGTGGCGGGAGCCGCTGACGTAGACCTCTCTCTCATTTACCGCTTTGAAGGTGCAGGCCTGCAAGTTGAGCACGCCGCCGGGACCCGGCAGAAAGTAGGGATCGGACTTTTCATACAGCGTATGGGCTGCCGCAGAGGTTTCGGTAAACTTCCGCTTGGGGTTAAACACCTTCAGGGTGAAACCATGTTCGTCGAGGATCCCCATAGCGCAATCCGATCCCGATCCCGGCGTGGCGGCGATGGCGGCACACTCAAGGATCTTCCCGCAGTGCAGCGCCAGCCCCTCGTCAAAGCCCTGCATGATAGGCAGGGCCGCAAAACAGGCGGGATCGTAAGCGCGTCCGCCTAAAACCACCTGCGCTCCGGCCGCCAGCGCGCGCTGAAAAGGCTCCACGCCCATCTGCGCGACGATGGAGGTGCTGTCATCAATATCCTGATGGGTTAACGGCGGCACAAAGTCGAGGGCGGTGATGTTGCCTGCATCCAGCGCCTGATGAACGATCTGCTTATCGACATTAGCGGGGATGGTTGCCAGCGTAAACGTGAGCTGCTCTTCACGGGCGATCTCCAGCACGATCTCACGACACCACGCGAGATGCGGAGCCGCACCCGAGCCGCCCGCCGTGCCGATAACCACCGGGATGCCCTGTTTAACCCCGGCTGAGATCATGTAGCGCAGGTCGCGCTTTACCCCGGCGCGATCGGTAAAGGGCTTTCCCGCGCCGAGATAGTGCGGGCCGGGATCGGACGAGCCTGCATCCACGGCGATCAGGTCCGGGGATTCAGCCAGCGCGCTTAAAAAGCTCTCCTCTGGAAAGCCGTAACCAAGGATGGCGGTCGGCGACAGGATCTTAAAGGTCTTTGCCATTGCTTAACTCCTTGCCTGCAGGAGTGCAAGGGTGCGCTGCATTTCGTTAAAGACAATATTAAGACCTTCGTCAAATCCCATGCCGGGTTTGACTAGCATACGCATGGGACGGGCGGCGAGGGCAACGTGTACGCAGGTTCTGGCGCTTACCTCTGTCTCATTACAGGTGCCGCCCTGGTAGGCTTCCATTCCATGCTTGTTGCAGTAGAGCACCGCATCAACAATGTTATGAATGCTGCCCAGATCGGGCGTTTTGATCTGCACCATGTGGCAGCTACCGGCGTCGGTAAAGTCGACAATATCCTGATAGGTGTTGCACCACTCGTCGGCAACAATTTTGACTCCGGACCCCAGCTTCGTCAGCTCGCGGGTGATCGCCGTCAGGAGACGGATCTGATCGGCTTTGTTACCGGCGTCAACCGGCCCCTCAATATAGAGCGGTAGACCCTGGGTCTCTTTTTCAAGACTGGCGATATAGTGAGCGCAGCGCTGCGGATCCTGATCAAAGATCAGGCCGATAGTGCCGTAGACGTCAATGTGCAGGGTAGGGTGGTAGCGTGGGCTGGTGCGTAGCGTCATTACGCGGTTTGCCAGCCAGCGCACATAGTCACGCAGCTTCTCACCGTCGTAGCCCAGCTTCTCTTCCACGTTGTTAATCAGCGCATGGGGTAGAACGTTAACGCCCTTGAGGATCATTTTATCCACGGCGATGTAGCGGTCGTCTCCGCTCTGGCCAAACAGCGGAATAGGCTCGGCAATCGTCGGCAGCTGCCATTCATCGGTGATAACCTCTGCTTTGAGTCGGCCCGTTGCCAGTGCGGCGGCATCCAGCAGCGCCTGTGAGAGGCCATAGCGGACGGCGGTGTGCAGCGGTTTACCCTCGATGCGCAGCGTGTCGAAAAAGCGGGTGTTGGGCAGGAAAGCCTGCACGTCGCGGCCCTCCAGTAGGGGCTTAATATGATCGTTGAGCCACGGAATAAAGGTTGCCGCCAGGAAGAGCGGGTCGCGCCCACCGGCCCCCGAGTACTGCACCGCCGCACAGTCACCCACGGCAACGGCACCGTTCTCCAGGATGAGCTGCACGCAAACGCACTCACCGGCCTGGCGCACCGAGGTAAAGCCCGGCGTGACCGCTTGACCGGTATAGATAAAGCCGTCATGGCCTGCACCGTTCTTAATGGCCTGCTGATCGTCAAAGTAGAAGGAGGAGTAACCTGCGGTAAAAAGCGCCTGTTTAATTTTCATTCTGGTCTTCCTATTAACTTGCTGTGGGATACGGCATTGATATCGTCAACAACCATCTGGAATGAGGCAGGGCGGCGTTCAACGCTGGCGCGGGCGGCAACAAAGTCGTGGTGCATCGCCAGAATGTCATCCGGGAGCGGGACGGCGCCAGGCTCCAGGATGCGGATAGCACCTGCGTTATCGCGCACCGGCGTCATCTTGCCTGCGTTACAGGCCGCCGGTGCAAAGGGGATATCCAGCACGCCAGCTTCAAAAGCCAATACCGTTCCGCGGGCGATATCGCCGTTGCCGAGCGCAAACACGCGATCCAGCACGGCACGCACTTCACGTTTAATGAGTTCAACTTCAAGATCGACCGCGCGACAGGCCGGGAAGGGCTGATCGCGAACCATGTTGAGCATCTGACGCGATGCCTTAAGTCCCTGGGCATTCGCGGCAGCGGTAGGAATGCCAAAGGCTTCATGGGGACTTTTGGTAATGACCTTGGTTGCGCCCGCCATGCCAGCGACGGCTGCGCCCCAGGCGATCACTGAAAATGCCTTTGCTTCATCCTCCGGGAAGCCGCCCATCCACTGATGGAAGACGGTGCTGAGCTCGTAGTCGTCGTAACCCTGCTGGTGAAAATAGTCATGGGAAAGTTCGCGCAGGGCTTTAACGGCGGCAACGTCCTGGGTCAGGCTGCCCACCTGGCCATAGCCCACGGTAATAGAGCGCACGCCCTGCTCCAGCGCCAGTAACCCTTCAATGATGGCAACCGCATGCGACATAAACGGTGGGATCAGTGTCCCGGTCAGGGGGCCGAAAGGCTCGCGGTTAATTCGGATGCCGTGCTCTTCATACAGGCCAATCAGGCGATCGCAGTACTGCCAGTCACGCAGGGATTTTTCGAGCGTGACGCGTTTTGCATAGGGAATGTTGTAGGAGATGCCGCCCCCCTCGTAGCTGGTAAAGCCGCTGGCGAGAGAGATCTCAGCCAGCAGCCGTGCGTCAGGCGTGCCGTGCCGGACCTGAAGTGGTTTTTGCAGGGATTCGGTCAGGTGGCGGCAGGCAGCCACGCCGTGGTTAACTACCGGTAATCCGTTAAGTTTTGAGGTCCCCGCCTCAAGGGATTTTTGAATGCCTACTGCGGCATCTTCGTAGCGGTTCAGACGGGTATAGGCGTCTATGGTGGTCGGCAGCAGATCGCACTCCTGCTCCAGCACCTTAAGCAGAGCAATATGCTCATCCAGCAGCGCTACGCCCGCACGGGGCTGGCTGAGGGTAATACCCTGTTCATCTGCAATACGCAGCGCTCGGGCGAAGTTTTTGTTCTCAGGGATGGTCTGCTGGTACTTTACGCCATCTTCGAAATGGGTAACGTCCTTCCCGGTCGGCCAGGTTTCCAGAACACCGTGCCGCTCAGACATGAAATCATCATGGGTTATCTTTTTATTACTGAGTTCCATTCGTTGCTACCTTGGGTTTGGGGTTAAACAGTGAATGCTGGCAAGCGCAGCCGCCTGGGGATAGAGCCTGGCGCTATTCGCCAGCAGGGGGATCAGGCCTTTTTCATCCCGGTAGTAGTCGAACTGCGTGGGCAGCAGGATCCGGTTACCGCGGGCATCGAGATCGCGGTATTTAAGCCAGCGATGAATATCAAACGTCGCTGCACGGGATAGCCAGCCGCCGGAGCCCACCACTTTGCGCACCGGGGTAAGGTCACGCCCAATCTGCAGATCGACCGTGCCTGCACTGGTCGCCACCGTTTTTTTTGTTCCCGCATGGCGTTCGCTGGCATAGGCCACGCATAGTCCGGCCAGCAGGGCGTCGAAACGGTGCTCTTCAGGGCTGGTGGGCAGGGAGTCGGGGCAGGAAGCGAGTTTGTTGAGGTAGCGGTAGAACGCGGCGTGCAATTCGGGCTGCATGGCAAAGAGCGAGTCAATAAGCGCCCGGGTGCTTTCGCCGACCACTGCCGCAGAGACGCGCATCCCTAAGTCGCCCTCAACGGTGCGTTTTACAAAGGGTTCAGGCAGGCCATGGAGAACGGTATCCGGAGAGAGGGTACTGGCGCAGGCGGAGTAGACGTCAGTGGTTGCGCCCCCCATATCAATCAGCATGAATGATTGCCAGGCATCGTCATGCTGGCTCATCAGCTTGACCAGCTCATAGACCGTCCATGGCGTAGGCATGGGCGTTTCACCCGTCTCATCCACGATGACGTCCAGCCCTTTCCCCTTCACGATGCGTGAGAGGAAGATGTCACAGATCGCCTGGCGAGCGGGTAGGGGGTTGGGTGAATCCAGCTCAGGGAGAATGTTATCCACTATGGTGAGCTGCTTATGGGCCAGCAGCTGCTGAACCTCGTGCTGAATGTCACGGTTTCCGGCGTAGACAATGGCACAATCCAGTTCGGACGTAGCAAGTAGCCGCGCGTTGTTCAGGCCATAGCGCGTCTCTCCGCCATCGGTTCCGCCAGCGAACAGCAGAATATCGGGCGGGGATGCCTCAAGCTGGCGAATATCCTGTGGCGTCAGCGTGTAGGCATAGTACTGGGCGATTTTTGCTCCTGCCGAATGTGCGGTAACCTTCGCTGCCTCAAGCGTAATAGAGGGTACTAAACCCATCGCGGCGACGGCCAGTCCACCTTTAGCGGAGGAGGAGTATTTCAGCGTAACGTCACCCCGTCTGAGCAGCGGTCTGGCATTCGCGACCTCTAGCAGGTGATGCAGGCAGGTAAAAAAACCTTCCGCAAGATGATGAGTGGTGGTTGGCGTGACCGCCTGGTTAAGAAGGCGCAGGTTATTATCACCTTCAATTTCAAAAAGCGCGGCCTTGGTCCAGGTTGAGCCAATATCGACGGATACCGTACGCATTACACAACCTCTTCCGGCTGCGGGCGGTAATTAGTTAATTTATTGTTAATATCGCTGGCGATTAATTCACAAACGTCCTCCAAATCGTGACTCGGAGAAAAAACGCGATCGAAGCCCATCTGTTTAAATTTGTGCTCAACGTCAACAAAATCGTGTTTGCCGACCACGAGGTTGCCTCCGACGTAAAGTAAAATCTCTCCGACCCCACGCTCAATGCAGCGCTCACGTAAGCCAAGACAGTCAATATCGCCGTGACCGTAAATAGAGGAGACCACAATAGCGTCGGCGCCGGTTTCGATAGCGGCGTCAATGTACTCATCCTGGCTGACCATGACCCCGAGGTTGATCACCTGAAAATCATGGGCGGTAAAAACGCGATCCAGCACTTTGTTGCCGACGGCATGGCAGTCGGCACCAATTACGCCAATAACGAGCGTTGGTTTTTTCATGAGGCATCCCCTATTCATTTTCACTAAGATGAGCATCTTTCAGGCTGAGAAGCACAAAGGCTATGGAATAGGGAAAAGTGTGCGGCGAGGGCAGATGAGAGGCAATTGATCTATTTTCAAAAGCTCTTTCGCTAAAAAATGATTTAATGCTGATCAATATTTAACTAATTGATATTCAATGGATATTTATGCTTATTGATGGCTATGCAGATAATAAGTTGAGAGTTTTATCTTTTAATAGTAACTGTCAATTGTGACTTATCTCTAAAAATACAATCTCAGCGTGCTATTTGAATAATAGATATTTATTAAA
This sequence comes from Pseudescherichia vulneris NBRC 102420, assembly GCF_000759795.1. Classification (GTDB taxonomy): domain Bacteria; phylum Pseudomonadota; class Gammaproteobacteria; order Enterobacterales; family Enterobacteriaceae; genus Pseudescherichia; species Pseudescherichia vulneris. Next base: position 115,796 of record NZ_BBMZ01000013.1, read on the forward strand.
GTTCACCGCTAGTTATAATTAAAAAGATATGTATCGCAGAAAAAGCTTATTAAGCCGTGGTTATAAAAAGTGATCTTTGTCACCTCGACACCCTTTTTAACTATCAATCCTTTGTTGGAACATATTTTTAACATATCTTTCACCATAAGAACTACATCGATACATTGTTAACAATTGCGGTGAAAATTGATTTAGATCAATATTTAAAACATGGAAAAAATTTCTAAAAGTCGTTAAATTGTCGCTGATCAAAATGGTCAAAAAGTTGTAAACTGGCGATAAATTGATCCCCGTCGAAAAACGTAAAAAAGGTTTATTAAAAACCTATTTATTGTAAGGGATTTGCGGCGTAATATATCGCGAGATCAATTTGGGATTTTATTAACCTGTCTGTAACTTTTCGTTGCGGTTGGCTCTTTTTTTGTGTGACAGCAGCAGTGAAAAGCAATAGATAATTTTGTATTGGGGCATGTGTGTGAACCCTCTCTAACGGGGTTTGCTCTCGAAGTCTTCATGCGATGCGCAAGGAGTCATGATGTTAGATATAGTCGAACTGTCACGCTTGCAGTTTGCCTTAACCGCGATGTACCACTTCCTTTTTGTTCCGTTAACGCTCGGTATGGCGTTTTTACTGGCAATCATGGAAACGGTCTACGTTCTGTCCGGCAAACAAATCTATAAAGATATGACCAAGTTCTGGGGCAAGTTGTTTGGTATCAACTTTGCGCTGGGCGTGGCTACCGGCCTGACCATGGAGTTCCAGTTCGGGACTAACTGGTCCTATTACTCTCACTACGTAGGCGATATCTTTGGTGCACCGCTGGCCATCGAAGGCCTGATGGCGTTCTTCCTGGAATCCACCTTTGTTGGCCTGTTCTTCTTCGGCTGGGATCGCCTGGGCAAAGTGCAGCATATGGCGGTGACCTGGCTGGTTGCGCTGGGCTCTAACCTCTCTGCTCTGTGGATCCTCGTGGCAAACGGCTGGATGCAGAACCCTATCGCGTCGGATTTCAACTTTGAAACCATGCGTATGGAGATGGTGAGCTTCTCTGAACTGGTGCTAAACCCGGTTGCCCAGGTGAAGTTTGTTCACACCGTGGCAGCGGGCTACACCTGCGGCGCGATGTTTATCCTTGGCATCAGCTCCTACTATCTGCTGCGCGGCCGCGATATGGCGTTCGCCAAGCGCTCCTTTGCCATTGCTGCCAGCTTCGGCATGGCTGCCGTGCTCTCTGTGATTGTTCTGGGCGATGAGTCCGGCTATGAGATGGGCGACGTGCAGAAAACCAAACTGGCCGCTATTGAAGCCGAGTGGGAGACCCAACCGGCACCGGCGGCGTTTACCCTGTTTGGTATTCCGGATCAGGATAAGCAAGAGAACAATTTTGCTATCCAGATCCCGTATGCGTTGGGCATTATCGCCACGCGCTCCGTTGATACACCGGTTATCGGTCTGAAAGACCTGATGGTGCAGCATGAAGAGCGTATCCGTAACGGGATGAAGGCTTACCAGCTGCTGGAAGAGCTGCGTGCTGGCTCCACCGATCAAAACGTGCGCGACCAGTTCAACAGCATGAAGAAAGACCTCGGCTACGGCATGCTGCTGAAGCGCTACACGCCTAACGTCACCGATGCGACCGAAGATCAGATCAAGCAGGCTACGCAGGACTCTATTCCACGCGTTGCGCCGCTCTACTTTGCATTCCGTATCATGGTCGCCTGTGGCGTGCTGATGCTGCTGATCTTCGCTGTCTCCTTCTGGACCGTTTGCCGTAACCGTATCGGCAGCAAATCCTGGCTGCTGCGCGCCGCGCTGTACGGTATTCCGCTGCCGTGGATCGCTATCGAGACCGGCTGGTTTGTTGCAGAGTATGGCCGTCAGCCGTGGGCGATCGGTGAGGTACTGCCAACCGCCGTCGCTAACTCCTCGCTGACTGTAGGCGACCTGCTGTTCTCGATGATCCTTATCTGTGGCCTCTACACGCTGTTTATGGTGGCGGAAGTGTTCCTGATGTTTAAGTTTGCTCGCCTTGGGCCGAGCAGTCTGAAAACGGGTCGTTACCACTACGAGCAGGCTAACGTTGAGACCGATACCCAGTATGGGCAGTCCACCGTTGCTTCTCAGCCGGCACGCTAAGACAGGAGTCGTCAAATGATCGATTATGAAGTATTACGTTTTATCTGGTGGCTGCTGGTTGGCATTTTGCTGATTGGCTTTGCGGTCACCGACGGCTGGGACATGGGCGTGGGTATGTTAACCCGCTTCCTGGGTCGTAACGACACCGAACGCCGTATTATGATCAACTCCATTGCACCGCACTGGGACGGTAACCAGGTGTGGCTGATCACCGCTGGCGGCGCGCTGTTTGCTGCCTGGCCGATGGTCTACGCCGCTGCCTTCTCCGGCTTCTATGTGGCGATGATCCTGGTGCTGGCCTCGCTGTTCTTCCGTCCGGTGGGTTTCGACTACCGCTCGAAGATTGAGGATCCGCGCTGGCGCAACATGTGGGACTGGGGCATCTTTATCGGCAGCTTTGTGCCGCCGCTGGTGATTGGCGTGGCATTCGGTAACCTGCTGCAGGGCGTGCCTTTCCATATGGATGAGTACATGCGCCTCTTCTATACCGGTAACTTCTTCCAGCTGCTGAACCCGTTTGGTCTGCTGGCAGGCGTGGTGAGCGTGGCGATGATCCTGACGCAGGGTGCAACCTATCTGCAGATGCGTACGGCGGGCGAAGTATATGTCCGTTCACGGACCACGACGCAGGTGGCGGCGCTGGTGACCATGGTCTGCTTCGCGCTGGCAGGCGTTTGGGTGATGTTCGGTATCGACGGCTATGTGGTGACCACGGCTATCGATCATCACGCGGCGTCTAACCCGCTGACTAAGCAGGTGGCGCGTGAGGCCGGTGCCTGGCTGGTGAACTTCAACAACACGCCGATCCTGTGGTTGATCCCGGCGCTGGGCGTTGTGTTACCGCTGTTTACCTTTGTTGCGGGTCGTCTGAACAGATCGGCATGGGCGTTCTTCTTCTCGTCCCTGACGCTGGCCTGCATCATTCTGACCGCCGGTATTGCGATGTTCCCGTTCATCATGCCGTCCAGCACGGTGCTGAACGCCAGCCTGACCATGTGGGATGCCACATCGAGCCAGATGACGCTGAACCTGATGACCTGGGTTGCCGCGGTGTTTGTACCGATTATCCTGCTCTACTCCTCGTGGTGCTACTGGAAGATGTTCGGTCGCATTACCAAAGAGCATATTGAAAGCAACACGCACTCTCTGTACTAAGTAAGGAGCATACAATGTGGTATTTCGCATGGATTTTAGGAACGCTTCTTGCCTGTGCATTTGGCGTGATTACCGCCCTGGCGCTGGAGCACGTTGAAGCGAGCCAGGCAGGTAAAGAAAAAGCCTGATGGTAAGTCTTATCGCAAAACTGTATGCGGTAATGGATAAGGGCCCGCTCAGGGCCCTTTCTCTGGTGATGGCGCTGGTGCTGGCAGGCTGCATGTTCTGGGATCCCAGCCGCTTTGCGGCGAAGACCAGCGACTTGACCGTCTGGCATGGCCTACTGCTGATGTGGGCCGTCTGTGCAGGCGTGATCCACGGAGTCGGCTTTCGTCCGAAAGCCGTTCACTGGCAAGGGATCTTCTGCCCGCTCATCGCCGATATCGTCCTTGCCGCAGGGCTCATCTTTTTCTTCTTTTGAATAAGAAATGTCCGTTAACCATATGGGCTTGCATAAGCCCATAAATTTTTACGCTGCGTTTACTTCAACCCATTCCAAACCACCTTTCCCCCGCGTATAGTAGCAGCGTTTGAACGCTCTACTTATATTGCATTACCGGGATGTAAAGTGAATACAACGTTATTTAAGTGGCCGGTTCGCGTCTACTATGAAGACACCGATGCCGGTGGTGTGGTTTACCACGCCAGCTACGTCGCTTTTTACGAGAGAGCACGCACGGAGATGTTGCGACATCACCACTTTAGCCAGCAGGTTTTGTTGGCAGAGCGTGTAGCATTCGTAGTCCGTAAGATAACGCTGGAGTATTTTGCACCCGCCAGACTCGACGACATGCTCGAAGTCCAAACGGAAATTACATCAATGCGTGGAACCTCTCTGGTCTTCACGCAGCGGATCGTCAATGCAGAGAATAATGTGCTGAACGAAGCTGAGGTACTGATTGTCTGCGTTGATCCACTCTTAATGAAGCCTCGTGCGCTTCCCAAGTCTATTGTCGCGGAGTTTAAGCAGTGACTGACATGAACATCCTTGATTTGTTCCTGAAGGCAAGCCTTCTGGTCAAACTTATCATGTTGATTTTGATTGGTTTTTCTATCGCATCTTGGGCAATCATTATTCAGCGAACGCGTATTCTTAACGCTGCTACCCGTGAATCCGAAGGATTCGAGGACAAATTCTGGTCTGGCATCGAGCTTTCCCGCCTCTATCAGGAGAGTCAGGGCCGCCGTGAAAACCTGTCTGGCTCAGAGCAAATTTTCTACAGCGGATTTAAAGAGTTTGCCCGCCTGCACAGGGCGAACAGCCATGCGCCGGAAGCGATCGTGGAGGGGGCATCCCGTGCGATGCGTATCTCCATGAACCGCGAGCTGGAGACCCTGGAGACGCACATTCCATTCCTCGGCACCGTGGGGTCTATCAGCCCGTATATCGGTCTGTTCGGTACGGTGTGGGGGATTATGCACGCCTTTATCGCGCTGGGCGCGGTTAAGCAGGCGACCCTGCAGATGGTTGCGCCGGGGATCGCGGAAGCGCTGATCGCTACCGCTATCGGCCTGTTTGCCGCTATTCCTGCGGTTATGGCCTATAACCGTCTGAACCAGCGCGTTAACAAGCTTGAGCTGAACTACGACAACTTTATGGAAGAGTTCACCGCAATTCTGCATCGTCAGGCGTTTACCAGTACCGAGAGTAATAAGGGGTAAGCCATGGCCAGAACACGCGGTCGGGGTCGTCGTGAGCTAAAGTCCGAGATCAATATCGTACCGTTGCTCGACGTACTGCTGGTGCTGCTGCTGATCTTTATGGCGACGGCACCCATCATTACGCAGAGCGTAGAGGTTGATCTGCCGGATGCGACCGAGTCGCAAACCGTCAGCTCCAATGACGATCCGCCGGTTATCATTGAGGTTTCCGGCGTGGGTCAATACAGCGTGGTAGTGGAAAAAGATCGCATGGATCAGCTACCGCCGGAGCAGGTGGTTGCTGAAGCGCAACGCCGCCTGCAATCCAATCCGAAAACGGTCTTCTTAATCGGTGGCGCGAAAGAAGTGCCTTACGATGAAATAATTAAAGCGCTGAATCTGCTCCATAGCGCGGGCGTGAAGTCGGTTGGCTTAATGACCCAGCCTATCTAATCCGCTGCTGAGCAGGCAGACAGTTTTTGGGAACCGAGAGTGTCAAAGGCAACCGAACAAAACGACAAGCTTAAACGAGCCATCATTATTTCAGCGGTGCTGCACGTCATTCTGTTTGCAGCGCTGATCTGGAGCTCGTTTGATGAGCATATAGATGCCTCTGCAGGCGGCGGCGGTGGCTCGGCCATTGACGCCGTTATGGTCGATCCCGGCGCGGTAGTGCAGCAATATAATCGTCAGCAGCAACAGCAGGCGAGCGCGAAGCGTGCAGAAGAGCAGCGTGAAAAACAGGCGCAACAGCAGGCGGAAGAGCTGCGTGAAAAGCAGGCCGCCGAGCAGGAGCGTCTGAAGCAGCTGGAAAAAGAGCGTTTGCAGGCGCAGGAACAGGCCCGCGAGCAGGCCCAGCAGCAGAAACAGGCTGAAGAGGCGGCGAAGCAGGCACAAGAGAAACAGAAGCAGGCTGAAGAAGCTGCGGCGAAGGCAGCGGCTGACGCGAAAGCGCAGGCCGATGCTCAGGCGAAGGCAGCAGAAGAGGCGGCACAAAAAGCCGCAGCGGATGCGAAAGCCAAAGCCGTAGCCGAGGCAAAAGTCGCGGCCGACGCGGCGAAGAAAGCCGCAGCTGACGCCCAGAAGAAAGCCGAAGCTGAAGCGGCGAAGAAGGCGCAGCAGGACGCTGAGAAGAAAGCTGAAGCCGAGGCCGCTAAGCAGGCAGCGGAGAAAGCCGCTGCCGCCGAAAAAGCTGCCGCTGAGAAAAAGGCTGCTGCACAGAAGGCAGCGGAAGAGAAGGCTGCTGCTGCCGCAGAAAAAGCGGCTGCTGCGAAAGCCGCTGCGGCTGAAAAGGCCGCCGCCGGTAAGAAAGCTGCTGCTGATAAAGCTGCAGCAGCCAAAGCGGCTGCGGCGAAGAAAGCGGCCGCGGCAGAGAAAGCCGCTGCGTCAGACGTAGACGATCTGTTCGGTGACCTCAGTTCAGGTAAGAATGCGCCGAAAACCGGCGGTGGCGCGAAAGGAAATAACGCAGCCCCGGCAGGAAGTGGTAGTACTAAAAACAATGGCGCGTCGGGTGCGGATATCAGCAACTACGCCGGGATGATCAAATCAGCGATCGAGACTAAGTTTTATGACGCGTCGTCGTATGCAGGTAAAACCTGTACGCTGCGCATAAAACTGGCCCCGGATGGTTTGCTGTTGGATATTCAGTCCGAAGGTGGCGATCCTGCGCTCTGTCAGGCTGCTTTAGCCGCAGCACGTCAGGCGAAGATCCCGAAACCGCCGAGCCAGGCAGTTTACGAAGTGTTTAAAAATGCTCCACTGGACTTTAAACCTTAGGTTACACTTTCCCCACGTAAAGGTGGAAAGGGTACTACTGTTTCCACTGGGCTGTGGTCATTTTGGATATTTAGTTTGTTAACATTCTGCTAAATTATCGCGGGTTTACCGCCCGGATAAGGGAGATGAGATGAAGCAGGCATTACGTGTAGTGTTTGGTTTTTTAGTGCTGTGGGCGGCCGTGCTGCACGCGGAAGTGCGTATCGAGATTACCCAGGGCGTAGACTCTGCGCGCCCGATTGGCGTAGTACCTTTCCAGTGGGCGGGACCTGGCGCTGCGCCTGAAGATATCGGCGGCATCGTGGGTGCTGACCTGCGCAACAGCGGCAAGTTCAACCCGCTGGATCGCTCTCGTCTGCCGCAGCAGCCGGGCAGCGCTCAGGAAGTTCAGCCTGCAGCCTGGTCTGCGTTGGGTATTGATGCCGTGGTCGTTGGGCAGGTAACGCCTAACCCGGACGGTAGCTATAACGTGGCCTACCAGCTGGTTGACACCGGTGGTGCGCCGGGTACCGTGCTGGCTCAGAACTCCTATAAGGTGAACAAGCAGTGGCTGCGCTATGCGGGCCATACTGCCAGTGACGAAGTGTTCGAGAAGCTGACCGGTATTAAAGGTGCATTCCGTACGCGTATCGCTTACGTAGTTCAGACCAACGGCGGTCAGTTCCCGTACGAGCTGCGCGTCTCTGACTACGATGGCTACAACCAGTTCGTTGTACACCGTTCACCGCAGCCGCTGATGTCACCGGCATGGTCTCCGGACGGCAGCAAGCTGGCCTACGTCACCTTTGAGAGCGGTCGTTCTGCGCTGGTGATCCAGACGCTGGCTAACCGTTCCGTACGTCAGGTTGCCTCGTTCCCGCGTCACAACGGTGCACCGGCATTCTCTCCAGATGGTTCTAAACTGGCGTTCGCTCTCTCGAAAACCGGTAGTCTGAACCTCTACGTGATGGATATCGGCTCTGGCCAGATCCGTCAGGTTACCGACGGTCGTAGCAACAACACCGAACCGACCTGGTTCCCGGACAGCCAGAACCTGGCCTTTACCTCTGACCAGGCAGGCCGTCCGCAGGTTTATAAAGTCAACGTTAACGGCGGTGCTCCGCAGCGTATCTCCTGGGAAGGTTCTCAGAACCAGGATGCTGACGTCAGCAGCGACGGCAAATTTATGGTAATGGTAAGCTCCAACGGTGGGCAGCAGCACATTGCCAAACAAGATCTGGCAGCGGGTGGCGTACAAGTCTTGTCGTCAACGTTCCTGGATGAAACGCCAAGTCTGGCACCTAACGGCACTATGGTAATCTACAGCTCTTCTCAGGGGATGGGATCCGTGCTGAATCTGGTTTCTACAGATGGGCGTTTCAAAGCGCGTCTTCCGGCGACTGATGGACAGGTCAAATTCCCTGCCTGGTCTCCGTATCTGTAATAATAATTAATTGATTACTAAAGGAATCAAAGAAATGCAACTGAACAAAGTGCTGAAAGGGCTGATGCTGGCTCTGCCTGTTATGGCAATCGCAGCGTGTTCTTCTAACAAGAACGCAAGCAACGACCAGAGCGGCGAAGGCATGCTGGGTGCCGGCACTGGTATGGACGCAAACGGCAGCGGCAACGCCTCTTCCGAAGAGCAGGCACGCCTGCAGATGCAGCAGCTGCAGCAGAACAACATCGTTTACTTCGATCTGGACAAGTTCGATATCCGTTCTGACTTCGCTGCGATGCTGGATGCGCACGCTAACTTCCTGCGTAGCAACCCGTCCTACAAAGTCACCGTAGAAGGTCACGCTGACGAACGTGGTACCCCTGAGTACAACATCTCCCTGGGTGAGCGTCGTGCTAACGCCGTTAAAATGTACCTGCAGGGTAAAGGCGTTTCTGCTGACCAGATCTCCATCGTTTCTTACGGTAAAGAGAAACCTGCAGTACTGGGTCACGACGAATCAGCTTACGCTAAAAACCGTCGCGCAGTACTGGTTTACTAAGAGAATTGCATGAGCAGTAACTTCAGACATCATCTGATGAGTCTGTCGTTACTGGTTGGCATAGCGGCCCCCTGGGCCGCTTTTGCGCAAGCGCCAATCAGTAGTGTCGGCTCAGGCTCGGTTGAAGACCGAGTCACCCAACTTGAGCGCATCTCTAACGCTCACAGCCAGCTTTTAACTCAGCTTCAGCAGCAGCTCTCTGACAACCAGTCCGATATCGACTCTCTGCGCGGTCAGATTCAGGAGAGCCAGTATCAGCTGAATCAGGTTGTTGAACGCCAGAAACAGATCCTACTGCAGATTGACAGTCTGGGCAGCGGCGGTGCGGCAGCAGCGCAGCCAGCGGCAGGCGATCAGGGCGGGGCGGCTACCGCCACACCTGCTCCTGCAGCCGGAGCAGCAGCGGCCCCCAACGCGCCGGTACAGAGCGGTGACGCGAATACCGACTACAACGCAGCCATCGCCCTGGTGCAGGATAAATCCCGCCAGGACGATGCTATCGCCGCGTTTAGCAGCTTTGTGAAAAAGTACCCGGACTCCACTTATGTTCCTAATGCGAACTACTGGTTGGGTCAGTTGAACTACAACAAGGGTAAAAAAGACGATGCGGCATTCTATTTTGCCTCGGTCGTTAAAAACTATCCAAAATCTCCCAAGGCACCGGACGCGATGTTTAAGGTCGGGGTGATCATGCAGGAGAAAGGGGATACTGCCAAAGCCAAAGCGGTTTATCAGCAGGTTGTAAGCAAATATCCTGGCACCGACGGCGCGAAACAGGCGCAGAAAAAACTCAGTGCGATGTAATGAATGCGGCATGACCAGATATCGCTCTATTTCTGGTCTTGTCGGGTGAATCATAAGCAGTTAAGTGATCTCGCTCGAAATTTTAGTTGCGCCAACTTCATAAATCAGTAATATATGCCGCCGTTGCCACGGGATATCGCACCGCCCGAAAGCAGCGCAAAAGCGGTAAAACAGTGGGTCGTTAGCTCAGTTGGTAGAGCAGTTGACTTTTAATCAATTGGTCGCAGGTTCGAATCCTGCACGACCCACCACTAAATGATGGAAACATCACACCAGCAATACAGTGGGTGATTAGCTCAGTTGGTAGAGCATCTCCTTTACACGGAGGGGGTCGGCGGTTCGAGCCCGTCATCACCCACCACTCGGGTCGTTAGCTCAGTTGGTAGAGCAGTTGACTTTTAATCAATTGGTCGCAGGTTCGAATCCTGCACGACCCACCACTTTCTGGTGGTACCGAGTAAAATAATCTTCGAAGTCAGCACCCGAATGGGTCGTTAGCTCAGTTGGTAGAGCAGTTGACTTTTAATCAATTGGTCGCAGGTTCGAGCCCTGCACGACCCACCACTTCGAAGAGAGTTCCCCAAAAGGGGTCGTTAGCTCAGTTGGTAGAGCAGTTGACTTTTAATCAATTGGTCGCAGGTTCGAATCCTGCACGACCCACCAATTTCAACATACTAATGAATGTTGAACGTGAAGGATAACGTTGCGTAGCAACGGCCCGAAGGGCGAGGCAAAGCCGAGTCATCCTGCACGACCCACCAATGCAAAAAAGCGCCCTAAAGGCGCTTTTTTGCTATCTGCGATATGCCGTTTTCACAGTACTGCTTTTGTAGGTCGGGCAAGCGAAGCGCCGCCCGACGCAACGACATACTGCCGGGTGGCGCTGCGCTTACCCGGCCTACGACGTATCATCATTCTGCATCTGTTAGCGGCTCATTGTATGGGCTTTGCGATAGTTGTATGAAAACCTCTTCTGGCGACACGAACTTAGCAATTGTAACCACATTGCTGTTCTTATGGCTTCGCCAGCATTCCACCTCAACGTCACAGCCGCTTAATTGATGTGACTTTTTGTCTGCAATCCGCTATCTTGTTTAGTATATAAAACACAAATGCCGCATCCTCCGTTTTACCTCGCAGGTCTGGGCATTATTGTTAAGTCAGCAAAACGAGAAAGCATGATGAGCGTAATGTTCGATCCTGAAGCTACGATTTACCCCTTCCCGCCGAAGCCGCGTCCGTTGAGCCTCGACGAAAAAGCGTTTTACCGCGAAAAGATCAAAAGGCTACTGAAGGAGCGGGATGCGGTGATGGTGGCCCACTACTATACCGACCCAGAGATCCAGCAGCTTGCCGAGGAGACCGGCGGCTGTATCTCTGATTCGCTGGAGATGGCGCGCTTTGGAGCGAAGCATCCTGCTTCCACGCTGCTGGTAGCCGGGGTGCGCTTTATGGGCGAGACCGCTAAGATCCTCAGCCCGGAAAAAACCATTCTTATGCCGACGCTCGATGCCGAGTGCTCTCTCGATCTTGGCTGCCCCATTGAGCCGTTCAGCGCCTTTTGCGATGCGCATCCAGACCGTACCGTGGTGGTTTACGCCAATACCTCGGCCGCCGTTAAGGCGCGAGCGGACTGGGTCGTCACCTCCAGCATCGCCGTCGAGTTGATCGAGCATCTGGATAGCCTCGGGGAGAAGATCATCTGGGCGCCGGATCGTCATCTCGGCAGCTATGTGCAGAAGCAGACCGGGGCGGACATTCTCTGCTGGCAGGGAGCGTGCATCGTCCACGACGAGTTTAAAACCCAGGCGCTGGCGCGCATGAAAGCGCTCTATCCTGACGCGGCCGTTCTGGTTCACCCTGAGTCACCGCAGGCGGTAGTGGAGATGGCGGACGCCGTGGGCTCAACCAGCCAGCTGATCAACGCGGCGAAAACCCTGCCGCATCCGCAGCTTATTGTCGCCACCGATCGCGGGATCTTTTACAAGATGCAGCAGGCCGTACCGGGGAAAGAGCTGCTGGAAGCGCCTACCGCCGGTGAGGGCGCAACCTGTCGCAGCTGTGCACACTGCCCGTGGATGGCCATGAACGGCCTTCAGGCTATCGCTGAGGGGCTGGAGAAGGGCGGGGCGCTGCACGAGATCCATGTCGATGCGAAACTGCGTGAAGGGGCGCTGCTGCCGCTTAACCGGATGCTGGATTTTGCCGCAACGCTGCGTTAATTACGTACCGTGCGATAACGGCTATGATTGTTAAGACAATTTCACTTTTTGACAGGCGGGGCAGAAATGGATTTTTTTAGTACGCAGAATATTTTGGTTCACATACCGCTGGGGGCGGGCGGCTACGATCTCTCGTGGATCGAAGCGGTAGGCACTCTCGCCGGGCTGCTGTGCATCTGGCTCGCCAGCCTGGAGAAGATCAGCAACTACGCTTTTGGTTTGATCAACGTGACGCTGTTTGCGGTGATCTTTTTCCAGATCCAGCTCTACGCTAGCCTGCTGCTGCAGCTCTTCTTCTTCGCGGCTAACATCTATGGCTGGTATGCCTGGTCGCGGCAAACGACGCAGAACGAGGCCGTGCTGCAGATCCGCTGGCTGCCGCGCGGCAAGGCGATTGTCTGGCTGGTTATCTGCGCCCTGGCGATTGGCCTAATGACTCTGTTTATCGATCCGGTGTTCACTTTCCTGACCCGTATTGCGGTCTCTATTATGCAGGCGCTGGGTTTAAACGTGGCGATGCCTGAGCTACAGCCCGATGCCTTCCCGTTCTGGGACTCCTGTCTGATGGTGCTGTCGATTGTAGCCATGGTGCTGATGACCCGCAAATACGTTGAGAACTGGCTGCTATGGGTCGTAGTTAACGTCATTAGCGTGGTGATCTTTGCCCTGCAGGGCGTCTACGCCATGTCGCTGGAGTACCTGATCCTGACCTTTATTGCATTAAACGGCAGCCGGATGTGGATAAACAGCGCGCGGGAACGAGGCTCACGCGCGCTGGTTGGCTAGTGGTGATGATGATGGGCGTGACCGGAGGGCAGGGTATTGAGATCGCACTCCGGTCCGCTGCACGGACGGTACTCCATCTGGATCGTCACGTGTGAAATCTCATAGTGATGAATCAGAAAGTGCTGGATGCGCTCCAGGAGCGCATCATGATCGTGCGGAGGAATAACCTGCACGTGCAGGGTCATCACCGACTTCTCGCCCACCGTCCAGACGTGCACATGGTGTACGTCCCGCACCTCCGGGATATCCCGGCGCAGATGGCGACGCAGCGCCGCAATATCCAGCGATACCGGTGCGCCCTCCAGCAGTTCATTGACGCTCTCTTTAAGCAGCGTCCAGGCGCTGCGCAGCACCAGACAGGAGACCAGCACCGAAAGTATCGGGTCAACCGGCGTCCAGCCTGTCCACAGGATCACCAGCGCCGCAACAATTGCTCCCACGGAGCCGAGCAGATCGCCCAATACATGGAGCGCCGCGGCCCGCACGTTCAGGTTTTTCTCTTCGCTGCCGCGATGCAGGATCCAGAATGAGACGATGTTAGCGACGAGGCCCGCTATGGCAATGCCCAGCATAGTGACACCCGCCACCGGCTGCGGATGGTAGAAGCGCACAATGGCTTCCCAGACAATCATAAAGGTGATGGCGACCAGAGCGAGGGCGTTAACGAACGCCGCCAGGGTAGTGAGGCGCAGCCAGCCGAAGGTACGTTGGGCACTCGGCGGACGGCGGGCAAAGCGCACGGCCAGCAGCGCAAAGAGCAGGGCAGCGGCATCGGTAAGCATATGACCCGCATCTGCCAGCAGCGCCAGCGAGCCGGAGACAAGGCCGCCAATAACCTCGACCACCATAAACAGGGCGGTGACGCTAAAGGCCAACAGCAAACGACGGGCGTTGCCATCATGGTGTTCAGAAGGGGAAGCGTGTGAGTGGTGATGCGCCATGAGTTTTATTCCATTTTATATATTCTCAGCGACTTACATCATTGCAGATTTTTATTTCCTCGCCACAAAAAAATAAGGAGAGCCTTAGCTCTCCTCATCGTCACATCAGCGTAATTACTGTGAAGTGCCGTCAGTTTTGGTATCAACGTCGTTGTTCATACCGTCACCGGTTTCAACTTTTTTATTCACGTCCGGGCAGCGACCGTCTTTACACATGCTGTTTTTATGGATGTCGTCTTTATCCATATGCTGGCCGTCAGCGCTGGTTGAGGCCCCACCGTTAGAGTGCAGCATGCCGCCAGTGGAGGAGGTACCGGTGGTGCCGGTAGTATTCGTCCCGGTAGAGCCGGTTGCTGCGTTGGTGTTACCGGTATTGATATCGTTATTGTTTACGTTGTTAGGCTGCAGATTCTCTTTAGCGCCCGGTGCTACGGCCCCGGCGTCTGCGGCAGCGTTAGCTGCGCCGTTGCTGTTGGATGCTGCGAGTGCTGCGCCGCTAGCCAGAGTCAGGGTAGTCGTCAGTAAAATTGTGGCCAGTTTATTCATTTTCATAATCGTGCTCCTGTTCTCGTCATTACATTGGATAGCGATATCCAACAGTGCAGATGCGAAACGGAATATTCGCTCAGTAGTGAAAGATGCCAACTCTTCCTAAAAAGGTAGAATGGAATCTGGTTAAAAAATAAAAACAAAGTGGTTACAGGTAAAAAGTTTAGCCACGTTGCCAGCGTTCGCTAGCGGCTAACCCTTTTTTATCACTTTTCAGGAATATTCCGTACTGAGTGTAAAAGCCCGTTTACACTTCCTGACTGAGCCGTTAGATTGGAGGTATTGCACTCTCTGACATAAGTATGGCAAACGCTGGAACGAACATGAATTATCAGAATGACGACTTACGCATTAAAGAAATTAACGAACTGTTACCCCCTGTCGCGCTGCTGGAGAAATTCCCGGCGACGGAGACCGCAGCCAATACGGTTTCTCACGCCCGTAAGGCTATCCATAAGATCCTCAAAGGTAGCGACGACCGCCTGCTGGTGGTGATCGGGCCGTGCTCGATTCATGACCCGGCTGCGGCCAAAGAGTATGCCGCTCGACTGCTGACGCTGCGTGATGAGCTTAAGGGCGAGCTTGAAATCGTAATGCGCGTCTATTTTGAAAAGCCGCGTACCACCGTGGGCTGGAAAGGGCTGATTAACGATCCGCACATGGACAACAGCTTCCAGATCAATGACGGTCTGCGTATTGCCCGCAAGCTGCTGCTGGAGATTAATGACAGCGGCCTGCCAGCGGCGGGGGAGTTCCTCGATATGATCACCCCGCAGTACCTTGCCGATCTGATGAGCTGGGGCGCCATTGGCGCGCGCACTACCGAATCTCAGGTGCATCGCGAGCTGGCGTCCGGGTTATCTTGCCCGGTAGGCTTCAAAAACGGCACCGATGGCACCATCAAGGTGGCGATTGACGCCATCAACGCTGCTGGCGCACCGCACTGCTTCCTCTCCGTCACCAAGTGGGGCCATTCGGCGATTGTGAACACCAGCGGCAACGGCGACTGCCATATCATTCTGCGCGGCGGTAAAGAGCCAAACTACAGCGCGAAGCACGTTGCCGAGGTGAAGCATGGGCTGGAAAAAGCCGGGCTGGCACCGCAGGTGATGATCGACTTCAGCCACGCTAACTCCAGCAAGCAGTTCAAGAAACAGATGACCGTGGGTGAAGACGTTTGTCAGCAGATTGCTGGCGGCGAGAACGCGGTGATTGGCGTGATGATTGAGAGCCATCTGGTCGAGGGTAGCCAGAGCCTGGAGAGCGGTGAGCCGCTGGTCTATGGTAAGAGCGTGACGGATGCCTGTATCGGCTGGGAAGATACCGACGCTATTCTGCGTCAGCTGGCCAACGCGGTGAAAGCGCGTCGCGGTTGATAACCATGCCCGGCAGCGTTATGCCGCCGGGCACGTCTTCATTACTTCGCTTTACCCTGGTTTGCTACCGCCGCCGCTTTTGCAGCGATTTCGTCAGCGTTACCCAGATAGTAGTGTTTGATCGGCTTGAAGTTTTCGTCGAACTCATACACCAGCGGTACGCCGGTCGGGATGTTCAGCTCAAGGATCTCATCTTCACCCATGTCGTCCAGGTATTTCACCAGCGCACGCAGGGAGTTACCGTGAGCGGCAATGATCACACGCTCGCCGCTTTTCAGGCGCGGCAGAATGGTTTCATTCCAGTAAGGGATCACGCGGTCGATGGTCAGCGCCAGGCTCTCGGTCAGCGGCAGCTCCTGCTCGGTCAGAGATGCGTAACGCGGATCGTGACCCGGGAAGCGCTCGTCGTCTTTGGTCAGCGCTGGCGGAGTCACCGCGAAGCCGCGACGCCACTGCTTAACCTGCTCGTCACCGTACTTCTCAGCGGTTTCCGCTTTGTTCAGACCCTGCAGCGCACCGTAGTGACGCTCGTTCAGTTTCCAGGATTTCTCTACCGGCAGCCAGGCCTGATCGAGTTCATCAAGGACGTTCCACAGGGTGTGGATGGCGCGTTTCAGCACGGAAGTGTAGGCAAAATCAAAACTGAAGCCTTCTTCTTTCAGCAGTTTACCCGCTGATTTTGCTTCGCTCACGCCTTTCTCGGACAGGTCAACATCGTACCAGCCGGTGAAGCGGTTTTCGTTGTTCCACTGGCTTTCGCCATGACGAACCAGAACGAGCTTAGTAACAGCCATACTCTCTCCTTAATAAACCTGATTGAATGATAACAATTCTCATTATATTGCCGAGGCGACGCCAGCAGCAACGCATAACCATTACCATAGCGAAAATAGTGGCGCAGTGTAAGGTGCTTGTGAAATCGGGGTTAGGATTTTGTCGGCAAACGGTGCTTATTTCAGCAGGATGGACAAAAAAAGCCCCGTCAAAACGGGGCTGTACGGCTACTGCGGAATAAACTGATACTCGGTGACGCTCACGTACTCTGCACCGGGGCGCAGGGTGGCATCAGGCTGCGGATATTCCGGGTGGTTCGGGCTATCAGGCAGGAACTCACTCTCCAGAGCCAGCCCCTGATACGCGCTGTACTCGCCCTGCTCGCGGGCAGGCGTGCCTTCCAGATAGTTGCCGGAGTAGAACTGCAACGCTGGCGCGGTGGTATAGACGCTCATCTGCAGCTTCTTATCCGCCGACCAGAGGTGCGCCGCGGGCTGGCTGACGTCGCCCTTCGCCTGTAGCAGGAAAGCGTGATCGTAACCCTTCACTTTCCGCTGATCGTCGTCCTGTAAAAAATCATCCGCGATGGTTTTCGGCTGGCGGAAGTCGAAGCTGGTCCCTTCAACCGCCTTCAGATCCTGATAGGGAATGCCGGTTTCATCCACCGGCAGGTACGCATCGGCCAGCAGTTGCAGCTGGTGGTCGCGCACGTCCGACTGCACGCCGTTGAGGTTAAAGTAGGCATGATTGGTCAGGTTTACCGGGCAGGGCTTATCCACGGTAGCGCGGTACTCAATCAAGATGCGGTTATCCTCCGTCAGGCGGAAGAGGGCGCTGGCATTCAGGTTGCCAGGGTAACCCTGGTCACCGTCGGGGGAGGTCAGGCTCAACAGCGCTTCGCTGTCGTTCTTCCGCACGATGCGCCAGCGGCGCTTATCAAAGCCTTCCGGCCCGCCGTGAAGCTGGTTTTCGCCCTGGCTCGGCAGCAGCGAATAGCTCTGCCCGTCAAGGGTGAAGCGGCTTTTGGCGATGCGGTTGGCGTAGCGGCCTACCGATGCGCCCAGATAGGCGGTCTGTTCCACGTAGCGCTGGGGCGTATTGCAGCCCAGCAGCGTTTCAC
Source organism: Pseudescherichia vulneris NBRC 102420 (assembly GCF_000759795.1). GTDB lineage: Bacteria > Pseudomonadota > Gammaproteobacteria > Enterobacterales > Enterobacteriaceae > Pseudescherichia > Pseudescherichia vulneris. The sequence goes on from NZ_BBMZ01000013.1 coordinate 133,059, forward strand.
GTACCGACCCGTCCGGCATCGGCACGCGAGCAGAGAGCAGGGTCGCGCCCCAGTCCATCAGGGTCACCACCATCCCCGCGCCGTTGCGCAGGGTGATTAAACGGTATGCCAGCCCGTCCGGGGCCAGCGCTGGGGTTTCGTTTAGCACTGTCCGGCCCCCTCTGATGCTTTGCAGACGTAGAAGGTCTCTTTGATACCGGTTTTGGCTTCATACTGTGCCGCTACCGCGTCCTGAACCTGGGAAACCAGCGCTTCCGGCACCAGCGCCACGATGCAGCCGCCGAAGCCGCCGCCGGTCATACGCACGCCGCCTTTATCGCCGATGGTCTCTTTAACAATCTCCACCAGGGTATCGATCTGCGGCACGGTGATCTCGAAATCATCGCGCATGGAGGCGTGGGACGCTGCCATCAGCTCACCCATCCGTTGCAGATCGCCTTTTTCCAGCGCGTCGGCCGCTTCCAGGGTGCGCTGGTTTTCAGTCAGCACGTGGCGCACGCGTTTGGCAACGAGCGGATCCAGCTCGGCGGCCACGGCGTTGAACTGCTCCAGAGAGACATCGCGCAGGGCAGGCTGCTGGAAGAAGCGCGCTCCGGTTTCACACTGCTCGCGGCGGGTGTTGTACTCGCTGCCAACCAGGGTGCGTTTGAAGTTGCTGTTGATGATGATCACCGCCACGCCCTGCGGCATAGAGACCGCACGGGTGCCCAGGGTGCGACAGTCGAGCAGCAGAGCATGATCTTTTTTGCCGAGGGCAGAGATCAGCTGGTCCATGATGCCGCAGTTGCAGCCCACGAACTGGTTCTCCGCCTCCTGGCCGTTGAGGGCAATCTGTGCCCCGTCCAGCGGCAGGTGATAAAGCTGCTGGAAGACCGTACCTACAGCCACCTCCAGCGAGGCCGACGAGCTTAAGCCCGCGCCCTGCGGCACGTTGCCGCTGATCACCAGATCCGCGCCGCCAAAGCTCTTATCACGGTTGAGCAGGTGCTTCACTACGCCACGGACGTAGTTCGACCACTGCTGGCTGTCGTGGGCAAGGATCGGCGCATCGAGTGAGAACTCATCGGTCTGGTTGTCATAGTCGGCGGCGATAACGCGCACGGTGCGATCCGTCCGCGGCGCGGCGCTGATCACCGTCTGGTAGTCGATGGCGCACGGCAGCACGAAGCCGTCATTGTAGTCGGTATGCTCGCCGATCAGGTTGACACGGCCCGGAGCCTGAAACGTATGCGTGGCAGGGTAGCCGAATTTCTCAGCAAACAGAGATTGTGTTTTTTCTTTCAGACTCATGGTTAAACTCCTGATTCGCGAAAATGGATATCACTGACCGCTCGCAGGCGCTCGGCGGCCTGTTCCGCCGTCAGATCGCGCTGGGTCTCCGCCAGCATCTCGTAGCCGACCATAAATTTGCGCACCGTTGCGGAGCGCAGCAGCGGCGGATAGAAGTGGGCGTGCAGCTGCCAGTGTGAATTCTCTTCGCCGTTAAACGGTGCCCCGTGCCAGCCCATGGAGTAGGGGAAAGAGCACTGGAACAGGTTGTCATAGCGGCTGGTTAACTTTTTCAGGGCCAGGGCGAGGTCGCTGCGCTGGTCGTCGCTGAGATCGGTAATGCGCAGCACCGGGGCTTTCGGCAGCAGCAGCGTCTCAAACGGCCAGGCTGCCCAGTAGGGCACCACCGCCAGCCAGTGCTCGGTCTCGACCACGGTGCGGCTGCCGTCGGCCTGCTCGCGCTTCACGTAGTCCAGCAGCATCGGTGTGCCGTTGGCGGCAAAATAGTCCCGCTGCAGACGGTCTTCCCGTTCGATCTCGTTGGGCAGGAAGCTGTTGGCCCACACCTGACCGTGCGGATGTGGGTTAGAGCAGCCCATCGCCGCGCCTTTATTTTCGAACACCTGCACCCAGGGATAGGTCTCACCCAGCTCGGCGGTCTGCGCCTGCCAGGTCTGGACGACCTCCTCCAGCGCCGGGAGGCTGAGCTCCGGCAGGGTTTTGCTGTGGTCCGGCGAGAAGCAGATCACCCGGCTAACGCCGCGGGCGCTCTGGCAGCGCATCAGCGGATCGTCACTCTCAGGCGCATCCGGCGTATCGCTCATCAGGGCGGCAAAGTCGTTGGTAAACACGAAGGTGCCGGTGTAGTCCGGGTTTTTATCGCCGGTGACGCGGGTATTGCCGGGGCAAAGGAAGCAGTCCGGATCGTGCGCTGGCAGCGTCTGCTGAGACGGCGTCTCCTGCGCGCCCTGCCATGGACGCTTGGCGCGATGAGGTGAAACCAGGATCCACTGACCGGTCAGCGGATTGTAACGGCGATGGGGGTGATCGACCGGGTTAAACTGTGTCATAGGATCCTCCTTAATCCGCATAGCCCTGCGGGTGACGTGACTGCCAGCGCCAGGTGTCCTGCGCCATCTCATCGAGAGAGCGGGTGACGCGCCAGTTCAGCTCTTTATCGGCGCGGCTAGCGTCGGCCCAGTAGGCAGGCAGATCGCCTTCGCGGCGCGGAGCAAAGTGATAGGTAATCGGTTTGCCGCAGGCTTTGCTGAAGGCGTTAACCACGTCCAGCACGCTGCTGCCCACGCCTGCGCCCAGGTTATAGATATGCACCCCGGCTTTGCCAGCCAGCGTCTGCATGGCGGCTACGTGGCCATCGGCCAGATCCATTACGTGGATGTAGTCGCGTACGCCGGTGCCGTCTTCGGTCGGGTAGTCGTTGCCAAAGATAGCCAGCGACTCACGGCGGCCTACCGCCACCTGAGCGATGTAGGGCATCAGGTTGTTCGGGATACCCTGCGGATCTTCACCCATATCGCCCGACGGATGCGCGCCAACCGGGTTGAAGTAACGCAGCAGGGCAATGCTCCACTCCGGATCGGCTTTTTGCAGGTCGGTGAGGATCTGCTCTACCATCAGTTTGCTCTTGCCGTAGGGGCTTTGCGGCGTACCGGTGGGGAAGCTCTCCACGTAGGGGATCTTCGGCTGGTCGCCGTAGACCGTAGCCGATGAGCTAAAGATAAGGTTTTTGACGTTAGCCGCACGCATGGCAGCCACCAGGCGCAGGGTGCCGTTAACGTTGTTATCGTAGTACTCCAGCGGCTTCGCCACGGATTCGCCAACCGCCTTCAGGCCAGCAAAATGGATCACCGTATCGATAGCTTGCTCGCGGAGCACATCGGCCAGCAGCGCTTCGTTACGGATATCCCCCTCGATAAAGGTGGCTTCTTTACCGCCCAGACGGGCGATGACCGGCAGTACGCTTTGCTTACTGTTGCAGAGGTTGTCGAGAATAACGACGTCGTGACCGTTTTGTAACAGCTGTACGCAGGTATGACTGCCAATGTAACCGCTACCACCTGTAACCAGAACTCGCATATTTGGCTCCATTAACCCTATGTTATCTAATTACGATAGCATAACAGAGATGTAAAAAGTGTGACATGAACGAAAGTAGTGGAATCGCTTACACTCAAAAAGCGCAGCGGAAAAGGCGCTTTAAATGCTATGAAAAATCAAGCAATTAAAGCGCGCTTATGCGCCTGGTCTGAAAAATAGCAACGAAATGGCTAAGCCGGTTGATCGATCAGGTAGCGATAGCTATCCCCCTCAGGGATGAAATGCAGCCGGTGAGTAATACAGGCGGGAGCGTCCTGAGCGTGATGGGAAACGAACAGCAGCTGGGTTTCGCCCTGGCCTATCAGCACGTCAACAAAGCGGCGGATCAGCTGACGGTTGAGGGGATCGAGCCCCTGTAAAGGCTCATCGAGGATCAGCAGGGTAGGGTGCTTAACCAGCGCCCGGACGATCAGCGCCAGCCGCTGCTGCCCCCAGGAGAGGCTATGGAAAGGGGCATCGGCGGTGCGGGCATCGATACCTAAAATATCTAACCACCCCTGGACCAGCTTCTGCTGCTTATCCGACACCGCCTGGTAGATGCCAATCGAGTCAAAATAGCCGGAGAGGATCACGTTACGCACCGTAGTGCTGACCCGATACTCCAGATGCAGGCTGCTGCTGACGTAGCCGATATGCTTTTTGATATCCCAGATGGTCTCGCCGCTGCCACGACGTACGCCAAACAGGGTCAGGTCGTTGCTGTAACCCTGCGGGTGATCGCCCGTAATCAGGTTGAGCAGGGTCGATTTGCCCGCGCCGTTGGGGCCGATAATCTGCCAGTGCTCGCCGGGTTTCACGGTCCAGCTCAGATGGTTAATGATGGGCCGATCGTTGTAGGAGACCACGCCATCGTTAAGCACAATGCGCGGGCTATCCGCCGCCAGCAGGTGGTGGGCGGGGGGCGCATCCGGCGGCGGCAGAGCCATGCCCGCTAGCGTCTCGCTGTGCGCCAGCTGGGCAATCAGGGCCTGCTCCAGCAGAGCCTGCTTTGCGCCGGTTTCGCTCAGGGTGCAATCCACCAGTACTCCGGCGTTGGCGACAAAATCTGGGATCTCATCGAAGCGGTTAAGCACCAGCACGAGGGTGATACCCTGGGCATTGAGCTGACCCAGCAGATCCGCCAGCTGGCCGCGAGAGGCGACGTCCAGCCCGTCAAAAGGCTCGTCCAAAATCAATAGCTCGGGATCGGCCATCAGCGCCTGGCACAACAGGGTCTTGCGCGTTTCGCCGGTAGAGAGGTACTTAAAGCGGCGATCGAGCAGGGCGCTAATGCCGAAGCGGGCGGCCAGATCGGCGCAGCGTGTCGGATCCTGCACCTCATCCTGAATAATCTGCGCCGTGGTGCGGCCGGTATCCTCTTCCCCAGGGCTGAGCAGATCGGTGTTATTCCGCTGCCACTCGTCGCTGACCAGCTTCTGCAGCTGCTCAAAGGAGAGGCGGGTGACGCGGGTGAAGGTGCTCTCCCGCGTGCCTTTCAGCAGGGTAAGCTCACCGGCCAACGCTCTGGCGAGGGCCGATTTGCCGCTGCCGTTGGTGCCGACAAAGGCCCAGCTTTCTCCGGCACGCAGGGTGAGGTCGCTGATAGCGAGCGTGCGTGTATCGCTAAGACGAAACGTGCCTTGCGAAATATGCAATAACGACATGACGTATCCCATTTTTTGCAGCAGTAGTGGACAGAGATACGTGCTGTCGTCAGGATTGTCAATGCCAGCGGCTTAGCAAAGGGTGGCGACGATGACCCGGTCAGCACTGAAGTAGGCGATCGCTTCGCTCTCTATCCTCAGTCGGTCCGCCTGCTCCCGCGTGACGGTGGCGCACAGCGTCTGCCCGTCCGGGAGGGTCATCAGCACTTCACTCTGCGCCTCGCCGTGCTCAATATGGCTGATGCGTCCCGGCAGCTGGTTATCGGCCCCGTCGGCAGCGGCGCTATCCTGGGTAATATTGACCCACGGCGCTTTTAACAGCACCAGCACCTCTTTGCCCTCGTCTAAGCCGAGACGCTCACCGCTGCGGGCGGTCAGGGCGACCTTCAGCCGGGTCGTGCCGTCCGCGAGCAGCACGTCGACGTGCTGTTGAATCTGGGAATGCTCCCGGCCAGTGACCGTGCCGAACCACTGGTTGCGGGCGCTGGTCTGCAATGAGAAGCGGGAGATGGCCGCCAGCAGGCTGTTGAGGGGCAGGGCGTCGTCGTCGCTGAGCACGTCGAAGGCTTTCTGCTGGATCTGCGCCAGCAGCTCGTAGAGCTGGATCAGCCGCTGGCCGTAGCGCGTAAGCTGCGCGCCGCCGCCGCCTTTACCGCCGGTGGCGCGGTCTACCAGCGGCTGCTCGCTAAGCTGGTTCATCTCGTTAATGGCGTCCCAGGCGCTTTTATAGCTGATGCCGGCGTTCTTTGCGCCCTGGCTGATGGAGCCGGTCTGTTCTATCTGTTTGAGGAGAGTAATGCGTCGGGGATCGGCAAACAGCCGCTGCTGGAGCCGGAGGGTAAGGAGGATTTCAGCCTGCATAGTCAATCCTTGCAAAAGGGGTATTGTGCCGTAAATGCGCACCGGCGCAATGGGCATCGCACAAAAGGGACGTGTAATTCCGCGCCACCAGGTTAGAATGATAACTTCACTATATCTGGAGTAGACCATGTTAGAGTTATTGAAAAGTCTGGTATTCGCGGTGATCATGGTACCCGTGGTGATGGCCATCATTCTGGGGGCAATCTACGGCCTCGGCGAAGTGTTCAACATTTTTTCCGGCATCGGTCACAAAGACCGGTCCAGAGAGTCCCGCTAGTTTCTTAAAAACGCCCGCTGCTGCGGGCGTTTTGCTATTCAAGCTTTTTTATCCGTTGCCGATATCTGTTTTACACCGGGGTTACCGCTTAAGCGGTACAAATTAACCCTGTAAAAACCCGAGGGTTATCGTTATATTGTGAAGTATATAACGTTACTCACAGGAGTCAGATATGGCACGTTCGGGATTACGCTTGTTAGCAGGCGCAACGTTAACCCTCTCACTCGCGGGCCATGCCCTGGCGGACGAGGGGAAAGTCACGGTATTTGCTGCCGCGTCGCTGACGAATGCGATGCAGGATATCGCTACCGCCTATACGAAAGAGAAAAAAGTTAAGATTGTCTCGTCGTTTGCCTCCTCCTCAACGCTGGCACGTCAGATTGAGGCCGGTGCGCCTGCCGATCTCTTTATCTCTGCCGATCAGAAGTGGATGGACTACGCGGTAGAGAAGAAAGCGATTGATACTGCAAGCCGTGAAACGCTGCTTGGCAACAGCCTGGTGGTGGTTGCGCCAAAAGCGAGCGCCCAGGGCGAGATCGCGATTAACGATAAAACCAACTGGACCAGCCTGCTGAAGGGTGGCCGTCTGGCGGTAGGCGATCCGGAGCATGTCCCGGCAGGCATCTACGCCAAAGAGGCGTTACAGAAGCTGGGTGCCTGGGATACGCTGTCGCCGAAGCTTGCTCCGGCAGAGGACGTCCGTGGCGCGCTGGCGCTTGTAGAGCGCAACGAAGCCCCGCTGGGCATTGTCTACGGCTCTGATGCGGTCGCTAGCAAGGGCGTGAAGGTGGTCGGCACCTTCCCGGAAGATTCGCATAAAAAGGTGGAATACCCGCTGGCTATCATCGACGGGCATAAAGACGCCACGGTAAGCGCGTTTTATGACTATCTGAAGGGCCCGCAGGCTTCTGAAATCTTTAAACGTTACGGATTTACGACGCACGAATGATATTGACCGATCCCGAATGGCAGGCGGTATTGCTGAGCCTGAAAGTCTCCTCCCTGGCTGTTTTCTTCAGCTTGCCCTTTGGGATCTTCTTTGCCTGGCTGCTGGTGCGCTGTACGTTTCCAGGCAAAGCCCTGCTCGATAGCCTGCTGCACCTCCCGCTCGTGCTGCCTCCCGTGGTAGTAGGTTACCTGCTGCTGGTGGCGATGGGTCGCCGGGGCATCATCGGCGAGTGGCTCTACGACTGGTTTGGACTCACCTTTGCCTTTAGCTGGCGTGGCGCGGTGCTGGCGGCGGCGGTGATGTCGTTCCCGCTGATGGTGCGGGCCATTCGCCTGGCATTGGAAGGGGTTGACCTCAAGCTGGAGCAGGCGGCGCGTACCCTTGGGGCCGGACGCTGGCGGGTCTTTATGACCATCACGCTGCCGCTCACCCTGCCGGGCATTATCGTCGGGACGGTGCTGGCCTTTGCCCGCTCCCTTGGCGAGTTTGGTGCGACCATCACCTTTGTCTCTAACATCCCCGGCGAAACGCGCACCATTCCGTCGGCGATGTATACTCTGATCCAGACCCCCGGCGGCGAAAGCGCGGCGGCGCGGCTCTGCCTGATCTCCATCGTGCTGGCGCTGATTTCGCTACTGGTGTCCGAGTGGCTGGCGCGGCTTAGCCGCGAGCGGACGGGGAGATAGATCATGCTCGAACTCGATTTTACCCAGACGCTGGGCACGCACCGGCTGCGCGTCGAGGCGAATTTGCCCGCCAGCGGCATCACCGCCATCTTTGGCGTCTCCGGGGCCGGAAAAACCTCGCTGATTAACGCCGTCGGCGGCCTGACGCGCCCGCAGCAGGGGCGCATCGTGCTCAACGAGCGGGTGCTAAACGATACCGAGAAAAAAATCTGCCTGCCGCCGGAGAAGCGCCGGATTGGCTACGTCTTCCAGGACGCGCGCCTTTTTCCGCACTATAAGGTGCTTGGCAACCTGCGCTACGGCATGGCGAAAAGCATGGCCGGACAGTTTGACCGGCTGGTAGCCTTGCTGGGGATCGAGCCGCTGCTTGACCGGCTGCCGGGCAGCCTCTCCGGCGGGGAGAAACAGCGGGTGGCGATTGGCCGGGCGCTGCTTACCGCCCCAGAGCTGCTGCTGCTCGACGAGCCGCTAGCCTCATTGGACATCCCCCGCAAGCGCGAGCTGCTGCCTTACTTACAGCGGCTGGCGCGGGAGATCAATATCCCGATGCTCTACGTCAGCCACTCGCTGGATGAAATCCTGCATCTTGCTGATAAGGTGATGGTGCTGGAAGCCGGAGAGGTGAAAGCCTTTGGCAACCTGGAGGACATTTGGGGCAGCCGGGTGATGAATCCGTGGCTGCCGCCAGAGCAGCAGAGCAGCGTGCTGAAGGTCAGCGTGCTGGAGCACCATCCGCACTATGCCATGACCGCACTGGCGCTGGGCGATCAGCACCTGTGGGTCAACAAGCTCGATAGCCCGCTACAGACGGCGCTGCGCATCCGCATTCAGGCCTCGGACGTGTCGCTGGTATTGCAGCCGCCGGTCAACAGCAGCATCCGCAATATCCTGCGAGCGAAGGTGGCCCAGTGCTACGACGACCAGGGCCAGGTTGAAGTCCAGCTGGAGGTGGGTAGCCGCACACTCTGGGCGCGTATCAGCCCGTGGGCCAGGGATGAGCTGGGCATCAAGCCTGGCCTGTGGCTCTACGCGCAGATCAAGAGCGTCTCGATCACCACCTGATCAGAGCAGGTGGATGCCATTCAGTACTTTAGTCTATATGCCATTGACCAGTTTTGACTTTGCAATGGGTGAAGTGGTACGTAGACAACTGCGTCCTCATAAAAATCGGTAGTTAGAACGAAAGTATTGTGTGTTGTATCATTATTCGTCATGGTTAGAAGGAACGAGTAAATGGATACTACTGAAACACTGAATGGTACGTACTTCTACGGCGGGCTATCAAACCTAACACCACAACAGCTATGGTGGGCTATACCATCGCTGTTGTAAGCGATCATCTCGGGATCTCAGCGGTTGATGCTGCACTGGTTATATCAGGACAACCAATTTTAACTACGAGGGGTAAACCTCATGGAACAACTCCAGGAACATCAATTGCCTCCAAGTACATCAGCACATGGCTGAACTATAAACTGCCACGTGGGATCAGATTACCAACGTTGACAGGTAAAACCATCAGCTCGTTACATTTTAGCTCCACCAATAACTTGGGGCGTTTCGTCGGTCGTAATGTACCTTGGCTCGGTTGGGCTATGACGTTTACAACGATTTATAACATTCAAAGAGATGTTAGAGATACCTATAACCGTGTAGCGGCCCCTAAAGATCGCATTCAGTGGACGTACTTCTAATGAGAGATATCGAGAAAGAGATTATTAATTTCATCGATCAGGAATATAATCCTAAAAAGTATTTTATTTTTGGACCAAAGCGAACTATCACGCTTGATACGAGCATCAGGGATGATCTCAAACTCGTTTTCGAAGACAGCGAAGAGTTATTAAAAGAGTATTTCAAGCGTTGGAACGTAGATTCAGAAGGATTTGAAATACTTAATTATCTGAACCCAGAATATCTTGGAAGTAAAGAGCCAGATCCGCATAAACCACTAACAGTTGGTATGCTCGTTGAAAGCGCTAAAGCTGGACGTTGGTTATATAATTGAATAAATCATTAATATTCATTTTAGATGCCCAGTCGATGGGCGTTTTTTATTTTGATGTCAACACTATTCTGAATGGAAAATATAATTAGTAGTAAACATTCAATGTAATAATCGTGTTAGGGAGTAGAGCAATATCTATACTGCCACTGTCTGGCATGCTAAACCAATACATCACAATTTCAGTTAAAAAACGTCAGCGTGTCAATGGCTCATTGAAGCGTATCAGTACTGAATTCTATATGTCATTGACTGACTTCCACTTTAAAGAAAAATTTACTGTAAGAAGTACTCAATTGGTCAAGTTCTTCCCAACGTTAAGAAATTATCTTATGTTAAAATACTCTTCAATGTTTACATATAGCCTATGAAATTCAATATCTTTTACTTTGTATGCATCGTCAGCTACTGCAAGCTTTTCAATTAAAATGGGTATTGATTTTTGAAGTTCTGCCAAGCGAGATTCGGAAATATCATTATTTAAAGTCATTTTGATCTGAATCCAAGCTTTAACATGAGTTGTATGAACATCACGATATGATTTTTTGAGTTCATTCAATGCTTTCAATACATCAGGTTTAATATGCCAGCTCTTGTAAGTTAATTTTAAATGGGAATCTATAACCTCTATGAAAATATTTTTGTTTGCTGGTCTAAGCCCCCATAGTGCCATTCTTTCCATTTCTGTACGGACATTTATTATATTCCTTCGATAAATACTCTCGCGCTTTTCTATTTCTTGCCATTTTCGAGAGAAATCTTTTGCTTTACCTTGTAGTTCTGGATCTGTATTGATGATATTTTTCACATCAGCATGAAGATAAAATCCTTCTTGTTGCAGACAACAAAATTTATCAATAAGGTCATCTGCAAATTTAAATTTTTTGTCGTTAATTTTAGTAGATAACCAGTCTTTTGCATTTGCTGCGGCATAACTGGCTGCTCCTGCCATCACAGCATTACATCCGGTACTTATCCAGTCTGTCAAACTTCCAAGATTCATGAACCATCCTAATTACACTAACTATAGATTATTCATATAACATTTCTAAATGTTCACCAAATATCTATCATTTCTTTTTTATAAAGAAAAGATAAATTGCATATGGCAAACCAATTGGTATAGCTACTACATAACAGCACAAATAAAATAATGCCATAACACCAGTTTTACCCGGCGTATCTATCCATACTCCTCTACTCCATGACTCTGGTGAAGTAAATCTCAAAGCAAACGACTCGATTGCTTTCTTTGCAAAAGGGAAAAGAAATACATTGATTATTATTGGTATATAGAGTGGATGATCAGTTGATATCTTGTAATCATAGCTATTCCATGAATAAGTCATAAATATAAAAAATAATAATCCCCAAAAAATATTTTTTATGTAGTACCATAAAAAATCTCTGTCTTTCTTATGACTTTTCTTTAAGTTCACCATCGCAAATATTATCATCGCTAACTCGGTATGCTAATAATACTCAAACTAAAACACTTAAACAACTATCCTTATTCAGTCATGATAATACGCCGCATGTTAACGAGGATGATGCACTATCAGTTGAACTACTCAAAAGCATGGCCGGGCAGTTTGATCGGCTGGTGACCCTGCTGGGCATCAAGCTGCTGCTCGACGAGCCGCTGGCCTCGCTGGATATCTCCCGCAAGCGTGAGCTGCTGCGGCCAGGGATGAACTAGCCATCAAGCCTGGCCTGTGGCTCTACGCGCAGATCAAGAGCGTCTCGATCACCACCTGATCACAGCAGGTGGGTATAGATAAACTCGGCGATGGTATCGGTGGTATTGTCGCCAATCACCACGTTGGCGTGGGCTTTCACCTCGTCCGCCGCGTTACCCATCGCTACGCCAATGCCCGCCGCCTGCAGCATGCTGATATCATTAAAGTTATCGCCAAAGGCCACCACGTCCTGCATTGACAGCCCCTGGGAGGCTACCCACTGAGCCAGGCGCTTGCCTTTGCTATTGCCCTGGCGGGCAATATCGATCTGATCGTGCCATGAACGCTCGCACTCCAGGCCAAGCTGCTGTTCAACCTCAAGGGCGAAGGCATTAAGTTTGGCGCTGTCCTCATCGGTAAGGGCAAACTTCCAGACTGCGTTCACCTCGCGGGCGGTCTGCGCCAGCGAATCGACCTGGGTAAAGACCGGGCGCTGCTCTGGCGGCAGGGACTGCGCCCAGTTAAGGGTACGCAGCACGTGTCCGGTAGGCGTCTCGTACACCATGGCATCATCGACATACATCAGGGCGTGAACCTTATGCTCATTGAGCATATCAATAAGTTGCAGCGCCTGATCGACAGGGAGCGGATCGGCTTCAATGACCTTTTTTGCCTGATAATCATACAAATAGGTGCCGTTACAGCAAATTGCAGGTGTATCGAGCGCCAGTGCCTGATAAAAAGGATGAATGGCAACATGGTGCCGGCCGGTCACAATCATCGGCGTGAAGCCCGCTTCCCTGGCACGCGCCAGCGCCTGAAGCGAAGAGGGGAGCAGGGTCTTTGTGGGGGTCAGCAGCGTGCCGTCTAAATCCAGTGCAATAACTCGCGAGGTCATGTCGGGTTCCAGTAGAGAATGAAATTCAACTCGTTACGCATGGTACACCCGCATGATGGCCTGACAAAACGTCGGGCAGAAATAGAGCATTCGCCGCTAAAAAAGACTATCGTGGTTATCTATCTCACTGCTTTTGCGATCAAGGAGAATTTATGCAGCAAACCGTTTATACCGCCAGCCCCGAGAGCCAGCAGATCCACGTCTGGCGTCTGAACGACGAAGGTACGCTGACCCTGGTACAGGTCGTTGACGTGCCGGGCCAGGTGCAGCCGATGGTGGTGAGCCCAGACAAGCGTTTTCTCTACGTTGGTGTCCGTCCGGAGTTTCGCGTGCTGGCCTACCGGATCGCCCCGGAAGATGGTGCGCTAACCTTCACCGCAGAAGCGCCGCTATCCGGTAGCCCGACGCACATCTCCACCGATCGCCAGGGCCGCTTTCTCTTTACCGCCTCCTACAACGCGGGCAGCGTCAGCGTTACCCCGCTCAACGACGGCCTGCCGGGCGAGATTACTGCCCTGGTCGACGGTCTGGACGGGTGCCACTCGGCCAATATCTCTCCGGATAACGCCACCCTGTGGGTTCCGGCGCTGAAGCAGGATCGCATCTGCCTGTTTACCCTTGGCGATGACGGCCAGCTTACCGCGCAGACCCCGGCTGAAGTAACCACCGTTGAGGGTGCCGGCCCGCGCCATATGGCCTTCCACCCAAACCAGCAGTACGCCTACTGCGTCAACGAACTCAACGGATCGGTAGACGTGTGGCAGCTTAGCAATGCTCACGGCCAGATCGAGTGCGTGCAGACTCTGGATATGATGCCTGCCGACTTCGCCGATACCCGTTGGGCGGCGGATATTCACATTACCCCAGACGGGCGTCATCTCTACACCTGTGACCGTACCGCCAGCATCGTGACTATCTTTAGCGTTTCGGAAGATGGCAGCGTGCTGGCCGTGGAAGGCTACCAGCCGACCGAAACCCAGCCGCGCGGCTTCAACATCGACCACAGCGGTAAGTACCTGATTGCAGCAGGGCAGAAGTCGCACCATATCGCGCTGTATGCGATTCAGGGCGCGCAGGGCCTGCTGGAAGAGAAGGGGCGCTATGCCGTTGGGCAGGGGCCAATGTGGGTGGTGGTGCACGCGCATTAACCTGTATACACCTGCAGTGCCGGGCAGTAGCATTGCCATGCCCGGCCAGCTTGTGCAAAGATAGAACGTGTTATCTGTCAAGGCTCCCACTTATCTGCGCTTGATCATTTTTGAGGAGTGACGTAGATTTAGGCAATAAGTGGCGAAACCGCCGGTGGTTTTCAGCTAAGGTGGACATATGCACGACGCCCTCATTTCAGAACGCTCAGTATCGACTATCAAAAACAGTACCAGCATGATTGCAACGTTGCCGCTGCATCACAGCCCGGACTCGCTTGAAATTCGTCATTTGAATAGCGATGGCGAGCTTAAGCATCAGCTCTTTATCATCACGCTGAAAAGTGACATGGAGGCCGCTGAATACACCGTGAAGCCCTTTGCCGAGCTAATGGTATTCAATAAGCGTTTACGCTTCGTGGTACAACCTGAAAAACAGTATCCTGACGTCGCGATGGCGGAAGAGGAGATTTTTCCCGAGATCGAACGCAGTCTTGCCCTGTTTTTGCAGAAAAAATATAGCGTTGATGTTAGTCTGGTGCGCAATAAATCCTCAGTTAAAAAGCGCGTGGCTAACCAATGGCACCTTCGTTAATCGACAGCTATTCAAAAGAGCTCAGCAAACTTCCTGACTACACCTCTAAAACTCTCACCCGCCAGGGTTACCTTATTGCTCCTCGCACGCATGCGCTGATACGCCTGTCTGAATACCAGCTTACCGGTATCAACATTCCCCCTTATTGCCTCATCGTAACCGAAGTCGGATGTGGAACGGAGGGCTGGTATCAAGAATACGCATTAGAATGCTCTCTGGATGGACAAAGTGAGCAGGAAGTGATTGCAGAGCTTCTTGATTCCGGAATGGAAAAGGATGAGGACGATACGGTGATAGCCAGATTCACCTATCTGCCCTTCGGTTTTCAGGATAGCCAGGGCCCTCAGCAGGGGATGCAAATTACAGGTGCTTTTGTTAAGCCCGGCTACGATAAAAAGGGATTATCGAGCGCCGTTTATGGCTTTCTGTTGAACTGGTATGAGCATATTGTGTGTGACAATAAACAGACTGTTCCCGGTGCTAAAATTTGGGCTCGGGGAATGCTCACGGTGGGACGCGTTCAGATTTATAATGCCAGAATCCCAAAGTTTGTGGACGTGCTGGCGAAGGGGGGCATCGGCTGCGGCAATGTGAAACCCTGGGATGGTCTCAATCTCACCCAGGCTCAGCTGGCGGATTGGGGAGGTAATCATCTAAATCATGAGACCTGTATAAATGTTGTCAACATTATCTCAGCGCGGGATAAAAACGTGCAGATAGGGTTGTCCACTTTCCAGCCAGGAACAGGAAGACCAAGGATGATCGTTATTCGCTAAAAGAAAACCCGCAGAAGCGGGTTTTTTTATAACACACTGATGATGAACGCCCGGCAAGCGTTGCGCCGCCGGGCGTTAAGACGGGTTACTGCTTCGGTGCGTCGACGACCTGGCTGCCTATGCCGCGGTTGTTGAACTCCCACATGCGGTTAAAGCTGGCGTCGTTCAGGTTACGCGTAACGTTGCCTTTATCGTCCACCGCGCCGGTGTTGCCGGAGAACGGACGTTTAGACACGGCGGCATCGCCCCAGGGTTTAGCCATGTTGAAGCCTTCGTTGATTACGCTGTCGCGGATCACCACCTGGCCGTTGGTCGCCTGATCGACGTCCATTGAGCGGCCGAGCTGGGCTACGCCGTCACCGGCCGCGGTAAAGCGGCTGTTGGTGGCCAGGAAGCCGTAGAAGATATTGGAGAGCGTTGCCGGAGCGAAGACGTAAGCTTCCTGCTGGGTGCGGGAGTTCACCACGCGGAAGTCGGTGTTATCAAATACCACCGCGCCACGGCCAGCGACGATATCCACATCGCCCTCAACGTAGCTGTTGGTGACCAGGGTACGGGTCTGGCGATCGTTACGCAGGGTGTTATCCACGCCGCTGTTGGTCACGAAGAAGGTATTCTGGCGACCCAGAATGTTGACGTTGTTGATCTGGACCTTATCGCCATCGCTGCGCAGGGCCACGGCCTGGTGGTTACCCGCGTCAACGCTGTCGCCAAGGTTGTTTTCGATGGTCAGGTTCTGCAGCTGCAGACCGTTATTCTGCGACCAGAAGACCGCTGAACACATCACGCCCACACTGGCGCTGCCTTTACGCTGGCAGGCGTCAAACATATACCACGCAGGTTTACCCGGCATATATTTCCCGCCTGGGTTAACCAGTCGACGCCAGCTGTTGCTGTCCATTTCGGAATCCACGGCCAGGCCAATCTTCACCTCGGCGGCTTTGTCGCCCGTACCGTAAATCGTCAGGCTGCCCGGCGCGGCCGGAACAAATACGGTGCCTTCATACTCACCCGGCAGAACGGCAATGTACTGGCGATCGCTGGTGTGCTTGTTGATGGCTGCATCAACCGCCGCCTGGATAGAGGTGTGCGTCACGCCCGCTGTACCCGCCGGGCCAACAACGAAGGTTGGCTGTGCAGGCAGACGAATAGCGGACGGGCTCCACGGGGCCGCGTTCTGATCCATCGATGAGAAGTAGTGGGCAGGGACAAAGTTCTGCGCTTCGTTAGCGGACAGCACCGGACGCGCTGCGTTACCCGGGGCGGCCTGGGTGGAAGGACGCTGATCCGGCGGCGTTGAGCTGCAGGCAGTCAGCGTCACGCCAAAAGCCAGGGCCAGCGTCAGACGGGAAACCGAAAATGTGTTCAAGAGGTACTCCAGACGTAATAGTTAAATAAGTTGCTATCAAGCCTGCTTTTTTATACTAAGTTGGGCGAAACGGGAAGCCGATTGTGTGAATCGGCTTCAATATCGTGTTGATTAGCTATAGAGGGCGGTGATCGATGCACGATCGAGAGAGTGGAAGTGGATATTAAACCCTACCATTGCTCCGCTGGCATCGGCATCCACGTCCAGCTTCTCCACGTCCAGGGCGTGAACGGTAAAGATGTAGCGATGGGTTCTCCCCTTCGGCGGTGCCGCGCCGCCGTATCCGGCCTTACCGTAGTCGGTACGGGTCTCTAGCGCGCCCTCGGGCAGGGGGACCAGCGACGAGCCGGAACCCTGCGGCAGCACCCGGGTATCGGCGGGCAGGTTCACCACCACCCAGTGCCACCAGCCGGAGCCGGTAGGCGCATCGGGATCGTAGCAGGTGACGGCAAAGCTCTTGCAGCCCGCCGGCACCTCGTCCCACGCCAGATGCGGCGAAATATTGTCGCCTTCGTAGCCCATGCCGTTAAAAACATGGCGATTATGTAGCTTTTCGCCCTCGCGAATATCCTGGCTGATAAGTCTCATCGTTGCTCCTCTGTGAGTGGTCAACCCTAAGGCTAGAATAGCCCGTGCGTTCTCAGGGCGCAAAATGTGCGGGATGGGCCACCGCCGCCAGCACCGCGTCCGTTAGCTTACTGAGCTGTTCCGACGAGATGACGTAGGGCGGCATCAGGTAGATCAGCTTGCCAAAGGGGCGGATCCAGACGCCCTGGTCGACAAAGAAGCGCTGCAGGGCGGCCATGTTCACTGGCTGATGGGTTTCGATTACGCCGATAGCTCCCAGCACCCGCACGTCGGCCACCGTCTCTGCGGCTCTCGCCGGTGCCAGCTCGCGTTTCAGCTGCGCCTCAATGGCGGCAACCTGCACCTGCCACTCGCCGCGCTCCAGCAGCTCAAGGCTAGCGTTCGCCACTGCGCAGGCCAGCGGATTACCCATAAAGGTCGGGCCGTGCATAAAGCAGCCCGCTTCGCCGTTGCTGATGGTGTCAGCCACCTCACGGGTGGTGAGCGTTGCCGACAGGGTCATTGTCCCGCCGGTCAGCGCCTTGCCGAGGCAGAGAATATCCGGGGTAACGTCCGCATGCTCGCAGGCAAAAAGTTTGCCGGTGCGGCCAAAGCCGGTGGCAATCTCATCGGCAATCAGCAGGATCCCCTCCCGGTCGCACATTCGGCGGATGCGCTTAAGCACCTCTGGATGGTAGAGGCGCATCCCGCCAGCACCCTGCACAATCGGCTCCAGAATAACGGCGGCAATTTCATGGCGATGGGCGGCCATCAGGCGGGCAAAGCCCACGATGTCCCGCTCGTCCCACTCGCCGTCGAAACGGCTCTCCGGCGCGGGGGCAAAGAGGTTATCCGGCAGGTAGCCTGCCCACAGGCTGTGCATCGAGTTATCCGGATCGCAGGCCGACATCGCACCAAAGGTATCGCCATGATAGCCCCGGCGGAAGGTCAGGAAGCGACGGCGCGGCTCTCCCTTCGCCTGCCAGTATTGCAGGGCCATCTTCATTGAGACCTCTACCGCTACCGAACCGGAATCGGCCAGAAAGACGCACTCCAGCGCCTCGGGGGTCATGGCTACCAGCTTGCGGCAGAGCGCTACCGCCGGAGCATGGGTAATGCCGCCAAACATCACGTGCGACATCGCATCGATCTGCGTTTTCATCGCCGCGTTGAGGTGCGGATGGTTATAGCCGTGGATCGCCGCCCACCACGAAGACATGCCGTCGACCAGCTGCTCGCCGGAAGCAAGCTGAAGCTCGCAGCCCTGCGCAGACTGCACCGGATAAACCGGCAGCGGGGCGGTCATGGAGGTATAGGGGTGCCAGATATGGCGGCGGTCAAAGGCGAGATCGTCCTGGGTCATAATCGACTTGTAAACCAAATTAAAAAGATTTAGGTTTACGATCATAACCCAAACATGAACTCATTTCACCTTTTGGAGAAGCCCCATGGCTCACCACGCACGCTGGACACTGTCGCAAGTTACCGAGCTGTTCGAAAAACCGCTGCTCGACCTGCTGTTTGAAGCGCAGACCATTCATCGTCAGCACTTCGACCCTCGCCAGGTTCAGGTCAGCACCCTGCTGTCGATCAAAACCGGGGCCTGCCCGGAAGATTGCAAATACTGCCCGCAAAGCTCGCGCTACAAAACCGGGCTAGAGACGGAGCGCCTGATGGAGGTGGAGCAGGTGCTGGACTCGGCTCGCAAGGCTAAAAACGCCGGATCGACCCGCTTCTGCATGGGGGCGGCGTGGAAGAACCCGCACGAGCGCGATATGCCCTACCTGGAGCAGATGGTACAGGGCGTAAAAGCGATGGGCCTCGAAGCCTGCATGACCCTCGGCACCCTTGACGAAACCCAGGCCCAGCGTCTGGCGTCGGCGGGGCTGGACTACTACAACCACAACCTCGACACCTCCCCAGAGTTCTACGGCAACATCATCACCACCCGTACCTATCAGGAACGTCTCGACACCCTCGATAAGGTGCGCGACGCGGGCATTAAGGTCTGCTCGGGCGGCATCGTTGGCCTTGGCGAAACGGTCAAGGATCGCGCGGGCCTGCTGCTCCAGCTGGCAAACCTGCCGACGCCGCCGGAGAGTGTGCCGATCAACATGCTGGTGAAGGTGAAGGGCACCCCGTTGGCGGATAACGATGACGTCGACGCCTTCGATTTTATTCGCACCATCGCAGTGGCACGCATCATGATGCCGACCTCGTTCGTGCGCCTCTCTGCCGGGCGTGAGCAGATGAACGAGCAGACCCAGGCGATGTGCTTTATGGCGGGTGCCAACTCCATTTTCTACGGCTGCAAGCTGCTCACTACCCCGAACCCGGAAGAGGACAAAGACGTCCAGCTCTTCCGCAAGCTTGGGCTGAACCCGCAGCAGACCGACGTGATGAACGGCGATAACGAGCAGCAGCAGCACCTGGAGCAGCAGATCTTTAACGCCGACACCGACCAGTTCTACAACGCGGCGGCGCTATGAGCTGGCAGCAGCGCATCGATGCCGCGTTAGCGACCCGGCGGGCCGCCGACGCCCTGCGTACGCGCCGGGTGGTCGAGCAGGGCGCGGGGCGCTGGCTGACCCTGGGCGATAGCCGCTACTGCAACTTCTCCAGCAATGACTATCTCGGCTTAAGCCAGCATCCGGCTATCGTGCGTGCCTGGCAGCAGGGGGCTGAGCAGTACGGCGTGGGCAGCGGTGGCTCCGGGCACGTCAGCGGCTATACCCGGGCGCACCATGCGCTGGAGAGCGAGCTGGCCGACTGGCTGGGCTACCCTCGGGCGCTGCTGTTTATCTCTGGCTTTGCCGCCAACCAGGCGGTGATTGCCGCCCTGACCGGTAAAGAAGATCGCATCGTGGCGGATAAGCTCAGCCACGCCTCGCTGTTGGAAGCCGCCAGCCTGAGTCCGGCTCAGCTGCGGCGCTTTGCCCATAACGACGTCGGGCAGCTCGCCGCGCTGCTGGATAAACCCTGCGACGGCCAGCAGCTGGTGGTGACTGAAGGCATCTTCAGCATGGACGGCGACAGCGCACCGCTGGCCGCCATTGTGGAGCAGGCAAGCAGCGCCGGGGCCTGGCTGCTGGTGGATGATGCCCACGGCATCGCCGTCACCGGCAGCGAAGGGCGCGGCAGCTGTCAGCAGCAGGGTGTGAAACCCGAGCTGCTGGTGGTGACCTTTGGCAAAGGCTTCGGCGTCAGCGGCGCGGCGGTGCTGTGCAGCGAGGCGGTGGCCAGCTACTTCGAACAGTTTGCTCGCCACCTGATCTACAGCACCTCTATGCCTCCCGCTCAGGCCGTGGCCCTCAGCGCCGCGCTGAGCGTGATCCGGGGAGAGGAGGGCGACCTACGCCGGGCGGCACTCGCGGCGCTCATTCAGCGTTTTCGCCAGGGCGCAGCTGAGTTACCGGTGCGCATCACCGATTCCCAAAGCGCCATCCAGCCGCTGATCGTTGGCGATAACAGCCGGGCGCTGAGCCTGGCGGAACGCCTGCGACAGAAAGGGTGCTGGGTGACGGCTATTCGTCCTCCCACTGTCCCCGCAGGCACGGCACGTCTGCGTCTGACCCTGACGGCGGCCCATCAGCCGGAGGATATCGATCGTCTGCTGGAGGTCCTGCATGAGCCTGGTGAATAAGCGCGCGGTGGCGGCGGCCTTTGGCCGAGCGGCGCAGAGCTACGACAGCCATGCCCAGCTGCAACGCCAGAGCGCGGATCTGCTGCTGACTAAGCTGGGTGACCGTAGACCAGCAAGCGTGCTGGACGCGGGCTGCGGGCCGGGCAGCATGAGCCGCTACTGGCAGGACGCGGGGGCGGAAGTGACCGCCCTCGATCTCTCCCTGCCGATGCTCAGGCAGGCGCAAAGTCAGCAGGCCGCCCGGCACTACATTGCGGCGGATATTGAGGCGCTGCCTCTGGCCGACGCCCGGTTCGATCTCGCCTGGAGCAACCTTGCGGTGCAATGGTGCAACGATCTCGGCCAGGCGCTGGGGGAGCTGCATCGCGTCGTGCGCCCAGGCGGAGCGGTGGCCTTTACCACCCTGGCGGGCGGGTCGCTGCCGGAGCTGCACCAGGCCTGGCGGGCGATAGACAGCCGCCCCCACGCAAACCGATTTTTAACCGACGAGACGCTAGTGGACACCGTTAGCGCCTGGCGCGGCCGGTGTGGCGTGGAGCACATCACGCTGGACTTTGACGACGCCCTGGCGGCCATGCGCTCGCTGAAGGGCATCGGCGCGACGCACCTGCACGCAGGCAGGCATAACACGCCCCTGACTCGCGGCCAGCTTCAGCGTTTGCAGCTGGCGTGGCCACAGCAGCAGGGCAGATGCCTGCTGACCTATTCACTTTTTTGGGGAGTTATTGAACGTGACTGAACGCTATTTTGTCACCGGCACGGATACGGAAGTCGGAAAAACGGTGGCCAGCTGTGCGCTATTGCAGGCCGCTGCTCAGGCCGGATGGCAAACCGCAGGATACAAACCGGTCGCCTCCGGCAGTGAGATGACCCCAGAGGGGCTGCGTAACAGCGATGCGCTGGCGCTACAGCACAACAGTACCCTAGCCCTGCGCTACGAGGCCGTGAACCCATACACCTTTGCTGAGCCCACCTCGCCGCACATCGTCAGCGCCGCCCTCGGACAGCCTATCGAGGCCGAAACGCTCTCGGCAGGGCTGCGCACGCTGGAGGCGCAGGCGGAGTGGGTGCTGGTGGAGGGGGCCGGGGGCTGGTTTACGCCGCTCTCGGAAACCCTGACCTTTGCCGATTGGGCGACCCAGGAGCAGCTGCCGGTGATTTTAGTGGTGGGCATTAAGCTTGGCTGCATCAACCATGCGGTACTGACCGCCCAGGCGGTGCAGCAGGCGGGACTGCGGCTGGCGGGCTGGGTCGCTAATGACGTGGTACCGCCGGGAAACCGCCACGCTGAGTATCTGGCAACGCTTAAGCGCATGCTGCCCGCGCCGTTTCTCGGCGAGATCCCGTGGCTGGAGAACGCCACGCCGGAGAGTGACATCGGCCACTGGCTCGATCTCAGTGCGTTAGGTTCGGCGTCATCCACTGAGAAAGCAGCGGATCGTCCAGCTGCGTAACGCTTCCCTGGGCCACGTTGCGTCCCTGATGCAGGAGATAGAAGCGGTCAGCGACGCGGCGCACAAAGGTCAGATGCTGCTCCGCCAGCAGGATAGTCATACCGAACTCCTGGTTCAGGCGCACCAGCAGGTTACCCAGCTTATGGATAAAGGCCTGGCCCAGCCCGCGGGTCGGCTCATCAAGGATCAGCAGGCGCGGGCGGGTCACCAGCGCCCGGGCGAGCGCCAGCTGATGCTGGTTATCCTCTGACAGTCCGGCGCTCTTAACCTGGCGCAGGGCATACAGCTCGGGAAAGAGATCGTAGATATCCCGCGTCACCGCGCTGCCAGGCTCGCCTACCGCCAGCCAGGCAATCTGTAAATTCTCCTCTACCGTGAGCTGGGAAAAGATCCGCCTCTCCTGCGGTACGCAGGCGATGCCCATCGCCGGACGATCCTCCATTTTTACCTGCAACAGGTTGAGCGGGGCCGCCCCGGCATCCTGCCAGGTCATGCTGCCGCTCTCTACGGGCAGGTTGCCAGAGATGCAGTTGACCAGCGTGGTTTTCCCCATCCCCGGCAGCCCCATTACGCAGGTGCAGGTGCCAGGGATAAGATCGAGATCGACATTCCATAGCGTATGGCGATCGCCGTAATAGTGATTCACTGCACGTAAGCTCAACATCGGTTCATCTCCAGGACCTGGTCTGTAAAAGATATGTTGCAAAAGCCTTGCCAGAAGCGTGGTATGCTCTGTTTTTCGGAGCAGGATGACGAAAAAACGCTAAATTCCGCTTTTCCGCCGGTTTGCCTGATTGCATCTGCACGTTGTTAGTGCTAGACGCAGGCGGATCTGATTTTTGCTGGTGCAGTCGCGTCGGAATGCGATAAAAAATGGTGGGAAAATTTTTTTACCTGCGTGCCGTTTCGCAAAATGCGATTTTCGCTGAGTCGCAGGGGGTACGGGCTGGCGACAGTTATCCACTATTCCTGTGGATAACCTTGTGCATTAGAGTTAGAAAACACGTGCAAAGCGAGAGAACACGCGGCTTAGGCATGAATTGATGCGAAACGCGGCTTTTTCTATAACTAATATAAAATCAACAGGTTAAATAAAAGCAATGCGTGTAAGAAAAGTGTCACCCACTGACACAAAACTTTCACTACCCGACTTGACAAATGTTAAATCGCAAAAAGTTCTGGGGATAAGATATTTTTTTTAGTTTTTAATTCTGTGCCACGGGCAAATTTTCCTTATGGCACTTGAAATTGCTTTATCTAACACAGATATTCCCATCTGCTACTGGGTTTTCATCCAGTATAATTTATTGGCAAAATCCGCCGTCGCGAGTAAAATTACTCACCTGCCCGCTCATTCCTTCATCAGGTAGCCATTCATGAGTAAACCATTCAAACTGAATTCCGCTTTTCGTCCCTCTGGCGATCAGCCAGAAGCCATTCGCCGCCTGAAAGAGGGGCTGGAGGACGGACTGGCGCACCAGACCCTGCTCGGGGTAACCGGTTCAGGGAAGACGTTTACCGTTGCCAACGTGATCGCCGATCTGCAGCGGCCGACGATGGTGCTTGCGCCGAATAAAACCCTGGCGGCGCAGCTGTATGGCGAAATGAAGGAGTTTTTCCCGGACAACGCCGTGGAGTACTTCGTCTCCTACTACGACTACTACCAGCCCGAAGCCTACGTGCCGAGCTCTGACACCTTTATCGAAAAGGATGCCTCGGTAAACGAACACATCGAGCAGATGCGTCTCTCGGCAACCAAAGCGCTGCTGGAGCGCCGTGACGTTATAGTGGTCGCCTCGGTATCGGCCATCTACGGCCTCGGCGACCCCGATCTCTACCTCAAGATGATGCTGCACCTGACTATCGGGATGATCATCAACCAGCGCGATATTCTGCGCCGCCTGTCGGAGCTGCAATATACGCGTAACGATCAGGCCTTCCAGCGCGGCACCTTCCGCGTGCGCGGCGAGGTGATTGATATCTTCCCGGCGGAGTCGGATGACGTGGCGCTGCGCGTTGAGCTGTTTGACGAGGAGGTTGAGCGCCTGTCGCTGTTCGATCCGCTGACCGGGCACGTTGAATCCACTATTCAGCGCTACACCGTCTACCCGAAAACCCACTACGTTACCCCGCGCGAGCGCATCGTGCAGGCGATGGAAGACATCAAGGTCGAGCTGGCGGACCGGCGCAAGACGCTGCTGGCCAACAACAAGCTGCTGGAAGAGCAGCGGATTACCCAGCGTACCCAGTTCGATCTGGAGATGATGAACGAGCTGGGCTACTGCTCGGGCATCGAGAACTACTCCCGCTACCTCTCCGGGCGCGGGCCGGGCGAAGCGCCGCCGACGCTGTTTGACTACCTGCCTGCCGACGGCCTGCTGGTGATTGACGAGTCCCACGTGACTATTCCGCAGATTGGTGGCATGTACCGCGGCGACCGGGCGCGTAAAGAGACGCTGGTGGAGTATGGTTTCCGCCTGCCGTCGGCGCTGGACAACCGTCCGATGAAATTTGAAGAGTTTGAAGGGTTAGCCCCGCAGACCATCTACGTCTCGGCGACGCCGGGCAACTACGAGCTGGAGAAATCCGGGGAAGAGATTGTCGATCAGGTGGTGCGTCCCACCGGCCTGCTTGACCCGATTATCGAAGTCCGCCCGGTGGGCACGCAGGTGGACGATCTGCTGTCGGAGATCCGCAAGCGCGTTGCCATTAACGAGCGCGTGCTGGTCACCACGCTGACCAAGCGCATGGCCGAGGATCTCACCGAGTATCTGGAAGAGCACGGCGAGAAGGTGCGCTACCTGCACTCAGATATCGACACCGTTGAGCGTATGGAGATCATCCGCGACCTGCGTCTGGGCGAGTTCAACGTGCTGGTGGGCATCAACCTGCTGCGAGAGGGGCTGGACATGCCTGAGGTGTCGCTGGTGGCGATCCTCGATGCCGATAAAGAGGGCTTCCTGCGCTCGGAGCGCTCGCTGATCCAGACCATTGGCCGTGCGGCGCGTAACGTCAACGGCAAGGCGATCCTCTACGGGGATAAGATCACGCCGTCGATGGCAAGAGCCATCAGTGAAACCGAGCGGCGTCGGGCGAAGCAGCAGGAGTACAACGAAGAGCACGGCATTACGCCGCAGGGCCTGAATAAGAAGGTGGTCGATATTCTGGCGCTGGGCGAAAACATTGCCAAGACTAAAGCCAAAGGACGCGGTAAATCCCGGTCGCCGGTGGTGGTGGACGAGTCCGAGCTGGCGCTGACGCCGAAGGCGCTGCAACAGAAGATCCACGAACTGGAGGCGCAGATGCTACAGCACGCCCAGAACCTGGAGTTCGAAGAGGCGGCGCAGCTGCGCGATCGCCTCCATCAGCTTCGCGATCTCTTTATCGCGGCATCCTGATCTGCCTAAGCAATCCGCTTAAACAACAGGCGGAAACTGCACCCAGGCCCGCACGCCGGGTTTGGGTGCGCGGTTGTGCAGGTAGAACTGCGCATCGTGCAGCTGGGCGATGCGGCTAACGATGCTTAGCCCTAGCCCGATCCCGCCGTAACGGCTGTCCATTCGTACAAAAGCTTTGCTAAGCTCTTTGCTTTTCGCCTCGTCCACGCCGGGGCCTTCATCCTCCACCGCCAGCACCGGGGCAGGCGTCTGCTCAAGCTTGAGGGTTATCACGCTCCTCTCTGGGCTGTAGCGGTGCGCGTTCTCCACCAGGTTCCTGAGCAGCACCCGCAGCTGAACGGCGTCCCCGCGTACCGCCACGTCCTCCTGACCCTCGGGCAGCGCCAGCGTCTGCTGGCGCGTGCTCAGCATTGTCTGAAGCTCATCCTGGAGAGGCAGCATAACGTCACTGAGCAGCATCACCTGTTGGTAGCTGCCCGCCGAGAACGACTGCGCCATGCGCGCCAGCTGCAGCAGCTGGGAGACGCTCTCCGTCATCTGGTCAATACGTAAGATTAGGCGGCTGACGTCAACGGAAGGGTGGCTTTTTGCCAGCAGCTCCAGGTGCAGACGTAACCCCGCCAGCGGGGTGCGCAGCTCATGTGCCACGTCGGCAGTGAAGAGTCGCTCGCGGTCGAGCGTCAAATTCAGGCGCGCCACCAGCTGGTTAATGGCCGAGCTGACCGCCTCCACCTCTGCCGAGGGGTTATTGAGCACAATCGGCTGCAGGTTATCAGGGGTGCGGATCTCCAGCTCACGCTGCAGATCGCGCAGCGGACGGGTGATCAGCTTTACCGCCTGCATGCAGATGAGCAGCGCCATGCCGATAATAAACAGGCTCGGTACCAGCAGGCTAGCAACCGCCTCATGCACCTCGCGCTCAATATGCGCATGGTTGTTGTGCTTGTAGATCGCGCTCTCTACCAGTAACTGGATCTGCTCCTTGCTCTCATGCCATAGCCAGAAGACGCTGATAAGCTGAAACAGCACCAGGATCGAGCCAATGGTCAGCAGCAGGCGTCCGCGCAGGGTCCAGCGGACAGGGGATAGCCTCTTTTTTATCTTCTCTGGCATAGGCTTAGGTTGCCTGCTCCGTTTTAATCAGCTGATAGCCAAAACCACGCACCGTGCGGATGCGATCTTTACCAATCTTATCCCGCAGGTTGTGGATATGCACCTCAAGGGTATTGGTCGCTGGCTCATTATCCCAGTTATAGATGTCATTATAGAGAACCTCCCGATGTACCGGGCAGCCCGCCTTGAGCATCAGGCGTGACAGCAGGGCATACTCTTTTGGCGTCAGATCCATCGAGTGCCCACCCAGCCACACCTGGCGGGTATTGACGTTCAGGCGTAGATCGTCAACGACAACTTCACTGTCGCCCTGGTTGTTATGGCGACGCAGCAGCGCCCGGATGCGGGCGTTAAGCTCCTCCAGCGCAAACGGCTTAATTAGATAGTCATCTGCGCCAGCGTCCAGCCCGGAGATGCGATCCTCCACCGTATCGCGGGCGGTCAGGATCAGCACCGGCAGAGAGACCTTCTCCCGCCGCAGCCGCTGCAACAGATGCAGGCCATCTTCATCTGGCAGCCCGAGGTCGAGCACGATCAGGCTATAGTGCCCCGACGCCAGGCTGAGCATCGCCTCCCGGCTGGTGCTCACGCCATCGCAGGCGTAGCCCTCTGACTGCATAGCCAGCATCAGCCCCTGCAACAGCAGGGTATCATCCTCTACGATTAATATTTTCATTCACTATGACTCCCTGCACGCGGCCAAAATATCATCGGCTGGCTGGTAAACATGGGTCTGCACGCCCGTGATGCCCAGCATGGTTGAAAACAGATTGTCCTGCGAAAAAGTCTCGCTGGCAGCACGTTTTTGCAGACATGCCCCACTCACCCGGTAGCGCTGCTGGAAATCGGGCGAGAGCCAGATCAGCATCGGCACATGTTTCTGTGACTCCGGCGCAATGGCGTAAGGCAGGCCATGCAGATAGACGCCGTTTTCGCCTAAAGACTCGCCGTGATCGGAAAGATAAACCAGGCTAGTGGTAAATTTATCCTGCTGCGACTGCAACAATTTTATCGCT
This sequence comes from Pseudescherichia vulneris NBRC 102420, assembly GCF_000759795.1. Taxonomy (GTDB): domain Bacteria; phylum Pseudomonadota; class Gammaproteobacteria; order Enterobacterales; family Enterobacteriaceae; genus Pseudescherichia; species Pseudescherichia vulneris. The sequence continues at coordinate 160,520 of NZ_BBMZ01000013.1, forward strand.
TTATCGACGACATAATCGACATACAGTACCGTATTATCATAGGTATTCTTTAGCTGCTCTTGCGAGCAGGTCTGAATTTCATTGGTGTCGCAGGTCGGGGTGAATTTCTTGAACTGCGGCGGATAGCGTTCGTAATAGGTCGGGCCATGGCTGCCGATGGTGTGCAGAACGATCAGCCCGTCGCCTTGCAGCTTATCGATATACTGCGCCAAGCCGTGGAACAGAATATCATCCCGGCACTCGCCGGCGGTGCAGTCATCCACCAGATTCAGGGCCGTGACGTCCTGATGGGGAACCCGATCGCAGGCCCCTTTACAGCCGCCGTCGTTTTCGTTCCACAGCACCTGAACACCCGCGCGCTGGATAATATCTAACAACCCTTCCCGGTGGTGAGCGAGCTGCTCATCGTAATTCTTGCGCGCCATCCCGGAGAACATGCAGGGAACGGAGACCGCCGTCACCGTGCCGCAGGAGCTGGTCTGGGGGAAGTAGACCACATTATCCTGCTTCAGCCGTGGATTGGTGTCACGCCCGTAGCCGGAGAGGGAAAAATCCTCCGCCCGTGAGGTTTCGCCCACCACCAGAATGGTTAAATTCTTCTTCGTTCCTTGGTGCATTTGCGGCACCAGCGCGGCATCTTCCCCGAGCTTCACCAGCGGCAGGTTATCCATGCGGTGGTGCTTATAGTAAGAGTAGACGGCGGTAATGCTGTTAGATGGCCCCAGGGTTTTCACCAGCTCGCGGTTATTACGAAACAGCGAGGCGTAGTCCTTATAGAAAAAGAGCGCGACCACCAGCAGGACGGCGACCGACACGAGAATATTCGCGCCGCGGATCAGCAGGCTACGCCAGCCGGAAGGTGATTTTTTGATCCGCAGCCAGCAGGCCAGCATGGCCATCAGCACCCCGGAGATCCCCACCGTCAACAGCAGCTGCGGCGTGATCAAGGCAAAGCTTTCGGCAGGGGTGGTATCGAGAATGTTGGCGATCATCGTACGGTCGATAATCACGCCGTAGGTCCAGATAAAGAACTGGGTTGCCGCGCAGAGCACAATGAACAGACAGACCAGTAGCCGATCCAGCCAGATAAACGAGGCCAGAGTGGTCAGGATATTGATCACGCAAAAGGTGACGATCGGCATCGATAAAAATACCGCCAGCGACCACGGCGAGTGCACCGTCAGCAGCGTCCAGGCCTGACGATAAAAGACAAGGTTCAGCGCAACGGCGATATAAAATGAGAACAGGATGGTAAAGGTCATGCGCCCTAAGGCTGGCCTGTAGAACGGGAACATACGCATACATAACTTCCTGAAAAGAGTATGCTGCGTATGCTCACAGAAGAGGGTTAAGGCAACCTTAAGATCTTCAGAAAAGTCTGGAAGGGTTAATCATTAGCCCAACCGCTGGACGGCCTGCTCCAGCGCGACGCGTAGCAGATGACGATCGTGATGATGGGGAACATCGATGGCCTCAAGTACCTCCTGCACCACAATGCGGTCGCTGAGCGCCGCCGTCTCCGCATCGGGCCCGACCACGACGCCATCCACAATCCGCTTGCCCACGCGCTGCTCCAGCAGGGCCAGCTTGGCGGGCAGATCCATTCGCGCCGCCTCGGCGCTCAGCTCTCTGCCCAGATTGTCGATATAGACTACCGGGGCAGGGGTGCGGCGCAGCGCCTGGGCCAGATCGCCAAGCAGTACCAGCGGCATCAGGCTGGTGTAAAAGCTGCCGGGGCCAATCAGGATCAGATCCGCTTCGGCAATCGCCTCTATCGCTTCGCGGGTGGCGGGCACGGAGGGGAAGAGCATCAGCTCCTGAATGGGGGTCGTCAGCCCGTCGACGTTTACCTCGCCGTAGACCGTGTGTCCCTCGCTGTCGATGGCCATCAGATCCACTGGCTGCTCTGACATGGGGATCAGAAACGCATCAACCTTAAGCAGGTTACGAATTAAATTGATCGCCTCCAGAGGCCGGACGCTAAGGTGATCCAGCGCCTTTAGCATCAGATTTCCGAGGTTATGCCCGGAAAGCTCGCCATTGCCGGTAAAACGGTACTCAAACATCGCCGAGGCGACGCTCTGCTCGGTAATTAACTGATTCAAACAGTTACGCATATCGCCCCAGGCGATACCGCCTTCGGCGCGACGAATACGCCCGGTTGATCCGCCGTTATCGGTGGTGGTGACGATCCCCGTCAGCCTTGAACCCAGCGATCCCAGCGAGGACATAACGCGCCCCAGACCGTGTCCGCCGCCAAGGGCAACGACCCGGTCAAGATCCGCAAGCGTACGACTACGCATAACTCTTCCTTAATGGCTAAAAAACTGCGCTACGTTAACCTAAATACCCCTTAAAGACGATGCCCCAAGCGGGTGAAAATGATGCATATCAAGGCAAGAGGCTGATTTTCACGTATTCTGTAACGAAAATGCACGATTAGGCCGCTATATAGTAATTTATATAGCGATAGGCGGGGATGGCGAAAGTCACATTATCGCGCTACTATCGCTACTTATAGCGTTACAACACACACTCTAGCCTCTGCGTCTACGTCCCTGGATATGATGCTTTGGCCGTGGCAATTGCCACCAGGGTGCAGGAAGAAATGACTGCATCTCCCGTATTTGGAAAGGTGTACATGGCCTCACAGCTTACCGATGCATTCGCGCGTAAGTTCTATTACCTGCGTCTGTCTATTACCGACGTGTGCAATTTTCGTTGCACCTACTGCCTGCCCGATGGCTACAAGCCGGGCGGGGTAACCAACAAAAGCTTTCTGACCCTCGATGAAATTCGGCGGGTGACCCGCGCCTTTTCCGCGCTCGGCACCGAGAAGGTGCGGCTGACGGGCGGGGAACCCTCGCTGCGCCGCGACTTTACCGACATCATCGCTGCGGTGCGGGAAAACGCTGCCATCCGCCAGCTGGCGGTGACCACTAATGGCTACCGCCTGGCGCGGGACGTGGCCAGCTGGCGTGACGCCGGGCTGACCGCGATCAACGTCAGCGTCGACAGCCTCGATGCCCGTCAGTTTCACGCCATCACCGGGCAGGATAAGTTCCACCAGGTGATGCAGGGTATCGATGCCGCTTTCGAGGCGGGCTTCGAGAAGGTCAAGGTCAATACCGTGCTGATGCGCGACGTTAACCACCATCAGCTTGATACCTTCCTGGCGTGGATCCAGTCCCGTCCCATCCAGCTACGCTTTATTGAGCTGATGGAGACCGGTGAGGGGAGCGACCTGTTCCGCAAGCACCACCTCTCCGGCATGGTGCTGCGCGATGAGCTGCTACGCCGCGGCTGGATCCAGAAGCTGCGCGGCCGCAGCGACGGCCCGGCGCAGGTCTTTTGCCACCCGGACTATACCGGGGAGATCGGCCTGATCATGCCCTACGAGAAAGACTTCTGCGCCAGCTGTAACCGCCTGCGCGTCTCGTCGGTGGGCAAGCTGCATCTCTGCCTGTTTGGCGACGGTGGCGTGAGCCTGCGCGATCTGCTGGCGGAAGATACCCAGCAGGCGGAGCTGGAGGCACGCATCGCCGCTGCGCTAACGCATAAGAAGCAGACCCACTTCCTGCATCAGGGCAATACCGGCATCACGCAAAACCTTTCCTACATCGGCGGATAAACCTTACAAGGAGACAGTTTATGAGTCAGGCCAGCGCAGAGTTTATCCCGGCAAGTATTGCCGTGTTGACCGTTTCCAGCCGTCGCGGCGAAGAGGAGGATACCTCCGGCCACTTCCTGCGCGACGCGGCCCATGAAGCCGGTCATCAGGTGGTGGCAAAAGCCATCGTCAAAGAGAACCGCTACGCCATTCGCGCCCAGGTTTCGACGTGGATCGCCAGCGACGAGGTGCAGGTTATTGTCATCAACGGCGGCACGGGCTTTACCGCCGGGGACCAGACCCCAGAGGCGCTGCTCCCGCTCTTCGATCGCGAAATCGAAGGGTTTGGCGAGGTGTTCCGCATGCTCTCCTTTGAAGAGATCGGCACCGCCACGCTGCAGTCCCGCGCGGTGGCTGGCATCGCCAACAACACGCTGATTTTTGCTATGCCCGGCTCGACCAAAGCCTGCCGTACCGCATGGGAGAATATCATCGCGCCGCAGCTCGATGCGCGCACCCGCCCGTGCAATTTCCATCCTCATTTAAAGAAATAAGCTATGTCTCAACTGACCCATATTAACGCCGCGGGCGAAGCGCACATGGTTGACGTCTCGGCAAAAGCAGAGACCGTGCGTGAAGCGCAGGCGGAAGCCTTTGTTACCATGCTCCCTGAGACGCTGGCGATGATTATCGACGGCAGTCACCACAAGGGCGACGTCTTTGCTACCGCACGTATTGCCGGTATCCAGGCGGCGAAGCGCACCTGGGAGCTGATCCCCCTCTGCCATCCGCTGATGCTCAGCAAGGTCGAGGTGAATCTTGAGGCGCAGCCGGAGCAGAGCCGGGTGCGTATTACGACCCTGTGCCGTCTGACCGGGAAAACCGGCGTCGAGATGGAAGCGCTGACGGCGGCCTCGGTGGCGGCGCTGACCATCTATGACATGTGTAAAGCGGTACAGAAAGATATGGTAATTGGCCCGGTTCGCCTGCTGGCGAAGAGCGGCGGCAAATCCGGTGATTTCAGGGCGGATAACGATGATTAAGGTTCTCTTTTTTGCCCAGGTACGGGAGCTGGTGGGCTGCGATAGCCTGACGCTGGAGAGCGAGTTTCAAAGCGTTGAAGCTCTTCGTCAGGCGCTGGCCGCCCGAGGCGACCGTTGGGCGCTGGCGCTGGAAGAGGGCCGTCTGCTGGCGGCAGTCAACCAGACCCTGGTGAGCTTTGACCATCCGGTGGTGAGCGGCGATGAAGTTGCGCTCTTCCCGCCGGTCACCGGAGGCTAAGATGAGCGAGACGCGCATTCGCGTAGGTCACGATCCCTTTAGCGTCGGCGAGGAGTACACCTGGCTGGCGGAACGCGATGAAGATGGGGCGGTGGTGACCTTCACCGGCAAGGTGCGTAACCACAATCTCGGCGACAGCGTGCGCGCCCTGACGCTGGAGCACTACCCAGGCATGACCGAAAAAACGCTGGCGGATATTGTTCAGCAGGCCCGCGATCGCTGGCCGCTGGGCCGCATCACGGTGGTCCACCGTATCGGCGAGCTGTGGCCGGGGGATGAGATTGTCTTCGTCGGCGTCACCAGCGTGCATCGCGGGAGTGCTTTTGCCGCCGGGGAGTATATTATGGACTACCTGAAGACCCGCGCCCCCTTCTGGAAGCGAGAGGCGACGGAGGAGGGCGATCGGTGGGTCGAGGCGCGGGAGAGCGACCAGCAGGCGGCGAAGCGCTGGTAAGCCGCTTTTCCCCGGATGTGTTACCCTTAGAAGCGTGTTCACTTAACAGGAGTTAATCATGGACCGATTCCCACGATCCGATTCAATTGTCCAGGCCCGCAGCGGGCTGCAAACCTACATGGCCCAGGTCTACGGCTGGATGACCTGCGGGCTGTTTCTGACGGCGTTTATCGCCTGGTTCGCAGCCAACACCCCCGCGGTGATGATGTTTGTCTTCTCCAGCAAAATCACCTTCTTTGGCCTGATTATCGCCCAGCTGGCGCTGGTGTTTGTCCTCTCCGGGCTGGTGCACAAGCTTAGCGCGGCGATGGCGACCACGCTGTTTATGCTCTATTCGGCGCTGACCGGCCTGACCCTCGCCAGTATCTTTGTGGTCTACACCTACTCATCCATCGCCAGCACCTTTGTGGTGACCGGCGGTATGTTCGGTGCCATGAGCCTCTACGGCTACACCACCAAGCGCGACCTGAGCGGCTTCGGCAATATGCTGTTTATGGCGCTGATTGGTATTGTGCTGGCCTCGCTGGTCAACTTCTGGCTGAAGAGCGAGACGCTGATGTGGATAGTGACCTATATCGGGGTGATTGTCTTCGTTGGCCTGACGGCCTATGACACGCAGAAGCTCAAGCGTATCGGCGAGCAGATCGACGTGAACGACAGCGGCAACCTGCGTAAATATGCCATCCTCGGTGCGCTGACGCTCTATCTGGACTTTATCAACCTGTTCCTGATGCTGCTGCGGATTTTCGGCAACCGTCGTTAACATCAGTTTGCATTAGCATTTGTAGCCCCGGTAAGCGTAACGCCACCGGGGTTTACGTTGCTCTATTTCTGCATTGCCTCTTCGTTCTTTGCCCGCAGCTTTTTCGCCCGACTCTCCAGCACCAGATAGCACACCAGCGCCAGCATCAGCGGCAGGAAGTAGTAGAGCATGCGATAGGCAAGCAGGGCGGCGATGATCTTGCCGTGAGAGACGTGCTCCCCGGCCAGCAGAGCGATAAACACCGCCTCCAGCACGCCAATCCCCGCCGGGATATGGATAATGACCCCGGCAATACTGCTCACCAGCAGCACGCCCAGCACGAAGAAGTAGTTCACCTCCTGGCCCAGCAGCAGCCAGATAATCGCCCCCATCGCCATCCAGTTAGCGCTGGAGATCACCATCTGCGCGACGGCAAATTTAAACGATGGCAGCACCAGCTTCTGGCCCTTCACGGTCATATGCCGACGTTTGGCAAAGGCGCAGAACCAGAGGTAGGCGGCGATCATCAGCAGTAGCACAACGCCAACGATACGCAGCGTGCCCTCGTCGATGTACCAGTGTGAGGGCAGCTCTACGATGCCGAAGGAGAAGATGATCCCGCCCAGCAGGATGTAGCCCAGCCAGTTGGTGGTAATGCTCAACGAGAAAATACGGGTGATAGTGCTGCTGGGCAGGCCGAGGCGCGAGTAGAGGCGATAGCGCATGCCAATCCCGCCCACCCAGGTGCTGAGGGTCAGGTTAAAGGCGTAGCAGACAAACGACACCAGCATCACCTGGCGCGCCGCCAGCTTGTGCCCGCAGTAGGCGCGGGCCAGCAGGTCATAGCAGCCGTAGAGCAGGTAGCTTACCACTACCAGCGCAACGGAGATCAGCAGCGGCGTGCGGTTGTAGTTGCGGATTACGTTCCACACGTCGCCCCAGTCCACCGTGCGGGCATACACCACCAGCAGCACCGTTACGGCAATAAAGAAGACCCAGGTCAGGATTTTTTTTGCCAGCCGCCAGCGCGGATGTGATTTGCTCATCAGGGATTAACCTCTCTGCTTTCCGTATCGACGCGATCCTGCGTCTCCATTTCCGGCTGAACCGGAGGCTTTACCAGTGAAAGCTTAGGCGTATGGGCAGGCAGCCAGCCCACCATGGCCGGGAATTTTCGCAGGAAGTGGAACACCACCACGCTTTTTGCCAGGTTCCACCAGGTGCGTTTTGGCACCATAGTTTCATCAACCCGCACGCAGTCGTTCTGCAAAATGCCGTTCAGGTTATCGCGCAGGGTCTGGTTAAAGGCACGGTCATGAATAATCAGGTTGGCCTCCAGATTAAGCGACAGGCTGAGGGGATCGAGGTTGCTGGAGCCGACGGTGGCCCAGTGATCGTCCATCACTGCCACCTTGCCGTGCAGCGGACGGCGACGGTACTCATACACCTGCACGCCGCCCTTCACCAGGTAGTTGTAGAGCAGGCGCGCACCCACGGTAACTATGGGCATGTCCGGCTCGCCCTGAACAATCAGTTTAACCGTTACGCCACGGCGGGCAGCATTGCGCATCGCATGCAGCAGGCGATAGCCGGGGAAGAAGTAGGCGTTGGCAATGATCACTTCGCGTTTAGCATTGGCCAGCATCTTGAGGTAGTGGCGCTCAATGTCATCCGCATGATCGTCATTATCGCGCCAGACAAACAGCGCCTGGGCCTCGCCGGGCTTGCGGTTATCCGGTGCCTGGTGACGACGGCGCTGCCGCCACCAGCGGCGGGTCTGGGCGTGCTCCGGCAGGTTCTCCAGTTCGAACTGAAGAATATCCTCAACCACCGGGCCTTCAACCCGCACGGCGTAGTCCTGCTTGGCCTCTGGGCCATAGTCGCTCATATGCTCGGCGGAGTAGTTAATACCGCCAACAAAGGCCACGGTACTGTCGATCACCACAATCTTACGGTGCATCCGGCGGAACACGTTGGTGCGCATCCCTAACAGCGGCGGGCGCGGATCGTAGTAGCGGAACACCACGCCAGCGGCGGTGAGCTGGCCGACGAACTCATCGCTGAGATCGGGCGAGCCGTAGCCATCCAGCAGCACCTCAATATTCACGCCGCGCTGGGCAGCACGCAGCAGCACCGCGTGCAGCTTGCGGCCCACGTCATCTTCGAACCAGATAAAGGTTTCCAGGATCACCTTACGCTGTGCATTATCGATTGCCTTGAACACAGCCGGGTAGTATTCATCACCGTTCTCCAGCAGCTGGATGCGGTTTCCTTCTCGCCATCCGCATTTCATAGATGTATCTCCGCGCTCAGTGGGGCATGATCGGACAAATGACGCCAGTTACGCAGCGGCAGCGCCGTAGGCGCGCTGGCGTTGGCGTTCTTAACGTAAATACGGTCAAGACGCAGCAGCGGCAGGCTGACCGGAAACGTACGCGCCGGTCGGCCCTTTGCCCGGGTAAAGATCTCTTCCAGGCCCGCCTGCTTTTTCAGCGGGTAGTTTGCTTTGACCCGCCAGTCGTTAAAGTCGCCCGCCACCAGCACCGGCTCCCCTTCTGGGAAGGAGTTAACCCACTCCGCCAGCATGGTGAGCTGGGCCTGGCGATGCGCCTCGCGTAAGCCCAGATGGACGCAGATAACGTGAATAGGGCGGTTAAGCTGCGGCGGCACAATACGACAGTAGAGCAGGCCGCGTTTTTCGCTGCCGTCGACAGAGACGTCGCGGTTCTCATAGTGCACTATCGGATAGCGAGAGAGCACCGCGTTGCCGTGATGCCCTTCAGGATAGACGGCGTTACGTCCGTAAGCGAAGTCGCTCCACATCGTATCGGCCAGAAATTCATAGTGGGTGGTATCGGGCCAGTTTTCCACATGCAGCGGATGGACCTCGTGCGCGCCCATCACCTCTTGCAGACAGACGATATCCGCGCCGACGGTACGAACCGCGTCGCGGAGCTCTGGTAAAATAAAGCGTTTGTTAAACGCGGTGAAACCCTTGTGCGTATTAATCGTAAGAACTTTTAAAGAGAATGGCCGATTCTGTTCTGTCATCTTGTATCCCGCCAGTGACGCTGTCCTGTTGGAAATAAAGTGTAGTATCTGTCACAAAAAGATGCGGCCTTACGGATTTTTCCGTAAAGTCCGGTACTCTCAATAACAGATAAAATTCTTCAGGAGAAAATCCATGAAGTGGCAACAGCGTATTCGTGTCGCAACCGGCCTCGGTTGCTGGCAGATTGTGTCGCATTTCATCGTCGTGGCGGCGCTGGTAATGGGCTGGATGAGTGGGGCGCTGGTGCGCGTCGGCTTGAGCCTGTGCGTAGTTTACGGCGTCACGGTGCTGCTGATGCTGGCTCTGCAACGTCATCATGACGGGCGCTGGCGTGAGGTAGGCGATTTTCTTGAGGAGCTGACCACCTCCTGGTATTTCGGTACCTCTATCATTGCCCTGTGGCTGCTCTCCCGCGTGCTGCACAACGATCTGCTGCTCGCGCCGGTAGGGGTGGCGATCCTTGCCGGGCCAGCGGTGCTCTCCCTGCTGACCAAAGATAAGACGCTACGCAACGTTCCGCCTGAACATCGCATAGGCCACTGATCCCGTCGTGGCCGCAATAACCAGCAGCGGCCACAGGCTTCCCCAGACAATATCCAGACTCGCGTCCTTGAGATAGATCTGCTTGGTGATATCGGTAAAGTGGCGAATCGGGTTAATCCACGTCAGATGCTGTAGCCAGACCGGCATATTCTCCACCGGCGATACGTAGCCGGAGAGCAGGATCGCCGGCATCATAAAGACAAACACGCCGATAAACGCCTGCTGCTGCGTAGCGCACAGCGCGGAGATCAGCAGGCCAAAGCCCACCAGCGACAGCCCGTAGATCAGCATGGTGAAATAGAAGAGCAGCAGCGATCCGGCGAAGGGGATCTGGTAGGCCCAAATACCTATCCCGAGCACGATGCTGGCCTGGAAGGTGGCGACAATCAGGGCCGGAACCGCCTTACCGACAAAAATCTGCCAGGTGGCGAGGGGCGAAACCAGCAGCTGATCCAGCGTACCCTGTTCCCGCTCGCGGGCCACCGACAGCGAGGTGACAATCATCACGCCGATGGTGGTGATCATGGCAATCAGCGACGGCACCACAAACCACTTATAGTCGAGATTGGGGTTATACCAGTTACGTACCACCAGCTCGCTGTTGTTGGGCTTCGCTTTTCCCGTCATCAGCTCCTGCTGATAGTCCTTTACTACCTGCTGAAGATAGTTGGCGGCAATCTGCGCGCTGTTGGAGTTACGCCCGTCGAGCAGCAGCTGCATCGGCGCGGGCTGGAAGGTATCGAGATTACGCGAGAAGTCCGCCGGGAAGCGCACCAGCAGCAGCGCCTTTTGCGTATCGAGGGTGGGCCGGATCTCCTGCGGGCTGTGTAGCAGCAGGACATGGGTAAAGGCTTTGGCGCGGGCAAAGCGCTGGGTCAGCTCCACCGAATGTCTACCGCTGTCTTCGCTATAGATGGCGATAGTGGCGTTGGTCACCTCCAGGGTGGCGGCAAAGGGAAACAGCAGCACCTGGATCAGCACCGGCACAATCAGGATTGCCCGCGTCTGCGGCTCCCGCAGCAGGGATTGCAGCTCTTTGCGAATCAGCGTCCATAAGCGGTGAAACATAGTGTTATCCTCTTTTTTCGCAGATGCATCCTGTAGGTCGGGCAAACGCAGTGCCGCCCGGCATGACGGAGTCAACAGATAAACGCCCGGTGGCGCTACGCTTACCGGGCCTACAACCGCACCATGCATCCTGTAGGTCGGGCAAACGCAGTGCCGCCCGGCATGACGGAGTCAACAGATACACGCCCGGTGGCGCTTCGCTTACCGGGCCTACAACCGCACCATGCATCCTGTAGGCCGGGCAAACGCAGTGCCGCCCGGCATGACGGAGTCAACAGATACACGCCCGGTGGCGCTACGCTTACCGGGCCTACAAGGTAACCACATCGGCATAAGCATCAATCCAATCGCCGTTTGGTTTTCAGCCACGTCAGGCCGATAAACATCACCGCTGACGCCAGCAAAAACAGCGTATTTACAATCAGCACCACCGGGATATTGCCCGCCAGAAACAGGCTTTGCAGGGTGCTAACGAAATAGCGGGCCGGAATAATCCACGTCACCGCGCGGATCACCGCCGGCATGCTGTCGATCTGAAAGATAAAGCCCGACAGCATAATCGACGGCAGAAACGCCGCATTGAGCGCCACCTGCGCGGCGTTAAACTGGTTGCGGGTCACGGTGGAGATAAGCAGCCCCATCCCCAGGGTGCTGAGCAAAAACAGGCTGCTGATAAAAAACAGCAGGATCAGCGAGCCGCGGTAGGGCACGCCGAGGATAAACACCGAGACCAGCATGCAGAGCAGCATCGCCAGCATGCCGAGGAAGTAGTAGGGGATCAGCTTGCAGAGCAGCAGCTCGACGCGGGTCACCTCTGTCGAGAGCAGGGCCTCCATGGTGCCGCGCTCCCACTCGCGAGCGATCACCAGCGAGGTCAGGATGGCCCCGATCACCGTCATGATGATGGTCACCGCGCCGGGGATAATAAAGTGCTGGCTGATGGCGGCAGGGTTAAACCAGTAGCGGGTCTGGACGTCGATCAGCGGCTCAAAGGTTTCGCCCCGATCCTCCGCCCGCTGCATCTGCCACAGCTGCCAGATCCCCTCCGCGTAGCCCTGTACGAAGTTAGCGGTGTTCGGCTCGCTGCCGTCGGTAATCACCTGAATGGGCGCATCAACGCCGGGGTGCGCCATGTTGGCGGCGAAATCCACCGGGATCACCACCATGCCGCGTATGCGTCCGGCCTGCATTTTGGCAATCAATTCCTGACGGCTGTCGCTGATGGTGGCATCGATATAGGGCGAACCGGTCATGGCGTGGGCGAAGTCCAGCGCCTCTTCGCTGCGCTGCTCCAGCAGGATCCCCACCCGCAGACGGCTGGAGTCGAGATTAATGCCGTAGCCAAAGATAAAAAGCAGCAGGAGAGGGATCAGCACGGCAATCAGCCAGCTGCTGGGGTCGCGTACGATCTGCCGCGTCTCTTTGATGCAGAGGGCGCGGACTCGCCGCCATGACACTGCGTTAGTGCTCATTGGCATGCTCCTTATCCCAGCTGTTGATCAGCCGAATAAACGCCTGCTCCATGGTCGGGTCCGCCTGTTCAGTGTCTGCGGCCTGGGCTTTCAGATCGTCCGGCGTGCCGTGGGCGATCAGCTTCCCGCGATAGACCAGCCCGATGCGGTCGCAATACTCCGCCTCATCCATAAAGTGGGTGGTGACCATCACGGTGACGCCTTTCTCTACCATGCTGTTGATATGCAGCCAGAACTCGCGGCGGGTGAGGGGATCGACGCCAGACGTTGGCTCGTCAAGAAACAGGATGTCCGGCTCGTGCATCAGCGAGCAGGCCAACGCCAGCCGCTGCTTGAAGCCCAGCGGCAGGGCGTCGGTGGCGTGGGAGGCGATGCTGGTCAGGCTGAAGGCCTCGCTCATGCGGGCGATCTTCTCGTTCTGCGCCCGCCCGCGCAGGCCGTAGACCCCGGAGAAGAAGCGCAGGTTCTGCTCCACGGTGAGGTTGCCGTAGAGAGAGAACTTCTGCGCCATATAGCCCAGCCGCTGGCGGGCTTTGCCAGAGCTGACCTTCAGATCCATGCCCAGCACCAGCGCCTTGCCAGCGGTGGGAACCAGCAGGCCGCACATCATCTTAAAGGTGGTAGATTTGCCTGCACCGTTTGGCCCCAGCAGGCCGAAGATCTCTCCGCGCTTCACGGCAAAGTCGACGTTATCGGTCGCCGCAAAGTCACCAAATTTTTTGGTCAGCGATTTTGCCTCAATCACCGTCTCCTCCGGCGATCCCTCCACGGTATGCAGGATCGCGCCGAGAGGCGACTCCTGCGTTCCTGCCCCGCCAAGCAGGTCGATAAACGCATCCTCAAAGCGCGGCGTGGTTTCGGCTATCTCAATCTCCGGCATCCCCTCCGCGCGGCGAATATCCTCTGCGCTGGCCTCTTTCTTGAGGATCAGGCGCACCGAGCGACCCTGGATCATGCCGTCGCTCACCTGGGGCAGCCGCAGCACCCGCCGCAGCAGCCTGCGGTTGGATTCCTGCGGGCTGTGCAGCAGAAAGCTGCGCCCGGCCATGCTCTGGGTCAGCGTCGTGGGCTGGCCCTGATACAGCAGCTCCCCTTCGTTGAGCAGCAGCACGTCGCGGCACTGCTCGGCTTCATCAAGATAGGAGGTGCTCCAGAGGATCAGCATCCCTTCGCCCGCCAGTTCGTGCACCATCTGCCACAGCTCGCGGCGGGAGATCGGATCGACGCCGACGCCGGGTTCATCCAATAACAGCACTTTCGGTTCGCCCACCAGGGTACAGGCCAGGCCCAGCTTCTGCTTCATCCCGCCGGAGAGCTTGCCCGCCAGCCGGTTGGTAAAGGGGCCGAGGGCGGTAAACTCCAGCAGCCGGGCGAAGGTTTTCTGCCGCGTGTCACCCACCACGCTGCGCAAATCGGCATACAGGGTCAGGTTCTCCATCACCGTCAGATCCTCGTACAGGCCAAACTTCTGCGGCATATAGCCCAGCGAGGCGTGCAGAGCGCGATCGTCTTTTATGGGATCGAGGCCCAGCACGCTGGCGGAGCCCGCGTCAGGCTTGAGCAGCCCGGCAAGCATGCGCATCAGCGTGGTTTTACCCGCCCCGTCAGGGCCGACCAGTCCGGTTACGTACCCGCTTTGGATGGTACAGGTGAGGGGCGCGACGGCGGGCTTGTCCATGTCGGCAAAGCGTTTTACCAGGCCATTAAGCCGGATCGCCGTGTCACTCATTATGCTGTCCATCGTTAAACCGGACGGTGATCGGCATCCCCTGGCGTAGGGCGTCATCGGCGTCAGTCACAATGATGCGCAGGCGATAGACCAGATCGGTACGCAGATCCGGCGTTTCGACGGTTTTCGGCGTGAACTCGGCGGTGGGGGAGACGAAGCCTACCTTGCCGTGATACGGCCTGTCTGGGCGACCATCGGTATAGAGCAGCAGTTCGCTGCCGGGTTTCGCCCGGCCCAGATTAGGTTCATCTATATAGGCACGCACCCATACCGGGCGGGTCAGCGACAGAGTCAGCACGGTGCTGCCCGCATTGAGCATGCTGCCTGGCTCTACGGCGCGGGTCATCAGCGTGCCGTCGGCGGGGGCGACCAGGGTCGTATCATGCAGATCCAGTTCGGCCTGGGCCAGCTGGGCCTGAGCCTGTTCGAGGCTGGCCTTCGCCTGGGCGATATCCTGCGGGCGATTGCCGGTGCGGTACTGGCTCAGCTTATCCTCGGCGGATTTCAGCGTCGCTCGGGCCTGATCCCGGGACGAGCGGGCGTTTTCCAGATCGTTGGCGGAAATGGTGCGGCTTTTCCACAGCCCCTGTTGGCGAGCGTAGAAGTTCTGCGCGTAGTCGTAAGCGGCTTTGGCCTGCCGTACCGCCGCCTCGGTCTGGGCGATCTCCTCGTCGCGATAGCCCGCCTGCATCAGGTCGTACTGCGCCTGGGCGACGGCGACGCTGGCGTTGGCCTGCATCAGCGCATTTTCATAGGGCGCTTTGTCCAGTGTTCCCAATACCTGACCGGCTTTAATCGCATCCCCCTCGTCAACGGCAAGGGAGGCCAGGCGACCGCCGACGCGAAAGCTCATATTGACCGTGCGGATATCGACGTTGCCGTAGAGGGTCAAGCCACGATCCTGCTGGCTCTGATACCACAGCCAGCCGCCGACGGCAGCAGCGATGACAACAACCACCGCCAGCAGGGCGATGACGGGTTTTTTCATGGCTTCAGGCTCCTTTGCGTTAGGCCAAGCAGGATCAGATCAAGATGGCAGGCGATAACCTCATTAATCTGCGCGACGCTATTCTCATCAAACTCTGTCCAGCCGGTGCGGAGCAAAATGGTCTCCCGGCCCAGACGGAAGGCCAGCACCTCGCCCAGCAGGGCATGGGTATGCAAAATAGTCTGCGTATCCGCGGGATCGCGGCCGGTATAGGCGGCGATAAGCTCGGTCAGGTGGGTATGCATTGGCGCGATGACCCGATCGTGAACGCGCTGATAGGCCGCGGTGGGGGAGAGCTGTTCCCGAGAGATAAATTTGCTCAGGCTCAGCGTATCGTCCTGGGTCAGGAGCTGGATCATATTGCCGCAGGCGTTAAGGATCAGCTGGCGGATGGCGTCCCGATCCGGCTCGGGGGCGCTAAGCAGCGCGGCGGCGGCCTCCACCAGCGGCTGAAACTGGCTACCGATAAAGTCGGCGATCCAGTCGGCGCAGGCGAGATAGAGATCCTCTTTCGATCCAAAGTAGTAGGGGATTGCCGCGATGTTCTGCCCAGCCTGCGCGGCGATATCGCGGGTCGTAGCGTGCAGGCCGTATTCACCAAACTGGGCCAGGGCGGCGGCAATCAGCTGACGCTTCGCGTTTTCACCTTTTGTTGTGGTCGGGATAGTATTCATAGCGTCGCAAAAAATTAATCAATCGATTGATTAATATTATGTCGGTTTTTTGAGCATGTCTACGCAGGCGGAGAATTATTTTGTTAATGAATGGACGCGGGATATTTTATGCGCCACATCACAAAAGCTGCTACACTGCGCCTCTTCATGACACTGTGGTTTTTGTCATCTGTTTCGTTACCTATCTCCCTGAAAACTACACCTGAAACGGTCGGGGCGGTTCGGAGTTGTTATGTCTTTTGAAGCACTGGGTTTAGACCCTGAGATCCTGCGCGCCGTTGCCGAGCAGGGCTACCGCGAACCTACCCCTATCCAGCAGCAGGCGATCCCCGCCGTGCTGCAGGGGCGCGACCTGATGGCCAGCGCCCAGACCGGTACCGGTAAAACCGCTGGCTTTACCCTGCCTCTGTTGCAGCGTCTTATTTCCAGCGAACCCCATGCCAAAGGCCGTCGCCCGGTGCGGGCGCTGATCCTCACCCCAACCCGCGAGCTGGCGGCCCAGGTGGGTGAGAACGTGCGGGAGTACAGTCAGTACCTCAACGTGCGTTCGCTGGTGGTTTTCGGTGGCGTGAGCATTAATCCACAGATGATGAAGCTGCGCGGCGGCGTTGACGTGCTGGTCGCTACCCCAGGCCGTCTGCTGGATCTGGAGCACCAGAACGCCGTTAAGCTCGACGGCATTGAGATCCTGGTGCTGGACGAAGCGGACCGCATGCTTGACATGGGCTTTATCCACGATATTCGCCGCGTGCTGGCGAAGCTGCCGGCCAAGCGTCAGAACCTGCTCTTCTCCGCGACCTTCTCGGATGAGATCAAAACCCTGGCGGAGAAGCTGCTGCATAATCCGCTGGAGATCGAAGTGGCGCGTCGCAACACCGCCTCCGAGCAGGTTACTCAGCATGTGCACTTCGTTGATAAGAAACGCAAGCGGGAGCTGCTGTCGCAGATGATCGGCGAGGGCAACTGGCAGCAGGTGCTGGTCTTTACCCGCACCAAGCACGGTGCCAACCACCTGGCAGAGCAGCTGAATAAAGACGGTATCCGCAGCGCCGCGATCCACGGTAACAAGAGCCAGGGCGCACGTACCCGGGCGCTGGACGATTTCAAATCCGGCGACATCCGCGTGCTGGTGGCGACCGATATTGCTGCCCGTGGCCTGGATATTGAAGAGCTGCCGCACGTCGTTAACTACGAGCTGCCGAACGTGCCGGAAGACTACGTGCACCGCATCGGTCGTACCGGTCGTGCCGCGGCTACCGGCGAAGCGCTGTCGCTGGTCTGTGTCGACGAGCACAAGCTGCTGCGCGACATTGAGCGCCTGCTGAAAAAAGAGATCCCACGCATTGCCCTGCCGGGCTATGAGCCGGACGCCTCTATCAAAGCTGAGCCGATCCAAAACGGTCGCCAGCAGCGTGGCGGCGGCGGCGGTGGTGGACGCGGGCAGGGCGGTGGTCGTGGCCAGCAGCAGCCGCGCCGTAGCGAAGGTCGCAGCGAAGGCGGCGCGCCGAAATCAAGCCAGCCGCGCCGCAGTGGCGATGCGAAACCCGCCGGGGAGCAGGCGCGCCGTCGCCGTCCGCGCAAGCCAGCGGCATCGCAGTAATAATCCTGAAGCCCGGCCGCAAAGCCGGGCTTTTCTTTTGCGGCATGCCGACGATCGTGAGACAATAGTGGCTGTTTATACAGTATTTCAGGTCTCCCGATGGCTCTTTCCGCCGCGCTGAAAGCGCAGATTGCCGCCTGGTATAAGGCGCTACAGCAACAGATCCCCGACTTTATTCCGCGCGCACCGCAGCGGCAGATGATCGCTGACGTCGCCAAAACCCTGGCTGGGGAAGAGGGGCGGCATCTGGCCATTGAGGCGCCCACCGGCGTCGGCAAGACCCTCTCCTATCTTATTCCCGGCATCGCCATCGCCCGCGAAGAGCAGAAGACGCTGGTGATCAGCACCGCCAACGTGGCGTTGCAGGATCAGATCTTCAGCAAAGATCTGCCTCTGCTGAAGAAGATCATCCCCGATCTGCGTTTTACCGCCGCCTTTGGCCGCGGGCGCTACGTCTGTCCGCGCAACCTGACGGCCCTTGCCAGCAGCGAGGCCACCCAGCAGGATCTGCTGGCCTTCCTCGACGACGAGCTGACGCCGAACAGCAAAGAGGAGCAGCAGCGCTGCGCCAAACTCAAGGCCGATCTCGACAGCTACCGCTGGGACGGCCTGCGCGATCATACCGATCAGAACATCGAGGATAACCTGTGGCGGCGGCTCAGCACCGATAAGGCCAGCTGCCTGAACCGTAACTGCCACTACTACCGCGAGTGCCCGTTTTTTGTCGCCCGCCGGGAGGTGCAGGAGGTCGAGGTGGTGGTGGCTAACCACGCCTTAGTCATGGCGGCAATGGAGTCCGAAGCGGTGCTGCCGGAGCCAAAGAACCTGCTGCTGGTGCTGGATGAGGGCCACCATCTGCCGGACGTCGCCCGCGACGCGCTGGAGATGAGCGCCGAGATCACCGCCCCCTGGTATCGACTCCAGCTCGATCTCTTTACCAAGCTGGTGGCGACCTGCATGGAGCAATTTCGTCCGAAGACCACGCCGCCGCTGGCGCTGCCGGAGCGGCTCAACGCCCACTGCGAGGAGCTGTATGAGCTTATCGCCTCGCTGAATGCCATTCTCGGGCTCTATATGCCCGCCGGTACCGAGGCAGAGCACCGCTTTGCCATGGGCGAGCTGCCTGACGAGGTGATGGAGATCTGCCTGCGGCTGGCGAAGCTGACCGAGATGCTGCGCGGGCTGGCTGAGCTGTTCCTAAACGATCTCAGTGAAAAGACCGGCCAGCACGATATCGTCCGCCTGCACCGGGTTATTTTGCAGATGAACCGCGCCCTGGGCATGTTCGAGAGCCAGAGCAAGCTGTGGCGGCTGGCCTCGATGGCCCAGGCGTCGGGCGCGCCGGTGACCAAGTGGGCCACCCGTGAGCTGGTTGAAGGGCAGATGCATCTCTTCTTCCACTGCGTTGGCATTCGCGTTAGCGATCAGCTGGAGAAGCTGCTGTGGCGCAGCGTGCCGCATATTGTCGTCACCTCGGCCACCTTACGCTCCCTGAACAGCTTCTCCCGTTTACAGGAGATGAGCGGCCTGAAGGAGAAAGCCGGGGATCGCTTCGTGTCCCTCGACTCGCCCTTTAACCACATTGAGCAGGGCAGGCTTGTGATCCCGCAGATGCGCTACGAGCCGCTGATGGAGCACGAAGAGAAGCACATCGCCGAGATGGCGGCCTACTTCCGCGAGCAGGTCGAGAAAAAAGAGCACCCCGGCATGCTGGTGCTGTTTGCCAGCAACCGCGCGATGCAGCTCTTTCTAACCTTTGTGACCGATCTGCGCCTGATGCTGCTGGTGCAGGGGGATCAGCCCCGCTACCGGCTTGTGGAGCTGCACCGCAAGCGCATCGACGAGGGCGGACGCAGCGTGCTGGTGGGGCTCCAGTCGTTTGCCGAGGGGCTGGATCTCAAAGGGGACTACCTGACCCAGGTGCACATCCACAAGATTGCGTTTCCGCCTATCGACAGCCCAGTGGTGATCACCGAAGGCGAGTGGCTTAAAAGCCTCAATCGCTACCCGTTTGAGGTGCAGAGCCTGCCGAGCGCCTCCTTTAACCTTATCCAGCAGGTGGGACGGCTGATCCGTAGCCACAGCTGCCGGGGTGAAGTGGTGATCTACGACCGACGGCTGCTCTCGAAAGGCTATGGAAAACGGCTGCTTGACGCCCTGCCTGTTTTTCCTATTTCCCAACCGGACGTGCCTGACGTTATAGTAAAAAGTAAACCAAAACAGAATCGTCGTCGGCGACGCTGACCATCACCTGTGACGCAAGGAGTTAGCTATGGATTTCCGCCAAATCATCAAAGAGGTTGGGCGCGGTAAAAATCACGCCCGCGATCTGGATTTTGATACCGCACGCGCGTTATACACCCACATGCTGAACGGCGAGGTCGCGGATCTGGAGATGGGCGGGATCCTGATCGCCCTGCGCATTAAAGGCGAGGGCGAGGCGGAGATGCTGGGCTTCTACGAGGCGATGCAGACCCAGACCATGCGTCTGACGCCGCCGGTGGCGAAGCCGATGCCCATCGTCATTCCCACCTATAACGGCGCGCGCAGGCAGGCGAACCTGACCCCGCTGCTGGCGATGCTGCTTCAGCGGCTGGGTTTCCCAGTGCTGGTGCACGGCGTGAGCGAAGATCGTGACCGCGTGATCTCGGAAACCATTTTTACCCTGCTTGGCATTGAGCCGACCCTGACCGCTGGTCAGGCGCAGGCCAAGCTGGAGGGGCGTAACCCGGTGTATGTGCCCGTTAGCGCGCTCTGCCCGCCGCTGGAGAAACAGCTGGATATGCGCTGGCGCATGGGGGTGCGTAACAGCGCCCACACCCTGGCCAAGCTGGCAACGCCCTTTGCGGAAGATGCCGCCCTGCGTCTCTCCAGCGTCTCCCATCCTGAATACGTTACGCGGGTCGCGAAGTTCTTTGGTGATATCGGCGGGCGCGGGCTGCTGATGCACGGTACGGAAGGGGAGGTGTATGCCAATCCCCAGCGCTGCCCGCAGCTCACGCTGATTGATGCCCAGGGCACGCGCGTCTTAAGCGAACGGCAGGACGAAACCGCGGCGCAGGCTGTGCTGCCCGCCAGCAAAGATCCCGAGGTCACCGCCCGCTGGACGGAGCGTTGCCTGGTCGGCAGCGAGCCGGTGCCGGAATCGCTGAAGCGTCAGATCGCCTGCTGCTTTGTGGCAACGGGGCAAGTGGAAACCCTGGAAGAGGGTCTGGCCCGGGTAGCGAGCTCTTTTTGATAAACAGCGGGCAAAAAAAAGCCCGTCCAAACCGGACGGGCAACAAGGGTAACAACAAACAGGGTTAATGCAGTAATAATGAGGGGTAATACAACCCGCCAGTGATGAGCCTGCGGGGTAGATACGGTAAGGTGATTACTGATAGATAACCGCAGTACCGCTCATTTTGTTGT
This sequence comes from Pseudescherichia vulneris NBRC 102420, assembly GCF_000759795.1. Lineage (GTDB taxonomy): Bacteria > Pseudomonadota > Gammaproteobacteria > Enterobacterales > Enterobacteriaceae > Pseudescherichia > Pseudescherichia vulneris. Next base: position 181,144 of record NZ_BBMZ01000013.1, read on the forward strand.
AGGCGTTAGCAGAGGTGATGCTATAGCCTTTTGCGCCTGCGGCAGCGGCTTTCTCAGCCAGCTGGGCTTCCAGGCCATCCAGCGTCGTCGCGCCCTGCGCGGTCACAACGCCCATTTTGTGCATGCTCTGCGCCTGCTCAGCGGTTACCGGCTGGGCAGCGAATGCGCCGAAGGAGAGGGTAGTCAGTGCAAGAGCAGCAACAGCATATTTAATGGTTTTCATGGTTCGATTCTCGCAGTTTATTCTGTATGGGGGACGATGTTCCGTCGATGCGATAAGTATCACAGTATTTCGCGAGAGATTAAATCGAATAGAATTGACGACCTTCATCTAAAATTTTGAACGATCGTTAATATATTGAAAATGAATGATTTTTAACAAGAATTATTCAAGTGAAAGCGTACTGTGGTTGTGCCGCCGTGTTAGCGGCACAAAATGCCACTCTAATGCCCGCTTTTTGTGATGCAGATAGCAACCGCTTGCCCTGGGCTAACCCCCCTTCGGTGGTCAACGAAGCTGGCTGTCTTTCGAACCCCTACGGTTATATCCTGAAAACGAGGCGTTTTTCAAATCTTTCTTCTGCTGGCACGCTACGCACAGCCGTACGCCCGGGATCGCCTTGCGGCGCGCTTCGGGGATCGTTGCCCCACACTCATCACACTCGTGCAGGCTCTCACCCTTCGGTAGTTCGCGGCGCGCGCGGGCTACCGCATCGTCAATGGTGCTGTCGATCTGATCCTGAACGGCACCGTCGTTTGCCCAACCTGAAGCCATAGCGCTCTCCTAAGTGAGAAGTATGACTTAAGTTTAGACTATCTCCCGGCTTCCTCACGCAGCCACTGCTGGAGCAGCTTGCCTTCGTGGGTCATCTCCACGTCCTGGCGCACGCAGAGGTAGTAGTCACGCCCGTCGTCGATGGGCAAGTCGAAGATCTTCACCAGCTCGCCGGTTTGCAGATAGGGCAGGATCATCGGCTCGCGCATCAGGGCGCAGCCCAGCCCGGCCTGCACGGCGGCCAGGGTCAGGAGCCCATCCTCAAACATCGCTCCGTCCCGACGCACCCGCTTCACCTGCTGCTCGCTAAACCACTGCGTCCAGGTGGCGCGCTCTTCGTCATGCAGGAGTGGCATCTGCGCCAGCTGCGTGGGGGTCTCAATGTAGCCATGCAGGCGGATAAACTCCCGGCTGCATACCGGGATCATACGCCCGGAGATCAGCTTCTCGCTGCGATAGCCCACCCACTGCCCGTTACCAAAGCGGATCGACATATCCGAGGCGTCGCTCAGATAGTTGCGATGGTTGGCGTAGACCACGTTGATCTCCATCTGGGCGTGGGCCTGGAGGAAGCGCGGCAGGCGGGGAATAAACCAGCCCATCCCGAAGAGCGGGATCAGGCTGATTGTTACCTGACGTGAGCGACCCTGCTCAAACAGCTGGCCGGTGGCCTGGCGCAGCACGCTAAAGGCCGCGCGTATCGAGCGGTAATACTCGCGCCCCTCGCTGCTGAGCACCAGATGGCGTCCCTGACGGTGGGTCAGGGGAAGCTGTAGAAAGCTCTCCAGCACCTTAAGCTGGTGGCTAACCGCCGAGGGAGAGACGTTCAGCTCCGCGGCCGCGGCGGAGACGCTGCCCAGCCGGGCGATAGCCTCAAAGACCCGCACCGCGCGGAGGGGCGGATCGTCCGGCAGCCCGCTTTCGCCTAACTCTTCTGTTTTTTTCATATGTTGAAGCAAACCCTGCCTGATTCCCAAAAATCGTTTTTATTTTATAATTTAATATCAGTAGCTTAGTAAAATACGCTTTTATAATAAGAAAGAATATATCCGTATTTCAAAATTAAATTCAATTGTTGGATGCTTACGCTGAAAAAATTCTCAGCAGGCACGTATTGTGGACACACTTATTCAGCAATTGATCAACGGCATGATGCTGGGCAGCATCTACGGCCTGATTGCCCTCGGCTATACCATGGTGTATGGCATTCTGCGCATCATCAACTTTGCCCACGGTGACATCTTAATGGTCGGCGCGCTGACCACCCTTTCAGGGATCAATCTTCTCTCCCAGTGGTTCCCCGGCATGAATCTGCTGGTGCAGCTGACCCTTGCCCTGATGGCGGCGATGGTCGTCTGCGCGCTGCTGGCGATGGCGGTAGAGCGTTTTGCCTATCGGCGCCTGCGCAATGCGCCCCGGCTGGCTCCGCTGATCAGCGGGATCGGCATCTCGGTGCTGCTGCAAACCGTAGCCATGCTGATCTGGAGCCGTAACCCGCTGATGTTTCCCCAGATCCTGCCCATGGATCCCATTGAGATCACCGCGGGCAGCGCCGAGCATCCGCCCGCGATTATCACCGTGACCGGCATAGTAACCCTGGCCGTCACCTTCCTGGTGATGCTTGGCCTGTGGCTGCTGGTGGAGTACAGCCGTCTGGGGCGCGGGATGCGCGCCGTGGCGGAAAACCCGCAGGTTGCCAGCCTGATGGGCGTCTCACCTAACCGGATTATTATCCTGACCTTCGCTATCGGCGGTGCGTTTGCCGCCCTGGCGGGGGTAATGATGGCCAGCAACTACGGCAGCGCCAGCTTCTCGATGGGCTTCCTGCCGGGCATCAAAGCTTTTACCGCCGCCGTGCTGGGGGGCATCGGCAACATTCGCGGTGCCATGCTGGGCGGCATCCTGCTCGGGCTGATTGAGGCGCTGGGCGCTGGCTACCTGGGCGATCTCACCGGCGGCGCGTTCAGCAGTAACTATCAGGATATTCTGGCGTTTATCGTGCTGATCCTGGTGCTGGTTTTCCGTCCTGCTGGCCTGTTGGGCGAGCGTGTTGCACAGCGTGCCTGAGGATCCTATGACTATTTTAACCTCCGAACGCAGCGCACCGCGTCTTAACCTCGGCATCATTCTGCTGGTGGCCGGGCTGCTGCTCGCTCCGTGGCTGGCCTCTGCCGCTGGCGGCAACTACTGGGTGCGGGTGATCGACTTTACCCTGCTCTACATCATGCTCGCCCTGGGCCTTAACATTGTGGTCGGCTTTACCGGCCTGCTGGATATGGGCTTTATCGCTTTCTACGCTGTCGGGGCTTATCTTGCGGCGCTGCTGGCTTCCCCGCACCTGCTTGATGCCTTCCCGATATTGCAGGGCTACTTCAGCGACGGGCTGCACGTCTCTTATGGGGTGCTGATCCCGCTGGCAGCCCTAATTGCCGGGATCTGCGGCATCCTGCTGGGCGCGCCGACCCTGCGCCTGCGTGGGGACTATCTGGCGATTGTGACTCTCGGCTTCGGGGAGATTATCCGCATTCTGATGCGTAACCTCGACCGTCCGGTCAACATCACCAACGGTGCGAAGGGGATCTCGGGCATCGACTCCCTGAGCCTGTTTGGCCTGGAGTTCCGCGGCGTTTACCACCTGCTGGGGGTGAAAATTCCCGCGCTCTATCTCTGGTACTACCTCTTTGCCACGCTGATTGTAGCGATCGTCTTTATCTGTATCCGTCTGCAACGCTCCAGGGTGGGCCGGGCCTGGCACGCCATCCGCGAGGATGAGGACGTGGCCCGGGCGATGGGCATCAACGTACGTAACTTTAAGCTGCTGGCTTTCGCGATGGGCGCTTCCTTTGGCGGCGTCGCCGGGGTGATGTTTGCCTCGTTCCAGGGCTTCGTCTCCCCCGAATCCTTTACGTTGCAGGAGTCCATCGTGGTGCTGGCGATGGTGGTGCTTGGGGGCATTGGCCACGTGCCGGGGGTGATCCTCGGGGCGGTGATGCTCTCGGCGCTGCCGGAGCTGCTGCGCAGCCAGGCCGTGCCGGTGCAGGAGGCGCTGTTCGGCACCGTGCTGGTGGATCCGGAGATCCTGCGTCAGCTCTTCTACGGCCTGGCGCTGGTGCTGGTGATGATTTTCCGTCCGGGCGGCGTCTGGCCCGCTAAACACGCGGGGGCAAAAGCATGAGCCTGTTAACGATCCGTCATCTTAATAAACGCTTCGGCGGCCTGGTGGCGGTGAACGACGTCAGCCTGTCGGTCAAGGCGGGGGAGATTTACGGCCTGATTGGCCCCAACGGCGCAGGCAAAACGACCTGCTTCAACCTGATCACCGGCCTCTACACCGCTGACAGCGGCGAGTTTAGCCTGGCCGACAAACCTTACTCGCCAAAGGCGATTGAGAAAGTGACCCAGGCAGGCATCGCCCGCACCTTCCAGAACCTACGCCTGTTTAACGACATGAGCGTGCTGGAGAACGTGATGATCGGTCGTCACGTCCGCACCCGCAACGGTCTGTGGGCTGCCATCACCCGCCATAAGCGGGCGAGAGAGGAGGAGGCGGAGACCGAGCGCCAGGCCTGGTACTGGCTGGAGTACACCGGCATCGCCCAGTTTGCCCACTACCGCGCCAGCGATCTCGCCTACGGCCACCAGCGCCGTCTTGAGATTGCCCGCGCCCTGGCAACCGATCCTAAGCTGCTGGCCCTCGACGAGCCTGCGGCAGGCATGAACGCGGCGGAGAAAGTCGCCCTCGGCGAGCTGCTGCGCCGTATTCGTGACGATGGCAAAACCATTTTGATTATTGAGCATGACGTGAAGCTGATTATGAGCCTCTGCGACCGCATCAGCGTGCTGGACTACGGCAAGGTGATTGCCGAAGGAGAACCGGAGGCGGTACGTCGTCATCCGGATGTGATCCGCGCCTATCTGGGAGGAAACGCCCATGTCTGAACCTATTTTGCAGGTGCGCAACCTCTCCGTGCACTACGGCGGGATCAAGGCGGTACGCGGCATCGAATTCAGCCTTAACGAAGGTGAGCAGGGCACGCTGCTGGGAGCCAACGGCGCAGGCAAAAGCTCTACCGTACGGGCCATCGCCGGGCTGCAACCCTACGGCGGAGAGATCCTCTGGCGCGGAAAATCGATTCACCGCCGTGCCCCGCAGGATCTGCTGCGTGACGGTATTGTCCTTGTGCCCGAGGGGCGAGGCATCTTCACCCGCATGACGGTAGAAGAGAACCTGCTGATGGGTGCCTGGCAACGCAAGGGACGCCAGGCGGTGAAGCAGGAGATGGCTCAGCTGTATGAACGTTTTCCGCGCCTCGGTGAACGCAAAGATCAGCTGGCCGGGCTGCTCTCCGGCGGCGAACAGCAGCTGCTGGCTCTGGGCCGGGCGCTCCTCAGCCAGCCGCGCCTGCTGATCCTCGACGAGCCGTCGATGGGGCTGGCCCCGATCATGGTTGAAACCATTTTTAAAGAGATTGCCGCTCTGCGCGATGCGGGCGTCACGCTGCTGCTGATCGAGCAGAACGCCCGGCTGGCGCTGGAGGTCACCCATCGCGCGTGGGTGATGGACAGCGGATCTATCGCCCATCACGGCGACTCTGCCGCGCTGCTGGCCGACAACCGAATTCAGGAAATTTATTTAGGCGAAGTTGCCGTTTAAAACACCACCAACATCAGGGAAACAATAATGAAAACCATGAAACATAAAGTGCTGAGCGCCACGATCGCGCTCACCGCCCTCGGCGGAGCAGTTGTAAACCCGGCCCAGGCCGATGACACCGTGATTATCGGTCTGGCTGGCCCGCTGACCGGCCCGTCGGCGCGTATCGGTAAGGATCTGGAGAACGGCGCGCAGCTCGCCATCGATGACGTGAATAAAACCCACCCGACGATTGGCGGCAAGGCGGTGACCTTTAAGCTGCAATCCGAGGACGATCAGTCCGACCCGCGTACCGCCGTTGCCGTGGCCCAGCGCCTGGTGGACAGCGAAGTGGCAGGGGTGGTCGGTCACTGGAACACCGGGACCAGCATTCCGGCTGCGCGTATCTATCACGATGCGGGCATCGCCCAAGTTGCTCCGGTCGCCACCGGTCATGCCTATACCCAGCAGGGCTTTGACACCAGCTTCCGCGTCATGGGGCATGACGATGACGGCGGTGACTACGCGGCAAAATATGCCGTGCAGACGCTGAAGGCGAAGCGCATCGCGGTGATCGATGACCGTACCGCCTTTGGTCAGGGGCTGGCCGACGAGTTTATCAAGTCGCTGGAAGCGCAGGGCATCAAGCCGGTTGACCGCCAGTACGTTGATGAGAAGACCGTAGATTTCAACGCCGTGCTGACCGCCATCCGCAGCAAAAATGCCGATCTGGTCTTCTTCGGCGGCGTGGATAGCCAGGCGGCTCCGCTGGCGCGTCGTCTCAAGCAGCTGGGCATGAAGGCCACGCTGATGGGCGCGGGCGGCTTCGTGAGCCAGACCTTCCTGAGCCTGGCGCAGAAAGAGGGCGAGGGCGTGGTGGCCCTGGAGCCGGGTCTGCCGGTAGAGAAGATGCCGGGCGGGAAAGCGTTCGAGCAGGCCTACCAGTCTAAATACCATACCCATATCGAACTGCATGCGCCGTTTGCCTATGACGCCACCCGGGTGCTGATCGCCGCGATGCAGAAAGCCGACTCCGTTGACGCCGGTGACTATCTGCCTGCCCTGCGCGCCATCAGCTACACGGGCGTGACCGGCAATATTGCCTTTGACGAGCAGGGCAACCTGAAAAATCCATCCTTTACCGTCTACAAAGTGGTGAACGGTAAGTGGGAACCCCAGACCGTGCTGGGCGGAAGCGCGAAATAAGCTGTGAGGCAATAATGAGCTGTGAGCAAAAACAAGAGCTGGGCATTCTCGCCCGCCGTAAAATTGAAGCTGAAATAATTAAACCTATCTATGACATCCTGGTGCGCGAGGTGGGTAAAGCCCGCGCCCAGGCGGTGATTGGTGAAGCCATTGAGCAGGCGGCCATTCAGGCCGGGCAGAACTTTGCCGCCGCGGAGCCGAAAAAAGCGGATCTGCGCAGCTTCGTCGACCTGCAGTATCTCTGGGAGAAGGATAACGCCCTCGACGTGCGGGTGATCGAAGACGACGGCCAGCGCTACGACTATGACGTGACGCGCTGCCGCTACGCCGAGATGTACCACGAGATGGGCCTCGGCGAGATCGGCCATCTGCTCTCCTGCGCGAGGGATGACAAGTTCATCGTCGGCTATGCGCCGGACGTTGAGCTGACCCGCACCCAGACCATTATGTCCGGTGCGCCGTGCTGCGATTTCCGCTATCGCGTTAAAGACAAGGAGGCGTGATGGCCTCTCCTCTACAGGTGGATAGCGCGCGCCTGTGGCAGACGCTTAACGAGTTTGCCACGCTTGGCGCAACGGCGGGGGGCGGGGTGACCCGGCTGGCGCTGAGCGATGAGGATCGGCACGGACGCGACCTGCTCGCGACCTGGGCGCGTGAAGCGGGTTTTCGCTGTGAGGTTGATCGGCTGGGGAATATGTTTATTCGCCGGGCGGGCAGCAACCCGGATCTGGCTCCGGTACTCACCGGCTCGCACGGCGACTCCCAGCCGCTGGGCGGCAACTACGACGGCATCTATGGCGTGCTCGCCGGGCTGGAGGCGCTGCGCACCCTTAACGATCGCGGCATCACCACCGAGCGCGACCTCATTCTGGTGAACTGGACCAATGAAGAGGGGGCGCGTTTCGCCCCGGCGATGCTGGCCTCCGGCGTCTGGGCCGGGGTGTTCAGCGAAGCCTATGCTCTGGCGCGGGAGGATCGCGACGGCATTAGCGTCGGCCAGGCGCTGGCGGCTATCGGCTATCAGGGCGAGCATCCTGCGGCGGCTATCCCGCTGCACGCCTGCTACGAGCTGCATATCGAGCAGGGGCCGCTGCTTGAGGCAGAGGAGAGGGATATCGGCGTGGTTCATGCTGCTATGGGCCAGCGCTGGTATGAGATCAACCTGACCGGCTTTGCTGCCCACGCAGGCACCACGCCGATGGATCTGCGTCGTGACGCTCTGTGCGCCTTTGCCGAGCTGACCCTGGCGGTAGAGGCCATTGGCCGCCGCTTTGCGCCGGACGGGCGCGCCACCGTGGGCAGCGTGCAGGTGACGCCTAACTCACGCAACGTCGTACCGTCAGCGGTCTTCTGCACCGTCGAGTTCCGCCATCCAGAGACCGCTGCGCTGGTAGCGATGGAGGCGGCGCTGGCTGAGGCGTTGGACGGGCTGTCGGCCCGCCGCATCGACGTCGCCTGGGAGCGCATCTTTGACTACGCGCCGGTGGACTTTGATAAGGGCTGTATCGCACGCATCGAGCAGGCGACCCGCGAACTGGGCTACTCTCAGCGCCGGATGGTCTCCGGTGCCGGTCACGACGCCTGCTACGTTAATCGCGTAGCGCCCACGGCGATGATCTTTATCCCCTGCGAAAAGGGCATCAGCCATAACGAGGCGGAAAACATTACTCCTCAGTGGGCAGAGCGCGGGGCAAACGTGCTGCTCAACACCCTGCTGGCGGCGGCTAACGAACGCTGATAGCTGTTAAGCGCAACGCCCCGGAAAGTCATAGCGGCTTTTCGGGGCGAGGTGAAGATAACTCATTTGTAGATAGTGGCCGTGCCGTACATCTGGTTTTCACCGCCAGCGGCGTCAATTACAAACCCTTTTGCGCCTTGCTCGCGGGCTTTTTCTGCCAGCTCGTCCTGGAGATCGTCCAGGCTTAGCGCGCCGTGGGCAGAGACCGTGCCCGCTGGGCGCAGCGTCCCGGTGTCGTCTCTCATCAACTGCTGGGGTGCGGCAAAGGCGCTAACCGTCATGGCGGAGAACGCCAGCGCGGCAGCCATTGCCAGATATTTTTTCATCATGACATCCTCTTATAAAGAAACCGCAGCTTAAGTTTAGGCCCGGCGAAGAGCGGCTTACGGGCAAAAATTTCGGCAACATGCTGTGGTTTTTTGCATGAATGGCTGTTTACCGCGCTGGCTTCAGGGGGTATCTTACGCCGCTTATTACAGGAGAATGCCATGAATGCCCAGAAGCCGGGGTTACACCCGCGTAACCGTCACCGCAGCCGCTACGATCTCGACGCCCTTTGTATCGACGAACCCAACCTGCGCGATTTTATTATCGCGACGCCTGCCGGTGAGCCGACGGTGAATTTTGCCGATCCCGAGGCCGTCAAGGCGTTGAACAAAGCGCTGCTGGCACACTTCTATGGGGTGAAGCACTGGGATATTCCTGAAGGTTTTCTCTGCCCGCCGGTGCCGGGACGGGCGGACTATATCCACCATCTGGCGGATCTGCTGGCGGAAACCAGCGTCGACGGTACGATCCCGCGCCAGGCGAGCGTGCTGGATATCGGCACCGGCGCAAACTGCATCTATCCGCTGATTGGCCACCATGAATATGGCTGGCGCTTTACCGGCACCGAGATAGGTGATGCGGCTTTTGCCAGCGCCCAGGCGATTGTGACCGGTAATCCGGGCCTGACCCGCGCGGTGCGCCTGCGCCGCCAGAAAGATCCGGCCGCCATTCTCAACGGCATGATCCACAAGAACGAGCAGTACGATGCCACGCTGTGCAACCCACCGTTCCACGACTCGGCGGCAGCGGCGCAGGCGGGCAACGACCGCAAGCGGCGCAACCTTGGCCAGAGCGAGGCGAGCGGGCTTAACTTTGGTGGTCAGCAGCAGGAGCTGTGGTGCGAGGGTGGAGAAGTGGCGTTTATCAGCAAGATGATTGCCGAGAGCCAGGCCTTTGGCCGTCAGGTGCTGTGGTTCACCTCGCTGGTGTCACGCGGCGAGAACCTGCCTCCGCTCTATCGCGCCCTGACCGCTGCCGGGGCGGTGAAGGTCGTGAAAAAAGAGATGGCCCAGGGGCAGAAGCAGAGCCGCTTCATTGCCTGGACCTTCCTGGATGAGGCCCAGCGTCGCCGCTGGGCACAGACGCGGTTTAAAGCGTAGGTTGTGCAGGGGGCAAGGTCTGTCCGCCCCCTGGCTCTGCGGCCCCCGGCTGCCCGGCCGCTGGGTTAGCCAGCATCTGGTAGGTCTGCACCGGCGGGCGCACATCGGCAAGGTCAAAGTGCTTTTTCACCATGCTGTCGAGGGCAAAGCGCACCGTCCACTGCTTCAGCGGCTGGGTGGTAAAGGTCACCCGCAGCGTGAAGGCGGTGTTGGTCAGGCCCACAATGCCCACAAAGCTTGGCTCGCCAATGATCAGCTTGCGAATATCCTCCTGCTCCATCAGCTCACCCACCGCTGCCTTCAGCGCATTATTGGCTTTCTCCGCATCCTCATGGCGATCGACATCGTAGTTCGCCACTATCGACCCAATCCCGCGCACAAAGTTGGCAAAGGTGGTGATCGATGACCACGGAATGATGTGGTAGGCCCCGGTATCCTGGCGCACACCAACGGAGCGGATCGACATTCGCTCTACCGTGCCGGTTAGCGGCCCGATGGTGACCAGATCCCCGGTGTTCATCCCGTTCTCAAACTGGATAAAGATCCCGGTGATAATATCTTTTACCAGGGTTTGCGCCCCGAAGGAGATGGCCAGGCCCAGGGCCCCGGCACCGGCCAGCAGCGGAGCAATGTTCACCCCGATCTCTGAGAGCACAATCATCACCGTAATAGTGCTGATCACCACCGCCAATGCGTTGCGGAACAGGGTGAGCAGGGTGCGGGTACGGGCGCTGGGCAGCGGCCGACCGTGAATATCCGAGGAGAGCCGGTTTTCGATCAGGCTCGCTAGCACGGTCCAGCCCACCGCCGAGAAGAAGAGGATCAGCGCGATACGGATCAGAATATCGACGGCTTTCTCTCCCGCCCCGTAGTGCAGCCAGTTCCAGAAATCGAACAGGCCCCACGCGCTGAGCAGCAGCATGATGGCGACAATCACGGTGAGAAAACGCGCTACCTTCAGCGCCGTCGACAGCCAGCCGTTGACCCGCTTTTGCAGCTCAGGGTAGTTACGCTGCACCTGAGCGGAGAGGGTGATCCGTTTGGCAATCCAGCGCGACAGCATGCCGGAAACAAAGGCCGCAATGCCGATAATCGCCAGGCTGCGCACCGTCGCGCCCATCATAAATTTCAGGCTGTTACCCGGATCGAACAGCGAGAAGAAGAACAGCACCACGAAATAAGCGCTGGCGAGCCAGTGCCAGATCAGCGCAAAGGCGCGAATAAACAGGCTAAAGAAGGCCAGCGAGCGATCGGCAAGGTGGTGGAGATTCTCATAGACCGTGGTCTTGTTGTGAAAAATAAGATAGAGCGCCCAGGTAGTGATACAGAGCATGATCAGCACGTTCGCCAGCGCGCCAAACTGAACGTTAACCTGGTTAGAGATGATCGGCACGGCGACCAGCAGGCCATAGCCTATTAGGCTGCTCAGGGCACTCAGGCGCAGGTGCCAATACTTCGCCGCCTCGTTTTTTATCGAGAAAGGACGCAGATCGGGGAAGCGCGGGCAGAAAATCAGGCGCAGGATCGCCTTGAAGAACTCAATGAGTGCAAAGGCGTTGAGGAACAGGCTCTGCTGAAAGGCAATGGTACGGTTGCCGCCGTTGAGGTTATCGCTCAACAGCTGACCGACAAAGAGGGTGAGCGCCAGCAGCAGCAGGTCGATAATAAACGCTCCGACGATCATCGCAGGCAGCTGTAACCAGTTGGCCCTGTCATGATTCTTGCGGCGTCCCCATTTGCCCATCTTGCGGTAGAGCGGGAAGGCGCAGAGGCGCACCAGCCAGTAGAAGACACAGACCAGCCCGGCGAGCAGCAGGAAGTGACCGGCGGCGTTGATAAAGGTCTGTGGGTTAAAGGTCTTGTGCGGCGAGCCGGTAATATTGCGGTAGAGCTGGGCAAAGCGCGACGACAGCTCCTGACCGAAATGCTGGCTGACCTCCTGCACGTTCTCCAGCACCGTCTTCTCTTCGGCGACCTCTTCCGGCGGGGCGATGGTGGGCATCGGCTCCGGCGGCGGCGTGGCGGCAACCTTACGTAGTTGACCGATCAGCTCTTCCCGGGAGCTGGTGTTCTCCAACACGTCCGCTAGCGCGCCGTAGGCGGCTTTCTTCTGCTCCAGATCCGGCTCGGCGGCCGGTGCCGTCTCGTTGGTGGCAGGCGCTGCGGACGTGGAGGTGACGCCAGGAATGGTGGCCGCGTGAAGCGGCATAATGAATAGGCTAAGCAGCAGCAGTAACCATGGCACGGTCTCTCTCCTGAGAAAATAGTGCAAAAAGATAAGTATAGATGCTGCCAGCGCTGCGCCTGGAAATGGGAGGAATCCGGGGGGAAGAAAAAAACGCTCCCCGGAAGGAGAGCGTTAATAAATCAGGAGACGTGCTGGAGGAACTCTTGCAGACGCGGGCTGGGCGGGTTCTCAATAAGCTGCTGCGGATTGCCGTCTTCAGCAATGCGGCCCTTGTCGATAAAGATCAGCCGCGAGGCGACCTTCTCCGCAAAGCCGATCTCGTGGGTCACGATCACCATCGTCATGCCCTCTTCGGCCAGGTCCTGCATCACCTTCAGCACCTCGTGGCGCAGCTCAGGGTCAAGGGCCGAAGTCGGCTCATCAAACAGCATCATCTTCGGCTTCACCGCCAGCGCACGGGCAATCGCCACGCGCTGCTGCTGACCGCCGGAGAGTTCAGACGGATAGTGGTGAGCGCGCTCGGCCAGGCCGACCTTCGCCAGCAGCGCATTCGCCAGCGTCTCCGCCTCGCTTTTACTTGCCCCACGCACGCGCAGCGGGCCAAACATCACGTTCTCCAGCGCCGTCAGGTGCGGGAAGAGGTAGAACTGCTGGAACACCATGCCGGCTTCCTGACGGATCAGGCGCTCATCGACCTTCGGATCGTTGACCTTCAGACCATCGACGATCAGATCGCCGCTAGTGATCTCTTCCAGCTTGTTGATGCAGCGCAGCAGCGTCGACTTACCGGAGCCGGAAGGGCCAATGATGACCACCACTTCGCCCTGGGTAATGTTCAGGTCGATGTTATGCAGCACCTGGGTTTTACCAAAGTGCTTGGAGACGTTTTTAAATTCAATCACAGGATTTTCATCCTTCTTTCCAGACGACGCAAAATAAAGCTCAGCACCAGGGTGATGATGAGATAGAACACCGCCACGGCGCTCCAGATCTCCAGTGCACGGAAGTTACCGGCAATAATCTCCTGGCCCTGGCGAGTCAGTTCGGCCACGCCGATAACAATAAACAGCGAGGTATCTTTGATGCTGATGATCCACTGATTACCCAGCGGCGGCAGCATACGGCGCAGCGCCAGGGGCAGGATCACCCGGCGAATGGTCTCGCGCTTAGAGAGGCCCAGCGCCAGGCCCGCTTCGCTGAAGCCTTTATGGATCGAGAGCACCGCGCCGCGGGTAATTTCAGCGATGTAGGCCCCGGAGTTGATCATGATGGTGACAACGGCGGCGCTGAACGGGTCGATGCGCAGATCGTTGAAGGCCATCGGCAGGGCGAAGTAGATAAACATCACCTGCACGACGATAGGCGTCCCGCGAATGATCTCGATAAATACCAGTGCGATGTGGTTTGCTATCCAGCCGCCGAAGCTGCGGGCGAAACCGGCTGCAAGGCCGATAATCAAACCACCCGCCAGACCGAGGACCGAGATCCACAGGGTCATTTTGACGCCTTCAAACAAAATAGGAATGGCAGGCCAGATGGCACTCCAGTCAAACTGCATGATGAATTCCTGTATACCGTGGTGAAAAACTTAAAATGTAGGCCCGGTAAGCGCGAGCGCCACCGGGCGTTACAAGCCTGAATCAGGCAAATTTATTTAGGCTCGGTACCGAACCATTTTTTATAGATTTCGTTGTAGGTGCCGTTCTCTTTCAGGGTTTTCAGCGCGCCGTTCACTTTCTCGCGCAGATCGCTGCCTTTCGGGAAGGCGATACCGTACTGCTGCGCTTCCAGAGAGTCACCAACCGCTTTGAACTGGCCTTTGCCTGCGGTCTGAATGAAGTACAGAATGTTCGGCGTATCGTGCAGAACCGCGTCAGCGCGGTTAGTGCCCAGTTCCATATAGGCGTTGTCGATGTTCGGGAACTGGCGCAGATCTTTAGTTTTGATATTGGCTTTCGCATAGTCAACGGAGCCGGTACCGCTCTTCACCGCAACCACTTTACCGTCGAGATCTTTTACGCTTTTCACGTCGTTGTTATTGGCTTTAACCATCACCAGCAGGCCGCTTTTGTAGTAGCCGTCAGAGAAGTCGACCGCTTTTTTACGCTCGTCGGTAATGGTGATCCCAGCCAGCGCCAGGTCAACGTTTTTGGTTTGCAGTGCCGGGATAATGCCGCTGAAGTCCATCGGCTTAAGGGTGTAATCCAGCTTCAGCTCTTTCGCGACGGCAGCCCACAGGTCCACGTCAAAACCAACGTATTTATCGCCCTGTTTGAATTCGAACGGAACAAACGCGGTATCGGTGGCGACGACCAGTTTATCGGCAGCGTGAGAAGAGACCGCAAAAGCCAGGGTAAGTGCAGCAAGGGAAACTTTAAACACAGACTTCATAACATTTCCTTTTATATCCACGGGGCGATCCCCTGAGAGAACGTACGCAGTATGAAAAAATCGTGCCAGGTTTACAACCCATTGTTTTGTAAAGACGATATATTCAATCGCAGGTCAAAAATTATGCATCCATAACCGCCATGCACCATCCTGGGGCGCCATTCTGGTGCGCTGCTGGCTTGTTACACAATATGCTGCTATTAAGCGCAGAAAGCGGCCATAAAACAACCCTTGATTAACGATTGTGTGAGGTAATTATTACAAGTGATTTACTTTATTGCGGAGAGAGGAGAGCGGTATGACAGAGGGGTTGCACCAGAAAAGTGCAAAGCCCCCTCCCGGGCGGGGAGAGGGTCATAGATAAAACGTATGTTTTATTCGATGTTGGATTCGATGAACCACAGGAATTTATCCAGGTCGCGGGAGGCCGCAGTCAGGATATCAGCGGTATCTTCATCTTTCGCTTCTTCGATAGATTTACGCACGTCGTTAGCAACAATGGCATAGCGATCGGCCAGCTCTTTCAGGTGATCCTGAACGCTGTGGATATCCAGCGGGTAGCTTTTCAGCGGAGTCTTGCTGTTAACGACCTGAGTCGTACCCAGTGCAACACCACCTAACTGAACCGCACGCTCGGCGATGGTGTCCAGATGGTCGGTCAGGGTGGTACGGAAGCCGTCCAGCATTTCGTGCACGCCAATGAAGTTAGCGCCGCGCATATTCCAGTGGGCCTGTTTAGTGATCAGAGACAGGTCAATGAACTGGGTCACCTGGCGATTCAGCAGCTCAATAGTCGCTTTTTTATCGTTATCCGCTACATCGTTGCGAGTATAAAGCAGATCGGATGATTTCGTTTTTACCAGTTTAGCGGTACTCATAATCTCATATCCTCTTGATGTGTGTTCCCAGGTAATTACTGGAGCTAAGTATAGCACCGGTTTTGGTCTTTGCTATTTTGGCTGTTCCTATCGGTCCAATAGTAATAACGAGGGTGCAAAAGGCTATTTTTTACATATCAGTAACTTACGCATAACCAGGGAGACGATTCTTAATTTTATATAAGACGTTGAGAATGTTAATGAATATTATTCAAGGCGAGTGGCGAAGGCAGGGGGATATTTTGCACGGTGCGAGACCGTGCAGATAAATAATTAACCAATATCAACTTCTTTAATTGTCGTCTCGCGGCGCAGCGTGAGCGTAGAGCCAACGGAGGCGGCAATAATGGCCGACAGGGCCAGCCACTGCACAAGCGTCAGCGTTTCGCTCAGGAAGATCATCCCCGATACCGCTGCCATCGCTGGCTCCATACTCATAAGGGTACCGAAAGTGCGGGTGGGCAGGCGCGTCAGGGCCATCATCTCTAGCGAGTAGGGCAGGGCGGTAGAGAGAACGGCCACGCCCAGGCCCAGCGGCAGAATCGACCAGTGCCAGAGCGCATCCCCGGCCTGAATCGCACCCAGGGGCACAAACACCACGGCAGCGATCAGGGAGCCCAGCGCCACGGTGGCTGGGCCGTGATCCTCCCCGGCGCGCTGGCCGCAGAGAATATAGATGGCCCAACAGGCACCCGCGCCCAGCGCAAAGGCGGCACCGGTAAGATCGACGTGGGAGACATCCTGCCCCAGCGGCAGAAGGAACCATAGCCCCAGCACGGCCAGCACCACCCAAACAAAATCTACCGGACGCCGGGAGGAGAACAGCGCCACCGCCAGCGGGCCGGTAAACTCCAGCGCCACCGCAATACCCAGCGGCACCGTCTGGATAGAGAGATAGAAGAGATAGTTCATGGCACCCAGCGACAGGCCATAAAACAGCAGCGGCTTACGCTGCTCAGGCGTAAAACGCAGACGCCAGGGTCGAAAGACAATCACGAGGATAATGGTACCGAGCGCCAGACGTAGGGCGGTCACGCCGGGCGCGCCGACCAGCGGAAAGAGCGATTTTGCCAGCGAGGCACCGCTCTGAATCGACGCCATCGCCACAAGCAGTATTAATATAGGTAACCAGGTGGGCAACTTCCGGGGTAAAGCAGGCATCCTTTCTCCTGTCAATTTATGTCAAACCAAGTAAAGAGGGCAGTGTAATGGAAATAGATGTCAGCGGTTGAGACTCCGTTGAAAATAAATGTCAGGAAAGCGGTAGAATGGCGACAAGTTGCTGGATTAATCACCGTATCTTTAGGAATAATCTGGATGAATATGTCGCTTTTATGGCGGCATAATAGCGACATTAGCGGAAAAAAGGCTTTTTTTTTGAAAGAGATACGAGCAAGAGGAAACGTTCTGTTACATCAAAAGGCCCGTTAGACAGCGTGAAGCGCAAAGAGTTTCTCACTATTTTTTGTTATATTTAGTACTTAGGACTTACTTGAAGCACATTTGAGGTGGTTATGAAAAAAATTGCATGTCTTTCAGCACTGGCAGTTGTTCTGGCTGTATCCGCAGGTTCCGCTGTAGCGGCAACCTCTACTGTTACCGGCGGTTATGCTCAGAGCGACATGCAGGGCGTGGCGAACAAAGCTAACGGTTTCAACCTGAAGTATCGCTACGAAAACGACACTCCGCTGGGTTACATCGGTTCCTTTACCTACACTGAAAAAGATCGTACCGAAAGCAACGTGTACAACAAAGCCCAGTACTACGGCGTAACTGCTGGTCCGGCTTTCCGTCTGAACGACTGGGCAAGCATCTACGGTGTAGTGGGTGTTGGCTACGGTAAATTCCAGCAGGCTGAGAATGTTGTAAACCATTCTGACAGCAGCGACTACGGCTTCTCCTACGGTGCGGGCATGCAGTTCAACCCAATCGAAGACGTTGCTATCGACGTTTCCTACGAGCAGAGCCGTATCCGTAGCGTTGACGTTGGCACCTGGATCGCAGGCGTGGGTTACCGCTTCTAATCACCCCGGTGATAGTCTAGACACTAAAACGGCCCTCAGGGGCCGTTTTTTTTATGGGCGCCGTTTATTGGCCCAGGCAAATCCTGTAGGCCCGGCAAGCGTAGCGCCGCCGGGCGTGTCTAAAAACGCCGGGTGGCGCTGCGCTTACCCGGCCTACAAAAAAATGTCGGCGTAGGTTGCGGTGTATTTTTGGAGAATATTTACGCAAAAAATTTTGTATATTTACGGTTCATAAATATACAAAGGAATAGCATCATGCCGGTTGAAAACAGTGCTACTAAAGCTGTAGAAACGCTGTTAATCAAAAAGAGTATTATTGTCGGCCCCAAGGCGTATCTACTGTTTCTTAACCGTCTGGATCTGGCTCCAGCCCCCAATACTGCGCTGCAAAAAACTATGCAAATAGCTGCCTCATGGGAACATAAAGGTGATCTTCATAGCCGAGCATCTTGATGCCTGCATGATAGCCAAACCACTGCTCAAACGTAGGCCCGGCAAGCGTAGCGCCGCCGGGCGGGGATATCCCTTACCGCGAGCGGGTCTCAAACAGGTCGGTGCCCAGATGGTTGTAATCTACCTTTTGCAGCTTGAAGTTGGTCACCCAGGTTGGCCCGGCTTTGTCATTTGAGACAAAGCGGTAGCGGGTGGCGATCTCTTTGGCCGTGATGCCGGTCCACTGCGAAAAGAAGCTGAGGAAGTCGTTGGCCGAGCGGCGGGCTTTAATCAGCCGATGGCGGGTGTCGTCGCTGGAGATCACCATAAACGGCACCTGAAAGTTCTGCTGGAACTTATCGTCGTGGGCCAGATACTGCACCGCTTTGCCGCGCTCCTTGAAGGCCAGACCGTGATCGGAGAAGTAGACCATGGAGAAGGTGCTGCCGCTGTTGCGCAGCTGGTCGTAAAGCTTGCTGAGCAGGGTGTCGGTTTGCGTAATCGAGTAGAGGTAGCAGGAGGTCTCCTTCGACTGAACGAAGTCCGCGTACTTGCCGCCGGTGCGATCGCAGGCCTGCGGGTGAGAGCCCATCAGGTGCAGGACGATCAGCTGCGGCTGGCTGCGGGCGGTGCTCAACACCTGCTCGGTCATCTTCAGCAGCGCTTCATCGCGGGTGTTCTTATCGGCCTCAAAGTCGCCGCTCTTTAAGAACTGTACCTCGTCAGCGCGCTTGGCAATGCTGGCGATGGCGGTATCGTACTCGCCAATCTGCCCTTGATTAGAGAACCACCAGGTCTGGAAACCCGCCCGGTTGGCCAGCGTAACAAAGTTATCCTGATACTGAGGCTTGTTGTCCATCACCCGGTTCAGGGTCAGACCTAACGACTTCTGCGTCGAGCCACTGGCTGCCACGTAGTCAGTAAAAAAGCTGCCGTTAACGCTGCTGGCAAAGGGGGTGTTCTGCCAGTGGCCGCCAAATGCGCCCACCGCGTCGCGTCGCACGCTCTCACCGATCACCACCACATAGGTGTGATACTTCGGCTTAACGCCCATCACGTTCCAGCTGTCTTTCATCCCGGCCAGCTGCGCCATCCGGCTCTGCTCGTCCAGCACTTCCTGATTGTTAACTACCACGTCCTTCACAAAGCGAAACACCGGGTAGCCGGTATCTTTCAGATTAAAGACGCCGCCATAGACAAGGTTCTGCACCGGGGCGACAAAGACGGTAGCCAGACAGAAGGCGATGCCAAGATGATCCCATTTTCCCCAGGTGGCACGCTCGCTCTGCTTACGCCGGATGGCAATCACCCCAAGACCAAAGATAAACAGACCAATCACGTAGTTGTACCACGGGAAAATGGTCAGGATCTCCGTGGACTCCTCCATGTTAGTGGAGTGCAGCGCCAGCAGCGTATTGAAGTTGGGCGCGCCATAGGCCTGGCCAAACGGGTAGTAGGAGGCGGCGAGCAGGGAGAAGACCGCCACCAGCACCTTCTGCGCACGCGGGGCATGACGCCACAGCAGCAGTAGCAGGCAGGCGAACGCGGTGGTATAGAGCAGGCTAAAGGGGTAGCCAAGGGCGTAGTTGATCAGTAACGACTGAAGAAAATAGAAACCCGTCCACGGGCTAAGGGCCTGGCTACGGGCAGCAAGCGTTTCTTTTAGGGTTAAATTCATATAGCTGTATCGCGAAAACGCCATGTGCTCACCCTGGCGTAGAGGGTCAAAACCTGCCGGAGAGGGCGTGGAGTCGAGGGAGAGTTCCGCATCCGCGAGCCGCATTTGTGCAGGGCTGCGAGAAGATAGAGCGAGAGCAGACGAAGATCAACTGCTTACGGGGCAATCTTTTGCGAGGATGGTTGCAAAATCAACAAATAGTGAGTTTTTCTGTGGCAGAGGGAGAGTATGACGGGAGAATGTGACAGAAAAATGAAGCGGCGTACCGCGACGCCGCATTAATGGGATTTTTTATCGTCCTGCTGCGGTTTGCCGTTGAACATATCGCACAGCATGTTGAGCAACTGCAACCGGACCTGGAATGGCGAGTGAGTAAACACGGATAAGCACCTCTTGAGTTCGTTCATATCAACCTCCTCCTGCTGGATTTCGTGACGTTCAATCTACGAAGGTTGTCTGCATTACATACAGATATAGCACAGGCTATATTGTATAGCTACGGCTATTACCCAAATTTTTTGTGCTGGTCTACTTATGGTTTACACTGGGCGCAACCGTATATGATGCATTTATCGCGTTACCCCCATGAGGAAGTTCAATGAGCCGTCGCGCAGGCAAGACAACAACAAAAAAAGTGACGCAGCTGGTGAATGTCGAAGAGCACGTTGAGGGCTTTCGACAGGTGCGGGAAGCGCACCGGCGGGAGCTGATTGATGACTATGTCGAACTGATCTCCGATCTGATCCGCGAGGTGGGGGAGGCCCGTCAGGTGGATATGGCTGCCCGGCTAGGTGTCTCCCAGCCAACGGTGGCAAAGATGCTTAAGCGTCTGGCAACGGTAGGGCTGATTGAGCAGATCCCCTGGCGTGGTGTGTTTCTGACCCCGGAAGGAGAGAAGCTGGCTCAGGAGAGCCGCGAACGGCACCAGATCGTTGAGAGCTTTCTTCTCGTGCTGGGCGTAAGCCCGGAGACCGCCCGCCGTGATGCCGAAGGCATGGAGCACCACGTTAGCGAGGAGACGCTGGAGCGCTTTCGCCTCTTTACCCTTCAGCAGGAGCACCCTGCGGAATGACCCTGCCGTTCGTGCACGCGCTGGCGCGCGATCGCTTTTTCCAACTGCTGATCCTGATCGGCATTATCCTGAGCTTTTTCGTTCCCTTTAACCTGGCAGCGTGGCCCAGGGCGATCGACTGGCACACCATTCTGACGCTAAGTGGACTGATGATGCTCACCAAAGGGGTAGAGCAGAGCGGCTACTTTGACGTGGTGGGGCGCAGAATGGTCCGGCGCTTCGCCACCGAGCGGCGGCTGGCAATGTTTATGGCCCTGGCGGCAGCGCTGCTCTCCACCTTCCTGACCAACGACGTGGCGCTGTTTATTGTTGTGCCGCTCACGCTGACGCTCAGAAAACTGTGTGAAATCCCGGTTAACCGGCTGATCATCTTTGAAGCGCTGGCGGTAAACGCCGGGTCGCTGCTGACCCCTATCGGTAATCCACAAAATATTCTGCTGTGGGGGCGCTCTGGCCTCTCATTCGCCGCCTTTATCGGGCAGATGGCGCTGCTGGCGGTAGTGATGATGGCAAGCCTGCTGCTGCTCTGCTGGTTCTTTTTCCCTAATAAGGCTCTGAACTACCACAGCGGCAGCCAGGCGCCGTCATGGCAGCCGCGCCTGCTCTGGACCTGCCTGGCGCTGTACGTCGTGTTCCTCATCTCGCTGGAGCTGAAGCATGAGGGCTGGGGCGCGTTGATCGTCGCCGCAGGCTTTGCGGTGGTGGCTTTCAAAGTGCTGAAGAGCGTGGACTGGACGCTGCTGCTGGTGTTTATGGCGATGTTTATCGACGTCCACCTGCTGGTGCAGCTTCCTGCGTTACAGGGATCGCTCAACGGGGTAGAGCACCTCTCCCAGCCCGCCCTGTGGCTCACGGCTATCGGCCTGTCGCAGGTGATCAGCAACGTGCCGGCGACCATTCTGCTGCTGAACTACGTCCCAGCCAGCCCGCTGCTGGCCTGGGCGGTCAACGTCGGCGGTTTCGGCCTGCTGCCCGGCTCGCTGGCGAACCTGATCGCCCTGCGGATGGCCAACAACCGCCGCATCTGGTGGCGCTTCCATCTTTACTCTATTCCGCTGCTGATCTGGGCCGCGCTGGTGGGGTATGGGTTACTTATTATCAGTTAATGCGAATTTGTCAGTTTTTCCTGGCAAATGTATAGCAACCTCCTAACTTTAGATAACGGCGCACGTGTCGCGCCGTTCATCGACAGGACAGTTGCAACGCTATGGCTGATAACGAAAAGAATCCTGACGCAGCTCAGGAAGAGAACAATACCGCTCGGAAAGATCAAAACAACGATCAAAACACCGATCAAAACAAGACTCAAAACAACGAACGTAAGCGCCCCGGCAAGAAGCCGTTAATCATTCTGGGCGTAGTCGTTGTGGTGATGGTGATTGTGGCGCTGGTGTGGTGGTTGATGACCCGCAACCAGGAGACCACCGACGATGCCTTCACCGAAGGCGATGCGGTTACCATCGCGCCCAAGGTGGCGGGCTACGTGACCGAGCTGCGGGTGAAGGATAACCAGCGGGTAAAGAAGGGCGATCTGCTGGTGCTGATCGACCCTCGGGATGCCACCGCCCAGCGCGATCAGGCTCAGGCCCAGCTTGGGCTGGCTACCGCCCAGCTGCATCAGGCGCAGGCCCAGCTGGCGCTCTCAAAGGTGCAGTATCCCTCTCAGCGTGATGAAGCGCAGGCGCAGGTGCTCAAGGCCAAGGCTGACTTAGCCAACGCGGAAGCCGCCTATCGCCGCCAGCGCGGCGTCGACCCGCGCGCCACCACGCAACAAAACATCGACAGCGCCAACGCCCAGCTGCGTAGTGCTCAGGCCCAGCTGGCCAGCGCTAATGCCCAGCTTGAGGTCGCAAGCCAGATTAACCTGCAGATCCGTCAGCAGGAGACCAACGTCGAAGCCCGGGAGCAGCAGGTTCAGCAGGCCCGTGCCCAGCTGGCAAACGCGAACCTTAACCTCTCCTATACCGAAGTACGCGCCCCCTTTGATGGCTTCGTCACCAAGCGTAACGTGCAGACCGGGACTCTGGTGCAGGCGGGTACGGCGCTCTTCTCGCTGGTCTCGCCTGACATTTGGGTGGTGGCGAACTTTAAAGAGTCGCAGCTGGAGCGGATGCGCCCCGGTAATAAAGTCACTATCGGCGTGGATGCCTACCCGGACCTGGAGCTGGAAGGACATATCGACAGCATCCAGCAGGGGAGCGGCTCGCGCTTCTCCGCCTTCCCGTCAGAAAACGCTACGGGTAACTTCGTGAAGATCGTTCAGCGCGTGCCGGTGAAGATCGTCATCGATAAGGGCCTTGACGCTAACCAGCCGCCGCTGCCGCTGGGGCTGTCCGTGGAGCCGAAGGTGACCCTGGAATGACCGATCACAGCCATGAGAGCTGGCGTCCCGCCAGTAACCCGTGGGCGGTGGCTATTGTCGTCACCCTCGCGGTGTTTATGGAGATCCTTGATACCACCATCATCAACGTGGCGCTGCCCCACGTCGCCGGCTCGCTGTCGGCGAGCTACAGTGAATCCACCTGGGTGCTCACCAGCTACCTGGTGGCGAACGGCATCGTGCTGCCGATCTCGGCCTTTCTGAGCCGGGTCTTTGGCCGCAAGCGCTTCTTCCTCATCTGCATTGTGATGTTCACCGTCTGCTCGTTCCTGTGCGGGATCGCCACCGAGCTGTGGGAGATCATCCTGTTCCGTATCCTGCAGGGCTTCTTTGGCGGGGGGCTACAGCCGACCCAGCAGTCGGTGCTGCTCGACTACTTTAAGCCGGAGGATCGCGGCAAGGCCTTTGGCCTCTCGTCAATTGCGATCATCGTTGCCCCGGTGCTCGGTCCGACCCTCGGGGGCTGGATCACCGACAACTACTCCTGGCGCTGGGTCTTCTTTATCAACATCCCGGTGGGGATCGTCACCGTGCTGGCCATCTACCAGCTGCTGGAAGATCCGCCCTGGGAGCGCAAATCGGAAGAGAAGCTCACCATCGACTGGACCGGCATCGGCCTGATTGCGCTGGGGCTGGGCTGTTTGCAGGTGATGCTTGACCGTGGCGAAGACGACGACTGGTTCGCCTCGGGCTTTATCCGTACCTTTGCCGTGCTGACCCTGATTGGCATCATTGGGGCGATCTACTGGCTGATGTACGCCAAAAAGCCAGTGGTGGATCTGCACTGTATGAAGGATAAAAACTTTGCCGTCTCCAGCCTGCTGATGGCCGGGATGGCGATGATCCTCTACGGCAGCTCGGTGGTGATCCCCCAGCTGGCGCAGCAGGATCTCGGCTACACCGCGACCTGGTCCGGGCTGGTGCTCTCGCCGGGGGCGGTGTTAATCGTACTCACCATCCCGCTGGTGCTGAAGCTGATGCCGGTGGTGCAGACCCGGTGGATCATCGCCTTCGGCTTTACCTGTCTGGCGGTGGCCTTCTTCTGGTCGCGCAATCTGACGCCGGACGTTGATTTTGAAACGCTGGTGCTGTTCCGCAGCGCGCAGTCGATTGGTCTTGGCTTCCTGTTTGTGCCGCTTACTACCATCGCCTTTGTCACCATTCCGCGCCAGCTCAACGCCGACGCCGCCGCGCTGTTTACCATGTTCCGTAACGTCGCTGGATCGATCGGTATTTCGCTCTCAACCGCCGCCATTACCGAGCGCGCCCAGGTGCACAGTGCCTATTTAAGCGCCCATACCACGCCCTTTAGCGAGCAGTTCCAGCTGGCGGTGCGCGAGACGGCCGAGGCGATCCGCAACTTCACCACGCTGCCGGGGGATCCGCTCGGTCTGGCAACCGGGCAGATGTATCGAACCATGATCGAGCAGTCGCGCTTTCTCGCCTACGTTGACGTCTTTACCATTCTCAGCGCCGTGGCGTTTTTACTGATTCCGTTTTGTCTTCTGCTTTCGCCGATCAAGAGCGAAGGCAGCGCAGGAGCACATTAACATGCACAGGATACATACCCCGACGCTGTCGTTACTCACTCTGCTGCTGGCGGGCTGCGCCGTGGGGCCAGACTACCAGCAACCGGTGCCGCCTGCGGTGAGCCACTGGAACGACGCCGGGGATAAAACCGTGCCGTCGCAAACCTCCAGCCAGGCGGTGAATCCGCGCTGGTGGACGACCTTTAACTCGCCGCAGCTCAACAGCCTGATCGAGCGGGCGATCGCTGGGAACCTCTCCCTGCAGCAGACCGTGCTGCGCATTGCTGGTGCACGGGAACAGATCAACCAGGCGGGCGGGGCCTTCCTGCCGGCGGTAAATGGCAATCTTCAGGCCACCCGGCAGCAGCTGGGCCTGGAGGGGGAGCTGAAATCCCACAACGTTTACGGCCAGCTGCAGGACGTCGACCCAGAGATAAACAACGCCCTTGGGGTGCTCACCCAGCCGGTGAATCTCTACCAGGGCAGCTTCGACGCCCAGTGGGAGCTGGATCTGTGGGGCAAAGTACGCCGCCAGGTCGAGGCAGCCAATGCCCAGCAACAGGCGGCTATCGAGCAGCGCAACGACGCCCTGGTGTCACTGGAAGCGGAAGTGGCGCGCGCGTGGCTGCAGCTGCGCGGGGCGCAGAGCATCCTTGCCACCATGAATACCCAGATCGATACTGCAAAGGAGACGCTTAGCCTGACCGAGAGTCGCCAGCGCGGCGGTCTGTCGCCGCAGCTGGACGTCGAGAACGCTCGGGCACAGCTCGGCAACCTGGAAGCGCAGCTGCCGCAGTACCAGGCCCAGGAGCAGCAGGCGATGAATGCCCTGGCGATTCTGATCGGCAAGCCTCCCGGTGCGCTGAATGCGGAGCTACGGTCGGTGCAGCCCCTGCCGAAGCTGCCGGATATCATCCAGACCGGCATTCCCTCAACCCTGGCTCGCCGACGACCGGACGTGCGTGAAGCCGAGGCCAATCTGCACGCGGCCACCGCGCAGATCGGCGTCTCGGTGGCGCAGCTCTTCCCGAGCCTGACCCTGAGCGGTCAGTTTGGCCTGCGCAACAGCGAAACCGACTGGCTGACCGACTGGAGCAGCCACTTCTACAGCTTCGGGCCGCAGGTGTCGATTCCCATCTTCCAGGGCGGACGGCTGGTCTCCAGCGTCAAGCTGGCACGCGCGCAGCAGAGCGCAGCGGCGCTCAACTATCGCCAGACGGTGCTGAGCGCGCTGGGTGACGTAGAGAACGCGCTGGTCAGCTACCGCACCGATCAGCAGCGCGAAGCCGGGCTGAGCAAAACCATTGAGGCGTTGCAGAGCGCATTCGATCTCGCCAGCGACAGCTACCGCCAGGGGATCGCCACCTTTATCGACGTGCTTGATGCCCAGCGTCAGCTGGCCCAGGCCGAGCAGCAGCGCGCTCAGGCACGAGTGCAGAGCAGCCTCGACCTGGTGGCGCTCTACAAGGCGCTGGGAGGCGGCTGGGAGCCGTACCAGACCGTACAGCTGCCGGACTACCCGGTCTTTGGCGAGGCGACGCGCGGATAAAGTTCAGAGGATTGGGCAAGAAACGCGCAGGATCCTCACATTCGCGATCCGGCGCGTCGGAGTATAACTACTGAACACTCACTGACATCCTAAGGAGCGTTCTATGCGTTATCAAAAACTTGGCAATACCGGTCTCTTTGTCTCCGAGCTGTGCCTGGGCACCATGACCTTCGGCGGTGAAGGCGGCATGTGGGGCAAGATTGGTCAGCTGCGGCAGAACGACGCTGAGAGGCTGGTGAGCGACGCCCTCGCGGCGGGCATCAACTTTATCGATACCGCCAACGTCTACTCGGAAGGGCGCTCGGAAGAGATCACCGGCCAGGCGCTGAAAAACCTCAAGATCCCCCGCGAAGACGTGGTGGTAGCCACCAAGGTGTTCGGCGAAACCGGCACCGCTGGGGTCAACTCGCGCGGCAGCTCCCGCTACCATATTATTGGCAGCGTCAAGGAGAGCCTGCGCCGGCTCCAGCTGGATCATATCGACCTCTACCAGCTGCACGGCTTCGATCCGGCAACGCCTATCGAAGAGACGCTCTACGCCCTGGATAATTTGGTTCAGCACGGTCACGTCCGCTATATCGGCGTGTCCAACTGGGCGGCGTGGCAGATTATGAAGGCGCTGGGCATCTCCGAGCGGCTGGGGCTGGCCCGCTTCGCCTCGCTACAGGCTTACTACACCATCGCCGGGCGCGACCTTGAGCGTGAGCTGGTGCCGATGCTGCAAAGCGAAGGGGTGGGGCTGATGGTTTGGAGCCCGCTGGCGGGCGGTCTGCTGAGCGGCAAGTATGACCGCAGCGGCAGTGGGGAAGAGGGCGGTCGCCGACTGGCGTTTGACTTCCCACCGGTAGAGAAAGAGCGCGCCTTCGACTGTGTAGACGTCATGCGTAACATTGCCGACAGCAAAGGTGTGTCGGTGGCGCAGATCGCTCTGGCGTGGCTGCTGCATCAGCCGGTAGTAAGCAGCGTGATTATCGGCGCTAAACGCCCGGATCAGCTGGCGGATAACATTGCCGCGACGGAGATCAGCCTGAGCGAAGAGGAATTGAAACAGCTTGATGCGGTCAGCGCCCTGCCGCGTGAGTATCCAGGTTGGATGCTGGAGCGGCAGGGAGAATATCGCCGTAACCAGCTGGCATAAATATGCCCGGTGGCGCTTCGCTTACGCGGGCCTACAAACCCACACCGTGCCTACCGTAGGCCGGGCAAACGCAGTGCCGCCCGGCATTTGCAGCTGGCACAGCAGTAAAGTGGCAATAAAAAAGCCCGGCGATTGCCGGGCTTTTTACTGACTGCTGAAAAGCTTAGTTCAGACGAACCGGCATACCGGAACGGTTCTGAATCGCCTGCTCAACGACGCTCTGGTCGGCGTCCGGCTGGCTGGTGATGCTCTGCACGCTCTTGGTCAGCGCGATCGGCACAATCTCTTTGCCGTCAAACTGCGCTTCGGTAGTAGAGAGCGGGTTGTGAACCTCAATGTAGCGGCTACCGTCTGGCTCTGTGGTAGCTTTTACCGGCTCATCGATAAACTGTACGCGAGTACCGACCGGTACGTTCTGGAACAGGAACTTAATGTCGTCGTTACGCAGACGCACGCAGCCGTGGCTCACGCGCAGGCCGACGCCGAAGTTAGCGTTGGTGCCGTGAATAGCATACAGGCGGCCAATGTACAGGGCGTAAAGACCCATCGGGTTATCCGGACCGGCAGGCACTACCGCAGGCAGTGGGTTACCGGCGGCGATGTACTCCTGGTGCATCTTCGCAGTAGGCGTCCAGGTCGGGCCCGCTTTCTTACGCTCAACCTTGGTGGTCCAGTTAATCGGGGTATCTTTACCCAGCTGGCCGATACCGATCGGCAGCACGATCACGGTGTTGGTGCCTTTCGGATAGTAGTAGAGGCGCATCTCGGCGCTGTTGATCACAATCCCTTCATGCACGGTATCCGGCAAGATCAGCTGCTGAGGGATGTTCATCACGCTACCGCCCTTCGGCAGATAGGGGTCGATACCTGGGTTAGCTTCCATCAGGTTAGACAGCCCCATCTGGTACTGGGCCGCGTAGTACTCCAGCGGCTGGCTGTTGTTCTCTGGCAGGGTGATGACCTGGTTCTGGCCAATCAGACGGCTACCATCGGTCGGCAGCGGATAGGTTACAGCAGACGCGGATTTGCAAAACCCTACTACAGCGAAAGCCGCCGCTAAAATTGTTGTTAATTTCATATTCATGGTATGCGAGGTTTCTGTGCCACAGGCCGTTTAGTTAAGAATGCTCAAAAGGATGGGAGCGCATTATATGTGCATTCCCACGCGCATGGAATTGAGATGTGTACGAAATCACATTTTTTTCTCTCACCCTAGTGTAGCAACTGTTCACACCTGCGCGATTTCAATTCGGAATTGTGGCATAATGCAGAGTTTGTCACACATTTTCAGGATAACACCGTGTTAGTTACCAGCAACGTCACCATGCAGTTTGGCAGTAAGCCGCTGTTTGAAAATATTTCCGTCAAGTTTGGCGGCGGCAATCGTTACGGCCTGATTGGGGCGAACGGTAGCGGAAAATCCACCTTTATGAAGATCCTCGGCGGCGACCTTGAGCCGACGCTGGGCAACGTCTCCCTCGATCCGAACGAGCGTATCGGTAAGCTGCGTCAGGATCAGTTCGCCTTTGAAGAGTTCAGCGTGCTCGACACGGTGATCATGGGTCACGGCGAGCTGTGGGAAGTGAAGCAGGAGCGCGATCGCATCTACGGCCTGGCCGAGATGAGCGAAGAGGACGGCTATAAAGTGGCCGATCTCGAAGTGCTGTACGGCGAGATGGACGGCTATTCCGCCGAGTCCCGTGCGGGCGAGCTGCTGCTCGGCGTCGGTATTCCGGTAGAGCAGCACTACGGCCCGATGAGCGAAGTGGCTCCCGGCTGGAAGCTGCGTGTGCTGCTGGCTCAGGCCCTGTTCTCTAATCCAGATATCCTGCTGCTCGATGAACCGACCAACAACCTGGACATCGACACCATTCGCTGGCTGGAGCAAGTGCTGAACGAGCGTAACAGCACCATGATCATCATCTCGCATGACCGTCACTTCCTGAACATGGTCTGCACCCACATGGCGGATCTGGACTACGGTGAGCTGCGCGTGTATGCGGGCAACTACGACGAGTACATGACCGCGGCGACCCAGGCGCGTGAACGCCTGCTGGCCGACAACGCCAAGAAGAAAGCGCAGATCGCTGACCTGCAATCCTTCGTCAGCCGCTTTAGCGCCAACGCCTCGAAGTCCCGTCAGGCAACCTCTCGCGCCCGCCAGATCGATAAGATCAAGCTAGACGAGGTGAAAGCCTCCAGCCGTCAGAACCCGTTCATTCGTTTTGAGCAGGATAAGAAGCTGTTCCGTAACGCGCTGGAAGTGGAAGCCCTCACCAAAGGCTTCGATAACGGCCCGCTGTTTAAGAACTTCAACCTGCTGCTGGAAGTGGGTGAGAAGATTGCCATTCTGGGTGCCAACGGCGTGGGTAAAACCACTCTGCTGAAAACCCTGGTGGGCGATCTGGCGCCGGATAGCGGCACCGTGAAGTGGTCAGAAAACGCCAAGATTGGCTACTACGCGCAGGATCACGCCGCCGACTTTGATAACGATCTGACCGTCTTCGACTGGATGAGCCAGTGGAAGCAGGAGGGGGATGATGAGCAGGTGGTGCGCAGCTTCCTGGGTCGTCTGCTCTTCAGCCAGGACGATATCAAAAAGCCAGCGAAGGTGCTCTCCGGGGGCGAGAAGGGCCGTATGCTCTTCGGCAAGCTGATGATGCAGAAGCCGAACATCCTGATTATGGATGAACCGACTAACCACCTGGACATGGAATCTATCGAGTCGCTGAACATGGCGCTGGAGATGTATCCGGGCACGCTGGTCTTCGTCTCCCACGACCGTGAGTTTGTAAGCTCTCTGGCGACCCGCGTGATTGAGATCACCCCTGAGCGCGTCGTTGACTTCAGCGGGAACTATGAAGACTACCTGCGCAGCAAAGGTATCGAATAATTTCCCGTCGTCTTTCGCGCTACAGGTGTGTTGGCTGCACCTGCTCACCCCAGTCACTTACCTGTGTAAGCTCCTGGGGATTTACAGGTTTGCCGCCTTCCTGTAACGCGAAATAATTAGGGAAATTGGGCTATGAGAAT
>NZ_BBMZ01000012.1 GCF_000759795.1 Pseudescherichia vulneris NBRC 102420
GAGGTATGTAGGCCCGCGTAAGCGTAGCGCCACCGGGCATTAACCCGGCATCAGATGCGCACCGATGTAGCGCGCATAGCGCTGGCTTTTCAGATGGGTGAGATCCACCAGCACCAGACCGTCCACGCAGTGGTTGAAGTCCGGATCGCTACCGAAGTCGATAAACTGAACGCCGCCCGGCGTGCACAGCTCTGAATACTGCTTGTAGAGCGGAGGAATGCCGCAGCCCAGGTTGCCGAGCAGCGACTTCAGGCGGGTAAGATCCTCGGTGTAATCGTCGCCGGTAAACTGGGCCAGCACCTCAGGAAGCGAGGCAGGCCAGGGGCGACGGGAGGCGGCCAGCGGATGCACTGGTGGAAACCAGAGGCGGTAGAAGGCCACCAGCAGATCCCGCGCCGCCGGAGGCAGGCCGCCGGAGATCGACACCGGGCCGAAGAGATAGCGGTACTGCGGGTAGCGCGCCAGGTATGCGCCAATGCCCGACCAGAGGTAGTCCAGTCCGCGACGGCCCCAGTAGCGCGGCTGAATAAAGCTACGTCCGAGCTCAATGCCATGCTGTAAAATATCATCCATTTTATCGTCATAGTGGAACAGGCTGTAGCTGTACAGCCCGCCCAATCCCTGCTGCGCCACCTGCTGCGCCGTGGGCATAAAGCGGTACGCGCCGACAATCTCCAGATCCGCCTCATCCCATAAGATCAAATGCAAATAGTCATCGTCATAGCGGTCGATGTCACGCCGCTGCCCGCTGCCTTCCCCCACGGCGCGAAAGGCGATCTCCCGCAGCCGACCTAGCTCGCGTAGCACCGGGACATCCTCCTCGCCGTTGCGCTGCCAGAGGTAGATGGTCTTGCCGTCCGTGGTCTGGCCGAGGCACTCCGCCTGTGCCAGGGCGCGTTTCAGGAGTAGCCGCGGCTCCGGCCGGGCGATGGCGCACTCGGTTTTAAACAGCCCCGGCAGACCTTTGCCCAGACGGATAACGTGCTGGCGACACCGCTCCGCCGTCTCACGAACGCTGGCGTGCGGATTATGCAGGCTCTCCCAGGGGATGCGCTGGCCGAGGGTGATGGGCAGGCTGCTGCCCTGGCGGCGAAACATCTGCTGCATCAGCAGCAGCATCGGCAGGGTAGAGGAGATCAGCGTGCTGGCGTAGAAGAGCGGGCTGTTGTGAGCGCGAATAAACACCGGCAGCAGCGGTGTACGAAACTTTGCCGCCAGCTTCACGAAGCCGCTGTGCCAGGCGTTGTCGCCAATACCGTGGCGGGTCAGGCGCGACACTTCGCCCGCTGGAAAGAAGATCAGCACGCCGCCCTGCTGGAGCTGCGTTTCCATCTGCAGCAGCGAGGATTTACGCGTGCGTCCGCCCAGGTTATCGACGGGAATAAACAGCGAGCTGAGCGGCTGAAGATGGGTCAGCATCCGGTTGGTAACGACTTTGACATCCCGCCGCACGCGGGAGACGGCATGAAGCAGAGTGAGGCCGTCGAGGGTGCCGGTGGGATGGTTGGCGACAATGATGAGTGGGCCATGCTCGGGGATCTGCTCAAGGTCGTGGGCGGAGAGGGTGCTGCGAATGCGAAGGTACTCAAGGATCTGCTCGACCATATCCAGCCCCTTCAGGTGGCGATGGCGGGCGGCGAACTGCTGAAATTCCTCCTCGTAGAGCAGGCGTTTTAGCAGATTGCGTTGCCAGGGGGCGGGCCTGGCCTGAGGCCAGAGGTCATCAAGAACGCTGTCGAGACTAAACATGGTGGCTCCTCCATCCGTCTTAGGCAGACAGTAGAAGGACGAGATGTTGTTTATGTGACAGAGAGGTGAACTTTAGGATGCCCGGCACGCAGAGCGCCACCGGGCACGGCGGTTTAACGTAGGATTTTCCGTTCGGCCAGATCCAGCGCGAAGTAGCTGAAGATCAGATCCGCACCGGCGCGTTTGATCGCACCAAGGCTTTCGAGGATCACTTTGTCCTCATCGATAGCCCCGGCCTGGGCAGCAAACTTGATCATCGCATACTCACCGCTGACCTGATACGCGCCGAGAGGCAGCTCGGTACGCTCGCGGATATCGCGCAGGATGTCGAGGTACGCGCCTGCGGGCTTAACCATCAGGCAGTCTGCGCCCTGTGCTTCGTCAAGCAGCGACTCGCGGATCGCTTCCCGGCGGTTCATCGGGTTCATCTGGTAGGTTTTACGATCGCCCTTCAGTGCCGTTCCGGCTGCTTCACGGAACGGGCCGTAGAAGGAGGAGGCGAACTTGGTAGAGTAGGACATGATCGCCGTATCGGTAAAGCCTGCGGCATCCAGCGCCTGACGGATCGCCTGCACCTGGCCGTCCATTGCGGCAGACGGAGCGATGAAATCAGCCCCGGCGGCAGCGGCAACCACCGCCTGCTTGCCCAGGTTGAGCAGGGTTGCGTCGTTGTCCACGCCGTGATCGCACAGCACGCCGCAGTGACCGTGGGAGGTGTACTCGCAGAAACAGGTGTCGGACATGACCACCATCTCCGGTACCGCGTCCTTACAGATCCGCGACATACGCGCTACCAAGCCATCCTCTTTCCAGGCATCGCTGCCGGTGGCGTCGGTGTGGTGGGAAATACCAAACGTCATGACCGAGCGAATGCCCGCGTTGGCGAAGCGCTCGATCTCACGGGCGAGATACTTCTCCGGAATGCGCACCACGCCCGGCATGGCCTCGATGGCTTTATAGTCGTCCAGCTCTTCTTCAACAAAGATAGGCAACACGAAGTCATTGAGGCTCAGCGTTGTCTCTTCAAACATGGCGCGCAGTGCGGGAGACTTGCGCAGGCGGCGCGGGCGGGTAATTAAATCGGTCATGGTATGCCTGAGGTTGGTGAGTCAGAGGGCTATTATAACCCAATCAACTCCGGGGTGTTTCGCCAAAACAGGCGTTAACCACCCCGGAGCGGGGAGCGGATCAGGAGGCCGGGACGATCTGCGGCTGGTTGCCGCTCAGCTCGCTGACCAGGTCGTTAACCCCGTCGCTCATATTTTTAAAGCGGGTCAGCGGAGAGCGGGTCACCACCACGAAAACGCCAACGTTGCTCTTGGGGATCATCGCCATATAGGTAATAAATCCACCGCCGCCGCCGGTTTTTTGGATAATCCCCGGTCGGCCATCTTTTGGTGACATATAGACCCAGCCCAGCCCCAGCGCGTCGGCTTTACCCGGCACGTCCATACCTATCACGCGGGTCAACTGGGCGCGCTGGTAGATAAGGGTCTGCATCCGGTCGGCCTGGTTGCTACGGGCGTAGAAGTCCGAAGAGAGGAATTGCTGCATCCAGCGCATCATATCTCCCGGCGTGGAGTAGACGCCGCCGCTGCCGATTGCCGCCAGGGTGTTATCGCAGGGGCTGGCCCCTTTCTCCGCCACCATCAGGCGTCGGCACTGATCCGGCGAGGGGGTAAAGGTGGTGTCCTTCATCCCCAGCGGGCGTGCGATCTGCTCATCAAACAGCTGCGGGTAGGGCTTACCGGCGGCGTTGGCTAGTGCATCGGCCAGCAGGTCAAAGGCGAGGTTTGAGTAGGCCGCCTGTGAGCCGGGGGCCGTTTTCAGCGTGGCGGTAGAGAGCCAGTTCCAGCGCTGATCGCGCGTCGGCCAGGTAAAGACCGAGCGTTGCGCCGCGCCGCCGGGCTGCTCGCGGGGCAGGGCGCTGGTGTGGGTCGCGAGGTTCACCAGGGTGATCGGCGTTCCCTGCCAGCTCGGCACCCGCGCACCGGGAGGCGCATACTTACTGAGCGGATCGTTGAGCTTCACCACGCCCTGGTCGAGCAGCTTCACCAGCATTTCGCTGGTCATCAGCTTGGAGATAGAGGCGATGCGGATCAGCGAGTCGAGCTGCGGACGCACGTTGTTGCCCGGACGCGTTTCACCGAAGCTGCGAAACACGCGCTGGTTGCCGTCGATCGCCACCATCGCCATGCCGGTCGCGCCGCTGCCATAGAAGATATGGTTGGCATAGCGATCGACAATATCGGACGCAAATTCGGGATCGGGAGAGGTCTGTGCCGCATTTACTGATGAAAAGGTCAGGGCGCACAACAGGGTGGATAAGAGCAGGCAACGTTTCAACGACAGCATCCATCACAAAAGTTAAAGAGATAGAGGGTATTTATACTACTTACCGGCCCGATGCAAAGCCCGGAAAAGCGCTTTATTTTGCGGTCAAGCGTAACGCCGGGTAAACAGACGCTTTTTTCCTGCAACACAATGTCTTCTTTTGACATAGCGCGCTTGTGGTAATCTCACTGGCTTCGGTATTTTCATACCCATAGCGAATTAACCACACAATAAGAGTGAGCCGTCGCAGGAGTATTTCATGTTTAAATCTTTTTTCCCCAAGCCGGGACCGTTTTTGCTCTCGGCGATCCTGTGGTCGCTGATCGCCGTCATCTTCTGGCAGGCGGGCGGCGGGGATTGGTTAACCCGTATTTTAGGGGCGTCTAAAGAGACCCCAATAGGCGCGTCGCGCTTCTGGTCCGGCAGCTTCCTGATTTTTTATGCTTACTACGCCCTGTGCGTGGGTGCGTTTGCCCTGTTCTGGTTTACCTACGCCCCACACCGTTGGCAGCGCTGGTCGATTCTTGGCACCGCGCTGATTATCTTTGTCACCTGGTTTATGGTCGAGGTCAGCGTGGCGATCAACGCCTGGTATGCGCCGTTTTACGATCTGATCCAGCGCGCCCTCAGCGCGCCGCATAAGGTGACCATCGACCAG
This sequence comes from Pseudescherichia vulneris NBRC 102420, assembly GCF_000759795.1. Classification (GTDB taxonomy): domain Bacteria; phylum Pseudomonadota; class Gammaproteobacteria; order Enterobacterales; family Enterobacteriaceae; genus Pseudescherichia; species Pseudescherichia vulneris. The sequence goes on from NZ_BBMZ01000012.1 coordinate 4,742, forward strand.
TTCTACCGTGAAACAGGCGTGTTCCTTGGCATCGCGATGATTGCGGTTACCGTTGCGGTGTTGAATAACTTCTTCGTCAGCCACTACGTTTTCCGCTGGCGTACCGCGATGAACGAATACTACATGGCCAACTGGCATCGCCTGCGCCATATTGAGGGCGCGGCCCAGCGTGTACAGGAGGACACCATGCGGTTCTCCTCAACGCTGGAGGATATGGGCGTCAGCCTGCTCAACGCGATAATGAAGCTGATCGCGTTTCTGCCGATCCTCGTGGCCCTGTCGCCGCATGTGCCGGAGCTGCCGATCGTCGGCCACGTCCCCTACGGGCTGGTGATCGCCGCCATTGTCTGGTCGTTGGTGGGAACCGGCCTGCTGGCAGTGGTGGGGATCAAGCTGCCGGGGCTGGAGTTTAAGAACCAGCGCGTCGAAGCGGCCTACCGTAAAGAGCTGGTCTATGGCGAGGACGATCCTGAGCGCGCCTCGCCCCCTACCGTGCGCGAGCTGTTTGGGGCGGTGCGGCGGAACTACTTCCGCCTCTACTTCCACTACATGTATTTCAACATTGCGCGCATTTTCTATCTGCAAATCGACAACGTTTTCGGCCTGTTCCTGCTGTTTCCGTCGATGGTTGCCGGTACGATTACGCTCGGCCTGATGACCCAGATCACCAACGTTTTCGACCAGGTGCGCAGCTCGTTCCAGTACCTGATCAACTCCTGGACCACGCTGGTAGAACTGATGTCTATCTATAAGCGTTTACGTACCTTTGAGCGTGAACTTGACGGTGAGGATGTGGTACACGCGACAACTTCACTCAGCTAATGACCGGAGCGGCTATGCAAGCATCACGCAGTTTAACCCTGCTGGCGGGGGCGATCCTCGTCGGCTGTAGCACCTCGCAACCGCCACCCCTCAAAGAGGGCGAGAAGGCGGTGGACGTGGCGAAGCTGGTGCGGCAGAAGATCCCTGCCAGCGTAAAGGATCGTGACGCCTGGGCAGAGGATCTTGCCACCGCGTTCAAGAGCCAGTCTCTTGCGCCGACGCGGGAGAACGTCTGCTCGGTGCTGGCGGTGGCGCAGCAGGAGTCGAACTACCAGGCCGATCCTGCCGTACCGGGTCTAAACAAAATCGCCTGGCAGGAGATTGAGAAGCGCGCCGGGCGGCTGCACATTCCCGCTTTTGTGGTGCGCACCGCGCTAAAGGTTCCCTCGCCCAACGGCAAAAGCTACGCCGAGCGGCTCGATAACGTCAAAACCGAGAAGCAGCTTAGCGCGATCTTCGACGACCTGATTAATATCGTTCCGCTGGGACAGACCCTGTTTGGCTCTCTTAATCCGGTGCACACCGGCGGGCCGATGCAGGTCAGCATCGCCTTTGCCGAGCAGCATACCCGAGGTTATCCGTGGAAGATGGAGGGCACCGTACGTCAGGAGGTCTTCTCCCGGCGCGGCGGCCTGTGGTTCGGGACCTACCATCTGCTTAACTACCCGGCCAGCTACAGCGAGCCGCTCTACCGCTTCGCCGACTTTAACGCTGGCTGGTACGCCAGCCGCAATGCCGCTTTCCAGAGCGCGGTCAGCAAGGCCAGCGGCGTGAAGCTGGCGCTGGACGGCGATGTGATCCTCTACGGCAGCCGTGAGGCGGGCAGCACCGAGCGGGCGGTGCGCAAGCTAGGGCCGCAGCTGGGCCTCAGCGACGCCGAGATCCGCGATCAGCTGGAGCAGGGCGATCGCCAGGAGTTTGAGAAGACAGAACTCTACAAAGGGGTCTATCGTTTGGCGGAGAAGAAGAGTGGGAAGACGCTACCAAGAGCGCTGCTGCCGGGGATCCAGCTTGAGAGCCCGAAGATCACCCGCAACCTGACAACGGCCTGGTTTGCGAAGCGCGTGGACGATCGTCGGGCGCGCTGTATGCAAGCGAATTAATTTACTTACGGCGTCACGTTAATAGTGACGCCAGCGCAGCAGCAGGGCGATAACGCCAAGCAGGGCGCTGCCAATGAGAAACGGAACCAGACCAAAAATCGTGCCCACGCCAAGTCCCATATCAATGCGTGGCCGGTTGCTTTCCTGCATCTGCATCAGATTTTCAAACACGCCAGGGGCATGTATCAGCGCATTCAGCAGTTGCGCACCCGCCCAGAAGCAGAGCAGCACGAAGACAGCATAAGCGATATTGCCCGGCGTGGAGGCGTCTCGTTTCTTCTCGTTGGCAAAGGGCTTCGACATCATAAATTCTGCCATAGTGACCTCCGATACGCGTTATTGAGCTGGTAATACACCAGTAATTCAGGCTGATTTTGACAGGTCAGGCGCATTGTCAATATCAGATTGGTGACAATTTACGCATTATTATTAGCCCTATTTAAGGTTTTACATCTCTAGTCACAAATTCATGACTTTTGTTGCGTTTTATTAACGATTTCGGATTTTCCGCATGCACCAGGGGCTTGCGGTGGGTAATATGCTGCGATGCTGTATTTCTCTACCGGAGTTGCTATGAAACTGCCTGCCAAAATTCGCCGTGACTGGCACTACTACGCCTTTGCTATCGGGCTGATCTTTATTCTTAACGGCGTGGTTGGGCTGCTGGGTTTTGAGGCGAAGGGCTGGCAAAGCTACGCGGTCGGCCTGGTCACCTGGGTGATCGGTTTCTGGCTGGCGGGGTTGATTATTCGCCGCCGTCCCGAGGAAGAGACAGCGGCAGAGTCGCAGGATTAAGCCATGGTACTTTTCAGGGTGCTATCGGCCTGATGGCGCTCTAACGCCAGATCGATCAGGCGGCTGATCAGATCGGTATAGCCGAGGCCGCTGGCCTGCCACAGCTTGGGATACATGCTGATGTTGGTAAAGCCGGGCAGGGTGTTAATCTCATTGATAATAATATCGTTGTTGTCGGTCAGGAAGACATCCACCCGCGCCATACCGGCGCACTCCAGCGTCTGGTAGGCGGCAACAGCGGTCTGGCGAATGGCTTCGTTCACTGCCGGATCGATCGCCGCCGGGATCACTACCTGCGCGCCGTTGTCATCGATGTATTTGGTATCGTAGGCATAGAACTCGCTGTTGAGCACGATCTCACCGCAGGTGCTGGCCTGGGGATTATCGTTCCCCAGTACGGCGCACTCAATCTCCCGCCCCTTAATGCCGGTCTCTACCACCACCTTATGATCGAAGGTAAAGGCGAGGTCGACGGCGGCATGGTACTGCGCCTCGCTGGTGACCTTGCTGACGCCTACGGACGAGCCCTGGTTAGCTGGTTTGACAAACAGCGGCAGACCCAGCTGCGCCTGCACGTCAGCAAAAGCGTATCGCTGACGGTTAGCGCGAGTGAGGGTGATGAAAGGCGCAATCTTCAGCCCGGCATCGCGAAGCAGGCGCTTGGTGACGTCTTTATCCATGCATGCCGCCGATCCGAGCACGCCGGAACCGACGAACGGCAGATTGGCCATCCTCAGCATCCCCTGCAGGGAGCCATCTTCCCCCAGCGTGCCGTGAACGATAGGGAAGATCACATCTACCGCTGGCAGGGGCGCGCCGCTTTCGGCGTTGATAAGCTGCGCCGTCTCTCTGCCGGGAATATGCGCCACGCTGATAGCGGAAGGATTCAGCGCGATACGTGCCGGATCGCTGGCGTTCTGTAAATAGTTAGCCGCGTCGTTGACGTGCCACTGCCCCTGTTTATCAATCCCCAGCAGCAGCACCTCGAAGCGGCTCTTATCGATAGCGTCGACGATATTTTTTGCTGACTGAAGCGAGACTTCATGCTCTGCTGATTTTCCACCAAAAACGATCCCTACCCGCATTTTTGCCATCACCACATCCACTCTTATTATCCGGAAAAAAGATACCTTACCACGGCAAAACGCGTGATTCGCGCGCTTCTGCCATAATGTTTTTAGGTGATTAAAGGGGGAGCGCGTGAGAGGCACAGGAGCCATCGTTTTTTTACTTATCGTAGGGGCAGGAGTAGTGGGCTATCGTCACCTGCCCTCATACTACAACCCCTTTGCGCCGCTGCGCCTCGACGATCCGCCGGGCCGTATTACCCAATTTAAGCTTAAGCGGCTGACGCCCGAGCAGTGCGACGCCCTGCTCGTGGAGGCCAACCAAAAGAGGCTGATCGCTTCCCAGCCCGTCGCCGACAGCACCGGCACCTGTCCGCTGACCCATACCGTACGGGTACGGGATTTTGGCCCGGTTAAGCTCAGCAGCAGCTTTCTCGCCTCCTGCCCGCTGGCGCTCAGCTCGGCGCTTTTTGTGCAGCAGCAGGCCAGGCCGCTGACCGCGCGGTATATGTCCAGCGAGCTGGTGCGTATCGATCATCTTGGCAGCTATGCCTGCCGCAATATATACCATCGCGCCAACGCCCGGCTGAGTGAGCACGCCACCGCCGAGGCGCTGGACATCAGCGGCTTTCGCCTCGCCAACGGCCAGCAGGTGACGGTGCTGCGCGGCTGGAAGCAGGACAAAACCCAGCCCTGGCTGCGGGCGATGCTGAGCGCCAGCTGCGGCTACTATGGTAACGGCCTGGGGCCAGACTACAACGCCGCCCATGCCAACCATTTTCATCTGGGGATGCGTGGCTATGGGTTATGCCATTAAGTGCCGCTAAGCATAATCCACAGTTATGCTATGCTGGAGCCTGCTGTTAAAACCTGAATAATTGCAGATGCTTATGGAATCCTGGAAGGTTAATCTTATTTCGGTCTGGTTTGGCTGCTTTTTTACCGGCCTTGCAATCAGCCAGATTTTACCGTTCTTGCCGCTCTATATTGCCGAGATGGGCGTGACCTCGCATGAGGCGCTGTCGATCTGGTCCGGGCTAACCTTTAGCGTGACCTTTCTGGTGTCGGCCATCGTCTCGCCCATGTGGGGAAGCCTTGCTGACCGCAAGGGGCGCAAGCTGATGCTGCTCCGCGCCTCGCTGGGGATGGCGATCGCCATTCTGCTACAGGCCTTTGCCACTAACGTCTGGCAGCTGCTCTTTCTGCGGGCCATCATGGGGCTCACCTCCGGCTATATTCCCAACGCGATGGCGCTGGTGGCCTCCCAGGTGCCGCGCGAACGCAGCGGCTGGGCGCTCAGCACGCTCTCCACGGCGCAGATCAGCGGCGTCATCGGCGGCCCGCTATTGGGGGGCTTTCTCGCCGATCACGTTGGCCTGCGAGCGGTGTTTTTCATCACCGCCACGCTGCTGATGGTCAGCTTTCTGGTAACCCTGTTCCTGATTAAAGAGGGGGGACGGCCCAAAGTCAGCAAGGCGCAGCGCCTGACCGGCAAAGCGGTGTTTGCCAGCCTGCCCTATCCGAAGCTGATTGTGAGCCTGTTCGTGACCACCATGGTGATCCAGCTCTGTAACGGCTCGGTGGGACCGATTCTGGCGCTATTTGTCCAGTCGCTGGCTCCGGACAGCAGTAATATCGCCTTTCTGAGCGGTATGATTGCCGCCGTGCCGGGCGTCTCAGCGCTGATGTCGGCCCCGCGCCTGGGCAAGCTTGGGGATCGGATTGGCACGGCGCGGATCCTGATGGCGACGCTAATCTGCGCGGTAGCGCTCTTTTTTGCTATGTCTTTCGTGACCACGCCGCTACAGCTCGGTATCTTACGCTTTATGCTGGGGTTTGCTGACGGGGCGATGCTGCCTGCGGTGCAGACGCTGCTGCTGAAATATTCGAGCGATCAGGTGACCGGCCGCATTTTTGGCTATAACCAGTCGTTTATGTATTTGGGTAACGTTGCCGGGCCGTTGATGGGGGCAAGCATCTCCGCAATGGCCGGTTTCCGCTGGGTGTTCATCGCCACCGCCGTAGTGGTGCTGATTAATATCTGGCAGCTGGCAATCATACTTAGACAAACCAGACGAACTGCCGCTGGTGCTTCGCAAAAATAGTATTAAAAATGTTATTTTTACGTAACGTGCCATGATAAATTTGGCTGAAAACCTTAAAGAGTTGTGTATGAGGATGGTACGCGATGAAAAACCTGATTGCAGAGCTGCTGGTTAAGCTAGCGGAAAAGGAAGAAGAGTCTAAAGAGCTGGTCGCGCAGGTTGAGGCGCTGGAAATTGTCGTTACCGCGCTGCTGCGTCATATGGCTCAGCCGGAGCAGCTGGCATTGATTCAAAGTATCGAAGGCGCGCTGGAGGCGGCTGGCCCTGACTCGCAGGTACCCAGCCAGGACACCGAGCTGTTGCAGCAGTACCTAAATAAACTCCTGCACCACCCGCGCTCCCGGTAAGCTTAACCCTATCGGGTGAGTGTGATCTTCCTCTCACCCGAAATATCATACTTTCTCCCCGCCGCACCTCTCTATAATTTTGGGAAATGTTTCAGAATATTCCCAATAATGATGAATGATAACAATCTTTATTCTAAAACCGCTGTTAACAAGGAATGGGTTGAGACCCCCAGTCAGGATGAGCACTTCCTGTCTGGCCAGCTGTTTGCCCGGCGACTGCGCTTGCCGCGTATTTTTGGCCTTGGATGCCTCTTCTTTCCCTTAGGTGGCGCCATGACCTCCCAGCCCGTAGCCGGAGGCTGGTGGCTATTTCTCTTGAGCTGGTCTTTTGTCTGGCCCCATCTTGCCTGGCAGCTGGCGAGCCGCGCAAGCGATCCTCATGCCGCTGAAATCAACAACCTCAAAATTGACGCTATTCTGGCGGGGATCTGGATCGGCGTGATGGGAATGAACATCATGCCGTCGGCGGTGCTGGTGATGATGGTCAGCCTGATGCTGATGGGCATGGGTGGCCCAAGGCTGTTTGGTATTGGCATCGTCTTGCTAGTGGGCGCAAGCCTGGTGATGCTCCAGCTTACCGGCACGGCGATAACCTTTACCAGTGCGCCGCTGGAGTGGTGGCTCTGCCTGCCGTTTATCCTGCTCTATCCGCCGCTGTTTGCCTGGGTGAGCTTTCGTACGTTTACCCGTCTCGCCAGGCAGAGGCAGCGCCTACGCATTATGAGCACCCGCGACGGCATGACCGGCGTCTATAACCGGCGGCACTGGGAAATATTGCTGCGCAACGAGTTTGAGAGCTGCCGACGCAACCAGCGGATGGCGACCCTGCTGCTGATCGACGTCGACTACTTTAAGACCATCAACGATACCTATGGCCATGACGTAGGGGATGAGGCGATTATCGCCATCAGCCGCCATCTTCAGATGACCCTGCGCGGAAGCGATATTATCGGGCGCTTCGGCGGCGATGAGTTTGCGGTGATCATGAGCGGTACGCCGGTCGACAGCGCGCTGGCGGCAATGAGCCGGGTTCACGATACGCTGGCGGAGATCCGGCTACCCTGCGCCCCGCATCTGACGCTGCAAATCAGCATTGGCCTCGCACCGCTCACCCCTGGCACGGAGAACTACCGCGAGTGGCTCAAGGCCGCCGATATGGCGCTCTATAAAGCCAAGAAAGGCGGTCGCGGCCGCACGGAGGTGGCGGCATAAGGCGGTTTTGTAGGCCGGGCAAACGCAGAGCCGCCCGGCGTTGCAGCCTTAGCAAAGTCATGCCCGGTGGCGCTACGCTTACCGGGCCTACAGCCGCACCTGTCAAAGTTTGCTTAACGCCTCGGATTTCTCCATGCACTTGGTCATCGCTTCAATCACTGCGGCACGGAATCCACGCTCCTCCAGCACCCGCACCGCCTCAATAGTGGTGCCGCCCGGTGAGCAGACCATATCCTTCAGCTCGCCAGGGTGTTTGCCGGTCTCCAGCACCATTTTCGCTGACCCCATCACCGCCTGGGCAGCAAACTTGTAGGCCTGCGCGCGCGGCATACCGCCCAGCACGGCAGCGTCGGCCATCGCCTCGATAAACATAAAGACGTAGGCAGGGGCAGAGCCGCTGACGCCCACCACCGGGTGGATCATCGATTCGGCCACCACTTCCGCCTCGCCAAAGCTGCGGAAAATAGCCAGCACGTCGGCCACGTCTTCCGGGGTCACCAGTGCGTTCGCGGTGATGGAGGTCATGCCTGCGTTGACCAGCGCCGGGGTGTTAGGCATGGTGCGCACGATTTTGCGATCGTGGCCAAGGGCGCGCGCCAGCTGGTCAAGGGTGACGCCTGCGGCAATCGATACCACCAGCGTCTCTTTATTCAGGCTGGAGGTGATCTCGCTCAGCGTTTTGATCATCACGTTGGGCTTCACCGCGCCAAAGACGATATCGGCGATCTGCGCGACCTCCTGCGCACTCTGCGCCGGGTTGATGCCATACTCACTGCTGAGGGCAGCGACCTTCTCAGGTGTCGGGGTGTAGACCCAAATCTGCTCTGGCTGTACCTGGCCGCTGGCAATCATCCCGCCCAGAATGGCTTTGCCCATATTGCCGCAGCCGATAAATCCGATCTTTTTCTCCATCGCCTTTTCCCTGAATGTGTGATTAATGGGGGAGTTATAGCTTATCATAGTGACCATAAACTATTCAGGAGCAGCTATGGCAATTTGGGTGGATGCGGATGCGTGTCCAAATGTAATTAAAGAGATCCTGTTTCGCGCAGCGGAACGGACACAGACGCCGCTGACGCTAGTGGCGAACCAGACCCTGCGCGTGCCCCCTTCAAAATTCATCCGCTCCCTGCGGGTGCCGGCGGGCTTTGACGTCGCCGATAACGAAATTGTGCGCCTGTGTAGCCCCGGCGATCTGGTGATCACCGCCGATATTCCGCTCGCGGCGGAAGTGCTGGCGAAAGGCGCGGCGGCGCTTAATCCTCGGGGCGAACGCTATAGCGAGGCCACCATCCGCGAGAAGCTGACGATGCGTGATTTTATGGATACGATGCGCGCCAGCGGCGTACAGACCGGCGGGCCGGATACGCTCTCCCAGCGCGATCGCCAGCATTTTGCCGCCGAGTTGGATAAGTGGCTGCTGGCGCGAGCACGGCAGGACTTGTCAACGGGACGCCCTTTAAAGTAAGGTGGCGCGACAGATGCCATTTTATCTTTACACGCTGAAACACGCCATTCATCGCAGTATCATCATAAACTCGTAACGTTTTATTTACGTATTTTTCGTACTAGTGTAATAGTATGGCGCTTCAACTATTTGTGTTCCGCAGATCGCGGAACAGGGGAGAACACCAGGTCATGACGTTACCCATTTTTTTAATTGGCGCTCGCGGTTGTGGAAAATCCACCATCGGTGCTGAGCTGGCTCAGGTGCGAGACTGCCGGTTTGTCGATACCGACCACGCGCTGCAGGAGCTGGCGCAGATGACCATCGCGACGATTGTTGAAAAAGAGGGCTGGCCCGGTTTCCGCGCTCGGGAAACCGCAGCGTTGCAGGCCGTCTCAGCGCCTGGAACGGTGATTGCGACCGGCGGCGGGATTATTCTCAGCGAGGTTAACCGCCGTTTTATGCGCGAGACGGGCATGGTCATCTATCTCTGCGCCCCGGTAGCGGTACTGGCAGAGCGGCTGGAGGCCTTCCCTGAAGAGGCGCAGCGTCCGACGCTCACCGGCAGGCCAATAAGCGAAGAGGTCAGTGAGGTGCTGGCCCAGCGCGACGCGCTCTACCGCGAGGCCGCGCATCATATTGTCAATGCCGCCCAGTCGCCGGAGCAGGTAGTGGCCGATATTCAGGCGGCGCTGCTGCTGGCGCGAGCGAGCTGATTGCAGATCGCGGCCTTTGGCTATACTCATAGCTCTACCAATAAAAAAGGAAGCGCTATGCCTACAAGACCGCCTTACCCGCGTGAAGCCCGTATTGTTACCGTTGAGAAAGGAGGCCAGCAGGAGACGGTAACCTGGTATCAACTGCGTGCTGACCACCCTGAACCGGACTCGCTGATTAGCGAGCACGAAACCGAGCAGGAGGCGCTGGATGCTAAACGGCGCTATGAGGATCCTGATAAAACGTAATCTACACTCTCCCGCTTCATAAATTCAGACAGCCTTTAAGAAGCGGGAGGTTGAACGTTACAGAATTGTTATGAGAGCATAGGTCAGTAGCATAATGATAAGAACAGACGACTGACGTTAAGAAAGGCGGAAACAAAGATGAGTGCAACCCTGGCTATCCTCACCGTGGGTGTGGTGCCTGTCGATGCCGTGATGCCGCTCCTGACCGAGCACATCGATGCGCAGCAGATTACCCAAATTAGTTTGCTGGGGAAGATGGATCCTCAGGATGTGTATGAGGATTACGCCATCGAGCCGGGGGAGAGGCCAGTTCATGCACTGCTAAACAATGGTGAAGTGGCTCAGGTTTCGCGCAAGAAGGTAGAGCGTGATTTGCAGGCCGTCATCGGCGTGATTGATAAACAAAACTACGACGTCATTTTACTCATGAGCACCGAGCGCTTTACCACGCTCTCCCTTTCAGCCCGTCACGCTATTTTGCTGGAGCCTGACAGGATCATCCCCCCGCTGGTCTCCTCTATTGTCGATGGGCACCAGGTCGGCGTTATTGTGCCTTTGGCCGGACTTATCGAAGGCCAGATGGAGAAGTGGCAGCTGTTAGAAAAGGCTCCCTACTACGAGGTTGCCAGCCCCCTGCACGGCCACGAGAACGAGCTGATTGCCGCCGGAAAAGCCCTACTGGCAAAAGGCGCTGACGTACTGATGCTGGACTGCCTCGGCTATCACCAGAAACACCGTGACCTGCTGCAAAAAGCGCTGGATGTGCCGGTGCTACTCTCTAACGTGCTGGTGGCCCGTCTGGCCTCTGAGCTGCTGCTATAGCCATTTTTCGTGACAGAAATTTTGCGTGACAGAGACAAAGGCTGGCCCCTATAGTGATTTTCCATACACTTATTTATAAGGGCCACCCATGCTTCAAAGTAATGAATACTTTTCAGGTAAAGTGAAATCCATTGGTTTTACCAGCAGCAGCACCGGCCGCGCCAGCGTAGGCGTGATGGCCGAGGGTGAGTACACGTTTGGTACGGCCCAGCCGGAAGAGATGACCGTGGTGAGCGGGGCGCTGAACGTGCTGCTGCCCGGCGATACCGAGTGGAAAACGTACTCCGCCGGCGAGGTGTTCAACGTGCCGGGCCACAGCGAATTTCATCTGCAGGTGGCCGAAGCCAGCGCCTACCTCTGCCGCTACCTGTAACGCGTTCTGCCTGTCCCCTGCATCTGTCCCCTACACTGAGGGGACAGTGCGTGCCGTCTTAGCGCTGCGCTTCGCCACCAAGGCCTTCTACCAGACTCTGCACCAGCGCTGCCAGCTCGCCGGTCATCAGGATAAAGTCCGCGTCAAAACGCTGGGCGAAATCATCCCGGTCGATATCTTCATTCTGGTCGCGCAGCTCGTCGGCAAACTTCAGCCGCTTGATCGAGCCGTCGTCGCACATCACAAACTGAATACGCTGCTGCCAGTCGAGCGCCAGCTTGGTCACAAGCTTGCCTGCTTCAATGTGCACCGCAATCTCATCGCTCACCAGATCCTGCTTTTTACAGCGGATCACGCCGCCATCTTCGAGGATCGCTTTCAGCTCCGCCTCGTCCTGGATCTGGAAGCCCTGCGCCGCGCTGCCGCTGCGCACCCACTCGGTCAGGGTCAGTTCGATAGGATTCTCCAGCGTCAGCGGCACCACCGGCAGCGAACCGAGGCTTTTACGCAGCAGGGCCAGGGTATCTTCCGCTTTCTTGGCGCTGGCGCAGTCGACCATGATCAGGCCGTTAACGGTATCGATCCACATCATGGTCTGGCTGAAGCGGCTGAACGCGCGGGGCAGCAGAGAGTGGAGCACCTCATCCTTCAGCGAATCTTTTTCGGTCTTCTTCAGCTTGCGGCCCTGATCGGCCTCCAGCTTGGCAATTTTGGCTTCCAGGGTCTGCTTGACGACCGATGACGGCAGGATCTTCTCTTCTTTACGGGCACAAATGATGATTTGGCCGTTGTTGGTGTGGGTCAAAGCATCACTGTGTGAACCCATCGGCGGAACCCAACCGGTTTTTGCCATATCCTGGCTACCGCAAGGGGTAAATGAGAGCGCGGATAACTGTTTTTCCATCTCCTCTGCACGCAGCGCAATATCGCGGCTGAGACGGTAAACCATTAAATTTTTGAACCACAGCATGATATTTTCCACAGCCTTGTCGTTAAATGCAGCGGGCATGATAGCGAATTGTCTTGCCGCTTGCATTGCTAATCCCCCGGTGGGGTTCTACTCTCTTGATATTGCTAAAAATAAGGAGATCGCTGTGCGTATAGGTATTGATTTGGGCGGCACCAAAACAGAGGTTATTGCGCTCGGCGACAGCGGTGAACAGCTGTTCCGCCACCGTCTGCCCACCCCGCGCGACGACTATCAGCAGACCATTGAAACCATCGCCACGCTGGTCGAGATGGCAGAGAGAGAGACGGGCCAGCAGGGCACGGTGGGAATGGGGATCCCTGGCTCACTCTCCCCCTACACCGGGGTCGTGAAAAACGCCAACTCCACCTGGCTGAATGGCCAGCCGTTTGATAAGGATCTGAGCAAACGGCTGAGTCGTGAAGTGCGTCTGGCTAACGATGCCAACTGCCTGGCGGTCTCAGAGGCCATCGACGGCGCGGCCGCCGGGGCGCAGACCGTTTTCGCGGTGATTATCGGCACCGGCTGCGGGGCGGGGATCGCCTTTAACGGCCATGCTCACTCCGGTGGCAACGGCACGGCGGGCGAGTGGGGCCATAATCCGCTGCCGTGGATGGACGAAGACGAGCTGCGCTATCGGGAAGAGGTGCCGTGCTACTGCGGCAAGCAGGGGTGCATTGAGACCTTTATCTCCGGGACCGGTTTTGCCCGGGATTTCCATCGCCTGAGCGGCCAGCCGCTGAAGGGCAACGAGATTATTCGCCTGGTGGACGAGCAGGATGCCGTCGCTGAGCTGGCGCTAAGCCGCTACGAGCTGCGGCTGGCGAAGTCGCTGGCGCACGTGGTAAATATTCTCGATCCGGATGTGATCGTGCTCGGCGGCGGCATGAGCAACGTCGACCGACTCTATAAAACCGTGCCGCAGCTGATCAAAAACTGGGTGTTTGGTGGCGAGTGTGAAACGCCGATCCGCAAGGCGGTGCACGGCGACTCCAGCGGCGTTCGCGGTGCAGCATGGCTCTGGCCGCTGGAGAAGTAGTTTTGGCATAACGCCCGGCGGCGCGCTGCTTGCCGGGCCTACGTGTTATGACACTGCAAACCTGCCATCAAGCTTGCTATAACCCAATCCGTTGATCTTCCTCACCTTGATCTGCACCGGGATGCGCTCCTTCATCGCCTCGACGTGGCTGATCACGCCGATGGTCTTGCCGCTGGCGTTAAGCGCGTCGAGGGCGTCGAGGGCGGTATCGAGGGTCTCGCTATCCAGCGTGCCGAATCCCTCGTCAAGGAAGAGCGAGTCGATACGTGTTTTATGGCTCACCAGATCCGAGAGCGCCAGCGCGAGCGCCAGGCTAACGAGGAAGCTCTCTCCACCGGAAAGCGTGCGCGTATCGCGTACCGCATCCGCCTGCCAGGTATCCACCACCTCCAGCTCCAGCGCCTCGCTGGCTTTACGCTTCAGCAGGTAGCGGCCGTGCAGGCGAGTGAGCTGGTTATTCGCCAGCCAGACCAGGTTATCCAGCGTCAGCCCCTGAGCGAACTTACGGAACTTATCCCCCTCTTTAGAGCCAATCAGCCCATTCAGGTAGCTCCAGTCTGCGAGCAGGCGGGTCGCCTCTTCAATCTCCTGTAACAGCGCCTGCTGGCGCTGACGACTCTCGGCGTCCTGCCGCAGCTGCTGGCGGATCTCGCCTTGACGGGTAGTGTTCTCCCGCAGCTGCTGCGCCAGCGCGTTTAGCGTGGCGCGCGTCTGCTCGACGCTGGCCTCTTCGCTCAGCCCGGCAGGCGGCTGGGCCTGATGCGCCGTCAGCGCTGCCTGAGCCTGAGCCAGCAAGACCTGGCTCTGCTGTAGCTGACTCTCCAGCGACTGCTGAAGCTGCTCAAGACGCTGGCGTTCGCCATCCTCAAGCAGGGCGGCGAGAAATGCCTGCCGATCGGGGAAGGGGCTCTGCGCCAGCTCGGCGTCAAACTGCGCCTGCTGCTGCGCTACGCGCCCGGCCTCCAGGGCCAGCTGCTGCTGAAGCGTCTGGACCTGGCCGTGGAGAGAGACGCAGTCGTGGTGCACCTGCTGCCAGCCGTCAAGGCTGACGGCAGGACCTTCTGCTTGTCCATCGGCAGGGAGCGTCTCCAGCAGGGGCTGAATCTGGGTCATGCGCTCCTGGAGCGTTGCTGCCTGGGTTTGGCTCTGCTGCCAGCGGCGGGACTCCTCCTCGCGGGCGGCAAACCAGGCTGACTCTTCCCCCTCTGCGGGCAGGGTCAGCCCGAGCTGGGTCAGGCTCGCTGCCAGCGTCTGGCGGCGAGAGTCGATGTTCTGCTGGGCGTGCGCCGCCTGCTGCTGGAGCTCGTTGAGCTGCTCCTCCAGCGCCAGCCGCTGGCTGAACCGGTAGAGCTGCTGCTCGCGAGTCTCTTCAGCCTGTAACCAGCCGCTGACGTCATCCTCGGGCGTCAGCGTGATATTGAGCGCGGTGCACAGCTCGCGCCATTGCTGGCTTAGCGCCACATCGTTTTGCGCTTCGGCCTCGGCGGCGAGGCGATCCCTCTCGCTCTGCTTCACCAGCGCATCCAATTGCCCACGCAGGGCTGCACCGCTCTCCGCTAGCTGCTTAACCTCACGCTCCAGAGCATCGCGCCGGGCCTGGTTGGCATCCACGGTCATCGCCTGGTACTCCGCGACCGCCGGGTGGGCTGTCGATCCGCAGAGCGGGCAGGGCTCGCCGGCCCGCAGTCGTTCACGCTCGGCCTCCAGCCCTTTGATCCGCTCTTCGAGGGCACAAATCGTCTTCACCTCGGTCAGCAGCGCATTCTTCTCTTTATACGCCTGACGCCGCTCGGTCAGGGTCTGGTTGAGAGCTGCCTGCTCGGCGTTGCTCTCGACCAGCGTTTTTTGCAGCTGCTTGATACGCTGCTGAAGAGGAGCGAAGCTGGCATGCAGCACGTTCAGACGCTGGCGCAGCGGGCGCTGTTGAGCGAGATCGGCTATTGCCTGCTGCAACGCCTCGGCGCTCAGATCCAGCCCAGGCGCGTTCAGCGCCGTCAGCTGCTGCTGAAGCTTTTCCCGGCGTGCGCTGAGCGTCAGGGCGTGCTTCTTCTCTTCGGCCTGCTGAGCAAAGTTGGCCCGCCAGCCAGTGAGTTCGCTCTGCCACCGCTGCCAGCGTTCGTGGGCGGTCAGCCAGTCGGCCAGCGTTTTCTGTTCCTGCTGTAGCGCGCTTATCTGCGCGTCGGCGGCGGCGCGAATGCGGCTGCGCTTGCTCAGCTGCTGTTGTAAGCGAGTATTCACTTCATCGGCCTGACGCTGGGTCTGGCCGTGAGTGCGGATCTGCTCCTGTAAGCTCTGCCACACCGGACGCAGTTGCTGGGCGGGGCGAGCCTGCTCCAGCGCGGCAAGCTGTGGATGGGCGGTCTCCAGCGCCTGCTGGGCGCTATTCAGCGCTGTCTGTGCCCGGCCTGCGTCGGCACGCAGTTCGTCGCCGCGCGTCAACCAGTGGAGCAGAGTCTGCTCGCGCTGCTGGGTAGCGACCAGCGTCTGCTCCTGGTCAGTAAGCACCTGCAAACTTTCATTCAGGATCTGGATCTGCTCGGCGCTCAATAGCTGGATGCCCTCAGCCTGGGCCTGGCGCTGCTCCAGCTCGGTTCGCGCCGCCTTGTGTTTTTCAAATACCATCGCCGAGATCTGACCGTAGATCTCGGTGCCGGTCAGCTCTTCCAGCAGCTCGGCTCGCTCTTTCGGTTTGGCATTCAGGAAGGCAGCAAACTGCCCCTGGGAGAGCAGCATCGAGCGGGTAAAGCGGCCATAGTCCAGCCCCGTCAGGGTGGCGGTGAGCTCCAGCTTATCTTTCACCTTATCGGCGAGGATTTTACCGTCGGCGCACAGCGCCAGCTCGACGCGAGGTACCTGGAGGTTGCCCCCGGCCTGGTTGCGGGCGCGGTTCTGGCTCCAGAAGGCGCGGTAGGCCACGCCTTTTACCTCAAACTCCACCTCGGCCAGGCACTCGGCGGTGTCGCGGGTCATCAGGTCGTTCTGCGACTGCGACACGTTGCTCAGGCGCGGCGTCTCATGATAGAGCGCCAGGCAGATAGCATCCAGCAGGGTGGTTTTTCCCGCGCCGGTGGGGCCGGTGATGGCGAACAGGCCGTTGCTTGCAAACGGCTCGGCGGTAAAATCAATCTTCCACTCCCCCTTCAGGGAGTTAATGTTTTTCAGGCGCAGGCTGAGGATTTTCATACGTCTTGCTCCTGGGTCAGCTCTTCCACGGTGGCGCTAAAGAGGGTGCGAACCCGCTGGCCCTGTGCGTCGTCAGGCTCTTCCAGCGCCAGGCGACGCTCGAATACCTCCTCCACGCGTAGCTCGCTGAGGGTTTCCCGCAGCTCGCCCGCCATCATTCGCTGACGCTGCTCGCGGCTGCGGCGTACCAGCAGCACCTCAACCGGCAGATCCTCGGTCATGGCCTGGATCCGGCGCTGCATGTCCGTCAGCCAGTCGTCGGTAGTGATTTCAATATCGAGCCACACCTGCGGCGACGCGGGGGCTCCGCGCCACTGCTCAAGCTGCTGGCCAATGGCGGCAAGATCGCCTTTGATCACCGCCAGTTGCTGAGTCACCGGCACGGTCAGGGGCGTAACGTCCGCCAGCCTGCCGTCGGCGAAGGTCACCAGGTTAACGCTTTTCGCCTTGCCGGTTTCGTCGAAGCTGAGAGCAATAGGCGAGCCGCAGTAGCGGATATGCTCCTGACCGCCAATGATCTGCGGACGATGAATGTGCCCGAGGGCAATGTAATCCACCGGAGGAAAGTTTTGCGCCGGGAAGGCGTCCAGAGTACCAATATAGATGTCGCGCACCGCGTCGCTTTTGCTGGCCCCGACGGTGGTCAGGTGGCCGCTGGCGATAATCGGCAGCGGCGCATCGCCGCGCAGATCGCAGGCCTGCTGGTACTGCTGCTGATAGTAGTCGGTGATCGCTGCCAGCAGATGCTGCTGCTTCTCGCTGCCGGAGAGACCCGCCTGGCTGGTAACGATGTCGCGCGGGCGTAAAAACGGCACAGGGCAGAACACCGCGCCCGGCTTGCCGTCGCGATGCTTAAGAATGAACGGCGCGCAGCCCGCTGCGGCCACCACGGTGGTGTGCAGAAAGGCCAGGATCTCCCGGGATTCGTTCAGAGTAGCCACCGAGTCGTGGTTACCTGCCAGTACCACCAGGTGACAACCGGTCTGCTGGAGCTGAACCACAAAGCGGTAGTAGAGTTCGCGCGCGTAGCTGGGGGGGGCACCGGTATCAAAGATATCGCCGGCAACGATAATGGCATCAACCTGCTGGGCCTGCGCCGTCTCCAGCAGCCAGTCCAGAAAGGCGGCATGTTCAGCGGCCCGGCTCTTGCTGTAAAAGTTTTGGCCGAGATGCCAGTCAGAGGTGTGAAGGATGCGCATATCGGTTCCATGGCAAAAAAGCGTAAGGCGGATTATAAACGTTTAGGCACAGCGGGAAAGCGGCGATCGTCTTGCTGATGTCATCTGCACGCGTTCAGGTTCATACTGCCTTCATGCTTTTCATAAATCTGTCATAAAACTGACGCATAATGCGACGCAACATATTGATTACAACTATATAGGGCAAATCATGGCGAGACGTATCTTGGTCGTAGAGGATGAGGCCCCCATTCGGGAGATGGTCTGCTTCGTACTCGAGCAAAACGGCTTTCAGCCTGTTGAAGCGGAAGATTATGACAGTGCGGTGAACCAGCTCAACGAGCCGTGGCCCGATCTTATCCTGCTCGACTGGATGCTGCCCGGCGGCTCAGGGATCCAGTTTATTAAGCACCTGAAACGCGAAAACATGACCCGGGACATTCCTGTTATGATGCTCACCGCGCGCGGCGAAGAGGAAGATCGCGTTCGCGGTCTGGAGACCGGGGCGGACGACTACATCACCAAACCCTTCTCGCCGAAGGAGCTGGTGGCGCGTATTAAAGCCGTGATGCGCCGAATCTCGCCGATGGCGGTGGAAGAGGTGATTGAGATGCAGGGCCTGAGCCTCGATCCCACCTCTCACCGGGTCATGACCGGCGAAAACCCCCTCGACATGGGGCCGACCGAGTTCAAGCTCCTGCACTTCTTTATGACTCACCCGGAGCGGGTCTACAGCCGCGAACAGCTGCTGAACCACGTCTGGGGAACCAACGTCTACGTTGAGGATCGCACGGTGGACGTGCATATTCGCCGCCTGCGTAAAGCGCTGGAGCTGAGCGGCCATGACCGTATGGTGCAGACCGTTCGCGGCACGGGTTATCGTTTTTCGACCCGTTTCTAATCATTGACTGGAGTGTGACGCGTGCTGGAACGGCTGTCATGGAAAAGGCTGGTCTTAGAGCTGTTTTTAAGCTGTATCCCGGCCCTGGTGCTTGGAGCAATGTTTGGCTATCTGCCGTGGTTTCTGCTGGCCTCGGTCACCGGATTACTGATCTGGCACTTCTGGAATCTGCTCCAGCTCTCCTGGTGGCTGTGGGTTGACCGCAGCATGACCCCGCCTCCCGGACACGGCAGCTGGGAGCCGCTGCTCTACGGCCTCCATCAGATGCAGCTGCGCAACAAAAAGCGCCGCCGAGAGCTGGGCAGCCTGATCAAACGCTTTCGCAGCGGCGCAGAGTCACTGCCGGATGCGGTGGTACTCACCACCGAAGAGGGGGTGATCTTCTGGTGTAACGGCCTTGCCCAGCAGCTGCTGGGACTGCGCTGGCCGGACGATAACGGCCAGAATATCCTCAACCTGCTGCGCTACCCCGAGTTTACCCAGTACCTGAAGCAGCAGGCGTTTACTAAACCGCTTAACCTGGTGCTGAACAACGGACGGCATCTGGAGATCCGCGTGATGCCCTACAGCGAGCAGCAGCTGCTGATGGTCGCCCGCGACGTCACCCAAATGCACCAGCTGGAGGGGGCACGACGCAACTTCTTTGCTAACGTTAGCCATGAGCTGCGTACGCCGCTGACGGTATTGCAGGGCTACCTGGAGATGATGCAGGAGCAGACTCTGGCCGGGGCGACGCGGGAAAAGGCGCTGCACACCATGCGTGAGCAGACCTCCCGCATGGAGGGCCTGGTCAAACAGCTGCTCACCCTGTCAAAAATTGAGGCCTCGCCGATTCATACCCTGAACGAGGTCATTGATGTGCCGATGATGCTGCGGGTCGTTGAGCGAGAAGCGCAGACCCTCAGCCAGCAGCGGCAAACCATTGAGTTTCACGTCGATCCTTCCCTGAAGGTGTTGGGCAGCGATGAGCAGATGCGCAGCGCCATCTCTAACCTGGTCTATAACGCGGTAAATCATACTCCTCCTGCAACGCACATCATCGTCAGCTGGCAGCGGGTCGCGAGCGGGGTAGAGTTCAGCGTGGTGGATAACGGGCCGGGCATTGCCGCTGAGCATATCCCCCGCCTAACCGAGCGTTTCTACCGCGTTGATAAGGCACGATCCCGCCAGACCGGCGGCAGCGGGTTAGGGCTGGCGATCGTGAAGCATGCGGTCAACCACCACGACAGCCGTCTGGAAATTACCAGCGAGCCGGGCAAAGGCACCCGATTTAGCTTCACGCTACCGGAAAGGCTCATTGCCAAAAGCACAGAGTAGCGTCGTTACTGTCACTATAACTTTCCACAGGCCGCAAAATGCGGCCTGTTAGCTTTGCACCATTCAGCACAGCACCTCTTTTTCTGTGGTTGCTGCTTTTTTGTTCGCATGTTTAGCCATGTGTTTTTCTTATAATTAGCGTTTTATGCTGGTTATTCACTCCACCCTACGATAACCATCTGGTTTTGCGATCCCATCTTGCCTTTAAACGTTATAAGCGTTTAAATTGCGCCCCTGTCGATGACAGACAGGCTGGATTTGCGTGGTAAATCGAAAAACTATTCTTCGCCACGCCCGGTGGGAAGCATATCCCGCTGGAATCTAATGATATTGCCGCTGTATTGTCCCGTAGGGACTGGCGAAAAATTCAACACGTTCAACACCACATCCACAGGCAGTTAATACATATGACCCATCGTTTAAAACCACGAGATATCGTTGCTCTGGGCTTTATGACATTCGCGTTGTTCGTCGGCGCGGGTAACATCATTTTTCCGCCAATGGTCGGCTTGCAGGCGGGTGAACACGTCTGGACGGCGGCTTTTGGTTTCCTGATCACCGCGGTTGGTCTGCCGGTGCTAACGGTCATCGCCCTGGCGAAAGTGGGTGGCGGTGTCGATAGCCTCAGCGCGCCGATCGGCAAAGTGGCCGGTGTGCTGCTGGCCACCGTCTGCTACCTGGCTGTAGGTCCGCTGTTTGCGACCCCGCGTACCGCGACCGTGTCGTTCGAAGTGGGGATTGCTCCGCTGACTGGCGACGGTGCGATGCCGCTGTTTATCTACAGCCTGGTCTACTTTGCCATCGTTATTCTGGTCTCGCTCTATCCGGGCAAGCTGCTGGATACGGTGGGTAACTTCCTTGCGCCGATGAAGATCGTCGCGCTGGTGGTGCTCTCGGTGGCCGCCGTCGTCTGGCCTGCTGGCCCGATCAGCCACGCCATGGAGGCCTACGAGCACGCCTCGTTCTCCAACGGATTTGTTAACGGCTACCTGACCATGGATACCCTCGGTGCGATGGTATTCGGGATCGTGATCGTCAACGCGGCCCGCTCTCGTGGCGTCAGCGATGCACGTCTGCTGACCCGTTACACCGTTCTGGCTGGCGTGATGGCGGGCGTAGGCCTGACCCTGCTCTACCTGGCTCTGTTCCGCCTCGGTTCCGACAGCGCTACGCTGGTGGATCAGTCGGCAAACGGCGCGGCTATCCTGCATGCCTACGTGCAGCACACCTTTGGCGGCGCGGGCAGCATGATGCTGGCAGTGCTGATCTTCCTGGCGTGCCTGGTCACCGCCGTAGGCCTGACCTGCGCCTGCGCCGAGTTCTTCGCTCAGTACGTGCCGCTCTCTTACCGCACGCTGGTGTTTATCCTCGGCGGCTTCTCGATGGTGGTCTCAAACCTCGGCCTGAGCCATCTGATCCAGCTCTCTATTCCGGTGCTGACGGCGATCTATCCGCCCTGTATCGCACTCGTTGTATTAAGCTTTACCCGCAACTGGTGGCATAATTCGTCCCGCGTCATTGCGCCAGCCATGTTTGTGAGTCTGGTCTTCGGTGTGATGGACGGTATTAAAGCGTCGGCGTTAGGCGGTATCTTACCGGCCTGGACGACGCGTCTGCCGCTGGCAGAGCAGGGTCTGGCATGGTTGATGCCGACCGTAGTAATGGCGGTACTGGCAATCTGCTGGGATCGCGTCGCGGGACGTCAGGTGACTTCCAACGCACATTAATCTACGGTTGCGTCTTTAACCACGGGGCTTACAATCCCGTGGTTTTTTTATTTTTAAACGGCAGTGGAAACGATGGAAAGTACGAACAAGCTAAAGCGGGGATTAAGCACCCGGCACATCCGCTTTATGGCACTAGGCTCGGCGATTGGTACCGGGCTGTTTTATGGCTCGGCAGACGCCATCAAGATGGCAGGTCCCAGCGTGCTGCTGGCCTATATTATTGGCGGCGCGGCGGCGTACATTATTATGCGTGCCCTGGGCGAGATGTCGGTGCATAACCCGTCGGCCAGCTCGTTTTCGCGCTACGCCCAGGAGAACCTCGGGCCGCTGGCGGGGTATATCACCGGCTGGACCTACTGCTTTGAAATTTTGATTGTCGCCATCGCCGACGTCACCGCCTTCGGTATCTATATGGGCGTCTGGTTCCCGACGGTCCCGCACTGGATCTGGGTGCTGAGCGTGGTGATGATCATCTGCGCCGTCAACCTGATGAGCGTCCGGGTCTTCGGCGAGCTGGAGTTTTGGTTCTCGTTTTTCAAAGTTGCCACCATCATCATCATGATTGCCGCCGGTTTCGGCATCATCATCTGGGGCATCGGCAACGGCGGACAGCCTACCGGCATTCACAACCTGTGGAGCAACGGCGGCTTCTTCAGCAACGGCTGGCTCGGCACGGTGATGGCGTTACAGATGGTGATGTTTGCCTACGGCGGCATTGAGATCATCGGCATCACCGCCGGTGAAGCCAAGGAGCCGGAGAAGTCGATTCCGCGCGCCATCAACTCTGTACCGCTGCGCATCCTGGTGTTCTATGTGGGCACGCTGTTTGTCATCATGTCGATCTACCCGTGGAACCAGGTGGGAACCCAGGGCAGCCCGTTCGTGCTGACCTTCCAGCATCTCGGGATCACCTTTGCCGCCAGTATCCTTAACTTTGTCGTGCTGACCGCCTCGCTTTCAGCCATTAACAGCGACGTGTTTGGCGTCGGACGTATGCTGCACGGCATGGCGGAGCAGGGCAGCGCCCCGCAGATTTTCGCTAAAACCTCTCGCCGCGGCATTCCGTGGGTGACGGTGCTGGTGATGACCGTGGCGCTGCTGTTTGCCGCCTGGCTGAACTACATCATGCCGGAGAATATCTTCCTGGTGATCGCCTCCCTGGCAACCTTCGCTACGGTGTGGGTATGGATTATGATCCTGCTGTCGCAGATCGCATTCCGTCGTCGTCTGTCGCCGGAAGAGATCAAGGCGCTGAAGTTCAAGGTGCCGGGCGGAGTGCCGACAACGGTTGTCGGCGTGCTGTTCCTGGTCTTTATCATCGCCCTGATTGGCTACCACCCTGAGACCCGCATTTCGCTCTACGTCGGCTTTGCATGGATAGCTCTGCTGCTGGTGGGCTGGATGTTTAAACGCCGAAAAGCAGTGGCGTAAACCACCGCACATCGCATACTGTTCTCTGGCAGGTTAATCTAAAGGAGAGCAGTTATGCTGAATGCCTGGCATCTTCCGGTCGCGCCGTTTGTAAAACAGAACAAAGATAAGCTGCAGGTTGTCCTGTGGCTGACCGGAGACGCGCTGCCGCTGCGGGTAACCCTGCGAGCAGAACACGATAACGAAGAGATCTCGATCCGCATGCGTCCGCTGCGCAGTGCGCCAAAGCCTGGCGTTACGGCCTGGCGGGCTGAGATCGACTTAACCAACGGTCAGCCGCGCCGCCGCTATAGCTTTAAGCTGCTGTGGGACGACCGCCAGATCTGGTTTACCCCGCAGGGCTTTAGCCGCTTTCCTCCTGCCCGGCTGGAGCAGTTCGCCGTTGACGCACCGGATAGCGGGCCGCAGTGGGTGGCCGATCAGGTCTTCTACCAAATTTTCATCGACCGCTTTGCCCGCAGCCTGCCGCGCGAGTCCAGCCAGGACAACCTCTACTATCACCACGCCGCCGGGCAGAACATTGAGCTGCGCAGCTGGGATGAGCCTGTCACCGCCCACGCTGGCGGCTCGACCTTCTACGGCGGGGATCTCGACGGGATCAGCGAAAAGCTGCCGTACCTGAAGAAGCTGGGCGTCACTGCGCTCTACCTGAACCCGGTCTTTACCGCCCCCAGCGTGCATAAATACGATACTGAAGACTATCGCCACGTCGATCCGCAGTTCGGCGGCGATGGGGCGCTGCTGCGCCTGCGGGAGAACACGCACCGGGAAGGATTCCGCCTGCTGCTGGACGGGGTCTTCAACCACAGCGGAGACTCCCACGCCTGGTTTGACCGCCACAATCGCGGCACCACTGGCGCCTGCCATAACCCGGCATCACCCTGGCGGTCGTGGTACAGCTTCTCCGCTGACGGACGGGCGCTGGACTGGCTGGGCTATCCGAGCCTGCCGAAGTTGGACTATCAGGATCCCTCTCTGGTAGAGGAGATTTACGGCGGCGAAGACAGCATTGTACGCCACTGGCTGAAAGCCCCGTGGAGCATGGACGGCTGGCGGCTTGATGTGGTGCACATGCTGGGCGAGGCGGGTGGGGCGCGCAATAACCTCCTGCACGTCACCGGCATCAGCCAGGCGGCAAAAGAGACCAACCCAGACGCCTATATCGTCGGGGAGCACTTTGGTGACGCCCGCCAGTGGTTGCAGGCTGACGCCGAAGATGCCGCCATGAACTACCGGGGCTTTACCGTGCCGGTGTGGGGCTTTCTGGCCAACACCGACATCTCCTACGATCCGCAGCATATCGATGCGCAAACCTGCGCGGCGTGGATGAATAACTACCGCGCTGGCCTGTCGCATCAGCAGCAGCTGCGCATGTTTAACCAGCTCGACAGCCACGACACCGCCCGCTTTATCTCCCTGCTGGGTAAACAGGTGGATCGCATGCCGCTGGGGGTGGTCTGGCTCTTTACCTGGCCGGGCGTACCCTGCATCTATTATGGCGATGAGGTCGGTCTGGACGGCAACAACGATCCCTTCTGCCGCAAGACCTTCCCGTGGGACAAAAAACAGCAGGATGCCACGCTGTTTGCGCTTTATCAGCAGATGGCGACGCTGCGCAAGAAAAGCCGCGCGCTGCGTTACGGCGGCTGTCAGGTAGTGAGTGCGGAAGGCGATGTGGTGGTGTTTGTGCGCGTTTACCAACATGAACGCGTGCTGGTGGCGATCAACCGCGGCGAGGCCTGCGAGGTGGTACTCAGCGATGTACCGCTGCTGGATGTTCCTGCCTGGCAGTGTAAAGTGGGCACCGGCACCATCGAGGATAATGTGCTGTCGCTACCGGCGGTCTCCGCCACGATTTGGCGCAATCGCTGAACCTGTTGCAACATTTTTACCAGTATTGAAAAGAAATGTAATATCCTTTCGGGAGTGATCACCGAACCGAAGGTAAAACCATGGATGAGCTTTTGCTGGTTGCCGGTCTTGTTCTCTTTCTCGCCGTGATTGTCGCCCCTGCGCTGGCGATCGGAGCCTGGCGAAAAAGCAGCGATACGCAGCGGGAACTGGGCATATTGCGTGAACGGCTGACGGCGCTGGAGCAGCAGCTGGCGGGGCAGGTGAGTGTACCTGCTCCACCACCGTTGTCTGATGAAATAGCGGAGCCGGAACCTGTTCCTGTCATTGTTCCTGCGGCAGAACACCCCATCGTCGATCCCTGGGCTGCGCAAACGGCGCTGCCTGAGCCGGTCGCCGTCACTCAGATGGCGACCAGCACCCCCCTGGCCGAGGAGCCGCGCGGCGGCATGATCTCCTCGCTGGTCAGCTGGTTTATGCGTGGTAACCCCCTGGCGAAACTCGGCATTCTGTTGCTGTTCTTCGGGCTGGCGTTTTTATTTCGCTATTCCGTCGAGCGCGATCTGTTCCCGCTGGAGCTGCGCCTCTGCGTGGCAGCATTGGCGGCCGTGGTGCTGCTGGCGCTCGGCTGGCGGCTGCGCCACAAACAGCCGGTGTATGCGCTGATTTTGCAGGGCGGTGCTACCGGCGTGCTCTACCTCACGGTGTTTGGCGCGTTCCGCCTCTGGCAAATGCTGCCGATGACGCTGGCGTTTGCCTTGCTGCTGCTGATCTGTGCGGTAAGCGTCGGGCTGGCGGTATTGCAGCGCGCCTTAAGTCTCGCCATGCTCGCCAGCCTCGGTGGTTATCTCGCGCCGCTGCTGCTCTCTACCGGCGGCGGCAGCCACATCGGGCTGTTTTCATTCTATCTGCTGCTCTCCTGCGGCATTCTGGCCATCAGCGTCTGGCAGCACTGGCGTGTGCTTAATCTGCTTGGTCTGCTATTTACCTTTGGCGTCGGTGGGGTATGGGGACTTTATAGCTATCAGCCTGCGTTTTACCTTAGCTGCCAGCTGTTCTTGATCGCCAATATCGTGCTGTTTGGCGTGTTGAGCGTCGGGCTGTCGCTGCGCGCGCAGGGCGGCGGCCAACGTATCCTTGACGGTGTGCTGCTGTTCGCGCCGCCGCTGATCGGTTTTGGCATGCAGTACGTTCTCACTCAGGATTTCACCTTTGGCCCGGCGTTTTCCGCGCTCGGGTTCGGCGCGTTTTATCTGCTGCTGGCGTGGCTGGTGCTGCGGCGTAAACCCGAGCTCGGGCGGCCGCTGGTGCTGGCCGCGCTGGCGCTGGGCGGTGCGTTTGTCACGCTGGCGATCCCGCTGGCGCTTTCTGCGCGCTGGACATCAATGGCCTGGGCGTTGGAAGGGCTGGGCATTCTCTGGCTTGGCGTTCAGCAACAGCAACGGCGGATGAGCTACAGCGGCACCGGTCTACTGCTGCTTGCCGTGGGCAGCGCGCTGTGGGCGGTGCAGGATACGCTGCCAGCGCTGTCGCAACTGATGATTTTTGCGGTGCTGAGCCTGACGTGGATCGCCGCCGCCTGGCTGTGGCGCGGCCTGAATACGCAGGGCAGCTATGGCCTGCTGGCGGGAGGCATTATCTTCTGGCTGCTGGCCCTGCACGGGCTGTCGGCGCTGACCTTAAGCCGATGGATGAACGATCTGCCGGGCCTGCTGGCGCTCACCGCCCTGAGCGTCCATGGCTGGCAGTGGGCCGCGCAACGGTTGCGCTGGCGCGCGTTCAGCTATAGCGTCTGGCTGCTGTGGCCTTTGATGCTGGCGACGCTGGTCTGGCAGATCGCCGCCCAGGGCGCGATCTTCAGCGCTGGCTGGCAAAATCTCGCCTGGTGTGTTGCGCTACCATCTGCGTTCTGGCTGCTGTATCAACAGCGCACACCGCCTGTGCCTTATCTTTCGCAGGGAATGCACCTGTCGCTGTTCTGGATGATTGTCACCGCGCTGGCAGCAGAGCTGTGGTGGTATATCGATACGCTGCCGTGGGGCATGTTCCCGTGGCAGGCGGGGCTGGCAATGACATCGGCGGCAGCGACGATTTTGCTGGTGCGCGCCGGGCTGAAACGTTCGTTGTGGCCGTTACGCGTCTGGCCGCAGTGGTACGGTACGCTGGCGCTGGCCCCCATGGGCTTCTTCCTGCTGGTGATGCTGCTGCTGACCAATATCGATGATGGCGTGGTAATGGGGCAGGGCTACCGGCCATTGCTTAATCCGCTGGAAGAGGGTGCCGCCTTTGCCTTAATGGCGCTGCTCGTGCTGGCGCGGTTGTGCGCCCGCTATTTCCCAGTGCAGGGACGTAAGATCCATAAACGTGTGCCGCTGCTGCTGGCGGGGCTTGCCTTCTGGTGGCTGAACGGCCTGCTGTTGCGCAGCCTCGCGTGGTATGGCGGGATCGAATGGTCGATAAGCGCGCTGTGGTCGTCCCGGCTGGTACAGACCTGCTTCGCGCTGTTCTGGATGCTGGTGGCGCTGCTGGTGATGCTGCGTGCCGCCAGGCAGTTATCGCGGCGTGAATGGCTGTGCGGTGCGGTGCTACTTGGCGTGGTGATTGTGAAACTGATGCTGGTGGACAGCGCTGGCGGCGGCGGACTGGCCCGCGCGGTTGCCTTTATTGGCGTGGCGGTGCTGGTGCTGATCGTAGGCTACTTCTCACCGCTGCCGCCTCGGGTACAACAGACGCATAACGAGGAACAAGGATAATGACGATCGTCAGACGGATACTTTTTTGTGCGTTGCTCGGCGCGTCGCTGCCGGCCTGGAGCCAGGACGCCACCTCGGAAACGCCGCAGGATTATGCCTGGGGCGCGGCGCTGGCGACGACGTCAGCGTCACCGCTGTATCAGGTGATGCTGCCGGAGCGTATTTATACTGACAGCGTTGCGTCCGATCTGCGCGATGTGCGGGTCTTCAATCAGCAGGAGCATGCGGTGCCTTTTACGCTGATCCCGGCGGTGCAGAAACAAACGCCCCCGCGCACGCTGCCGCTGCGCCTGTTCGCCCTCGAACCGGTGCCGGATAATAGCGCCGCGTCAGAAAATCTGTGGCTGCGCTCGCAGGACGGCATTGAAATCCGCCTTGATGGCGAAGGCAAAAAGCGGGTGAGCAAAAGCTACCTGTTAACCCTGCCGGAAACGCAAAAAGACGAATTTCTGCTGTCGCAGCTGAAGCTGACATGGAACGCCGTGCCTGCCAACTGGCAGGCACGGACAGATGTGTTCGTCAGCAGCGATCTGAAAAACTGGATGCTGTATGACCGCGATATGCCGCTGATGGATCTGACCTCTGGCAGCGACCACCTGCTGCTGAATACCCTGGATTTTAGTACCTCACTCTATCCGACGGGGATGCGTTATGTTCTGGTGGTGTTCAATGATGCCGCGCGTGCGCCGACGCTGACCGGCGCGACGGCAGTGGAGCAGATTTACAGCAATACGGCGGTAAATATCCCTCTAAACGCAGTGGCGAAAACCGTCTCCTCGTCGGTGCAAGAGTTCTCCTGGCAACGGCCACAGCCGCTGGTGTCAGTGGTGATCGAAGCCCGGGAAGGGCGCGTGCTACCGCTGGCGATCGAGTACCGCAGCGAGGCAAAGGCCGCATGGCAGCCGCTGGCGAAAAGCGTAATTTATCAACTCAACGGTAAGTCCTCTGAGCCGTTGCCCACTGGCGGGATGGTGCAGGCGATCCGCGTGACGGCGGTTAACGGCCAGCTTGAGGACGGCATCGCCCTGGTGACCGGCAAGCGCGCCAGCCAGACGCTGATCTTCAACGCCCAGGGTAAAGGGCCGTTTTTACTGGCCTGGGGTAATGGTGCCGCGCAACCGCAGGCAATGGATGTCGATATGCTGGTACCCGCCGCGCTGCGCCAGGCAAACGCAGATATTCCGTACGCGTTGGTAGAGGATCGCATTGTGCTGGGAGGTGATGCGCGGTTGACGGCAGTGGATCCGGCGTTGCAGCAAAGCCAGTGGAAGAAAATGCTGGTGTGGGCGGCGCTGGGGCTGGGTGTGCTGGTGCTGGTCTGGGTGGGGCTTGGCATCTGGCGCGAAGTGCGGCAGAAGTCAGCATAAAAATGCCGGGCGGCTATGACGCCTTGCCCGGCAGAGGATCTGCGAAGCAATAGCAGACCTGGTAAGCGCAGCGCCACCAGGCAACACCGCTTACAGGCTGGTGAGGTGTTCGCTAAGGAACTTCGCCACGCCGTCCGGAGAGGCGTTCATTCCCTCTTTACCTTTTTCCCACTGGGCCGGGCACACTTCGCCGTGCTCTTCATGGAACTGCAGCGCGTCAACCATGCGCAGCATTTCGTCGATGTTACGACCTAAAGGCAGATCGTTCACTACCTGATGGCGCACGATGCCCGCCTTATCGATCAGGAAGGATCCGCGCAGGGCAACGCCCTCGTCCGGATGCTCAATGCCGTAGGCTTTCTGCACTTCGCGTTTGATATCCGCCACCATGGCATACTTCACCGGGCCGATACCGCCCTTTTCGACCGGGGTATTACGCCAGGCGTTGTGGACAAATTCAGAGTCAAATGAGACGCCAACCACTTCAACGCCGCGCTGCTGGAACTCTTCGTAGCGTTTATCGAAAGCGATCAGCTCAGACGGGCAGACGAAGGTAAAGTCCATCGGCCAGAAGAAGAGCACGGTGGCTTTGCCTGCGGTGTGCTGTTTGAAGTTAAACTTCTCAACGATCTCACCGCTGCCTAATACCGCTGCAGCGGTAAAGTCCGGAGCCGGACGCGTGACCAGAACCATATTAAATCTCCTTTTAATAATCAGGTTATTTAGCGCAACGCGGCCAGTATAAAAGGGCGAAAAGAGAACGCAATGCTTAAAGCTGCTTATTTTGCGCCTGATCCATCATGCGCGGATAGAACTGCCAGAACAGCTTCTCCAGTGCCGGATAGTGGGCGTCCAGATCGTGCCACGAGTCACGCAGGGCGTCGAGGCGGGGACGGCGATTCGCCATGCCGTTCAGCACCTGCTGGATAAACGCCATCTCACGGTAGCGCTCCAGCCAGTTTTCCGACCACAGGTAGTTATTGAGGTTAACGAACGGCGGCGGCGATTCCGGCAGGATGGTCGCCACCTGCGCCCGAGCGTAGCGGACAAACTCGGGCAGTGACCGATCGGGGGAGATCTGCGCCCAGTGGCGGGAGAGAAAGTGATCCCACATGACGTCCAGCGTAATGGGCGCGACGCGGCGGGTCTCCGGGCGGAACCAGGCCTTGGCCTCGCGCACTTCCGGCAGGCCGTCGGTCAGGACATCCACGCGACGGTGCATACGGATACCCTCCACGACCTCGTGAGCGTAGGTCCCGTCCGGGTTGCCGCGCACAAAATCGGCGAGCAAATTACCAGAGAGCGAGCTTTGTGCGAGATGTGCCAGATGTAAATGAGCAAGAAAATTCATCGTCTATTCTTTATCCACAGGCGGGTAACGGTTGCAGGGAGCACGCCCCGGCACTAGACTACCCGCCTCTTAATTATGTCTTGAGTTAGCGTCATGCGTGTTGCCGATTTTTCCTTTGAACTACCTGAATCCCTGATTGCCCACTATCCGCAGCCTGAGCGTAGCAGCTGTCGTTTGCTGTCGCTTGACGGGCCGACGGGGGCGCTGACGCATGGTACTTTCACCGATCTGCTCGATAAGCTCAACCCGGGCGATCTGCTGGTGTTCAACAATACCCGCGTCATCCCGGCCCGTCTGTTTGGCCGTAAAGCCAGCGGCGGTAAGATTGAAGTGCTGGTCGAACGCATGCTCGATGATAAACGTATTCTGGCACATATTCGCGCCTCTAAAGCGCCGAAGCCGGGTGCAGAGCTGCTGCTGGGCGACGATGAGAGCATCCAGGCCACCATGGTAGCGCGTCACGATGCGCTGTTTGAGGTGGAGTTTAACGATGCGCGCCCGGTGCTGGATATCCTCAACGCCATCGGCCATATGCCGCTGCCGCCCTATATCGACCGCCCGGATGAAGACGCCGACCGCGAGCTGTATCAGACCGTCTATAGCGAAAAGCCGGGTGCAGTTGCCGCGCCAACGGCGGGCCTGCACTTCGACGAGCCGCTGCTGGCCGCGCTGCGCGAGAAGGGCATTGAGCAGGCCTTTGTCACCCTGCACGTCGGCGCGGGTACCTTCCAGCCGGTGCGCGTGGACAGCATTGAAGACCACATCATGCACTCGGAGTATGCCGAGGTGCCGCAGGAGGTGGTTGACGCCGTGCTGGCCGCGAAAGCACGCGGCAATCGCGTGATCGCCGTGGGAACCACCTCGGTACGCTCGCTGGAGAGCGCGGCCCAGGCGGCGAAAAGCGATCTCATCGAACCCTTCTTTGGCGATACGCAGATCTTCATCTACCCAGGCTATCAGTACAAAGTGATCGACGCGCTGGTGACCAACTTCCACCTGCCGGAGTCGACGCTGATTATGCTGGTATCAGCATTTGCGGGGTATCAGCACACGATGAATGCCTATCACGCTGCCGTAGAAGAGAAATATCGCTTTTTTAGCTACGGCGACGCGATGTTTATCACGTACAATCCTTCCGCTATTCATGAGCGTGTCGGGGAATAAGTCCGCGACACCGGTTTAAACGTCAGACTGTTTTTCTGATGCTGGAGAGTTAAGTGAAATTTGAACTTGATACCACCGATGGTCGCGCGCGTCGTGGCCGCCTGGTGTTCGCTCGTGGCGTTGTTGAAACGCCTGCTTTTATGCCCGTGGGCACCTACGGCACGGTAAAAGGGATGACCCCGGAAGAGGTTGAGGCCACCGGCGCGCAGATCCTCCTCGGTAACACCTTCCACCTCTGGCTGCGTCCTGGCCAGGAGATCATGAAGCTGCACGGCGATCTGCACGACTTTATGCAGTGGAAAGGCCCGATCCTGACCGATTCCGGCGGTTTCCAGGTCTTTAGCCTCGGCGATATCCGTAAAATCACCGAAGCGGGGGTGCACTTCCGCAACCCGATCAACGGCGATCCGATCTTCCTCGATCCGGAAAAATCGATGGAGATCCAGTACGATCTCGGATCCGACATCGTGATGATCTTCGACGAGTGCACGCCGTACCCTGCCGACTGGGACTACGCCAAGCGCTCGATGGAGATGTCCCTTCGCTGGGCGCAGCGCAGCCGCGATCGCTTCGACTCGCTGGGCAACAAAAACGCGCTGTTCGGGATTATCCAGGGCAGCGTTTACGAAGATTTACGCGATATCTCGGTCAAGGGTCTGGTAGAGATTGGCTTTGATGGCTACGCTGTCGGCGGTTTGGCTGTCGGTGAGCCGAAGGAAGATATGCACCGCATCCTGGAGCATGTCTGCCCGCAGATCCCGGCGGATAAACCACGTTACCTGATGGGCGTAGGGAAGCCGGAAGATCTGGTCGAGGGCGTGCGTCGCGGCATCGACATGTTCGACTGCGTCATGCCAACGCGTAACGCGCGTAACGGTCACCTGTTTGTCACTAACGGCGTCGTAAAAATCCGTAATGCGAAGTACAAAAGCGATACGGGTCCGCTGGATGAAGAGTGTGATTGCTATACGTGTCGCAATTATTCGCTCGCTTACTTGCATCATCTTGATCGTTGCAACGAAATATTGGGCGCGCGCCTCAATACCATTCATAACCTGCGTCACTATCAGCGCTTAATGGCTGGTTTACGTAAGGCTATCGAAGAGGGTAAATTAGAGAGCTTCGTGACCGATTTCTATGAACGTCAGGGTCGACCGGTTCCACCTTTGAACGTTGATTAATTTTAATAATGAGGGAATTTAAATGAGCTTTTTTATTTCTGATGCTGTAGCGGCAACAGGTGCACCGGCGCAGGGTAGCCCGATGTCTCTGATCCTGATGCTGGTCGTCTTCGGTCTGATCTTCTACTTCATGATCCTGCGCCCGCAGCAGAAACGCACCAAAGAGCACAAAAAGCTGATGGACTCCATCGCTAAAGGTGATGAAGTGCTGACCAACGGTGGTCTGGTTGGCCGCGTAACCAAAGTAGCGGAAACTGGCTACATTGCTATCGCGCTGAACGACACCACTGAAGTGGTTATCAAACGTGACTTCGTAGCTGCCGTTCTGCCGAAAGGCACCATGAAGGCGCTGTAATCTACTGTTTTCCCAAAGGGAACTGCCGTGTTAAACCGTTATCCTTTGTGGAAGTACATTATGCTGGTCGTCGTCATTGTCGTCGGCCTGCTTTACGCACTTCCCAACCTTTATGGTGAGGATCCGGCTGTTCAAATCACTGGCGCGCGCGGTGTCGCCGCCAGTGAGCAAACGCTGATCCAGGTCCAGAATACTTTACAAGAACAAAAAATTACCGCTAAGTCTGTGGCACTGGAAGAGGGTGCGATCCTTGCCCGCTTTGACTCCACCGATACGCAGCTGCGCGCCCGTGAGGCGATGATGAGCGTATTGGGCGATAAGTACGTTGTGGCGCTGAACCTTGCTCCGGCCACCCCGCGCTGGCTCTCCATGCTGAAAGCGGAGCCGATGAAACTCGGCCTCGACCTGCGTGGCGGCGTGCACTTCCTGATGGAAGTGGATATGGACACCGCGCTCGGTAAGCTCCAGGAGCAGAACATGGACAGCCTGCGCAGCGATCTGCGCGAGAAGGGCATTGCCTATACCAACGTGCGCAAAGAAGATAACTACGGTATGAGCATCGTGTTCCGCGACAGCGCGGCACGTGACGCTGCTATCTCTTATCTGACGCCACGCCACCGCGATCTGGTTATCAACACCCAGGGCGGCAACGCGCTGCGTGCGGTGATGACCGATGCCCGCCTGAGCGAAGCCCGCGAGTACGCGGTGCAGCAGAACATCAACATTCTGCGCAACCGTGTTAACCAGCTGGGTGTTGCTGAGCCGCTGGTGCAGCGTCAGGGCGCTGACCGTATCGTCGTCGAGCTGCCGGGTATTCAGGACACCGCGCGCGCGAAAGAGATCCTGGGCGCGACCGCAACGCTGGAGTTCCGTCTGGTTAATACCAACGCGGACAGCTCTGCTGCCACATCAGGCCGCGTGCCGGGCGACTCGGAAGTGAAGCAGATGCGCGAAGGGCAGCCGGTTGTGCTGTACAAACGCGTTATTCTGACCGGAGATCACATCACCGACTCCACCTCCAGCCAGGATGAGTACAACCAGCCGCAGGTTAACATCTCGCTGGACAGCGCTGGTGGTAACATCATGTCTAACTTCACCAAGGACAACATCGGCAAGCCGATGGCGACCCTGTTTGTGGAGTACAAGGACAGCGGTAAGAAAGATGCCAACGGTCGTGCCGTGCTGGTGAAGCAGGAAGAGGTGATTAACATCGCCAACATCCAGTCTCGCCTTGGCAACAGCTTCCGCATCACCGGCATCAACAACCCGAACGAAGCGCGTCAGCTTTCGCTGCTGCTGCGTGCGGGCGCGCTGATTGCGCCAATCCAGATCGTTGAAGAGCGCACCATCGGCCCAACCCTTGGGATGCAGAACATTCAGCAGGGTCTGGAAGCGTGTCTGGCGGGCCTCGCTGCCTCCATTATCT
Source organism: Pseudescherichia vulneris NBRC 102420 (assembly GCF_000759795.1). GTDB lineage: Bacteria > Pseudomonadota > Gammaproteobacteria > Enterobacterales > Enterobacteriaceae > Pseudescherichia > Pseudescherichia vulneris. Next base: position 38,991 of record NZ_BBMZ01000012.1, read on the forward strand.
TCATGATCTTCTTCTATAAGAAGTTTGGTCTGATCGCGACCTCGGCGCTCATTGCCAACCTGGTGCTGATCGTCGGCGTGATGTCTCTGCTGCCGGGGGCCACCCTGACCATGCCGGGTATCGCGGGGATCGTCTTAACCCTTGCGGTGGCGGTGGATGCCAACGTGCTGATTAACGAACGTATCAAAGAAGAGTTGAGCAACGGGCGTTCGGTACAGCAGGCGATCGACGAAGGCTACAAAGGCGCATTTAGCTCCATCTTTGACGCTAACGTCACGACGCTTATCAAGGTCATCATCCTGTATGCCGTAGGCACCGGGGCAATTAAAGGCTTTGCGATTACTACCGGTATCGGTGTGGCGACGTCAATGTTTACCGCCATCGTCGGTACACGTGCCATCGTAAACCTGTTGTACGGCGGCAAACGCATCAACAAGCTGTCTATCTGAGGAGTGCGTTGTGGCACAGGAATATACTGTTGAACAATTGAACCACGGGCGTAAGGTCTATGACTTTATGCGCTGGGATTACTGGGCTTTCGGCATCTCCGGGTTTCTGCTGATCCTGTCGATTATCATTATCGGCGTGCGCGGCTTTAACTGGGGTCTCGACTTCACCGGCGGTACGGTCATTGAAATCTCGCTGGAAAAACCGGCCGATATGGACATGATGCGTGACGCGCTGCAGAAAGCCGGTTTTGAAGATCCGCTGCTGCAGAACTTTGGCAGCAGCCGTGACGTGATGGTGCGCATGCCGCCTGCCGAAGGGGCAACCGGTGGTCAGGCGCTGGGCAGCAAAGTGGTGAGCGTCATTAACGAGGCCACCAACCAGAACGCGGCGGTAAAACGCATCGAGTTCGTGGGGCCAAGCGTCGGTGCCGATCTGGCACAGAACGGTGCCATGGCGCTGCTGGTCGCGCTGATCTCCATCCTGGTTTACGTCGGCTTCCGCTTTGAGTGGCGTCTGGCGGCAGGGGTGGTTATCGCCCTGGCGCACGACGTGATCATTACCATGGGCGTGCTGTCGCTGTTCCAGATCGAAGTGGATCTGACCATCGTGGCATCGTTGATGTCCGTTATCGGCTACTCGCTTAACGACAGCATCGTGGTTTCCGACCGTATTCGTGAGAACTTCCGCAAAATCCGTCGCGGTACGCCTTACGAGATCTTTAACGTGTCGCTGACCCAGACGCTGCACCGTACCTTGATCACCTCAGGGACCACCTTGGTGGTGATCCTGATGCTCTATCTCTTCGGTGGCGCAATGCTCCAGGGCTTCTCCCTGACCATGCTGATCGGTGTTTCCATCGGTACGGCGTCGTCCATCTACGTAGCCTCGGCGCTGGCGCTGAAGCTTGGAATGAAGCGTGAGCATCTGCTGCAGCAGAAGGTAGAGAAAGAAGGGGCGGATCAGCCGTCAATTCTGCCTTAACCGGCGCTTCTCCAGCAAAAAAAGCCAACAAAAAAGCCAGCGATTACGCTGGCTTTTTTTATGCCTGACGCCGGATGGCGCTGCGCTTATCCGGCCTACGTGTCGTGCTTTTTGTAGGCCAGGCAGCTTAGAAGTTGTAACCTGCTACCAGGTAACCACCCCAGCCGGTAGAGCGGACGTTGAAGTTGCCGCTGCCGAAGTTCAGGCTGGCATCGTCATTCCACTGGCCGCCGTTGTGCCAGTAACGCGCCACCACCGAGTAGTGCCAGTGATCGTAGTTCAGGGCCAGAATGTGGCTGGAGGCGATAGAGTCGTTGGTACGCGCCTGCATGCCGTTCAGATCGCGGAAATCCTTGTCGCCCAGCTCGGAACCCCAGTCAAAGTTGGTAAAGCCGATATAGCTCAGCTGGCCGCCCCACAGTTGGGTGATCGGTACAAAGTATTTCACCTTGAAGCGGTAGCCATCCCACTCGTTCTCGTTCGCCGCTTCGTAGTTCTGCCACTGGTATTTCGCGTAGACGTTCAGGGAGAGGCTCATCGGCAGGCCGGTATCGATATCCGTACCCAGACCCATGTACCAGGTGCTCTGACGGCCCGCTTTGTTGCGGCCCATGTCGTAGATATAGTTGTTTGCGAAGTACCACTCTTTGAACGGACCAAACGCCAGGCTGGTGCCGGTCAGCTTGTCGATAGAGAAGCGCGGTTCAATCTCCATAAACAGCGGGGAGCCGTGGTTCCAGATACCCTGCGCGGTGCTGTTACCGCCAAAGAATACCGGCGCATCCATGTAGCCATAGAAGTCGAACCAATCTTTCTTGGCGAACGCTTCGTACTCCAGGTAGGTATCGTTACGAATGGTCGGCCCGAAACGGGTGTGGTAGCTGCCTACCACGTTAACGCTCTGATGCCACCAGTCGGAGACGAACTCGCTGTTGCTGGTTTCGGCCGCATTCACGGCGAAGGTGGAAGAGAGCGCGAGTGCCGCACCGGCGACGAGTAATGTTTTTTTCATATGTATGCCACTGATTAAAGTCCCTGATGGGATCGAAAGGACGCGGTTGATGCTTTTCAAAATGTTTCGTATTTCTGCGGGCCTATTATAAGTTTCCTTGCTCACAAAAATATGTGTTGTTTCACATATCCATCATCTACGTAATCGATTGCGTTCACGTTTGCGTAGATAAAACGGGGCGATTGTACTGGCATTCCGCAACGTTGCCAATATTTGAGGTTTGTAAGGGGAGGTAAAAAGGTGTGAGCGAGGCAAAAGGGCGGCGCTGCGCCCTTACAGAAAGTAACCGAATATGACGTTACTGCATATTGGCTGGCTGAATGTCATGGATGCGGATAAAGCCAAGCTGCTCAGGGGTGATGCCGTTGAGCTGCAGCGGCACGCTGACGTCGCTCGGCGCAAGGGTGCTGGCCGGGGCGCTGATCAGCTGGTTCTGAACGTTAACTTCCTGCGGATTTTCGGTGGTACCCTGAATCTGTCCCCACTCAACCGTGCCGCTAAAGGCCGGAAGCGGTGTATTAGACTCGCCCTGGATGAGCAGCGTCAGGCGCGTGCCGCCAGCGTTGGGGGCGATATCCTTCAGGGACATACGCAGCATACCGAGCTGGCTGTTCAGGCGCGCCGGGGTATTGGCACCCGGTAGCAGGTAGACGCCGCTCTCCGACTTAGCGTTCAGGCTGTTCTGCTGGGTGATCTTCACCGTCTCCTGATTGAGCTTGCTCATCTCTTTATTGAGCGTGCTCACGCTCTGATGCAGCTGACGCACCTCGCTCTGTTGGGCGCAGGCGCTAAGAGTAAACAGGCTCCCCAGCAGGGCGAGCTTCAGATAACGTCTTGTCATGATGGCGGTTTCCTTAAACAAGTTATTGCCTGTAAGGGTAGATCGTTCGGACACGCTTGGCATCGATCCTTTATCCCAAAAGTGCTGATGCCTTTGTTGTCGCGGCATATCGGGTTAAAATAGATTTCAGTTAATTTTATCTTCAGGACGCCGTATGCATTGCCCATTCTGTTTCGCCGTGGATACCAAAGTAATTGACTCTCGCCTGGTGGGCGAAGGCTCCTCCGTGCGCCGCCGCCGCCAGTGCCTGGTGTGCAACGAGCGCTTCACGACCTTTGAAGTGGCAGAGCTGGTGATGCCGCGGGTGGTGAAGAGCAACGAGGTCCGCGAGCCGTTTAACGAAGACAAATTGCGCAGCGGCATGCTTAAAGCGTTGGAGAAGCGCCCGGTCAGCGCCGACGACGTCGAGATGGCCCTTAATCATATTAAATCCCAGCTGCGGGCCACCGGTGAACGCGAAGTGCCCAGCAAGATGATCGGCAACCTGGTGATGGAGCAGCTTAAAAAGCTCGATAAAGTGGCCTATATCCGCTTTGCCTCTGTCTACCGCAGCTTTGAAGATATCCGCGAATTCGGCGAAGAGATCGCCCGCTTACAGGACTAGGCTCATGCTGGAAGATAAGCAGGACGACAAGCAGGACGAGATATACATGGCCCGCGCGCTGAAGCTGGCGCAGCGCGGGCGTTACACCACCCATCCTAATCCGAACGTAGGCTGCGTGATTGTGAAAGAGGGTGAGATCGTCGGGGAAGGGTTCCACTTGCGCGCCGGTGAGCCGCATGCCGAGGTGCACGCCCTGCGCATGGCGGGTGAGCGCGCCCGCGGTGCTACTGCCTATGTGACGCTGGAGCCGTGCAGCCATCATGGCCGGACGCCGCCCTGCTGCGAGGCGTTGATTAACGCCGGTGTCGCCCGCGTCGTCGCGGCGATGCAGGATCCCAACCCGCAGGTGGCGGGCCGGGGACTATATCGTCTCGCCCAGGAGGGAATCGAGGTCAGTCACGGTCTGATGATGAGCGAGGCCGAGCGGCTTAACCGCGGCTTCCTCAAGCGCATGCGTACCGGCTTCCCGTGGATCCAGCTCAAGCTCGGCGCGTCGCTGGACGGACGCACGGCGATGGCCAACGGCGAGAGCCAGTGGATCACCTCGCCCGAAGCGCGCCGGGACGTTCAGCGCCTGCGCGCCGAGAGCCACGCGATATTAACCAGCAGCGCCACGGTGCTGGCGGACGATCCGGCTCTGACCGTCCGCTGGGACGAGCTGGGTGCTGATACCCAGGCGCGCTATGCCCAGGCAGATCTGCGTCAGCCGGTGCGTATCGTTGTCGACAGCCAGAACCGTGTGACGCCGGCGCATCGTCTTGTTCAGCAGCCGGGCGAAACCTGGTTTGCCCGCACCCGCGCCGACGAGCGCCAGTGGCCGGACGGGGTGCGCCACATTCTGGTTCCTGAACATAACGGCCATCTCGATCTGGTCTCAATGATGATGCTGCTGGGACGCCAGCAGATTAACAGCATCTGGGTTGAAGCGGGCGCGCAGATGGCGGGCGCGCTGCTGCAGGCCGGGCTGGTGGACGAGCTGATTGTCTATCTGGCACCGAAGCTGTTAGGCAGCGAGGCGCGTGGCCTCTGCGTTCTGCCAGGGCTTGAGAGCCTGGCCGCCGCGCCGCAGCTTAAGTTCACCGAAATCCGTCAGGTAGGCCCGGATCTGTGCCTGCATCTGATCCCCGCGTAGTGCGCTCGTAAAAGGGAAGCAGTGCGTAAAATAGTATGATAAAATCCGCCCCCCTGCGGGGGCTATATGAGAACCCTAAGGTAAGTTTATGAACATTATTGAAGCTACTGTTGCTGCCCCGGACGCTCGCGTCGCCATCACCATTGCGCGTTTCAACAACTTCATCAACGACAGCCTGCTGGAAGGTGCTATCGACGCCCTGAAGCGTATCGGCCAGGTTAAAGATGAAAACATCACCGTTGTTTGGGTTCCAGGTGCTTATGAGCTGCCTCTGGCGGCGGGCGCGCTGGCAAAAGCCGGTAAATACGATGCGATTATTGCGCTCGGCACGGTGATCCGTGGCGGTACGGCACACTTCGAATACGTCGCGGGCGGCGCAAGCAACGGCCTGGCGCACGTGGCTCAGGAGAGCGCCATTCCGGTAGCCTTTGGTGTGCTCACCACTGAAAGTATTGAACAAGCCATCGAACGCGCTGGCACGAAAGCGGGTAACAAGGGTGCTGAAGCAGCACTGACCGCGCTTGAAATGATTAATGTATTGAAAGCCATTCAAGGCTGATTTTTGTAAGGGGAATTCCGTGAAACCTGCTGCTCGTCGCCGCGCCCGTGAGTGTGCCGTCCAGGCGCTTTACTCCTGGCAGTTGTCCCAGAACGACATCGCCGATGTTGAATACCAGTTCCTGGCGGAACAGGATGTCAAAGACGTTGACATCGCTTACTTCCGCGAGCTGCTGTCCGGGGTGGCGACTAACAGCGCATATCTCGACGGCCTGATGAAGCCCTATCTGTCCCGCCTGCTTGAAGAGCTGGGCCAGGTTGAGAAAGCGGTACTGCGTATCGCGCTGTTTGAACTCTCCAAACGTGATGACGTGCCGTACAAGGTTGCCATCAACGAAGCCATTGAACTGGCAAAAACGTTTGGTGCAGAAGACAGCCACAAGTTTGTGAATGGCGTGCTGGATAAAGCCGCACCCGCGATCCGCCCCCACAAAAAGTAATCTCAAGGCCGGTACGGCGGAGCGCAGTTGCCGCTTCGCCCCGGCCTTACTCATTTATTCTGCTGAGGCATAACGTATGGCATGCGGCGAATTCTCCCTTATTGCCCGTTACTTTAACCGTGTCAGACGTGCGCGTCTGGATGTCGAAACCGGCATCGGCGATGACTGCGCGCTGCTGAACGTTCCGGAAAAACAGACCCTGGCAATCAGTACCGATACGCTGGTATCGGGCATCCACTTTCTCCCGGATATCGATCCTGCCGACCTGGCCTACAAAGCGCTGGCAGTAAACCTGAGCGACCTGGCGGCGATGGGCGCTGACCCGGCGTGGCTGACCCTTGCGTTGACCCTGCCAGAGGTCGACGAGCCCTGGTTGAAAGCGTTTAGCGATAGCCTGTTCGAGCAGCTTAGCTACTACGACATGCAGCTCATCGGCGGCGACACGACGCGCGGGCCGCTCTCCATGACGCTGGGTATTCACGGCTACGTTCCCGTGGGCCGGGCGCTGAAACGCTCTGGCGCGAAGCCCGGAGACTGGATCTACGTCACCGGCACGCCGGGAGACAGCGCCGCCGGACTGGCGATCCTCCAGGATCGTTTGCAGGTAGACGATCCCAAAGACGCCGACTGGCTGATCAAACGCCATCTGCGCCCGACGCCGCGTATTTTGCACGGCCAGGCGCTGCGCGATCTGGCTAACTCGGCCATCGATCTCTCCGACGGGCTGATCTCCGATCTGGGACACATTTTGCAGGCCAGCGAGTGCGGCGCGATGATCGACGTGGATGCGCTGCCGTACTCGGATGCCCTGCATCGCCATGTGGATCCAGACCAGGCCCTGCGCTGGGCGCTGGGCGGCGGTGAAGATTACGAACTCTGCTTCACCGTGCCCGAGTTGAATCGCGGTGCGCTGGAGGTGGCGATTGGTCAGCTTGGCATTCCGTATACCTGCATCGGGCGGATGAGCGCCGATATCGACGGCATCAGCTTTACCCGCGAGGGCAGGGCAGTGACTTTTGACTGGAAAGGATATGACCATTTTGCCGCGCACTAAAGATATCGCCAAAAGCCGCCTGAACTTGCGTAACCCGTGGCACCTGCTGGCCACCGGGTTTGGCAGCGGCCTGAGTCCGGTGGTGCCAGGCACCATGGGTTCGCTGGCGGCGATCCCGTTCTGGTATCTGATGACCTTCCTGCCGTGGCAGCTCTACTCCATGGTGGTGATGCTCTCTATCTGTATTGGCGTCTACCTGTGTCATCAGACGGCAAAGGATATGGGCGTGCATGACCATGGCAGCATCGTCTGGGATGAGTTTATCGGGATGTGGATCACCCTGATGGCGTTACCTACCAATGACTGGCAGTGGGTGGCCGCCGGGTTTGTGCTGTTCCGTATCTTTGATATGTGGAAGCCGTGGCCGATCCGCTGGTTTGACCGCAACGTGCACGGCGGGATGGGGATCATCGTTGATGATATTGTCGCCGGGATCGTGGCGGCAGGGATCCTCTATCTGATTGGCCATCACTGGCCCATTGGTATCCTTTAGCGGGGTAAAATGCCGGATGGCGGCGGTAACGCCTTATCCGGCCTGGGGGTTTCAGATCAACCGAACCTATTTGAACCCTACCACCGGATGCTGCTTATATGGCGTCTCCAGCTCGGCAATCTGCTCTGGCGTCAGGGTTAACTCTACCGCCTGAATCAACTCCTCAAGCTGCTCTTCCCGGGATGCGCCGATAATCGGGGCGGCCACGCCGGGCTTACTCAGCAGCCAGGCAATCGCCACCTGTGCCCGGGTCGCTCCGGTATCTTCTGCAATCGCCGCCAGCCGCTCGGCAATCTGCGCGTCCCCGGCGTCGCTCTCGTTATAGAGCGTTTTACCAAATTCATCTGACACCGAGCGAGCAGTGGTTTCTCCCCACGGGCGCGTCAGACGGCCGCGCGCCAGCGGGCTCCACGGGATCACCGCCACGCCCTCCTGATAGCAGAGCGGCAGCATCTCGCGCTCTTCTTCACGGTAGATAAGATTGTAGTGGTTCTGCATGGTGACAAAGCGCGCCCAGCCGTGCTGCTCCTGAAGCTTAAGCGCCTCGGCGAACTGCGAGGCATGCATAGACGATGCGCCGATGTAGCGCGCCTTACCGGCCTTGACCACGTCGTTCAGCGCTTCCAGCGTCTCTTCGATAGGGGTGTTGTAGTCCCAGCGATGGATCTGCAACAGGTCAACATACTCCATGCCGAGCCGGCGCAGGCTGTCATCAATCGAGCGCAGGATCTGCGGGCGAGAAAGCCCTTCCGGCAGATCGCCCACCTGATGGTAAACCTTGGTGGCGACCACCACCTCTTCGCGGTAGGCGAAATCTTTCAGCGCCCGGCCAACGATCTCTTCGCTGCTGCCGTCGGAGTAGCTGTTTGCGGTGTCGAAAAAGTTGATGCCGCCCTCAAGGGCGTGCTTGATGATGAGACGGCTGCTCTCTTCTGGCAGGGTCCAGGCGTGACTGCCCCGATCCGGTTCGCCAAAGGTCATACAGCCAAGACAAAGACGGGAAACCTTAAGATCTGTTTTTCCTAACGTATTGTATTGCACGGTTCCACTCCTGCTTAAGGGTACGAGTACCCTTAAGCATAGCAGGAGCGGAACCGGAGGCTCAGGCCAGCCAGGTCTGAATTTTTGCGATAATGCCGGCGGCGTCGAGGCCCAGCTCGATGCGCGCCTCCTCCTGGGTGCCCTGCGGGATAAAGTAGTCCGGCAGGCCGAGGTTGAGAACCGGAACCGGTTTACGGTTAGCCATCAGCACTTCATTCACGCCGCTGCCCGCACCGCCGATAATGGCGTTCTCTTCCAGGGTGACCAGAGAAGTATGGGTTGCGGCCAGCTCCAGAATCAGCGCCTCGTCGAGGGGCTTCACAAAACGCATATCCACCAGCGTGGCGTTCAGCGTCTCGGCGGCTTTCTGCGCCTCCGGCATCAGCGTACCGAAGTTAAGGATCGCGATCGCTTCACCCTGACGTTTCACGACCCCTTTACCGATAGGCAACGCGGCCAGCGGCTCAAGGGTGACGCCGACGGCGTTGCCGCGCGGATAGCGCACGGCGCTCGGGCCTTCACTGTAGTGGTAGCCGGTGTAGAGCATCTGGCGACATTCGTTCTCGTCGCTCGGGGTCATGATCACCATCTCCGGCACGCAGCGCAGGAAGGAGATATCAAACGCCCCCTGGTGCGTCTGCCCGTCCGCGCCGACAATCCCCGCCCGATCGATAGCAAACAGCACCGGCAGCTTCTGGATCGCCACGTCGTGGATCACCTGGTCATAGGCGCGCTGCAGGAAGGTAGAGTAGATCGCCACCACCGGCTTGTAGCCGCCAATCGCCAGCCCGGCGGCAAAGGTCACCGCGTGCTGTTCGGCAATCGCCACGTCAAAATACTGTTGCGGATAGGTGCGGGAGAACTCCACCATGCCCGAGCCTTCGCGCATTGCGGGCGTAACGGCCATCAGCTTGTCGTCTTGTGCCGCTGTCTCGCACAGCCAGTCGCCGAAAATTTTCGAGTAGGAGGGCATCCCGCCGCTGCTTTTTGGCAGCGTTCCCTTGGCCGGATCGAATTTCGGTACGGCGTGGAAGGTGATCGGATCCTTTTCGGCGGGCTCGTAGCCGCGTCCTTTTTTAGTCATGATGTGCAGGAACTGCGGGCCCTTCAGGTCACGCATATTTTTCAGCGTGGTGACCAGACCCAGCACATCATGGCCGTCAACCGGGCCGATGTAGTTAAAGCCCAGCTCTTCAAACAGGGTGCCGGGCACAACCATGCCCTTAATATGCTCTTCTGTGCGTTTCAGCAGCTCTTTGATCGGCGGCACATTGGAGAAGACCCGCTTTCCGCCTTCGCGCAGGGTGGAATAGAGCTTGCCCGAGAGCAGCTGCGCCAGATGGTTGTTAAGCGCGCCAACGTTCTCGGAAATCGACATCTCGTTGTCGTTGAGGATCACCAGCATATCCGGTCGGATATCACCGGCGTGGTTCATCGCCTCGAAGGCCATACCGGCGGTGATCGCCCCGTCGCCAATCACGCAGACGGTACGGCGCTGCTTGCCCTCTTTCTCTGCTGCTACCGCGATGCCAATCCCGGCGCTGATCGAGGTAGAGGAGTGGCCGACGCTCAGCACGTCATACTCGCTCTCGCCGCGCCATGGGAAGGGGTGCAGGCCGCCTTTCTGGCGGATGGTATCGATGCGATCCCGGCGACCGGTCAGGATTTTGTGTGGGTAAGCCTGATGGCCGACGTCCCAGATAAGCTGATCGAACGGCGTATTGTAGACATAGTGCAGTGCCACGGTCAGCTCAACCGTGCCAAGCCCGGAGGCGAAGTGGCCGCTGGAGCGGCTCACGCTGTCGAGAAGATAGCGGCGCAGCTCGTCGCACAGCTTCGGCAGGCTCTCTTTAGGCAGCAGGCGCAGATCCTGGGTGGCATTCACCAGCGCCAGGGTCGGGTATTTGGCAGTATCAAAACTCATCAGAGACTCATTGTTGTTTATTTATCACGCTGAATTATAAAGTCGGCCAGCGCTTCAAGGGTCGAGGTGTCCAGAGAGTGGGCGGCCAGCTGCGCTAACGCGCTGCGGGCGTCGTCAATCAGGTCACGGGCTTTCGTCCGGGCTTGCTCAAGGCCCAGCAGGGCGGGATAGGTGCTTTTACCCAGCTGCTGATCGGCCCCCTGACGTTTGCCGAGAGTTGCAGTATCACCCACCACATCCAGAATGTCATCCTGTACCTGGAAGGCCAGACCGATACACTCAGCGTATTGATCCAGAATCGGCAGCACGTCACGACCCCGTTCACCGGCGGTCAGAGCACCCATGCGCACCGCCGCGCGGATCAGCGCCCCGGTTTTATGGCGGTGGATACGCTCCAGCTCGGCAAGCTGCACCTGTTTACCTTCGGCGTCCAGATCCAACGCCTGGCCGCCGCACATACCTGCCACGCCGCTGGCCTGTGCCAGCTCGGCAACCATCGCCAGCCGATCGCGATCGGTCACCTCCGGCATCGGTGCATCGGCAAGGATAGAGAACGCCAGCGTTTGCAGGGCATCTCCCGCCAGAATGGCACTCGCCTCACCGTATTTAATGTGGCAGGTCGGCTGGCCCCGGCGCAGATCGTCATCGTCCATGGCTGGCAGATCGTCATGGATCAGGGAGTAGGCGTGTATGCACTCCACGGCGGCGGCGGGGGCATCCAGCGTGTTGACGCTGACGCCAAACATGCTGCCTGTGGCATAGACCAAAAAGGGTCGCAGACGCTTGCCGCCTAATAGTGCGCCATAGTGCATGGCCTCAACCAGTGGAGTGTTCTGAAAGGGCAGGGGAGCAATGAAACGCCGCAGCGCGGCATTAGCCTGCTCGACGCAGGTTTCTAATTGTTCAGTAAAATCCATATTACTCGGCGTCCGGGGTAAAGGGGGTGAGCGGGGCCTCTTCCTGTTCTGACAGCAGGATCTGCACGCGCTGCTCCGCCTGCTGTAACTTGGTCTGCCCCTGGCGTGCCAGCTGCACGCCGCGTTCGAATTCGCTCAGGGCCTCTTCAAGGGGCAGATCGCCGCTCTCAAGACGGGTCACTATCTGTTCCAGCTCGGTAAGCGCCGTTTCAAAGCTGGCCGGTGCGTCGTTTTTCTTTGCCATAAGGATGTCTGACTCTCGTTTTATTCGTCTGCGCTATGGTAGCGAAGTCGGGCCGCGTATTAAATAACGCGCAATGGTCATGCGGTGTGCAAGGTAGACCCCGATGGTGGTATACTTGCGCGCCTGGAAGCAGCCGCGGTTAGGGGCTGCTGTATTAATCCCCCACAAGTCCACTATGCGACTTGCCAAAGAACCTTTGCCGCCATGAAGTTTATCATTAAATTGTTCCCGGAAATCACCATCAAAAGCCAATCCGTGCGTTTGCGCTTTATTAAAATTTTAACCGGAAACATTCGTAACGTTCTGAAGCACCACGACGAAGAGATTAAAGTCGTTCGTCACTGGGACCACGTGGAAGTGCGTACCAAAGACGAGTCCCTGCGTCCTGCTATCCGCGATGCGCTGACCCGTATTCCCGGTATTCACCATATTCTGGAGGTAGAAGATGTGCCTTATACCTCCCTGCATGACATTTTCGAGAAAGCGCTGGCCCAGTATCGCGAGCAGCTAGAGGGGAAAACCTTCTGCGTGCGCGTGAAACGTCGCGGTAAACATGAGTTTAGCTCCATTGAAGTAGAACGCTACGTCGGTGGCGGGCTGAATCAGCATATTGAGAGCGCTCGCGTAAAATTGACCCACCCGGATTACACGGTCCATCTGGAGATTGAAGACGATCGCCTGTTGCTGATAACGCGCCGCTCGGAAGGCATCGGTGGCTTCCCTATCGGTACCCAGGAGGATGTCCTGTCGCTGATCTCCGGTGGCTTTGACTCCAGCGTCTCCAGCTATATGCTGATGCGCCGTGGCTGCCGCGTGCACTACTGCTTCTTTAACCTCGGTGGCGCAGCGCACGAAATTGGCGTGCGTCAGGTGGCTCACTATCTGTGGAACCGCTTCGGCAGCTCGCATCGCGTACGCTTTGTGGCGATCAACTTTGAGCCGGTGGTCGGTGAGATCCTGGAAAAAGTCGATGACGGTCAGATGGGCGTGGTGCTGAAACGCATGATGGTGCGTGCGGCCTCTAAGGTCGCCGAGCGTTACGGTGTGCAGGCCCTGGTCACCGGTGAAGCGCTGGGCCAGGTCTCTAGCCAGACCCTGACCAACCTGCGTCTGATCGATAACGTCTCTGATACGCTGATCCTGCGTCCGCTGATCTCCCACGATAAAGAGCACATTATCGACGTGGCTCGCGCGATCGGCACGGAAGACTTCTCCCGTACCATGCCGGAATATTGTGGCGTGATCTCCAAAAGCCCGACGGTAAAAGCAGTGAAGTCGAAGATCGAAGCCGAAGAGCAGAACTTCGATTTTGCGATCCTCGATCGGGTGGTGGAAGAGGCGACCAACGTCGACATCCGCGAGATCGCGCAGCGAACCGAAGAGGAAGTGGTAGAGGTAGAGACCGTCACCGGCTTTGGTCCGAACGACGTGGTGCTGGATATCCGCTCTCCGGACGATCAGGAGAGCAAGCCGCTAGTGGTGGAGGGCGTCGACGTGGTAACGCTGCCGTTCTACAAGCTGAGCACCAAATTTGGCGATCTCGATCAGAGCAAAACCTGGCTGCTGTGGTGCGAGCGTGGCGTGATGAGCCGCCTGCAGGCGCTCTACCTGCACGAGCAGGGCTTCACTAATGTGAAGGTTTATCGCCCATAAGAAAACGCCCGGCGAGCCTGCCGGGCCTACAAAGTGCATAATGTAGGCCGGGTCAGGCGAAGCCGCCACCCGGCGTTTTATTGCTTACGCTTCGTAAAAGTTATAGATCCCCGCCGCCATTACCAGCTGCGACGCCACCTCATGTGCTTTCTCGCGCCCGACCAGCAGGTCGATAATCTTCAGCGCAAAATCGATCGACGTTCCCGGCCCCTGGCTGGTGAGCAGATTCACCCGTGGATCCCAGACGACGCGCTTATCCTGCCACTGCTCCTCAGGGATGCGATCCTTCAGCGCTGGAAAACCGGTCATATTGCCGATGGGGAAGAGATTGTGCGGAACCAGCACAATACCTGCCGCCGCGCAGATAGCCGCCACGATCCGGCCCGAGCGGTGAAACTGTTTTACCGTTTCGACCAGCAGGGGACTGTCACGAAAGCACTCCGCACCTTTAACGCCACCGGGCAGAACAATCACGTCATAGTCACCGTCGGCCACCTCCACTAGCGGGGCATCGGCGAGCAGCTTGACGCCCCGGGAGCAGGTCACCGCTAGATTGCCGTCGCTGGCCACGCTGGCGGTAGTGACCGCTATGCCGCCGCGAACCAGCAGGTCGATAGTGGTGACGGCTTCAGTCTCTTCGCTACCAGGGGCGAGGCATATCAGTGCCGATGCGCTCATACTCACTCTCCTTACGTTTAATCTGTTCATACAGGCGGGTATTTTCCGGCACCGCAATGCCGTGGGCGCGGGCGCGGCGCAGCAGATAGCCGGTGATGTAATCCGCTTCGGTGCGGCGCTGGGCACGAAAGTCCTGCAGCATCGATGAAATGTTCTTCGCCGTATTTTCAATGACCTGATTAACGTAATAGAGCAGGTCATCCGCTGAAGTATGATGGCCTTCGCGCTCCATCACGGCCGCCACCTCATTACAGATGGCCTCGGTCAGCTCCGGGTGCGCCAGCAGTTCGCCGTTTGGACAGTTCCACAGGGCCGTCAGCGGGTTGATCACACAGTTAACCGCCAGCTTGCGCCACAGCTGCGGGCGGATGGTGTTATGCCAGGCCACGTCCGGCAAGACCTCCTGTAACGTGTCCGCCAGATAGCTGTAGTCACCGTCCTGCTGCCGGGCGGGGCCAATATGGGTTGTACCGCTGGCAACGTGAATAATAATGTTGCCGTCCCGACGGGCTGCATGGGTAGTAATACCCATCAGCAGTGGGTGGGGGATCGCTTTTAACTCCTCCACCGTGCCCATACCGTTGTGGATCAGCAGCACCGGTGTGGTAGTGGGCAACATAGAGGCCAGGCTTTTTACCGCATCGGAGACCTGCCACGCCTTGAGCGTGACCAGCAGCAGATCGCTCTGTGCCAGAAAATCAGGGTCGTTCGCCGTCAGAGATTCATTGAACACGCTGCCATCTTCATCAATCACGTTGACGCTGCAGTAGGGTTGGGGCACCCGCAGCCAACCCTGTACTTCATGACCACGCTTACACAGGGCGGCCAGCCACAGTTGCCCTAATGCTCCGCATCCAAGCACGGTTATTTTCATTGTTCCTCCTCACCCGCAACAGCGCCAGGTGGCAATGCGTTAAGTATAGCGCCGTCGGCTAAGCTTCTCGTTATGTCCTGTTGCGGGTATTATGCATCGCAACAAAAGTGAAAGGAGAAGAAAAGATGCCATCTTTCGATATTGTTTCTGAAGTTGACCTTCAGGAAGTCCGTAACGGCGTAGACAATGCCAGCCGTGAAGTTGAGTCACGTTTCGATTTCCGTGGCGTTGAGGCAACGTTTGAGCTGAACGATGCCAATAAGACCATTAAGGTACTGAGCGAGTCTGATTTCCAGGTCAATCAGCTGCTGGATATCCTGCGCGCCAAGCTGCTTAAGCGCGGTATTGAGGGGGCCTCTCTCGATGTGCCGGAAGAGTTTGTGCACAGCGGTAAAACTTGGTTTGTTGAAGCCAAGCTGAAGCAGGGAATTGAGAGCGCGGTGCAGAAGAAGCTCGTGAAGCTCATCAAGGACAGCAAGCTGAAGGTACAGGCGCAGATTCAGGGGGAGGAGATCCGCGTTACCGGTAAATCTCGCGACGATCTGCAGTCGGTGATGGCGCTGGTGCGTGGGGGGGATCTGGGGCAGCCGTTCCAGTTCAAAAACTTCCGCGATTAATAAAAATGCCCGGTTATCCGCAATGCTTGTCAGTTAAACTGCTGGATAAGGGAGATATGTGACTCTGGTATATGTGTTCCGTTCACCTCATGGAGGGCAGAACATATAGCGAGTGTCACACGTGAACGGGATAAGGGGGCCACCGCGGCCCCCTTATCGATCCCCGCGGCCCCGCGGGGAAACCGGTGCTGCGCACTGCGCTCACCTCCCGCCCGGCTGACCGACGGCCGGCTCGACTCGACGTCGTGTCTCGTTTCGCCTCTGGCCGCCCTCCCTGGCGTCCAGTCCTTGTCATCCGGTCTCCGGTTCGCCGGTTTCAGCGGGGACTCAACACCCACGCTGTAAGACCGAAACTTACAGCAACATTGAAGCCGCTATAAGTACGGTATCAAAGCGAGGTGTTGGGTCCGGCTGAAAATCGCCGAGGCGTTCACTTCTGGCCGGGGCAGCCCGCATGGATGCGGGCTGAGGGCGTGCCTTACAGGGAAGTTACCTCACGCCCGACCCGGAAGCCGGAAGGGCTAAGCTGAGGGAACCGCAAAGCGGCGATTTTCCCTGCCGGGAGCCCGGGTCGCCAGGGTGGTGGCGGCGAGCCACCCTGGCACGTTCACGTGTGTAGATTTCCCAAAGAAGCACTGTCCATGAGGTGAACGGAACCTCAGCGGCCCCTCATATTCTTCCTACCCTTGCCAAAAAAAATGCCAGTCGATTTAACTGACTGGCATTAACTATTATCTGTGCTTGTTTAGGCTCTGAGCGCCTGCTCAACCTCAAAACGATTCGTTACTTTGCTGTCGATTTTCACGTAGGCGCTGCGCTCTTCGGGGACGATCAGCACCTCGCTGACGCCCGCTTTGCTCTCTAGCTGCTGCTTAAGCGTATCGGTGATCGCTACGTCATCCGGGATCTCCACGCGCAGGCTGCTGACGTAGGGCGGCTCCTGCATGGTACTGGCGACCAGCAGCCAAACGGTGGCCAGCAGCGCGCCTGCCAGGAAGACCGTCTGGGAGTCAAACAGGCCGTCAACCCAGCCCCCCAGCGAGCCGCCGATGGCGACGCCGATAAACTGGCTGGTGGAGTAGATGCCCATCGCCGTACCTTTATAGCCCGCCGGGGCCTCTTTGCTGATCAGCGAGGGGAGGAGGGCTTCCATCAGGTTGAAGGCCAGGAAGAAGAGCTGGACGCCCGCGACCAGCTCCCAGAAGTGCGGTCCCGCACCCCAGAGCACAATCTCGGCAATCAGCAGGACGATCACGCAGAAGATGAAGACCCGCTTCATATGGCGCTTCACTTCAGCGTAGATAATAAACGGCACTACGCTGACGAAAGAGATAAGCATCGTCACCAGGTAGATCTTCCAATGCTCCGATGCCGGGAAGCCTGCGGCCTCCATCTGTCCTGGCAGGGCAACGAAAGTGGACATCAGCAGAATGTGCAGACACATAATGCCGAAGTTAAGCTTCAGCAGCGGCGGGCGGGCTATCACTTTACTAAAGCAGCCTTTCACCATGCCTGACTCACGGTTCAGCACGTGATTTTTGCTGTCCGGAACCACCCACAGCGTCAGAATGATGCCCGCCGTGGCCAGGCCAGCAATCATCCAGAACAGGGCGTGCAGGCCAAGCCGATGGGTAATAATAGGGCCAAGCACCATAGCAATAGCAAAGGTAATGCCAAAGCTAACGCCGATAAAGGCCATCGCCTTGGTGCGGTTCTGTTCGCGAGTGAGGTCAGAGAGCAGGGCCATGACCGCGGCGGCAATGGCCCCGGAGCCCTGCAGGGCGCGGCCAAGAATAATGCCCCAGATCGAATCTGAGAGAGCGGCAATCACGCTGCCAATAACAAAAATCACCAGCCCGCCGACGATCAGCGGCTTACGGCCAATGCGATCCGACAGCAGGCCGAAAGGGATCTGGAATACCGCCTGGGCCAGGCCGTAAATGCCAATGGCAAAGCCAATCAGCGCTTCGCTGGCCCCCTGTAGCGCCATGCCATAGGTGGTCAGAACGGGCAGGACCATAAACATGCCGAGCATACGCAGCGAGAATACTGTCCCTAAACCCCAGGTGGCGCGTAGCTCGCCTGGCGTCATTTTATAATCGTTCATTACTACCTCAATCAAAAAACCGGACACAGTATAGTGCAGGGGAGGGCGGGGCAGGTTATCCCGTGATGCGCAAAGCGCGGAATATAGTACATCAATGAGTTATTGATTTAATAAATAAAAAAGGGCGCCGTAGCACCCTTTTTGTAACATCTTTTTTAAATTACCAGACGTAGGTCAACAGGTTATGTGAGTCCGGAACCATAAAGTCCACGGACATCATCACCGAGAGGGAAGTGATCGCTACGATAGAGAACACGAACAGCTTACGCGCCCATACTCTGTCGTCTTCGACCTTATACCCCTTCAGCGCCATACCCAGCCACCAGACGCTAACCGCTGCCGCCACCGCCAGATATTTGTATCCAGCGTAGCCGCCCAGGGAGAGCATCAGGGTCGCCACGGCAAAGGCGATGATATAGAGCGTAATGTGGTTCTTCGCGACCGAGATCCCTTTCACCACCGGCAGTACCGGGATGTTCGCCGCCTGATAATCCTTAAAGCGGAAAATCGCGATGGCGTAGGAGTGCGGCATCTGCCACAGGCTAAAGATAGCCAGCAGGATCAGCGCACCGCTGTCGAAATCCCCGGTAACCGCGCAGTAGCCAATCACCGGCGGCGCAGCGCCGGAGAGAGAGCCAATCAGCGTGCCGTAGACGGAGTGGCGTTTCATATACAGGCTGTAGACGCCCACATACACCACGAACCCCATCACCCCCAGCCAGCAGGCCAGCGGATTAGCACCAAACCACAGCAGCATAAAGCCAGCAATACCCAACAAGGTGGCGTACACCAGCGAAATTTTCGGGGAAATCAGGCCTTTGACCAGCACCCGGTTCTTCGTACGCTCCATTTTACGGTCAATGTCACGGTCGATGTAGTTGTTAAATACACAACCCGATGCCACCACCAGCGACACCCCAATCAACGTATAGGCGAAGAGGGGATAGTCGATGCTGCCCTTAGAGGCCAGCAGGAACCCCCCGATCACGGAGATCAGGTTGCCGAAAATGATGCCTGGTTTCGTTACTTGCAGGTATTGCTTAAACATCATACTCGCCGCTCTTAGTGAACCATCATGTTGTAATTCAGGTTCCACATAATCCAGATTGAGCCTACCACCAGAATGGCGATGATCAGCACGGTAAAGACAAAGGCCACCAGGTTCCAACGCTCTTCAGAAGAGGTGTTCATGTGCAGGAAGCACACCAGGTGAACCAGAATCTGTACCACCGCCGTCACCAGCACGACACCAAGAATAGTGGCGTGCGAGGCGGAGCCGGTCATCACCATCCAGAACGGAATAGCCGTCAGGATGATCGACAGGATAAATCCTGTCATGTAGGTTTTTACGCTGCCGTGAGAGGCGCCGCTATGATCGGTAGAATGACTCATTACATCGCCCCCATCAGGTAAACTACAGAGAACACACAGATCCAGACCACGTCCAGGAAGTGCCAGAACATGCTCAGGCACATCAGACGGGTGCGGTTAGTGCTGGTCAGCCCGCGACGGGTAACCTGGAACATCAGAATCGCCATCCACACCAGACCAGAAGTCACGTGCAGACCGTGGGTACCGACCAGGGCAAAGAAGCCTGACAGGAAGCCGCTGCGATCCGGACCGAAGCCCTCAGCAATCAGGTGGTGGAACTCATAGAGCTCCATCCCGATAAAGCCCGCACCGAACAGGAAGGTCAGCGCCAGCCAGGAGATAACCTGGCTTTGACGACCGTTGTTCATGGCGATAATCGCCATGCCGTAGGTGATGGAGCTGAACAGCAGCAGGGCAGTTTCAACCAGCACAAACGGCAGTTCGAAAATATCCTTCCCGCTCGGACCACCTGCAGTGCCGTTCACCAGAACGGCATAGGTAGCAAACAGACATGCAAAGAGAATGCAGTCGCTCATCAGGTAGATCCAGAAGCCGAACACTTTGTTCGACCCTGTATCGTGGTGGTGCTCATGCTCGTGGGCATGAGCGTTAGCGTGAGTTAGAGTCTCAGTTGACATTTTTCAGTCCTGCCTTGCTAATTTCGTCGAAGTGCTGGTTTTCCAGTTTTTCAACGGTGGCAACCGGTACGTAGTAATCCACGTCCTCATCGAAGCTTTTCACAATCCAGGTCACGATCATGCCGGCAAAGCCGAGGATCGCCATCCACCAGATATGCCAGATCATGGCAAAGCCGAAGATAAGGCTGAAAGCAGAGATAATTACACCTGCGCCGCTGTTTTTCGGCATATGAATCTCTTCATAGTGCGTCGGCTGGATGTACGCTTCGCCTTTGTCTTTCATTTCCCAGAATGCATCACGCTCATGAATGTGCGGCACAACGGCAAAGTTATAGAACGGCGGCGGAGAAGACGTTGACCACTCCAGCGTACGAGCGCCCCACGGATCACCCGTCAGGTCGCGGTTCAGGTCACGATCGCGCACGGAGGTGTAGATCTGCATGATGATGGAGAAGATACCGAGCGCAATCAGCAGCGCACCGATCTCAGCCACAATCATCAGCGGCTGGAACATCGGATCGATGTTCTGGCTCACACGACGCGTCATACCCATGAAGCCCATGGCATACAGCGGCATAAAGGTTACGAAGAAGCCGATGATCCAGAACCAGAAGGCGCGTTTGCCCCAGGTCTCGTTCATGGTGTAACCAAAGGCTTTCGGCCACCAGTAGGTCAGGCCCGCGAAGCAACCGAATACCACACCACCGATGATAACGTTATGGAAGTGCGCAATCAGGAACAGGCTGTTGTGCAGAACAAAGTCCGCGCCCGGCACCGCCAGCAGTACCCCGGTCATCCCACCGATAGAGAAGGTGATGATAAAGCCGATACTCCACAGCATTGCTGAGTGGAACACGATACGGCCCTGGTACATGGTAAACAGCCAGTTGAAGATCTTCACCCCGGTCGGGATGGCGATAATCATCGTGGTGATACCGAAGAAGGCGTTAACGTTCGCGCCGCTGCCCATGGTAAAGAAGTGGTGCAGCCATACGATAAACGACAGAACGGTAATCGCGATGGTCGCCCATACCAGGGAGGTGTAGCCAAACAGACGCTTTTTAGAGAACGTTGCCACAACTTCTGAGAACACACCGAACACTGGCAGAACGAGAATGTACACTTCCGGATGGCCCCAGGCCCAAATCAGGTTGATGTACATCATCATGTTGCCGCCCATATCGTTGGTAAAGAAATGGGTGCCCAGATAACGGTCAAGCGTCAGCAGCGCGATGGTTACCGTCAGGATAGGGAACGAGACGATAATCAGCACGTTAGTACAGAGTGACGCCCAGGTAAATACCGGCATTTTGAACATGGTCATGCCAGGGGCACGCATGCGCAGAATGGTCACAAAGAAGTTAATACCGGTCAGGGTTGTACCAATACCGGAGAGCTGAAGACTCCAGATCCAGTAGTCAACGCCTACGCCGGGGCTGTACTCAATGCCCGAGAGCGGTGGATAAGCGACCCAGCCGGTCTGAGCAAATTCGCCCACGCCCAGCGAGATGTTAACCAGCACCACGCCGACAACGGTGAACCAGAAGCTCAGGTTGTTCAGGAATGGGAAGGCAACGTCACGGGCGCCGATTTGCAGCGGCACCACCAGGTTCATCAGGCCTACCACGAACGGCATCGCCACGAAGAAGATCATGATAACGCCGTGGGCGGTAAAGATCTGATCGTAGTGGTGCGGTGGCAGGAACCCGGCTTCGCCTGACGAGACCAGCAGCTGCTGGGTACGCATCATGATGGCGTCGGCAAAGCCACGCACCAGCATCACGATAGCAACGAGGATATACATAATCCCCAGACGTTTGTGGTCCACGGAGGTGAGCCACTCGTGCCACAGATATGACCACTTACCGAAATAAGTGAGTGCTGCAACTAACGCCAGTCCCCCGACGAGAATTGCTGCCACCGTAACCATGATAATCGGTTCATGGTACGGCACTGCATCCAGTGTAAGTTTTCCGAACATCGTATTATTCCTCGGCCCCTTAGTGAGAGGTTTCCGCGTGATTCATGTTCATGCCTTCCATGCCTTTGTGCGAGTTCTGTTCGCCTTCAGCCTGAGTCACGTCCATGCTCTTCCCAGGTCCCATAAATTTGTTAATCACATCAACAAACAGGTTAGGTTTAACACTGGAGAAGTATTCGACTTTATTGTATTCGCTAGGTGCTGCCAGCTTGTTGTACGCGTCCATGTCATTCATGACTTTCGGCGACTGCTTCGCTTGCGCTACCCACTGGTTGAAGGTCGCGGCATCCGGTGTTGCGATGGCTTTGAACTTCATGCCGGAGAAACCAGCACCACTGTAGTTAGCAGAAATACCATCGTAGGTGCCGGCTTCGTTGGCGATCAGGTGCAGCTTGGTCTGCATCCCGGCCATCGCGTAGATCTGGCTACCCAGTCGCGGAATGAAGAAGGAGTTCATCACCGAGTTCGATGTGATTTTGAATTCCACAGGCGTATTCGCCGGGAACGCAATCTCATTGACCGTTGCGATGCCCTGCTCCGGGTAAATAAAGAACCACTTCCAGTCCATTGCAATGACTTCGATGGTCACCGGCTTCGCATCGTGCACCAGCGGACGGCTGGGTTCGAGCGCATGCGTGGTTTTCCATGTCAGTACCGCAAGGAAAATGATGATAAGGATGGGAATCGTCCAAACCACAGCTTCAACTTTGTTCGAGTGCGACCAGTTGGGGCTGTATTTGGCTTCCTTGTTCGACGCCCGGTACTTCCAGGCAAAACCGATAGCCATCACGATGGCGGGGATAACGACAATCAACATCAGGCCAAGCGCCGTCAGTATCAATGAACGTTGTTCCAGTCCAATCTGTCCTTTGGGATCGAGAAGTGCAGAATCACAGCCGCTCAGTAACGCCGCGCCTGTGATTAATGACAACATTCCCAAAATTTTATTGTATTTCCTGAGTCTCATTTAACGACCTCAATTCCACGGGGGTCTGGTGGCGCTTAAAGTGTGCGGGCATTTTACGGGAAGGTTACATTACTGTAAACATGCGTGGCGCGCTGTCAGTAGGGTGTTACTGGGTTCTGCCGCGTATGTCACACAGAAGGCAACAATCTGTAAAATCTCGCAATCGCCGCGTTCGGCCCCAAGGTTATAACCAAAACCGGGCCTAATACTTATAGACCAGGAGAAATGGTATAACCAATCCATTTTGTGAACATTTAGTTAACATTAATTCAGCAATTATCAAACATTGCACGAAGCTTAATTTGATAACCATGCTGAATCATTAAAGCGTAGTCGTAAATGTATACCGCACAAAATAATTAAACAAAAAGAGAGATGAAGCCAGAATTAAACAAATATATGCTGAAATTAAATATTTTAATTATTTTGCGCGATTATTACCTGTAGTAACTAACGGGTTATTTTTCCTGCGCGGTTTTGCGCAGGGAGAGGTAGTCCAGCAGCCCGCCGTAGAGAATGCCGCCTACGGCCAGCAGTGCGCCGATCTCTAACAGCAGCCCGGCGAAAGCCCATGAGGTCACACCGAGGGCGTTAAGCGCAATGACCCCCAGCCAAACCGCCAGCAGCACGCAGCCCACGGCCAGCGTGCGGAGCGCCAGCTGGTAGGCACCGGCATAGCGGGTGCGGGGAAGAAAGCCGTCGGTGCGCTGGGTATAGGCCAGCGTCTCTTTACATACCAGCAGCAGGAGCAGCCCCGGCACGGCGGCGATCACCGAGAAGAGATAAAACGTCGACCAGCCCCAGCTCTCGACAAACCAGCCGGCGATAGGGCCAACGTAAACGCGCCCGATGGCCGAGAGAGCAGAGAGCAAGGCGAACTGGGTGGCGGAAAACGACTTGTTGCACAGGGTCATCAGCAGGGCAACAAACGCGGCCGTCCCCATCCCGCCGCACAGGTTCTCAAAGAATACCGCCGCCGCCATACTGTAGAGATGCTTATCCGTTACCGACAGCAGCCAGTAGCCCGCGTTTGAGGCTCCCTGCAGGATGCCAAAGATCAGCAGGGCGCGGAACAGCGTCAGGCGCTGCATCAGCACGCCGCCGTACAGCGCCCCGAGAATGGTTGCGATCAGCCCGAGCGTCTTATTCACCACGCCGACGTCACCTGCGTCAAACCCCACACCGCGGATCAGAAAGGTGGTGGTCAGGCTCATGGCGAAAGCGTCACCCAGCTTATAAAGGACGATAAGTAGTAGGATCAGCCAGGCGTTGTTACGCCCGAAGAAGTCACGCAGCGGGGCAACTACGGCCTGCTCCAGCGATTTCGGTACCGGCACGGCATCATCCGGCTCGGGAGCCAGCAGGGTAGCAATAATGCAGGGCAGCATCAGCGCCGCCATCAGCCAGTACATTCCCTGCCAGCCAAGCCAGCGGTCCGCCAGCCACAGCGCCAGCCCACCAGAGACCAGCATGCCGAGGCGGTAGCCCAGCACGCTGATGGCTGCCCCTGCGCCACGCTCTTCGGCAGGCAGCACGTCCGTCTTCCAGGCATCGAACACAATATCCTGCGAGGCGGAGCAGAAGGCGATGATAACCGCCAGCCCCGCCATCCAGCGCAGCTGCGAGGTGGGCTCAAGGAAGCCCATCCCTGCAATAGCGATCAGCAGCAGGATCTGGGTAGTCAGCAGCCAGCCGCGACGACGGCCAAAGAACGGCGGCGTATAGCGGTCCATTACCGGCGACCATAAAAACTTAAACACGTAGGCCTGGCCCACCAGCGAAAAGAAGCCGATGGTCTTCAGGTCAATGTTTTCGACGGTCATCCACGCCTGAAGCGTGCCGGAGGTCAGGGCAAGGGGAAGGCCTGAGGCAAAACCCAGGATCAGTAGGATGGCTGACTTAGGCTGCTGAAAGATGCGTAGGTAGCGATTGGACATAGGAGATGGGCTGACCCGGCGCGAACCGGGTCAGCGGGCAGAATTAACGCGCGTTCTGCTTGATGAAATCGTGGATGCTGGTGTCCTGAGACATGTCAGCGATGGTATCGGTCAGCACGCTGTTCACGCTGTCGGCGATGTTTTTATTCGACGCCTGCAGTGCACCTTCAACCGAGTAGTTCGCACGGTAGTTTTTGGTCATCTTGTTGCCGTTCGGGGCAGTAGCGATGATCGCGATATCGGCTTTGGTGGCGATGTTGTAGCGCACGTTGCCCTGGGAGACGTCAGCGTAGAGCTGGCTCACGATGATCTGCAGATTCACCGCGCCGTTCGGGCCAATCATGTAGCCGCGAGCGGTCATCTGTTTCTCCAGCACTTCCTGCAGCAGGAAACGCAGGTCGCGGGAGGCGGTCAGGGTCACCAGCTGGTTGTCGCGGGTCACTTTTGCCAGCGCCTGATCCTGACGCTGATCGGCACCGTTGATGCTCACGGTCACGCCCATCAGGCTTGGATCCTGCTGCGGCAGGGTAATTTTGGGGGAGACATCAATAGTCGTAGGGGGCGTAGCACAGCCAGCCAGCATAAACAGCGCGACCAGCGGGAAAAGCACTTTTTTTAACATATAAGAGATCTCTGTGAATCTTAAGCTTATAAAGGGGTAATTCGCGTCATCATAACATTGCCAACGGCCGGGGCAACCCGGCAATGCATGTAAATTCATCGCCTTGTGCATTTTGTGCTCACAAATCCTGTTTAGCCGCCCATAAAAGCGGCCTGAATGAGAATTTCTCCGGTGGGTTCATGCCTTTGAATGATAAAACGAGACGAACGCTAAATATTTGTTGTTTTCTTGTTATGGAAGCGGTAAAAGCGGCTAATATTTAAAGGGATGGGTTACATCTGAACGCTGTCTGAGGAGTCTTTTCATGATGATACGCGAACAAATAGAATCAAAATTAAGGGCAACGTTTGAACCCGCGTTCCTCGAAGTTGTTGATGAAAGCTACCGTCACAATGTTCCGGCCGGTTCTGAAAGCCATTTCAAGGTGGTGCTGGTAAGCGATCGCTTTGCAGGCGAACGTTTTCTTAACCGCCATCGAATGATTTACAGTACGTTAACCTCCGAGCTTGCCACGACGGTACACGCGCTGGCCCTGCATACCTACACCCTCAAAGAGTGGGAAGGTCTACAGGATACCCTCTTCGCGTCACCGCCCTGTCGAGGTGCGGGTACGATTGCGTAATAACTGAGTGCGTAATAAATGAGGTTTGCAACAGCGCGAACTTTTCCAGTATGTTGCGTACAGAATATGTGAAAACGGCCTGCGGGCCGTTTTATTTTGTCTGAGTTTTGTTCGATAAGGCCAAAACTCAGACAAAAATTAGCCGTGAATTGTGAAAAAGGCCGCAACAGCGTGCAATAACCGTTCTCGACTCACAAAAGTGATGCCGCTATAATGCTGCGTCCTATTTTTTGAACGCCTTCGGGATGATTCTGGTGACAGGGAATGTGTATCTGATTCAAGAGAGCATCCCGGTTCTACGCAGCCACCTGACGTGGTCTGCGGATAGAGTTGACCGAGCACTCTGATTTTTTGAGGTAACAAGATGCAAGTTTCAGTTGAGACCACTCAGGGCCTTGGCCGCCGTGTAACGATCACTATCGCTGCTGACAGCATCGAGACCGCTGTAAAAAGCGAGCTGGTCAACGTAGCGAAAAAAGTACGCATTGACGGCTTCCGTAAAGGCAAAGTACCGATGACCGTTGTTGCTCAGCGTTATGGCGCATCCGTACGCCAGGACGTGCTGGGCGAGCTGATGAGCCGCAACTTCATTGATGCGATCATTCAGGAAAAAATTAACCCGGCCGGCGCACCGACCTACGTACCGGGCGAGTACAAACTGGGTGAAGACTTCACCTACTCCGTAGAGTTCGAAGTTTACCCGCAGGTTGAGCTGACCGGTCTGGAAGGCATCGAAGTTGAAAAACCGATCGTTGAAGTGACCGATGCTGACGTTGACGGCATGCTGGACACCCTGCGCAAGCAGCAGGCGACCTGGAAAGACAAAGACGGCGCGGTTGAGGCAGAAGATCGCGTGACCGTAGACTTCACCGGTTCCGTTGACGGCGAAGAGTTCGAAGGCGGTAAAGCCACTGACTTCGTGCTGGCCATGGGCCAGGGCCGCATGATCCCGGGCTTCGAAGACGGTATCAAAGGTCACAAAGCAGGCGAAGAGTTCACCATTGACGTGACCTTCCCGGAAGATTACCACGCTGAAAACCTGAAAGGTAAAGCAGCTAAGTTCGTCATCAACCTGAAAAAGGTTGAAGAGCGCGAGCTGCCGGAGCTGACCGAAGAGTTCATCAAACGTTTCGGCGTTGAAGATGGCTCCATCGACGGCCTGCGCGCTGAAGTGCGTAAAAACATGGATCGCGAGCTGAAAGGCGCGGTACGTAACCGTGTTAAAACCCAGGCCATCGACGGTCTGGTAAAAGCCAACGAAATCGACGTGCCGGCTGCCCTGATCGACAGCGAAATCGACGTGCTGCGCCGTCAGGCTGCTCAGCGCTTCGGTGGCAACGAGAAACAGGCTCTGGAACTGCCGCGTGAGCTGTTCGAAGAGCAGGCGAAACGCCGCGTTGTTGTTGGTCTGCTGCTGGGCGAAGTGATCCGTACCCACGAGCTGAAAGCAGACGAAGCCCGTGTGAACGAGCTGATCGAAGAGATGGCGTCCGCTTACGAAGATCCGAAAGAAGTGGTTGAGTTCTACAGCAAGAACAAAGAGCTGATGGACAACATGCGCAACGTTGCGCTGGAAGAGCAGGCTGTTGAAGCCGTTCTGGCGAAAGCGAAAGTGTCTGAAAAAGCCACTTCCTTCAACGAGCTGATGAACCAGCAAGCGTAAGTCACGTTTCCCGCTTTACTGCGGAAACGAAAGCCCGTCACCTGCTGGTGGCGGGTTTTTTTTTAACATTCGGCGGCTATCGGAAGAGTGCTAAAAGCACGTTTCAGTGTTAGCGTTACGCCAAAAGATTGTTATGCTTGAATTAAGATGATGCCATCCCCATAACAGGGAGACTATCAAGATTAACGCTTGCTGCAGATCCGTCCAAGGTGGTCGTAGTCAGACCAGTCAGAGTCAAGTAGAATCGGGACAGCAGGTTTATTCATATTTATCCAGGAGACGGACATGTCATACAGCGGCGAACGAGATAACTTTGCACCCCATATGGCGCTGGTGCCAATGGTTATTGAGCAGACTTCACGCGGTGAGCGCTCATTCGATATCTACTCTCGTCTTCTTAAAGAGCGCGTCATTTTCATGACTGGCCAGGTCGAAGACCATATGGCAAACCTGATCGTGGCGCAGATGCTGTTTCTGGAAGCAGAAAACCCGGAAAAAGATATTTACCTGTATATTAATTCCCCAGGCGGGGTGATCACCGCCGGGATGTCAATCTATGACACCATGCAGTTTATCAAGCCTGACGTTAGCACCATCTGTATGGGTCAGGCGGCGTCCATGGGCGCATTCCTGCTGACCGCAGGGGCTAAAGGCAAGCGCTTCTGTCTGCCAAACTCACGCGTCATGATCCACCAACCGCTGGGTGGCTATCAGGGCCAGGCAACGGATATCGAGATCCATGCGCGTGAAATTTTGAAAGTGAAGGGGCGCATGAATGAACTTATGGCACACCACACGGGTCAATCATTAGAGCAGATTGAGCGCGATACCGAGCGTGACCGCTTCCTCTCCGCCGCTGAAGCGGTTGAGTACGGGCTGGTTGACTCAATCTTGACCCATCGTAATTAATGCCCAGGCCTGACGAGTACCGCTATAATCATTGAGAGCGGCACGACGCTGTATCGCGTCTTGCGCCTGGAGTGGCATTTGCGTCGTCGTGTGCGGCACAAAAAACAGAAAAGAGGTTTTGACTCATGACAGATAAACGCAAAGATGGTTCGGGCAAACTGTTGTACTGCTCTTTTTGCGGCAAAAGCCAGCATGAAGTGCGTAAGCTGATTGCCGGGCCGTCCGTGTATATCTGCGACGAGTGTGTCGATCTGTGTAACGACATCATTCGCGAAGAGATTAAAGAAGTTGCGCCGCATCGTGAGCGCAGTGCGCTGCCGACGCCGCATGAAATTCGCCATCACCTGGACGACTATGTTATCGGTCAGGAGCAGGCCAAGAAAGTGCTGGCCGTCGCGGTTTACAACCACTACAAACGTCTGCGTAACGGTGATAGCAGCAACGGCGTTGAGCTGGGTAAAAGTAACATCCTGCTGATCGGGCCTACTGGCTCCGGTAAAACGCTGCTGGCCGAAACGCTGGCGCGTCTGCTTGATGTACCCTTTACCATGGCCGATGCTACCACGCTGACCGAAGCGGGCTACGTGGGCGAGGATGTGGAAAACATCATCCAGAAACTGCTGCAGAAGTGCGACTATGACGTACAGAAAGCGCAGCGCGGCATCGTCTACATTGACGAAATCGATAAGATTTCCCGTAAGTCCGATAACCCGTCGATCACCCGTGACGTCTCGGGTGAAGGCGTTCAGCAGGCGCTGCTGAAGCTGATCGAAGGGACCGTGGCTGCCGTACCGCCGCAGGGCGGGCGTAAGCATCCGCAGCAGGAGTTTTTACAGGTTGATACCTCAAAAATCCTCTTTATCTGCGGCGGGGCCTTTGCTGGCCTGGATAAGGTGATCTCCCATCGTGTGGAAACCGGCTCCGGTATCGGTTTTGGCGCAACGGTGAAAGGCAAGTCCGAGAAGGCGAAAGAGGGCGAACTGCTGGCGCAGGTAGAACCAGAAGATCTGATCAAATTTGGTCTGATCCCTGAGTTTATTGGCCGTCTGCCGGTGGTAGCGACGCTCAACGAGCTGAGCGAAGAAGCGCTGATCCAGATCCTGAAAGAGCCGAAAAACGCCCTGACCAAGCAGTACCAGGCGCTGTTTAATCTGGAAGGTGTCGATCTCGAGTTCCGCGACGAAGCGCTGGACGCCATTGCGAAGAAAGCCAACGCCCGTAAAACCGGCGCGCGTGGCCTGCGCTCTATCGTAGAAGCGGCCCTGCTGGATACCATGTACGATCTGCCTTCCATGGAAGATGTGGAAAAAGTGGTGATTGACGAAGCGGTTATCGCGGGTCAAACCAAACCCCTGCTGATTTATGGTAAACCGGAAGCGCAGCAGGCTTCTGGCGAATAATTAGCCTATCCATACAAGCGGTTAACCAAAAAGGGGGGATTTTATCTCCCCTTTTATTTTTCCGTACTCCCGACGTTGAATGTAAGGGAAACATCCCCATATACTGATTTACATGTTAACGGTCGCATGACGCACAGACCTGCGGCCGGGTTACCAGGCGGACATTAAACTTAAGAGAGAGCTCTATGACTTCTGAGCGTTCTGAACGCATTGAAATCCCCGTATTGCCGCTGCGCGATGTGGTGGTTTATCCGCACATGGTCATCCCCTTATTCGTAGGGCGGGAAAAATCGATTCGTTGTCTCGAAGCGGCCATGGACCAGGATAAAAAGATCATGCTGGTGGCGCAGAAAGAGGCGTCCACGGATGAGCCGGGTGTTAACGATCTGTTCACCGTCGGGACCGTGGCCTCTATTCTGCAGATGCTGAAGCTGCCGGACGGTACGGTAAAAGTACTGGTCGAAGGCCTGCAGCGTGCGCGCATCAGCGCCCTGTCTGACGACGGCGACTACTTCTCCGCGAAAGCCGAATACCTGGAATCGCCGGCTATTGACGAGCGTGAGCAGGAGGTGCTGGTTCGCACCGCGATTGGCCAGTTTGAAGGCTACATCAAGCTCAACAAAAAAATTCCACCGGAAGTGCTGACGTCGCTCAATAGCATCGACGATCCGGCACGTCTGGCTGACACCATCGCTGCCCATATGCCGCTGAAGCTGGCGGATAAGCAGTCCGTGCTGGAGATGTCCGACGTCAATGAACGTCTGGAGTATCTGATGGCGATGATGGAGTCAGAGATCGACCTGTTGCAGGTTGAGAAGCGCATCCGTAACCGCGTTAAGAAGCAGATGGAGAAATCCCAGCGCGAGTACTATCTGAATGAGCAGATGAAGGCCATCCAGAAAGAGTTGGGCGAGATGGACGATGCGCCGGACGAAAACGAAGCGCTGAAGCGTAAGATCGACGCGGCGAAGATGCCGAAAGAGGCAAAAGAGAAAGCGGAAGCCGAGCTGCAGAAGCTGAAGATGATGTCTCCGATGTCGGCAGAAGCAACCGTGGTGCGTGGCTACATCGAGTGGATGATCCAGGTGCCGTGGAACGCTCGCAGTAAGGTCAAAAAAGATCTGCGTCAGGCGCAGGAGATTCTGGATACCGATCACTACGGTCTGGAACGCGTGAAAGATCGCATCCTTGAGTACCTTGCGGTTCAGAGCCGGGTGAACAAGCTGAAGGGGCCGATCCTCTGCCTGGTGGGACCGCCGGGGGTAGGTAAAACCTCTCTGGGGCAGTCCATTGCCAAAGCCACCGGACGTAAATACATCCGTATGGCGCTGGGCGGCGTGCGTGACGAAGCGGAAATTCGTGGTCACCGCCGGACCTATATCGGCTCTATGCCGGGCAAGCTGATCCAGAAGATGGCCAAGGTTGGGGTGAAAAACCCGCTCTTCCTGCTGGATGAGATCGACAAGATGTCGTCGGACATGCGTGGCGACCCGGCTTCGGCGCTGCTGGAAGTGCTGGATCCCGAGCAGAACGTGGCCTTCAGCGATCACTATCTTGAGGTCGACTACGATCTCAGCGACGTGATGTTCGTTGCGACGTCAAACTCGATGAACATCCCTGCGCCGCTGCTGGACCGTATGGAAGTGATCCGTCTGTCGGGCTACACCGAAGATGAGAAGCTGAACATTGCCAAACGCCACCTGCTGCCGAAGCAGATTGAGCGTAACGCCCTGAAAAAAGGCGAGATTACGGTAGAGGATAGCGCCATTGTCGGCATTATTCGTTACTACACCCGTGAAGCAGGTGTCCGTAGCCTGGAGCGTGAAATCTCCAAGCTGTGCCGTAAGGCGGTGAAACAGCTGCTGCTCGATCCGTCGCTGAAGCAGATCACCATCAACGGGGACAACCTCAACGAGTACCTGGGCGTTCAGCGCTTCGACTACGGTCGTGCGGATGATGAAAACCGCGTGGGTCAGGTGACCGGTCTGGCGTGGACGGAAGTGGGCGGCGATCTGCTGACCATCGAAACCGCCTGCGTGCCGGGTAAAGGCAAGCTGACCTACACCGGCTCGCTGGGTGAGGTGATGCAGGAGTCCATTCAGGCGGCATTGACCGTGGTACGCGCGCGTGCAGAGAAGCTGGGCATTAACGGCGACTTCTACGAAAAACGCGATATCCACGTTCACGTTCCGGAAGGGGCGACGCCGAAAGATGGCCCGAGCGCCGGTATTGCCATGTGTACGGCGCTGGTCTCCTGTCTGACCGGTAACCCGGTTCGCGCCGACGTGGCGATGACCGGTGAGATCACCCTGCGCGGTCAGGTTCTGCCGATTGGCGGCCTGAAAGAGAAGCTGCTGGCAGCGCACCGCGGCGGTATCAAGACCGTGCTGATCCCGTACGAGAACAAGCGTGACCTCGAAGAGATCCCGGAGAACGTGATTGCCGATCTCGACATTCACCCGGTGAAACGTATTGAGGAAGTGCTGACTCTGGCGCTGCAAAATGAGCCGTCAGGCATGCAGGTCGTTAGCGCAAAATAGTGACCTCGCGCAAAGAGCGTCAATAAAAACAAGGCTGGCAGCGCATTTCGGGCTTGCCAGCCTTTTTTTGTATAGCTAATTTAGATGGCTGGTTTGCTGTATCATCAACAACGGGTGTTGTAAGGGCATGACAGGCCTGATATAACTGCTGCGCGGTCGCACTTCGATGGATTAAGGTGCGATATAAATTATAAAGAGAGGAAGAGAAGAGTGAATAAATCTCAACTGATAGACAAAATTGCTGCAGGGGCTGATATCTCTAAAGCTGCGGCTGGACGTGCGTTAGATGCTTTAATTGCTTCTGTTACTGAATCTCTGCAAGCCGGGGACGAAGTTGCACTGGTAGGTTTTGGTACTTTTGCGGTTAAAGAGCGTGCTGCCCGTACTGGTCGCAACCCGCAAACTGGCAAAGAGATCACCATCGCTGCCGCTAAAGTTCCGGGTTTCCGCGCAGGTAAAGCGCTGAAAGACGCGGTAAACTGATAGCGATCCCTCTCAGGATTGTGACAAAGTACAAGGGCGCATCACCAGATGTGCCTTTTTTATTTGCGATGCCGGAATTAATCGGACCTGCGGGCTGACAACGGCCCCGGTTTCTTGTCACAATACGGCTTTACGCGCAGCGGCCCTGGACTGTTGGCGCTGCGTGAGACAGACAGTCACCTACAGCGGAGTGTTGTTACACCATGATGGACAATTTACGCGCGGCGGCCAACCACGTCGTGCTCAAGATCATTCTGGGTTTGATTATCGTGTCATTCATTCTGACTGGCGTTGGTAACTACCTGATTGGCGGTAACAATAATTATGCCGCAAAAGTTAATGGCCAGGAGATCGGCCGCAGCCAGTTCGAAAATGCCGTAGCGGCAGAACGTAACCGCTTGCAGCAGAAGCACGGCGAGCGGTTCTCCGAGCTGGCCAGCAATGAAGCCTATATGAAGAGCATGCGTCAGCAGGTGCTGAGCCGCCTGATTGATGAAGCGCTGCTGGACCAGTATGCCCAGCATCTGGGCCTCGGCGTCAGCGACGAGCAGGTGAAGAAAGCCATCTTCTCAACCCAGGCTTTCCAGAACAACGGTAAGTTCGACAACGCACGCTATAACGCGCTGGTCAATCAGATGGGGATGACCGCCGATCAGTATGCTCAGGCCCTGCGTAACCAGCTCACCTCCCAGCAGCTGATCAACGCCATTGCCGGCACTGACTTTATGCTGAAAGGTGAAACCGACGAGCTGGCCGCGCTGGTTGCGCAGCAGCGCATGGTGCGCACTGCAACCATCGACGTTAACACCCTGGCACAGCAGCAGACCGCCTCCGATCAGGAGATCGCCAGCTACTACGAGCAGAACAAAAACAGCTTTATCGCACCGGAGCAGTTCCGCGTCAGCTACATCAAGCTGGATGCTGCCAGCATGCAGCAGAACGCCAGTGATGAAGAGATCCAGGCCTACTACGATCAGCATCAGGATCAGTTTACCCAGCCGCAGCGTAATCGTTACAGCGTGATCCAGACCAAAACCGAAGACGAGGCGAAAGCGGTGCTGGATCAGTTAAGCAAAGGTGCTGATTTTGCCACCCTCGCCAAAGAGAAGTCGGCGGACATCATCTCTGCCCGCAACGGCGGCGATATGGGCTGGCTGGAAGACTCCACCACCCCAGATGAGCTGAAAAAGGCCGGTCTGAAAGAGAAAGGCCAGCTCTCCGGCGTGATTAAATCCTCCGTTGGTTTCCTGATCGTGCGTCTTGACGACGTTCAGCCTGCTCAGGTTAAGCCGTTTAACGACGTGCGTGACGAGCTGGCGGCGAAGGTGAAGCAGGAGAAAGGACTTGATGCCTACTATGCCCTGCAGCAGAAAGTGAGCGATGCCGCGAGCAACGACAATGAGTCGCTGGCGGGTGCAGAGCAGGCGGCAGGCGTGAAAGCGGTTGAGACCGGCTGGTTTGGCCGCGACAACCTGCCGCAAGAGCTGAACTTCAAGCCGGTGTCTGACGCTATCTTCGGCGGCGCGCTGGTGGGTGAGAACGGTACGCCGGGTAATAACTCCGACATTATTACGGTCGATGGCGATCGGGCATTTGTGCTGCGTGTGAGCGAGCATAAAGCCGAAGCCGTGAAGCCGCTGGAGGAAGTGAAAGCCCAGGTAAGCGATATCGTGAAGCACAATAAAGCTGTACAGCAGGCGAAGCTGAATGCCGACAAGCTGCTGGCTGACCTGAAAGCGGGTAAAGGCGACGAGGCGTTAAAAGCCGCAGGCCTGAGCTTTGGCGAGCCTAAAGCGCTGTCACGTATCGGTCAGGATCCACTGAGCCAGGCGGCCTTTACGCTGGCCCTGCCGGCGAAGGATAAGCCGGTCTACGGCGTTGCCAACGATATGCAGGGCAACGTGGTGCTGCTGGCGCTGGACGAAGTGAAAGCGGGCACCCTGCCGGACGCGCAGAAAAAAGCCATGGTTGAGGGGATTACTGAGAACAATGCCCAGATCTCTTTCGAAGCGCTGATGAGCAACCTGCGTAAAGAAGCCAAAATCAAAACGGGCGACATCATCGATCCGCAGCAGTAATTCTTCTGGGCGTCTCGCAGACTTTTGCAACGCCCTGCAACAATCAAAGGCCGCTTTCGCGGCCTTTTCCATTTCTGCAATCTGCCGTTTGTCTCGCGTTCCCGCTCTGTTTATCGTGCAGGGGCTGTCAACACACAAGGAGAAAGCAGCATGAAACGTGGAATCAAAATAGCAGTGATGACCCTGACATTGACCTGTGCCGCCCTGAGCCAGCAAGCGCTTGCCGCTGACGCGCCGGTGAAATCCCCGCAGGCGCAGACGGTGCAGGGTAAATCCGCCGCTGCTGGGCCTGAGGCTAAGGCAAAAGCACCGCAGGCGGTGAAAGGCGATGAGGAGCCCACCCGGGTCAGCATCAATACGGCGTCGGCAGAGGCGCTGGCACAGGCGATGAACGGCGTGGGGCTGAAGAAAGCGCAGGCGATTGTCAGCTACCGTGACGAATATGGTCCCTTTAAGACGCTGGAAGATTTACAGCAGGTGCCGGGAATGGGGGCCTCGCTGGTGGAGCGTAACCTGGATCGTTTAACCCTGTAAGTTTTGCTTGCGTCGTAGCCATTTTTTGCCATGCTAAAGAGGTCATACCAGTTATGACCTTTGACCCTACATAACATAAGAAAAAAGGCTATTGCGCTATGCAGACTGAAATTAAAGTTCGTGGTTACCATATCGATGTGTACCAGCATGTAAACAACGCCCGTTACCTGGAGTTTTTAGAGGAGGCGCGCTGGGAGGGGCTGGAAAGCAGTGAAGGCTTCCGCTGGATGATGGCGAACAACATTGCGTTTATCGTGGTCAATATCAACATCAACTATCGCCGTCCGGCGGTGCTGGGCGATCTGTTAACCATCACCAGCAGCATACAGCAGCTCAACGGCAAAAGCGGCGTGCTCAGCCAGGTAGTGACGCTGTCGCCAGAGGGGGAGGTGGTGGCCGATGCGCTGATCACCTTCGTCTGCATCGATCTGCGCACTAAAAAATCGCTGGCGCTGGAAGGGGAGCTGCGGGAGAAGCTGGAGATGATGATGGAGTAACGGTTACGCCCGGCGGTGAGCAGGGTGCGGTAGCTGTGTAGGCCGGGTAAGGCGAAGCCGCCACCCGGCGTTATGCAAACTTACTCCAACCCGGTCTTCCGCTTCATCGTCGCCATCACCGCTGGCTTCTCTGCCAGATAGTGATTGAGGCCGTTGGCGCGCAGGTTACAGGCGGCACACTGGCCGCAGCCGTCGCCCTTGATGCCGTTGTAGCAGGTCAGGGTCTCCTCGCGGACCAGCTCCAGCTTCTGCCAGTAGTCGGCCAGCGCCCAGGTTTCTGCTTTATCGAGCCACATCAGCGGCGTCTCGAAGCGGATATCTTTTGCCATGCCGAGGCTGACCGCATGGTTGAGCGCCTTCACAAACTCGTCGCGGCAGTCCGGGTAACCGGAGAAGTCGGTCTCACAGACGCCGGTGATCACCGCTTCGGCCTGCACCTGATAGGCGTAGATAGCCGTAAGGGTTAAAAACAGAATGTTACGGCCCGGCACGAAGGTATTGGGAATACCACTGGCGTCCGGCTCGTAGTCCGGCACCGGGATGCTGTCACGCGTCAGGCTGCTGACCGCCAGCTCGTTAAGCAGGGTGACGTCCAGCACCTTGTGCGCGCGTGCGCCCAGCTTCAGCGCCAGCTCACGCGCAACGTCAATCTCGGCGCGGTGGCGCTGGCCGTAATCGAAGGTGACACAGTGGACTTCATCATAGTGATGCAGCGCCTGTACCAGACAGGTGGTGGAGTCCTGGCCTCCGCTAAAGACGACAACGGCACGTTTCATAGATTTTCCTGACAGTTTCACTAGCAATAAAGCCGCTATGGTAGCGCCTGGCGGCGGGCACCACCAGTAGCCATTTGCTATCGCAGCAGACGGGCAATCTCTGCGGTCCAGGGCGCGGTATCGCCAATAGTGGCTTTGACCCACTCCGGGTTGTAGTAGGTATCGAGATAGCGCTCGCCGCTGTCGCACAGCAGGGTAACAATCGAGCCGGTACGCCCCTCGTCACGCATTCGGGCGGCAAGCTGCAACGCCCCCCACATGTTGGTGCCGGTGGAAGCCCCAACCTTGCGGCCCAGCTGGCTCTCTAACCAGTGGGCAGTTGCGACGCTAGCGGCGTCCGGGACGCGTAGCATCTCGTCCACCACGTCCGGAATAAACGACGGCTCCACGCGCGGGCGGCCAATACCCTCGATTTTACTCCCGACCGGGCTGCGCAGGCTTACATCCCGCTGCTGCCAGTAGTCAAGAAAAACGGAGTTTTGCGGATCGACCACCGTGAGCCGGGTATCGTATCCCTGGTAGCGAATATAGCGCCCGATGGTTGCCGATGTGCCGCCGGTTCCGGCGCTCATCACGATATGCGTTGGGATCGGGTGCGGCTCATGACGCATCTGGCGGTAGATGCTGTCGGCGATGTTGTTGTTGCCGCGCCAGTCGGTGGCGCGCTCGGCGTAGGTAAACTGATCCATATAGTGACCGTGGAGCTCCTGCGCCAGCGTCTCGGAGGCAGCATAGATCTCGCAGGCGCTCTCGACGAAGTGACAGCGGCCGCCGTAAAACGCGATCTGC
The DNA here is from genome assembly GCF_000759795.1 of Pseudescherichia vulneris NBRC 102420. Classification (GTDB taxonomy): domain Bacteria; phylum Pseudomonadota; class Gammaproteobacteria; order Enterobacterales; family Enterobacteriaceae; genus Pseudescherichia; species Pseudescherichia vulneris. The sequence continues at coordinate 76,418 of NZ_BBMZ01000012.1, forward strand.
TCGATTTTACGCTTTGCGGTGCAGGCGGGCATTACTGCAATAAAGGGCAGTCCCAGCAGCCGGGCAAACCAGGCCTCCGATACCGCCGTCGAGCCGGAAGACGCTTCGATAATCGGCGTGCCTTCCTGGATCCAGCCGTTGCACAGCCCGTAGAGGAACAGCGAGCGCGCCAGACGGTGCTTCAGGCTGCCGGTTGGGTGGGTGCTCTCATCCTTCAGGTAGATAAAGATCCCCGGAAAGGCGGGCAGGGGAAGGCGAATCAGATGCGTATCCGCCGAGCGCTGGGCATCGGCATTAATTTCACTGATAGCGTATTTGGTCCAGGCATTGTTCATCCGGGGCGATCCTGTTTGTCAATTTGTGCCTAGCTTAACGGAAAGCGCCTAAAAAATTGTTGCCATTCCGTCTTTGAAATAGAATCAGGAGAGAAAATATTTCTCCAGGAGGCCGCTAATGCTAGATAAAATTGATAAAAAGCTGCTTACTCTGCTGCAACGAGACAGCACCCTCTCTTTGCAGGCGTTAGCCGATGCCGTTAATCTGACAACGACCCCCTGCTGGAAACGGCTCAAGCGGCTGGAGGATGAAGGGATCCTGCTGGCGCGCGTGGCGCTGCTGGATGCCGAAAAGCTGGGCCTCGGCCTCACGGCCTTTGTGCTGATCAAAACCCAGCAGCACTGTAGTGAGTGGTATCATCAATTTGTCAGCGTGGTCTCCGCCATGCCGGAGGTGCTGGGCTTTTGGCGCATGGCTGGCGAATATGACTACTTAATGCGCGTTCAGGTCGCTGATATGAAGCGCTACGACGATTTTTATAAACGTCTGGTGAATAGCGTGCCAGGCTTGTCCGATGTGACATCGAGTTTTGCGATGGAACAGATAAAATATACGACAGAGTTACCCATTGAATAACGCTTCTGGCCCCGGCGTCAGGGGCCGAATAAAGACCTTCAGGATATAACCGCGTGCGATTATTTGCTCAACTAGGCTGGTACTTTCGCCGGGAGTGGCGACGCTATCTCGGTGCCGTAGCCCTGCTTATCATTATTGCTCTTCTGCAGCTGATCCCACCTAAAGTCGTGGGATACGTGGTCGACGGCGTAACTCAGGGCCGCTATCACCCGCAGGATGTGATGATGTGGGTGGGCTTGCTGGTGCTGGTGGCCATTGTCATCTACCTGCTGCGCTACGTCTGGCGCGTGCTGCTGTTTGGCGCGTCTTACCAGCTAGCCGTCGAGTTACGAGAAGACTTCTACCGCCAGCTCAGCCGCCAGCACCCGGAGTTTTACCTGCGCCACCGCACCGGTGACCTCATGGCCCGCGCGACGAACGACGTCGACCGCGTGGTCTTTGCCGCAGGGGAGGGGGTGCTGACCCTGGTGGATTCGCTGGTGATGGGCTGCGTGGTGCTGATCGTCATGTCTACCCAGATCAGCTGGCAGCTTACCCTGCTGGCGCTGCTGCCTATGCCGATCATGGCGCTGGTGATCAAACGCTACGGCGATCAGCTGCATAATCGATTCAAGCTGGCGCAGGCGGCGTTCTCTTCCCTTAACGACCGTACCCAGGAGAGCCTAACCAGCATCCGCATGATCAAAGCCTTTGGCCTTGAGGATCGTCAGTCCGGGCTGTTTGCCGAAGATGCCGCCGATACCGGCAGGAAAAACATGAAGGTCGCGCGGGTTGATGCCCGTTTCGATCCCACTATCTATATCGCCATCGGCATGGCAAACCTGCTGGCGATAGGCGGCGGTAGCTGGATGGTAGTCAACGGCGGCCTGACGCTGGGTGAACTCACCAGCTTTACCATGTACCTGGGGCTGATGATCTGGCCGATGCTGGCCCTCGCGTGGATGTTTAACATCGTCGAGCGCGGCAGCGCTGCCTACAGCCGCATCCGTGACATGCTGGCGGAAGCGCCGGTGGTGGATGACGGTAGCGAGACGCTGCCGGAAGGGCGTGGCAACCTGAACGTGGCGATCCGCGAGTTTCGCTATCCGCAGGCAGCGCATCCCACCCTGGAAAACGTCAGCTTTACGCTGATGCCCGGACAGATGCTGGGTATCTGCGGGCCGACCGGGGCAGGGAAAAGTACGCTGCTGTCGCTGATCCAGCGTCACTTTGATGTCACACAGGGGGAGATCCGCTTTCACGATCGGCCTCTGCCGAATCTGAAGTTGGACGCATGGCGCGGGCGGCTGGCGGTGGTCAATCAGACGCCGTTCCTGTTCTCGGACACCGTAGGCAATAACATTGCCCTCGGCCACCCCGGCGCGACGCAGCAGGAGATTGAGCACGTTGCCCGGCTGGCAAGCGTCCACGAGGATATCCTGCGTCTGCCGCAGGGGTATGATACCGAAGTGGGCGAGCGCGGGGTAATGCTCTCCGGTGGGCAGAAGCAGCGTATCTCCATTGCCCGGGCGCTGCTGCTCAACGCCGAAATCCTGATCCTCGACGATGCGTTGTCGGCGGTGGATGGCCGTACCGAGCACCAGATCCTGCATAACCTCCGCCAGTGGGGCGAAGGGCGGACGGTAATTATTAGCGCACACCGGCTCTCGGCTCTCGCAGAAGCGAGTGAGATCCTGGTGATGCAGCATGGGCACATTGTTCAGCGCGGGCAGCACGAGACCTTAGCCCATCAGCCGGGCTGGTATCGCGATATGCACCGTTACCAGCAGCTGGAAGCCGCGCTGGATGACGAAGAGAAGGAGAGTGCTGATGCGTAGTTTTGGACAGCTTTGGCCAACGCTAAAACGCCTGTTAGCCTACGGTAAGCCGTGGAAAAAACCGCTCACCAGAGCGGTCGTTATGCTGTGGGTAGCCGCGGCGGCTGAGGTCGCTGGCCCGGCGCTGATCAGCTATTTTATCGATAACATGGTGGCGAAAAGCTATCTGCCGCTCGGCCTGCTGATAGGGCTGGCGGTGGCCTATATTGGCCTTCAGCTTTTAGCCGCCGGGCTGCACTATGCCCAGTCGCTGCTGTTTAACGAGGCTGCCGTCGGCGTGGTACAGCAGCTGCGTACCGATGTGATGGACGCCGCCCTGCGTCAGCCGCTGAATGCCTTTGACACCCAGCCGGTAGGGCAGCTTATCTCCCGCGTTACCAACGACACGGAAGTGATCCGCGATCTCTACGTAATGGTGGTCTCCACGGTACTGCGCAGTGCGGCGCTGGTGGGAGCAATGCTGGTCGCGATGTTCAGCCTCGACTGGCGGATGGCGCTGGTGGCGCTGGCTATCTTCCCGGCGGTACTCTGCGTCATGGCACTCTACCAGCGCTACAGCACGCCCATCGTACGTCGCGTTCGCACCTACCTGGCGGATATCAACGACGGCTTTAACGAAGTGATCAACGGCATGAACGTGATCCAGCAGTTTCGCCAGCAGGCGCGCTTCGGCGAGCGGATGGGCGAGGCTAGCCGCTCTCACTATACGGCGCGCATGCAGACGCTGCGCCTCGACGGTTTTCTGCTGCGTCCGCTGCTGAGCCTCTTTTCGGCGCTGGTGCTTTGCGGTCTGCTGATGCTGTTTGGTTTCACCTCGGTGGGTACCATTGAGGTCGGGGTGCTCTACGCCTTTATCAGCTACCTTGGCCGCCTTAACGAACCGCTGATTGAGCTGACCACCCAGCAGTCGATCATGCAGCAGGCGGTGGTGGCGGGTGAACGCGTGTTTGAGCTGATGGATCGTCCGCGCCAGACCTACGGTGACGATGAGCGTCCGTTGACCAGCGGGGCAATCGACATTGAAAATCTGTCGTTCGCCTACCGCGACGATAACCTCGTATTGCAGGACATCGACCTCTCCGTGCCGCCGCGCAGCTTTATTGCGCTGGTGGGCCATACCGGTAGCGGCAAGAGCACCCTCGCGAGCCTGCTGATGGGCTACTATCCGCTGACGAAAGGGGAGATCCGCCTTGACGGTCGACCGCTCTCAACCCTCAGCCACGACGTGCTGCGCCAGGGCGTAGCCATGGTTCAGCAGGATCCGGTGGTGCTCGCGGACTCCTTCTTTGCTAACGTCACCCTCGGGCGCGACATCAGCGAAGCGCAGGTGTGGCAGGCGCTGGAGACCGTTCAGCTGGCAGAGCTGGCACGCGGCATGCCCGATGGCATCCACACGAGCCTGGGGGAGCAGGGGAATAATCTGTCGGTAGGACAGAAGCAGCTGCTAGCGCTAGCCCGCGTGCTGGTTGCCACGCCGCAGATCCTGATCCTTGACGAGGCAACGGCGAACATCGACTCCGGCACCGAGCAGGCGATTCAGCAGGCGCTGGCGGCGGTACGTCAGCATACGACGCTGGTGGTGATAGCCCACCGCCTCTCTACTATTGTGGAAGCGGATACTATTCTGGTTCTGCATCGCGGGCAGGCGGTGGAGCGTGGCAACCATCAAGCATTGCTGGCCGCCGAAGGGCGCTACTGGCAGATGTATCAGCTGCAGCTGGCGGGCGAAGAGCTTGCCGCCAGTGCGCAAGAAGAGTCGCTTATAGCCTGATGCACCATAATCAGGCAGGCTACTAACAGGATCGCCTGTTGGTGCAAAAACCGCGCGCACCATGCACTACCATGGTGCGTTTTTCTTTCCCAGGAACAATCTGAATCCCTGTCACCCTTTTCTGTATAACCGTTGCTCCTTCCCGCACGCCTTAAGCCGCTGAATTTTTCCCTTTTTCTAATTCTGGCACACCGCTTGCAATACTTTCCTCGTGTTAGCTGCGGCCATTACCGATTTTCGACTGAGGGGGATTTATGAAGCTGGTTACCGTGGTCATTAAGCCATTTAAACTTGAGGACGTCCGTGAAGCGCTGTCGTCTATTGGTATTCAGGGGCTGACCGTTACCGAAGTGAAAGGCTTTGGTCGTCAGAAGGGCCATGCTGAACTCTACCGCGGGGCTGAATACAGCGTTAACTTCCTGCCGAAGGTAAAGATTGACGTAGCCATTGCTGACGATCAGCTTGATGAAGTGATTGATGTCATTAGCAAAGCGGCCTACACCGGAAAAATTGGCGACGGCAAAATTTTCGTTGCCGAACTGCAACGCGTTATCCGCATTCGTACCGGCGAAGCCGACGAAGCGGCACTGTAACGTCAGACACACAGTGATTGGGATGGGAAAAATGAAAAAATTAACCTTAAAAACGGCGATGGCCGCACTGGCAGCGTTACCGGGTCTGGCGATGGCGGCTCCGGCCGTGGCCGACAAAGCCGATAACGCCTTTATGATGATCTGCACCGCGCTGGTGCTGTTTATGACCATTCCCGGCATCGCGCTGTTCTACGGTGGCCTGATCCGTGGCAAAAACGTGCTGTCGATGCTGACCCAGGTCACCGTAACCTTTGCGCTGGTGTGCGTGCTGTGGGTGGTCTACGGCTACTCCTTGGCGTTCGGCACGGGCAACAACTTCTTCGGCGACTTCAGCTGGGCGATGCTGAAAAACATCGAGCTGACCGCCGTAATGGGCAGCTTCTACCAGTATATCCACGTTGCGTTCCAGGGCTCCTTCGCCTGCATCACCGTCGGCCTGATCGTCGGCGCGCTGGCCGAGCGTATTCGCTTCTCCGCGGTGCTGATCTTCGTGGTGGTGTGGATGACCCTCTCCTACGTGCCGATTGCACACATGGTCTGGGGTGGCGGCCTGCTGGCTTCCCACGGTGCGCTGGACTTCGCTGGCGGCACCGTGGTTCACATCAACGCCGCGATTGCGGGCCTGGTGGGTGCATACCTGATTGGTAAACGCGTTGGCTTCGGCAAAGAGGCGTTTAAACCGCACAACCTGCCGATGGTCTTTATCGGGACGGCGATCCTTTACGTTGGCTGGTTCGGCTTTAACGCCGGCTCTGCCGGGGCCGCCAACGAAATCGCTGCTCTGGCGTTCGTCAACACCGTGGTAGCTACCGCCGCCGCTATCCTTGCCTGGGTCTTCGGCGAGTGGGCAACCCGCGGTAAGCCGTCGCTGCTGGGCGCATGCTCCGGTGCGATTGCGGGCCTGGTGGCCGTGACGCCAGCCTGTGGCTACATCGGTGTGGGTGGCTCGCTGATTGTCGGTATCGTGGCAGGCCTGGCCGGTCTGTGGGGCGTGACCATGCTGAAACGCTGGCTGCGCGTTGACGACCCGTGCGATGTGTTCGGTGTGCACGGCGTCTGCGGCATCGTGGGCTGTATCCTGACCGGCGTGTTTGCTTCACCTTCTCTGGGCGGCGTTGGCTATGCCGAAGGCGTGACCATGGGGCATCAGGTGCTGGTGCAGCTGGAAAGTATCGGCATCACCATCGTCTGGTCAGGCGTCGTGGCCTTCATCGGCTACAAGCTGGCGGACATGATTGTTGGCCTGCGCGTACCGGAAGAGCAGGAGCGCGAAGGCCTGGATGTGAACAGCCACGGCGAGAACGCGTACAACGCCTAATCGACTGTCATCCTCAAAAAAACCTCCCGCCTGCGGGAGGTTTTTTTATTTACTCATTGCGGTTACGCATGACCCCTTCCTGCACGCTGGATGCGACCAGCACGCCATCCTGAGTATAGAACTCACCGCGTACAAACCCGCGTGCGCTGGAGGCGGAGGTACTCTCTACGCTATAGAGCAGCCACTCGTTCATATCGAACGGGCGGTGGAACCACATTGAGTGATCGATCGTAGCAACCTGCATGCCTCGCTCCAAAAAACCAACGCCGTGCGGCTGGAGCGCCACCGGCAGGAAGTTAAAGTCGGAGGCGTAGCCCAGCAGATACTGATGCGTGCGGAAATCCGCCGGCATCGTACCGTTAGCGCGGATCCATACCTGGCGGGCCGGTTCCGCCACATGGCCTTTCAATGGGTTATGGAACTCAACCGGGCGGATCTCCAGCGGCTTCTCGCAGAGAAACTTCTCTTTTACCTGTGGCGGCAGAAGATGCGCCAGCGAGCGGGCAATGTCCGTCTCCGACGGCAGGTTATCCGGGGCAGGGGCGGCAGGCATCGTTTTCTGATGCTCGTAGCCCGGCTCGGGAGCCTGGAACGACGCCGTCATATAAAAAATGGGCTTACCGTTCTGGATGGCGGCGACCCGGCGGGCGCTAAAGCTATTGCCGTCGCGCAGCACTTCGACGTCATAGATAATCGGCTTCTGGCTATCGCCCGGGCGTAAAAAGTAGCTGTGGAATGAGTGAACAAGACGATCCGTCGGAACGGTCTCTTTTGCGGCATAGAGTGCCTGGCCGACAACCTGGCCGCCAAAGACCTGACGCAGGCCTAAATCCTCGCTTTGACCGCGAAACAGACCCTCTTCAATTTTTTCCAGATTAAGCAACGTCAGCAGATTATTCAGCGCTTGACTCATAGGTGTCCTCAATAAAATAAAAGCGACCGGGGCGGATACAGGCAGAGTATAACCCAGAAATGCAAGTGGTCCGATGGGTGCAAAAATCTGAATACATGGCCGTTTCCAGGCAAAAATCAGTGATGTGTGCCACACTTACTGGCGTTCGATACGATTTAAGTGTTAACCACTAATTCTGGCGGGCGTCATACCTGCTGGTGCATTGAAGATAAGGAGAACTCAATGAAACTCGTGCACATGTTAAGTGGTTTAGCGGTTGCCGTTTCTCTGGCTGCCTGTGCCGATAAAAGCGCAGATATCCAGACGCCCGCCCCAAACCCGAATGCCTCTATTGCTTCAACGCAGTCTGTGATTAAGCAGCCTAACGTCTCTGGTACGATTTGGATCCGTCAGAAGGTGGCTCTGCCGCCGGATGCGGTACTGACCGTTACCCTGGCCGACGCGTCACAGGCTGATGTGCCGTCTAAAGTGATCGCCCAGCGTGCCGTTCGTACCGAAGGTAAACAGGCTCCGTTCAGCTATGAACTGCCGTTTGACCCGGCGCTGGTGCAGCCAGACGCCCGTATTCTGCTGAGCGCAGCGATCACGGTTGATAATAAGCTGGTGTTTATTACTGATGGGATTAAGCCAGCCGTTAACCAGGGCGGTACCCGTATCGACCTGAACCTGGTACCAGTCCAGCAGACGGCGCTGCCGATGCAGCAGGGCGGCGGGGCGGCAACCACCGTACCGTCTACCTCGCCAACGCAGGTTAGCCCCTCTTCGGCAACCCCTGCACCGACGCAGCTGTAACGCTCAAAGCGCGTCTCGGGAAAACAGTACCGGTCAGTTAACGCTGACCGGTATTTTTTTGCCTGCTGACTATGCCGGGCGGCGTTGGCACGATGCGTGATGTAGGCCCGGTAAGCGAAGCGCCACCGGGCGTGACGGTGCCTGAGCTGCAACGCCGGGCGGCGCTAACGCTTGCCCGGCCTACAGTGAGCACGGTGCGGGATGTAGGCTCGTGCAAGCGAAGCGCAGCCGGGCAGCTTTTTTTACCAGACCCAACGATACCGCGTTAAATCTATCTGTCCGCTGCCTGTCACCTGAACGCCATCGGCGAGCAGGGCCTGACGCTGGCGCTGTAAATCCGGCCCGGTGAGGGAGATCTGCCCCTGACGATTCACCACCCGATGCCACGGCAGCGTGCTGCCCTCTGGCAGGCGTCTGAGTACGCCGCCTACCTGGCGCGCCGCACGGGGTGAACCCGCCAGCCGTGCTACTTCGCCGTAGGTGGTCACCGAGCCAGCCGGTATCGCGGCAACGATTTGCCATACCCGCTGGGGAAAAGAGTCGTTGTCTGCCATAACGGTTTCCTGAAGAGTCTCTTACCAGCATAATCAGCGCATGCGAGCCTGTGAAGAGGCGGTTGCGCAATAAACCAGCATCCAGCAGGCCGCGGCTTGCAATTGCCGGGCCATACAGTGATAATGCGACCGCGCGTTGGTTAACAACGCTCTCAATGGGGGCCCTGTTGGTTCTCCCGCAACGCTACTCTGTTTACCAGGTCAGATCCGGAAGGAAGCAGCCAGAGCAGATGACGTGTGTGCCGGGATGTAGCTGGCAGGGCCCCCACCCATTTCTGCGGTTTGCTACGCTATTCGCTTCTAATAAACATCGCATTCGTTAAACGATTCTCTGCTCTCCGCGGAAGATCACGCCTCTGTCGTATTGCCTGACATCGATTTGTCATTAAACTGAAATGTCAGTGTCATTTTTTTGTCATATATTCCTGCCACAGTATTATTACAGTAATGTGATCGACGATGTTTTAAGAAAACTATTTCTGGATCAACGGTAAAAGCTGGTGTATTAATTACTCGTCTCATTTATACCGAAAGGGATACTCATGGTCAGCGCAGTGTTAAACGTTAAAATTGACGAAGCAGTAAAAGAGAAACTTCGCCAGTATGCAGAGGCGAATAATGAGAACCTTAGCACGGCAACCGAAAAGCTACTCCTGCTCGCGCTTGAATCAAACGAGGGCGACGTCTCCGAGGAAGATATCGATAGCCAGCATACGGAAGAAGAGAACGCATCGGCCCTGAGTGTGAAAGAGATCAAGGCGTTACGTAAACTGCTGAAGAAGAAAAAATGAAACCCCTACAGTCAACCGCCAGCAACTATGCTGAAGCCTGCGAGCAGCTGCGCTCAGGCTACGTTAAACAGGTTCGTCTGAACTGGAATGTCGGGACCGATGAGTTTTTTCGTATAGCATCAGAGTGGTGTGATGCCGGCGCAAAAATAAAAAAACAGGGCGAGCGTTTTATTATTGCCCTGAAAGGTTTTCCTATTCCCCGGCAGTAATGATATTGCGATCGGTAAACCGATCGCTGTCACATTAAATATATTTCCGTTGCCGTATAATCTGCGGCTGGTTAATTAGCGGAGACCATATTGGCTGTAAGGCCATAAATGCCTCCTGCAGGATCGCTTCCGGCTGGGTAAACGGCATCCGTAAATAACGTTCAAATGCGCCCGCCAGACCAAAGCGCGTTCCTCCTCCCAAATGAATACCCACGCTCTCCGCGCCGGTGGCAAATCGCGTCGCCAGCGCTTCCGGCAGCTCCACCCAAAATGAAAGTCCGCCCTGCGGGATCTGCGTCTGCCACTCTGGAAAAAATGCCTGCATCAGGCGCAGACAGTCGTCGCGGCGTGTGGCCAGCATGCATCGATAAGCGGGCAAAAAGGTTTCCCCGTTCTCAATCAGCCAGCGGGCGGCGAGCTGCTCCAGCACCGGGGTACCCAGATCGATCGTGTCACGCATCTGTACCAGTGAGGCGATAGTGCGGGCCGGGGCTCGGATCCAGCCCAGCCGCAGACCACCCCAAAAGCTCTTGGCGGCAGAGCCGAGCGAAATTACCGACCCATCCGGGCTAAAAGCAGCCAGCGGGGGCGGGGGAGGGGCGTCATACCAAAGATCGGTCATGGTTTCGTCCACCACTAGCGTGGTGCGCGTGCGGGCCGCAATCTCCGCCACGGTTTGCCGGGTTGCGGCATCCATACAGCGGCCGGTGGGATTATGAAAGTCCGGCATCAGGTAGGCGAGCCTCGGCGAGGTCTGGCCGATGGTCGCTGCCAGCCCGTCACTATCCCAGCCCTGCATAGGCAGTGCGACGCCAACCGGCCGGCAGGATGCCCCTTCAATCGCCGCTATCGCCAGCGGGTAGGTAGGGTGATCCACCACCACCCGATCCCCTGGTCCGGTCAGCAGACGCAGGATCAGCGCAAAACCGCTGAGCGCCCCGTTAACAATCATCACTTCATCAGGCCGGGTCGGCAGGCCGCGCGCCGCGTAGCGGGCAGCAATGGCTTCGCGTAACGTCAGCAATCCCTGCTGATCGTAGCCGGTAGAGCCGAAGTGCTGCGGCATCGCGGTCAGCGCCTGCTGATACGCCTGATGGATCTCCGGGCTGGCCCCCAGCGAGGCGGTGGAGAGATCTAGCGCGCTGCCGGAGTGGGTACGGGTCGGCACCGTGCGGCTGCTTTCAGGCAGCATCACGACGGAGCCGCTGCCCTGGCGGCTCAGGAGAAAGCCCTCGTCCCGCAGCTGAGCCAGCGCGCTGGCTACGGTAGTGCGGCTGATGCCGAGGGCGGCAGCCAGCTCGCGCTCGCCCGGCAGGCGAGTCTCCAGCGCCAGGCGACCGTCAAGGATCAGCATCCGCAGTGCCTGGGCAAGCTGCTGCCAGAGCGGCGTGCGCGACGGGGTATGTTGCCACTGGCCTAGCAGGCGTACCAGCGACTGGCTTCCAAATCGACGTGATGACATAGGCAGTCCACTTTTTCAAAACTGGTCATTAATGATAATGCCACTAAGAGAGAGGATGTCACTCTCTTTGATTGAACGAGGTGAACTATGCTGCGGCGACTCCTGCAACTCTATATCGGCCTGACGCTCTACGGCGTCTCTACCGCCATGTTTGTTCGGGCGGATCTCGGGGCCGATCCGTGGAACGTATTTCATCTTGGCGTAGCGAAGCTCCTTTCGCTCAATATTGGCGTGGTGATGATTGCCGTCGGCGCGCTGGTGCTGCTGCTGTGGATCCCCCTGCGTCAGCGTCCGGGCTTGGGCACCATCAGTAACGTGGTGATGATTGGATTAGCGGCGGACGCCGCGCTGGCCCTGATGCCTCCTCTGGAGTCGCTGCTGGCCCGCAGCCTGCTGCTGGCTGCCGCCGTGGTGGTCAACGCGCTGGCAACGGGCATGTATATCGGTGCTGGATTCGGTGCGGGCCCGCGCGACGGCCTGATGACCGGTATCAACGCCCGCACCGGCTGGTCGGTGCGCGTGGTACGTACCGCCATTGAGGTGAGCGTCCTGCTGCTGGGCTGCGCAATGGGCGGCACCTTTGGCGTCGGAACGGTGCTCTACGCCCTGGCAATTGGCCCGCTGATCCAGCTCTGCCTGCCGTGGTTTCGCCAGCCCTCCCCGATTGCGCCCGTCACTCAGCCGCAGGAGAGCGCGTTGTAAACCCGCGAAGCGCTCACAGCAACGGTGAACGGTTTGGGTTACACTGGTGGCACGCTGGCTGCCAGGCAACGCCATGAAATCCATTACGCTTTACGATGTCGCCCGTTTCGCGGGCGTCTCCTACCAGACCGTCTCCCGCGTCATTAACCAGGCGGAGCACGTCTCAACACGTACCCGCGAGAAGGTGCTGTTTGCCATGCGCGAGCTGAACTACGTTCCTAACCGGGGCGCGCAGCAGCTGGCGGGCAAACGTAGCCGCACCCTCGGGCTGCTCACCAGCGATCTGGCTCTCCATGCGCCGTCCCAGATCGCCTCGGCGGTGAAAAATCGCGCCGCACAGGCCGGGGCGGGGGTTATTATCGCCATGCCGGAACAGGCGACCCAGGCGGCCTGCCTGCTGGCGTTGCAAGAGCTACTGGCTCAGCGGGTCACCGGGCTGCTGATCAACCTGCCGCTGGAGGACGACCAGGCCGAAGAGCTGGCGGCGCTGGCGTGTCCGACGCCAACGCTGTTTCTCGACGTCAGCCCGACAGCGCAGGTGAATAGCCTGGTCTTTGATGCCGCTGAAGGGGCAAGGCTGGGGGCAGAGCACGTGTTGGCCCTGGGCCATCGCGTTATTGCCCTGCTCGCCGGGCCGCCGGGCTCGGTGTCAGCCCGGGCGCGCCTTGCGGGCTGGCTGGAGACGCTGGAAAACGCACAGGTTACGCCAGCAGCCAGTGCGCACGGCGACTGGAGCGCGGCCTCAGGGTATGAACAAGCGCAGCGGCTGCTGGCCTCCCAACCGCTGCCCGAAGCCATTCTGGTGGCGAACGATCAGATGGCGCTTGGCGTCCTGCGCGCCTGTGCGGAAAAGGGCTTCGCCGTGCCCGGACAGATCGCGGTTATCGGCTATGACGATACCGCTGACAGCGCGTGGTATACGCCGCCGCTGACCACGATACGTCAGGCGTTTAAAGAGGCAGGAGAGCGCAGCGTTGACTGGCTGCTTCAGCCTCCCACGGATGAGTTAAGCCAGACGCTGCTGCCGGTGACGCTGGTCATTCGCAGCTCGGCCTAAAAACCCTTTCGCTTTTGTGATCGCTCCCGCTTATAGCGATGGCGCTCCTTTACCTTTCTCCCTTGTCAGGGCATCGTACAGAAAATTGTGAGCGCTTCGCAAAAATCATGAGGTCGACATGTCCGCTGCTGCCCTGAACACCCTGCTTGCCCGCCGCGACTGGGAAAACCCGGTTGTGACTCACTGGAATCGCCTGCCGATGCACGTCCCTCTGCGCAGCTGGCGTGACGCTGACGAGGCGCGCCATGACAGCGGCTCGCCCTCGTGGCGGCTGCTCAACGGCGAGTGGCAGTTTAGCTTCTACTCCGCCCCGGAAGCGGTGCCAGCGTCATGGATAGAGGAGGACTGCGAGGCTGCCGTTGCGATGCCGGTTCCCTCTAACTGGCAGATGCAGGGTTTTGATACGCCGATCTACACCAACGTCACCTACCCGATCCCGGTCACGCCGCCGTATGTCCCTGCGGAGAACCCTACCGGCTGCTACTCGCTGACGTTTGACGTGGATGCGGCATGGCTGGCGAGCGGCCAGACGCGGGTTATTTTTGAAGGGGTCAACTCGGCCTTCTATCTCTGGTGCAACGGGAAGTGGATTGGCTACTCGCAGGATAGCCGCTTGCCCGCAGAGTTCGATCTCAGCGCGGTGCTGCGGCCCGGTGCAAACCGGCTGGCGGTGATGGTGCTGCGCTGGAGTGACGGCAGCTATCTGGAGGATCAGGATATGTGGCGCATGAGCGGTATCTTCCGCGACGTAGTGCTGCTGCATAAGCCTGCCACCCACATCAGCGACTTCCGGGTCGAGACTACGCTTAACGCCGAGTTTAACCATGCCCGGATAAGCACCACCGTGCAGCTTGCCGGGGAGCTCGCCGACTGCCGGGTGGCCGTTGCCCTGTGGCGCGGCGGGGAGCAGATCGCCTGCGCAGAGCAGCGTCCCGGCAGCGCGATTGTAGATGAGCGCGGGGCATGGGCCGAGCGGCTAAGCGTCGATCTCGCTGTTGATAAGCCGGAGCTCTGGAGCGCAGAAACGCCGCATCTCTACCGACTCACCGTCGCGCTGCTGGATGCCGAGGGCCGTCTGCTGGAGGTCGAAGCCTGCGACGTGGGCATCCGCAAGGTGGAGATTAGCCACGGTCAGCTGAAGGTCAACGGCAAGGCGCTGCTGATCCGCGGGGTTAACCGTCACGAGCATCACCCGGAAAACGGCCAGGCAGTGGACGAGGCCACCATGCGCCGGGATATCGAGCTAATGAAGCAGCATAACTTTAACGCCGTGCGCTGCTCCCACTATCCGAACCATCCCCTCTGGTATCGGCTGTGCGATCGCTACGGACTCTACGTGGTCGACGAAGCCAATATTGAAACCCACGGCATGGTGCCGATGAGCCGCCTGGCGGACGATCCGCAGTGGTTTCCTGCCATGAGCGAGCGTGTCACCCGCATGGTGCAGCGCGACCGCAACCATCCCTCCATTATTATCTGGTCGCTGGGGAACGAGTCCGGCCACGGTGCGAGCCATGACGCGCTCTACCGCTGGGTGAAGTCCAGCGATCCGACGCGTCCGGTGCAGTACGAGGGCGGCGGGGCGAACACGGCCGCCACTGATATCATCTGCCCGATGTATGCCCGCGTCGATATGGACCAGCCTTTCCCCGCGGTGCCAAAGTGGTCGATTAAGAAGTGGATCGCCCTGCCGGACGAGACGCGCCCGCTGATCCTCTGCGAGTACGCCCATGCGATGGGTAACAGCTTCGGTGGCTTTGCCAAATACTGGCAGGCGTTTCGTGACAATCCTCGTCTGCAGGGCGGCTTTGTCTGGGACTGGGTCGACCAGGCGCTAACGAAGCGGGATGAAAACGGTAACGCCTTCTGGGCCTACGGCGGCGATTTTGGCGATACCCCGAACGATCGCCAGTTCTGCATGAACGGACTGGTCTTCCCGGATCGTACTCCGCATCCGGCCCTCTATGAGGCCCAGCGCGCACAGCAGTTTTTCCAGTTCCGCCTGATTAGCTCCGCGCCGCTGGTGGTTGAGATCCACAGCGAGTACCTCTTCCGCCAGACGGATAACGAGGTGCTGCGCTGGCACATTGCCCGCGACGGCGAAGTGCTTGCCGAGGGCGAGCAGTCGCTAGCGATCCTGCCTCAGGGCGTGCAGCGTCTGGAGATTGATGCGCCTGCGCTGTCGGCTGTAACGGGAGAGATATGGCTTAACGTTGAGGTTTATCAGCCGCGGGCTACCGCATGGTCGCCGGATAACCACCGCTGCGCGTGGGATCAGTGGCGGCTGCCTGCGCCGCTGGTTATTCCTTCGCAGGAGGAGGCAGGCCCAGGCGCGACGCTGGCAACCAGCGACGAGGCTTATAGCGTCAGCTGGCAGGATCGGCGCTGGCACTTCTCGCGCCAAAGCGGCGATCTGGAGCAGTGGTGGTGCGGCGAGACGTCGACGCTGCTGACGCCGGTTCGGGATCAGTTCACCCGCGCGCCGCTTGATAACGATATTGGCATTAGCGAGGTGACGCGGATCGATCCCAACGCCTGGGTTGAACGCTGGAAGGCGGCAGGTATGTATGCCATGACGCCGCGTCTGCTGCACTGCGCGGCACAGGAGAGCGCCGGAGAGGTGGTCATTACTACCCGGCACGCCTGGTCCCATGAGGATAAGGTGCTGTTTATCAGCGATAAGCGCTGGCGCATTGACACTCATGGCGTGCTGCACGGCGAGGTTGAGGTGCAGATTGCTACCGACGCCCCGCCGCCTGCAAGAATAGGCCTCAGCTGCCAGCTGGCTGCGGTGGAGGAGTCCGTCAGCTGGCTGGGCCTGGGGCCGCATGAGAACTACCCCGACCGCAAGCTGGCGGCGAGCCAGGGACGCTGGACGCTGCCGCTGAGCGCGCTGCATACGCCCTATATTTTTCCCAGCGATAACGGCCTGCGCTGCGATACCCGTCAGCTGGATTACGGCGCGCATCGGCTTAACGGGCGCTTCCACTTCTCCCTGAGCCGCTACGGTCAGCGTCAGCTTTATGAAACAACCCATCACCATCTGCTGTGCGAAGAGGAGGGCTGCTGGCTTAACCTCGACGCGTTTCATATGGGCGTAGGCGGCGACGACTCGTGGAGTCCGAGCGTGTCGCCAGAGTTTATCCTCGCTGAAGAGCGCGTGCGCTACGCCTTCAGCTGGCGTCAGGCGTAGCCTTACCGGGCCGGAGGTTCTCTTCGGCCCATGCCATAAACGCCTCCTTCGGCAGCGCCTTGCTGTAGAACCACCCCTGAACAAACTGCACCCCGTGATTGCGCAGCCATTCCAGCTGGCCTTTGGTCTCAACCCCCTCCGCGACCATCGCCAGCCCCAGCGCTTTTGCCATCTCGATGATGTGCGGCGTGACGTTTTTGTACTCCAGCGCATCAACGAAGGATTTGTCGATCTTCAGGATGTCGACCTCCAGATGTTGCAAATAGCTTAGGCTGGAGTAGCCGGTGCCGAAGTCATCAATATAGATGGCGTGCCCGGCGCGGCGAAGCTCGGAAATGGCCGGCGAACTCACCTTAGGATCGGCAAAGCCACGCTCGGTGATCTCAAGCGCAATCTGCGAGGCGCTGAGCTGCCAGCGGGCCAGCAGCGTGCTGAGTAGCCCAGGCAGGCTCTTCGAGACCAGATCGTCGGGATCGAGATTGATCGAAACGTGTAGATCCGGATGGCGCTGTAGCCACGGTCCCAGATCGCTAAATACCGTCTCAATAATCAGCTGCGTGAGCTGCGGCATCAGGCCCGACTGCTCCGCCAGCGGAATAAAAATATCTGGGGTGAGAAAGCGGCCATCAGCCTGCGGCCAGCGGGCCAGCGCCTCGGCCCCGACTACTTTTCCACTGTCCAGAGCGATAATCGGCTGATAGTAGACCACGATGTCGCGGGCTTTAATGGCATCCCGCATCCGGGCATGGGGCGATTGCATGCGGCGCAGCACGCGTAACAAAAGAAACGCGATCGCCAGGCTCATCAGTACCCCAATCGGCAGCCAAATGAGCAACTGTCGGTACAGATTTTTTTGCAGCGGGGCGAGAGAGGCGGCGGTAATAATGGCTAGCCCGAGCTCGGGAAAGCGGCGTACGTCGTATAGGGTTCCCTTCTGCTGGAAATGAGTCAGCGTGCTCTGCTGCGCCTGTTGCCAGACAGCGGGATTGAACCCGCCGCTGCTGGCAATCAGTCGGTTGGTGGTCATGCTCACCAGCGACACCTTAATAGGTGAGGCGCCAAACGTCAGGACGTCGATAAACGACAGAGGATCGAGCATCACCACATGGTGCTTGCTGCCCAGCGCGGCCATAATACGCTTTATGCCAATGTCGTTCTGGGACGTGAGCCAGGCCCGATAGCCGTCCGGGGTGATCCTCTCTGGCGACGGTAGCCTGCCTTCCTGGCTGTTGCTTTCCAGCGACGAGCAGAGAGGTTGCCGATCGTTTACGTAGATTATCTCCTGCACATAGTGGTTAGAGAACGCCACTCTGCGCATGGCCATTAGATGCTCAGGGCTACAGGGCGTGCCCGTAAACTGATCGATATCATTAAGGGCTAATTTGGCTTGCTGAACCACTTTTTGGGTACGTATCACAACCCAGTTGGCATAGTCGTCCACCTCTTGTATAACCGTTTTCTGCGCCTGGCGATGCGCCAGCCAGATGCTCAGCCCGAGTGGGATAAGCATTGCAAGGAGCAGCAGAAAGGTGACTATGTTTACTAGCCGTCGGCTTGTCATCATCAAACATTCCTTTTTGATATATGGCGAAAAAGATCAGCAGCAGGAATAGGGCATGGTTATACCATTATCTGCGGCGATCCTCTGCTAATTCCCGCCAAAATTTGCTAAAGGACAATGTTTAATAATAAAAGCGTAGGCTTAGCGGCGGTGCGCCAGACGACGTACCAGGCGATCGCCGGTCATCTGTACCCCCTGCACCAGCACCACCAGTACGACGACCGTACCCACCATCACCTGGTCATTGAAGCGCTGATAGCCGTAGCGAATCGCGAGATCTCCCAGCCCGCCGCCGCCAATGACGCCCGCCATCGACGAGAAGCCAATCAGCATGACGATGGTGAGGGTGATCCCCGCCAGCAGGGTTGGCAGCGCCTCCGGCAGCAGCGCTTTGGCGATGACGTGCCAGACGCCGCCCCCCATCGACAAAATGGCCTCGATACGGCCATAGTCCACCTCGTCCAGCGCGTTTTCCGTCAGCCTGGCAAAGAAGGGAAACGCGCCGATAGTGATTGGCACCACGGCGGCGGTGCTGCCCAGGGTGGTGCCAATCAGCAGCCGGGTAAAGGGGATCAGGGCAATCAGCAGCACGATAAACGGCAGCGAGCGGCCAATATTAATTATCGTCCCCAGCACGGCATTGATTTTAGGCATCGGCAGCAGGCCGCTCGCCCGTGAAATATAGAGTAAAACGCCGATGGGCAGGCCAATCAGCACGGTGAAAAAGGCGGCCAGCGCCACCATGTAGACGGTCTCCAGCGTGCCGTTTAGCAGCATCGGCCAGAGTTCCTCCCAGCTCATGCTACGCATAGCGGCCTCCCGTTTAAGCCGTGCCGTTGTAAAAACAGACGTTCCGCCTGCGGATCGGGCAGCAGCGCCTGGCGCAGGCGCGACCACGGTGTGACCAGCAGATCGGCAATCTTTCCGCTTTCAATCAGCTCGCCGTTCTCCAGCAGCGCCGCATGATCGCAGAGGCTTTTTACCACCTCCAGCTGGTGGGTGATCAGCACAATGGTCAGGCCAAGCTGACGGTTGATATCCGCCAGCAGGCTCAGCACCGACTGCGTGGTCTCGGGATCCAGCGCGCTGGTGGCTTCGTCGCAGAGCAGCACCTGCGGACGCGCCGCCAGCGCCCGGGCGATACCGACGCGCTGCTTCTGCCCGCCGGAGAGCTGCGAAGGGAAGGCCTGCGCCTTATCGCTCAGCCCTACCAGGTGCAGCAGCTCATCGACTCGTACCCGGCGCTGCGCTTTGGCTACGCCGGCGATCTCCAGCGGCACGGCAACGTTGTCCGCCACGCTGCGAGCGTGCAGCAGATTGAAGTGCTGAAAAATCATGCCGGTTTGCAGACGGTGCGCGCGCAGGGCGGCTTTATCGAAACCGGTAATGTCGCGCCCGTTGACCAGGATACGGCCATGGGTTGGCCGCTCCAGCAGATTCAGGCAGCGGATCAGCGTGCTTTTACCCGCACCGCTGCGCCCGAGAATGCCGTAAATGGCCCCTTCGGGAACGGTTAACGAGATGTCGTTCAGCGCCGGTCGGCCTGCTCCGGCATAGGTTTTACTCAGCCCTTCAATCACAATCATGACTGCGGCGCGACCGGAATAACCGAGCCGTTGTAGTTTTTACGGATAAATTCGGCCACCTGCGGCGAGGTCAGATCCTTCGCCAGCTCCTTAATGCGTGGATCGTTAGCCAGCGCCGGGTTGGTCACCAGAATATTGGCGTAGGGATTATGCTCGGCGCTCTCCAGCCCCAGCGCATCTTTAGCTGGCGTCAGGCCCGCCTCCAGCGCATAGTTGCCGTTAATGACCGCCAGATCGACGTCGTCCAGCGAGCGCGGGATCTGCGGGGACTCAATCTCAAGAATTTTGATGTGTTTTGGATTCTCGGCAATGTCCTTCGGCGTGGCGAGGGTGGTGGCCGGATCGGTGAACTTCGCGTTGAGCTTAATCAGCCCCTGGCTTTGCAGCAGGAACAGGGAGCGGCTCAGGTTGGTGGTGTTGTTCGGCACGGCCACCGTGGCGTTGTCTGGAATCGACTTGAGATCTTTATATTTGCGCGAGTAGATGCCCAGCGGTTCAATGTGCACCGTCGCCGCGACGGCAAAGGTTTTGCCCAGCGCTTTCTCCTGATCTTTGAGATACGGAACGTGCTGGAAGTAGTTAGCGTCAACGTCGCCGTTAGCCAGCAGCTCGTTGGCATTAACGCCGCTGGTCAACTCCACTACCTTGATGTCCAGCTTTGGATCAAAGGTTTTAATGTAGTTCAGGATTTCCGCGTGTGGCACGGCGTCGGCAGCGATGCGTAACGCTTCCGCATGGGCAGAACCCCATGCCAGAGACAGAGAGAGCGCCAGCCCGGCCAGTTTAAATGCTGCAGGTTTCATGATTTTTATCCTTATCGTTATGTCAGTGGGTTTAATCAGGCAATCAGTTGCTCACTGCGCTCGCGCAGCACGTCCCGGTAGTAACGCTCGGCTACGTCCGGATGGGATCGCAGTCGTCCTTTGAGGTAGTTCCAACCCACGTCGCGCAGCAGCGGATTGAGCGGGTCGCTCTCTGGCCCCTGCGCCTCCTGGGCCAGCTGCTCGGGCAGGGCATAGACCGGTACAACCGCATCCAGCTGTGCGCCGAGGAAGAAAGCGATCGACAGCCGCTCCTGGCCAGCTGCGGGAGAGACGACCCGATGTACCGTGGCGCGCAGATAGCCGTTGGTGGCCAGCTCCAGCAGCTCACCAATGTTCACTACAAAGCTTCCGGCCAGCGGGGCGGCATCCAGCCAGCGGCCCGGAGCGACCTCAACCTGCAACCCTCTCTGCTCATCCTGGAGCAGGAAGCTGAGGAAACCCGAGTCCTTGTGTGCGCCGACGCCCTGCTGGCTCTCCGTGGCCGGCTGGCCGGGGTAGCGGATCAGCTTGATATGCTCGTTGGGTTTATCGCCGTACAGCGCATCAAAGGCGTCGGCTGGCAGGTTTAGCGCCTGGGCGAAGGCGCGCAGCAGGCTGAGGGCCATGCGGGTCATCGCTTTTTGCCAGGCGAGCAGGGCAGGCTTCAGCGTCGGCTGCGCCTCTGGCCACAGGTTCGGTCCCTGCAGACGTCGCCAGCGAGGATCGTCCCCGGCCACGTTCAGCGCTGGACGCTCAGCGCCTATATCAAACTGTTCGCGCCAGTCCGGCTGGCCGCGGGTTAGCTCCGAGGCCGCACGGTTATAGCCGCGAAAATGGGGCGAGTGGATCATGGCGACCTGCTGCTTCTCCGCATCGGAAAGGGCAAAGAAGCGGCGGGCCTCCTGCTGGACGGCATGCTGTAGGGCGTCGTCCACGCCATGATTCACCAGATAAAAGAAACCGATATCTCGTGCAGCATTACGCAGCTGCTCCAGAAAGGCGGGACGCTGGTCGGGATTGGAAAAGTGCGACAGGTCAAGAATGGGCAGGCGGGTAGCGGTCATGGCTGGCTCCTCATAGTGGCTTTCTGGCAGAGTGCCCTAACGCCCTATTTTCAACCAATAACCTTCTTTTCTAATTTATGACCGAGCAGGATCACGTGCTTTTGCGAAAAAAGCATAAGGCAGATGTAGCGGGGGAGCGGGCTTGCGGCGGGCCAAAATGATAAGAGCCCTGACTTGAGAAGCCAGGGCTCTTAGGGTACTACTGATATTGCGTTTAACATTAAGGAACTTAACTACATGATACTACTTATGATACTGCTTTAAATGTACACGTTTAAGGTTCTTCACCTCGGTACTCAAGTACACACCCTTCGCGATATCAACTATTTGATGCGTGGCCTTACTTCCATTGCGATTCAAAACATGACGTTTTAATTCACAACCCATACAACATACAACGGAGCCTTACATCATCGCGATTTCGTTCACACCCTGCGATTGTAGAAACTGACTACGTGGCCTTAAAGCGTCATCGGGTAGGCTTGCAACTGATTTACGCTACGCCGACTCTCCCATACAACAATACTTCGTGGCCTTTATCGCATTCATTACTTACATCTTACTATCTACTTCTTACTACCTAACAGCGACCTCACTAAGCAACGCTGTTAACTTAAATCTAATACTTTTTTTGGATATGTCAACTGGCTCAAGAAGCGACCTGCGGCTGAGCGTGCGGCCCGGTTTTCGGCTTCGTCAGGGAGTAGACGTCGTAAAACGAAAGCTCGCCTTTTTTCTGCACCATCTGCTGGAGCTGGCTCTTTTGCGCAGCATCTACCTTAGGCGATTGCATAATGGCGTCGATCAGCTCTGGCGGCACATTGCGCGTGTTGTACCACTCGCCGTTATAGCAGACGCGGAAATCGAGCACGTCGATATCCTCATAACGGTAGCGCGGGTAGACGTCGAAAAAGAAGAAGCCGTTCAGCAGGGCGAAAAGCACCACCAGCAGCCAGACGGAGCCTGCTAAGGTTTCGGACTGGAGCATCACCGCCAGGGTAGCAAACCAGCCAACATACATGCCGATAAACAGCCAGGGATGGTTGCGGATAAAGCTAATGCTGAAGCGTGGCCGATTGTCACGCTTCTCGCGAATATTTAGCTCATTGATCGTTTGGGTAAGCAGTCGCTCTATTTCTGTCATTTTTTACCTTTGGGGATCGGACAAAACGCAGGTGAAACAGCCTATTTTAC
The DNA here is from genome assembly GCF_000759795.1 of Pseudescherichia vulneris NBRC 102420. Taxonomy (GTDB): domain Bacteria; phylum Pseudomonadota; class Gammaproteobacteria; order Enterobacterales; family Enterobacteriaceae; genus Pseudescherichia; species Pseudescherichia vulneris. The sequence continues at coordinate 98,710 of NZ_BBMZ01000012.1, forward strand.
GATCCCCGCCGATAAAAAAAAGTAACAGCCAGACAACAAAAAAGCATAACAGTTACGCCGAAGCCGTTGGCAGCTTTTTAATAATCCGTGCGGGGTTTCCCGCCACTACCACGTCGTCAGGGATATCGCGGATCACCACGCTGCCGGAGCCGATAACCACGTTGTTGCCAATGGTCACGCCCGGATTTATCACGGCCCGACCGCCGACCCAGACGTTATGACCAATGGTCACGGGCGCGCCGAACTCTAATCCGCTGTTACGTTCGGTTGCATCAAGCGGATGGGTGGCGGTGTAGATATGCACCCCTGGGGCGAACATACAGTTATCGCCAATATGGATAGGGCAGACGTCCAGCATCACGCAGTCAAAGTTGGCGTAAAAATCGTTGCCGAGAAAAATGTTGTAGCCGTAGTCGCAGCGGAAGTTCGGCTCGATATAGGCATTGCCGCTTTTACCGAGCAGCTCGGCAAGCAGGCCGCGCCGTTCGCTCTTTTCGGTAGGGCCGGAGTGGTTGTACTGGTGCAGCAGCTCCCTGGCACGCAGGCGATCTGCCCGTAATGTTTCATCGCCAGATCGGTAGAGTTGTCCGGCAATCATTTTCTGCTTTTCTGTACTCATGGCTATCTCACTGTTAAACGTAACAGGAACATCCTGGATGGAGATAGCCTGAAAGAGTATCGCGCTGAGTTTAGTATGTGATTGAGATCACATTACTTTATAAGACAAAAGCCCGGCGCTCAAACCCATCAAAACACGTCTGATAAAGGCGGCGAGAAATGGCTATGACACGGTGCGCAGACTAACGAACAAACTTCCACACGGAGGAGGGGATTTTGTCATACAGTTTATTCATGGTCAGTTCAGCCAGGCGATGATCGGCAGCGGAATAAAAGACCGTTAGCTCGTTGTCAGACAGTTCGTATTTATTTTTCTCAATCACGCGTTCAAGCGTGTCAATTGTCTGACAGCGCCTCAGGCGCATCAAATAATCTACTTTGGTTAATGGTTTATCAGACATAAATTCACCTATGTATTTGTAATAGTTTTAACAGGACAGACTAACAGGGTTAGCCTTGCTCACATTAACGAAACAGCGAAACAGGCGATTGCCGGATTTGCGCCATTTCTGCAAGTCTTCTGTGCTAATGCCATAGCTACTGAACAGCATGAACGTGTCGTCCAGGTATTCGTCGATCTGGGCGATCAGTTTATTATCTTCATTATACTTAATTTTATAATTAAGTGCGAAGGTCGCAATATGCTCAATCAGCTCGTTTAGCTGCAAATTGATTGCTGACGTCGGGTCGTTAACCCAGCCGTGATGACTCTCTTCAAGGTTAGACAGGCAATCATGGTACAACGTTTCGCAAAGAAATTTTAGCTGCGCGACATCATGCCTTTTTGGCGAGTATTCGTCCATAACGTATCCCCTTCTAAGTGGCTTTTTTTTCACATGGAACACCGTTTCGGGATGGATACCTCCTTGAGGTCGGCGTGTAAGCTGCTCTTACGCCTCAATTTAACTATAAGTCACTCTGAAAAAGATTTCCTGGAGCGATTACGAAAAATTACAATTATCATCTTTTGCTTTCGTTTTTCACCAGGCGAAAGGGTTGAACCATGCCTGCCTGTATGTTATCCACTAAGAATAGTCTTACGTTAAGGCGCTTATACTATTAATTAAGAATATCTTCACTTCTTAAGATAATCCCTTAAGCCTTAAGAATTATGCGACTTATATTTGTTACAGAAATTAACGCAATAAACAATAAGCCTTCATGATGATTTTCAGGGGAATAATGAAAAAGGCCGCTTGCGCGGCCTTTGATTCACAAACTCCAGGTTTCAGAGCGGATTAGTGATGCTCAACCGGATGGCTGTGCTCCACGTCTTCAGATTTGCGGCTAAAGCGGCGGCGAACCACCACGAAGAACACCGGAACAAAGAAGACGGCCAGTACGGTTGCGGTCACCATCCCGCCCATTACGCCAGTACCTACGGCGTTCTGTGCGCCAGAGCCTGCCCCGGTGCTGATAACCAGCGGCATAACACCGAGGATAAACGCCAGCGAGGTCATCAGGATAGGACGCAGACGCATACGTACTGCCTCAAGCGTCGCCTCGATCAATCCTTTACCCTCTTTCTCCATCAGATCCTTGGCGAACTCAACGATCAATATCGCGTTCTTCGCCGACAGGCCGATGGTGGTCAGCAGGCCCACCTGGAAGTAAACGTCGTTGCCCAGCCCGCGGAACGTTGCCGCCAGCAGTGCACCGATAACCCCGAGCGGAACAACCAGCATGACCGAGAACGGAATTGACCAGCTCTCGTACAGCGCTGCCAGACAGAGGAAGACCACGATCAGCGAGATAGCGTACAGGGCAGGGGCCTGGTTACCCGAGAGGCGCTCCTGGTAGGACATACCCGTCCAGTCGTAGCCCACGCCCGCAGGCAGCGTGCCCGCCAGCTGCTCCATCATATCCATCGCTTCACCGGTACTCTTACCGGGACCCGCTTCACCGAGGATCTCCATTGACGGCAGACCGTTATAGCGCTCCAGACGCGGTGAACCATACTCCCAGTGCGACGTGGAGAAGGCCGCGAACGGAACCATCTGACCATCGCTACCGCGCACGTACCAGTTATTGATATCGCTTGGCAGCATACGGTATTTAGCCTGTGACATAACGTAGACCTTCTTCACGCGACCACGGTCGATGAAGTCGTTAACGTAGCTGCCACCCCAGGCGGTCCCCAGCGTTGTATTAATATCGCTAATGGAAACGCCCAGCGCCTGCGCTTTCTCCTGATCGATATCGATCTTGAACTGCGGCGTATCTTCCAGGCCGTTAGGACGTACGCCCACCAGCAGATCAGGGTGCTTGGCTACCTCGCCGAGCAGCTGGTTACGCGCCTGCATCAGCTTGTCATGACCGAGGTTGCCCTGATCAATCAGCTGGAAGTCGAAGCCGGTTGCCGTACCCAGCTCAACAATCGCCGGCAGGTTAAAGGCGAAGACCATCGCATCTTTAATCTGTGAGAAACGTGCGCTGGCGCGGCCTGCAATGGCCGGAACCTTGTTCTCTGCCCCCGCACGCTCTTCCCAGTTTTTCAGCGAGACGAACGCGATACCGGTGTTCTGACCGCGACCCGAGAAGCCGAAGCCGTTAACGCTAAACACAGAGTTCACGTTCGCTTTTTCGTCTTTCAGGTAGTAGTCGGTGACCTCATCGAGCACCTTCTGCGTACGCTCTTGGGTGGCGCCTGCTGGCAGCTGTGCCATGGTTAAGAACACACCCTGATCTTCATCTGGCAGGAACGAGCTTGGCAGACGGACAAACAGGAACGCCATGCCCGCCACGATGATGATATAGAGCAGCAGATAACGACCGGTGCTGCGCAGAATATTGCCTACGCTGTCGGTGTAGTGGTGCGTGCTCTTATCAAACATGCGGTTAAACCAGCCGAAGAAGCCTTTTTTGCCTTCGCCGTGGTCGCCTTTGGCGATGGGCTTCAGCATGGTGGCACAGAGGGCTGGCGTCAGGATCAGCGCGACAATAACCGACAGCACCATCGCCGAAACGATAGTAATCGAGAACTGACGATAGATTGCACCGGTAGAGCCGCCGAAGAAGGCCATCGGGATAAATACCGCTGACAGCACAAGGGCAATACCCACCAGTGCGCCCTGAATCTGCCCCATCGATTTCCGCGTGGCCTCTTTAGGAGACAGCCCCTCTTCAGCCATAACACGTTCGACGTTCTCTACCACCACGATGGCGTCATCAACCAGCAGGCCGATAGCCAGCACCATACCAAACATGGTCAGGGTGTTTATCGAGTAGCCGAAGGCGGCAAGGATGGCGAAGGTACCCAGCAATACCACCGGAACGGCAATCGTAGGGATCAGCGTTGCACGGAAGTTTTGCAGGAACAGGTACATCACCAGGAACACCAGCACAATCGCTTCGACCAGCGTTTTCACCACTTCGTTAATGGAGATTTTAACGAACGGCGTGGTGTCGTACGGGTAGACCACCTTCAGGCCTGCCGGGAAGGTCGGCTTCAGGGACTCAATGGTCGCACGTACGGCATTCGCGGTATCCAGCGCGTTAGCACCGGTTGCCAGTTTGATCCCCAGACCAGAGGCGGGCTGACCGTTGTACTTAGCGATAACGTCGTAGTTCTCACCGCCCAGCTCAATCTCTGCCACGTCACGCAGGCGAACCTGGGAGCCATCCGGGTTTACCTTCAGCAGGATCTTACCAAACTCTTCCGTGGAGGTGAGTCGGGTCTGAGCGATGATTGAGGCGTTCAGCTGCTGCCCTTTCACCGGCGGCGTGCCGCCAAGCTGACCTGCGGCTACCTGGGCGTTCTGCGCCTTAATAGCATTGATTACGTCAACCGGCGTGAGCTGGAAGTTGTTCAGCTTGTTCGGATCCATCCAGATACGCATCGCATACTGGGCACCAAACAGCTGTACGTCACCGACGCCCGCGGTACGGCTAACCGGATCTTTCACCGTTGCGCCCACGTAGTCAGCGATATCTTCCTGGGTCATCGAGCCATCGGTGTTGATCATCCCCAGCACCATCAGGAAGCTGCTGGATGACTTCTCAACGCTGACGCCCTGTTGCTGTACTTCCTGCGGCAGCAGCGGCATGGCCAGCTGCAGTTTGTTCTGCACCTGAACCTGCGCGATGTCCGCATCGGTACCGGAGTTAAAGGTCAGGGTGATCTGCACCGAGCCAGACGAGTCGCTGGTGGAGGACATGTAAAGCAGGCCATCGATACCGTTCATGTTCTGTTCGATAACCTGCGTCACGGTATCCTGCACCGTTTTCGCATCTGCGCCTGGGTAGTTTGCTGAGACCGTCACCGCCGGTGGCGCAATCGAAGGATATTGCGCTACCGGCAAGTTGAGGATCGAAAGCGCCCCCGCCAGCATGATAATGATCGCGATAACCCATGCGAAGATGGGGCGATCGATAAAAAACTTAGACATGTCTTAACGGCTCCTGTTTAAGTTAAGACTTCGTTTGTTCTGACTGGGCGCCAGCTGCAGCTTGCTCTTTCTTGTCAGAAGCCTGATCGCTATTTACTTCTTGCACTTTTACCTGCGCGCCCGGCCGAACTTTCTGCAGGCCGGTGACGATCACGCGATCGCCATCTTTCAGACCGCCGGTGACCAGCCACTTATCGCCAATCGCCTGCGAGGTCTGCACCTGGCGGACTTCAACCTTATCGCCTTCGCCTACGACCATGGCCGACGCCTCACCGCGCGGCGTGCGGGTGATACCCTGCTGAGGAACCAGCAGCGCGTTCGGGTTCAGACCCTCTTCCAGACGGGCGCGAACGAACATGCCCGGCAGCAGAGTTTGATCCGGGTTAGGGACGATAGCGCGGAGGGTGATAGAGCCAGTGGTTTGATCCACGGTGACGTCAGAGAACTCCAGGGTACCGGTCTGCGGGAAGGTCGCGCCGTCGTTGGTGAGCAGCTCAACTTTCGCTTTACCGTTCTCCTGCTTCAGGGTGCCTTTCTCCAGCTCCTGCTTCAGGCGCAGGTAATCGTTGCTGGACTGGGTCACGTCCACATAGATCGGATCGAGCTGCTGCACGGTCGCCAGCGCATTAGTCTGGCCGGTCTGCACCAGCGCGCCTTCGGTTACCGACGACTTACCAATGCGGCCGCTGATAGGGGAGGTCACTTTGGTATAGGCCAGGTTGATACGCGCGGTTTCGACGGCGGCTTTGGCGGCCACGACCGAGGCGTTAGCCTGCTGCGCTTCAGCCTGGGCGTTATCGAAATCTTGCTGACTGATGTATTTAGTACCAATCAGGCTCTGGTAGCGCTTAAGGGTAACCTGGGCAATATTTGCCGCAGCCTGGGCGCGCGCTAAATCGCCTTTTGCGCTCTCATAGGAAGCCTGGTAGGTGGCTGGATCGATTTGATAAAGCGAGACACCCGCTTCAACGTCGCTGCCCTCGGTGAAGTTACGTTTCAAAATGATGCCGCTAACCTGCGGTCTGACTTCAGCCACGCGATACGCGCTGGTGCGGCCTGGCAGTTCAGTGGTCATCTGCAGAGGTGCGGATTTGAGTGTCACAATGCCCACTTCTGGCGCTTGCTGTGCACCTTGTTGAGCCGGTTTATCATCACATCCTGTTAGCGCTAAGCTGCCCGAAAGCATCAGAACGGCCGCCAGAGGGGTAAATCCTCTGTTTTTGTTCATAGGTAAACCTCGAGTGTCCGATTTCAAATTGATCAGTGGATCAAACGCCCACAAACCCATTGCTGCGTTTATATTATCGTCATGCTATGGTACATACATTCATAAATGTATGTAAATCTGACTCCCATAAAATCACCAACATATGGCACGAAAAACCAAACAACAGGCTCTGGAGACGCGTCAGCATATTTTAGATGTCGCCATGCGGCTGTTTTCAACGCACGGCGTCTCCAAGACGTCTCTGGCAGACATTGCGCAGGCTGCGGGTGTCACGCGTGGCGCAATCTATTGGCACTTCAAAAATAAGTCAGATTTATTTGGTGAAATTTGGGAGCTGTCAGAGTCCAGTATTGGCGATCTCGAGCTTGAGTATCAGGCAAAATTCCCTGACGATCCACTCTCAGTTTTGCGCGAACTACTGGTCTATATCCTTGAAGCAACCGTTGTCGAAGAGCGTCGCCGGTTAATGATGGAGATCATTTTCCACAAGTGTGAGTTTGTCGGCGAAATGGCCATAGTGCAACAGGCTCAGCGTAATTTATGCCTCGAAAGTTACGATCGTATTGAACAGACCCTCAGCCACTGTATTCAAGCGAAAATGTTGCCTGCTAATTTGCTCACCCGTCGGGCCGCCATTTTGATGCGCAGCTACATCTCCGGCATTATGGAAAACTGGCTCTTCTCACCACAAACGTTTGATCTTAAAAAAGAGGCGCGTGACTACGTCACTATCCTGCTAGAGATGTTCCAGCTCTGTCCAACCATGCGGGCAACGCCAGGCCTGCTCAACGCCTGATTTTCCTGCATAACGCCAGGAAATATCCTGGAGGCTATGCGCATTGCTATGTTGTCCCAGACGGGCGTGATATTCTCTGCGCGTGGTCAGTCCCGGCCCGCTTTCCCGTAAAGAAACCATTCATCTAAAAATTATGCTGCACTCCATACGCTCGCAAAATCCGCTCTCCGCTTTTGCCATGGTGCTGGTGCTTATCGTAAGCCTGTTTACGACGGCGTCGTACGCCCGTGCCAGTAACGATCTGCCTACCCGTGCAGAGGTGCAAAGCCAGCTTGATGCGCTAAATAAGCAAAAAGACCATACGCCACAGGACAAGCTCGTCATTGACGATCTGACGCAAACCCTCGATACCCTCGACAAGATCGAGCGGGTCAAGCAGGAGACCACTCAGCTTCGCCAGAAGGTCGCCCAGGCACCGGATAAGATGCGCGAGGCGACGGAGGGGCTTAACGCGCTCAGCGATAAAGACAACGATGACGAAACGCGTAAAATCCTGGCGACGCTCTCGCTGCGCCAGCTGGAGTCGCGGGTCTCGCAGCTGCTGGACAATCTCCAGACCGCGCAGAACGATCTGGCGACCTACAACAGCCAGCTGGTGGCGCTGCAAACCCAGCCGGAGCGGGTGCAGAACGCCATGTACGCCGCCTCGCAGCAGCTTCAGCAGATCCGTAACCGCCTGAACGGTACCGGGGCAGGGGAGGGCGCGCTGCGGCCGACTCAGCAGACGCTGCTGCTGGCCCAGCAGGCGCTGCTGAATGCCGAGATTGACCAGCAGCGTAAAAGCCTTGAGGGCAACACCACCCTGCAGGATACCCTGCAAAAGCAGCGTGACTATGTCACGGCCAACAGCAACCGCCTGGAGCATCAGCTCCAGCTCCTGCAGGAGGCGGTCAACAGCAAGCGCCTGACGCTGACGGAAAAAACCGCCCAGGAGGCCGTCACGCCGGACGAAACCGCGCGTATCCAGGCCAACCCGCTGGTGAAGCAGGAGCTGGAGCTCAACCACCAGCTCAGCCAGCGGCTTATCGACGCCACGGAAAACGGTAACGCGCTGGTTCAGCAGAATATCAAAGTTAAAAACTGGCTCGATCGCGCCCTGCAGTCCGAGCGCAATATCAAAGAGCAGATCTCGGTGCTGAAAGGGAGCCTGCTGCTGTCGCGCATTCTCTACCAGCAGCAGCAGACGCTGCCCTCCGCCGACGAGCTGGCGGATATGACCAACCGCATCGCCGACCTGCGTCTTGAGCAGTTTGAGATTAACCAGCAACGCGATGCCCTGTTCCAGAGCGACGCCTTCGTCGGCAAACTGGAGGAGGGGCACGCCAGCGAGGTAAACGACGAGGTGCATGATGCGCTGCTACAGGTCGTCGATATGCGCCGTGAGCTGCTCGACCAGCTCAATAAGCAGCTCGGCAACCAGCTGATGATGGCCATCAACCTGCAGGTTAACCAGCAACAGCTGATGAGCGTGTCAACGAGCTTGCAAGAGGTGCTGACCCAGCAGATCTTCTGGGTGAACAGCAACAAACCGATGGACTGGGAGTGGATCAAGGCCTTCCCACAGGCGGTTAAAGAGCAGTTCCGCACCATGAAAATCACCGTGAACTGGGAGAAAGCCTGGCCTGCGGTCGCCATTGCGTTTCTGGCCGGGCTGCCGCTGCTGCTGATTGCGGGCCTGATCCGCTGGCGTCTAGGCTGGCTGAAGCAGTACCAGGCTCGCCTGGCGGACGAAGTAGGCCAGCTGCGTAACGACAGTCAGGGGCACACGCCAAAGGCGATCCTCATCGACCTGATCCGCGCTCTGCCGGTCTGTCTACTGATCCTGGCGGCGGGGCTGATCCTGCTCACCATGCAGCTCAATATTAGCGAGCTGCTGTGGGCCTTCAGTAAAAAGCTGGCGCTTTTCTGGCTGGTGTTCGGCGTGTGCTGGAAGGTGCTGGAGAAAGACGGCGTGGCGGTAACCCACTTCGGCATGCCGCCGCAGTTGACCAGCCACTGGCGTCGGCAGATCGTCCGCGTCAGCCTGGCTCTGCTGCCGCTGCATTTCTGGTCGGTGGTCTCCGAGCTGTCGCCGCTGCATCTGATGGACGACGTCACCGGGCAGATTGTGATCTTCCTGAACCTGCTAGTGATCAGCGCTCTGGTGTGGCCGATGTGCCGCGACAGCTGGCGTGATAAGGAGTCCCACGCCCTGCGCCTGCTGACCGTGACGGTACTCTCTATTGTGCCGGTGGCGCTGATGGTGCTGACGGCCACCGGCTACTTCTACACCACGCTGCGCCTCTCTGGCCGCTGGATTGAGACCGTCTACCTGGTGATTGTCTGGAACCTGCTCTACCAGACGGTGCTGCGCGGGCTTAGCGTGGCGGCTCGCCGTATCGCCTACCGTCGTGCGCTGGCCCGTCGGCAGAACCTGGTGAAGGAGGGGGCCGAGGGTGCGGAGCCGCAGGAGGAGCCGACCATCGCCCTTGAGCAGGTCAACCAGCAGACGCTGCGTATTACCATGCTGGTGATGGTGGCGCTATTTGGCCTCGTCTTCTGGGCAATTTGGTCCGATCTGATCACCGTGTTCGCCTATCTCGACAGCATTACGCTCTGGCACTACAACGGCACGGAGGCGGGGGCCAACGTGGTGAAAAGCGTCACCATGGGCAGCCTGCTGTTTGCGCTTATTGCGGCGATGGTGGCCTGGGCGCTGATCCGCAACCTGCCGGGGCTGTTGGAGGTGCTGGTGCTTTCGCGCCTGAAGATGCGCCAGGGGGCCTCTTACGCCATCACCACTATTCTTAACTACGTGATTATCGCTGCCGGTGCGATGACGGTATTCGGCTCGCTGGGCGTATCGTGGGACAAACTCCAGTGGCTGGCGGCGGCGCTGTCGGTTGGTCTTGGTTTTGGCTTACAGGAGATATTCGGTAACTTTGTCGCCGGTATTATTATCCTGTTTGAGCGCCCGGTGCGCATCGGCGATACGGTGACCATCGGCACCTTCTCCGGGACGGTTAACAAGATCCGTATCCGTGCCACCACCATCACCGACTTTGACCGCAAAGAGGTGATCATTCCGAACAAAGCCTTTGTGACCGAGCGCCTGATCAACTGGTCGCTCTCCGATACCATTACCCGCGTGGTGGTGCGTCTTGGGGTAGCCTACGGCTCCGATCTCGATAAGGTGAAGGCGGTGCTGCTGAAGGCGGCGATGGATCATCCGAAGGTGATGCACGATCCGGAACCGGCGGTCTTCTTTACGACCTTTGGCCCGAGCACGCTGGATCACGAGCTGCGCCTCTACGTACGTGAGCTGCGGGATCGCAGCTACACCGTGGATGAACTGAACCGTACCATCGATCGGCTGTGCCGCGAGAACGGCATCAACATTGCGTTCAATCAGCTGGAAGTGCACCTGCGCAATGCGAAAGGTGAAGAGCTGACCGAGGTAAAACGCGACCTGAACGACGACAATAGCGCGCCTGCTATCGCCTGACGGGGTTTAAGAACGCGTATCCTGCAGCGGGACTTTTTTCTCAAAGTCCCGCTTTACTATCTCCAGCGCTTTCAGCACGGTTTCCGGCGCAATGGCGTGCTCTTCCAGCAGCATAATCAGATCCACCGCCAGCTTGACCTCTTCCGGCGCATTTTCCAGCGACATATTCACTCCTGTTACTCCCTAGCGTGTTAACCGGGCCAGTACGTTCTCAATCCGCGCCAGCGCGCTGCGACAGCGTGCCAGCCTGCCTTCGAGCGCCACGACGTCGCGCTGTAGCGTTTGCTGCTCTTCAAAACCGGTAGCTCTGGCGAGCAGCAGCTCGCGGGCCCGTTTCATCTCCTGCAGGCGGCGCTCGTACTGCTGATGCTGTAGCCGCTTGCGCTGCCATTTGGTCACCCCCGGTGAGGCGCTGTCCCACTCCCGTAGCGACCAGGTGGCCGTTTCCCGGGTAAGGGCGGCGAGCTGTGACGAGAGATGTTCCGCCAGCCACGCCACCTGCGGCAGCTGTCCGGCATCCACCGCGTGGCGCAGCGCGGCGAGATTATGGTCAACCTCGTCCAGGCAGGCGCGCATTAACGTGCTGCGGGTTTGAAACAGATGGCGATCGAAGCGTGCGCTGACGGTCGCGTGGTGCGCCAGTGGTGCAGCCCGCTCACGCAGGGAAGCGAGCTGTTTTTCCAGTGAATCTAAAAGCAAAGCCGTTTTCAACAATCTCTCCCCTGTATTCATCAGGGCTATGCTACATTAGCCAAAAAGCCCGATAACGATCCTATTATGCAACGTACTCTGTTAATTATCATCGGCTGGCTGGCGGTTGCGCTCGGCACGCTCGGCGTCGTGCTGCCGGTGTTGCCCACCACGCCCTTTATTCTGTTAGCCGCCTGGTGCTTTGCCCGATCCTCTCCTCGTTTTCACGCCTGGCTGCTCTATCGCTCCTGGTTTGGCGGCTATCTTCGCCACTGGCAGCAGTACCGTGCAATGCCCCCCGGCGCCAAACCCCGCGCCATCGTCATTATCCTCCTGACGTTCGCGATTTCACTCTGGCTGGTTAAGCTGATGTGGGTCCGTTTTCTGCTGCTGGCGATCCTCGCCTGCCTGCTGATATTTATGTGGCGAATCCCGGTCGTTGATAAGGCGGTTGATGAAAAGCAACAAAAGCAGTAAAGCGCACTCAAGCTTATTGCATTTGTCCCGTTCTGCCAGTACATTCGACCGTTTTCGAGCACGGGCACGTTTGGTTAAATGTTAAACAATAGTTACATTAACCTGCAACGCGTGCAGTGAGTATGACCGTTTCTAGCAGGCAAAAAATCCATGACAGCAACTGCGCAGCAGCTTGAGTATTTAAAAGACAGCATTAAAAGCATTCAGGACTATCCGAAACCGGGGATCCTGTTCCGGGATGTCACCAGTTTGCTGGAAGATCCGAAAGCGTATGCTCTCAGCATTGAACTGCTGGTCGCGCGTTTCAAAGACGCAGGCATTACCAAAGTGGTGGGTACCGAAGCCCGTGGCTTCCTGTTTGGCGCCCCGGTCGCCCTGGCGCTGGGCGTTGGCTTTGTGCCGGTGCGTAAGCCGCGCAAGCTGCCGCGTGAAACCATCGCCGAAAGCTATGAGCTGGAGTATGGCACCGACCAGTTAGAGATCCACGTTGATGCCATCAAGCCGGGCGATAAAGTGCTGGTGGTGGACGATCTGCTGGCGACCGGCGGCACCATTGAAGCCACCGTGAAGCTGATCCGCCGTCTGGGTGGTGACGTGACCGACGCTGCCTTTATTATCAATCTGTTTGATATTGGTGGCGAAGAGCGTCTGGCGAAGCAGGGGATCACCTGTTACAGCCTGGTGCCGTTCCCCGGCCACTGATTGCCATCCGTCAGTACACAGTCTCGCTGTTAGGGCGAGGCTGTGATAGCATTGCCCCTCGTATATCCACCTTCCAGCGTTCCAGAGCCTGCCCATGAGTTATCAGGTCTTAGCCCGTAAGTGGCGACCACAAACTTTTGCTGACGTCGTCGGTCAGGAGCATGTGCTGACTGCACTGGCGAACGGCTTATCGTTAGGACGCATTCATCATGCGTATCTCTTTTCCGGCACCCGTGGCGTCGGAAAGACCTCTATTGCCCGTTTGCTGGCGAAGGGGCTGAACTGCGAGACCGGCATTACCGCAACGCCCTGCGGCGTGTGCGACAACTGCCGTGAAATCGAGCAGGGGCGCTTTGTCGATCTGATTGAGATCGACGCCGCCTCGCGTACCAAAGTTGAAGATACCCGCGATCTGCTGGATAACGTCCAGTACGCGCCAGCCCGTGGCCGCTTCAAAGTCTACTTGATAGACGAAGTGCATATGCTGTCGCGGCACAGCTTTAACGCCCTGCTGAAGACCCTTGAAGAGCCACCGGCGCACGTCAAGTTCCTGCTGGCGACCACCGATCCGCAGAAGCTGCCGGTAACCATCCTCTCCCGCTGCCTGCAGTTTCATCTTAAGGCGCTGGATGTAGATCAGATCCGCCAGCAGCTTGAGCATATTCTCGACGAAGAGAAGATCCACCACGAACCGCGCGCCTTACAGCTGCTGGCTCGGGCCGCCGACGGCAGCCTGCGCGACGCCCTTAGCCTGACCGATCAGGCGATTGCCAGCGGCGACGGCCAGCTCACTGCCCAGGCGGTGAGCCAGATGCTTGGCACGCTGGATGACGACCAGGCGCTGTCGCTGATTGAGGCGCTGGTGGAGGCCAACGGCGAACGGGTGATGGCGCTGGTTAACGAGGCTGCCGCACGCGGCGTGGAGTGGGAGGCGCTGCTTGTTGAGATGCAGACCCTGCTGCACCGCATCGCGATGGTACAGCTCTCGCCCTCCGCGCTCGGCAGCGATATGGCGGCTATTGAGCAGCGCCTGCGCGAGCTGGCGCGCACCGTGCCGCCGGGCGACGTCCAGCTCTACTACCAGACAATGCTGATTGGTCGCAAAGAGCTGCCGTTTGCGCCGGACCGGCGGATGGGCATAGAGATGACCCTGCTGCGGGCGCTGGCGTTCCATCCGCGTATGCCGCTGCCGGAGCCGAGCGTGCCAGCCCAGGACTTCTCTCCCGTTGCCCCGACGGCAGTGCTGACGCCGGATCAGGTGCCGCCATCGCCGCCGCCTGCTGCGCCGCGTAGCGATGCGCCGCTGTCGGACACCACCAGCCAGGTGCTAGCCGCCCGCAGTCAGCTGCAGCGTGCTCAGGGAGCGACCAAAGCAAAAAAGAGTGAACCGGCAGCGGCAACCCGCACGCGGCCGGTGAATAACGCTGCGCTTGAGCGGCTGGCATCGGTCACCGAGCGCATCCAGACGCGCCCGGCCGCCGCCGCCCAGGAGCAAGCGCCGGTAAAAAAAGAGGCCTACCGCTGGAAGACCACCCTGGTTACCGAAGAGGTAAAAGAGGTGGTCGCCACGCCGAAGGCGCTGAAGAAAGCCCTTGAGCATGAGCGGACGCCGGAGCTGGCGCAAAAGCTTGCCGAAGAGGCCATCACCCGCGATCCGTGGGCGGCAGAGGTCAGTCGGCTCAGCCTGCCTAAACTGGTTGAACAGGTGGCGCTTAACGCGTGGAAAGAGCAGGAGGGGAGCCGAATCTGCCTGCACCTGCGGACTACCCAGCGGCATCTGAACTCCCCCGGTACGCTAAAAGTTTTAGGTGAGGCACTTAACACCCTGTACGGTTCAGCGGTTGAAGTGTCTATCATTGAAGATGATAATCCCGCGATGCGCACTCCGCTGGAGTGGCGTCAGGCGATTTACGAAGAGATGCTTGCGCAGGCGCGCGAGTCGATTATTGCGGATAGCAACATTCAGACCCTGCAACGGTTTTTCGATGCGGATCTGGATGAAGAGAGCATTCGCCCTATTTGATCGTAAGTTTGACTTACGGTTGTCATTTTTAACGTGAATGAAGAGAGAAGCCTATGTTTGGTGGTAAAGGCGGTCTGGGTAACCTGATGAAACAGGCCCAGCAGATGCAAGAAAAGATGCAGCAGATGCAGGAAGAGATTGCGAAGCTGGAAGTCACCGGTGAATCCGGTGCGGGTCTGGTGAAGGTCACCATCAACGGCGCGCACAACTGCCGTCGCGTGGAGATCGACCCAAGCCTGCTGGAAGACGACAAAGATATGCTGGAAGATCTCGTTGCAGCGGCCTTCAACGATGCGGCGCGCCGTATCGAAGAGACTCAGAAAGAGAAGATGGCAGGCGTCTCCTCCGGTATGCAGCTGCCGCCGGGCTTTAAGATGCCGTTCTAATGGCTTTGCGCAGTTAGCTATTATCAGCGCTACGCGATCTCAAAAAGATCCTGTCAGAAAGGCAGATCTTGAGAGTGAGCGTAGCGCATTATAAGTGAATCAAAATTAGCTCGTTTTAACTACTTTCATCAACTCTACCCATTCCCCTGCGTTATCTTTATAAACAGCCTGATAAATATGATGCGATCGACGCGGTAAGCATTATGCAAATTAAATTAATCGAAACCGAGCAGGATTATGAGGCAGCTTTAAGTGTTGTTGCCCCGATGTTTGATCAGGAACCTTCCATAAACGCACCTGAAGGCGATTTTTTTGAGGCTATATGTCTGCTCATAGAAGAGTATGAAAAAAAGCATTATCCTTTAAACATCTAATTCATGTCTTTGAATTATCTTAATTTAAGTGGTTGATATGTTTAATTTTAAATTTTGTAAGGGGCCGTTCTAATGCAGACCAGTCCGCTGCTGACGCAGCTTATGGAAGCCCTGCGCTGCCTGCCGGGCGTTGGCCCGAAATCGGCACAGCGCATGGCCTTTACGCTTCTGCAGCGCGATCGCAGCGGCGGGATGCGCCTTGCCCAGGCCCTGACGCGGGCAATGTCGGAGATTGGTCACTGCGCCGACTGCCGTACCTTCACCGAGCAGGAGGTGTGTAACATCTGCTCGAACCCGCGTCGCCAGGAGAACGGTCAGATTTGCGTGGTAGAGAGTCCGGCGGACATCTACGCCATTGAGCAGACCGGGCAGTTCTCTGGCCGCTACTTCGTGCTGATGGGGCACCTGTCGCCGCTCGACGGCATCGGCCCGAACGATATCGGCCTCGATCGGCTGGAGCAGCGCCTGGAGCGTGAGCAACTGAAAGAGGTGATCCTCGCCACCAATCCCACGGTGGAAGGGGAGGCGACCGCCAACTACATCGCCGAGCTGTGCGGGCAGTATGGCGTTGACGCCAGCCGCATCGCCCACGGTGTGCCGGTAGGCGGCGAGCTGGAGATGGTCGACGGTACCACGCTCTCCCACTCGCTGGCGGGACGCCATAAGATCCGCATTTCGTAAAAAAAACGGGGGCATTTTTCTGCCCCCGCTTGAAATCCTGTTGTCTTATCCCCATTTTCCCCTCAACACCAAATGGCATTGTTGAGGTATTTTTTCGATGAAAGGACAAGAAACACGCGGCTTCCAGTCAGAAGTAAAACAGCTTCTGCATCTGATGATCCATTCTCTCTACTCCAACAAAGAGATCTTCCTGCGTGAGCTTATCTCTAACGCCTCGGATGCGGCAGACAAGCTGCGTTTCCGTGCGTTGTCAAAACCCGAGTTGTACGAGGGTGACGGTGAGCTACGCGTGCGCGTCTCCTTTGATAAAGAGAAGCGTACTCTGACCATTGCCGACAACGGTATTGGTATGAACCGCGACGAAGTGATTGACCATCTGGGTACGATTGCTAAGTCCGGCACCAAAGCATTTCTCCAGTCGATGGGCTCCGACCAGGCAAAAGATAGCCAGCTGATCGGCCAGTTCGGCGTGGGCTTCTACTCGGCGTTTATCGTTGCCGATAAAGTCACCGTGCGCACCCGTGCGGCGGGCGACAGCGCAGAGAACGGCGTGTTCTGGGAGTCCGCAGGCGAGGGCGACTACACCGTTGCCGATATCACCAAAGAGGATCGCGGGACCGAAATTACCCTGCACCTGCGTGAAGGCGAAGATGACTTCCTCAACGACTGGCGCGTACGCTCGATCATCAGCAAATACTCCGACCATATCGCGCTGCCGGTAGAGATCGAGAAGCACGACGAGCAGGATGGCGAAACCGTCATCAGCTGGGAGAAGATCAACAAGGCCCAGGCGCTCTGGACGCGCAGCAAGTCCGACATCAGCGACGACGAATACAAAGAGTTCTACAAGCATATTGCCCACGACTTTACCGATCCGCTGGCCTGGAGCCACAACCGCGTAGAGGGCAAGCAGGAGTACACCAGCCTGCTCTATATTCCGGCCCAGGCACCGTGGGATATGTGGAACCGCGATCACAAGCACGGCCTGAAGCTCTACGTACAGCGCGTCTTCATCATGGACGAGGCCGAGCAGTTCATGCCGAACTACCTGCGCTTTGTGCGTGGCCTGATTGACTCCAACGATCTGCCGCTGAACGTCTCCCGTGAAATTCTGCAGGACAGCTCCGTTACTCGCAACCTGCGTAGCGCCCTGACCAAACGTGCGCTGCAGATGCTTGAGAAGCTGGCAAAAGATGATGCCGAGAAATATCAGGGCTTCTGGAAACAGTTCGGCCTGGTGTTGAAAGAGGGGCCAGCGGAAGATAGCGCAAACCAGGAGGCGATTGCCAAACTGCTGCGCTTTGCCTCTACCCATACCGACTCTGCCGAGCAGACGGTGGCGCTGGCGGACTACGTCTCCCGCATGAAAGAGGGCCAGGAGAAGATCTACTATATCACTGCTGACAGCTACGCCGCTGCGAAGAGCAGCCCGCACCTGGAGCTGCTGCGTAAGAAAGGCATCGAAGTGCTGCTGCTCTCCGATCGCATCGACGAGTGGATGATGAGCTACCTCACCGAGTTCGACGGCAAGTCCTTCCAGTCGGTGGCAAAAGCCGATGAGTCGCTGGATAAGCTGAACGACGAGGTAGACGAAAGCGCGAAAGAGGCCGAGAAAGCCCTGGAGCCGTTCGTTGAGCGTGTGAAAACCCTGCTGGGTGACCGCGTGAAAGAGGTACGCTTTACTCATCGCCTGACCGATACGCCGGCGATCGTCACGACCGACAACGACGAGATGAGCACCCAGATGGCGAAGCTGTTTGCCGCTGCGGGCCAGGCCGTGCCGGATGTGAAGTACATCTTCGAACTTAACCCGGACCACGTTCTGGTGAAGCGCACCGCCGATATTCAGGACGAAGCCCAGTTCAAGGCATGGATTGAACTGCTGCTGGATCAGGCCCTGTTTGCCGAGCGCGGCACGCTGGAAGATCCGAACCAGTTTATCCGCCGCATGAACCAGCTGCTGGTTTCTTAATCGCTCTATACACCGTTCCCTCTTGCCCCTGGCAAGGGGGAACGATTCAGCTGCTCAACTTCCCGCCGAACCCGCCTGCATAAGCCTCGCTTCCTTGTGGTGATACTGACTTTAGTGGTATGGTTTTCGCTTCAAACAACGTTGTATACCTGTCATCAATTATCTGGGTATAAAAATTCAAAACGTAGAGGAATTACGCAATGCGTATCATTTTGCTCGGCGCTCCGGGCGCAGGTAAAGGCACTCAGGCTCAGTTCATCATGGAGAAATACGGTATTCCGCAGATCTCCACCGGTGACATGCTTCGCGCCGCGGTTAAATCCGGCAGCGAGCTGGGCAAACAGGCTAAAGACATCATGGATGCTGGCAAGCTGGTGACTGACGAGCTGGTTATCGCGCTGGTAAAAGAGCGTATCGCCCAGGAAGATTGCCGTAACGGCTTCCTGCTGGACGGTTTCCCGCGCACTATTCCTCAGGCTGACGCAATGAAGGAAGCCGGTATCAACGTTGATTACGTGCTGGAGTTCGATGTGCCGGACGATCTGATCGTCGATCGTATCGTAGGCCGTCGCGTTCACGCTGCCTCTGGCCGCGTCTACCACATCAAATACAATCCGCCGAAGGTGGAAGGTAAAGACGACGTGACCGGCGAAGAGCTGAGCACCCGTAAAGACGATCAGGAAGAGACCGTGCGTAAGCGCCTGGTGGAGTACCATCAGCTGACCGCGCCGCTGATCGGCTACTACCAGAAAGAAGCCGAAGCTGGCCATACCAAGTACGCGAAGGTTGATGGCACCCAAGCCGTTAGCGCCGTTCGCGCCGAGCTGGAAACCATTCTTGGTTAAGGTCTCTCGGCTAAGAGCCCTCGGTTAAGCCTGCTTTCCCCGGTGCCTGCGCCGGGGATGTTCTTCCCCATCTCTCCCCAAGCTTTTCCCTTTCGCAGCAATGGGTTTCGTTTACGCCCGTTTCAGTTACAATTCTCTCAGTTAACTTTCTTAGGCTTAAATGAATACGAGGCGCGAATGAGTCACGCGAAAACCGGCATCCTGCTGGCGAATCTGGGCACACCCGATGCTCCCACCCCCGCAGCGGTCAAACGCTATCTTCGCCAGTTTTTAAGCGATCGACGCGTAGTGGATACGCCGCGCCTGCTGTGGTGGCCGCTGCTGCGCGGCGTGATCCTGCCGATTCGTTCTCCGCGCGTGGCGAAGCTCTATCAATCCGTGTGGATGGAGGAGGGCTCGCCGCTGATGGTCTACAGCCGTCGCCAGCAGCGGGCGTTGGCTGCCCGACTGGCTGACGTGCCGGTGGCGCTGGGGATGAGCTACGGCTCACCCTCGCTGGAGAGCGCGGTAGATGAGCTGATCTCTCAGGACGTAGAGCACATTGTGGTTCTGCCGCTCTATCCGCAGTACTCCTGCTCAACCGTGGCCGCGGTCTGGGACGAGTTGGGGCGTATTCTGCAACGTAAGCGCAGCATTCCTGGTATCTCATTGATCCGCGACTATGCCGACAACCGGTCGTACATTGACGCGCTGGCTAACAGCGTGCGTGCCTCCTTTGCCCGCCACGGCGAGCCGGATCTGCTCCTGCTCTCCTATCACGGCATTCCCCAGCGCTATGCGGAAGAGGGCGACGTCTATCCCCAGCGCTGCCGCGATACCACCCGCGAGCTGGTTTCGGCCCTCGGCGTGCCGCCGGAGAAGGTGATGATGACCTTCCAGTCGCGCTTTGGCCGCGAGCCGTGGCTGACCCCCTATACCGACGAAACGCTGAAGATGCTCGGCGAGAAAGGGGTGAAGCATATTCAGGTCATCTGTCCGGGCTTCTCCTCTGACTGTCTGGAGACGCTGGAGGAGATTGCGGTGCAGAACCGGGAATTTTTCCTCGAAGCGGGCGGGGAGAAATATGAATATATTCCTGCGCTTAATGATTCTGCCGATCATATCGACATGATGCTGGACCTGACGGCTCCTTACCGCTAATCGCGCGCGGTGCCGGGAGTGTGCTACCATTCCCGGCCCAATTGGTCATTCGTAGCAAACGTGCATGAAATTTCCCGGTAAACGCAAATCCAAACACTATTTTCCTGTTAACGCCCGCGATCCGCTTCTGCAACAGAGCCAACCGGAGAGCGATGCCAATGCCTCATGGGTGGTCGGTATCGATCAGACGCTGGTGGATATTGAAGCCAAAGTGGACGATGCGTTTATCGAGCGCTATGCCCTCAGCGTCGGGCACTCGCTGATCATCAGCGACGAGGCCGCCGATGCGCTCTACAAAGAGTTGGTTCGCGACAACCTCATCACCCACCAGTTTGCTGGCGGCACTATCGGCAACACCATGCACAACTACTCCGTGCTGGCGGATGACCGCTCGGTGCTGCTGGGCGTAATGTGCAGCAACGTCGAAATCGGCGGCTACGCCTACCGCTACCTCTGTAATACCTCCAGCCGTACCGACCTTAACTATCTGCAGGGCGTTGACGGGCCGATTGGCCGCTGCTTTACGCTGGTGGGTGAGGCGGGGGAGCGCACCTTTGCTATTAGCCCTGGCTATATGAACCAGCTACGCCCGGAGAGTATTCCCGAGTCGGTGATTGCCGGCGCCTCCGCGCTGGTGCTCTCCTCTTATCTGGTGCGCTGCAAGCCAGGCGAGCCGATGCGTGAGGCGACCATGAAGGCGGTGGAGTACGCCAAAAAGCACAACGTACCGGTGGTGCTGACCCTTGGCACCAAGTACGTGATTGCCGATAACCCCGAGTGGTGGCGCGACTTCCTCAAGGAAAACGTCTCGATCCTCGCGATGAACGAGGAGGAGGCCGAGGCGCTGACCGGGCTGAGCGACCCGCTGCTGGCCTGCGATAAGGCGCTGGACTGGGTTGACCTGGTGCTCTGCACCGCCGGTCCGGTCGGGCTGTACATGGCAGGCTTTACCGAGGAGTCGGCGAAGCGTAAAACCCAGCATCCGCTGTTGCCGGGAGCCATCGCCGAGTTTAACCAGTACGAGTTTAGCCGGGCGATGCGTCACCAGGACTGTGAACAGCCGCTGCGTATCTTCTCCCATATTGCCCCGTACATGGGCGGGCCGGAGAAGATCATGAACACCAACGGCGCGGGCGATGGCGCACTGGCCGCGCTGCTGCACGATATCACTGCCAATAATTTCCACCGCAGCAACGTGCCCAACTCCAGTAAGCATAACTACACCTGGCTGACCTACTCATCGCTGGCTCAGGTATGTAAGTATGCTAACCGCGTTAGCTACCAGGTACTGAACCAGCATTCGCCGCGTCTGACGCGAGGCCTGCCGGAGCGGGAGGATAGCCTGGAAGAGTCCTACTGGGAGCGTTAATAGCGAGCCCGCCAGCGGCGGGCTTGAATTTCTCTGTTAAAGGCACGGGTCTTATTGAGTGGCTGCGTAAAGAAATGAAAAAATCCCGATAAACAGAGTGGGATTATGCCAGAGTAAGGCCGTGTTTAACTACCGAGGACAATTTTTCATCCACACTGAGGAAAAGCAACAACGTGGATAAGTTGTAAAATTATGAACAAGATGTTCGCACCCATAATGATTATTCGCTCCTGCCTTCACACCGAATCCCACTGTTCGATCTGCGACCAGCACTGGCGCTCTGCGCTATAGTTCCGCTCTCTCCTTTTACTCAAAATTTAATCTTACTCTGCTAACACGCTTATTTTTGCGTGGCGGATATCTGTTTCTCATTAAGGAGAGAAATCATGCGCTATTGGATTTTATTAGCCTTGGCCATTGTGGCTGAAATAATCGGCACGCTGTCGATGAAATGGGCCAGCGTCAACGATGACAAGGCAGGATTTATTTTTATGCTGGTGATGATCGCCCTGTCGTATATTTTCCTGTCGTTTGCCGTAAAACGCATTGCCCTGGGTGTCGCCTATGCCATCTGGGAGGGCCTGGGTATTTTATTAATTACGCTGTTTAGCGTGATGCTGTTCGATGAAACCTTATCGGCGATGAAAGTCGTAGGCTTACTCACTCTGGTAACAGGCGTTGCGCTGATCAAATCCGGCACGCTGGCACGCAAGGAGCAGCAGCATGACTACGTTTAATATGGTGCATATTGCCTGGCTGGCGTTGGCGATTGGTTTAGAGATCGTTGCCAACATCGCCCTTAAATACTCCAATGGCTTTCGTCGGCCTCTGCACGGTGTAGTGTCTCTTGTTGCCGTGCTGGCCGCGTTTAGTGCCCTATCGCAGGCGGTAAAGGGTATCGATCTCTCCGTCGCTTATGCGCTATGGGGCAGTTTTGGCCTGGTCGCTACCGTGGCAGCAGGTTGGGTACTGTTCGGTCAACGGCTGAACCGAACTGGCTGGCTGGGTGTAGTCTTGCTAACCGCAGGCGTGGTGCTCATCAAGCTTGCCTGATGAAAAATGCGCAGGCTCGCATGGCGATCGTGAAAGTTCTTCATGTTGAATGAAATTAAATCACTTTTACTCCCGCAGTGACTCAGGCATAAAGTGATCATGTTATTAACAATAGATCATACAGACTACGATGAATAATGCGATTACATTTAACGTGAAGAGCCTTCGCTTCGACGAGAATTATAATCCCTCGGAGAGCACGCGTATCACTACTAACTTTGCTAATTTAGCGAGAGGTGAGAAACGCCAGGATAATTTGCGCAATGCCTTAACGATGATCGACAATCGATTCAACGCCCTGGCACATTGGGACAATCCCACAAGCGATCGCTACGCCGTTGAGCTGGACATCATCTCTGTCGAAATGAATATTGCGGTTGCAGGCAAGCGCAATGCTTTTCCGGTAATTGAAGTGTTGAAAACCACGATAGTCGATCGTAAAACGGATGCGCGCTTTGAAGGGATCGTAGGCAATAATTTCTCGTCTTACGTTCGTGACTATGATTTTAGCGTCCTGCTGTCCGAGCATAACAAAAACGGTGCGGGATTTAGCACGCCGGATAACTTTGGCGACCTGCACGGCAATATATTTAAGCGGTTTGTTGAATCAGATTGCTACAAAGAGAAATTTACCAAAGCGCCAGTTATCTGCTTAAGCGTATCGAGTAAAAACGTCTATCAGCGGACGGGCAATCAGCATCCCGTACTGGGCATTGAGTATCAGCAGGACAGCGCCTCCCTAACCGATCGCTATTTTGCCAAAATGGGGCTGCAGGTGCGCTTTTTTATGCCACAGGGTAGTGTTGCGCCGCTGGCGTTCTATTTTGCAGGCGATCTGCTGCGTGACTACAGCGATCTGGAGCTTATCAGCACCATCAGCACGATGGAGACATTCCAGAAGATTTACCGGCCGGAGATCTATAACGCTAACTCAGCGGCAGGAAATGTCTATCAGCCCAGCCTGAACTACCGGGACTATTCGCTTACGCAAATTGTTTACGATCGAGAAGAACGCAGCAGGTTAGCGATTGAGCAGGGACGGTTTACCGAAGAGCACTTCATCAAACCTTACCAAAGCCTGCTAGAGCAATGGTCTGCTCACTCCGTTCTTTGATTAACGATAAATATAAGGTCACCTGCTATGAAAAAATTATTACCCACTTCTACCGCGGGCAGCTTGCCCAAACCGGCCTGGCTCGCACAACCTGAGACCCTGTGGTCCCCCTGGAAATTAGAGGGTGACGAGCTGATTGAGGGCAAGCAGGATGCGCTGCGGTTGGGGCTACAAGAGCAAGAGCAGGCGGGGATTGATATCGTCAGCGACGGCGAGCAAACCCGCCAGCACTTTGTCACGACGTTTATCGAGCACCTTAGCGGCGTTGATTTTGAGAAACGCGAGATCGTTAAGATCCGTAATCGCTATGATGCCAGCGTACCGTCCGTGGTGGGTGAGGTAAGTCGCCAAAAGCCGGTATTCGTTGAGGATGCTAAATTCTTACGTCAGCAGACCGATCGGCCGATTAAATGGGCCTTGCCGGGGCCGATGACAATGATCGATACGCTCTATGACGGCCACTACAAAAGCCGTGAAAAGCTGGCCTGGGAGTTCGCCAAAATTCTTAATCAGGAAGCCAAAGAGCTGGAAGCGGCCGGGGTGGATATTATCCAGTTTGATGAGCCCGCGTTTAACGTCTTTTTTGATGAGGTCAATGACTGGGGCATTGCTGCTTTAGAGAGGGCCATTGAAGGGCTGCAGTGCGAAACCGCCGTGCATATCTGCTATGGCTACGGCATCAAAGCCAATACCGACTGGAAAAAAACGCTGGGCTCCGAGTGGCGTCAATATGAAGAGATCTTCCCCAAGCTGCAAAAATCTAACATCGATATTGTCTCCCTGGAGTGTCAAAACTCTCACGTGCCGATGGAGCTCATTGAGCTTATTCGCGGCAAAAAAGTGATGATTGGGGCGATTGATGTGGCAACCAATACCATTGAGACACCGGAGCAGGTCGCCGATACGCTGCGCAAGGCGCTTCAGTTTGTTGACGCCGACAAGCTCTATCCCTGCACCAACTGCGGTATGACGCCGTTGTCTCGTCGCGTCGCAAGAGGCAAGCTCAATGCGTTAAGCGCAGGCGCTGAGATTGTGCGTAGAGAGTTGCTGGCTAAATAAGGTAGTTAAAACAGGCGTGAAGAAGGCATAGTTAATTGTAAATTAACTATGCCTGGTAAAGGTTGGTCTGATCGGCGCGGCCACGATCAGCATACCGCTTTGTTCGTAACCAGCAGCAACGCCTCGCGTAAAATTGCCTGCTGAAACTCTCCCGACGATAGCTTCATTCTGACAATCAGCATCAGCTGGATCTCTTTAAAGGTCAGGCTCTTACCAGACTTAAGCAACTCTGTTGAGATCGATCCGATCGCTTCTTCCGGGCTGGCATATTCGGGTTGCAAAACAATCGCTGAGCTGCCGTGAGCCGCTTCAACAAATATTTGGCAAGTGGTTGTACCTTTGATGTTATCAGAGGTTATCTTATTCATTATGTGCCTTAACTGCATTGACTAGCGGGCTATTCATCCTCGAATAACGCGACTTAAATTTGATATCTGTCGTGCCAATGCTGTGAGAAATCCTTGCGAACCATCGCACACAAGCGCTATCGAGCGCGCCGCATTAGACTAGATGGAAACATGTGAAAGCTGCTTAATCAGCTCATTGGGGATGAGGTGCACCCGCATCGATTCGAGGGCAACAAACCTGCTAGAGGATATGGCCTGGACGATCACCAGACGCCCCTACCTTAACACCTTTCTATGCTTTAAGTGAAATCTTTACATGTTGTTTAAGAACACGGCTGCCGAGACGTGGTTTCATGATTTGTCGAATCCCAGCCAGATGAGAAAAGCGCAGGCGCTGACGGATGCGCCAGCTAAACAAACCGCCTGCCATCCAAAGCAGGCGTAAAGCTGGGTGGCAACAATCGCTCCTGTTGCACTGCCTATCGAGTAAAAACACATATACGCACCCACCAACCGACTCGCGGCCTCTGGACGGGCAGCGATAAGGGTGCTCTGGCTTATTACGTGAACGGTTTGCACGGCAAAGTCCAGCATGATGATACCCACGACGAGCCACGCCAGTGATGTTTCGGTATACGCGATGGGAAGCCATGAGAGTGCCAGCAATGCCAGGGCTGACCCGGTCGCGCGTTTTCCCCAGCCCCGATCTGCCCATGCCCCTGCTTTCGCCGCCGCCAGTGCACCTGCAACACCCGCCAAACCAAACATGCCTATATGGGTATGAGACAGTGATAGGGCGCTGAGCGGCAAGACCATGGTGGTCCACAGCATGCTGAAGGCAGTAAAGATAAGCAGTGCAAAAACGCCACCCTTTCTCAATTGCGGCTCAGTCATAAACAGGCGGAAAGCAGACGCCAGCAGAGAGAGATAAGAGGGGGCGTTCGGCTGGGGCGGCGTAGCGGGCACCCCTTTCGCCACGATGCATGCGATGAGCAACATTAAAAAGGCAGCGGTAAGGTAAACGGCCCGCCAGCCAGCAATATCGGCGATGCTGCCAGAGATAAAGCGAGCCAGTAGGATCCCCAAAACAATGCCGCTCGTCACCGTACCCACGACCTTACCGCGTCGCTGGGGGGCAGCCAGTATTGCGGCCCAGGCAACCACAAGCTGCACCACCACCGCCATCAGGCCAATAAAAAGCACCGCGCACAGCAGGGTGACAAAATTGGGTGATAACCCCGCCACAATCAAAGCCAGCATTGAAAGTAATAGCAGCGTGACGACCAACGTTTTTCGCTTAACGCGATCGCCGAGTGGAACCAGGAAAATCAATCCGGCGGCATAGCCTACCTGGGTCACGGTCACCACGCTGCCGATCATCCCAGCAGGAACCTGTAGGCTGAGGGCGATGGACTCAAGCAAAGGCTGAGCAGAATAGACATTCGCCACCGCCAGTGCACAGGTCAGGGAGAATAAAAATATTATCCAGGGTTTCAGCACTGGGGTATCAACACCAGGCGCTGCCAGCGCCGCATCAGAATTCAACTCTGCGTTACATTCCATTTCGCTCTCGCATTCTGGTTTCTTTTTAAAACTACATGCGCGTAGAAATAGCACTGGTGGTTTTTTTTTGCAACCGATTTAGGGTGCCCTTATACTGGCGTCTGTTAACAGGCAAGCTGAGAGAGAGCATATGGCAAAACAGGAATCCCTTCGAACCAGTGAATGTCCGGTTGCCAGAACGTTGGAGTCAATTGGTGAACGCTGGTGTCTGATGATTATCAGGGAAGCGTTTGACGACGTGCGCAGGTTCAGCGAGTTTCAAAAGAATCTGGGACTGGCTAAAAACATTCTCGCGTCTCGCCTGAAACAGCTGGTGGATATCGGCGTGTTTGAGATCTGCCCGGCCTCAGACGGCAGCGCATACAATGAGTATGTTCTCACCGAAAAGGGGCGCTCTATTTTTCCTATTGTGGTCGCGATGCGGCAGTGGGGGGAGCGCTATCTGTTTGACGACGGTGAGGCGCACTCTGTCTTACTGGATAACGCCACTGGACAGCCCATTCAGCCGCTGGAAGTGTGTTCATCCGACGGGAAAAAGCTGGAGCCAGTCGACTGCCATCGTCAGCACGTGATGGCAGGCGGCAGTGGCTATCAGAATAAGACCGAGTAGTTTGGGTGGAGGTCTGTCAGCGGCGCTCACTCAGCGCTGCGATATCCTTTGGGCTAGTCCGACAGCATCCGCCAATGAGTCTCGCGCCAGCCTCTAACCACTGCGGCAAATACCCCACCAGGGATGCGCATGAATCGCCGTGAGCATGCCACTCTTTTGTGGTCGCGTCGTAGGTTTCACCGGAGTTAGGATAGACAACCAGCGGTAGCGCAGTCAGGCTGTGCAGATGGGTTAATGCTGCGGTCGTTTTCTCCAGCGCAATACAGTTAATCCCCAGCGCAACGATTTGCGAATAGTTTGCCAGCGCGTCCACGACCTGGGCGAGAGGCGTGCCGTCACTCAGGTGGCTCTCGTCACGTAGGGTAAATGAGAACCACGCCTGCGCCTGCGGGTAATCCAACAGCAGGTCTGCCAGTGCCTCTATCTCTGCAAACGAGGGTAAGGTTTCACAGGCCAGCAGATCTGCGCCTGCATTCAGCAACGCTTCAATTCGTGGACGATGAAACGCCTGAAATTCCTCGGCGCTACGCACGTAGTCACCGCGATACTCAGAACCATCGGCCAGATACGCACCGTAAGGCCCGACAGAGCCAGCCACAAGCAGCGGGCCCGCGCTGGCGTTTTCCGCCTGGTAAATTTCACGCGCCTCCTGCGCCAGCGCCGCGCTGTGCGCAATAAGCGATCTCGATTGCGACTCGGTTAGCCCGCGAGCCGCAAAGCCAGCAGGCGTGGCCTGATAGCTGGCGGTAATCGCTACCTGAGCGCCCGCGCGGAAGTAATCCAGATGTACGTCGCGAATGAGCTGCGGGTTTTCCATTAATACTTTGGCAGACCAGAGATTATCGGCAAGGTTGCATCCGCGCGCTTCCAGCTCGGTGGCCAGAGCGCCATCGAGGACAACAAAGGGATGGCTTTTAAGCAGCGCGGTAAGGGGATTAATCTGCGGCATAGTCAGCCTCCTTTGAGTTGGTTTTATGAGTGAGAAAATAGGTGCCGTAGCAAAGGGCAACAAAAGGCAGACCACAATAAAGCGCGATGCGCTGGTCTGGATCGAACGCCAGACCGACAGAGCACGAATCCCAGCACAGGCACAAGCGGATACCAGGGTGCTCGGTATTTTAGATCGTGCAGCGGCTTGCCCGACTGTAAATGCCGACGACGAAAGATAAAGTGTGATGCGCAGATACTGAGCCATACGGCCACAACGGCAAACCCAGAAATGGCGCTGAGGGCAACGAATACGGTGTCAGGCGCGATAACGCTGGACAGCAGTGCCAGCAGGCCACCCAGCATAGAGACAGTCAGCGCGACCAGCGGCACGCCGTTCTTATTGACGCGGGCAAAACACCCCGGCAACGTTTTTTCATTAGAGAGCGACCACAGCATGCGGCCCGAGGCATAGAGTCCGGAATTCGCGGCGGAGAGAATAGCGGTAAGGATGACGAAGTTAAAAATATCCGCCGCATAGGGAAGGCCAATTTTTTCAAAGACCAGTACAAACGGGCTCTTCTCGACGCCTGCCACCTGCATCGGAATAAGCGCCGCCAGGACAAAAACGGTCCCGATAAAAAAGATGATCAGTCGGGCGATGGTAGCGCGGATCGCTACCGGGATCGCATGGTGTGGATTTTCCGTTTCGCCTGCCGCGATACCGATAAGCTCAGTACCCGAGAAGGCAAAATTGACCGCGACCATCGTCATCAGAATGGGCAAGCCGCCATGGGGAAACCAGCCCCCGCTGGTGAGGTTGGTCAGCCCCGGCGAAGGCGAGCCATCCTTCATAGTGATAAAACCGAAAATCGCCCCGCAGCCTAAGATAATGAAAACGATAATGGTTGCGACTTTAATGAGTGAAAACCAGAACTCACCTTCGGCAAAAAAGCGCGTTGAAATCGCGTTAAGCAAAAAAATCACTACGCAAAACAGGGCGCTCCATATCCAGACGGGAATATGTGGGAACCAGTACTGCATACAGAACCCGGCGGCGGTAAAGCTGGATCCCAACGCAACTGTCCAGGTGAGCCAGTAGAGCCATGCCACGGTATATCCCGTTGCTGGGCCAATATAGCGCGCCGCGTAGACATGAAAAGCACCGGTTACCGGCATCGCCACGGAAAGCTCGCCAAGGCACTGCATCACCAGCCAGACGACCAGCGCCCCAATCAGGTAGGCCAGCAGCGTTCCCGCTGCGCCTGTCGTCGAGATGATGTATCCCGTATTAAAAAATAACCCTGTGCCAATCACGCCACCCAATGAAAGCATAATCAAATGGCGGGTTTTCATGGTGCGCTTAAGCTGCCCATTCTCTTGCTGCGTGTGCATATCACCTTCTAAACGTATAGATGTCTAAATGTCCGCTTGAAGGGTCTTTATATCCTGATTGTTAACAAAATGCCAGCAGCAGTGCATGACCCGCCGGGGCGACGGTTTATCCGGTGACGGCCTCTTCCACCGGGCGCTTCTCAATCAGCGTCAGCATGGTGTTGGCGATCTCACGTTCGCCCATCACTACCTGATTCGCGCCGCGCTCGGTGATGTAGTCCACCTCATCGTCATAGTGGGCACGGGCGATAATCTCGATGTTCGGGCACTTCTGCCGGGCGGTCGCCACCACTTCACCGGCCTCGTAGCCGTTAGGAATGGTCAGCAGCAGCCAGCGGGCGCAGTCGAGGTGCGCCAGGTTCATGATCTCTTCGTTAGCCGCGTTGCCCAGTACCGCACGAATACCGCGCTCGCGCAGCTCATCTACCCGGGTACGTGAGGTTTCGATCACCACCAGCGGAATACCCTGCGCCATCAGCTTCTCACCCAGCAGGCTGCCTACGCGACCAAACCCTACCAGCAGGGCGTGATTGCAGATATCCACCGGGATCTGCTTCTCCTCTTCGGTGGCCTCTTCCAGCGTCTGCTCATCAAGGGTTTCGGTCTTGTCGAGATACTTCTCCAGCAGGGTGAAGAGGATCGGGTTGAGCATAATTGAGAGGATCGCCCCGGCCAGCACCAGGTTCTGTCCGGTCTGCGGCAGGAGATCCAGCGCCATGCCCAGACCTGCCAGGATAAAGGCGAACTCACCAATCTGCGCCAGGCTGGCGGCGATGGTAAGCGCGGTACGCGGCGAGTGACCAAACATGCGCACCAGGAAGAAGGCGGCGATAGATTTACCAAAGATGATGATCGCCAGCGTACCGGCAACGGCCAGCGGCTCCTCGATCAGGATTTTCGGATCGAACAGCATCCCAACGGAGACAAAGAAGAGAACCGCAAAGGCGTCGCGCAGGGGCAGGGTATCGTGCGCGGCACGGTGGCTCAGTTCGGATTCGTTCAGCACCATACCGGCAAAGAAGGCACCGAGGGCAAAGGAGACGTCAAACAGCTCGACCGCACCAAAGGCGATGCCCAACGCCAGAGCCAATACCGCGAGAGTAAACAGCTCCCGGGAGCCGGTGGCCGCGCTGCGGGCCAGGATCCACGGCACAATGCGACGGCCGACCAGCATCATGATGGCGATAAAGGCGATCACCTTGCCGATCGTAATGCCCATATCCAGCGACAGCGTTGCCAGCCCGACGTTACCCTTTTCAAGCATGCCGGCCACGGCAGGAAGCAGCACCAGGGTTAATACCATGACCAGATCTTCTACGATCAGCCAGCCAATGGCGATCTGGCCGCGTTGACTGTCGATAAGCTGCCGCTCCTCAAGCGCGCGCAGCAGCACAACGGTACTGGCGGTGGAGAGACAGAGCCCAAAGACGATACCGGTCATTAATGGCCAGTCCATCATGGCGGAGAGCGCCATACCCAGCAGCGTCGCCACAGCAATCTGTGCGATAGCGCCGGGAATGGCGATGGACTTTACCGCCATCAAATCCTTCAGTGAAAAATGGAGGCCTACGCCAAACATCAGCAGGATCACCCCCAGCTCGGCCAGCTCAGGTGCCAGCTTGGTATCGGCCACGAAGCCAGGTGTAAAAGGACCGGCGAGCACGCCCGCTAACAGATAACCCACCAGCGGAGAAATACGCAGTTTGTTGGCAATCATGCCGAGGATAAAAGCGAGCACAAGGCCGCCCACAATGGTGGTGATAAGCGGTGTGGCGTGATGCATTCCGTCTCCTTTCGCGGTAGTGGATCCATTTCTGGTCAAAAAACCAGAAGCCCGAGTTACAGTCTATGACAATTTTAATCATTATGTTTATGAATAATTGTTGAATATTGAGGAAAAGCACGCTCTGGCACAAAAAAAGCGATTGGAAGGGGATTAGCGCAGTGATGGACTTGCAGGTGTTATGGCATGGGCAACGCAGGCGGCCAAAGTTTGCCTTTGGCCGCCGTAGAATCAGGCTTTATGACGGTTATCAGGTAGGAATATGGTTAACATCCCTAAAAGTGGTAGAAAAGCACAGATTTTGTAGACTACAAAAATACTGGTATGGTCGGCGACCAGCCCCAGCACTGCTGCGCCAAGCCCGCCCATGCCAAACGCAAAGCCGAAAAACAGCCCAGAAACCATGCCAATACGGCCCGGCAGCAGCTCCTGGGCATAGACCAGAATGGCCGAGAAGGCGGAAGCGAGGATAAAACCAATAATCGCGGTTAAAACGCCGGTCCAATAGAGGGATGCATAGGGTAAAATCAGCGTAAATGGGGCAACGCCGAGGATAGAGCCCCAAATAACGTATTTACGGCCAATCTTATCCCCAACAGGGCCGCCAATCACGGTGCCTGCCGCTACGGCCAGCAGAAACGCAAACAGGTGAAACTGGGCGTTTTGTACCGATAAGCCGAATTTTTGCATTAGATAAAACGTGTAATAGCTGCTGATGCTCGCCATATAGAAGTATTTCGAGAAAATCAGCATCAGCAGGATGCTTACCGCCAGGATAACCTTGTTACGCGGCAGCGGGCTGCGCTCAATAACCGCTTTTCGTCCTTTGTTGACCCGATGTTGGGCAGCGTACCAGCGGCTGACCTGGGACAGCACGACGATAGCCAGCAGCGCGGCCAGCACAAACCAGCCCACGTTACCCTTGCCGTAGGGAGCGATGATCAGCGCCGCCAGCAGCGGCCCGAGTGCGCTACCAAAGTTGCCGCCCACCTGGAAAATGGACTGGGCCAGACCATGTCGGCCACCGGAGGCCATACGCGCCACGCGGGAGGACTCCGGGTGGAATACGGAGGATCCGGTGCCCACCAGCGCTGCCGCCAGCAGCACCATCTCAAAGCTGCCCGCCATCGCCAGCAGCACCAGGCCGCAAAGGGTAAAGCACATGCCGATGGGCAGCGACCACGGCATCGGATGCTTATCCGTGTAGTAGCCCACCACGGGCTGGAACACAGAGGAGGCCAGCTGGAAGGTGAGGGTGATCATGCCGATCTGCACAAAGCTCAGCGAGAAGTCTGCCTGCAACAGGGGATAGAGCGCGAGGATCAGCGATTGCAGCATATCGTTAAGCAGATGCGAGAGGCTGATCGCCCCGAGAATGCCAAATGCCGTGCGCCCCTGCGCTGGCGACGCGTTAGCGCCCGGAAGCGCGTCGGCGGGTTGGTTCGTTGCCATAAAATGTCACTTTTTGTCTTTAATTGGAGTGCAGGAGTTCTTAATGCTTCCTGATTATTAGCAGCCTAAGATACCCGTGACGACTCTTTGAGGGAAGTCGCAGACATAAAATCCTATTTGTTTATTCTCTGTCCCCGCGCTACTTTTGCGTGTGTTATGTCATCAGGGAGAGAGAAATGAATATGTTAAAGCAGGGCGTTGCGCTGGCACTTCTCGCCGCGTGGGGGCTGAACAGTCTGCCTGCCCAGGCCTACGAAAAAGATAAAACCTATAAAATTACTATTCTGCATACCAACGATCACCACGGCCACTTCTGGCGCAGCGACGACCGGGAGTATGGTCTGGCGGCGCAGAAGACACTGGTGGATAGCGTCCGCAAAGAGGTGGCTGCCGAAGGGGGCAGCGTGCTGGTGCTCTCCGGCGGCGATATCAACACCGGCGTGCCGGAGTCCGATCTGCTGGACGCCGAGCCGGACTTTCGCGGCATGAACCTTATTGGCTATGACGCGATGGCGGTGGGCAACCACGAGTTTGATAATCCGCTGGAGGTGCTGCGCCAGCAGGAGAAGTGGGCTAAGTTTCCCTTCCTGTCGGCCAATATCTACCAGAAGAGCACCGGCGAGCGCCTCTTTAAGCCGTGGGCTATCTTCAAGCGTCAGGATCTGAAAATCGGCGTGATTGGCCTGACCACCGACGACACCGCCAAAATTGGCAATCCAGAGTTCTTCACCGACATTGAGTTCCGCAAGCCCGCCGACGAGGCGAAGCTGGTGATTCAGGAGCTGAATAACCTTGATGAAAAAGAGCGCCCGGACGTCCTGATCGCCACGACCCATATGGGCCACTACGACAACGGCGAGCATGGCTCCAACGCGCCGGGCGACGTCGAGATGGCACGCAGCCTGCCTGCGGGATCGCTGGCGATGATCGTGGGTGGTCACTCGCAAAACCCGGTCTGCATGGCGGCGGAGAATAAAAAGCAGGTGGACTACGTGCCGGGCACGCCCTGCGCACCGGACCGCCAGAACGGTATCTGGATCGTGCAGGCTCACGAGTGGGGTAAGTACGTTGGCCGTGCCGACTTTGAGTTCCGCAACGGAGAGATGAAGCTGGTGCACTATCAGCTGATTCCTATCAACCTGAAGAAAAAGATTGTCTACGACAACGGTGACAGCGAGCGCGTGCTCTTTGCGCCGGAAATTCCTGAAAATGCCCAGATGCTCTCTCTGCTGACGCCGTTCCAGAACAAAGGCAAGGCGCAGCTGGCGGTGAAAATCGGCTCTGTAAACGCGCCCCTTGAGGGCGATCGCAGCAAGGTGCGCTTTGTACAGACCAATCTTGGGCACCTGATCCTCGCCGCCCAGATGGCGCGTACCGGGGCGAGCTTTGCGGTGATGAGCGGAGGTGGGATCCGCGACAGCATTGCGGCAGGAGATATCACCTATAAAGACGTGCTGAAGGTGCAGCCGTTTGGCAACGTCGTGGTCTATATCGACATGACCGGGAAAGAGGTGGTGGACTATCTCACCGCCGTCGCGCAGATGAAGCCTAACTCCGGCGCCTATCCCCAGTTTAGCCACGTCAGCTTCACGATGGCGAACGGCAAGCTTAACGATCTGAAGATCAACGGCGAACCGGTCGATCCCGCTAAAACCTACCGTATGGCAACGCTCAGCTTTAACGCCACCGGCGGCGACGGCTATCCGCGTCTGGACGATAAACCCGGCTACGTGAATACCGGCTTTATCGACGCCGAGGTGCTGAAGCAGTACATCCAGCAGAATTCACCGCTGGATGCCGCCACCCTTGAGCCGCAGGGCGAGGTGAACTGGCAGTAAGGTTAATTACGGCACAAATGCCTGGGTGTGCACTCTGTAGGCCTGATAAGGCGTTAGCCGCCATCAGGCGTTTGTAAGCTGTTGAAGGACGGCGACGCTAGCGCGTCTTATCCGGCCTACGGGGTTGGGCAGGCTGTTTAATCTCGGCGGGCGATATCGGCGAATTTTGCATCCAGCATCTTCGCCAGATCGCCTGCCGCCAGCTCAATATCCAGCCCGCGTCTGCCGCCGGAGATGTAGATCGTCGCGTACTCCTGAGCGGGAGCGTCGATAAGCGTCGGCAGGCGCTTTTTCTGCCCCAGCGGACTGATACCGCCCACCAGATAGCCGGTGGTGCGCTGGGCCACGGCGGGATCGGCCATATCAACCTTCTTCGCACCTAGCGCTTTCGCTACCTTCTTCAGATCCAGCTGACCTGCTACCGGCGTTACCGCGACCGCCAGCTGCTTCATATCACCGTTTACCGCCACCAGCAGCGTCTTGTAGACCTGGTCGGCGTTCAGGCCAAGCTTACGCACCACCTCGTCACCAAAGTTAGTTTCATTGGGATCGTGATCGTAGCTATGCAGCTGAAAAGGGATCTTATTCTTTTCGAGTAACTTTACGGCGGGAGTCATAAAAATCCTTCTTACTACGGATGATCGAGCTTTCAGCATACGCCTGACGACGTTCGCAAAAATAGTACCATCTTGCCGTTCAGGCGTTAATTTTCTGCCGCAGCAGGGTTGGCAAATTTCCTTCGCCGTAGAGGTGCAGCGCACCGGCTGCGACGACATAGTGGCCCGGCGGCAGCGCCAGCAGCCGTTTACACCAGGCCTGGTTACGCTGGTGCATCAGCACGTCGTAGAGCGGCTGGCTAAAGGTAGAGGGGAGCGACTGTGATGCTTCGGCAGGTGGACTATTGAGCCACCAGCTCAACATCACCTGCAGCAGCCTGGCGTTGGTGTGCCAGTGGGTAAGGGTATCCAGCAGCAGCGCTTTACCATCCTCCGGCAGCTGACAGAGCAGGTTCACCTGATCCGCGGTGCCTTCCAGCTCAATCACCCGCATCTGCCTGTCGTGGGCGGCCTGTAGCATCTGGTAGTCAATACCGTAGTCGGGGCGCAGGCCGAGTCGCTGGGCCTGGGTTGCCTGCAACACCAGAGCGATTTTCCAGGCCGGCTGCTGGTCAAAGGTCTCCAGCGGCAGAGACAGCTCGTTCAGCACGCGGGATAGATCGGCCAGCTGGGCAGGATCGAGCCGCTCGACCAGCGGCGGGCGCGGGGGAAGCTCAGAGAAGGGTGAACCGCTCACCGAGACATCGGCCTCAACGATCAGGGCGTCGGCCTGTTTGAGCTTGCGCAGCAGCCCCTCCGGCAGGGGAGACATATCGCGAGTGCCCATATGAATGCTGCCGACAAGGTGCAGGTAGCGCCCGCCCGGCAGAGTGACGTCCAGCGCGGGCCACGAATAGGTGCGGGTATACAGCGCGCCCAACAGCATTTTTAAACGGCTAAACAGGCCCATAGGCTCTCCCGGCTGAAAAGTTCATGCTAGCGCGAGCCGGGAGAAGGTGCAAATCGCTACTCTTTTGGGGTAAAGCGCAGCAGGCGGTTGGCGTTGCTGACCACCGTAATGGAGGAGAGCGCCATCGCCGCACCGGCTACCACTGGGTTCAGCAGCGTTCCGGTCAGCGGCCAGAGGATCCCGGCGGCAATCGGGATGCCCAGCGAGTTGTAGATAAACGCCCCCACCAGGTTCTGCTTCATGTTGCGCAGCGTAGCGCGGGAGATGGCCAGCGCATCGGCCACGCCCATCAGGCTGTGGCGCATCAGGGTGATGGCCGCGGTCTCAATCGCTACGTCGCTGCCGCCGCCCATGGCGATACCCACTTCGGCCTGGGCCAGCGCCGGGGCGTCGTTGATACCATCGCCCACCATCGCGACCTGACGGCCCTGGCGTTGCAGCGCCTGAATTGCCGCGGCTTTGCCATCGGGCAGCACCCCGGCAATCACCTCATCAATACCGGCCTCTTTGGCGATAGCGTTGGCGGTCACGGCGTTGTCACCGGTGAGCATCACCAGGCGATAGCCCGCCTGATGCAGTCGTTGCAACGCCGCCACGCTATCCTCACGCAGCGGATCGCGAATGGCAAACAGCGCTGCCACCTTGCCGTCAACCGCCAGCAGCACCGGCGTCGCACCCGTGGCCGCCTGGGTAGCGATATCGCTCTCCAGCGCGGCGGTATCAATACCCTGTTCATTCAGTAAGGCCTGGTTGCCCAGCAGCAGGCGTCGACCGTCGCTCTCACCGCTCAGGCCCAGCCCGCGCAGGGTACGAAAGTTAATCACCTCAGCCAGAGGCTCCGTACCGGCCTTGTCGATAATGGCGCGGGCCAGCGGATGGCTCGAACCCTGCTCCAACGCGGCAGCCAGGCGCAGCGCCTGCTGGCTGGAGAGATCGCTGTAGGTTGTGACCGTGACCACCTGCGGGCGACCCTCGGTAAGGGTGCCGGTCTTATCAAACACCAGCGTATCGAGCTGGCTGGCACGTTGCAGCGCATCGGCATCGCGTACCAGCACGCCGAACTCGGCGGCGCGGCCAACCCCGGAAATAATCGACATTGGCGTCGCCAGTCCGAGCGCACAGGGGCAGGCGATAATCAGCACCGTGGTGGCGATCACCAGGGTATAGACAATCTGCGGCGCAGGACCAAAAACGTACCAGATCGCGCCGCTAATCAGCGCGATGGCGACCACAACCGGCACGAAGACCGCAGAGATCCTGTCCGCCAGCTGTCCGATTTCCGGCTTGCTGCTCTGGGCCTGACGCACCAGGCGGACGATCCGCGAGAGGGTGGTGTGGCTGCCGGTGCGGCTGGCACGAAACAGCACGCTGCCGTCGGAGACCACCGTCCCGGCATGGATCGTATCGTCACGCTGTTTCTGCTGTGGGACAGGTTCGCCAGTCAGCATCGCCTCATCAAGCCAGGCTTCGCCCTGGATAATCTCTCCGTCCACCGGAACGCGATCGCCGGTGGTTAGGCGCAGCGTCATGCCCGGATGAACCTCGGCAAGGGGCACGGTCTCCTCCCCGGCGTCAGTCACCACTCTGGCGGTAGGCGGGGTGAGATCGAGCAGGCGCTCCAGCGCTTTCGATGAACGCTGGCGGGCGCGAGCCTCCAGCATATGGCCAAGGTTGATCAGGCCGATAATCATCGCGCTGGCTTCATAGTAGAGATGGCGCGCCTCCATCGGGAACCACGCCGGCCAGAGGTTAACGCTCATGGAGTAGAGCCAGGCCGCCCCGGTTCCCAGCGCCACCAGGGTGTCCATGGTCGCGGTACGGTTGAGCAGGCTTTTCCAAGCGCTGCGGTAGAAGTGGCCCCCGGCAAAGACCATCACCGCAAGGGTGATCAGGCCGATAACCAGCCAGAGGCTGCGGTTGGCGTCGGTGACCATCATATTGTCACCTGCCATACCCCAAACCATCACCGGGATACCCACCAGCAGGGCAACAATCGCCTGCCAGCGGAAGCGTTTCATGGTAGCAACGGCGGTCTCCTGCTGGCGTTCGCGGCGGGTGGCGTCATCGTCGATCGCCTCCGCGCCGTAGCCCGCGTTCTCCACCGCGCTTACTAATTCAGCGGCGGAAGCGCTGCCCATTACCAGCGCAGAGCGCTCCGCCAGATTGACCCGTGCCTGGGTTACGCCGGGTACCGCCTGCAAGGCTTTCTGTACTCGGGTAACACAGCTGGCGCAGCTCATGCCACTCAACAACAGCTGCTGGCTGTCGTCAGTATCATCCGCTGCCGGAAGCTCAGGTTCGGCCGCTGTCAGTGCTTCCGACGGAGGTGATGACTCTGCCAGCGGATCAGCCTTTGGGTGGCTAAGCGTCGCCCCGTACCCGGCCTGTTTAACGGTATCGATCAGTGCATCTGCATCGGCGCTGCCAATAACTTCCGCTCGTTCAATGGTCACCTCGGCGCGCTCAACGTCGGGCCGCTGTTCAAGACTCTCTTTCACCCGTTTGACGCAGTGGCCGCAGGAGAGACCCTCCAGCGCCAGTTCAATTGTGTGGGACATCATCATACTCCTGTGTTGGTAGGATTGACTGAGCCGGTGTGTTGGCTAACTGTCTATAAGCTTAAACCTTCCATTAAGGGGAAGGTCAAGTAAAAGGGCGCGATAGTGCATGCAGGCTGCGAGGAAACGGCTATTTCTCTGCGGGGCTGGGAATAATCATCCTGATTTCATTCATCCTTTGGTTGTTTAGGTTTATCGTACAGGCGGTAATGGCGTTAGCAAAACCATGGGTGTTTTGGGTTGCAGTAGTGGCTAATCCGCAATAATCATCTCGCCAGGTGAGCCAGTTTTGCTGGTTTTTCTTGAAGAGATTAAGCATGTTATCTTTTTGCTCTCTGGTGCCCATCCACCATTGGTTATAGTCGAAGCTCTTTAACTCCTTAAGCTTCGCACTATATGCCTCCCTCAGTTTTTCCTCTGACTTTTCAGAAATGTCACCCAGGCACTCACTATTTTCGTCATTAAATTTTTGAGTGCAGAGGTCTACCTCATGGTTATCAATTATGCTTTGGGAAACGGAAATCTGGGGTATGAGAAGTAGCAGTATAAACAGAGCAATATATTTTTTCATTATGTGCCTCTGTTTCACCTGGACGAATCAACAGAGATCATATCTATCTCAGCGATCCTTTTTTGGTTCATATTTATAAAGCAGCTTGATAGGGTATCACCGTATCCCTGCGTGTTTTCATAGGGGGCTGCTGCTGACTTACAGTAGGTTAATTTGTACTGCTCCCATGCTTTCTGGCTGTTAGCAAAGTTTGCGCTCATGGTTTTGCGCTGTTCTTCACTGCCCATCCACCATTGCGAATAATTAGCTGATTCAATTTCCTTAAGCTTCTTTCTAAAACTGTCCTTTAAATGGTTATCTGAGTTTTGTATCAATTTATCAGAACAGTCATAGCTCTCTTGATCAGGTTTGGCTGCGCATTTCTCCACGCCCTGGTTTGAGAGTAAATCGTTATGAGTGATGTCTTTGGCCAATGCTTCCCCGTAACTTATTGGTAGAATGAATAAGAGGGCGGGAAAAATTATAAGTTTTCGTTTTTGCATCTCACCTATATCGCTTTTGTTATCTCTGTGTTTTTCATAATGTATGAGCCTATGCCTCTTGATTTCACTCACCTTGACTTAAGTCAAGCTGGCTTGCGATCTATTACACTGCATCTATTTTTCGGACACCCTAAAACAGTTTGGCGCCCGAGCAGGAAATGAATAGCGTGGAGGAACATAAACCTTCCATTAATGGGAATGTTAGGGGAGGCTATGAATAGTTGAACTATTTTAATCGCCACTAGTACAGCTTACCGTAACGAGAACGAGGATTGTTTGTTTCCATTGATGTGCGATAATGACGCCTATAGACATTTAAAAAAGGGTCGGTATGTTTTCTAGTTTCAAGCTATTTTATATTGCTGAGGATTTACTTTCGCCTGACGAATTTCCCCGCATAGAAGATCCTGCCATCGCCTGTCATGAACTTTCCTACATACCAGAAAAGGATATTTTGTCACTCTTCACTGGATTACGTGGAGCAGATAAGATACGTCATGAGGCCGGAGTTACGCACAATGGGATAAGCTCGGATCTACGTGGGAAGGTACAAAGTGGCCTACAGAGAGGAGAAATTGTGGCGGTCGATACTCGGCCTGGCATATTCGCAACGATAGGGCCATTTTACGTCGACACAGAAGGTCATCTGAGAATGCAAGATATACCAAAATCGCACTACCCGCTTGATAAAATAATACGTCGCTATGAGGAAATGGTGAGATTTTGGGGCGGCCGCCGGGCGCGGCCTTCAGTCTTTCCGGCGCAGGTGACCAAGTCAAAACCAGTGATTAAAACTGACATACGTACAGAATATAGGAAGATAACTCATCGCAAAATAGCGGAGCCTATGACTAAAGCGCAGCGCTGGCAAGAACGGCAATATCTAATAGGGACTGGACAGAGAAGTATCTATCCTGATGCCAGGCTTGCGTCAGACAGACTGGCTGAGAATAACGAGGCCGTTGAAAAGGCAAAGCTTGCAGAAAATGTATATAAAAACATAAACCCACTACGGGATACCCCGGGGGTGCCAGAGGGATGGAAAGACATCAGCAATGATGAAGGAGCACTTAATAAAATTGGTTTGAGCCGTGAAATGCTCTACGATAACAATAAGTCACCTGATTTTTTGGCAAGAGTGTATGAACCTGAAAGCAGTGTTTTTGGTAAAGATATGAACCCGACCGTTGTCTTCAGGGGTTCAAGAGCACCAGAGTTTCCAGAGGGACTCATGAGTGCCGCAAAGAAAGCTTTTTTAAAGTGGGATGTGTCTGGAATAAAAAATATAAAAGACTGGGCTAATAATATCGAGCAAGCAATAGGGATGGAGTCTGAATATTACAAAAAAGCTATCGATATAGGTAAGGCAATCAGGGGACACACTGATATATCAGGACATTCTTTAGGAGGAGGAATGGCCTCGGCTGCTTCTATGGCAAGTGGGCAATCTGCATGGACATTCAATGCTGCTGGACTAAATTCGGGAACAGTAGAAAAGTATGGTGGTAAAATCTTGGGTAGTGCCAATAATATAAAGGCTTATAGGATTGACGGCGAGTTATTGACGTCTTTACAAGAAGTGCATAACGAAGAAGATTATGACCTTATAAAAAATGCGCTTCCTGAATCTTTGCAAAAACCTTGGGGAGCAGCCTTGCCCTTTACTTTAAAAGAATGGGGTTCGCTAGCTGCACCAGATGCAGTTGGAGCGCAACACATTCTTTCCGGAGGTACAGGGTCTCTTCTTGATAAGCACGGTATTGACCAGACAATAAAGCTTATCGAAGATGAAAAAGATAATGATATCGCCACTATCAGGAGCCGTATATGAATAAGCTGATAAGGACACTGGCGTTAGTACTTACCATTTTAATCATGCAGGGGTGTAAAAAAAACATGCCATATGAACCGCAGGACTTTTTTGGCGGCCGCCAGTTGGAATTGGCACAGATGATTTATGAAGGCGATGAGGCAAAGCTAAAGGAGAAGCTTTCATCCCTCAGTAAAGAAGAGTTAAATCAACCTGCGAAAGAGGAAATGACATTACTTTTCTGGTCCGTGCTGAACTCAACTAAGGATAAATCAACGCCGGACAGGCTAAAAATAATAACAGATCTGGTTAAAGCTGGTGCAGACCCTTTACAACCACGAACTGAGGGTGGTAGTAGCCCTGCGGAGTTTGTCTTACAGGGGGATAATGGAGCTTGGATTAAAGCAATGCTGGATGGCGGATTATCGCCAAACGCTAAAGATAAGACCTTCAATAAGCCAATAGTTTTTGAAACCTTAAAGGCGAAAAACACTGCAACGTTAAACGTTATGCTTGACTACGGAGCGGATGTAAACGCAAAAAGTGCAATGGATCGTACATTATTAATCAATGCATTATACGCAAGCAAAATCGAACATATTGAGCTTTTGTTAAAAAAAGGAGCCAATCCACAGCTAAAGGATTCATTCAACGAAAACTTTACTTTTTTACTCAACAAGGAAATCTTTCAAAAAGATCAAAATAACGAATATATAAAAAGGTTAATTGCGGTTCGCGATAATTTGTAAACCAAGGATATTAAAAAATGCTATGCCTCTGTAAACAGGTTGACGACTGAGCAGAGAATGAATAGCGTTGAGGAACGTAACCTTCTATTAAGGGGAAGGTCAGGGGGAACCATGAACATAAGCGATGTAGCAAAAAAGACAGGCTTAACCAGCAAGGCGATCCGCTTCTATGAAGAGAAGGGGCTGGTGACGCCGCCGCTGCGCAGCGAGAACGGCTATCGCAGCTACACGCAGCAGCATCTGGATGAGTTGACCCTGCTGCGCCAGGCGCGGCAGGTGGGGTTTAATCTGGAGGAGTGCGGTGAGCTGGTCACCCTGTTTAACGATCCGGCCCGGCACAGCGCCGATGTGAAAGCCTATACCTTGCAAAAGGTGGCAGAGATTGAGCGCCACATCGTCGAGCTACAGGCGATGCGCGACCAGTTGCTGGATTTAGCGAACGCCTGTCCGGGCGACGACGGTGCCGACTGTCCGATTATCGATAACCTCTCCGGCTGCTGCCATCGTCATTCAGCTAAAGAGAGCTAACGCGCTCTGATGCGCAGGGTAATGCCCTCGACCGCCACTACTTCGACAGGCGTACCGGCAGGCAGATCGTCGTCGGCGCTCACCGGCCAGGTGCTGTCGCCGACGCGCATATGGCCGCGGCCGTTGACCAGAGCCGTGTCGAGGGTAAAGTGTTTGCCCACCAGTTGGACACCACGCTGGTTAAGCGCCGCGTCGGCAGGCTTCTGCTCGCGCACGCGGCGGGCCAACCAGCGCCACCACAGCCACGCTGCCAGCAGGGTGAGCAGGGCAAACAGCGCGCCCTGCCACTCCCAGCCGAACGGCAGCAGCCAGACCAGCAAGCCCGTCACCACCGCTGCCACGCCGCTCCACAGCAGATAGCCATTTCCACCCAGCATCTCGGCTGCCAGCAGCAGGCCGCCAAGGCTAAGCCAGAGGAGGTGAGGGTGCTGAAGCAGGCTGTCGATCATACGCTTTTCCGTTCGCTGGCGCTCTCTTTCACCAGCTCGGCGATCCCAGCGATAGAGCCCATCAGGCTGCTGGCCTCCA
Organism: Pseudescherichia vulneris NBRC 102420; assembly: GCF_000759795.1. Lineage (GTDB taxonomy): Bacteria > Pseudomonadota > Gammaproteobacteria > Enterobacterales > Enterobacteriaceae > Pseudescherichia > Pseudescherichia vulneris. Next base: position 141,756 of record NZ_BBMZ01000012.1, read on the forward strand.
GCGGCATCAGTACCACCTTACTGTTAGCAGATGAGCCGATATGCTGTAGCGCTTCGGTATATTTCTGCGCGACAAAGTAGTTCACCGCCTGAATATCCCCGGCGGCAATCGCCTCGGAGACCATCTGGGTGGCACGGGCTTCTGCCTCTGCCGAACGTTCTCGCGCTTCGGCCTGCAAAAACGCTGACTGGCGCTCACCCTCGGCCTTGAGGATCTTCGACTGCTTCTCCCCTTCGGCTTTGACGATCTGCGCCTGGCGGATCCCCTCTGCTTCCAGAATGTAGGCGCGCTTGGTTCGCTCGGCCTTCATCTGGGCGTTCATGGAGGAGATAAGCTCAGCGGGCGGGCGCACGTCGCGGATCTCAATACGCGTCACCTTGATCCCCCAGGGATTGGTCGCCTCATCAACGATATGCAGCAGGCGGGTGTTGATGTTATCGCGCTGGGAGAGCATCTCGTCCAGCTCCATCGACCCTAAAACGGTACGGATGTTGGTCATCGTCAGATTGATGATGGCCAGCTCAAGGTTGCTTACCTCGTAGGCCGCCTTCGGGGCGTCGATCACCTGGATAAAGCACACCGCATCGATGGTGACGTTGGCGTTATCCTTGGAGATCACCTCCTGAGAAGGGATATCCAACACCTGCTCCATCATATTGATTTTGCGGCCAATCCGATCCATAAACGGCACAACCAGGCTCAGGCCCGGCTGTAACGATTTGGTATAACGCCCGAAGCGTTCCACAGTCCATTGATAGCCCTGCGGCACAATCTTCACGCCCGCGCCGACAATCACCAGCGCGACGAAAATAAGTACCGGGATCACGATAAGCATTTACACCCTCCCTGCCGCAATAGCGGTCAATCAATAAAGCAGTGAATAGAGCTTGCGGCGATAGGAGGTCGCCAGCGCGTCTCCGGTGCCCAGCGCGGCGAGGATCTCCTGCAGCATCTTGCGCGCTTCGCCGTTGGCGGCGGAGAGATCCTTACGCAGGTGGCTAAACAGCAGCTCCAGCGCCTCTTCGTTACGCCCAACCTGATGCAGCTGCAACGCCAGCTGCGTTGCCAGCTCGGCATTCTCCGGCGACTGCTCAACCTGCTGCTGCAGGAGCTGGATCTCCGGGGTGTCAGCGGCTTTTTTCAGCAGCTCGATCTGCGCCACCAGGCCCTGATAGCGGGTATCCTGATCCTGTAGCGGAATGGTTTTCAGCACCGCTTCCGCTTCGTCGGCGCGGTTAAGAACGATCAGCGTCTCGGCCAGCAGCAGACCGAACTCGCCGTTCTGGTTTGAGAGCTGCCAGGCCTCTTTCGCCAGCGGCAGCGCCTCGGCATAGTTGCCTTCCTGAGCCAGGGCCATCGCCTGCTGGGCTTTCAGCTCCTCGGGGCGGGGCAGGACCTTCTCCAGCAGGGCGCGGATCGCCTCTTCCGGCTGTGGGCCCTGGAAGCCGTCCACCGGCTGGCCGTTCTGGAACAGATAGACGGTTGGGATCGCCCGCAGGCCAAACTGCGAGGCCACCATCTGCTCGGCGTCGCAGTCTACCTTCGCCAGAATAAACTGTCCGCTATACTGCGCGGCCAGAGACTCCAGCACCGGGGTCAACTGCTGGCAGTGCTGGCTACGATCGGACCAGAAGTAGAAAAGCACCGGAATGTTGACCGACTGCTCTAGCGTCTGTTGGAGGTTCGCTTCGGTAATAGTGACAATATTCTGTACGGACATAGCTAATTCTCTGTTTTCACGTTTATCTTTACATGGGGTTGAGAGGCGGGGCCTTCAACTCATCCGCGCAAAATTTTATCCATCGCCCGCCCCGGCAGTAGGCGTTTCAACCAGCAGACGGCATGGGTGACCAGCGTCACCGGATAGCGCAGCTTTGGACGCTTGCTCTCAAAAGCATGGCGCACTTTTGCCACCACCGCCTCCGGGCCGAGGGTAAACCGTGCAGCAATGCCAGGATTTTCTACCGGGTTATCCTGCTGGGTCTGGTTGACGTTTTTGGTAAAGCGCGTGCGGATTGGGCCAGGCTCGATCAGGCTCACCTGAATACCGCTGTGGCGCAGCTCCATGCGCAGGGCATCTGACCACGCCTCAAGGGCATATTTACTCGCCGCATAGGCTCCGCGTCCGGCCGTTGAGATCAGCCCCATTACTGAGGAGGTCATCACAATCCGCCCCTCGCCGTGAGGGATCATTGCTGGCAGCAGGCGCATGGTCAGCTGATGCGCGCCAAAGAAGTTGGCGGAGAACTGCTGCTCCATCTGTTCGCGGCTGATGGTAGCCAGCGGGCCGTAGACGCCGTAGCCCGCGTTGTTAAAAATACCGTACAGGCGGTTGTCGGTCCGCGCGATAATCTCATCGGCGGCGCGATCGACGCTCTCCGGTGAGTCGAGATCCAGCAGGATGCCGGTAAAGCCCATCCCGTTCATGCGTGAGACGTCATCCGGTTTGCGGCAGGCGGCGAGGACATGAAAACCCTGGCGCTTGAGCTCTACCGCTGCTTCCAGACCGATTCCGCTGGAACATCCTGTTATTAAGACCGATTTTTGCATAACTTTACCCGTAGGCGTCCCCGATTATTTATGAGTCATGGTTAACTGTCATGGTTAACTAAAGGTGCGAGGCGCGTGGCCATCCAGTCGGCGATAAACGGCTGGGCATCCAGATTTGGGTGAATGCCATCGTCCTGCATCCACTGCGGCTTGAGGTAGACCTCCTCCATAAAGAAGGGGAGCAGCGGCACGTTGAACTCTTTCGCCAGCGCAGGGTAGATGGCGCTAAAGGTCTCCGTATAGCGACGACCAAAGTTGGGCGGCAGGCGGATCTGCATCAGCAGCGGCTGCGCGTTAGCGTCCTTAATGGTCTGCAAAATTTTACGCAGGGTCTGCTCTGTCTGCTGGGGTGCAAAGCCCCGCAGGCCGTCGTTGCCCCCAAGCTCCACCAGCACCCAGCGCGGCTGGTGCTGCTTCAGCAGCGCGGGCAGACGAGAAAGCCCCTGCTGCGAGGTATCGCCGCTTATACTGGCATTAACCACCGACGGCGTCTGCTGCCACTTAGCGTTAAGCAGCGCAGGCCAGGCCGAATTGGCCGCCATGCGGTATCCGGCGCTCAGGCTGTCACCGAGAACCAACAGCGTGTCAGCGGCTGCGGCACGGAAGGTAAACAGAAGCATAAACAGGAAGGGCAAATGCCAGCGGAAAACATTGTTGAAGTTCATTATCTTAAGAAGTCCGTCGGTCAGGGGGAACATGAGCTTTCCATCCTCACCGGAGTTGAGCTAGTTGTCAAACCGGCGCAGACGATTGCCCTGATCGGCGAGTCGGGATCCGGCAAGTCCACCCTGCTGGCGATCCTCGCCGGGCTGGACGACGGCAGCAGCGGCGAGGTCAACCTGCTGGGCCAGCCGCTGCACAGTATGGATGAAGAGGCACGGGCGGCGCTGCGGGCGCAAAACGTCGGCTTTGTCTTCCAGTCCTTTATGCTGATCCCCACCCTAAACGCACTGGAGAACGTCGAGCTTCCGGCGCTGCTGCGCGGTGAGAACGGTCGCCAGAGCCGGGAGAACGCCAAAGCGCTGCTGACCGAGCTCGGACTTGGCAAGCGACTGGATCATCTTCCCGCCCAGCTCTCCGGCGGCGAGCAGCAGCGCGTAGCCCTGGCCCGCGCCTTCAATGGCCGCCCCGGCGTGCTGTTTGCCGATGAGCCCACCGGCAACCTTGACCGGCAGACCGGAGATAAGATCGCCGATCTGCTCTTCTCGATGAACCAGCAGTATGGCACCACGCTGATCCTGGTCACGCACGATCCGCAGCTGGCGGCCCGCTGCGACCGTCGCCTGCGGCTGGTCAACGGCGAACTGCGGGAGGAAGCATGATTGCCCGCTGGTTCTGGCGCGAATGGCGTTCGCCGTCGCTGCTGATCGTCTGGCTGGCCCTCAGCCTGGCCGTGGCCTGCGTGCTGGCGCTGGGCAACATCAGCGATCGCATGGAGAAAGGGCTAAGTCAGCAGAGCCGCGACTTTATGGCGGGCGACCGGGCGCTGCGCAGCTCCCGCGAGATCCCCCCGGCGTGGCTGGAGGAGGCGCGCAAGCGCGGTCTGAAGGTGGGGGAGCAGCTTACCTTCGCCACCATGACCTTTGCTGGCGATACGCCGCAGCTGGCTAACGTCAAGGCCGTGGATGCTATCTATCCCATGTACGGCGAGCTGCAAACCAATCCGCCGGGCCTCAAGCCGCAGGCGGGAACGGTGCTGCTCGCCCCGCGCCTGATGGCGCTGCTGGAGTTGAAAACCGGCGACTATATCGATGTTGGCGACGCCCGCCTGCGGATTGCGGGCGAAGTGGTGCAGGAGCCGGACGCCGGGTTTAACCCCTTCCAGATGGCGCCCCGCCTGATGATGAACATTGCCGACGTAGAGGCGACCGACGCGGTCCAGCCCGGTAGCCGCGTGATGTGGCGCATCAAGTTTGGCGGCACGCCGCAGCAGCTTGAAGAGTATGAAAAGTGGCTCCTGCCGCAGCTTAAGCCGGAGCAGCGCTGGTATGGCCTGGAGCAGGACGAGGGCGCGCAGGGGAAATCGCTGGAGCGCTCGCAGCAGTTCTTGCTACTGTCGGCCCTGCTGACTCTGCTGCTGGCGATTGCCGCCGTGGCGGTGGCGATGAACCACTACTGCCGTAGCCGCTACGATCTGGTCGCAATCTTAAAAACGCTGGGGGCAGGGCGCGCCCAGCTGCAAAGGCTGATCGTCGGCCAGTGGCTGCTGGTGCTGGCCCTTGCCACTGTCACCGGGGGCGCTATCGGCCTGCTGTTTGAGCAGGTGCTGATGATCCTCCTCAAGCCGGTGCTGCCCGCTGCGCTGCCGCCTGCCAGCCTCTGGCCATGGCTGTGGGCGACGGGAGCGATGCTGGTGATCTCCCTGCTGGTGGGGCTGCGGCCCTATCGTCTGCTGCTGGCCACCGCGCCGATCCGCGTCCTGCGCCGTGATGCGGTGGCTAACGTCTGGCCGCTTAAGCTCTATCTGCCCATTGTTGCTGCTGTGGCTATCGCGCTGCTGGCCTGGCTGATGGGCGGCAGCATGCTGCTGTGGGCCGTATTAGCGGGCGCGGTGGTGCTGGCTCTGCTCTGTGGGCTGGTGGGCTGGATGCTGCTTAACGTCCTCAAGCGGCTGACCCTGAAGTCGCTGGCGCTGCGGCTGGCGGTCAACCGACTGCTACGTCAGCCGTGGTCGACCCTGAGCCAGCTCTCGGCGTTCTCGCTTTCATTCATGCTGCTGGCGATGCTGCTGGTGCTGCGTGGCGATCTGCTCGATCGCTGGCAGCAGCAGCTTCCTGCCGAGAGTCCCAACTACTTCCTGATCAATATCGCTTCCGAGCAGGTGATGCCGCTGAAGACGTTTCTTGACGAGCATCAGATCGTTCCGGAGTCGTTCTACCCCATCGTGCGGGCGCGCCTGACCCAGATTAACGGCCAGACCACCGAGGGCAATAAGGAAGAGGCGCTGAACCGGGAGCTGAACCTCACCTGGCAGGCGAACCGGCCGGATCACAATCCACTCACCGCGGGCAGCTGGCCGCCCAAGGCGGGAGAAGTGTCAATGGAGGAGGGGCTGGCGGAGCGGCTTAAGATCCGTCTTGGCGATAGCGTTACCTTTATGGGCGATACCCAGGACTTCACGGCCAGGGTGACGAGCCTGCGTAAGGTGGATTGGGAGAGCCTGCGGCCGAACTTCTTCTTCATCTTCCCGCCCGGCGCGCTGGATAACCAGCCCCAGAGCTGGCTGACCAGCTTCCGCTGGGAGAACGGCAACGGCATGCTGACCCAGCTTAATCGGGCGTTTCCTACGGTGAGCCTGCTGGATATCGGGGCGATCTTAAAGCAGGTCGGCCAGGTGCTGGGGCAGGTGAGCCGCGCGCTGGAGGTGATGGTAGTGCTGGTGACGCTCTGCGGCATTCTGCTGCTGCTGGCTCAGGTGCAGGTTGGCATGCGCCAGCGGCATCAGGAGCTGGTGGTCTACCGTACGCTGGGGGCAGGTAAACGTCTGCTGCGCACGACCCTGTGGTGCGAGTTCGCGCTGCTGGGCTTTGTCGCCGGGCTGGTGGCGGCCATCGGCGCGGAGACGGCGCTGGCGGTATTGCAGACGCGGGTATTTGATTTCCCGTGGCAGCCCGACTGGCGGCTGTGGCTGACGCTGCCGCTCTGTGGCGCGCTGCTGCTCTCGATCTGCGGCGGCTGGCTGGGCACCCGGTTATTAAAGGGCAAAGCGCTGTTCCGCCAGTTTGCTGGGTAATTTAACCTCTAATGCGCGCCGGGAATTATCTCGGTGCGCAATTTTTCCCCTCGATGATTATTCACCAACTCGATGTTTTGACAGCACAAAACCGCAAAAAAGCCGCAACACCCCCACCTTAATAAACGATATTATTTGCTTGCTAAATAGTTAGCTGTCTATTCATCAAGGAAATAGTCTCATGGCTATAAAAATAAAAGCGCTGGCAATCACGATCGGCGCAGCAGTGGCAGTCACCTCTTTTACTACTCAGGCAGAGATTACACTTTTAAAGCAGGACCCAGCCGCAGGTGACGCGCTGAGCCGCCTCAACTTTGCCGTTGGCGGCAGTATTCGTCCCCAGTTCAACAATATGACCGGCGATGGCGATAAAGGCTCTTACAAACGCAACGGCTTTGACGGCGGCACGCGTTTCCGTTTCGCAGCGGATTACTACCTGTTTGATGATATCAACTGGACCAACTATTACGAAGTGGGTGTGAATATTCCGGCGGTATTTGACTGGGATAACCACTACGCCAAAGGAGCAGATGATACCAGCCGCCGCATGCTCTATACCGGCTTTAAAAGTAAAACCTGGGGCGTGCTGACCTTTGGCCAGCAGAACAGCGTCTACTACGACGTGATCGGGGCCAAAACCGATATCTGGGATTACGACATGATTGGCCAGGCACCGGGCAACGGTATCAATGGCGATTATGATGGCTCCTACCGTTCACGCAAGATGCTGAAGTATAAGAAGACCGTAGGCGATGCTGATATCTACGCCTCTTATCTGTTTAAAGACAACTATAACCCGATGAACGGCCTGCGCTATGAGCGTACCGGCGGCGGCTCGCTGGGTCTCGACTACCGTCTGACCTCCGATCTTACCTGGGGGACGGCATGGAACTACACGCGGGCAAAAATCTACAATCCGCATAACAGCGACAGCAAAACCTGGGATCAAAACATTGTCGGTACGGCGCTAAGCTGGTCGCCGGATCGCTGGACAATCTCCGTGGGTGGCGGCTGGTATCAGAACTTTATGACTACCAAAAAAGTCTCTATCGACCACTACTTCGCCGGTGATGCGTGGGGGATTGAGTACTTCGCCGGTTACAAAATCCCGGTGGGTCAGTATGCGCTTAAATCCGTGCAGCCCTACGTGATGGGCGATCGTATTGAGTACCTGAATGGCCGCGACTACCTGCGCACCGATAACGGCGTTGGCGTCACCTTCCAGCTGGATTACGGCTTCCGCGTTGATTACGAGCACGTCTTTACCTCTAGCACTGACAATCTGGGCGATATGAACCTGGTGCGTCTGCGCTACGACTTCTAATAAGCGTCCTGTCCCCGGCGGCGCGTGCGTTTGCCGGGGCACTGCTATCTATATGAAATTTTTTCAATTACCGCCGGGCCGGGTTTATGCCATCTTAACGCTCTGCGTTATGCATAAATTGTCAAAAAAGCGCGCCGCTTAGTCCGGCGCGTCATACAGCAAACACAATACACTTTGGGAGAATCTATGGGACGTCGTCTCAGCTTTCGTGCCAGCGTTGCTGCACTGCTTTTAGCCTGTGGTCTACCGTTTGCCCACGCCAGCGATCCGCAAACCATCACCTTCGGCGTCGCGCCGGGTCCCTACGGCGATATGGTCAAACAGGCCATTGCCCCTTCGCTGAAGGAGAAGGGCTATAAGGTCGTGGTGCGCGAGTTTAGCGACTACGTTCAGCCGAACATGGCGCTCTCTAACGGCAGCATCGATGCCAACCTGTTCCAGCACTCGCTCTACTTAGACAAGTTCGCGGCCGATAAAGGGCTGAAGCTCACGAAGCTGATTGTCGTTCCCACGGCGGGCATGGGCCTCTACTCCCATAAGGTTATTAGCGTCGATCAGCTGAAGAAGGGCGATATCGTCACCCTATCCAACGATCCCACTAACCTGGCGCGCGGCCTGCGTTTCCTTCAGGCGATGCAGCTGATCACCATCAAAGAGAATATCGACCCGACCAAAGCCTCCGAGCGCGATATCGCCAGCAACCCGAAAGGGCTGGTGTTTAAACCGCTGGAAGCGGCCCAGCTGCCGCGTACGTTGGATAGCGCCAGCGCCGCGCTGGTAAACGGTAACTTTGCCATTGCCGCTGGCCTGAAGCTCTCCTCTGCCCTTAAGCAGGAGCAGCTGGACGAGAACCTGAAAAACGTTATCGCGGTGCGTAGCGAAGATGCCGATAAGCCGTTCGCCAAAGACATCGTGGCTGCGGTGCAGTCTCCGGCCTACCGGGCGGTGATTGACGATCCGAAGAACATCTTCAACGCCTTCCAGAAGCCAGAGTGGATGCATGATTGAGCTAAATAACGTCTGCGTCGATTTTGCCGCAGGCAAGGGGCCCACGACCCGGGCGGTGGACGATGTCAGCCTGCATATCACGGCAGGGGAGATTTTTGGCATCGTTGGCACCAGCGGCGCAGGGAAAAGTACCCTGCTGCGCACCCTGAATGCCCTCCAGCGCCCCAGCCAGGGCGAGGTGAAGATCAACGGCGTGGCGATCTCCACGCTAGAAGGCGTCACGCTGCGCAAGGCACGCCAGCGCATCGGTATGATCTTCCAGCACTTTAATCTGATGCACACCCGCACCGTGGCGCAGAACGTCGCGTTCAGCCTGAAGGCGGCGGGGTGGGCCAGCGGTGAGATTGCGCCTCGGGTTAAAGAGATCCTGGAGCTGGTAGGCCTTGCCGATAAAGCAGGCCGCTTTCCGGCGCAGCTGAGCGGCGGGCAGAAGCAGCGGGTGGGGATCGCCCGCGCGATTGCCAATCATCCTGACGTGCTGCTCTGCGACGAGCCGACCTCGGCGCTGGATCTGGAGACCTCTGCGACGATCCTCGCCCTGCTGAAAGAGATCAATGCCCGGCTGGGGATCACCATCGTGCTGATCACCCATGAGATGAACGTGATCAAATCGATCTGCGACCGGGTGGCGGTGATGTCCGCAGGCAAGGTGGTTGAGCTGGGCGAGGTATTTGATATCTTCGCCCACCCGCAGCATCCGTTTACCCAGCAGCTGGTTTCGCACACCTTGAATCTGACTCTGCCAGAACGGCTGCAGCAGGATCTGCCGGGGCAGCTGGTGAAAATTCTGTTCATCGGCGATTCAGCCGAGCAGCCGGTGCTCTCTGAGGTGGCGGTGATGTTTGGCGTGGCGGTGAATATTCTGCATGGCAAAATTGAGTATCTTGGCGAGCGGGCGCTGGGGATCCTGGTGGTTCGCTTAACCGCCGCCGATAATCCGACCGCGGTCGAGGCCGCCGTCGACCATATCCGTCAGCGTACAGCCCAGGTGGAGGTGCTTCGTGGATGATTTACTGGCCGATCTGAGCCTGGCCTTTGGCGAAACCTTCCAGATGCTGAGCATCTCAACGGTGCTGGCTATCGTCGGCGGTCTGCCGCTCGGCTTTCTGATCTTTGTGACCGATCGGCATCTCTTCTGGCAGAACCGCGCGGTGTATCTCATCAGCTCCGTGCTGGTGAACATTATCCGCTCCGTGCCTTTTGTGATCCTGCTGGTGCTGCTCCTGCCGCTCACGCAGTTCCTGCTTGGCAACACCATCGGGCCGATTGCGGCCTCGGTGCCGCTCTCGGTTGCCGCCATTGCCTTCTATGCCCGGCTGGTAGACAGCGCCTTGCGCGAGGTGGATAAGGGAATTATCGAGGCCGCCGAAGCTTTTGGTGCTAGCCCGCTGCGTATCATCTGCACCGTGCTGTTGCCGGAGGCCAGCGCGGGCCTGCTGCGCGGCCTGACCATTACTCTGGTGAGCCTGATCGGCTACTCGGCGATGGCGGGGATCGTCGGCGGCGGTGGGGTAGGGGATCTGGCGATCCGCTACGGCTACTACCGCTATGAGACGCAGGTAATGGTGGTCACCGTGGTGGCGCTGATTATTTTGGTGCAGGTGGTGCAGATGCTGGGGGACTGGCTGGCCGCACGAGCCGACAAGCGAGGCCGCCGCTGACTAGGCGTTTTGCAACCAGCCGTTGACCTCCTGCCACGAGCCGCGAAAGACAATCTTCGCGGCTTTCTTGTCTAACTGATAGCGGTACATCGGATCGTAATACTCCTTCAGTAACGGCACCAGCCAGGCATCATGGTCGCCGGTATCGCCGCGCTGCTGCTGGATCGCCAGGGCACTGTCAAGGTGTGCGCTGAGTTCGGCAAAACGCTGTAATCCCAGACGGCGACGGATGGCGAACAGCCCATGGTGCAGGTATTCGGCATAGTTCTGCCAGCCCGCCTCCTCGCCGTGTGCTGCGGTAAAATCGTGCTGCATACGCACAAAGTACTCGTTATGCAGACGCGCCACGCGCAGGTCAAACGGATCGTCCACCACTGCGATAGGCGACTCTACCATGCGTTCATACAGGCAGCCCGGCAAATGGTTGCCGCCGATCGTCCGGCCTTCATCTTCCAGCACCAGGCGCGTCGCGTCGCGTTTAAGCAGTTCTACCGCCAGCGCATTTTCAAAGCTTGCCTGCGAACGCTGTGGTTGCAGCGTGCGGCCAAATGACGATCCACGATGGCGAGCCAGATCTTCCAGATCGATGCCGTCAGGATGCTGGCGCACCAGATCGGTTTTACCGCTGCCGGTGCAGCCGCCGATCAGGATCAGCGGACGCTGGACGCGCTGCTCCGTGGCGAGTATTGCCGCCTGACGCAGGGCCTTATAGCCGCCGGGAATTAACGGATAGTCAATACCTGCCTCGCGCAGCCACTGTTGTGTGATATGCGAACGCTGGCCGCCACGTGCGCAGCACAGATAGCCGTCGGGATGACGCAGGCAGGCATGGCGCCATGATTGAATGCGCTGTTCGCGCGTAATGCCAGACACCAGTTGATGCCCGAGCGTTAACGCGGCCTCAGGGCCCTGGTGCTTATAGCAGGTGCCGACTGCCGTACGCTCTTCATCGTTCATCAACGGGAGATTAATTGCCGACGGCATTGCGCCTTGGGCAAATTCAACCGGGGCGCGTACATCCAGCAGGGGGGTATCAGCGGTGAGGATCGCGCAATAATCCATGCCTTCGCTCATGGGACTTCCTTCTGCACATCAAAGAGCAACGTTGTACGTCAGATTGCGCTATTTTACGCGTCCATTTGTGCGGTGGGAGAAAAAAATGATACGGGGAGCGGTACGACCGGGTTGCACGTGCGCTTACCCGGTGTACATGACAAAAAATGCGGAAACGCTTAACCGAGCTTCGCGCACGCCCATGCGATACCGCTGGCATACTCCGGCGGTAATAGTGGGACGATCGCTTCCAGGGTTGCGCTCAGGCGGTCGGTATCGCTGTCGTTGAGGTTCAGGTGCCCCACCTTACGGCCAGCGCGCACCTCTTTGTCATACCAGTGCAGATGCACCAGCGGCAGCTTCAGCCAGTCGTAGTTGAGATCGCTGCCAATCAGGTTGATCATCACCGACGGGGCATTGACCACCGGCTTCGGCAGCGGCAGGTCGGTAATCGCGCGCAGGTGCAGTTCAAACTGGCTGATCGACGCGCCGTTTTGCGTCCAGTGGCCGCTGTTGTGCACGCGCGGAGCCAGCTCGTTAATCAGCAGGCCGCCAGGGGTCACAAAGCACTCCATCGCCATCACGCCAACGTAGCCCAGCTCTGCCATGATCGCGCCCAGCATCGCTTCGGCCTGCGTCTGCTGCTCTGCGTCGGCCAGCGGGAAAGCCACGCTGGTGCGCAGGATCCCGTCCTGATGCAGGTTATGGGTCAGAGGATAGAACACGGTGCTGCCGTCGTGGCCGCGTGCGCCAACCAGCGATACTTCGCCGCTAAAGTTGATGCCCTGCTCAACGATGCACTCCCCGTAGCACTCCGCTGGCAGCGTCTCGGTTTCACCGGCGCGCAGACGCCACTGGCCGCGGCCGTCGTAGCCGCCCACCCGGCGCTTAACAATCGCCAGCTCACCCAGGGAGTCAAACACCTTAGGCCACTCGTCGGCGCTGGCCAGCAGCTGCCACGGCGCGGTCGCCAGCGAGAGACGGTCAAAGAGCTGCTTCTGAGTTAAACGGTCGGCAATAATTGGAAAGACGTCGCGATTAACAAATGCCGGATGACGCGCCAGCTCATGGGTCAATGCCGTTTCCGGCCAGCGCTCAATCTCGGCGGTAATTACGCTCTGCGCAAAGGGGACGGCTTCCGGCTCGTCGTCCAGCCCCACCGGCCAGACGGCGATGCCCAGCGGCTCACCAGCCTGACGCAGCATTCGGCCTAGCTGGCCGTTACCGAGGACGCATACCTGCTTCATGCCGCACCTCGCGGATCCGGGTTATCCAGCACCTCGTCGGTCTGGGCTTTACGCCACTCTGCCAGGCGCTGATGCAGATCGCGGTCGTGGGTCGCAAGGATCTGCGCAGCCAGCAGCGCCGCGTTGGCGGCACCGGCTTTACCAATCGCCAGCGTGCCGACGGGAATACCGCGCGGCATCTGAACGATAGAGTAGAGGCTATCGACGCCGCTGAGCGCCGCGCTCTGCACCGGTACGCCCAGCACCGGCACCAGGGTTTTGGCTGCGATCATGCCCGGCAGATGCGCCGCGCCGCCAGCACCGGCAATAATCACCTGATAGCCATTCTGCTCTGCGCCTTCGGCGAAGCTAAACAGTTTATCCGGGGTGCGATGGGCGGAAACGACTTCAACATGGTGGGGAACGTGCAGGATGTCGAGGACTTCAGCGGCGAACTGCATGGTTGCCCAGTCACTTTTGGACCCCATCACGATGGCGATACGTACCGGATTATTGCTCGAAGACATGCGTCTAAAAACTCCTGTGGATGTGCGGCATAGCGCGTAACAGGGCACAGAGAATAGCATGGAAATCAGGCAAGGAAAACGGTTGCGTCTGCTTGCCATGCGCGATTGTCAGAAGAATTAAAATAAATTCTGCTGGAAGATCATCGGCTCTAAAAGACGTGGATCGACGTTTTCAGAACTGCCTATCAGGAAAGGGCTTTGCGGATCGTGTTCCTTAAAGTTTTTGTTAGCTTGAGCGCTATTGAACGTAGCATAACAGTACTTACAGCCATGTAGACAGGTATTATAAACTCCGATATCGATGCTTTTTACGCAGCCGCAGGCTTCACGTTGACCTTGATCCTTGCTGCCAGCCAGCTGTAATCCAAATAGAGAGTTAATTAAGGCTTCATCAATACATTTGCCATGCTGAACGCCTTTCTGTGCCAGCTCAATATTTTCCGCACAGCTAAATATCGATAGTCCATGCTGGTAGGCAATAGCTGCTAACTTTTCCGCCATCAGCATGCAGAGATCCTGGTTTTGTGTAATATCGCTATAGATGAGTGAGTCGACGGTTTTTAAGTTTTTTTCAGTCTTCTGATAAAAATCAGCAAAGCTAATAACCACCCGCTCTGTATGGCCTTCTAACTCACGCGCAAGCTTGCTGAAGAGGCGAATATGCTCCTTAAAGGGGAGTAGATTCGAGAACAGTATGGGATCGTAGCGCCAGATGACTTTATCTTTGCCTATCTTCTCTGCTAGCCGTTTGAATACATCTAGCGCCTTGTGCGGGTTTAGCGTTTTGGGGTCCAGGGCACGTGGGTAGCCAGTGATCGTAAACTGGAAATAAAAACGATACCCTAACTGCATTAGCTCATCTATGTGAAGTAGCAGCTTTGTCGGATTGCGCGTCCAGAAAACAATCGCATCGACATCTTCAGGCAGTAGTGAGACGCGTGAAATTTGATTATAGTTAAAAGGATTTCTGGTCAGTAAAAAACCAGCTCGAATACGGTTCATAAACCATTCGCTATAAAAAGCCGGAATATCCGTTCTACGACTGGCGCTGATAATCATCGCGTATATTCCAAAATCTGATAATTCATAAACATATTTGTAAATACAGGACTTTTATTTGCATTACATGCTTCTTCACAATCATCTCTACAAATAGGTAGGATGTCGGGGTAATGAAAATTTTGATTGATTCGTTTAAGTCCGTGGGAACGATTCTCTCCTTGATAATTATAATAGGTTTCAGTTCTGTCGTCCGAACATTCAAAACCCATACGAGTTAATGCGCTGTCGATACTTCCAAAAATATTAATATGGTGATCGTTTCTTCTGTGTTCGGTGCTTATAAACGAGTTTAAAAAGAAAATTCTCTCTTTAGATGTTTGTGCGATTTTTTCGGCGAATGCGTCTAAATTCGCGTTTGCAGCAATATCGCCAAGCGATTTGGGGAAGACAAACACGTCATACTGATTAAGCTCGTGTTGACTGATATCATCTATCGAGGCGTTATTAAATGTGATGTTGTCAGCGTGTGCGGGTAATAATGCTCTGCTTTCCCATGCGCATACATCATAACCAGTATAATGAAAGGTAATGTGGTCCATGTTGTGACTAAGCGCATAATAATCAGGAGATAATCCACAGCCAAATGATGCTACATTTATATCATAAGGACCATTAGGCAATAATCGATTTTTTAACTCCTCCGCAAGTATGCAGTATTCAAAATAATAAGCGGGAATGAATCTCAGAGCATAAATCTTCTGATAAGTGATATTATCATAACTGCCATTTTCAGGAAGAGTATCAGAAAATTTACATAATTTCCCATCTCTCATAATGCTGTCATGAAAGCTCAGGACAAAATGATGTATGAAATCTCTGTTGATGTTCATATTTTACTCCAGACACATTTAATGATCGCAGAGTAAACATAGCCTAGAGATTAATTACTGATCCAAATCACTATTTTTAGTTATTTTCTTCATTGAATGGAAAGAAATTGAGTTCTACTTTGCCATGATCAACATATATCATCGAGCCTTCGCTATGCCAGGCCCCCAGCACGCAGCGAAAAGCCGGTTCGCCGTTGACGGTCAGCTCGTGCACCGCCGGGCGGTGGGTATGACCATGGATAAGCCACTGTACCTTATGACATTCCAGTGCATGGCTCACTGCCTGCTGGTTCACATCCATAATGGTGAGCGATTTGCTGCTGTTGGCCGCTTTGCTGTCGGAGCGCATCTTTGCGGCCACCTTATGGCGGATAAACAGCGGCAGGGCAAGAAACAGCTTTTGTAGCCAGGGTTGGTGGACCTTGGCACGAAACGCCTGGTAGCCCGCGTCGTCGGTGCACAGGGTATCGCCGTGCATAATCAGCACCCGGCGACCGTAGAGGTCGAGCACCACCTCTTCCGGCAGCAGCGTCATGCCGCTCTCGCGAGCGAAGCGCTTGCCCAGCAGGAAGTCACGGTTGCCGTGGATAAAGTAGCAGGGGACGCCGCTGTCGCTCACTGTTTTTAGCGCGGCGGCAACCTGGCGGTGGAGCGGGTTGGGATCGTCGTCGCCAATCCAGGCTTCAAACAGATCGCCAAGAATGTAGAGGGCGTCGGCGTCACGCGCCGTACCGGCCAGAAAACGCAGAAAACCGGCGGTGATCGCCGGTTCTTCTGTACACAGATGGAGATCTGCGATGAAAAGCGTCGCCACGATTACTCGCTGACGGTCACGTTTTCGATGATCACGTCTTCTTTAGGAACGTCCTGGTGCATGCCGCTGCGACCGGTAGAGACCGCTTTGATTTTGTCGACCACGTCCATGCCTTCAACCACTTCGGCGAATACGCAGTAGCCCCAGCCCTGCATGTTTTCACCGCTGAAGTTCAGGAAGTCGTTGTCTGCCACGTTGATGAAGAACTGTGCAGTAGCAGAGTGCGGTGCCTGGGTACGGGCCATCGCCAGCGTGCCACGGGTGTTTTTCAGGCCGTTGTTCGCTTCGTTTTTGATCGCGTCTTTGGTTGCTTTCTGATTCATGCCCGGCTCAAAGCCGCCGCCCTGGATCATAAAGCCATTGATAACACGGTGGAAAATGGTGTTGTTGTAGAAACCTTCGCGGCAGTAGTCCAGGAAGTTCTTAACAGTTTCAGGCGCTTTGTCATCAAACGTTTTGATTACGATATCGCCGTGATTAGTGTGGAAAGTAACCATTTTTGCATCCTGTTCCGGTAGTGTAGAGCATCGACCCAGCTGTGGGTCACGTATAGTCGCCTGTTATAGCATAACCGCAAGGTTCGATCACCTTGCAAAGGGTGCTGCTTCGGTTATCAATTATGGGTATCATACCCACTTCATTCTCCACACACGTCTCAACGGAATCTTTGATGCTAAAAATTTATAACACCCTGACGCGCCAAAAAGAGGAATTTAAACCTATTCATGCCGGGAAGGTTGGCATGTACGTGTGTGGTATCACCGTTTACGATCTCTGTCACATCGGTCATGGCCGGACCTTCGTCTCCTTTGACGTGGTCGCGCGCTACCTGCGTTTCCTCGGCTATGAGCTGAAGTACGTGCGTAACATCACCGATATCGACGACAAGATCATCAAACGCGCTAACGAAAACGGCGAGAGCTTTGTCGCGCTGGTGGATCGCATGATTGGCGAGATGCACGCTGATTTCGACGCCCTGAACATCCTGCGTCCCGACAGCGAGCCGCGCGCTACCCACCATATTCACGAAATCATCGAGATCACTGAACGCCTGATCGAACGTGGCCATGCCTACGTGGCCGACAACGGCGACGTGATGTTCTCCGTGCCCACCGATCCCAACTACGGCAAGCTGTCGCGCCAGGATCTGGAGCAGCTGCAGGCCGGAGCTCGCGTTGAAGTCGCCGAGATCAAACGCAACCCGATGGATTTCGTACTGTGGAAGATGTCCAAGCCGGGCGAGCCGAGCTGGTCGTCACCGTGGGGCGAAGGGCGTCCGGGCTGGCACATTGAGTGCTCGGCGATGAACTGCAAGCAGCTGGGTCACCATTTCGACATTCACGGCGGCGGATCGGATCTGATGTTCCCCCACCATGAAAACGAAATCGCCCAGTCCACCTGCGCGCACGACGGCGAGTACGTGAACTACTGGATGCACTCCGGCATGGTGATGGTTGACCGCGAGAAGATGTCGAAATCGCTGGGCAACTTCTTTACCGTGCGTGACGTGCTGAAGTATTACGATGCGGAGACCATCCGTTACTTCCTGATGTCCGGTCACTACCGCAGCCAGCTCAACTATAGTGAAGAGAACCTCAAGCAGGCGCGTTCGGCGCTGGAGCGTCTCTACACCGCGCTGCGCGGCACTGACAAATCCGTTGCCGCAGCGGGCGGCGACGCCTTTGAAGCGCGCTTTGTTGAGGCGATGGACGACGACTTCAACACCCCGGAAGCCTACTCGGTGCTGTTCGACATGGCCCGCGACGTTAACCGTCTGAAAGGTGAAGACATGCAGGCGGCGAACGCCATGGCATCCCATCTGCGTAAGCTGGCTGCCGTGCTCGGCCTGCTGGAGCAGGAGCCAGAAGCTTTCCTGCAGAGCGGTGCGCAGGCGGACGACGGTGAAGTTGCAGAGATTGAAGCCCTGATCCAGCAGCGTCTGGACGCCCGTAAAGCGAAGGATTGGGCAGCGGCGGATGCGGCGCGTGACCGTCTGAATGAGATGGGGATCGTGCTGGAAGATGGCCCGCAGGGAACCACCTGGCGTCGTAAGTAAAACGTACGTGTTTTGTAGGCCGGGCAAACGCAGTGCCGCCCGGCGATTTCCCATTAAGCTGACTCGCGCGTCACCAGCTGTCCCGAGAGGGTGATGCGCTGGGTCAGCAGATCCGGCTCTTTGATTTTGCGGATCATCAGCGACGCCGCCTGGCGTCCGGTCTCCTCGCTTGCCGACGATACGTAGGTAAACGAGGGCGACGTTAAGTTCACATGCAGCATATCTTCGAAACCTATCAGCGCCACCTGCTGCGTCAGAAACACATCTTTCCCTACCGTACGTCCTACATGGTGAATCCCGGAGAGCGAGCCGATCATTGCATCTGGCGAGTGGCAGAGCAGGGCGGTGATGGTGTTGTTCTTCTCCAGCAGCTGCCGGGTCGCGTGGCTCGCCGCGTGGGTCCCCTCCATGCAGGCCGGGGTCGACTCTTCCCGAGTGACTAACCCGTACTGGGTCAGCGCGCTGCGAAACCCGGCCAGCCGCTGCTGGCGGATCAGGCTGTTCTCCGCGCCGCCGATGTAGGCAATGCTGCGGTGGCCGCGCTCGATCAGGTAACGGGTAGCGAGGCTGGCGGCCTGGCGGTTATCGCGCATCACTAGGTTGCACTCCTCCTCCAGCAGGGATTGCGATACCACAACCAGTGGCAGAGGGCAGGTGCGGATCGGCGTAGGCAGGCGAGAGGTGGTGGCATCGGAGGCGAGGTAGATCACGCCAGCCACACCCTGCTGCTTAAACGAGAGCAGGCAGCGTTCAAGGCTGTCGCTATCGTTGAGAGGCTGGCTGAGAAAGACCATGTAGCCCTGCTTCTCCAGCTCCAGTACGGTGCTGGCCATCACCTTCACCGAGAAGCTGTCGCTAAAGTCACGCAGGATCAGGCCAATCAGATTAGAGGTATTGGCCCGAAGATTGGCCGCCGCCACGTTGTGGACGTAGCCGAGGGTGTCGATCGCCTGCTGCACCTTTTCAATTGTGGCGGTCGATATTTTTCCTTTTTGGCGAAGCACCAGCGAAACGGTGGAGACGGAGACCCCCGCCAGCTTCGCGACATCAATAATGCTAACCTTCTTCAAATCCACTCCCTGAACTTAACGGCTATGCAGTCAACGATGAAAAGTCTCCTGTACGATACAGGAGACCTTATCACCTTAACAGCGTCAGGTTACTTGCCGATCATGCCCGACATGGTCTGGGCAATAAACTGCGCACGTGCGCCGAAAATCACCTGAATACCGTTATCGCCAACGAATACCACGCCGCGTGCACCGACGCCGTTCAGGCCATCTTTGTCCACCAGCTCACTCTTCGCGACTTCAAGGCGCAGGCGGGTGATGCACGAGCCTACTGAGCTAATATTCTGCGCGCCGCCCAGCAGGGCCACGATCTCGGTTGCCAGTTCGTCATCGGTTTTATCGTTAACGTTAGCGGTCACTTCGGTACGGCCCGGCGTTTTCACATCGAAGCGGCGGATCACAAAGCGGAAGGTGAAGTAGTAGATCAGCCCCATCGGGATGCCGACGATAATCGCGTTCAGGAAGTTGGTCTGGTAGCCGTTAAACGACGGTAGAATACCGAACGAGATATAGTCGATCAGGCCCGCCGAGAAGGATTTCGCAATGTGCGCATGGAGCAGATACATGCACATATACGACAGCCCGGCCATGATGGCGTTAAAGACGTAGAGCACCGGCGCAACGAAGATAAAGGTAAACTCAACCGGCTCGGTGATCCCGGTCAGGAAGCAGGTCAGCGCGGCGGAGAAGAGAATACCGGAAGCGATCTTTTTGTTACGGGTATGCGCCTCATGATACATCGCCAGACAGGCCGCCGGCAGCGCAAACAGCATCAGCGGGAACTCGCCCTGCATGAACTTACCGGCATTCTGGTAGGTATCGCTGCTGAACGATTTAGCCCCTTCTTCCAGCATTTTGAACCAGATGGTCTGATCGCCGTGAATAACCTGGCCCGCCTGGGTGGTGTAGTCGCCAAACGAGTACCAGAATGACGGATACCAGATGTGGTGCAGGCCGAGCGGGATCAGCGCACGTTCCACCAGTCCGAAGATAAAGGTCGACGCGGCCTGGTTATCGCCGTTTACGACTACCGAGAGTGCATCGATACCCGCCTGGATATGCTGCCAGACGTAGGGCAGCAGCAGGCCGAGCAGGAACGACAGGAACGCGGTAGCAATCGCCACAAAGCGTTTACCGGAGAAGAAGCCGAGGAATTCCGGCAGCTGCATGGTGTGGAAGCGGTTATAGCACCACGCGGCGAGGATGCCGCAGATCAGGCCGCCAAAGACGCCCATCTGCAACGTCGGGATGCCGACCACCATGGCATACTTCCCACCCTGGGAGGCCATCTCTGGGGTAATCGACAGCACCGTGCCGATGGTCATGTTAGTGATAAACACCGAGACCGCCGCCGAAAGCGCGGCAATGCCGGACTCCGACGCCAGGCCTACCGCAGAGCCGATGGCAAACAGCAGCGGTAGGTTATCAAAGATAACCCCACCGGCGTTCATCATCAGCGGCAGGTGAAACTTATCGCCAAACGCCAGCAGCAGACCTGCGGCGGGCAACAGCGAAATTGGCAGCATCAATGCGCGGCCAATCATTGATAACTTCGAGAGCGATTTTACGAACCCCGACAGCAGACTCATGCGGTTTTCCCCCAATTATAGAAACCCTGGTGATGGCGTAATTGTTGTTAGTAGAATTGTAAGTAGAACGTTTTAGTAGAACGTTTTACTTATCGTGATTTAAGCCATGGCGGGCCGCAACAGAAATCTGCTGGGAAGTCAGACGAATTTGTTATTCTTTGACGTGGATCGAGCAATGGCCCTTATGAGTTAAGGGCCATTAAGGCGGGATTAATCAGTTACAGTGATACTTTGACCGTTAAACGTGACCGTTTGTCCTGCTACGATCTTGCAGCGCTTGCGGGTTTCTACCGCGCCATCGACGCTGACCAGGCCATCGGCAATAAAATTCTTCGCCTGCGCGCCGCTTTCACTCCAGCCTTCCAGCTTCAGCAGATCGCACAGCTCAACGTGCGGATGTTTACCTAAAGAGAATGTTGCCATCTTATGCTTCCTTTACGTCGTGATACTCTTCGCACGCCTGCAACGTATTCTGAATCAGCGTTGCGACGGTCATCGGGCCTACGCCGCCCGGAACGGGGGTGATATAGGCGGCACGCGAGGCGGCGTCTTCATACACCACGTCGCCGACCACTTTGCCGCTCTCAAGACGGTTGATGCCCACGTCAATGACGATCGCACCCTCTTTGATCCACTCCCCAGGAATAAAGCCCGGTTTGCCCACGGCGACGATCAGCAGATCGGCGTTCTCAACATGCTGGCGCAGGTTTTTGGTGAAGCGGTGGGTAACAGTGGTGGTGCAGCCTGCCAGCAGCAGCTCCATGCTCATCGGGCGGCCGACGATATTGGATGCGCCAATCACCACGGCGTTCAGGCCGTAGGTATCGATGTTGTAGCGTTCCAGCAGGGTCACGATGCCACGCGGCGTACAGGGGCGCAGACGCGGCGCACGCTGGCACAGGCGGCCTACGTTATAGGGGTGGAAACCGTCAACGTCTTTATCCGGCGATATACGTTCCAGCACCTTCACGTTATCGATACCCGCCGGCAGCGGCAGCTGAACCAGAATGCCGTCAATCTCACCGTCGGCGTTAAGCGTGTCGATCAGGGTCAGCAGTTCGGCTTCGCTGGTGGTTTCCGGCAGATCGTAAGAGCGGGAGATAAAGCCCACCTCTTCACAGGCTTTGCGTTTGCTACCAACGTAGATCTGCGATGCAGGGTTGCTACCCACCAGCACAACGGCCAGCCCAGGTGCGCGAAATCCTGCCGCAACGCGGGCCTTCACTTTTTCCGCAACCTCAGAGCGCACCTGCTGCGCAATCGTTTTACCATCAATAATCTTTGCTACCATCAGAGAGAAGATTCCATCTGTAAATTGAAGTAGAGGGGATTGTGTATAGTGTGTCAGAAGCGCGCCGCGCTGTCAGTTAACGTTTGCATTATTCGCACGGCGAGGGGACGTAAAGTGCGGCTCGATGCTCATTTCACCAGCATCTGACGCCAAAGCCATTGACTCATCGGGCGTTGACCGTATAATCCCAGGCGTTTCCATCGTTTAGGTGGGACATCTCGCGCAATGCGCCCTTAGCTCAGCTGGATAGAGCAACGGCCTTCTAAGCCGTAGGTCACAGGTTCGAATCCTGTAGGGCGTGCCATTAGTATTCAATAAGTTACGAATTTTTTAGTTCGAACTACCTCTCTTTCTGTGTCATCTTTGAGTCATTGTTACTAAAAGCCACACCTATTTTGGGTAGACTCGCTGAAGTTATTAGGTGCAAGGTGGGCTTATTTGCTTTTCAAGGGCTGACAATGACCGACCAAAGCTACTGGAACCGCATGGTTCCCGAACTGACCGTAACGGATTTTCCCGCCTCGCTGCATTTTTACGTCGAGGTTCTCGGCTTTTCCGTCATGATCAGACGTCACGATCCGGAGTTTGCCTATGTGTGCATGGGCGAGGCGCAGCTAATGCTGGAGCAGTACCACGACGGCGGCTGGAATACGGCGGAACTCGTGCGGCCGCTTGGGCGCGGGGTGAATTTTCAAATCGAAGTGGACGATGTCGCTCCGATCCTCTCCCGCCTGGAGGCTAATAGCGTTGCGCTATACCGCCCCCTTCGCGACAACGTCTACAGTACGGGCGAGGGGGAGGCGTGCCAGCGGGAGTTTCTGGTTCAGGATCCTGACGGCTATCTTCTGCGCTTCAGCCAGTACCTCGACTAGCCGTTCATCCTGGCCAGCAGCAGGTCTGAACAGCTTTTCGGCGTATCCATCGCGCTCTGCTTCTCGGCAGCGCTAAGCTGATCCCAGGCGTGAAGCACGGCTTCGCCCAGCGATGAAGAGAAATGGGTTTTCTTCAACGCATAATCCGAATTGCCTCCCTCAATCATCTGCTCCATCTCGGTCAGTCCAGCCGTGGGTGAGCTGCTCTTCACGGTGCAAAGCACGGAGGCGTAGTAGGCCTTATCCTCATCGCTATAGTGCGGAACCAGCCACCAGGCTAGCAGCGCAACGACGGCAACGAGAACAATAACAGTGCGGGGTTTAACTTTTTTCATATCAGTAACGGCAGCCGTAAAAAATTGAGTCGATAGTATAGCGTCTCCGCTTAAACAGAAGGGCTACGATAATCACTGCTACACTCACACAAGGATATCTTGTGGAGGACACATGAAATTAGGCTTCGCTTGTAAGTTTCTGGACCCGGATTTAAAGCAGCGTTTCCCCTTTAAAGCCACCACCCGTACGCGATTTTTGAGTCTGGAGAGCGAAGCGCGATCAACGCTAATCTACACGCTGTCAGCGACTAACCTGACCAACCTCTATCTGCTCTTTCAAGAGTTGGCGCAGCTGCCACCCGCGCTGCGGATGATGCGCATCGGCAGCGACCTGCTGCCGCTCTATACTGTGCCCGAGGCCACGGCGCTGTATAAAGAGTTTCTGCCGGAGCTCTATCCGCTGTTTACTAAATGCGGTGAGTTTGCCCGCGCGAATGACATCCGCCTCTCATTTCATCCTGGTCAGTACTCGGTTCTCGCCTCGGATAATGTGCTGGTGGTGGAGCGAGCGCTGGAAGATGTGGAGTACCATACGCTCTGCGCCACGCTGATGGGCTATGGCAAAACCTTCCAGGATTTCAAAATCAACATTCATATGAATGGCAAAGCGGGCTTTGCCGGGTTTAAAAGCGCGTTCGGCAGGCTCAGTCCGGAAGCCCGGCGCATGCTGACCGTCGAGAACGACGAGATCTCCTGCTCGCTGGACGATGTGCTGCAGGCGAAAGATCTCTGCCCGATCGTGGTGGATATTCACCATCACTGGGTGAAAGAGGCGGAGTTTATCCAGCCCAGTGACTCACGCATTGAACAGGTAAAGGCGTCGTGGCGGGATGTCAGGCCGGTGATGCACTACTCCATCTCGCAGGAGGGGATTATCCCCGAACAGGGATTCCCGGAGCAGAGCAGCCTGGGCGTGCCAAAAACCAAGCTCAGGGCGCACTCTGACTTCTTCTTCAATCCAACGCTAAATGATTGGGCGCTGTCGTTTGCGGATTTTGACATCATGTGTGAGGTGAAGATGAAAAACCTCGCCCGCGACAGGCTCTATGAATATGCGCTGTCAGGGGTAACGTCATGTTCTGAGTAGGGCTCCGCTACTCCCTCTCCATCCCTTCGCCGCTTTCGCCTCTCTCCCAGGCAACCCGGCGATGGAACATCCTTTTTAGCGCGCGGCCCAGGGTATTGAACCAGCCGGTAGGACGCGGGTCGGCGAGCATGCTCAGGGCCCGGGCATAGTCCAGCACCAGCCCTGGCGTCCACGCCATCGTCTCCGCGCGCTTGCGCAGCTGGAGCGCTACCCACAGTTCTGGGGTAGACATGAGCTTACCCATCGCCATCCAGAATCCGCGAGAGTGCCACAGCCTGCCGACCGAGCCCTCCAGCGCAGCTTCCAGCGCCCGGGCCACGGTGCTGGAGCAGTTTCGGTGCGTCAGATTGTAGGACTCATCTTTGCGATAGCTCTCCCAGAACGCTGCCAGCCGCGCCTCGCTGTAGTTGCGGATGCGCACCTTGCGGGTCGAGGGACACCACTGTACGGACTCCGTGGCATAGTCCGGCTGAAACTGCCCCGGCACGTCGTTCTCAGGCGTGGCGCGCAGAGTGCGGGCAAAGGCGTCCGGCGAGCGATCAATCTGTACGGCAGGATAGAGGCTGATGTAGATGCCGCCGGGAGATTCCAGCGCGGCATGACCGGTAGAGATGACGCCGTTGCGATCCACGGCGGCGATATAGCGGCTGATGACCGGGCGTGGAACGGCCTCGCTCGCGGCGGAGCCCACCGGCGTCCAGACGTGGACGGTCAACGCTTTCTCATCGTCCTCCGGCGGGCCACTCCACTCCACCACGGCGGGAGGTGGCATCTCCGTCTCCTGCATAAACTCTTCGCCTTTCAGGCCAGGGTTAATCGCTGCCCGCTTAACGCGGTTTGCGAGGATAAACAGGTTCCAGCCGGCAAAGGCCAGCACCAGGCCAAGACAGTAGGGGACGGTGCCGGCATAGTTAGAGGGCCACGGCTGGAAGAAAAACAGGGCCAGCACGATCTCAACGATCCCGCCCCACAGCGCAGGCCGCCAGCGTTGATAGCGGACGACCACCGCAGAGGCGATCTGTAGCGCGCCGTCAAACAGGAAGAGCAGGCCGAAGATCATGGACAGCAGGAAGTTACCATCGTGGTTCCCGGCGAGGACCAGCACCGCAGCAAGAGAGAACGCCGCGCCCTTAACGTAGCGCAGGATGCGTTGGCCTCCCATGCCGCTGTGGGCCACCATCAGCGTCGCGACGCCTTCAAACAGCAGCAGCGAAGCAAAAATCTCAATGGGAAAGAACAGCGCGCCGTCCAGGGCGTCGATAAACAACACCACGCCCGCGACCAGCGTCACCCAGCCAAAACGACGCAGTCCGCGCCAGTGCGATCGCAAAAAATCAATGCCAAGCAGGATCAGGGTTAGCCGCATCATAGGCGCGTATCCGCAATAAACTTTCCCTATTTATAACCTGGCCGCCGACAGCGTGCGCAATGAATTGTCTATTTTGTAATCATCGCTGGAGGCGACATCACGCTCCTGCTACCCGCTGCGGAAAGCGCTCTAATAGCCAGTCGATAAACACCCGCAGCCGATGCGTGACGTGACGGCTCTGCGGATAGACCACGTGAAAAGGGTAGGGCGCTGGCCGCCACGCGTTGAGGATCTCCACTAGCGTACCATTGTGCAGCGCTTCCGCTATTGAATAGCTGAAGGTCTGGATAACGCCCAGCCCCGCCAGGCCTGCCGCCAGATGCGCGTTACTCTCGTTAACGCCGATACGATGATCGACCTTAATGTCCGTTTTCTCGCCGTTATGCTCAAAACGAAAAGGGAAGGCTCTGCCGTTTTGCGGCGAAAGATAGCTTACCAGCCGATGGCCGTTTTTGAGTTCGTCCGGGTAGGCGGGGGTGCCGAAGGTCTTCAAATATGCTGGCGTCGCGCAGGTGATCAGCGTTGCCGAGCCAATATGGCGTGCAATGAGGGATGAACTCTCCAGCGGGCCACCGCGGATCACGCAGTCCACGTTATCGCTGATAAGATCCACCGTGCGATCGGATACGCCCAGATCGATGCGGATATCCGGATAGCGGGTCATAAACTCGGGAAGGATAGGGATGAGTACGTCGCGGGCGGTAGACCCGCCGATGTCGATACGCAGCAGGCCATGGGGCTTACCATGGGCAGCGCTAAAGGAGGTGTCAATATCTTCCAGATCGCGCAGAATGCGGGCGCTCTTTTCATAGTAGTCTCGTCCCTCGGGGGTGACCGTCACGCGCCGGGTGGTGCGCTGGAGTAGGCGCACGCCAAGGTGCGCCTCCAGGTCTTGAATCAGCTTGCTGACCGTAGCATTGGGCATCTCCAGCGAGTCTGCCGCTCGGGTGAAGTTACCTGCCTCTACTACCCGGGCAAAGGCCCGTATCGCCACCAGCTGATCCATCTATAATCCCCGTTTGTCATATTACGGCTGATTATATACGGTCCTTTGCTTCATCCTCATCTGCAATTAACACCACTTTGCCGATGTGCGTCCCTTCGTCCAGCAGCCGATGGGCATCAGCAGCCTGCGTAAGCGGGAAGGTTTTGTAGATCTGCGGTTTCAGCTTTCCAGCCTCGATCAGCGGCCAGACGTTGTCGTTAAGCGCTTCAATGATCTCCGCCTTGGCAGCAGGCGAGCGCGAGCGCAGGGTAGAGCCGATATGCATCAGCTGCTTGGTGAGCATCGGGAACAGGTTTAGCTCTTTCGCCGGGCCTGCAAGCACGCTAATTTGCACGATGCGCCCGTGCATCGCCGCGGCCTCATAGTTGCGCGCGACGTAGTCACCCGCAATGATGTCGAGGATAATGTCGGCGCCATGCCCGTCAGTCACCTCTTTGACAATCTCTACAAAGTCTTCCTCTTTGTAGAGTACGGCGACGTCTGCGCCCAGCTTCAGGCTGGCCTGGCGGTGCTCGGCGGAACCCACGGTAGTGATGATTTTGGCTGCGCCAAAGGCCTTCGCCAGCATGGTCGCCGTGGTGCCAATGCCGGACGCGCCGCCGTGGATCAGGATGATGTCGCCCGCTTTAAACTGGCCGCGCTGGAACATATTCAGCCAGACCGTCATAAAGGTTTCCGGCAGCGCTGCCGCTTCGACAAAGTTCAGTCCGGACGGCAGCGGCAGGGTGTTGCTCTCATGGGCGGTACAGTATTCGGCATAGCCGCCGCCGGTGATCAGGGCTGCAACGCGATCCCCCGGCACAAAGTTCTGCACCTCAGCGCCCACGGCAACCACCATACCCGATACCTCTAAGCCTGGGATATCAGACGCTCCCGGCGGTGGCGCATACTGCCCCTTACGCTGCAACACGTCGGGACCGTTCACCCCTGCGGCAACGGTGCGGATCAGCACCTCATTTGCCTGCGGCCGGGGGACAGGGCGCGTTGTCGCCTGCAGAACTTCCGGGCCGCCGGGCTGGGTAATGTCAATCGCGGTCATGGTGTCAGGGAGGGTATAGGCTTGTTCGGACATCGTTTTCTCCTGTGGTCTTTTACCTCATTATGGTTCAAGAACCACAGGTGAGTTTGTTATCGCTTGCTCTTAATCGTAATCGACCACGACTTTGACCTTGCTTTGTACGTTGCCAGTAACAACATGATCACCATAACGTGCATAGCGGACCTTCAAATCGAGTGGAATGATTTTATTGTTTTCCACAACATTACCAAAGTCAGCTATGGTAAATTTTTGGTCAGGGGCAAAAGTGATAGCTTTATCCTTATTTTTTAATTCAAAGCCAACCTCTCCTGCACTTCCCGAGTTTATTCCAAGCTCATTCACTAAAACTCCATGTGAGGGAGGGGTGATCGATTGGAATCGATAAGTAATATTACTGGTGGCCACGCCGGTTGAGCTACTACATTGCAATGAAGGCTGCGGGTTCGGTACAACAAAACTGTTGGTGTCAATATCTTGATAGCTAATGCTTGCAACAGTAATGGTTTGGTTTTTAAATGTACAGGTGGTTGGGGTGAATGTCGGTCTTATCGTAACATAGTAAGTATATTTTTGATTGATATTAGAGCCTATGCTACATTGATTGGCGGCACATTCAGCTGGCTTTATCATAATGTAATTATTTAATTTTTTTGACGTGTTTGCAGTAATAGTTCCAGCAAGGTTGCCAGTATAGTTGCTTTGTACGCTGTACTTTAATTTATATTTAAGATTGTTTAGTTCGTTCGCATGGTGATCAATGGTTTTCTCGGGGGGGAATATGCCGGAATCAAAAGAAGAGTCTTGTTCCAGAGAGATTTTAACATATAGCTTGTGTTTTTCCTGTTCAATTAAATAGTATTCGGCATTGCCTTGTCCAGCTATTAAAGTAAATTTATTAAGTTGCGGAGATGTGTCTTCGCAAATAAAGGTGTTAATGCTATTGCTCGGGAGGCTAATAGGTTGTGTGATTTCTTGATCTCCTGCGTTTAGATCAATAGGAATCTCCTTAGCGGTGAAATCACTCTGAATGTCAACTCCTTTTATTAAACAATAGGCTTGAGCCTGAAAAACAGAAAAAACTGTTATGAGTGCCAGTAAAATACGCATAATCATTCCTTTTAGCGGCAGATATATATTTTGCTTTCGTCGATTGTCTTGCCGAACGTAATAGTACAGGATAGGCCCTGTTGTTTGTCCGTCGCCACGCGAACCCGCTGGGGAACGTTATTGGTACGAATAAATAGCTGGCTGCCCTGCGCGACCACGCCTACGTTATGACCTGTCTCATCCTCTACTTCATGACCGAAGGTCAGAGGCGTGCCATCCGGGCGTTTAGCTCTGAAGAACCAGGGTTTACGTTCGTCGGTATCAAACTTAGCCAGTACGACTGCCCCGCGATACGGCACTACCGCTTTACGGTTACCGTTTAACGCAACGTCGCTATCGGCATGGGTCGTATCGAGCAGAAGCGTATTTTCGCGATAGGGGGTCAGGTTGCTATAGATCGCTTTACCTTGTCTGCTCGTAGTGTTGTATTTATTACCCTGTACGGAAATGCCTTCCATTCCGGGGGCATCAATAATGGCAAAAGTGTCACTCAGGGAATTCGTCAGGTTAATGCCGCCGCCCCATGCAACTACGCCGCCGTGAATGCTGCCGCTGGCCTGGTTGTAGCGGTTGGACTGGCTATAGCTGCCATCCAGGGTAGCAAAAGGTGCGTGCCAGGTGAGGTTTGCCCCGGCTGCGGTTTCATTATCCTGCCGCTGGTGGCTCAGGTTAACGCCATAGTTAAACTGATCTTTGTCGCCCACAATGCCGTTAATATTAGTGTTGTTCTGCTGGTAGCCATCATCATCAAAGGTAGTGCTGTTAGAGATATACAGGTCGCGCCGAGGCGTAGCAATGTCGTCGCCCCAGGAGAACGGAATGGAGAAGTAAATATTGAAGCGTTTATCTTCCCGATCGTCCTCATCGTAAGACTGGCTGGCAGAGAGCGTATAGGTCACACGCGACCAGTTGTTGGAGTAACTGAGTTGGAGATCGTTGCGTGTTCCGCCTCGCTGCCAGTAGTCACGCCACAGAGCGCTACCGGAGAGCGAGCCCCAGCCTGCGGGCAGCGCCTGGTTGATCGCCAGCGAGACGCTGTTTTTACGGCCAAAGTCGTTCTGATAGTAGTCGGCGATATCGTAAAAATCGTTTTCGTCACGGTGGTAGCTATTTTTACTGTTCGCCCAGACATGGTCGTTAAAGGTGCGGTAGTCTTTCGACGAGTAGCGCCAAGCGGCCATTGATAGCTGGGTGCCGGTTGGCGACAGATATTTACTCCAGGTTACCTGATAACTCTGTCCGTCATAGGTTGCGCCATCATCCTGGCTGCTGTGGGAGCGCGTAACGTCCAGTGAGAAAGCGCCTAAAGGGGTATTCCAGCCGCTACCCAGCAGGAAGGCATTATAGTCATCCGCTAGCATCGTGCCGGTATAAAGGGTAATCAGGTTATTAACGCCATACTGCCAGCTTCCCTGCATAAAGTCTGCCTGGTTACTGGCTCCCTCAATGTGGCTGCGTCCGGCAGCAATATCATATTTTACCACGCCTGGCTGGAGCATCTTGGGTACGCTGGAGTAGGGCACTAGATAGTGTGTCGTACTGCCATCTGCCTCTTTTACGGTAACGTCCAGGTCAGCGCCACCACCGGCCAGCTGAAGATCGTCAATAGCAAACGGGCCAGGCGGCACGTCGCTCTGGTAGACCACAAAGCCGTTCTGCTCGATGGTGACCAGGGCATTACTCTGAGCAATCCCTCTCACCACTGGAGTGAAATTCTGTTTGGAGTTGGGTAGCATCTGCATATCACGCCATAGCCGGACACCCTTAAAGCGCACGGAATCAAACAGTTCACCGTCGGTATACATATCCCCTGCACGTGCGGTGCTCATCAATTCAGGAATGCCGCGCTCCAGATAGAGCGTATTGCTTTTCCATTTGCCACGATTGTCGTCGGATTTGGTGTAGTTGGTGCTGGAGTGTAGCTGGTAGCCCAGCAGGTTCAGGCCGCTGTTAAAGTTGGCATAGCTGTTCTTACTGGTGCCGTTTTGTCTGTAGTCGCTATAGTATTGGCTGGCATAGTAGGAGGTATACAGTGCATTAATACCCCTATCCCATGTCTCCGGGGGCATATAGCCGCGCTCATGGGCACTAACCCAGGCCTGAGGAACGGTGAGCTTGAGTGCAAGCTGGCTGATATCATAGTCAACGCTGCCGCCCTGTACGGCTTCGTTGAGTACAAGGCAATCGTCTGACTTTAAATTTTTAAACGCGTCCGTTTTGATACCTATCTGCTGAATTTGGAAAACAGGTAAACAGGTTTTTGCCGGATCTTCCGTTACCACCAGGCTGTAGCGCCCGCGCCATTCATTATTGAGGTAAATATCCAAATCGTATGCCCCGGACATGGGCTTATCGCCGTCCAGCGCCAGGTCAGACGTTTTGGTGCCTTTTAATCCCCCATGGAGAAAATGGGTATCAAAGGTTTCGGCATGTGCAGAAAGAATATGCAAAAGCAAAGAGGAGACTATCCCCATCGTGATGAGGTTAATTTTATACATAGCGACATCCCTGACAATTAATTACTTTTAATATTTTCGAGTAAATAGTTTCCGTAATCGTCAATAAGCGTGACAGCGTACTGGTTAGCCGCTGGTGCGCCAGGTAAATTCACGTTGGCATGCGGGGCCAGTAACAGCGTATCTTTGTTGGCTTTTACCGTGCTTTTAATTTCAGGAATTGTCAGCCAGTTTGCAGAGGTATTCTCAACGGTGAGGCCGTTGCTAGCACGCGTGATATGTATCTTAGAAAACGTCTCTTTATTTATTCCCGCCACGCTGGTTGGTCGGAAAATAAGTTTGATTCTGTTTTGTAGAGCGAACTTTAACTGGTTTGTTTCAGCGCCGCTAGCGTCATTAGGAGGAATGTCCAGCACATTAAGATAGTAGAGCGACTCACGATCTTGGGGTAAATTCGCTTTGATAAACTTGATCTTTAATTGCTGCCCGGTATTGCCTTTGACTTTTACAACCGGGGGGGTTAGCAGAAAAGGAACCTGAAGTTTTTCCGGTGGTGTCTGCGTATCACCATCGTCAATCCAGGCCTGTACTAAAGCGCTACGCTCGCCTTGGTTCATGAGCTGAACGGTGACCTCTTTCTGCGCCGCCGGGTAGATAACTCGTGTCCCATAGATATAGACGCCGCTCCAGGCAGGAAGCGCCGTAAGGGCTAGCAGGGCCGCTAAAATCCTTTTCATTTTCCTGTCTCCGCAAGAAAAAAACCGGCAGTATTCTGCCGGAATTGTAATTAATCTGCTATTACAGTAAAGGTAACCACTGAATTTACGGTACCGCCACTAACTGTCTCACCGGGAGCTCGGGCATATTGTGCTGCGATGTCAAAAGTATAAGTGCCTTTGTCATTTGCTGTAAGGGCAATTGGAGTTTTTCCGTCGATGTTAATGCGCTGGTCGTTAATTAATAGCGCATAGCCAACGCCTTTTGCCGTGCCGGTGTTTTTAGTCACGCCGGCTACGCCGGTGCCTTCAAACTCATTAGAGCGGAATCTAAGTTTGGGAATCTCAAGAGGATTGCTGCATTTTACAGTAAAAGGCGTAGTGGTTTCATTTTTATAGCCATTATAAGCTTTGCCTTTGGTGAGCCCTTCTACAACATCAAGTCCGATTTGATGCATTTGGATCTGCGCAGATTGAGCATTTGCAACAAAATGGCATGTGGTGCCTTTAATGACGCCATTAATGGTAAGCGTGCCCATATCCGTATCCGCAGCAAAAGCGGCAGGGGCAGCACAAGAAACAGCTAATACAGCAGCAGTAATAAACGACTTTTTCATTTCAATATTCCTTTTTGATTGAAACATAAATAAACATGACTTCATTTGACAAAACAAGAATTGCACAGGGAATTAACATCAGCAATGTTCATAAGCGTTTTTATTGATGTAAAGCAATTTACGGGGCTTATTATATTTGGCGTGATTATATTATAGAGGAGTCATTCATTCATGTAATAAATAACTGTAATTAACCGAGGCTAAAATAAAAACGGGCTGTAGAGGCACAACCCGCAGGGATTTTTAGTATGAGAAAAGGAATCAATCCCAAGAGGTGACAATCACTTTTCGATTTTCATCGTCGGGCAGGGAGACAACCTGAGTGGAGACGCCGCGCTGTACGGCAGGCTGGCCATCAGGCTTAACGGTATTCATGGTAAAGGCAGACGGGAGAACCATACCCGAAATAGAGAGCGTAGCGGTATCTGAAGCTTGGGCATTAACCGCACACGCCAGCAATGCAGAGGCAACGAAAGTCAGAGCTATTTTCATACATGTGGAACCACATCAAAAGGCAGGGAATTCCAAAATAGAGCGTTTTTTGTTCCAGGTCAATTTATGCTTAAAGCTGGCAAAATTTGTTGCGGCCAGGCACTGCCTGGCCGCAGGGAGTAGTTAAGATTCAGGCGGCTGTCGCCCCTCCTCGATAAACTCATCGTCCAGCTCGTCGGCGTTGCCCTGATGGTCTTTCCCGGATAGCAGGTTCCAGCAGGCCAGGAACAGCGCGGCAATCAGCGGCCCAATCACAAAGCCGTTAATGCCGTAGATCTCCAGACCGCCAAGAGTGGAGATGAGCACCAGGTAGTCGGGCATTTTGGTGTCTTTACCCACCAGCACCGGGCGCAGCAGGTTATCCACCAGTCCGACGATAATCACAAAGAAGCCGACAATAAAAAAGCCCTGCCAGATCTGACTGGTGGCAAAAAGGAAGATGGCCGCAGGCACCCAGATAATCGCCGAGCCCACCGCAGGAACCAGCGACAGGAAAGCCATGAGCGCCCCCCACAGTACACTGCCGTCAATGCCAGCAATCCAGAAGCCGATGCCGCCCAGTATGCCCTGTATCACGCCAATCACTACCGTACCCTTTACCGTGGCGCGGGAGACGGCGGCAAACTTAGCAAAT
This sequence comes from Pseudescherichia vulneris NBRC 102420, assembly GCF_000759795.1. Classification (GTDB taxonomy): domain Bacteria; phylum Pseudomonadota; class Gammaproteobacteria; order Enterobacterales; family Enterobacteriaceae; genus Pseudescherichia; species Pseudescherichia vulneris. Next base: position 175,280 of record NZ_BBMZ01000012.1, read on the forward strand.
AGATGATGTTTTACATAGCGTGACAGGGGCAGCGACTCCAGCGCCTGGTTGACAATATACGGCCCATCTTTCAGCAGGAAAAAGAGCAGGTAGAGCATAACGCCAAAGTTAATGGTAAAGCTGAAGGTGCTCTTACTGATCAGGAACGCGCTGCCAGCAAGATACTGTCCGCTTTTTAATGCTACCTGCGACAGCTGGTGCTGGATCTGCGTGGCGTTATTCAGGTCGTGATCGGCCAGGAACTGCTGGGCCCAGCTGGGAAGATGGGCGATAAGATCGGCAACCACAACCGGGAACTGGGTATTGTTGTCCTGGAGCTTGGTATAAACCGTGTTGGCCTCAAACGCCAGCGACGAGAGAATGATCGCTAATGGCGTAAAGACGATAAGACAGATAATCAGCACCGTCAGCAGGGAGGCAATCCCGTTGCGCCCGGCGATCCTGTCCCGTAGTCGGTTTTTGAGTGGTTGAAAGATGACCGCCAGTATCGCTGCCCATAAAATGGCCGAGTAGTAGGGGGTCATGATGTTAAAAAACGCCAGCGTAACGACCAGCAATATCAGGATGAAAAAGCCTTTCGTTAATCCCTTAAATCTCATATCTACTTCTCCGGTATGTGATGCACTTCTCGAAATATAGAAGGTACTGGATAGATTACCATTTTCAGCTCCGTAATAGAGACCGTTAGGCAGGGAAGACGCATTTCTGGCAGGGGATAACAGAAGTGGCTACGCTAAAATAACCCTCCTCTTTTTCTGGAAGAGAGACTATGCCGGACGTAAACGATTCAACCTCAGTTCTGCTATTGGCCGCAAATGGCTGGGTGCCGAATAACCCGTATTTACCTGTGCTTATTTACCGCCGGGTTTTTACCCCTGACGAAAATGGCGTTGAAACGGCGCAGCAGCTGTTTGAAAAAAATGGCTGGCCCGCACAGTGGGTAGATGGCATTTATCCTTACCACCACTACCACAGCAATGCGCATGAGGTGCTGGCCATTGCGCGCGGCGAGGCCCGGCTTATGCTCGGCGGCCCGGAAGGGAAGGAGGTGACTGTGCGCGGCGGCGACATTGTGCTGCTGCCTGCGGGGACGGGCCACTGCAATCTTCATAGCAGCGACGATTTCACCGTGGTAGGCGCTTACCCGCCGGATCAACAGTTTGATCTGTGTCGCGGGGCGCCCACCCCAGAAATGCTGGCGGCTATTGCCAATGCGCCTTTTCCACATTGCGATCCGGTATACGGTGAAAAAGGGCCGCTTATTAAGAACTGGTTAAACATTTAAGCAGCGCTAACATAATCGTAATAACTAATTTCACTCTTTGAAAAATGCCGGAAAAGATGAGGAGTTGTTTTTGCTGATAAAATCACAAAATTTATCTGCTTAATTAATAATTAACCCTTTACAAACGTAAATCTGTGTAATTATTACCCACTTAGACTCGATATATTCTGAAAGTAATGCTGTTTGCTAAGAGATCCGCTATAAAAGTTAATGATATATAATTTTTCATAACAATAGATGATAGCCAGAGGCATGTATGCAAATAATCTATTTCAAAGTGGAATGCCTGTTCCCGGAACTTTTACCTTCATCAACAGTTACTCTTAAAGAGGTAGTATTAACAAGAGAGAATGAAGTTATATCAACTTTTTCTAACTTGAAAATTAATAGGTTACCCTTTTATAGCTTCCATTTAGTGCCTGTTGGGTTCAGAAAAATTGAACATCTTATTAAGGGCGAGCCTGGCAAGCATTTACAGTTCTCCTCCGGCTATCTGCAGTCTGGTGAATACCGGGTAGAAACCCCCAACGGAGAGAAGGTGCTTGGCTATGACGCGCTCACTGCCCTGTGGCGACTGGCTGACGAGAATGATGAGGAGCGTTATCTCACGACCAATGAGTTTATTTCGCGAGACTTTGCGATTATTCGCCCAATAAAATTAGTTTATCGTAACCGCCGAGATATTACCTGCTGAGTAAAGCTCTCTTCGATTTTAAAATATAATATATCTTGCCTGCGGGGTTATCCCGCGCGCAGGCTTTCATTTAATGACGGAAGAGCGGCTGGTTTAACTTCCGGACGAAATAGTGACTCATGTAAAGCAACCTGGTTACGGCCGCGTTTTTTTGCGGTATAGAGCGCGACGTCGGCTGCGCTATAGAGGGCTTCAAAATCGCTGTGGCGCACGCCAAGGCTTACCCCAAAGCTGGCCGTAACATATTGCTGGGGCAGACAGTCCAGCGGGGAGGCACTTAGCGACGCATGAATATAACGCGCAATAATTATCGCCTCTTCAAGGCGGGCATGGGGCAACAGAATAGTAAACTCTTCGCCACCTACGCGACCAATAGAGGCCTGTGCGGGAAGGGCATGACGTATGCGCGACACCAGAGAGCAAATGACCTTATCACCCATTGGGTGACCATACTCATCGTTAATGCGCTTGAAGTGATCGATATCCAGCAGGACCAGCGCCACGTTGCCCTGTGTCAGGGCGTGGTTGATATGGTTAATGATCGCGCTGCGGTTATAAACGGCGGTGAGCGGATCGTGGGTCGCTTCATATTCAAGGCGAGCGGCCAACTTTTGTAGCTCATCGTTCATGCGCGTAAGTTCGCGTTCGGCACGATCGCTGCGGGAGATCAGACGGTAAGACTGGCGGATGAGCCGCTGATAGTGCTTTGCCACCGTCCACAGCTTTTCGCGGCACTCTTCGGCGGGCAGCCGCGCATCGGCGGCGGCAACCCGGGCGTCTTCCAGAACGGCGTACTCTTCCTGGAATAGCTCGTTGATATCTAACATGCGTTAAGGTCCGGCGTTAAAAAGACGGCAAGCGCCGGGAAATCAAGACTAACTTCCTGGCCAAACTCTTCGGAAATATCGTCATCTGCATCGTAATACCAGTGTAGCTCGCAGGCTTTGCCGCGTTTTGCAAAGCCGTTCAGGGACTCAAAGAACTCGAACAGCAGCTTGGTGCTGGAGCTATTGAAGTAGCTCAGCGCAACGTGCAGCTGTAGCGGAGCCGATTCGGCAGGGATCTCCTCTAGCCAGCTCTCAACGGCCTGCAACAGCGGGCGGAAGAAGGCGGCGGCGTTTTCCGGGTAGGCTTCACCTTTAAGCACCAGACGATGCGCCGCAAAATCAAAATTCACTTCCGGCGTGGCAGAGGTTGCTGCAAGCACAATCACGGTGGGCAGTGTGGTATCAGTCATGGCAAAAGGTGGCCTTTAGGTGGAATGCGGAGAGCGAACTCGCCGCCAGAGGATGAATGCGGTACTCCAGCGGTTCGCTGGTATCTCGCGCCATGGTCAACAGGCCAATGTTAGCCCCTTTACTGGTCGCGGGTGCTTCGCTACGTAAGTTCTGTTTCCAGGCCTGTTTGATTTCGGCCTGGGTCATCGTGCGCAGCACGTCGAGGTTGTTTTGCAACAGAGAGGACGCTTCATATCCCACCAGATTAGCGGTTTCGAGATAGTAGTTAGCGTGATCGGTGTGGAGACAGAGTGAGCCAAAGCGCAGCTCCTCTTTATCTGTACCGATGTAGCGCTCGTCGCTAGAGTAACGCACGATGTTCTGACCCATCTCAATAAAGACGGAGAAGAGTCGACGGCGCAGCGGCAGGGAAGACTCGTGCTTATCCAGCCATGCTCGCACCACGTCACCCATCGCCACAATATGCTGTTGCGAAAAATAGCCGGTGTAAAACAGCTCCACCGCGCTCTGTCTTTGTAAAGTAATCAACGGCAGCAGAACCGCGTCTTTGACCTGCAGGTCACTTAATTTCATATTGTTTTTCACCAGCGAAAACCAAACCATGTCATGTCATCACGCGATGCTTCCTTGCCCTGCCAGGCCTGAAGGCCCTCCAGCAGCGCGCCAGAGAGGGCGCTCATCGGCAGGGTACGGTTTTGTAACAACAGGGACTGAATACGTTTCTTACCAAACATAATGCTGCGCTCGCCACCAATCTGATCCGTTACGCCGTCGGTCACCACCATCACCTGATCGCCAGCCTGTAACGGGCGCTGATAGCGACGCCACTGCTGGTCGGCAGGCGTATCGGTATAGCCGAGGCCTTTTCTGTCGGACTCAAGCATGCTGACCTCTTCATCCTCCGTGCCCAGCATAAACGCGTGCATCCGGGCGTTAGCCCAGATCAGCTGCGCGTTAACGCTGTCGGCATAAACGGCGATGGCATCGCAGCCATCATTTGACTGGTTCAGGTCGGCGCTGGGATGCAGCTGGCTCAGGGTCTGCTTGATGTGACGATTGACGATCGCCAGCAGGCGCTCCGGCTCATTCGCCGGGGCCAGAGAAAGCGCCTTTTCCAGCGCAGAGGCGAAAATAAAGGTCATAAACGCGCCGGGCACGCCGTGTCCGGTGCAGTCGGCAATCACCACCAGCCAGCCGTTCTCGTCGCGTTGAAAAGCATAGATGTCGCCACCCACGCAGTCCCGCGGCTGCCAGTAGAGGCACCACTCTTTAAGACTCTCTTCAATGCCCTGCCGGGAGCGGCTCAGCATCGACTCCTGGATCACCCGCGCATACTCGATGCTCTGCATGATCTGAAAATGCTGCTTGGCCTGCAGGTCGGAGACCGTTTTAATCAGATCGATGCCCAGGCCAATCCCCAGATAGTGCCCCTCATCGGTCAGGATGAAGCCTTCGGTCACCGCCTTATCGCCGGTTTCGATGACCCGCTCGGCGAGATACTCCAGCCCGGCGCTGGCTTCGACGATCAGCGGCGTCTTATCCATAAAAGCGATGCAGCTCTTTTGATCGTAGAGTTCGTGAAAGAAGGGGCGGCTCATCTGGGAGAGAAAAATGTGCCGGTTGATCATGCCGAGCGGGCGGCTGTTTTCCAGCACCGGCAAGCCGATCAGCGTTTTGTGTTCGCTAAAGAGAGCCATTACCTGCTGATTATTGGAGTCGGGCGTCACGTGCGGTACTGCGATGCGCAACATGCCTGCGTTTAACTGGCGCGAGGAGAGAGGTATTTCCATAATGACCGGCGTTGTTCCAGTAAGTAAGATTTATCCTAGAATAAGTCCGTAATATGACGCTTTTATTTCAATCACTTGCCTACGGTTACAACGCTATTTTATCGAGCTTAAAGGCAAACTGTAGCCATAACTCACGCCCCTTCGCAGGCAAAAAAAAGCCCGCGCAGGGCGGGCAGTAAATACTGGAAGCAATGTGAGCAATGTCGTACTGAATACCCGAGTTATTTACTCAACTATTCAGTGATGAGAAAGATAATCTTTATCATCTTAACTTGCAACCCCATCTTTACTGGGGTCGCTTTTGCCCCTATTCACGTTGGCGCTGACGCTATAAAAGCGCCCCTACCTATAGGGTACGGGGCTCTATATACTCTGTTCCTGTTTACCTTACCGCCTCGCCGTTTTAATGAAAGGATGTGAAATGAAGCAGGATGAGATTTTAAACAGCATGAAGCGTTTTTCTCTGTTTTTGGCGATCGCTATATCCGCACTGGTGTCGACTCAATCGATAGCAAAAAGCAGCCAGGAAAATGTCTTTTTCTCTCATGGTGATTGGGAGCTGGGCTGTGACAATACCCTGAGCTGCCGTGCCGCGGGCTACACAGAAAATGCCATGAATAATGAAAACGTCGCCATGGTGATGCTCGGCCGCCAGGCTGGCCCGGCAACAAAGGTGGAAAACTGGGTCCTGTTAACCAACAATGACCCCTCGACGAAGTCTAAACAGAAGTCAGCACCAGAAATTATCATCAATAAAACGTCTCTTGGCCCCCTCGAAAAAGGCGAGGACGTTAGCTGGAAGATGAACGAAAGCCAATACGGTGCCTTTATGGCGGCACTATCCAACAAAGGAAAAATCACCTTCAGGGATAGCGTTGACACGTATACATTTTCATCTGCGGGTTCAAACGCTGTTCTGCTAAAAATGGATGAACTTCAGGGGCGAGTCGGCACGCAGGGAGCCATACTCAGCAAAGGCGACCGGGATGAAAGCAAGGTACCTCTGCCGCAAGCCATACCGGTACTCAAAAAGAGTCCTGTCCTTGATACCGAAGGACAAAAACTTAGCGCCGACCAGCTTAACACCTTCAAGAAACAGCTACTGCCGAGCATAGTGAAAGGGAAGGGGAGCGACTGTTCCGAGGATATTGCGCAGGCACAGTGGTTCGCAGCACGGCTGGACACAGATCGTACTTTGATTTATGCAGCCTGCTGGAAAGGAGCATATAACGCGGGGAATCTCTGGTATATCGTCTCACCGGACATGAAAAAAATTATTCAGTGGGTAGATAACAGCAACGACACCTATCACGATGGCATGATAGAGGGTGTCTTCCTGGGTAACTCCGCTGGCGTGAGTGAGACAAAGAGTCAATTTTTATGGGACGGTAGCCAATTTGTCGATGCCTACGAGGACTACCGGGGCCACTGTGCAGGCTATACGGATTTCGCTCCCTGCCGAATGCCACTCCTTGTAACCAAACAGTAAAAGCCTCCCTTCATTATCTTTCCTGCCTGCCAGCGTGCCGCGCTGGCAGGTTATCGCTTTTTCAAGGTAATTATTCTTGATTGCATACTCATAATGAGTATAGTTCTCATTCTCTTTAGCGTTTGGATAGGTCCATTGGCCTGCGCGCTACCTCCCTGATGAATGAATTGAACGGTTAAGGATGCTTCTGATGAAAATGAAAACCTCTGCCCTGGCGCTCTGCGTGGCAATGGTGCTGAGCGGCTGCAATACCACCCCGTCCGCCAGCGCAAAACCGGCCGCCGAGGCGCAAAAACCGCAGGCAGCGGCTGCGCAGCAGAGTAACGTCGTGAAGCGCGATCTGGCGGAGGGCATCTATGAGCTGGCATTAAGCCCAGCGGGCGATGCGCTATACGTGGCCAGCGCGGAAGGGTTCAAAGACGTGCAGGGCGGGGTAGTCTACAAGCTCGATCCTAAAACCTTAAAGACGATCGGATCGACCCATACCGATCTGAAAAACTTCGGCATGGATATCGCCCCAGACGGTAAAACCCTTTACGTCACCAACTCGCTGGATGCGGGCATCAGCGCCATCAGCACCACCGACGGCAAGGTGCTGGCGCGGGCGATCTTCCCGGAGCGCAATAAAGAGGGCTTCCCGTACGGCGCACGTCAGGTGCTGCTGCACAACGGTCTGCTCTACATCGGCGCGGTGGCCGATCCGGCCCTGATCTGGGTCGTGGACGCGAAGACCATGAAGCTGAAAACCCGCATCAAAAACACCGGTAAATGGATGACCGGCCTGCACTACTCCGAGCAGACCCAGCGCATCTATGCTGCCAACGGCGGCGGTGAAATCCTGGTGATCAACCCGCGCAACAACCGCGTGGAAAAACGCTGGAAGCCGCTGGGGGAAAAAGAGGCCCTGCTGCTTAACTTCGCAGAAGACAGCGCCACCGGCCGCCTGTTCGTGACCGATAACTCGAAGGCAAAAACCACGCTGGTGCTGGATATCCACACCGGCAAGGTGATCAAGCAGCTCGACGTCGGCGACTCCCTGGCGGTGAAGTTCAATCCGAAACGCAACGAGATCTACATCAGCCAGCGTGAGTCCGGCAAGCTTCTGAGCCTCGACGGCACTACCTACGCGGTGAAGCAGTCGTGGGATCTGCCGCCGAACCCGAACAGCCTGCTGGTCTCCGCCGACGGCCAGACGCTCTATGTCACCGTTAAGCAGGCCTTCAATAAAGATCACTCTACCAACGGTCCGGATAGCGTTGTCCGCATCGCGTTGGATCGGTAATGCAATCGGCCCGGCAACGGGCCATTTTTTTAACCCACGCTCTTGTATGAGTTAATGATGCGAAACATAAAAACGAATGCTCTCACATTGCGCAAGTCCTTACTTGCGCTGGCTATCGGCGCGGTAGCCCATTCGGCGCAGGCAGCGGCCGCTGACACCAGTAAACCCAATCAGGAAGAGACGTTAGTGGTGCAGGCGACGCCGGCCAGCGAGTTTACCCCCGGCGGCGACGTGCCGGTTCCGGCCTATCTGGACGGACAGGTCGCGCACGGCGGTCGTTTGGGGATGCTTGGCGAGCAGAAGGCGATGGACGTTCCCTTTAACGTCATCGGCTACACCGCAAAAGCGGTGCAGGATCTACAGGCCAAAACCATTGCTGACGTGGTGCGCAACGACGCGGGTGTCCAGCCGGTGCAGGGCTACGGCAACTCTGCCGAAACCTATCGCATTCGTGGCTTCAAGCTCGACGGGGACGACATGACCATGAGCGGCCTGCCGGGTGTGGTGCCGCGTCAGGTGGTGGATACTCAGATGATCGAGCGTGTCGAGATCTTTAAAGGGGCCAACGGTCTGCTGAACGGTGCGGCGGGCAGCGGCGTGGGTGGAATGATCAACCTTGAACCTAAGCATGCGGAAGATACGCCCACGACCCGCGTGGGTGTTGACTACACCAGCCAGGCGATGGTTGGCGGCTCGCTGGATCTGGGCCGTCGCTTCGGGGATAACAACCAGTTTGGCACCCGTATTAACCTGCTGCATCGCGAGGGCGAAGCCCCGCTGGATCACGATCGTCGACGTACTACCCTAGCCTCGATTGGCCTCGACTACCGGGGCGATCGTCTTCGCACCTCGCTGGATGCGGGCTATCAGAAAAAGACCTTCCACGGCAGCGGCATGGGCGTCAATATTACGGGCGTCAATTTCATTCCCGACGTGCCGGATCCCAGCAAGAACTACAGCCAGAAGTGGAGCTACAACGACATCGATAACCAGTTCGGTGTGGCTCGTGCCGAGTATGACCTGACCGACGCCTGGACCGCCTATGCAGCCACGGGCGCGCAGCAGGCTCATGAAATAGGCACCTACAGCACGCCGAAGCTGATCAACGCCAACGGCGACGCCACGGCAAGCCGTCTGGATACCAACCGCTATATCGATGCTAACAGCGGCATGCTGGGCCTGCGCGGTGACGTCGATACCGGCTTTGTCTCGCATAAAATCAACGTCGGCTACTCGGCGCTGATTAAGCGCGACAGAACGGCTTGGCGGATGTCTTCTGCCGCCTCTAACCCGATCGTCAACATCTACCACCCGAGCGATGTAGCGATGCCAGCCAATAGCAGCTTTGGCGGTAACTATGGCGATCCGCGCACTACCAGCCGGAGCCGTACCCAGGGCTGGCTGCTGAGCGATACCCTGGGCGTACTGGATGACAGCCTGCTCTTCACGGTCGGTGCCCGCAACCAGAAGGTAGTGGTGCGCAACTACAACAACGCCACCGGGGCGGAGGATAGCGGCTCGCGCTATGAAGAGAGTCGCTGGATGCCGACCTACGGCGTGGTCTATAAGCCGTGGGACGAGCTGTCGCTCTACGCTAACCATACCGAAGCGTTACAGCCGGGCAGCGTGGCGCCGAGAGACGCCTCTAACTTCGGCCAGAGCACGGGCATTGCCCACTCGAAGCAGAATGAGGTGGGAGTCAAGATTGACTATGGTCGCATCGGTGGCACCCTGGCGCTGTTTGAGATCAAAAAGCCCTCTGCCATTCAGTACGGTACGGGCGGCCCCTACAAGCTTGACGGCGAGCAGCGTAACCGCGGCGTAGAGCTGAATGTCTTTGGTGAGCCGATGCTCGGCCTGCGCCTTAACGGCAGCGCCACCTGGGTCGACGCCGAGATGACCAAAACGCAGAACGGGATCAACGACGGCAAGGATGCTATCGGTGTGCCTGGCGTCTTTATGGTGTTTGGCGCAGAGTACGATATCAAACCGGTAGAGGGCCTGACGGCCACGGCGCGCGTGAACCACTCCGGCTCGCAGTATGCCAACGCCGCCAATACCAAAAAGCTGGATGACTACACCACGCTGGATCTGGGCGTCCGCTACCGGATGCAGCTGAACCAGGATGCTAACGAGATGGTGTGGCGCGTGGGCGTGGATAACGTGACCAATGAGAAGTACTGGTCCGGCGTCGAGGATCTCGGCACCTACATCTTCCGGGGCGATCCGCGTACCCTCAAGGTCTCCATGAGCTACGACTTCTAGTCTTTTTAAATGCCGGGCGGCGCTGCGCTTGCCAGGCCTACCCTGGAAACGGTGTGGGTTTGTAGGCCCGCGTAAGCGAAGCGCCACCGGGCGTTACTCTGCTGATGACGCGAGGGCTGGCGGCAACGCCAGCCTTTTCGTCTGCTTGCTACCGGTAACGCTAAGTGTTAAAAGATGCCCCTTTCTTAAAAAGATACAGGGGTAGGGCGTGAAAAACGCGTCAATTACATCTGGCCAGCAACAGGCAGATGGCGCGTCGGGAACTGGGCCGACGCTGCAACGGGGTTTGCAAAACCGTCATATTCAACTTATCGCGCTGGGCGGCGCTATCGGCACCGGGCTGTTTCTGGGCATCGGGCCGGCAATTCAAATGGCTGGGCCAGCGGTGCTGCTGGGCTACGGCATCGCCGGAATTATCGCTTTTCTAATTATGCGCCAGCTGGGTGAGATGGTGGTCGAGGAGCCGGTCTCTGGTTCGTTCTCCCACTTTGCCTGGAAATACTGGGGTCCCTTCGCGGGCTTCCTCTCCGGCTGGAACTACTGGGTCATGTTCGTGCTGGTCGGCATGGCCGAGCTGACTGCTGCCGGTATCTATATGCAGTACTGGCTGCCGGACGTGCCGACATGGATCTGGGCCGCCGCGTTCTTTATCATCATCAACGCCGCTAACCTGGTCAACGTCCGCCTCTACGGTGAGATGGAGTTCTGGTTTGCCCTGATCAAGGTGCTGGCGATTATCGCTATGATCGGCTTTGGCCTGTGGCTGCTCTTCTCCGGCCACGGTGGGGAACACGCCAGCGTCGACAACCTCTGGCAGCACGGCGGCTTCCTTGCCACCGGCTGGCACGGACTGATTATGTCCCTCGCGGTGATCATGTTCTCTTTCGGCGGCCTGGAGCTGATCGGCATTACCGCCGCTGAGGCGCGCGATCCCCAGAAGACCATCCCGAAAGCGGTCAATCAGGTGGTCTACCGTATTCTGCTGTTCTACATCGGCTCGCTGGTGGTGCTGCTGGCGCTCTACCCGTGGGTAAATGTGAAGGCTGACAGCAGCCCGTTTGTGATGATTTTCCACGAGCTGGACAGCAACATCGTTGCCTCGGCGCTGAACTTTATCATTCTGGTGGCTTCCCTCTCGGTCTTTAACAGCGGCGTCTACTCCAACAGCCGAATGCTGTTTGGCTTGTCGGTGCAGGGCAATGCCCCGGCGTTTTTAACCCGGGTTAACGCCCGCGGCGTGCCGGTAAACTCGCTGTTTCTCTCTGCGGCCATCACCTCGCTGGTGATCGTCATCAACTACCTGCTGCCGAAAGAGGCCTTTGGCCTGCTGATGGCCCTGGTGGTCGCGACGCTGCTGTTGAACTGGATCATGATCTGCCTCGCCCATCTCAAGTTCCGCGCGGCGATGCGCCGTCAGGGTCGGGTTACGCAGTTTAAAGCGCTGCTTTATCCGGCAAGCAACTATATCTGTATCGCCTTTTTAGTGCTGATTCTGGGGCTGATGTGCACCATCGACAGCATGCGAATGTCCGCCATCCTGCTGCCGGTGTGGATCGTTTTCCTCTTTATCGCCTTCAAACTGCTGCGCCGCAAGGCTCGCTAATCCTCTGCCCGGCGGCGCTCTGCTTGCCGGGCTACGTCCTGTGTATTATTTATCGTGACCTCTCTCCCAGATCTTATCTAACCCGCAGGCAAACCATTTTGTAATCGATTACTTTTCTACTGTTCACGTTTTGTAATCGATTACTTTTGACAGGTGAGGCGATAAAATGGTGTCAACAAGCGAAAGTAGCGCAAAAGGGCAGGTGCACCATCGCCTGCTTGTGCCAAGATTGTCCCTGATGATGTTCCTCCAGTTCTTTATCTGGGGAAGCTGGTCCGTCACGCTGGGCCTCGTCATGACCCAGCACAACATGGCTCTGCTGATTGGCGACGCCTTTTCAGCCGGGCCGATCGCCTCGATCCTCTCGCCTTTTGTGCTGGGGATGCTGGTGGATCGCTTCTTCGCCTCGCAGAAGGTGATGGCGGTGATGCACCTCGCCGGGGCAGCCATTCTCTGGTTTGTTCCCCAAGCGCTGATCGCCCAGAACGGTGCGCTGCTGATTGGCCTGCTGTTTGGCTATACGCTCTGCTATATGCCCACCCTGGCGCTCACCAATAACATCGCCTTCCATAGCCTGGCAAACGTCGATAAAACCTTCCCGGTGGTGCGCGTGTTTGGCACCATCGGCTGGATCGTGGCAGGGGTGTTTATCGGCGTCACCGGCATCGCGGCAAGCGTCAATATCTTTATGGTGGCGGCGGCCTGTTCGGTGCTGCTGGCGCTCTATAGCCTGACGCTGCCGCATACCCCTGCGCCCGCCAAAGGGCTGCCGGTGGCGGTACGCGATCTCTTCTGCGCCGATGCCTTTGCCCTGTTAAAAACACGCCACTTCTTTGTCTTCTCGCTCTGCGCCATGCTCATCTCCGTGCCGCTCGGCACCTACTACGCCTACACCGCCTCGTACCTGGCGGACGCCGGGGTAGGGGACGTCAGCACCGCGATGTCCTTCGGTCAGATGTCTGAGATCGTCTTTATGCTGGTGATCCCGCTGCTGTTCCGCCGCCTCGGCGTGAAGTACATGCTGCTCATCGGTATGTGCGCCTGGTTCGTACGCTACGCCTTTTTCGCCCTCGGCGTGAGCGAGGAGACGCGTTTTCTGCTCTATCTCGGTATTTTGCTGCACGGGGTCTGCTATGACTTCTTCTTTGTCGTAGGCTTTATCTATACCGATCGCGTGGCCGGGGAAAAAGTGAAAGGCCAGGCGCAAAGTATGATCGTCATGTTCACCTACGGTATCGGGATGCTGCTCGGCTCGCAGATCTCCGGTGCGCTCTATAACCGGCTGGTCGCCGGGCAGGCTGTACCCCAGGCGTGGGTCACCTTCTGGTGGATCCCGGCCGTCGCCGCTGCCGTTATCGCGCTGGTTTTCCTTTTTACATTCAAATATGACGACAACGAGCGAGCTTAATTGTGGAGGGTAGTATGAAAACAGTTCAGGGACCGGGGATTTTTCTGTCGCAGTTTATCGGAGAAGAGGCACCCTTTAATACCCTGGAGGGATTGGCGGAGTGGGCAGCGCGATTGGGCTACAAGGCGCTGCAAATTCCCTGTAACCATCGGCATATTTTCGACCTGGAGCTGGCCGCGCTGAGCCAGACCTACTGCGATGAGATCGTGGGCACGTTAGCAACCTACGGGCTGACGATCAGCGAGCTGTCAACGCATCTTGAGGGCCAGCTGGTGGCCGTGCATCCGGCCTACGACGCCGCCTTCGATAACTTTGCCCCCGAGCATCTGCGAGGCAATCCCACCGCGCGTCAGGCGTGGGCAGTGGAAAAACTGACTCAGGCCGCGGTGGCCTCACAAAGGCTGGGCCTGCGCGCCCACGCCACCTTCTCCGGGGCGCTGGCGTGGCCCTACTTCTACCCGTGGCCGCCGCACAATGCGTTGCTGCTCGATGAAGCCTTTGCCGAGCTGGCTCGCCGCTGGCAGCCCATTCTGGATCGATTCGATCGCTACGGGGTCGATCTCTGCTTTGAGATCCATCCGGGCGAAGATCTCCACGATGGCGTCACCTTCGAGCGCTTCCTGGCCGCCGTAGATAACCATCCACGCTGCAATATTCTCTACGATCCCAGCCATCTTCTACTCCAGCAGATAGACTACCTGGCCTTTATCGATATCTATCATTCGCGCATCAAAGCCTTCCATGTTAAGGATGCGGAGTTCCGCATCAACGGGCGCAGCGGCGTCTACGGCGGCTATCAGCCATGGGTGGATCGCGCCGGGCGCTTCCGCTCGCCGGGGGACGGGCAGATAGACTTCGGGGCGATCTTTAGCAAGCTGACGCAGTACGGCTACGACGGCTGGGCGGTGCTGGAGTGGGAGTGCTGCCTGAAGCAGGGCGACGCCGGGGCGCGGGAGGGCTGCGAGTTTATCCGCCGCCATATTATTCCAGTGGCAGAACGGGCGTTTGATGATTTCGCGGCGGGCAGCAGCGACCGGGCCAGTGTGCGGGCGATGCTGGGACTAGGAGATGCATTATGATTGGCGTAGGCATTGTCGGCAGCGGCTTCATTGGCCCGGCGCACATTGAAGCCCTGCGCCGCCTCGGGGACGTGCAGGTGGTGGCCCTCTGCGACCACGCTCTGGAGTCGGCGCAGCAGAAGGCCGCTGCGCTCAACGTGCCTTTTGCCTTTGGCGACATCGACGCCATGCTGGCTCATCCGGGGATTGATGTGGTGCATAACTGCACCCCCAACCATCTTCATGCCGACATTAACCGACAAATTTTACGCGCCGGTAAGCACGTTTTCTCGGAGAAGCCGCTCTGTATGACCCCGAAAGAGGCTACGGAGCTGGTGGCGCTGGCGGAGCAGGCGGGCGTGGTGCACGGGGTGAGCTTTGTCTATCGCCAGTTTGCCATGGTTCAGCAGGCTGCGAGCCTGCAACGCCATGGCAGGCTCGGGCGGCTGTTCTCGGTTTACGGCAGCTACCTTCAGGACTGGATGCTGCTGGAGACGGACTACAACTGGCGGGTGGATGCCGCACTGGGCGGCGCGTCGCGGGCGGTGGCCGATATTGGCTCGCACTGGTGTGATACGTTGCAGTTTGTCACCGGGCAGAGAATTGTTGAGGTGATGGCCGACTTGGCGATCGTCTGGCCGACCCGCAAGGCGCGGCTGGACGGCGGGGCGACCTTCAGCGCGGGCGGAGACGAGGCGCAGTACGAGGATCGTCCGGTCACCACCGAAGACGGCGGCTCGGTGCTGGTGCGCTTCGCCGACGGCAGCAAAGGCTGCTTCAGCGTTTCTCAGGTCAGCGCGGGCCGCAAAAATCGTCTCAGCTTTGAGGTCAACGGCAGCGCCTGCTCGCTGGGCTGGGATCAGGAGATCCCCCAGCAGCTGTGGATTGGCCATCGTCAGCGCCCCAATGAGATCCTCACCGACGATCCGGGCCTGATGACGCCCGATGTCGCTGGCAGCGCGCACTTTCCCGGTGGGCACATTGAGGGCTGGCCCGACGCCTTTAAGAACATGATGGCTAACTTCTACCAGGCGGTGCGGTGCGGGACGATGCCGGAGGCCAGCGCCTGTCCGTTTGCCTCTTTCTATGATGGTGCAGACGTGATGTTTATCATTGATGCCATTATAAAAAGCCATCAACAGCAGCGCTGGGTGCGGGTGGCCCGTTAAACCGCAGCCCGGCGCACTGCCGGTTCGCCGGGCAACGGTTTTATGGTAGCCTGCTATCTAAAGCGCTAATCGCAGGATGTGTCGTCGTTATGTCAATTCAAAAAATCGCTCGCCTTGCAGGAGTGTCGGTAGCGACGGTCTCCCGGGTCATCAACCACAGCGGGTCCGTTAAGCCACACAACCGCGAGCGTGTGCTGGCGGCGATTGAAGAGAGCAACTACCAGCCTAACCTGCTGGCCCGCCAGCTCCGCACCGCCCGGAGCTATATGATCCTCGTGCTGGTGTCGAATATCGCTAACCCGTTCTGCGCCGAGGTGGTCAAGGGCATTGAAGAGGAGGCGGAGAAGAACGGCTACCGCATTCTGCTGTGCAATACCGGTTCGGACATGGCGCGCTCCCGCTCGGCGCTGACCCTGCTGTCAGGGAAAATCGTCGATGGGATCATCACCATGGATGCCTTCTCCAAGCTGCCTGAACTGACGACCATGATTGGCCAGGCACCCTGGGTTCAGTGCGCCGAGTATGCCGATGAGGGAAGCGTCTCCTGCGTCGGGATTAACGATATTGACGCCTCTCAGTACGTGATCCAGCACCTGATTAACCGCGGCCGCCAGCGCATTGCCCTGATCAATCACGATCTGAGCTATAAATATGCCCGCCTGCGCGAGCGGGGCTATAACAGCGTGCTGGAGCAAAACGGCCACGGCTGGAGGGCGGTAGAGTACGCCAGCGAGCTGAGCTTTGATGCAGGCAGAACGGCGATGGAGACGCTGCTACGTGCCGATGAGCGCCCGGATGCGGTATTTGCCGTCTCCGATACCCTGGCGGCTGGCGCGCTGCTGGCGATAGCCCAGGCGGGACTGACGATGCCGGATGACATCGCCGTGGTGGGCTTTGACGGCACGCCGCTGGCCGAGATGGTCTCACCTCAGCTTAGCACCGTGGCGCAACCCTCTCTGCAGATTGGCCGTAAGGCCGTGTCTCTGCTGCTCAACAAAATCGACAACCCCGATACCCCAGCAGAGAGAGTGATGATGGACTGGCGCTTTATCGAACGCGCCAGCGCCTAAGGTTATGACGTTGCAATAGCCGGGCTGCGGTTCAGATGGTGGCGCAGGCCAACGGCAATCGTCGCCAGCAGCAGCATCATCACCGCCTCCACGCCGAGAAAACCCATTATTGCCTCGGGATAGCTGCCATGATGGTGACGCACCAGCACTAACAGCAGCGAGCCAAATACCGCCGGACCAAGGCCCAGCGTCGCCTGCTGCAGGGTGCTAAGCAGGGCGCTGCCCGCTCCGGCATCGTTAGCGGTGATATCACGCATCCCCACCCGGTAGAAGCAGTTAACGATCAGCGCCTGGCCGTAGCCAATCAGCGCCGTAGACGGCACCAGCGTCAGGGCCGTGGTGGCCTGCCCGTAGTAGTGGAAGGTTTCCATCAGCAGCAGCAGGCCGCCGATCTGTACCGCCAGGCCAGAGAGCAGGATCCGTCCCATGCTGTGGCGCGCAATCAGCCTCGGGGCGTACATCGCCGAGAGGAAGTAAGCCACGCCGAGAGCAATAAAGCTGTTACCCGACTGCCAGGGTGCCATTCCCAAGCCGGACTGCATGGTCAGCGCCATGCAGAACATAAAGCCGGACCATGCGCTAAAGAACAGCAGGGCGATCACCATACCAAAGCGAATGCTGGCGAGCTGCAAAAGGCGCGGCGGCAACAGCGGATGTTCGCCGCGCCGTTGCTTGCCCAGCGCGCTCGCCCGCATCCACACCAGCAGCGGAAGCGTCGCCAGCAGCATCAGCTGCATCGACCACGGCCAGTGCAGCTCTGGCCCCAGCGCCATGGGAAACAGCAGGCAGCAGAGGATCAGGGCGAGGATAAACGTGCCCTGCCAGTCGATGGGCGAATGTTCTTCGCGACGGGTCTCCGGCACGTAGCGACGGCTCAACGCCAGCACCAGCAGGCCAATTGGCACGTTGATGAAAAAGGCGTTACGCCAGCCTAGCCCGGCGATATCTGCCGACACCAGCCAGCCGCCGCACATCTGCCCGACGATAAATGCGATGCCGCCGATGCCGCCGTAGAGGCTAATCGCCCGGGCGTGGGCCGTGCCATTCAGGGTAACGTGCAGGGTCGCGAGGATCTGCGGGACGACCAGCGCCGCCCCTGCCCCCTGTAGTGTACGGGCCGCCAGCAGGGCGGTAATCGAGTTTGCCATGCCGCACAGCAGAGAGGCGAAGCTAAACACCGCCACGCCCCACATAAACAGACGGCGACGACCGTAGTTATCGCCCAGCTTGCTGCCCATCGCCAGACAGACGGCAAAGGCCACGCCGTACAGGGCGACGATAAGCTCCAGCTGGGTGGCGCTGGCGTGCAGCGATGCGGTGATGGAGTCGAGGGCGACGTTGGTGATCGAGGTGTCGATCAGGGGCAGCATCTGGCCGGTTAGCAGCAGGACGAGCCCCGCGCGGCCGGGTGAAACAGTTGACGTTTTCATGGTAGCTCCATTGCGTCATTCAGCGAATGGACGTAGCATCGCTGATTGAATAAACGGGTACCAGTTCCTGATTATACTGGTACTGGCACTACCATGCTGACGATATGCTGGAGAGACCATGAGCCTGATGAGCCACAGCGAGCTGGACGTTGCCCAGATACGCCAGGACGATCGCCGTAAACAGCTGGGCGCTTTTCTGCGGGCGCGACGGGAGAGCTTAGATCCACAGCGGCTGGGGCTTCCGCGCAGCGGGCGGCGGCGCACGCCGGGCCTGCGCCGGGAGGAGGTAGCCATGCTGGCGGACGTTGGCGTGACCTGGTACACCTGGCTTGAGCAGGGCAGGGAGGTTAATCCGTCGGCCGTGGTAATGCAGGCGGTGGCCGATGCCCTTCAGTGCAGCCCGCTGGAGACGCGGCATCTGTTCCTGCTGGCAGGCCTGCCACCGGTAGAGTCGGCAAATCTGACGCCGTGCGAGGGGATCAGCCCCGGCACGCGGCGGATGCTGGACAGCCTGCTGCCGCAGCCAGCCAGCATTCAAAAACCCAATTTCGATATTGTGGCGTGGAACGACGCCTTTTGTCGGCTGATGGGCGTTGATTTTGCCACCTTACCGGAAGACGATCGCAACTGTATCTATCTCTATCTGACCCATCCGGGCTGGCGTAGCCGCCTGGCAAACCGGGACGTGCTGCCGACCTTTGTCTCCTATTTCCGCGCGGCGATGGCGGAACATCGGGGTGAAGCGGCGTGGGAGAACAAGCTGGCGCGCTTTTTCGCTGCCTCCGAGGAGTTCGAGGCGCTCTGGCATCAGCGCTATGAGGTGCGCGGCGTCGAGAACCAGATTAAAACCTTCCATCATCCTGATTTAGGCGACTTCCAGCTTCAGCAGATGTACTGGTACTCTGCGCCGCGTAACGGTTCGCGTCTGCTGGTCTATTTACCGATCGATGAAGCGGGCGAGCAGGTGCTGGCAAGGTTGTAACGTGACGTTTTTATTTATGCCGGGCGGCGCTGCGCTTGCCCAGCCTACAAAAAATGCAAAACTGTAGGCCCGTGCAAGCGCAGCGCCGCCGGGTAGTAGACTGAAATCTGATTAGATCTCAGTGATTACGGTCTCTTCCGGCAGGCGGGATTTCGGCAGGGACTTGTTGAAGTCTTCCACGCTGTGGTGGCCGACCGGAACGACCACCAGGCTGGTGAAGCCTTTCTCTTTCAGGCCAAACTCGGCATCCAGCACGTCGGCGTCAAAGCCTTCGATCGGCACCGCGTCGAGGCCCATAGCGCCAACGCCCAGCAGGAAGTTACCCACGTTCAGGTAGACCTGACGCGCCATCCACTCATGATCATCCTGGCGATCCTTACGGTGCAGGTCGGCAAAGAAGGTGCGGCCCTTGTGGTTAGCGGCTTTTGCTTCCGGGGTGGCGAAGCGACCGTCGGCGTCCTCCTGATCCACAACCTTCTCCAGCCAGGCGTCGTCCATGGCGATTTTTGCGCAGAACACCACAACGTGAGAGGCATCCAGCATTTTGCGCTCGTTGAACACGTAGCCGCCCGCTGCGGATTTTGCTACTCGCGCTTTGCCCTCTTCGGTGCTGGCAACGATGAAGTGCCACGGCTGCGAGTTGGTGCTCGACGGGCTATAGCGCAGCAGCGTTTTGATCTTTTCGGCCTCGTCGGCGGTCAGTTTTTTGCTGGCGTCAAAAGCCTTGGTTGAGTAGCGCTGCAAGGCGATGGAAACGATATCCATAAATGCTCCTGATAAATTTTTGCGATAAGTTGGGCTGCGCTGTAGCGTACAGATTCAGCGAAGAAAAAATAAGTGAAAATCGTGCGCTTTAGCTGCTGCTGCCGCTGTCCGCCAGGGCGCGCCACATCGCTTCGAAACCGTGGGCTTTGAAATCGTCCGCCTTCTCCGGCTCGCGGCTGGCGAACTCAATGGTGGTTTCGGCAAGAGAGAGGAACAGGGCATCGCCAAAGGCGTGGAAGGCCTCAGTAAGAAAAATGGGCAGCACCGAGCGACGGCAAAGGGTGTGGAGATCCGGGAAGAGCTCATCCACATTTTGCTGGGTGGCGCAGGTAATCTTGCCTGACACCGCCAGCTGACGGATTGCGCGATGGCCCACCGGATGCAGAATGCCCCAGTCGATATAGCTGTTCCAGATATAGCGGGTCAGCGCCTTGGCTTCGCTGAGGGAGCGATCGAGGCCGTCGAGCATGGCGTGGCAGAGGTCGGTTTTCAGCGCGAGATAAACCGCATTAAGCAGGTCATCTTTGGTGGCGAAGTAGCGAAACAGCGTGCCTTCCGCGACGCCCGCGTTACGGGCTATCAGGGCGGTAGAGGCGGTGATCCCTGACTGGGCAAATGCCTCGGTTGCCGCTTCCAGTAACGCCTGTTTTTTATCTTCACTCTTCGGACGAGCCACTACACTTTACCTCACACGCTGTTAAACCCTGATTGAAACATGAGATCTGCCGCTCCGCAACGGCCTGTGTCAAAGATCGAAAATCATCTTGACGACTTTCTGCCTCTTTCTATAATGAGTGCTTACTCACTCATAATCAAGCTTCAGCGTGTTAAAGAGCAGAGAGGACCCCGGTATGAACATTTCCGCTCAGGTTATCGATACGATTGTCGATTGGATCGACGACAATTTGCACCAGCCGCTGCGCATTGATGACATTGCGCGCCATGCGGGCTACTCCAAATGGCATCTGCAAAGGCTGTTTATGCAATATAAAGGCGAGAGCCTGGGACGCTATATCCGCGAGCGCAAGCTGCGGCTGGCCGCCCAGGAGCTGCGTGATACCGATCAGAAGGTGTTTGATATCTGCGTTAAGTATGGTTTTGATTCCCAGCAGACCTTCACGCGCATTTTTACCCGCACCTTTAACCAGCCGCCGGGAGCCTACCGAAAAGAGAATCACGGCCAGACGCGGCATTAAGCCACCGTTAGCCTGGCCTGCGCGACTTACCGGGAGGCGTGGTTTATTGAGAACCAGCGCCGCCAGATAAAGCGCAGCACGTAGTACTCGACGATCCCGAGCAGTAGAAACCAGACGCAAAACAGCAGGGTGTAGAGCTGGTTGGCATCCACCAGATGAAAGGTGGCGATGAGCTGCTGCGTCAGCGCGCCGCCCGGCGAAGGGGCGGGCAGCAGCAGGCAGGAGAGGAAGGCCAGCAGTAAAATACCGGCGGCCGTCATCAGGGATTCAAGCGGGTGCGTCATGGTGATGTTAATCGTCAGTTAAAACGATATTGTCAGCCATTTGCCACCCCGGCGCAACCAGACCGGCGCTAGTGCGCCGCCCAGATCTCCGCGTGCTTCTGCACCAGCCCAATTAGCGAGCCGCCGTCAGCCACGAAGTCGCGCATCAGCTGGTCCTCGCTCTTGCCACGCCGCACGAAGTTCGCCAGCTCTTCCAGGGCGCTGCTGCCGTTGAGCTTGTCGGCATAGGGGGCAATTTTATCCATCACCCGCTGAATATCTTCGCCGATGGTGATCTGCTCGCCGGTATGCACGTCGGTCAGCACCCCGGCAAAGCCGTAGCGGCAGGCCTGGAAGCGGTTGAACTTGTAGAGCAGATAGTCACGCTCCTGCATCTTGAACGGCCGCTCGGCCAGCAGCCAGTGGGAAATCGCCTGAATAAACCCGGCAATGTTCACCGCGTGGCCAAGCGTCAGCGGGGTATCCATCACCCGCACCTCAACCGTGCCAAAGTGCGGGCTGGGGCGAATGTCCCAGTGCAGATCCTTAATGCTGTCGATCATGCTGGTGTAGCTCAGGCGGCGGAACAGCCCCTCGAATTCCGACCAGTTGCTGATCCAGGGCGCGTGACCGTTATCCGGAAACGCGGAGAAGATGTTGAGCCGCGACGAGGCGAAGCGGGTGTCGGTGCCTTGAATGTAGGGCGAGGCCGCGCCAAGGGCGATAAAGTGGGGCACGAAGCGCGACAGGCCGTGCATCAGATAGATAGCGTCGTCCCCGCTCGGGCAGCCCACGTGAACGTGCTGGCCGAACACCGTCGCCTGCTGCACCAGATAGCCAAACATCTCCAGCGTGCGCGCGTAGCGTTCGTCGTCGCATACTTCCTGGCGCTGCCAGGTCTGGAACGGGTGCGTGCCGCCGCCGCAAATTTGCAGATGGTGTTCGCTGGCGGCGCGCAGGATAATCTGCTGCATGGCCGAGAACTGCCCGGCGGCCTGGTGGATATCTCCGCACACGCCGGTGGCGATCTCCAGCATGCTTTCGGTGATGTCGTGCTTCACCTCGCCCCCTTTGACTTCAGCCTTAACGGCATCAATCAGCGTGGAGGAGTCCTGGCTAAGGTCGTATCCCGGCGGGTTAACCACCTGCAGCTCCAGCTCAATCCCCAGGGTAAAGGCGTCAGAACGATGAAAGTCGGGTAGGGGCATAGGTAAACTCGCTGTTGTCTGTTTTTAATCAGTATAGAGCGAGTTTAGCCCCGACCGAGGCGGCAGCGGGGTAACCGATTAATAATCACACAATTAACGCGGTTGACGCACTGTGTTCACCTCGCGCCAGCGCGGCCCGATCGTAAAAATGCTGTATCACGCCGTCGGCCATAAACGCCGCACGATCCGACATGTGGGCGATCACATCCGCATCATGGCTGACCAGCAGGTAGGTCATCTGATGGTCTTGCTTCAACCGGTTTAGCAGGTTAAGGATCTCCGCCTGGACCGACATATCCAGCGCCGAGGTGGGTTCATCCAGCAGCAGGATCTGCGGGCGCAGCAGCAGCGCCCGGGCAATGGCGACGCGCTGGCGTTGACCGCCGGAGAGCTGGTGCGGGTAACGTTTTCCGGCATCGGCGGAGAGGCCAACCTGCTCCAACGCCTCTGTAACCTGCTCTGCTATCTGCGTTTCACCATGGATCTTTAGCGGCTCGCACAGCGTGCGCCATATCGTGTGGTTCGGGTGCAGCGAGGCGTAGGGATCCTGAAACACCATCTGCACGTTGCGGCGCAGCGCGCCCTGATAGCGCATGCCTGGCGTAATGGCGTTGCCAAGCAGGCTGACGCTACCCTGCCAGTCACGTTGCAGGCCCGCCAGCACGCGCAGAATGGTCGACTTGCCGCAGCCGGACTCGCCAATCAGGCTGAAGGTCTCTCCGGCCGCCACGTGAAAGCTGGCGGCGGCGACGGCGGTTTTGCTGCCAAAGCTTACGCGGAGGTGATTGATATCAATGATACTCACGCGGCACCCCCCTGATACGACTGGCTACGATCCAGCACCGGCAGCATCTGGCCCCAGGTCGTGGCGTTTGGACGGCAGGTCCAGAGCGTCTGGGTGTAGGGATGCGTCGCCTGCGGCAGGGCATGGGCGGGCATCTCATCGACCTTTTCCCCCTGATACATCACCAGCACCCGATGGCAGTGCTGGGCCACCAGCGGAAGGTCGTGGCTAATCAGCAGCATGGCCATGCTGCGCTGCTCGCACTGGGCGACCAGCAGCTCAAGGATCTGGTTGCGCAGGCGGGCATCCAGCGCCGAGGTCGGTTCATCGGCAATCAGCACGCGGGGATTGTTGATCAGCGCAATGGCAATCATCACCCGCTGTCCCATTCCGCCGGACAGCTCACCGGGATAGCGGGTCAGCACCGTATCCTGTAGCCCCACGGCGGCAACCACATCGTGAATGCGCTCTGCGCGCTCCCGACGTCCAACCCGCTGGTGCAGGGTGAGCGCCTCTTCCAGCTGGGCGTAAATGCTTTTCACCGGGTTCAGGGCGTAGCGCGGATCCTGCAACACCATGGCGATATCCCTGCCGCGCAGCCGCTGCCAGCCCCGGCTGTTGAGGGTCAGCGCATCGTGGCCCAGCACGTCCAACTGAGCCGCGCTAACGACACCCGGCTTGCGCACCAGCCCCATCAAGGCGCGGGCGGTCATCGATTTGCCAGAGCCGGACTCGCCCACCAGCGCCAGGCGCTCGTTGCCCAGCCGGAAGCTGAGATTGTTCACCACCCGCGCACCGGGGTAGTCAATATTGAGTGCCTCGACGGCAATCGCAGTATCAGTCATGGTGTGGCTCCAGTACATCGCGCAGGCCGTCGCCCAGCAGGTTAAACGCCAGGCTGGCGAGAAGGATAATGCTGCCGGGAGCGGCGGCAATCCACCACTGGTCAAAAATGACCTGCATGCCATCAGCAATCATCGCTCCCCACTCCGCCATTGGCGGCCTCGCCCCGAGACCGAGAAAGCCCAGCCCGGCAGCGGCCAGAATAATGCCCGCCAGGTCTAGCGCCAGACGTACAATCGCCGAGGGCAGGCACAGGGGGAGAATATGGCCCAACAGCAGCCGCCAGCCGCGAATGCCCATCATCTCCGCTGCCGCCAGGTAGTCGCTGTGGCGCAGGCGCTGGATCTCGCTCCGCGCCTGGCGGGCATAGGCGGGCCAGGTGGTGAGGGCCAGCGCCAGTGCGCCGTTGACCAGTCCCGGCCCCAGCATGGCGACAAAGGCGAAGGCGAGGATCAGGCGCGGCATCGACATCACCACGTCGGTAAACCGCATTAGCACCCGCTCCAGCCAGCCGCCGTAGTAGCCGCTGAGAATGCCCATCAGCAGCCCGGCAGGCAGAGTGATGACGGTGACCAGTGCCACCAGGCCGAGCGCCGGGCGCGTACCGTAGATCAGCCGGGAGAGCAGGTCGCGGCCATAGCTGTCCGTGCCAAGCCAGTGCGCGCCGGTGGGTGCCTGCAGGCGCGCCGCGGCGTCCTGCCAGTTGGGGTCGAGCGGCGCGAGCCAGGGCGCAAACAGTGCGATCAGCAGTAGAGCCACCACCATCAGCAGCCCGCTAAACGCGGCGGGGGAGCGACGTAACCGCTGTAGAAAAAGAGAAGCCGGCATTTAGCGCACCCTCGGATCGGTCACGCGTACCAGCAGGTCGGTGAGGTTATTGATGACCACAAAACTCACGCCAATCAGCAGGGTGCCCCCCATGATCGCCGTAGTGTCTCCCGCGAACAGCGCGGTAGTAAGATAGCGCCCGATCCCCGGCCATGAGAAGACGGTCTCCGTCAGCACCGCCCCTTCCAGCATGCTGGTGTAGGCCAGGGCGATCACCGTCAGCAGCGTCCCGCGAATGTTGGGCAGCACGTGGCGCAGCAGGATAGTCATCTCCCCCGCGCCCTTTGCCCGCGCCAGCAAAATATACTCTTTGTTCATCTCGCTCAGGCAGGCGGAGCGGGTCAGCCGGGTAATGCTGGCGAGGGAGTAGTAGGCCAGCAGCAGTACCGGCAGCACCAGGTGACTCAGGGCGTTTTTAAACGCCTGCGGATCGCCCGAGAGCCAGGTATCGATCAGCACAAAGCCGGTCTGCGGCGTCACGGTATACTGGTAGATATCATCCAGCCTGCCGGGCCCGGCGCTCCATTGCAGCTTCGCATAGAACAGGGCCAGCATCAGCAGGCCAAGCCAGAAGATAGGCACCGAATTTCCCAGCAGGGTAAAGGTACGTACCAGCAGATCCCACGGCGTACCGGCATAGCGGGCGCACAGCACCCCAGCGATGACGCCCAGCAGCGCGCCGAGGATCAGGGCGAGGGTAGCCAGCTCCAGGGTAGCGGGAAACGCCGAGAGCAGATCCTGAAGGACCGGCTGACCGGTGGCGCTGGCGACGCCGAGATCGCCATGGGCCAGATTGACCACGTAGTGCCAAAACTGTACCGGCAGAGGCCGATCCAGCCCGAGCTGGTGGCGCACCTGATCGTAGGTTGACTGGCTGGCGTGATCCCCTACGATCTGCAGCACCCGGTCAACCGGCGACAGCGCCGACAGGGCGAAGGTGACCAGCAGCAGGCCGAGGATCGTGAGGGCGAGGGTAAAGAGTCCCTGCAAGAGGGTAAGCAGAGGGCGCGACAAACGCCGCTCTGCGCTGTTTTGTAAAAACACAGACGTTAATACCTTGAAGGTTATTTGGTTACGCGGTCATACCAGACCATATCCGCATTCAGCCCCTGCTGGTAGCCTTTTACGTTGTCGCGCACCACAATCTGCGTTTTACCCTGATCGACAAAGATATACGGGGAGTTGTGCTGGAGGGTCTCCTGCATTTTCTTATACAGAGCCAGACGCTTAGCGGCGTCCGGCTCGGCCACCGCCGCCAGCGTCTGCTGGCTGAGCTCAGGGATCTGCCAGCCGTTCAGGCCCGCAACCGTGCTGGCTTTGCCGTCGTTGTAGACAAAGGCGCTGGCGTTAGAGTGGGCGTCGAAGTAGTCCGGGATCCACAGGCGAATCGCCGCCTGATGCTGTTTGGCACGCACGCGGGCATAAACCTGGCTACCCGCCGCCGGAAGCAGATCCACCTTCACGCCGCCCTGGGCAAAGCTGGCCTGCATCGACTGGGCAAGGGTGATAAACGGCGGTTTGTTCTCCACGTCCAGCGTGAAGTGCGCATCTTTGATACCGGCTTTTGCCAGAATGGCCTTGGCTTTTTCCGGATCGAATTTGAACGGATTATCTTCCAGTGCCCCCGGCAGGCCCACCGGCAGGAAGCTCTGGTGGATGAAGTACTGGCCTTTCAGCAGATCGCGGGTGATGCCCTCGTAATCCACCAGCCAGCGGGCGGCTTCCCAGAATGCTGGATTGTTGAGCAGTGGGTTAGCGCTGTTCCCGGCGTTGAACACCAGGTAGTTCTGCTCGGCAGAAGGGATGCTCAGCACCTCAACGCCTTTTTTCCCCTGCAGAGCGGCGATCTGATCCGCCCCGAGGTCGCGCGCCACGTCGGCGTCGCCCTGCTGGATCAGCAGGCGGCGGGAGGCCGGATCCGGCACGTTTTTGATGATGATGTTTTTAAGCTTCGGTGCGCCGCCGGGAGAGGAGGGGTTGGCATCCAGCACGATGGCCTGGTGCGGCTGATAAACGCGCATCTTAAACGCGCCGCTGCCGGCAGAGTGCAGCTTCAGCCAGGCGTTGCCGAAGTCATCGCCTTTCACGTTGGCAGCCACCAGCTTTTCATCAACGATAGAGGCGATAGGGGTTGAGAGAATATTCAGCGCCACCGCCGGGCTAACGTCAGCCGTCCAGTGCAGCTCAAGGGTGTGGTCATCGACTTTCTTCAGCTGGCTGTCGATATTATCCGGCTGCCAGCCGAGCACGTTGAGGATAAACGCCGGAGATTTGTTCATCGTCACCGCGCGCTTATAGGAGAAGATCACATCTTCCGGGCGCAGCGGGTTGCCAGAGGCAAATTTAGCATCGTGCTTCAGGGTGACGGTGAGGGTTTTGGCTGCCGGATCGGCTTTCCAGCTCTCCGCCAGCACAGGATTGACCTTTTCAGGGTTGTCGCGATCGGGCTGGACCAGCCGCTGATAGAGGCTAGGCACCGTCTGGATGCTGGAGAGTTCGTTTGCCTCGGCGGGGTCAAGACTCACAATATCGTCCAGGCCCTGGGCCACCACGAGGGTATCAGGCGGTGTGGCGGCATAGCTGGTGGCAGACAGCGCGGCCAGCACCCATAACGGCAGCAATTTTTTGGTCATCGGCAATCCCTGTAAAGTAATGTCACGAAAGGTGTTATCCCGCTACGTTAGCGGCGGTTAGCGTTTTGCCGAAAGTCTTAATTCAACTTAGCTTATGCGATAAATGCATAATCTATAGCCGCAGGTTAAAAAGGTCTCTTGCCCTGCCAAAAAAATAATTTTCACCGCCTGCTTAATTTTTTCCAACCTGCGTCGCTTTAGTTCTGTACCTCAGCTGATATTCACTTATTCAAGGAGCAGAACCATGTTATCTATCAATACCAACGCCGCCTCGATGGCGGCAGTTAACGCCATCAACAAAAGCAACGCCTCACTCAGCCAGTCCATGGAGCGCCTGGCAACCGGGACGCGTATCAACTCGTCTGCGGACGACGCGGCGGGTAAACAGATTGCTAACCGTATGCAGACCCAGTCTGATGGCATGGCCATGGCCCAGCGTAACATTGCCGATGCCACCGCCATGCTGCAAACCGCCGACGGCATGTTTGACGAAATGACCGATATTCTGGGCCGCATGGACGAACTCGCAACTCAGGCATCGAACGGAACCTACAGCGATGACGACCGTACGGCCATGCAGTCCGAGTTCGACGAGCTGGGACAGGAGATGTCCGACATGCTGCAGAACACCACCAACGGCGGCACCAACCTGTTTAATAAATCTGAGAACGGCCTGTTCACCAGCGCGTCCGGGGTCACCTTCCAGGTGGGATCCCAGTCTACCGATCAGATCACTATCAATATCTCCTCTCAGGTCAGCCAGCTGGCAACGGATCTGGGCAGCCTGAGCGCAGCGTTTAGCACCGACTACGGTACTGACGGTGCGGGCGGTGCATCTGCCAGCGGCACGGCTGGCACCGAACTGATGACCCTGGATTCAGCAAACGCGACCATTAGCGCGGTGCAGGGCGTCATGGATGAAGTCGGCAGCATTCAGTCTACCCTGGGTGCGACCATGAACCGCCTGAGCAGTACGGCGACCAACCTGCAAAGCATGCAGGACAACACCGAAGTCGCCATTGGCAACATCATGGATACCGATTACGCCACGGAAGCGTCAAACATGTCCAAACAGCAGGTGCTGATGCAGACCGGCATCACCATGCTGAAGCAGTCCAACAGCATGTCCGGGATGGTCTCCAGCCTGCTGCAATAAGCGACCAGGTTGTACTCCGCCATACCGCGTCTGTGCGGTATGGCTGTTTTTTCTGCTAGGACCACTCTGGGGGAAAGAGACTTTCCCTGTCTGCGGAAGCTGCACTTCCTCCCCGCGTTTTTTAACATATTGAATTATAAATAATAAATTTTGGCACTGTTATTGCTATGGGTATTGATAACTGAATGGAGCGACGATGATAAACCCGCAAGTAATGGCGAAACAATTTGCCCTGATGGACGTCTCTACTCGAGCAAGCCAGCTGGAGCGCCAGCAAACCGATCTGGATACCGAAAGCGCTGCGCTGTCGACGCTGGAGAGCGCCCTGACGTCCTTTCAGTCGGCGGTAGATGCGTTAAACAGTGAGACCAGCGGGGCGGTGGTCAATACGGTTAAGGCAAACAATGACGCTGCCACCGCCACCGCCAATTCCGAGGCGCAGGCGGGCACCTACACCTTTTATGTTCAGCAGCTGGCGACCGCCCAGCAGAGCACTTTCAATATCGCCGACGGCGATATCCCCAGTAGCGGCACCTTTACCATTACGATGGGCGACAGCGAGATGGATATCGATCTCGCCCAGGCAGACGGCGACGCCGACGGCAGCGTGTCGGTCAGCGAACTGTGCAACGCCATTAACGGCGCGGAAGATAACCCAGGCATCACCGCCACGCTGGTGAACACCGGCGAGTCGACAACCCTGATGCTCACCGCCGATGAGACCGGGCAAGACCATGCGTTTACGGTCTCGACCAGCGGCATCGATCCCAGCTCGGCCTTTGCCACGGATCTTAGCGCGCAGAAGGATCTCTCTGTCGCACAGGACTCGGTCATTTATCTCGGCAGCTCGCCGGAAGATGGGGTGCAGATCACCAGCGGCTCCAACAACTATACCGACCTCATCCCTGGCGTCTCGATCACCTTTGCTGAAACTTCAGAGGCGGATGGCCCCATCACCTTCACCGTGGCAAACGACGTGACGGCAACGCAGGAGAAGGTGCAGACGTTTGTCGATGCCTACAACACGCTGGTGGATACCCTCGATTCATTAACCACCTTTGGCAGCAACGGCCAGCCAGCGGGCCCCTTTGCTGGCGATGCGGGGATCTCCTCGCTGGAGCGTCAGATCCAGAGCATTACTCATGCCACCTATAACGGTGGCTCGATGCTCGACTACGGCATCGCGCTTGACGCAGACGGTCATCTGCAAATCGACTCCGAGCAGTTTAGCGCAGCCATGGCGGAGAACCCGGCGGGCCTGACCTCGCTGTTTGTCGGCGACGACAGCATGACCGCTCAGCTCGATAGCGTGATGGAGACCTATCTGGATGATAACAGCGGCGTTATCACTCAGCGGCAGGACGCGCTTACCGAGGAGCAGGACAAACTCACCCGCGAGGTTGATCAGGTAAAAGAGACCTATAACGCCTCCTACGAGCGCTATTTGCAGGAGTACACCTCGACGATGGTTGAAATCTACTCGATGCAGGTAAGCATGGCGGCGTTTGCCTGAGCGACACAGAAACAGAGGAATTCACGCTATGTACGCTTCTGATAACGGCTATGGCCACTATAAAGATATCGATCTGGCCTCCCGCACGGCCTCGGCGTCGCCATTGGAGCTCGTGCTGGTGCTCTATACCGGTCTGCTGGAGGAGCTGGAGCGCGCCAAAAGCCATATCACGCATAAACGCTACGACCGCAAGGCCAAAAGCATCAATAAATGCATCGACATTCTTAACGCGCTGACCAGCTCGCTGGAGTTTGAGAGCGGCGGTGAACTGGTGCTGAATCTGGCACGGCTCTATGACCACTGTGTCTATCGCCTGTATGAAGCCAGCAGTGAACTCAATACGCAAAAAATAGACGAGGTGGTGCTGATTTTGACCAATCTGCATGAGGGCTGGCAGGGGCTGGCGAAAAAGCTGGGTTAAACAATGGAAACGCAAACCGTAAATGAGCAGATGGATGCGCTGCTGAATGCCATGGATGAAGCCTTGAATAAGCAGCGCTGGCGCAGGATGCCTGCGCTACATACCCGCCTGATGGCGCTGTTTAACGCCTACTGCGCCAGCCAGCCGCCGGAGGAGGAGCTGACGGCGCTCAAGGCTCGGCTGCGTCAGGCGTTTGGCGAGATCATCGCCCGGCGAACCGAGCGGGCAGCGCTGCTGAAGGCGCGCATGGAGAAACACCGCCAGCAGCGCGAAGGGGCGCTGGCCTACTCGCTGGCGAATATCCTGTCGGAGCAGCCATGAATATGCTGAACTTACTGACCAACGCCCTGACGCAGCGGCTTGCATCCGCCTCCGTTCAGCCGCAGGCGGACAACCCGCAGACGCATACCTTCACGCTGCCGGAAACCGTACAAAATGCCCTGTTAGAGCACCTGCAAACTCTGGCCGAAGGGGCGGGAGAGCGTGCACCCGCTGAAAAGCAGGCTAAACGTGCCGTGCAGGATGAAACGGAGGCTCAGCCGCTGGAGGCGTTGATGGCCGTGCTGCTGATGCCTGAACGTCCCGCCATAGCGGAAAAAAGAGGGCAGGCGGCACTGCCGGAGCAGATAACCCTGCCAGTGCAGATAGCCCAGACGGTGTCGTCAATGCAGATGCAGACGCCGATAACGCCAGACACGCTGCCAGCGCAGCACGCTACCGCTACGCCGAAACAGCTGGCAGAGCAGGCCCGTTTGGCGACGGAAAATCTTCCTGCGGTCGCCTCGTTAGGCGTTCAGCCAGAGGCCCCGCGACCGGAGCGTGCCGGTGCGTTACGTCATGCGGTGAATGAAAAAATGGTTCACGAGTGGCCAGAGCCCGCATCGCTCGCGGCACATACCACCTTTATCCAAGACGATACCCGCCTTGTGGCCAGCAGGATACAGCCGGAGCAGGTCGTGAGCGTTGATACCCGCGCCGCGCAGTGGGGCGAGGCGCTGGTCCATATGCTGAAAGAGAACATCCATTTTCAACTTAGTCAGCAGCAGCAGATCTCCACCATTCGCCTCGATCCGCCCTCGCTGGGCAAACTGGAGATCGCTATTCAGCTGGATGCAGGCAAATTAACGGTGCATATCGGCGCGTCCCAGGCGGACGTCTGCCGTACCCTGCAACAGTGCGGTGATGCGCTGCGGGTTCAGCTCACCCAGCAGAACTTCATGCAGGTAGAGGTACAGGTCTCCCCGGACGGACAGTCGCAATCCGATTCGCGGCGGCAGCGCGAGGAGCGGCAAAACGCCACGACAATACGCTCTGCCATCGAGCTGGATACCGATGAGAGCGGTTTACAGAAGAGCGAAAATCTATTAATTAAAGTGTGATAACAGATGAAAAAAATAGTCATTACCGGCCTTGTTGGTGTAGTGCTCTCTATTCTTATTGGCGGCGGTGCAGCATGGTTTGTTATTAACGCTATGCAGCCTTCAGGATCCGCTGCCAAACTCTCTTTAAAAAAGAGCGCCCCGGAAAATAAGAACAAGCACGCTAACGATATCTTTGTTTCATTAAAGGAATCCGTCATTACGCTCAGCGATGCTCAGGGCGAAGATCACTATATGCTACTGGCGCTGACGATGGTGGCGGAGAGCGAGGAGGCGTCTAAAAAGATCCAGGCCGACGAACCGCTTTATCAGAGCATTATTTTAACGACGTTGGCGGATAGGGAATATGAAAAAGTCCGCGCCTTAAAAATCAATGAAATAAAAACGCTGCTTAATACCGCGTTACATCGTGAACTGAAAAGCAGGGCTACGCCAGGCCCTTACAGCGATATATTAATCAGCAAAATGGTTTTCCAGTGATGCTGACGTCAGCACCCTATGAGATGCAGGCGTTTCAGACGCTCTCTCCCTTAACGCCTGCTCAGGAGAGCCACTACCTGCAGGCCTATCTGCCGCTGGTGCGCAAGGTGGTAAAACAGCTTGCGCCGCAGTGCAGCTGCGTGATGGAGAGAGAGGATATGCAGCAGGTGGCGCTCATCGGTCTGCTTGACGCCCTGCGCCGCTACGGCAAGCCTGACGAGGGGTTCGGCGGCTATGCGGTGCAGCGCATTCGGGGCGCGGTGCTGGACGCGCTGAGACGCCTTGACTGGCGTCCGCGTCAGCTCCGGCAAAAGTTTTACCAGATCAAAGATCTTATCCGGGAGCGGCGTAAAGTGCTGGGCCGCGAGCCAGAGCCTGGCGAACTGGAGGCTGATGGCGTGAGTGCCGCCGAGTATCAGCAGTACCTTGCATTGGAGGGTGCCGATACGTTGGAGAGCCTCGACGCGCTGCTGAGCGATCGGCCCGGCGAATTGCCGCTGCTAGGACGCAGGTTGGAAGATCAGATCGTGACGCAACATATGCTGAGCCGGGCGTTGCAGACGCTGTCAGCGAAAGAGCAGCAGATCCTCTATTTATATTATCAGCAGGATATGAATCTAAAAGAGATTGCCCTGGTGCTGGGACTCACCGAAGCCAGAATTTGTCAGCTCAATAAAAAGATAGCGGAAAAGCTACGCACCTATTTTTTCAGCCACTAAACGTTTCGAGATATTCATGCAAAAAATATTAGGATTGATAATTATATTGGGCTGCGTTTTTGGTGGCTATTTTGTTGAGGGTGGCCAGCTGGTGGCTATTTGGCAACCTGCGGAAATTATGATCATTATCGGCGCAGGCATTGGGTCAATGATTATTGCCAACCCGTTGCACGTGCTGCGGGAAATAGCCCATCAGATCAAAGGTGTAATCAGCAAGAAAAAGCTCGGAGCTGAATTTCAGCGTCAGCTTTTAATGTGCCTGTATGAGCTGCTCGAAATGGTACAAACCGGCGGGTTACGCATGCTCGATCAGCATATTGAGCAGCCGGAAGAGAGCACCATATTCCAGAAATTCCCGCTGGTACTTAAACAGAAGCGGCTGGTGATGTTTATTGCCGATAACTTTCGCCTGATGGCGATGGGCAAAATCGACGCCCATGAGCTGGAGGGGATCCTCGATCAGGAGCTGGAGACCATTGAGGAGGAGCTGCTTACCCCCTCACGCTCGCTGCAGCGTACGGCGGAGGCGATGCCCGGGTTTGGTATCTGTGCGGCGGTGCTGGGGATCATTATTACCATGCAGTCCATTGATGGCTCAATTGCGCTGATTGGCCTGAAAGTGGCTGCTGCGCTGGTGGGGACCTTTCTGGGCGTCTTCATTTGTTACTGCTTTATGGATCCGCTGGCCAATGCAATGGAGCAGCAGGCGCGAGCCGAGCACTCTCTGCTGGAGTGCGTCCGCACCGTGCTGGTGGCCCAGGCCGGAGGCAAGCCAACGCTGTTAGCCGTGGATGCGGGCCGCAAGCTGCTGCATCTGGCCTCGAAGCCGACCTTTGCCAACCTTGATGCCTGGGTCAACGCCATGCTGGAGGAAGAGGAATAATGGCGACCGCAAACCGGCGCGATCGGGGCAAGAAGACCACCATTATTCGTCGGCAGATCAAAAAGAGCCATGCCGGGCACCACGGCGGTGCCTGGAAAGTGGCCTTTGCCGACTTCACTCTTGCGATGATGGCGCTGTTTATGACCCTGTGGATTGTCAACAGCGTCAGCCAGTCCGACCGGGAGGAGATCGTGGCCGCGCTGCACGGACAGTCTATTTTCTTCGGCGGTGGAATAATGGCCCCGCTGAGCCATCTTCCGAAAAAGATGGCGGGCTCTGCCGATGGGCGCAGCCATGAGCAGGCGCAGGCCGTGAGCAAAGAGCGGCTGGCGCGCCGCGCCGAAGCGGATCTAAAGAAGACGCAGGAGGCCAGCAGTGCGGCAATGCGCATGAGACAAAAATCGGCGCGGGAGCTGGGTGAGCTGGCGAACAGCATCAACGAGATTGCCCTGAAGGCCCATATGGAGAGCAATCTTGAGATGGAGATCGTTCCCCAGGGGCTGCGAATATTAATTAAGGATAATCAGAAGCGCAGCATGTTTGAGCGCGGCAGCGCCACTATTATGCCGTTCTTCCGATCGCTGCTGACCGAGCTGACGCCCATCTTCAACTCTCTGGATAACAAGCTGATTATCACCGGCCACACTGACGCACTGGGCTATAAAAGTGCCGGATACAACAACTGGAACCTCTCCGGAGATCGTGCTCTTTCAGCCCGCCGCGTCATGGAGCAGGCCGGCATGCCGAAAGATAAAGTGATGCAGGTCAGTGCGATGGCCGACCGTATGCTACTGGATGCCCAGAACCCAGAGGGCGCAAACAACCGACGGATTGAGATCATGGTCTTAACCCATACGGCGGCCGACACGCTCTATCAATTTTTCGGCGCGCAGGGCGAGAAGATTGTTAAGCCGCTGGCCAGCAAGCTGGAGCACGCCCCTTCAACACAGGCAGAGCATGTGCCTCGCTAAGCCGCTGCGTGTTGGACTACTCATTACCGCCCTCGTCATGGCGTTGTTTCCGTCTGACGCAGCGGCAAAATCGACGCCTCGCCAGCGAATGCACAATCGTCTGCTGCTGGCGAAGGTCAAGGCGAAACCGCTTTCTCCTACGCCAGTGATCCGCGGCAACAGCGCGGCGAAAGCCGCTTTGCGGGCGCAGAACCGGGCTCTTTTGCAACATCACCCCGAGTGGTTCGCCATGCCACTCCTGGCAGGCGACATGCATCTTCAGCCCGTCGTTGAAAAAGCGATACGCCGCTTACAGGCGCAGCTTGGCAAACCTTATGTCTGGGGAGGCGAAACGCCGGAGGAGGGCTTTGATTGCAGTGGACTGATCTTCTACGCCTTTAACCCGTTGCTGGCGGCGAAGCTACCGCGGACCGCCAATGAGATGTATCACTACCGGCAGGCGCTAGACGTCGCGGATAACGATCTCAGACGCGGCGATCTGCTCTTTTTTGGCATTCACTCTCGTGATAAAGCCGATCATGTTGGCGTCTATCTCGGCAACAACCGCTTTATCGAATCGCCCCGCACCGGCGAGCAGATCCGCATCAGCGACCTGTCCGATGCGTTCTGGCAGGCGCGCTTCTTAGGTGGGAAGCGCATCCTGCTGAACAGCACCGTACGCATGCCGGGTTAGCTAAGCGTACCAAGAATTTTTATCTCCAGCTCGTCCGGCACTTCGTTATAGGAGAGTACCTGCAGGCCGCTGGCAAACAGCCGCGCATAGCGGGCCAGCAGCGGACGCAGCTGCGGAGCAACCAATAGCACCGGCTCTCTGCCCGCTGCCTTCATCTGCTCATGCACCTGAGGCATATTTTGCTGGAACTGGCTCAGCATATTGGGATCGAGCGGCACGCTGTCGAGCATGACTTTCCCGCTCTGCTGCGCCTGGTTAACGACCCCAATCAGCAAATTCTCTAGCTCGTTATTCAGCGTATAGACCGCCAGCTCCTCATTGCGCACCAGCCCGTGGGTAATGCTGCGGCGCAGGGCGAGGCGTACATCCGACACCAGCAAAATCGGATCCTTGGTCACCGCGCTGCTGGCCACCAGCACGGTGGCAATGGTCACAATATCACGCAGTGAGACACGCTCGGTAAGCAGCGCCCGGTAGACCTTTAGCGCCTGACTGTAGTTCAGCGCACTGGCTAAATCCTCCGCCAGCTTAGGGGCCAGCGAGGCAAGCCGGTTGTGCAACTGGGTTACGTCATCATAGTTAAACAGGTCGGGAATAAAGCGGGTGACCACTTTGTTGAGATGGGTGGCGATAATGCTCGCCGAGTCGATAACCTGATAGCCCAAATTGAGCGCTTTGGTTTTTTGCGCAGCGGTGATCCAGGTGACGGGCATCCCGTAAGCCGGATCGACGCCCGGCGTACCGTCAATTTCACCGTAGGTTTCCGCCGAGGGCAACGCCATCAGCCTGTCTGCGGGAATATCGCCGCTATCGGCCTTAATGCCGTTGATATAGATGGCGTACTGGGTCGGCTTCAGGCGAAAGTTCTCGCGGATACGGATCTCCGGTAACAGCAGGCCGTTGCTCTCGGAGATCGCCTGCCGGAGGCCGCGTATGCGCTGGGTCAGCGGGCTGCCGTTGGCTTTATCCAGCAGGGAGACCAGACGGTAGCCAAGGCTCAGGCTAACCGGCTCAATCAGCGGGATCGTCTCCCAGCTTACCTGCTGCTCGGGGGTTTCCGTCAGCGCCTTGCTCAGCGTGGCAAGGCTCTTCTCATCCGTTTGCGCCGCCTGTGGCCGTTTGCTCTGCCGCCAGCCGGTAAAGCCGAGCAGGGCGGAGAAGAGCAGGAAAGGGAGATGCGGCATTCCCGGCACGATGGCCAGCACGAACATCACGCCGCTGGCGGTGTAGATCGTCGACGGCGAGGCCAGCAGCTGCGCTTTAACGGCGCTGGAGATATCCCCGCTGTCGCTGACGCGGGTTACGATGATCGCCGCTGCGGTGGACAACAGCAGGGAGGGGATCTGCGCCACTAGCCCGTCGCCGATGGTCATCAGCACATACTGCTGGAAAGCCGCCTCGGCGCTAAGGTCGTATTTAAAAATGCCGATGCAGACGCCGCCAATCAAGTTGATGGCCAGGATCAGCATCCCGGCAATGGCGTCACCGCGCACGAACTTTGAGGCACCGTCCATCGCGCCATAGAAATCCGCCTCGCTGGTTACCTCTTTACGCCGGGCCTGCGCCTGGGTCTGGTTAATCAGCCCGGCGTTGAGATCGGCATCAATCGCCATCTGCTTACCCGGCATGGCGTCCAGCGTAAAGCGCGCCGATACCTCAGAGATTCGCTCTGCACCCTTAGTCACCACGATAAAGTTGATGATCATCAGGATAATAAACACCACGAACCCAACCACAAAGTTACCGCCGATGACTACCTGGCCAAAGGACTCGATCACTTTCCCTGCCGCGCCGATCCCCTCGTGGCCGTACAGCAGCACTACGCGGGTAGAGGCAACGTTAAGGGTCAGACGCATCAGGGTGGTAATCAGCAGCACCGTCGGGAACAGGCTGAAGTCCAGCGGTCTTTTGGTCGAAACGCTGACCAGCAGCACCAGCACCGCCAGCACGATGTTGAAGGTAAACAGGGCGTCCAGCAGCATCGGCGGCAGCGGCAGGATCACCATTGCCAGAATGGCCAGGAGAAGTAACGGAACGCCGGGCCGGCTGCGGCTCAGCGCCGTCATCACGTATTTAATCTGTTTCTGCATCCTGCTTCAGGACCTCGTTCGGAATGGAAATATGACGGTTAAGCGCGGGCCGCATCTGGCTGCCTGCCCGCCAGGATTTAAGCTGCAGGACGTAGGTCAGAACGTGGGCGATTGCGCGAAAAAGTTGATAAGGGATCTGCTGGTTAACCTGGGTGGTGTAGTAGACCGCACGAGCCAGTTTGGGAAACTCCACCACTTCAATATGATGCTCCTGAGCCACCTCGCGAATGTAACGCGCCACCTCATCGGTGCCTTTGGCCACCACAAAGGGCGCTGCTGCCCGCGCCTGGTCGTACTGCAACGCCACCGCGAAATGGGTGGGGTTGGCAATCACCACGTCGGCTTTGGGGACCACGCGGCGGATCTGTCCCAGCGCCATCTGCCGTTGCAGGCGACGCACTCTGGCTTTGATCTCCGGGCTACCCTCCTGGTTTTTGTACTCGTCCTTTACCTCCTGCTTGGTCATTTTCAATCCTTTGGTAAACATATGCTTAGCCAGTGGGACATCGAAAAGGGCAAACAGGATAAACAGCATCACGACGTTCAGCATGACGTCATGATAGAGCGACAGCCCCTCGCTAACCGCAGGCGCAAAGTAGCGGTTTTGTAGATCGAGAAAAGCAGCAAAGTGACGGTGAAGGCTGACCGCAAGCAGCAGCAGAACCAGCACACTTTTTACTATCATCTTGCCGACGTCGATAATCTGCTCGCTGGAGAAGAGGCGCCCTATGCCTTTTAGCGGGCTGATTTTACTGAGATCGGGAAAGATCTTTTTTAACGAGAAGATCCAGCCGCCGGGGATCAGCGAGGCGATCAACGCTGCCAACGGCATGGGCGTCAGCGTGAGAATAAATTTAAGCAGTATCAGCAAATTGTGTTGAAGAAACTGACCAAGAATATCCGGATCGCCGATGTGCTGCCCGTACTGATGTACGGTCAGAAAGGCTTCCTGAACAAAGTCGCGATACCAGTGAAAGCTGCTGCTGACCACGATAAAGGCGGCCAACAGGCTGGCGGCAAGCCCCATATCCTTTGAACGAGGGATCTGGCCCTCTTGCCGCGCCTTACGCCGCTTCTGCGCCGAGGGCTTCTCGGTCTTCTCTTCACTTGCCGCGTCAGCCATGCGTCCTCCGCAGGGCATCAAACTCCGCCAGAACCCGATTAACCAGCTGTAAATAGTGGTCCGGCAACGCGGAGAGCAGGGCGGCAAAGCAGATAAGCCCGGCCAGCATGGCGATGGGAAAGCCCAGCGAATAGAGATTCAACGCCGGAGAGATACGGTTAAGCAGGCCAAATCCGCCCTGAACGATCAGCATGATAAAGGTTGCGGGCAACGCCAGCAGCATCGCAGAGGAGAATACCCAACCCAGCGCAAGGGAGACGCTGCGCAGCGTTTGCGGCAGCAGCGCGCTGCCGGGCGGCCAGTAGATAAACCCTTTGTAGAGAATGCTGACCAGCAGCAGATGCCCATCCATCGCGAAGAAGAGGATCGCGGCATAGATGTAGATAAATTCTGCCAGCACGGTGGTTGACGCGCCGCTGTTGGGATCGTTCATCACCGCCATGCTCATGCCCATATTGAAGGAGAGGATCTGCCCGGCGAGCTGCAGCGTCAGGTAGATAAACTGCATCATCAGACCAAACAGCACGCCCCAGAGGATCTGCTCGACGGTAAGAATAATCGTGTGCAGGTTCAGCAGCCCCTCGGGCACGGGCGGATTGACCAGCGGGGTTAGAACAACGGCCAGCGCCAGGGCGATGATAATACGGATGCGCACGCTAAAGGCTTTGCTGTCAAAAATCGGCCCATACTGGAGAAAAGCCATGATGCGAACGAAGGGATACCATAGCCCCAGCGCCAGGTGGCTGAACTGAATGACGTCAAGCTGGCTCATCTTAGCCCACCATCAACGCGGCCTGGGCGAAGAGATGCGTACAGAGATCGCTAAGCTGTACGATCATCCACTTCCCACAGACGGCGAGCACGATCAGCGTAACGATAAGCCGTGGCAGGAAGCTAAGCGTCTGTTCGTTAATCTGGGTCACGGCCTGGAAGATACTGACGCACAGGCCCACTAACAGGCTGGGAACCACCAGCACCGAGACCAGCATAATTACGATCTTAATGCCGCTGGCGACGAGATCGGCGGCGGTATCGACGGTCAGCATGACGGTACCTCGCTCATTATCCTAGCCCCAGCCCGCGAATGCTGTCCGTCAGCGTGCCAACGGTGAGCGACCAGCCGTCAATCAGCACGAAAACCATGAGCTTGAACGGCAGAGAGACGATCAGCGGTGAAAGCATCATCATCCCCATCGCCATCAGTACGCTGGCAACAATCAGATCGATCACCAGAAAAGGGATGTAGATCATAAAGCCGATCTGAAACGCGGTTTTCAGCTCGCTGAGCATATAGGCCGGTACAACGATTAACAGATCCTGCTGCGCCGCGTCGCCCTTAGCGTTAGCAATAGTCATGATCTGCGCCATCGCCTTTTTACTGGTTTGCGCCAGCATAAAGCGCTTAAGCGGCACGCTGGCGGTCTCCAGCGCCTGGGGTAGCGTTATCTCATCCTGCTCAAAGGGCACAACCGCACGCTCATAGATAGTCAGCCAGATGGGGCGCATCACCAGCAGGGTTAATGTCAGCGCAATGCCGATAAGAATACGGTTTGGCGGCGTCTGCTGGAGCCCCAGCGCTTGACGCAGCAGCGAGAGCACGATGATAAATCGCGTGAAGCAGGTCATCATCAGGAGCAGGGTAGGCAGCAGGCCCACCAGCGTCATGAGAATGAGGATCTGGATCTTGACGCTGTACTCCTGCGTATCGCCGTGGTTGACGACGTGGAACAGCGAGATATCGCCCCCCTGCGCCAGAACGGCAGGGGAGACGAGCAGCAGCGTGCTTGCGGCTAGCAGGCAGAGCAGACGTGTCATGATGTCAGTTCGTTAATGTCGCGGGTGTTAAACTCAATGACCCGCAGACCATATTTTTCATTGACCACCACCACTTCGGCCTTACCCAGCAGGATATTGTTTACCTTAATATCCAGCGGCTCTCCCGCGAGCTTATTGAGTTCAATGACCGTGTCGTCGTCAATATTCAGCAGATCGGCAAGCATCACCTCAACCGAGGAGACCTCCAGCGTTAGCGTGACGGGAATGCGTTTGAGCAGCGCCATTGAGGCAGCTAACGCTGGCGCGTTCTGGGTGGGTGCGGAGTCAGCCGGGGCGTCACTCGCACTGGCTAATTCAAAGCCCTGGTCAAGGGGATCGGTATGATTATTCATAAGACGTCTCAGAAACAGTAGGCGTAATATCAGACAGATAGAGTCTGTCGTTCTCTTCAACAATCAGCGCGTGAAACAGCGGCGATTGCCCGATAAAGACCGGGAAGGTCTCGGGTAACGTAAGCGGGAAAATATCTCCGGGTCGGATGGCGGTCAGCGACGCAACGTCCATATTTAACCCGGCGATTTTGACATTCAGGCTCAGGGGTAGCGTCTCGATCAGTTTGGCTACGACGGCGCGGTCTCTTTTTTTACGGTCAAGGTCGCTGGCGTCGGTCTGAGGCCGATCTCTCTGGCGCAGCATATTCAGAAAACAGTCGGTATGGGCGTTGTCCAACAAGATGTAAAAGCTACTGTCTGCATCGTCGCCCAGCGTAAAGGTAATTTGATAAGCCCACTGGCTAATAATGGTGCTGTTATCTGTTTTTACGCGTAGCGGTAATCCCCACGTCTCCTGATGAAAAAGAATATGGCAGAGATCCAGCGCCAGCCGGGTGCGAAGACGTGCTTCGGTTTTTGTTGGCAACCGTCCGGCGTGGCTATGCGCATTTTCGTTGCTTTCAAGGCCGTAAAAATTATTGAGAATGGTTAACAGAAGCGGGCGATCTATATCAAAAGCCAAATGACCTCTATCCGATACCAGCAGGTCAGCATTTTTATTTTTAATATCAGCCGTACACGCTATTTTTTTTAATGACAAGCTCGAGCGGTGCTTTTTCAGAAAGTAGTTGCCCACGCGTGCTTCCAGAATGTCAAATTTGCTCGTAAACAGGCTTGGTAAGCGATGGTATGGGCGGCCAAGGCGGTGGCTATCAAGATAAGCTATTCCAGCGGTTTGGCTGTACTTCAACATGGGACATGTTCTCTGTCGTGAATACCGAATGACCGGGCAAGCCGCTTTGCTGTCTAAAGCGTTAAGTCAGGCAAAAAAAAGTCATTTCTATTTAAGTGATGCGCTAAGATTGCCGCTATCCATTTACGTGGTGGCATAATCCTTAGCGCAAAGTAAAGGCGCCGTTATTTAAGCGAAGATGGTTGCATCATACAATAGATGTTTTGTGGATAATTATTATTAAATGTTTATTTTAAATTTAGATGTTTTTAATAGTTTTTTGATGTTCGCTAACATCTAACATAACATTATGATTATTATGCGTTAATTGTTTTTAATTCATTTATTAGCAAATAAACTTAAGTGACGTGATAGATTCGCATGCAGTGACATACGTAAATGCGAGAAACCCATGCCGACCTTTATTGCTCAGGCGCCTGCCAGCATTAAAACATTTTCCTTAGCCAGGCGCGTTGCCCGCTTTAATATCCCCGTACTGATCCTGGGTGAAACAGGCGCAGGAAAAGAGTGCGTCGCTCAATATATTCACGCGATGGCGTTTGGCGACAATAGCGCTGCACCCTTTATCGGTATCAACTGTGCCGCCATTCCAGAGTCGATGCTGGAATCAACGCTTTTTGGCTATGAAAAAGGCGCCTTTACCGGGGCGGTGAACGCCGTGGCAGGAAAGTTTGAGATGGCAAATAATGGCACGCTGCTGCTGGATGAAATTGGTGATATGACGCTGGCACTGCAGGCAAAGCTGCTTCGCGTATTGCAGGAGCGTCAGGTCGAGCGCCTTGGTAGCCACCGAGCCATTAAACTCAATTTCCGCCTGATCGCCAGCACCAATAAAAACCTTGAGGCAGAGGTAGCCGCAGGGCGTTTTCGCGAGGATCTTTTCTATCGCGTTTCCGTTGTGCCTATTACCGTGCCGGCTTTACGCGAGCGGCCTGAGGATATTTTGCCGCTGGCGGAGTCCTTTATAAAAAAATATGCCCACACGATCGGCAAAAATATCAGCCTGTCGGAAACCGCAAAGGCAGCGCTAATGAAATATCCCTGGCCCGGCAACGTGCGCCAGCTCGAAAACGTCATGCAGCGCGGCATGATTTTAAACCAGGACGGCGTTATCCAGGCCAGCGCGCTGGGACTCCCCTTTGCACCGAGTATAGAAAGCGTGGACTGTCCCACGGCATCCAGCCTGCGACAGCCTGGCAGCGCCAGCCGGGACGATTTACAGCGCCATGGGCGCGTCGCGCAGTATCACTATATTGCCGATCTGATGCGCAAATACCAG
The DNA here is from genome assembly GCF_000759795.1 of Pseudescherichia vulneris NBRC 102420. Taxonomy (GTDB): domain Bacteria; phylum Pseudomonadota; class Gammaproteobacteria; order Enterobacterales; family Enterobacteriaceae; genus Pseudescherichia; species Pseudescherichia vulneris. Next base: position 218,271 of record NZ_BBMZ01000012.1, read on the forward strand.
GGCAACCGCACACAAATTGCCGACTGCTTAGGTATTACACCGCGCGCGCTACGCTATCGGCTCGCCTCAATGCGCAAGCATGGCATAGAGATAAGCTTCTGATTTTATAAGATCCTTTTTAGATAATGAGTACGCCATGAAAACCATTGGTAATTCTTCCCTGTTCCTCATGCAGCAGGAGATGAGCGGAATGAGCCGCCTTGCCGCTGCGTCACCGCTTTCCGCGCAAACTATTAGCAGCCGTGCGACGGAGGGCGAGCATCCCTCTGGTGTGAGCTTTCACCAGGTGATGCGTGATGCGCTCGACCGTGTAGATAGCCTGCAGCAGGCCGCCAGCGCCCAGCAGAACGCGGTCAGCAGCGGGCAGAGTGACGATCTGGTGGGGGCCATGTTGGCCAGCCAGCAGGCGTCCCTGTCGTTTTCGGCGCTTGTTCAGGTCAGAAATAAAGTGGCGAGCGGCGTTAACGATCTGATGAACATGTCCATATAACGATGAAAAAGAAACTGTTTGCCTCTGCGAACGCGGCGTTTGCTGCGCTCTCTTCCCTGCTGCCGGGAAACCGAAAATGGTTTGCGCTGGCGGGCGGTGCGCTACTGCTTACCGCCGCTATTGTCGGCAGCCTGTGGCACAGCAACGGCGGCTATACCGCGCTGTTCGGCTCGCAGGAGGATCTGCCCATTTCACAGGTTATCACCGTGCTGGACGGTGAAAAGATCGCCTACCGTATTGACCCCAGCAGCGGACAGATTCTGGTTCCGCAGGCGCAGCTCTCCGGCATTCGTATGACGCTGGCGGCAAAAGGCGTCCAGGCGATAAGCCCGGCAGGCTATGAGCTGATGGATAAAGACGAGGTGCTCGGCAGCAGCCAGTTTGTGCAAAACATTCGCTACAAGCGCAGCCTGGAGGGCGAAATGGCGCAGAGCATCATGTCGCTGGACGCCGTTGAAACGGCGCGGGTGCATCTGGCGCTCGAGGAAGAGAGCGCGTTTGTGGTTAGCGACAAACCGCAAAACAGCGCCTCGGTGATGGTGCGTCTGCACTATGGCAGCCAATTAAGCCGGGAGCAGGTTAATGCCATTATCCATCTGGTGAGCGGCAGCGTGCCGGGGCTGCCGCCTGCCCAGGTCAGCATCGTTGACCAGGCGGGAAATCTGCTTTCGGAAGGGGTGGTGGATGGTACCAACCCTCTGGCCGGGACCCATAAAGCGAATGTGCTACTCAGCGACATTCAGAATAAGACCCGTGCCAGCCTGGCCAACGTGCTGACCACGCTGGTGGGGAAAGACAATTTTCGCATTAGCGTCATGCCTGAGCTGGATCTTAGCCTCGTTGAGGAGACACGTGAGCGGCTTGGCGATACGCCCAAGGTTAACCGGGAGCAAAGCACAGAGGATAAAAGCAGTGAGCGTCTGGCGGTCGGCATTCCCGGCTCGCTCAGCAACCGGCCACCGGAGGCTACGCCTGCGCAGGCCCCTGAGGCCGGGGCGCAGAAGACGCCCGATACGCTCTCTGCGCGTACGGAGAGCCAGCGGGACTACAGCTATGACCGGACCGTTGAGCATATTCAACACCCAGGCTTTGAGCTGAAACGTCTGAACGTTGCCGTCGTGCTGAATCAGGACGCCACCGCTGTTAAGGCGTGGAAAGCAGAGCAGACGGCACAGGTGACGGCCATGCTGAACAACGCCGCCGGTATTGATGAGCGCCGAGGCGACAAGCTGTCACTTTCGCTGATGCAATTTGTGCCGGAAGAGAAGATCGTGCCGCCGCCGGTGAAGTGGTGGCAGAACGATGACATTCTGGCGTGGTGCCGCCTCGGCGGTATCGGCCTGCTCCTGCTGCTGGTTCTGCTGCTCGTCGTACGTCCGCTCGTCAAACACCTTATCGCCACGCGTAAAGCACACGCAGCAATGGCAGGTGCCGCGGAACGTAGTGAATCCTCACTTCCCGCGACGCTGGATGATGAGGAGCGCAGGGGCATAGAGCTACCCTCGTTCTCTGGCGATGATGCGCTACCTGCCCAGAGCTCTGGTCTTGAAACCAAGCTGGAGTTCCTTAAAAAACTGGCGATTAGCGATACCGATCGCGTCGCCGACGTGATCAGACAGTGGATTACCAGCAATGAGCGAATTGACAGTAAATAAGAGTCCAGGCAGCGCCAGCTATCTTGAGCAGGCGGCCATCCTGCTGCTGTGTCTTGGCGAAGAGGCGGCGGCAACGGTGATGCAAAAGCTAAGCCGTGAAGAGGTCGTGCGCCTGAGTGAATATATGGCACGCCTCTCCGGAGTGAAAACCAGCCAGGCGAGAAAGGTGATCAACAACTTCTTTGACGAGTTTCGTGAGCAGAGCGGGATCAACGGCGCATCGCGCGTGATGCTGCAGGGGATCCTCAATAAGGCGCTTGGCGGGGAGATTGCCAGCAGCGTCATCAACGGCATCTATGGCGATGAGATCCGCTCACGCATGGCGCGACTGCAGTGGGTCGATCCCCGTCAGCTGGCGGCGCTGATCGCCGAGGAGCATCTGCAGCTGCAGGCCGTTTTCCTGGCTTTTTTAACCCCGGAGATCGCCGCCACGGTGCTGACCTATATGAACGATGCCGTGCAGGATGAAATTCTCTACCGTATTGCCAGGCTTAACGACGTGAACCGTGACGTGGTTGACGAGCTGGATCGCCTGATTGAGCGAGGCCTGTCGGTACTCTCCGAACACGGTTCGAAAGTGAAAGGCATTAAGCAGGCGGCGGATATCGTTAACCGCTTTCAGGGCAACCAGCAGCAGATCCTCGATCGGCTGCGCGAGCTGGATGCCAGCGTGCTGGACCAGCTTCAGGATGAGATGTACGACTTCTTTATTCTGAGTCGCCAGAGCGAAGAGGTGCGTCGCCGCCTGCTCGACGAGATCCCGATGGAGGAGTGGGCCGTGGCATTGAAGGGCACCGAGCCGCCGCTGCGGCGAGCCATTTTTGCGGTGATGCCGAAACGTCAAGCGCAGCAGCTGGAAACCATCACCGCGCGCCTCGGACCGGTTCCCATAAGCCGCATTGAGCAGGTCCGCCGTGAAATCATGGCCGTCGCTCGAGAGCTGGAGGAGGCGGGTGAGATCCAGCTTCAGCTTTTCGCCGAGCAGACGGCGGAGTAGGGGAGAAAACGCGATGCAGACACTACGAGGCCGCTACCGGGTACACCGTTTTCCACCGAGGCACGCCGCGCTGACGGACAAAAACGCAGGGAGCGCCGATTTTCAGCGCCAGCTTATGGATGGCTACCAGCAGGGCCTGCAGAAAGGATTCGCGGAGGGCATCAGCGAAGGGCAGGAGACCGGCTTTCAGGAGGGGCAGGCCAAAGGCCAGGCGGAGGGCTACCGGCAAGGCTATGCCGAGGGCAGTCTGGCCGGGCAGCAGGCTGGGCAGGTGCAGTTCACTCAGGCCGCGCAGCCGCTGGAGGCCATCGCCGACAGGCTCAACGACTATTTTGCCCACGTGCAGCGCAAGCAGCGTGAAGATCTACTTCAGCTGGTAGAGAAAGTGACCCGTCAAGTGATCCGCTGCGAGCTGGCATTGCAGCCTACCCAACTGCTGGCGCTGGTGGAGGAGGCAATTGCCGCTCTGCCCAGCGTACCGGATCCACTCAAGGTGTGCCTGAGCGTAGAAGAGTTTAACCGCATTCAGAGCGTGGCCCCGGAGAAGGTGGCTGCATGGGGGCTGGTGGCCTCGGCGGATCTCTCTACCGGTGAGTGCCGGATCGTGACCGAGGCGTCCGAGCTGGATATTGGCTGCGAGCACCGTCTGGAGCAGTGCATGACGGTTCTCAAAGAGACGCTGGCCCCGGATGAGACAGATGAACAATCCACTCCCCTTTGACGATGCGCTGCGCTCCATTGAGTCGATCGCATTTGCCCGCGTGGCGGGCAGACTGGTGCGGATGAACGGTGTGTTACTGGAAAGCGTGGGTTGCCAGCTGGCAACGGGTCAGCTCTGCCGCATCGAAAGCGCGGAGTGCGGCTTTATTGATGCTCAGGCGGTAGGCTTCAACCGCGAGGTGACCTATTTGATGCCGTTTAAACAGCCAGCAGGGCTGATGGCCGGTGCGCGCGTCTTTCCGCAGGAGAAAGCTCGCCACCTGCTGATAGGCGAAAGCTGGCTGGGCCGGGTGGTTAACGGATTGGGTGAGCCGATTGATGGCAAAGGCAGGCTGGGTGGCACGCAGGTGCTACCTTCCGTTGCGCCATCGGTAAATCCGTTGACCCGTCGTCCCGTCGACGAACCGCTGGATGTGGGCGTGAAGGCGATCAACGGCGTGCTGACCATCGGCAAGGGCCAGCGGGTCGGCCTGATGGCGGGCAGCGGGGTAGGCAAGAGCGTCTTGCTTGGAATGATCACCCGCCAGACCCGCGCGCAGGTGGTGGTGGTGGGGCTGATTGGTGAACGGGGCCGTGAGGTCAAAGAGTTTATCGATCGGTCGTTGGGCCATGAAGGCCTGGCAAAGTCCGTCGTCGTCGTTGCACCGGCGGATGAGTCGCCGCTGATGCGCCTGAAGGCGACCGAGCTATGCCATACGCTTGCCGCCTGGTTTCGTGACCAGGGTTTCGACGTGCTGTTGCTGGTGGATTCGTTAACCCGCTACGCCATGGCCCAGCGCGAAATCGCCCTGTCGTTGGGCGAGCCGCCAGCTACCAAAGGCTATCCCCCCTCGGCGTTTGGCATGATCCCCCGGCTGGTAGAGAGCGCGGGCAACAGCGACAGCAGCGGATCCATGACCGCCATCTACACCGTGCTGGCCGAGGGCGACGATCAGCAGGATCCTATCGTGGACTGTGCGCGGGCGGTGCTGGACGGTCATATTGTCCTGACCCGCAGGCTTGCCGAGGCCGGACACTATCCGGCCATTGATATTGGTCAATCCATCAGCCGCTGTATGACGCACATCATCCCTGGCTGGCATCAGCAGGCCGTGAGCCAGCTCAAGCGGCACTACGCTGCCTATATGGAGATCAGACCGCTTATCCCGCTCGGCGGCTACGTCGAGGGCGCCGATCCGCAGGTTGATAAAGCCGTGAAATGCTTTCCGGCCATTGAGCGTTTTCTACGCCAGCAGGTTGATGAACCCGCTGAGCTGGCGCAGGTACAGACGCAACTCGCTGCGCTGTTTCCCTCTCCGCAGGCCACAAAAGGTAAACCATGAAGCAGACCATCCACACCCTTGTTCAGCTTCAGCGCCTACGCGATAGCGCGGTAAAAAGCACAACGGTGGCGCTGGCCCGGCAGCGGCAGGTCGCTACCCGGTACGAGAACAATATCAAAGCCCTGGGGCAGCTGGTGCAGAAGACCCGCACCGAAGAGCTACCCCATTTTTGCGCCCAGACGCTGAGCAATATTGCGGGCTATAAAGGCAGCCTGCTGCGCGTCGTGAAGTGGCAGGAGCAGGAGAAAGCGTTAGCGGAGATGAAAACGCAGCAGATACAAAAAAACCTGATGCAGGCCGCCTGTCAGGAGAAGATTGTGGCGCTGACCCTCGATACCCGGCGGGAGACGTTCGCCAGCGAGCAGGCCAGCCGCGAGCAAAAAACGGTAGATGACGTTGCGTCTCAACGCTGGCTGCGAACCCAGCGTCTGGAGGAGTAGAGTAATGACAACGGTGATCACCTTTGGCACGTTTGACCTTTTCCACGTGGGCCATCTAAATATTCTCAATCGCGCCCGCAGCCTTGGCGATCGCCTGGTTGTGGGCATCTCCTCGGATAAACTCAACGCCGTTAAAAAAGGTCGTCTTCCGCTCAATTCGCAAGCGGACCGCATGAAAATCATTCAAAACCTTAGGTGCGTGGATTCGGTTTTTCTGGAAGAGTCGCTGGCGCTAAAGGCGGAGTATATCGCGCGCTATGGCGCGGATATTCTGGTGATGGGCGATGACTGGCAGGGCCGATTTGATCATCTCTCGTCGCTATGTCGAGTGGTCTACTTTCCCCGCACGCCTTCGGTCTCCACCACCGCCCTTATCGAAACTATTGCCGGGCAGAATGCGCTGCCCGACCTGGCTTAAAACAGCTTGCTCTGTAAGCTATGCAACAGCGTATTCGACTCGGCGTCCGCCGGGTTGTCCAGCGCTCGCATAATCAGCTCCGCCGCCCGTTTACCGGCAAAGCCATCCTGAAACGCATCGCAGTAGTGATGACGCACCCTGTTCATCTCCTCCTCTATGGGCTGCCAGTCGTAATCCGCCGCCAGGCAGTGGCGTAGCTGCGCCATATCCCGCACCACCGGAAGCGTGCCGCGTAGCTGCTGCTCCGGGCTGGAGGGATTGCTGAAGGTCCTGTTGTTCTCCAGCAGCACCGACATGCCTTCCCAATCGAGCAGGATCGTCCGTTTACCGGCGTGAATCGCATCGAAGATAAACCCGCTGTTGTCGGTCAGGACGTAGTCGGCCTGATGCAGCAGCGGTAGCGACATATCGTGACGGGTGACGCACATTTTAAAATGACGCCGGACTTCGGCTAGCATGGCGGCCTCTTCCGGACGATGCTGTGTACCGTGGTGCAGCTTGATAATCAGGTTGTACTCCCGACTGAGTCGCGACAGCGACGCGGCCCAGCGGGGAATCGAGCTGAGATCGCCAAAGGTTGGGGCATAGAGCAGCGTTGGTTTTTTCGTATCCAGCTTAAGCGTTGCCAGCGATGCAAGATCCACCTGCTGGCGATGCCACTTATCAAAACGTGGATTGCCTACTATCGTCGCGTTGCCGTTGATATTCAGCGCCTGCTGGCTGTAGTGGCTGTAGCAGAGAATATGGTGATAAAAAGTATTCCACCAGGCATGGTTCCACGAGGTTTTTGCCAGCCCGTACATGGCGCGGATCTGAACCCGACCCAGGCCGTTGAGCGCGGGCGTATAGTAGGGACTCACTAAACAGCCGTAGCGCTGCTTACGGTTTTGCGCCTCGCTGAGACGTGAGCCGCTCAGCCTGGGATCGTTGATGTCTGCCAGCAGCTGGCTCATCTCCCTCAGCAGCGCTTTCGGTACGGCGTCGCTAATTAACAGATCGCAGCGGTAGCCCGCCTCCAGCAGCCAGTGCAGTATTGGCTGATAGAGCTGGTAGTGAAAAGCGGTCTCAAGATAGAACCCTACTGTATTAGCGAACTGGTTAGCCACCGGCTGCTGTGCCTGCCGCCGCCGCTCTTGCGTATGGCTCACGATCATTTTGTTGAAATAGAAGCGGATGTGGTCGGTCTCCAGCTGCTCAATATCGCTGAAGCCTGGACGCTGATAGCTAATGCACGGGTAGAAGGCGAGCCATTTCCCCTGCTTTTGCATCAAGCGCCAGCGCGACTCTAGCAGGCTAGCTGGATCGCTCTGCATCTGTTGGATCAGGGCCGGATAGCTGCCCGCATTGACCAGATAGGCACACGCTTTTTCACAATCGACGGCGTGGATTAGCCCCGGCAGGCTCTTCAGTGGCTGGCCGGTGGTGACCCGCGCACCGAGGAGCACCACTTCCCAGGGAAGATGATCTAGCGCGGCGAGCAGCCGGTTCAGCGCGGAAACGTGCTTCGCCTGAGTGAGCAGCAGGGCGTCATCCTCCAGCACCAGACAGTTGCGCCAGCCCTGCTGCTGGGCCAGCGTCAGCGCCTGAAGATGGGAGAGCGTGCGGCCCAGCGCGCCGTTCTCATGCTCGCAGCCGCTTACCCGAATAACGCGCTCTTCCGGCACCCCCAGCTGGCGGAGCGTCTCCTGCATCTGCTGCCACCTGTCGGCGCGTCTGTCGAGGTTGATGACCAGCACTTTTTCCACGTGCTGCCACTGAATGGGCTGCCGGTCGGTGCTGTTATGCAGGCGCTGATACCAGGCGAGCAGAGTGGGATCGCGCACGATATCGGTCAAAGAGAGGGCGGTGGGTTCACAGCTGCCGAGCACGAAGTCTTTATCAAAGGTGTTATCGCTGTGGGAGACGCAAAGAATAGTGCGCTCGCCGGGCAGCTGCAGCGGCTTCACGCTGAAGTTATTGGTGAACGCCTGCTCTTCACCAAGCTGGCAGGCATCGTCGTAGCGGTGTTTTTTCAGATAGTTACGGTGATAGCAGAAGGTGCCGTTAAGGATATGCTGTTTGCCGAAAGCGCGGGTTTTAAACACCCGGTTTATATGGCTATACCAGACGGGGATCTGGTCGGAACCGGAGATCAGCGCCCCGTGCCGCTGCATCATCCCGATGGTGTAGGTAAGCTTATCGGCGGGATAGTAGTCATCATCGTCCATGCAGACGATATACTCACCCTTCGCCAGCGCGTTGAGCATATTGCGCTTTTTACCTAACGGTAGCCGTTCGGGATGGTGAATATAGCGAATGTTGTAGCGCGCCGGCTGGTTATCGGTCAGCGCATTAACGATCGCCAGGCTGCTGGTTGGCGAATCATCCAGCACGATCAGCTCCCGCCGCGCTGCCGGGTAATCCTGATAGCGAAACATATAGATCAGCCACGGCAAAAAGGCGGCACGCTGCCAGGTGGGTGTCACCACGCTAACAAAGGGTTTTTCCGGTTCGTAATGCGTCGTCATGGAGCAGGACAATCTCTTATCTGGTAGCCCGCGGAAAAAGCAGCGGAAGCTTTTTTTCCGCTGCGGAAATGCGGATTAGGGGTGATAGATAAAATGGGATTCGAGGCCCAAAAACGCCTGTACAAATGCATGCTGGCGGGTCAGCAGCTCACCGTTTTTCTCGTTGTAGCGTTTGCACTCCGTGACGCTCGTCGTCAGTTGCTGCCACGCCTGGCGGGCCGCCGCTTTCTGCACTGGCGGCAGCCAGCTAAAGACCTGCTGCACACCCACGCCATCGGCCGTGACGCCAAGCGAGAGCAGCGTCTCGCGGCGAAGACGGCCACTGCTGCTCAGCAGCGGGTAAAGACGATCGATGTCGGCGTTGACGGTAATCAGCGCATCGCTGGCGCGACGGATCATACATAAACGCTGCCTTTTCAACAGGTTATGCAGCTGCCGGTAGCGCTCGCTATCGGTGCGGATCCCGCGTAGCAGCAGCTTGACCTGCTCAAGTTTTTTGCTCACTACGCCCCCCGGGTCTGGAAGTAGTCCAGCATCGATGAGGCCAGCGCATCGGCGTCAATGGAAAACTGCGGGGATGCCAGCAGCGTCTGCATCTGGCTTACCTTTTCGATATCAACGTCAGGGGGCGTTTCATCAGCCAGGCTACGCTGCGCCGCCTGCACCCCCTGCTGGGTAACATCGTCGGCGCAGGGTGAGGGGGCTGGATCCGCTTTTGCCACCTCCGGCTGAGATGGCAAGCGCGCCGCCGCATCATGGGAGGCGAGCTGTCCGGGTAATACTCCAGGAGTAGTGATAGCCATAGGTTTCTCATTAGAGGACATTTCAACGGTTACGCGTTAAAAGCGACAGCGGAAAGCCAAAACTTAAGCGGCTGTAAAAAATTATTGTGCTTCAACGCTCACCCGCCCAGCACCGGTGACGATGGCATCAATCACCCGTTCGCTGCTGCTATTTTGTACCTTAATGCTCTCGTGCAGATGACCCTCCTTCAGCGCGACGCCGGCGGTTTGGGCGCGAATATCATCGGTCTCGGACGAAATCGTCACCGCCTGGCCACGCTTCACCAGCAGCGGCTGCTGCAGCTGCGTGCGCAGGATCGGTTTCCACGCACGCAGGTTCCGCTTTGCCGTCAATCCTGTTGCCTCCTCACGGCTCAGTAACGGCTCCCCGCGCAGATTACTGATGTTGAACTTCTTCATAACCAGCGCATCGGGGGTAAGCGTCTCCCCACGTTCAATCTCTCTGGCTGCCATTGCTATCGGCAGGTAGAGATCGGCCTTGACGGTGACCACAGCCTGCCACGACGCGCCGCTTCCGCATGCCACACGGTAATTTTGCCGGGCAAGATTTTTCTGCTGGAGCGGTGCGCTGCTCAGGCGCAGCGGCTGGCTACACGCGGGAAGAGCAGCGACGTTGCTGGGCATAAACACGTTGAGGGTGTAGCGGTAGTCGCGCCAGCCAGTGCGCTGTGCCAGCGCCGCAATCGCTTTTCCGGCCTCCTCAACCACCTTCGCGTTGATCTGTTGCCGAGCGGAGTTCTGGGGCGGATGAGCGGTGACGAGCGGAGGCGCAGCCAGCAGCAGGCTGACCAGGAAGCGGAAGCAGACTTTCCGCTTAGCAGAGTGCACTAACATAATTATATACCTTTCAATAACTTAAAAGTTGGCATGATATTTGCCTAACTGGCACGCGCGTGAGTTATATGAAAGGAGTGCGACGCACTATGGGGATCAGTTTTCAGAAAGCACTGGGTGTACACCCTGAAGCGGTGAAGCTACGTCTTGCGAGGACCGAGCTGCTTACCGCCAATCTGGCAAATGTCGATACGCCAAACTTCAAGGCTAAAGATATTGATTTTGCCAGAGAGATGCAACGGGCAAAAAGTAGCAACGGGTTGCCCACCACGCAGGTGATGTATCGCCTGCCCATGCAGCCGACACAGGATGGCAACACGGTAGAGCTCAACAGTGAACAGGCGCGGTTTTCGGAAAACAGCCTCGATTACCAGAGCAGCCTGACCTTTTTAAATATGGCTATCAGCGGCCTGAAAACGGCTATCGAAGGGAAATAACCATGTCATTTTCTGACATCTATCAGATCTCCGGTTCGGCGATGACCGCCCAGACGGTACGGCTCAATACCGTTGCCAGTAACCTGGCCAACGCGGACTCCCCGGCCCAGAGCGAGGCGGCAACCTACCGGGCACGCAGCCCGGTATTTGCTGCGGTCTACCACAACAGCCTGACGCAGGCCGGGCATCACGACCTGACCGGGGCCAGCGTGCGCGTGCAGGACGTGGTGGCAAGCGGTAGCGCCGTGCGCCGCTATGAGCCGCATCATCCGCTGGCCGATCGGGACGGTTATGTCTGGTATCCGGATGTCAACGTGGTCGAGCAGATGGCCGACATGATGTCGGCTTCGCAAAACTTTGAGACCGGGGTGGATGTGTTGAACAACGTGAAGAGCATGCAGCAGAGCCTGCTTAAGCTGGGAGAAGGTCTATGAGTTCCGCCGTATCGCTGAATGCATCTTATGCGGGTACAGAGACAAGCAGCAGCGTATCTACAGCCGCAACGACACCAACCACCACCACCACAACGACCTCAACGTCAATGGCCGACACCTTCCTGACGCTGCTGGTGGCGGAGATCCAGAACCAGGATCCCACCGATCCTACCGATCCCACCGAGTACGTGACTCAGCTCTCCTCGATGGCGCAGGTGGCGATGGCGGAAGAGGTGGCGACGGAGATGAACACCAACGCCATTCTAATGAGCAATCTTCAGGTGATGGCGTTGGGCAAGATGGTGGGCGATCCGATCATGGTTCAGACCACCACCCTTGAGATTGACGATGGCGCTATTCAGGGCCGCATCGACCTGGACGATGCCTGTACCCAGGTCGATATCCATATCACCGACGCGGCCGGTAATGATTACGACATTCCGTTGACGGGGAGTTCGTTTGGACCGGGGTCGGTGAGCTTTAGCATCGATCCCGCAGACTACGGCATACCACCCGGGGACTACTCCGTGTCGGTGGTCACTGACACCGGCGAAGAGGAGGTGCCGGTTGAGGTGGCGGGTGTCGTCACCGACGTGCGTATTCCGCTGGATGGCGGCACGCCGTTGCTCAACGTCAGCGGGGTTGGGGAAGTTCCCTTCACCATGATCAGCCAGTTTGGCGTACCGGACGATACGCCTGCGCAGAACGTCGTTTAATAATGATAAAGGAACAGTAAGTTATGAGTTACAGCATTGCAGCCAGCGGCCTGAACGCGGTGAATGAACAGCTGGATGGCATCAGTAATAACATCGCCAACGCCGGGACGGTGGGCTACAAGTCCATGACGACCGACTTCTCGGCCATGTATGCGGGTACCCAGGCGATGGGGGTCAGCGTGGACGGAACCGCCCAGAGCATCTCACGCGGTGGCTCCATGGTCTCAACCGGGAACGCGCTGGATATGGCCATTAACGACGACGGCTTCTTCATGCTTCGTGACAGCGCGGGCAACGTCACCTATACCCGAGCCGGATCGTTTAACACGGATAAGGAGGGCTACATCGTCAACGCCTCCGGAGACTATCTGCAGGGCTATCCGGTGGATGCGAACGGCGCGCTGCAAACCGGTACGGTGACGGATCTGCAAATCAATACCGGATCGCTGCCGGCGCAGGCCACGACCTCGCTCACCTTTAGCGCTAATTTTAACGCTGCGGATGTGACCATTGATACCAACGCGGTTCCGTTCGAACCCACTAACGCCGCCTCGTATAACAGCACCTATACCACCACGGTGTATGACTCGCTGGGTAATGAGCATACGGTCAACCAGTACTTTACCAAAACGGCGGATAACAGCTGGGAGGTGCACTACACCTTTGACGGCACGACGCAGCCGGGTTCAACAGCGCTCACCTTTGATGAGCAGGGTAAGCTGGTGACCCCTGACGCGGCGGTGCCCATGACCTTTAGCGCGCCGGGCGCCGCCCCCATCGAGATGACCTTCGACTACGCCGCCTGTACCCAGTATGGCTCCGACTTTTCGGTCACCACTAACGTTGCCGACGGCTACGCCTCCGCAGAGCAAAACGGCGTTCAGGTGGACGGGGACGGCAAGGTGTATGCGACCTACAGCAACGGCGAACGGATGCTGCAGGGGCAGGTGGTGTTGGCCACGTTTCCTGACGAGAACGGCCTGCAGGCCGTGAGCGGCACCGCATGGATGGAGACCGGCGAGTCCGGCACGCCGCTGGTTGGTGCACCCGGCAGCGGTACGTTCGGCGCGCTCTCTACGGGGATGCTGGAAAGCTCCAACGTTGATATCACCAGTGAGCTGGTGGATCTGATGACCGCGCAGCGTAACTACCAGGCCAATACCAAAGTGATCTCGGCCAGCAGCGAGCTGGACCAGGCGCTGTTCCAGGCGATGTAACGGAGAAGGGTACAACAGTGGATCGTTTACTTTTTACCGCCCTCAGCGGGGCCAGCCATGCCCTGATGGCGCAGCAAATCGCGGCCAACAACCTGGCGAACGTCAACACCACCGGCTTTCGCGCCGACATGGCGCTATCGCAGGACGATGCGGTTCAGGGCGAGGGTTTTGCTACCCGTTTTATGGCACAGCAGCGTGCCAGCGGCGTTGACGCCAGTACCGCGGCCGCCGAAAAAACCGGCCGGCCGCTGGACGTGGCCATTCAGGGTGAGGGCTACATCGCGGTGCAGGGCCGCGACGGCAGCGAGGTCTACACCCGCAACGGCAATATGGTGCAGAACGAGGCGGGTCAACTGACCATTAATGGCTATCCGGTGCTGGGAGATAACGGTCCTATCGTGCTGCCACCCAACGCCATCGCCTCTTTTGGCCGCGACGGCACGCTGTCAATTACGCCGGACGACGGCGATGTCACCGCCACCATGGATATCGATCGCCTGAAGCTGGTGACCATCCCGCCGGAAAATCTGGCTAAAAACGCCCAGGGGATGATCGTCACGGCAGACGGCAGCCGCGCTCAGACGGATGAGAACGTCAACGTCAGCGGGGGCTATCTGGAGGGCAGCAACGTCACGGCGGTCTCTGAGATGCTGGCCTCCATTTCGCTGAATCGCCAATTCGAAGCCCAAATCAAAATGATGAAGGCAGCACAGACGCTGAGCGAGGCGGGCAACCGCCTGCTGCGTGGTGCTTAATCGCCGTTTCCAGGAATAATTTTTATGAACGCAGCACTATGGATCAGTAAGACCGGCCTCTCGGCGGAAGATGCTGAGATGAGCGCCATTGCCAACAACATCGCCAACGTCAACACCAACGGCTTCAAGCGTGACCGGGTGATGTTCCAGGATCTCTTCTACCAAAATCAACGCGCGCCCGGCGCAATGTTGGATCAAAACAACATCGCGCCCACGGGCATTCAGTACGGCAGCGGCGTGCGCATTGTAGGAACGCAGAAGACCTTTACCGAAGGCAATATCGAAACCACCGATAACCCACTCAACGTCGCCATCATGGGGCAGGGGTTCTTTCAGGTGCAGAAGGCCAACGGCGACATCGCCTACACTCGCGACGGCAATTTGCAGGTGAACGCCGACGGCGTGTTGACCAACGCTCAGGGGCTGCCGCTGCAGCCTGAGATCGACGTTCCCGCTAACGCCACCAATATTACCGTCGGTGAGGACGGGACGGTGATGGCCACCATGCCGGGCGACAGCGATCCCACCGAGCTGGGGCAGATCACGCTGGTCAACTTTACCAATCCAGCGGGCCTGCTGGCCGAGGGGGATAACCTCTATCTCGAAACGGCGGCCAGCGGCCAGCCCACGGAGGGGACACCGGGCGAGGATGCGTTAGGCACGCTGAAAGGCGGGGCGCTGGAAGGCTCCAACGTCGACATCGTCAACGAGATGGTGGCGATGATCACCGTGCAGCGCGCCTACGAGATGAACGCCAAAATGGTCTCTGCCGCCGATGAGATGCTGCAGTACGTCAATCAGAATCTGTAATGAGAACGCGCGTGAAACGATATCTGTGGTTAATGGCGCTGGTGCCCTGGCTGGCGGGGTGTGAATCCCCGGCGCTGCTGGTCAAAAAGGACGATCAGGCCTATGCCCCGCCGAAGATGGAAGCCCAGCCAACGCCGGAGGGGCGGGCCGGGGGCGTGTTTGAGACCGGCTACAGCTGGTCATTAACTGCCGATCGGCGTGCTTACCGGGTGGGAGACATTTTGACGGTGATCCTCGAAGAGTCGACCCAGTCCAGCAAGCAGGCCAAAACCAACTTCGGCAAGGAGAGCAGCCTCGACGTGGGCGTTCCCACGCTGTTTGGCAAAACCAAAGACAAGCTGGCCAGCTCCGCCGAGGCTTCACGGGATTTTGACGGCAACGCCAGCTCCCAGCAGCAGAACAGCCTGCACGGGTCAATCACCGTCTCTGTTCATCAGGTGCTGCCCAACGGTGTAATGGAGATCCGCGGCGAGAAGTGGCTCACCCTTAATCAGGGAGATGAGTATCTGCGCCTCAGCGGGCTGGTGCGTGCCGATGACATCAGCAATGACAATTCGGTCTCCTCCCAGCGCATTGGCAACGCTCGTATCTCCTATGCCGGTCGCGGCGCACTCAGCGATGCCAATGCGGCGGGCTGGCTGACCCGGCTCTTTAACCATCCGCTGTTCCCGCTTTAACTCTGGAGTTGTTATGCGCTTTTTTTCAGGATGCGCCCTTATCGTCACGCTTTTGCTGCTGATCTGTTCGCAGCCAGGGCGGGCACAGCCGCTGTCATCGCTGGTGGATATTCAGGGGGTGCGCGGTAACCAGCTGATTGGCTATAGCCTGGTGGTGGGCCTCGACGGCACCGGCGATAAAAATCAGGTCAAATTCACTAATCAGACCATCACTAACATGCTGCGGCAGTTTGGCGTACAGCTGCCGAGCAAGATCGATCCCAAGGTGAAAAACGTTGCCGCCGTGGCGGTGAGCGCCACGCTGCCGCCGATGTATGCGCGTGGGCAGACCATCGACGTTACGGTCTCCTCAATCGGGGATGCAAAGAGCCTGCGCGGCGGCACGCTGCTGCTGACCCAGCTGCACGGCGCGGACGGGGAGATCTATGCCCTGGCGCAAGGCAGCGTGGTGGTTGGCGGCATGAGCGCCAGCGGGGCCAGCGGCTCCAGCGTGACGGTGAATACCCCTACCGCCGGGCTGATCCCTAACGGAGCCTCGGTGGAGCGGGAGATCCCCAGCGATTTTGACATGGGCAACACGGTGATGCTCAACCTGAAGCGCCCCGGCTTCAAGGATGCCAACAGCATCGCCAACGCCATCAACGGCACCTTTGGCGGCGGGCTGGCGACGGCAAAGAGCGCGACCAGCGTGGAGGTAACCGCTCCCACCAGCCCCGGGGCACGCGTGGCCTTTATGTCCCAGCTACAGGATGTGCAGATTACGCCGGAGCGCGTGCGTGCCCGCGTGGTGTTTAACGCCCGCACCGGTACGGTGGTGATGGGGGAGGGGGTAAAGGTGCACGCCGCAGCGGTATCCCACGGCAGCCTGACGGTCTCGATTACCGAAAGCAGCAGCGTCAGCCAGCCTAATGCCCTGGCCGGGGGCCGTACGGCAGTGACGCCGCAAAGCAATATCGACGTCAAAACCCCACGCGCGCAGATGGTGACGCTGCCGGAGTCCACTAGTCTGAAGACGCTGGTGAACGTATTGAACAACCTGGGTGCTTCGCCAGATGACGTGATGTCAATCCTGCAGGCGCTGCACGAAGCCGGGGCGCTGGATGCCGACCTGGAGGTGATCTAATGGATGTGCTTAACGCCTTAACGTCCGTTCAGCAGAGCGCTGACGATAGCAGCGTGCCCGCCGCCGTGCGTGAGAACCACCTCCGGCAGGCTGCCCAGCAGTTTGAGGCCATCTTTATGCGCCAGATGCTTAAGGAGATGCGTAAGGTGGATGCGCTGTTGGATTCCAAAGATAACCCCCTTAACAGCGATGCCGGACGGATGATGCAGGGCTTATATGATGACACCCTCAGTGACACCCTGGCGAGGCAGCAGGGCATGGGGATTGCGGAGCTGATCGTGAAACAGTTGTCGGCACAGCATGATTAGCGGCGTCAGTTTAAGAAAGCGGCCCACCGTGCCGCTTTATGGTTCCAGACAACTCGGCAGAGAGTATTAACGATATGGATATGATCACTATTGGCTACAGCGGCGCATCGGCGGCCCAGGTGCAGCTCAACGTGACCGCGCAGAATACGGCCAATGCTATGACGCCTGGCTATACGCGTCAGGTCGCCCAGACCAGCGCCATTGGGGCCAGCCCTGGGTCGCTTAACAGCGCAGGCAACGGCGTGCAGGTTGACAGCATCTGCCGGGTATCGAATCAGTACCTGGTCAACCAGGTGTGGTTTGCTGCCAGCGACTATGGCTATTACACCACCCAGCAGCAGTACCTGACGCAGCTGGAGACGGTACTCAGCGATGACAACAGCAGCCTGAGCGCCGGGTTTGATAACTTTTTCGCGGCGCTGAATGCGGCCTCTACCATGCCGGACGATCCCGCCCTGCGCGAGCAGGTCCTGAGCGAAGCGAACGCGCTGGCGCTGCGCTTCAATAATACCAGCAGCTACATTGATTCCCAGAGCAGCGAGATCGCCAGCCAGGAGCAGGCGGCTATTTCGCAGATCAACACCCTCACCGCCGGTATTGCAGGCTATAACCAACAAATCGCCGAGGCCGAGGCCAACGGTGATAACGCCTCGGCGCTGTACGACGCCCGTGACCAGATGGTCGAGCAGCTCAGCGGCATGATGGACATCCAGGTCAACATTGACGACAGAGGCAACTACAACATCACGCTGCAAAACGGCCAGCCGTTGGTTAGCGGTCAGGAGAGCTCTACCATTCAGCTGGAGAGCGGTGACGACGGTAGCCAAAGCCTGACGCTAACCTTTGCCGGAACAACCTATGGCATGACAATGGAGACCGGCGGATCGCTGGGGGCGCTGTTTGACTATCAGCACAACGTGCTCGATCCGCTCACCGACACCATTAACAGCATTGCTCAGCAGTTTACGACGGCGGTTAACGACCAGCTGGCGGCGGGCTATGACCTCAACGGCAACCCGGGTGCGCCGCTCTTTATCTACGATGCGGATAGCCCGGACGGCCCGCTGGCGGTCAACCCAGATATCACCGCCGACCAGCTGGCTTTTTCCAGCGATCCGGATGCGTCCGGCAACAGCGACAATTTACAGGCGCTGATTAATATCGCCAGCGAGCCGCTGACGATTGCAAACCTGGGCACGGTGACCGTCGGCAGCGCCTGTACCAGCCTCATTAGCAATATTGGTATCTACAGCCGCCAGAACCAGACCGAGGCCGAGTCGGCGGGTAACGTTTACAGCGAAGCGCAGAACCAGCGGAGCAGCGTGAGCGGCGTCAGCATGGACGAGGAGGCGGTCAACCTGATCACCTATACCCAGATCTATCAGGCCAATTTAAAGGTCATCTCAACCGGTGCGGAGATTTTCGACTCCGTGCTGGAGATGTTTTAATCCAGCGGGAAATCATCTTCTATGCGCGTAAGTACTCAACAATCTTATACTTCGATGACGAGCAGCTTTACCGAGCTTTCCGGCAGGCTGGAGCACGTGATTACCCAGATGGCGACCGGTCAGCGGGTGATCCTGCCCTCGGACGATCCCATTGCCGCCACCCGGATTAATCAGCTTAATAGCCAGCAGGCTGCTATTGCGCAGTACCAGAGCAATATCAATGCGGTGTCGGGCACTCTCAGCCAGCAGGAGAGCCTCCTTGACGGCATCAACAACAGCATGCTGGCCATTCGTGACGATCTGCTTCAGGCGGCGAACGGCACCACCACGCCAGAGTCGCTGGCCAACCTGGGTCAGGAGATTGCTTCCCTGACGCAGTCGATGATGGCCTCCCTAAACTATCAGGATGGGCAGGGGCACTATCTCTTTGGCGGCACGAAAAGTGATACCCCACCCGTGAGCTACGATGATACCGACGGTGACGGCGAGCCGGATGAATATGTCTATAACGGCAACAGCGAGCACCGCACGGCCACCGTTGCCAGCGGCGTTGAGATGGAGACCAACGTGACTGCCAGCGATATGTTTGGTGCCGATCTGACGGTGTTTAATACCCTCGGCGATCTGGCAGCAGAACTCCAGGATCCCACGCTCGATCCGGCCGATCCGCAGGTGCAGAGCGATATCACTCATGCCATCGACACCCTCGACGCGGCATCGAAATCGCTTAATAGCGCCATTGCCAGCCTTGGCGAGCGGCAGAATACCCTGACGATGTTAAGCGATGCGCAGACCAGCGTGGCGGATACCAATAGCGAGCTGATCGGCCAGCTTGGCGATCTGGACTATGGCCCGGCAACAGTGACCTTTACCGGTTTACAGATGGCAATGGAAGCGACGATGAAAACCTACGCCAAAGTCAGCGATCTCTCGCTGTTTAATGCAATTTAATACGATTTAGTGGAATGACCATGCAGGTTGGTTTACAGACAACGACGCGATCCTCCAGCAATGCGCTCGTACCGACGCAGATAAGTGACCCTGCTCGGGTAGCGTCGCCCCCCAAACGCGCCGAGCGGGAAGAGTACCCCGCCTCGCCGCTGATTGCCCTCCGGCCCCAGCGCTACAGCGTTCAGCTTAACGATCAGCTTACCGTCCTCCAGCAGGCCGACAGCTATCTCTCGCAGCTAGAAAAATCACTCCTGAATCAGCGGCATGCTAACTCTGCTGGTGGGCAACGTGGGGAAAGCAGCGCAACGCTTGCCGATCTGCTGGCTAACCGGGCGCAGCGCTCTGCGGGTCGGGTGGACAGGCAGCTGCTGCCGGTGCTGCAGGGAGAGGCGCAGGTGACGTTTCATGCCCCAGAGCTGGCCGCGCTGCTTGCGAATAACGGCGAGCCGGTATCGCTCATGTTCAGCGCTGAAGTGGGGCAAGGTCGGCGTCTGGCAGCCGTATCGCTGGATAATCCAGCTGAGGCACTTAATCCCGTCATGCAGATCAAAAATGCCCTACAGCGTACGGGAGTGATGCCGCGCTACAGTGAAGGACGATGGACATTTACGACAGATGAAGCGAACTGGCCGCAGCTGCAGCGCTCGTTTACCCTTGCTGATGCAAAAGGGGACCATGTCATGCGGCCGGCATTTCATGCTAGCCCGTCACCCTGCGATGCGTTAGGCACCGCGTTGGAAAGCGGGCAGCGTGACGGGCTTCAGAGCATGGTGCAGAGCGTACTCCACCAGGTAGGGGAGCAGCGCCAGCAGCTGGCGTCAGCGCAGGAAAAGGCGCGCCAGCGTATGGATGTGATGGCGCGTTTTCCCGAAGCGCAAAGTGCAGAGTCTGCCTCAGCCGCGCTGGGGCAGACTCTTGCATGGGCCTGCCACCACTACGAGACGCTGGTTCAGGCCATAAACGGTCAGGCTACGCTTCCAGCGCTGACGGTGCAAAACCTGCTTAGCTAGCGCTGGCAGCCCGCCGAACCCAGCGTCATCATAGTAGGATCCACGACGAGCACGGTAAGGCTGTCCCTATCCAACAGAACCGATTGCGCGTTCGCCAAAGGGGCCATTGAAACGCGCAGCCGATTATCCCGGGTAAAGTTGATAATCGGTAAGAGAGCCGGATCGGCATGATGGATCTCTTGCCCTTTTAGCGATAGATACCCCTGCTGGTTGGCGAGCGGCTGAGAATTAAAGCAGCTTGCAACCAGCGTTGATAGAGAGTAGCCCGTGTCTTTACGAGCCAACGTAACTTTTGCGCCATCTGCCGCAGGGAGCATGTGAAGGGTATAGCTACGCTGGCTTGCCGTGGCTAAATCATAAAAAACCATGTCGGTTTGCACAATAGCAGCCGATGCGGAGAGCGACAGGCTAATTATTGGTATGGTGAATATTAAACGGTAAAAAAGCTCACTGACATACTGGTATTTCATTAATGGTTTTCTCAGCAGTTTGATAAACAACGGAATTCAAATTATTCATGCCGGACTGCCAATTCGTTATTCCTAGCATCAATTGATATTGGTTATGGCAGTTATCCTGAATTAATAAACTTATCGACAGTTTGGCAACCGATTCACTGTAATAAAAAACGGCGTTCATTCTCTGCGTCTGTAACTTATCGTTAATCGCGCGCAGGGCGTCTGGCATATACTTTGCCAACTGTGCAGTATGGCCCGGATCGTTGCCCGCATGCAGGTGATAGATGCTGATTCGTGAGTAGTCCTTACTGGTTTCATTTTTTAACGTTAATTTGCTTTCATCAGATAAAGACGGGGCGGCCTCTTTGCCCTGTGCAAGCTGGGGATGATATTTTATTAATAAATATATCAAGGCGATAAGGGCAACAGAGATAATGATAATTTTCTTTAAGCGGAGAGTCGCCAGTCGGCGTCGTAAGGGCGGCGCATGAGGTAATCCTGGGGACGGTGCCTGGTTATCCTTCTCATCGGGCCTTTCAGTGAGCAACGGCTCGTTAGGGTAAGTAATAAAATCTTTATTAAAAACATAGCCTTTTTTGGGCACCGTTTTGATGATCTCTTGTAAGCGGCCATCATCGCCCAGCGCGGCCCGTAAGGCGTAGATCGCCGTCGGCAGGCTGTTATTACCGACTACCCGATTTTTCCAAACCGCATTGATAAGAAAATTGCGTGATAATACTTCCCCCGCGTGGTTAATCAACGTTTCCAGCAGAATGTAATGGAATTCACCCAGGCGCTGAACTTCTCCTGTTTCGGTATGAACCAGCGCATTCAGCGATGGGTCAAGCCGCCACTTATTTATGAGCATTTGCATAGTTTAAAGTTTAATGATGGTAAAGAAAAAGATTAGCATTGCTTAAGCCTTGCTGCGGTTAATTATTTTTTTATCATTTCTATAACAAAATTTAACAAGGGTGTTTCCTGTTTAAATTATGCTAATAATACCAGCGTTTAATAAATAATTATTTTTTAAAGCGTCAAAACGTGATCTGTATAAATAGGATAAAAGAGGGCAATGTAGCGAAGGTGCAATAATGGATCAATCTAAGAATTTTCTTAAATTGTAAATTATCATTTCTCGATTAGGGATCAGGATAATAGAAAAGGCAAGCGCGTGCACCTCCTGCTAAGAGGAGGTGCGCTATGCTGTACTGCTAATGATTAGAAATGCGTATTTACGCTCATAAACCAGGTGCGACCCGGCTCGTTATACGTTGCTGCGCCTGCACCGTACATGTAAGACTTCGTCGTATCGTTGCCGGTGGTTTGGGCGTTGCCCTCGCGCCATTGACGTTTGTCGAAGACGTTATCCACGCCCGCCGTCAGGCTGACGTTTTTAGTCGCATCCCAGGTGCCGCTCAGGCCAACGATGCTGTATGGGCTAACCTCATCAGTTTCGCTGCCCGTGGCGCGGTTGCCTTTGTAGTTGTAGATCTTCGGCTGCTGCTTGCCGTACCAGGTGAAGGTCGACTGCACGGAGAGGTCCTGACGGATCTGCCAGCTCAGCGTTGAGTTCAGCGTGTACTCCGGAATGATAGAGAGACGGTCACCGGTGGTTTTATTTTTGCTTTGCAGCATGTAGGTCAGGTTGTTGGTCCAGTTTACCGTGTCGGTCACCGGCACGTTCAGCGTCCCCTCCAGGCCTTCTACTACCGCTTTAGGCACGTTTTCCCACTGATACACGTCCGTCGTGGCTTTAGATGCTTTACCAATCGGCGAGTAGCCCGCTTCAATCTTATCCCGGTAGTCGTTGCGGAACCAGGTCACGCCAGCCAGCCAGCCGTCGCGTTTGAATTCCAGACCTACCTCTTTATTGATGCTGGTTTCCGCTTTCAGATCGTCATTGCCCATCAGGTAACAGGCACCGGCGCTGGCGTAGCAGCCCTGGCCACGGCTGTAGAGGATGTAGTTCGGGTTGGTTTGATACAGGCTCGGGGCCTTATAGGCGCGGGCGATACCCATTTTCAGCGTAATGTCGTCCGCCAGCCCCTGGGAGAGGTTCAGAGACGGGCTCCAGTTATCGCCCACAATGGTGTGATGATCGAAACGCAGGCCCGGCGTCAGCATGGTGCTGTCGGTCAGCTCCATATTGTTTTCCGCAAACAGCGAGAAGATCTCCGCCTGGGAGTAGGGGCTGCGGTTGGAAGGATTAACCCCGGCAATGGTACCGCCTTCGGTCAGCGACTGGGTGTTGGATGCCAGATCCTTCATGCGCTGCTGATTCCACTCGGTGCCCAGGGTCAGGGTCTGGTTGACCAGCAGATCCAGCGGCAGGTTGACTTCGCTATGCAGCAGCACGTCGGCAAGATCGATATTGGAGAAGTTCTCGTCGGAGAAGATCCCCTCCGTGCCGCCGGCCAGACCTTCGTTATTGCGCGTGTTGCGGGTATGCTCGTACTGCGCGTAGGTGGTAGTGGTGACGCCGTTATCCCAACCGCCGTTCCAGGTCAGAGCGTAATTTTGACGATAGAGACGGTTGGTCTCTTTACCGTAATTCTTTTTCACCAGCGCGTTGGTGTTGGTGTTCTGGGTATCGCCCGCGTAGAGGTTGCCCTGACGGCTGTAGCCCGCCTCCAGCTCCAGCGAGTTCATGGGGGCAAAATCCCAGCGCAGCTGACCGTTCACATCTTTGTTTTCCACCCCTTCGCGCCCGGCGGGCATGGTGCCAGCGTAGCTGCCGGTGCGTAAGGATTCATGGCCTTTATTGATATCCCAGGCGTCGGCCTGGGTTTTTTCCAGGTTGCCGTAGAGGCGGAAGCTGAAATCACCCCCCAGCGGGCCGGTCAGGTTAAAGTTGGTGCGCTTGGTTGACCCTTCGGACTTGTGCTCCGGCGCATTAAGGTAGGTATCCCACGCCCCGTGCCACTCATTTTTCGACTGCTTGGTGATGATATTGACCACGCCGCCCGCCGCGCCGTTGCCGTAGCGTGCCGCCGCCGGGCCACGGATCACTTCGATACGCTCGATCATCTCCGGCGGTACCCAGCCGGTATCGCCTCGGGTATCACGCTCGCCGCGCCAGCCCAGACGCACCGAGTTGCGGCTGGTGACCGGCTTGCCGTCGATCAGGATCAGCGTGTTTTCCGGGCCCATGCCGCGAATATCGATTTGACGGCTGTTGCCGCGCTGGCCGCTGGTGGAGTTACCGGTGAGGTTAACCCCTGGCATGGTACGAATAATTTCAGCGACGTCACGGGCAGGCGGATTTTTGCGGATCTCATCGGCGGTGATGGTGGAGACGCCGGGAGCCTGAAGATTCTGCTCGGCGGCGGTGACCACGATAGTGTCATCCCCGGCAGGGGGCTCCTCTGCATGAAGCGGTAGCACTACCCCGTAAATGCCCAGATTGACCAATAAGGCCAGGGACGTAATCTTGTTATTCATTGTGTTATCCGTTTTGTCGCCAGAATACCGCTGACGCGTCCTGGTTCCCTGCACGCACGCGGTTAATGGCATGATTATGTGAAAGACGCGCTTCCCACAGCGCGCCAATACGCTATTGCAAATGCAAATAGTTATCAATAATATTATCAATAAATTTTCTTACATTTGAAAAAATGCCGCAATAAGTACGGGGTTAATTAGGGTGACGATGCGAGCGACGGGCAGCGATGCCTGGTGGGAGTCAAAACAGGGGCCTGAGTGGTTCCGCGAGGGTAATGACCGATGTCAGGTCACCTTCTGGTGGCGCGATCCGGCGGGGTCGGAAGCCACTTCTGCTACCCAGCATGTGTGGATCTACATCACCGGCGTTACCGATCATCATCAAAACGCCAGACCGCAGTCCCTAAGCCGTATTCCCGGTACTGACGTCTGGTTTTGGCAGACCACGCTAAACGCGCAGTGGCGCGGCAGCTACTGCCTCATCCCCTCTGAAAATACACAGGATTTTGCCGAGTCGGCGTTCAGCACCGAGGTTCCGGATCGCATCGCCCTGCGCGAAGGCTGGCGCAGGCTGCTGGCGCATGCCGTTGCCGATCCGCTCAATCCGCTGTCGTGGCGGGGTGGGCGCGGTCATCCGGTGTCGGCCCTTGAGATGCCCGATGCGCCAGAGCAGCCGGGCTGGCACGCGCCGCAGGATACCCCTTATACGTCCCCGATCTGCATCCCCTGGCGCAGCCGCCAGCTGGGTAACAAACGTCGGGTCTGGATCTACATCACCGGTGAGGAGAACGTCACCGAGCGTCCGCTGGCGGTGCTGCTGGACGGTCAGTTCTGGGCCGAGAGCATGCCCGTCTGGCCCGCCCTTGCCGCCCTGACCCGGGAAGGCAAGCTGCCGCCCGCGGTGTACGTGCTGGTAGATGCGATCGATACCACCCAGCGCAGCCGCGAGCTGCCCTGCAACCCGGTGTTCTGGCAGGCGTTACAGGACGAGCTGCTCCCGCAGGTTAAGGCTCTGGCCCCGTTCAGCGACGAGGCGTCGCGCACGGTGGTGGCCGGGCAGAGCTTTGGCGGTCTGGCGGCGCTCTATGCCGGGCTAAACTGGCCGGAGCGCTTCGGCTGCGTGCTGAGCCAGTCTGGCTCCTACTGGTGGCCGCACCGCGGCGCGCAGCAGGATGGCGTGGTGATCGAGCAGCTAAAAGCCGGCACACTTCAGCCGCAGGATCTGCGCATCGTGCTGGAAGCGGGAACCCGTGAACCGCTCATTTTCCGCGTTAACCAGACGCTCTACTCTCTTTTACAGCCGACGACAGCGGCGCTCTTCTGGCGTCCCACCGACGGCGGACACGACGCGCTGTGCTGGCGCGGCGGGCTAACCGCAGGGCTCATGACGCTCTGGCAGCCGCTGCTTCAGGCTGCGCCGTAAAGCATTTTTCCACGACAGGAGTGTGGTATGGAGTTCAGTAATCCCTTCGACGATCCAGAGGGTCAGTTTTACATTCTGCAAAATGCGCAGCGGTGCTACAGCCTGTGGCCGCAGCAGTGCGCCCTGCCGCAGGGCTGGAACGTGGTTGCCGACCCGCAGCCGCCGTCAGTGTGTCACGCCTGGCTGTCAGAGCAGTGGCAGAATATCACCCCTGCATACCATGCGCGTTAAGGAGCACCCTATGTCGAAACGTCTGCCGCTGGTCGCAGCCCAGACCGGGATCTGGATGGCGGAAACGCTCTCTACATTACCTAACGCCTGGAGCGTGGCCCACTATGTGGTCATTGATGACGGCGAACTGAATGAGGCCTTGCTCGGAGAGGCCATTGTCACCGGCATGAGCCACGCCGATACCCTGCGTAGCCGCTTTGTCGAGGATGGCGGGGAGGTATTCCAGTGGATCGATGAGTCTATGCCGCTGATGCCGCCTGCCGTCCACGATCTGCGTGACAGCGCCGATCCCCATGCGGCGGCGCTGGCCGTGATGCAGGGCGATCTGGCCCAGAATCTGCGCGTCGATGGCGGGCAACCGCTGGTTCATCATGCGCTGCTGCGCCTTGGTGAACGCTGCTGGTACTGGTATCAGCGCTATCACCACCTGCTGGTGGATGGCTTCAGCTTCCCGGCGATTACCCGCCATATTGCCGCTATCTATACCGCGTGGCGACGCGGCGAACCCACCCCCGCATCGCCTTTTACCCCTTTCGCCGAGGTGGTCGAGGAGTATCAGCGCTACCGCGACAGCGAGGCCTATAGCCGGGACGCGGCTTACTGGCGCGAGGTAAGCCAGAGCCTGCCGCCGCCGGTATCGCTCTCTGCCAGCCCGCTGCCGGGACGCGCCGCAACCGCTGACATTGTTCGCCTGAAGCTCACCCTCGACGCTCAGGCGTTTTCCCGCCTTGCGGCACAGAACGGCAGCTGCCAGCCAGCGGATCTTGCTCTCGCGCTGGTCTCCCTCTGGCTGGCCCGCCTGTGCGGACGCATGGATTATGCCGCCGGGTTTATCTTTATGCGCCGGATGGGCTCCGCTGCGCTCTGTGCTACCGGCCCGGTGCTCAACGTCCTGCCGCTGGCGGTGAACGTCGACCCGGCGGAGAGCCTTGCCGCGCTGGCGCAGAAGCTTGCTGCGCGCCTGAAAAAGATGCGCCGCCATCAGCGCTATGACGCCGAGCAGATCGTACGCGACAGCGGACAGGTAACGGGCGAACGCGCCCTGTTTGGCCCGGTATTCAACGTAAAGATGTTTGATTACCAGCTGGACATTGACGGAACGGCGGGAACAACCCATACCCTGGCAACCGGGCCGGTTAACGACCTGGAGATCGCGCTCATTCCAGACGAAAAGGGCGGTCTTGATGTGGAGATCCTTGCCAATCGCCAGCGCTACGACGAGGCTGAGTTAAGCACCCATGCCGCCAGGCTGGACGCGCTGCTGCGCCAGTTCGCCGATAATCCGGCCCTGCGTTGCGGCGAGGCGGCGCTGATCCTGCCAGCGGAGCAGGAGAAGATTGACCGTATCAACGATACCGGGGTTAGCCTGCCAGCTACTACCCTTAGCGCCCTTGTGGCAGCCCAGAGCGAAAAAACGCCGGACGCCCCGGCGCTGGCGGATGCCCGCTGGCAGTTCAGCTACCGTGAGATGCGCGAGCAGGTTCTCGCCCTGGCCCATGAGCTTCGCCAGCGTGGCGTGCGGCCTGGGGACTGCGTCGCCGTAGCGCTGCCGCGTTCGGTCTTCTTGACCCTGGCCCTGCACGCTATTGTTGAGGCCGGTGCTGCCTGGTTGCCGCTGGACACCGGTTACCCGGATGACCGCCTGCATATGATGCTGGAGGATGCCCAGCCGCGGCTACTCATCACCGCCGAAGATCAGCTGGCGCGGTTTAGCGCGATCCCGCAGCTTGCCCATCTCTGCTACAGCGCACCGCTGCCGGTAACAAACGCACCCGCGCTGGCGTGCTCAAAACCAGAGCATACCGCCTATATCATCTTTACCTCCGGCTCGACGGGCCGCCCGAAAGGGGTGATGGTGGGGCAAACGGCCATCGTCAACCGTCTGCTGTGGATGCAGGCAAGCTATCCGCTGAGCGCGCAGGACGTGGTAGCGCAAAAGACGCCGTGCAGCTTTGACGTCTCGGTGTGGGAGTTTTTCTGGCCCTTTATTGCCGGGGCGAAGCTGGTGATGGCCGAGCCGGATGCGCACCGCGATCCGCTGGCGTTGCAGGTCTTTTTTGCCCGCTACGGCGTCACCACTACCCACTTTGTTCCCTCGATGCTGTCCGCTTTCGTCGCTTCTCTGACGCCGGAGAGGGCGCAGGAGAGCTGCCGTACGCTGCGCAACGTCTTTTGCAGCGGGGAAGCGCTGCCAACGGATCTCTGCCGTGAGTGGGAGAGCTTAACCGGCGCGCCGCTGCATAATCTCTACGGCCCGACGGAAGCGGCGGTCGACGTCAGCTGGTATCCGGCTTATGGCGAGGCGTTGGCCGGAGTCAGCGGGCCCAGCGTGCCGATTGGCTATCCGGTCTGGAACACCGGTTTGCGCATTCTGGACGGTATGATGCAGCCTGTACCGCCGGGCGTGGCGGGGGATCTCTACCTCACTGGCATCCAGCTGGCGCAGGGCTATTTGGGGCGACCCGACCTGACCGCCAGCCGCTTTATTGCCGATCCTTTTGCGCCGGGCGAGCGGATGTACCGTACCGGCGACGTGGCACGCTGGCTGGCGAACGGTGCGGTAGAGTACCTGGGGCGCAGCGACGATCAGCTTAAAATTCGCGGCCAGCGTATCGAGCTGGGAGAGATCGACGCTGTTATGCAGGCGCTGCCGGACGTGGCCCAGGCGGTTACTCACGCCTGCGTGCTAAACCAGGCGGCTGCGGTCGGCGGCGATGCGCGCCAGCTGGTGGGTTACCTGGTGTCGGCCTCGGGCCAGCCGCTGGAGAGTGCCGTTCTGATTGAACAGCTGAAGGCGCAGCTGCCGCCCCACATGGTGCCTACCGCGCTGGTGCAGCTTGATGCGCTACCGCTCAGCGCCAACGGCAAGCTGGATCGCAAGGCGCTGCCGCTGCCGACGCCTGCCGCAGCATCAGGCGGACGCGCACCGGAAACCGAAGTTGAGCTGATTATCGCCGCGCTGTTTGCTGAGCTGCTGGCCTGTGAAGTAGAGGACGTCAGCGCTGACTTCTTTGCCCTTGGCGGCCACTCACTGCTGGCGATGCGGCTGGCGGCACGGCTTAGCCAGGCGTTTGAACGCCAGGTGACGCCGGGGCAGGTGATGGTGGCCTCCAGCGTGGCGAAGCTGGCTGCGCTGCTGGCGGCGGATGTTGAGGATGGGCAACTGCAAAACCTGGGCTACCAGACAATCCTGCCCCTGCGGGAAAGCCACGGGCCGACGCTGTTCTGCTTCCATCCGGCCTCCGGCTTTGCCTGGCAGTTCAGCGTGCTGGCGCGCTATCTCAGCCCACGCTGGTCGATCGTCGGTATTCAGTCGCCGCGCCCAGCCGGGCCGATGGCGACCGCCGCCACGCTGGATGAGGTGTGCGACGCCCATCTGCAAACGCTGCTGGCCCAGCAGCCGCACGGCCCCTACTACCTGTTTGGTTACTCCCTCGGCGGCACGCTGGCGCAGGGCATCGCTGCTCGGCTACAACAGCGTGGCGAAGCGGTCGCTTTCCTTGGGCTGCTGGATACGTGGCCGCCGGAGACGCAGAACTGGGCAGAGAAAGAGGCCAACGGCCTCGATCCAGAGGTGCTGGCGGAGATTAATCGCGAGCGGGAAGCATTCCTTGCTGCCCAGCAGGGGCAGGCGTCAGGGGAGCTGTTTAACGCTATCGAGGGCAACTATGGCGATGCGGTTCGCCTGTTGACCACCGCCCGTAGCCAGCGGTTTAAGGGTAAAGCAACGCTGTTTGTTGCCGAACGCACGCTGCCAGCCGGGATGGATCCGCATCAGGTCTGGTCACCCTGGGTGACTGCGCTGGATATCTATCGTCAGGACTGCGCCCACGTAGATATTATTTCACCAACGACGTTTATCTCGATTGGCCCAATATTGTCAGAGTTGCTTAATTAACAACCGTTACGCCTACCAGATATGGTGGGCGTAATAGCCAAAGTCAAATCTTGGTTCAGATTAGTCTTATAAAGTACTATTATAGGCGCATCGGTTGTAAATACTGCTTTCGTAGCAAATCAGGGTAGAGTTTATACATGTCATCGTTAGATATTAAACAGGATAATGAGGTGCAGCTACGCCCCTATCCAGTTGGTCCTCATCGTGCTCACGAAATTGATCTTCTCACGCTTCTTGACGTGTTATGGGAAGCAAAAAAACAGATTATCGCCATAGCCGCAGCGTTTGCTCTGCTTGGTCTTCTTGTTTCTTTCGTGCTGCCGCAGAAATGGACCAGTGAAGCCATTATTACCCCTGCTGAACAGACCCAGTGGCGCTCGCTTCAGCAAACGCTGATGGAGTTGCAGGTACTGGATATAGAGGTGCCGGTTACGCCAGTTGATGTTTTTGGCCAGTTTATTAAGAATTTTAGCTCCCAGTCGCTGCAGGAAGAGTATTTCCGCAACTCACCCTATGTTAAGTCACACTATCCCGATCTGGATACTGATTCGATAGAGTTCCAGCGCGCGATTGTTCGTCTGACTGAAAAACTAAAGTTGGTTGATAACGCTTCGCCAAAGAGTGCCGTTGAAGCGCCCTTTACCTCCTGGACGCTCAGCTTCTCTGCCTCAACGGCTGAGGATGCGAAAGAAGTCCTTGATGGCTATATCGATTATGTCGCCGCGAAGGTAGTGAACGAGACCACGGATAATATCCGCAATACGCTGGCGTTAAAAACGCGCTTTGAGCAGGAGAAGCTGAATCTCGATCGCGTTCGCCTGACTAACCAGCGTGATATTAAGATCCAGCGTCTGAATTACTCCCTGGAAGTGGCCAACGCTGCGGGCATTAAAAAGCCGGTATATAGCAATGGTCAGGTGGTGAATGACGATCCGGACTTCTCTATTACGCTGGGAGCGGATGGTATTCAGGAAAAGCTGAGGATTGAAAAATCGCTGAAGGATATTGCCGATCTTAACGCCGATTTGCGTAATCGTGAATATCATGTTGAGCAATTGCAAAAACTTAATGTAAAAGATATTGCTTTCTCACCGTTCAAATATCAACTCTCCCCGTCGCTGCCAATGAAGAAAGATGGTCAGGGCAAAGCGATTATTACCGTGTTGATGGGATTAGTGGGCGGCATTATTGCCTGCGGTATTGTTCTGCTGCGCAATGCGATGCTGGCGCGTAACCTGCCGCCGGTACCGCCTGAAATGGTATTAGAGTCGGCATAAGTGCCCGGCGGAGGCCTATAACCGCACCGTGCCCGCCGTAGGCCGGGCAAACGCAGAGCCGCCCGGCATTGCCGCATCAGCATAGTCACGCCCGGTGGCGCTTCGCTTACCGGGCCTACACACGTTTTATATCCCCGTGCGCCCCAGTGGCACCACCAGCGGCGTATGTGCCACCGGATCCTCAATAATCATACAGCGTAACCCGTAGACGGCCTCAATCAGTTCTGCCGTCACAATCTCTTTCGGTGCCCCCTCGGCCACAATCTTTCCGTCCCGCAGGGCAATCAGATGGGTGGCATAGCGGCAGGCCTGGTTCAGGTCGTGCAGCACCGCCGCCAGGGTGTAGCCCTGCTCGCGATTCAGCTCGCTAAGCAGCTCCAGCACGTCAATCTGATAGCTAATATCCAGCCAGGTCGTCGGCTCATCCAGCAGCATAATCGCCGTCTCCTGCGCCAGCACCATCGCTATCCACGCTCGCTGGCGCTGTCCGCCGGAGAGGGTATCCACGCTCTGTAAGGCGAGATCCGCGACGCCGGTGGCCTGCATTGCCCGCTGCACGGCGCGATCGTCCTCCTGCCGCCAGCGGGTAAAGAGCGGCTGGTGCGGATAGCGGCCCCGGGAGACCAGCTCCTGCACCGTAATATCGCCTGGCGTAGTGGCGTTCTGCGCCAGCAGGCCAATGCGTCGCGCCACCTCTTTGCTGTTAAAGCGCTGGATCTGTTCGCCATCAAGGTAAACATGCCCCTGGGTGGGGGACATCAGGCGGCTCAGGGTACGCAGCAGGGTCGATTTACCGCAGCCGTTGGGGCCAATGATAGCGGTAAAGTGCCCGTCGGGGATCACCACGGAGAGATCCTCCGCCACCACTTTTTTACCGTAGCCGAGCGTTAAGCTGTCGCCGCGCAAACGGGCTGTTAAATCGGTCATCTTTTGCGGGACTCCTTGATTAACAGGACGATAAGGTAGATCCCGCCCAGGCTTACGGTGACCACGCCGACCGGAAGCTGGTAGGGAATAAACAGCTGCTGGGCGCAGAGATCGGCGGCCAGCAGCAGCAGGGCGCCGCAGAGCGCCGCCTGGGTCAGGCCCCAGCGCGCCGTGCCGCTGATGCGCCGGGCAATATGCGGCGCAACCAGCGCCACAAAGGAGATCGGGCCAGCGAGGGCGGTCGCCGCCGCGGTCAGCACCACGGCCACCAGCATCAGCATCAGCCGGGAGCGCTCGACGCTGACACCCAGTGCGCAGGCGCTGTCATCGCCCATCTCCAGCAGCCGCATCCGCCGTACCAGCAGCGCGGCGCAGAACAACATCAGCAGCAGGATCGGCGCGGAGGGCCAGGTTTTCGCCCAGGTCAGGCCGTTAAGTGAGCCTGCGTTCCACAGCCCGGCGGTGAGGGCGGTCTCCAGCGAGGCTTTAATCAGCAGCCAGGTATTGAAGGCGATCAGCATCGCGCGAACGCCGATGCCGATAATGATCAGGCGAAAGGTCTCAATCCCGTTGCGCCAGGCCAGGGCCCACACCACCAGCGAGGTGAGGATCCCCCCGGCCATCGCCGCAAAGGCAATAGCCGTGAGATCCTGGCCATAGAGCACCATCGCCACCAGCACGCCGCTCCAGGCCCCGGTGTTAAAGCCCATCACGTCGGGACTGCCCAGCGGGTTCCGCATCAGCGACTGGAAAATCGCTCCGCTGACGCCCAGCGCCCCGCCGATGAGGAGCGCCATCAGCACCCTAGGCAGACGCCACTCGTTTACCACCAGCGCAATGCCGCGCGGCGCATCGCCGGTAAAGGCGGCCAGCACCTGGCCGGGAGAGAGGGGTACCGTGCCGCTGCACAGGCTCCACAGGGCGACCATCACGCTGACGCAGGCCAGCAGGAGAACACTAACAATAAGACGGCGGGAGGGGGCGATCACATTGCACCTCCCCGACGGTGGCGACGCACCAGAAAGATCAATACCGGTGCGCCGATAAAGGCGCTCACCACCGACACCCTCAGCTCACCCGGCACGAGCACTCTGCCAATAATATCGGCAAACAGCAGCAGGGCAGGGGTGGCCAGCAGCGTCACCGGCAGGGACCAGCGGTGGTCGGCCCCCACCAGCCAGCGCGCCATATGCGGCATCATTAAACCAATAAAGGCGATGGGGCCGGAGACGGCGGTAGCGCTGGCGCACAGAACGGTAATGGCCAGCAGGCCTAGCAGCTGGGTGCGGGCGACCCTGCTGCCGAGGGCGGTAGCGGTATCGCTGCCTAGGCTCAGGCTGTTAAGCGCCCGGCTCAGCAGGAGAGCAATCGCCCCCGCTATCAGCACCGGAACCAAGACGATACGCAGCGTCTGTAAGGTGCGCACGTCGAGGGAGCCAGCCTGCCAGAAGCGCAGCTGGTCATAGACGTCCGGGTTAAGCAGCGAGATCCCGCTGGAGAGACCCTCCAGCACCGCTGCCAGCGCTACGCCTGCCAGGGTCAGGCGCACCGGGCTCAGCTGCCCGCCGCCCGCGCTGCCGGTAAAAGCTACCACCAGCGAGGCCGCCAGCGCGCCGCAGAAGGCCAGCGCCAGCTGTTCGGTAGGGGAGGAGAGGCCCAGCAGCGCCGCGCCGAGCACGATAGCAAAGCTTGCCCCGGCGTTAACGCCGAGCAGGCCGGGATCGGCGAGGGGATTACGGGTCAGAGTCTGCATCAGCGCCCCGGCGAGGCCCAGCGCGCCGCCGACCAGTAGCCCGGCCAGGGTACGCGGCAGGCGGGCATCAAGCACAATCGTGCAGTCGGCGCTTTGGCAGGTGCCGGAGAGGGCATCCATTACAACGGAGAGGGGCAGCGGTTTGGCCCCGATCAGCAGGCTGAGCACGCCTGCCACCAGCAGCAGTAGCAATAATCCGCCCACGGCCCACGGGCGCGCCGGATTAACGGAATGCGACATAACAACGTCCCTGACATGATAATGATAGTAATTATCGTTATCGATCTTATTGCGGTATGTTAGCATGTGCGGCTTAAAAACTGGTATCAAAAGTTCGCATTAAGGCTTTGTTATGACCCGACAATCCTGGCTGATCAATGTCAGCCTGCTGAGAACCCATCCCGCGTTTCGCGCTGTTTTTATTGCCCGTTTTATCTCGATTGTATCGCTGGGGCTGCTCGGCGTCGCCGTGCCGGTGCAGATCCAGGCCCTGACCCACTCCAGCTGGCGGGTGGGGCTGGCAGTCACCCTGACCGGCGGGGCGATGTTTGTTGGCCTGATGGTTGGCGGCGTGCTGGCGGACCGCTACGAGCGCAAGCGCCTGATCCTGCTGGCGCGCGGCACCTGCGGTATCGGCTTTATTGGCCTCTGCCTCAACGCCGCGCTGCCTGAACCCTCGCTGCTGGCGATCTATCTCCTCGGCCTGTGGGACGGCTTTTTCGGCGCGCTGGGCGTCACGGCGCTGCTGGCCGCCACCCCGGCGCTGGTGGGGCGAGAGAATCTGATGCAGGCCGGGGCGATCACCATGCTCACCGTGCGGCTGGGATCGGTTATCTCACCGATGCTCGGCGGCCTGCTGCTTGCCTCCGGGGGCGTGGTGTGGAACTACGCCCTGGCGGCGGCGGGAACCTTTATCACCACCCTGACCCTGCTGCGCCTGCCGCAGCTGCCTCCGCCGCCCCAGCCGCGCGAGCATCCCCTGAAGTCGCTGCTGGCGGCGTTTCGCTTCCTGCTGCGCAGCCCGCTGATCGGCGGTATCGCCCTGCTGGGCGGCCTGCTGACGATGGCCAGCGCCGTTCGCGTGCTCTACCCGGCGCTGGCAATGCACTGGCAGATGTCAGCCGCCGAGATCGGTATTCTCTACGCGGCCCTGCCGCTCGGAGCCGCCGTGGGGGCGCTCACCAGCGGCAACCTGGTTCAGCGTCCGCGTCCTGGCGCAATTATTCTCTTCTCAACCCTCGGGGCCTTTATCGCCATCGCCCTGTTTAGCCTGATGCCGGTCTGGCCGCTGGGCGTGTTGTTCCTTGCCCTGGCGGGATGGCTGAGCGCCATTAGCTCCCTGCTTCAGTACACGCTGCTGCAAACCCAGACGCCGGAGGCGATGCTGGGCAGGATCAACGGCCTGTGGACGGCGCAGAACGTTACCGGGGATGCGATTGGCGCAGCGTTGCTGGGTGGGATGAGCGTGGCGATGACGCCCGCCGCCTCGGCCAGCGTTGGCGGAGCGGTGCTGGCGGTGACGGGCGCGGTGCTGATCCTGCTTCTCGGTGAGCTGCGGCGTTTCCACCACAGCCCACCCGTTGACGCTTAACTAAACAGCGTGGCGAAGCGCTTGAGCAGCAGGGTGGCGCTGTAGTAGTCGAGGCGAAACGTCTCGGTGCCAAGGGCATAGACGCGTTTGTTCTGCACCGCGCTGAGATGACTCAACAGCGGGTTGGCGTAGATGGCCTCGGCGTCTTTCTCGTTACCGGCGAAGAGGAACAGCGCTTCGCCATTCAGTCCGGCGGCAAGGTTTTCCCCGCCCAGCTGGACGATATCGTGCCGCTTGCCCTGGCTCTGGCTGGCATGCAGTCCTTCAGGCAGCGTCGCCAGGGTAAAGCCCAGCTGTGAGAGTAGCTGCCCCTGGGCCGAGTCAGCGGTCCACAGGTTGGCGCTGTGCGCCGCCGGGTTATACACCAGGGCGCTGACCGGCTGCGGCGTCAGGGTCATCTGCTGCTTCACCTTCGCCAGCTGCTGATTAAAATCGCTAATTCGGGCTTTGGCCTGCGGCTCCTGGCCGGTGATCTCTCCGAGCTGGGTGAGCAGCGTCTGCCAGCTCTTATCGTCGTAGTTAATGATCAGCGTCGGGGCAATGGCAGAGAGCTGATCGTAAAGTGCCAGCGCCGAGTCGCCTCCAGTAGCGCTGATGAGGATCAGATCCGGCATCTGGGCGGCGACCGCCTCCGCATTCGGCTCACCAATATAGAGCCGGGCAAGCTTGCGCTGCTTCGCGATCCCGCCCCACTGGCGCAGGAAGCCGTTCTCGTCGGCAACGCGGTTGTTCGGCGCGGTTGCGCCGCTGGCCACCACCGGGGCGTCAATCGCCAGCAGCGAGCCGGTGAGCGTGACGCTGGTTGAGACAATGCGCAGAGGTTTATGATCGAGGGTATGAACGCCCCGGCTGTCGGCAATCTGGCGCGGCCAGTCGGCGGCATGGGCTACAGAAAATCCTAAAACAAAAAGACCCAGGGTCAGCAGGGACTTAAGCGAAAGCGGGGGGAGTTTCACGGCGTGCATCCTGTTATTGTGCGGCTAATGCTTCTCATTTTCATCATTGCGCCGCCGGATGCAAGTTTTTAGCCGCACAAAACTGCGTTCGCTGAGGTTGACATCGCTCGGGATAACTCTTAGCTTACCGACCCAAATATAAATGATAATAATTCTTACTACCTTTATCGTTTTCGGAGAAGGATATGGATACGTCAATGGCGGAGGAGACTCAGCTTACCGTGAACACGCTGGCATCAGACCAATTTTTCTTTATGTCGCCGTACCGCAGCTTCAGCACATCGGGCTGCGTTATGCGCATCAGCGAACCGGCTAACGGCGGGGACGATCTCAACGGCGCATTCCAGCAGCGGCTGGCTCAGGCATTCAGCGAGGCCAAAAAGCAGGGGATCGCTAAGCCAATCGTGGTGGGAGCCATTCCGTTTGATACCACTCAGCCCTCCGCGCTGTTTATCCCCCGAGCCTGGGAGCGTTTCTCCCGTACCGAGAAGCAGCACTCCGCACGCTACTTCCAGGGGAGAGAGGCCCTCAGCGTGGTCACCCGCAAGTCTATCCCGGAGCACCCGGTCTTTACCAATATGGTGACCCGTGCCGCCGCGCTCACCGCCACGCCGCGGGTTGATAAGGTTGTGCTTTCCCGCCTGATCGATATCACCACCGACAAACGCGTAGACGGCGGGGCGCTGCTGGAGCGGCTGATCGCCCAGAACCCTGCCAGCTTTAACTTCCACGTGCCGCTGCCCGACGGCGACGTGCTGCTGGGTGCCAGCCCGGAGCTGCTGCTGCGTAAAGAGGGGGCAAACTTTAGTTCCCTGCCGCTGGCCGGCTCCGCCCGTCGCCAGCCCGATGACATGCTGGATCGCGAGGCGGGCAACAAGCTGCTGGCCTCTGAGAAAGATCGCCACGAGCATGAGCTGGTGACCCAGGCGATGAAAACCGTTCTCGCCCCGCGCAGCCGTGTTCTGACGCTGCCGGACTCACCGCAGCTGGTGAATACGCCCACCCTCTGGCATCTGGCGACGCCTATCGAAGGGGTGGCGCAGGCGGAAGAGAATGCTCTGTCGCTGGCCTGTCTGCTGCACCCAACCCCGGCGCTGAGCGGCTTCCCGCACCAGGCGGCAAAAGATCTCATTGCCGAGCTGGAGCCGTTTAACCGCGACCTGTTCGGCGGCATCGTCGGCTGGTGCGACGCTGAAGGCAACGGCGAGTGGGTGGTTACCATCCGCTGCGCGCGTCTGCACGATAACCAGGTCCGCCTGTTTGCCGGGGCCGGGATCGTCCCAGCCTCGTCGCCGGAGGCCGAATGGCGCGAAACCGGCGTAAAACTCACCACCATGCTCAACGTATTTGGTTTGCATTAAGGAGCAATCATGACAATTCCTTTTACCCGCTGGCCCGATGAATTTGCCCGGCGCTACCGCGAGAAAGGCTACTGGCAGGATCTGCCCCTGAGCGATATCTTGACCCGCCACGCGCAGAGCGATGCGCTGGCGGTGATCGACGGCGAACGCGAGCTGAGCTATCGCCAGCTTAACCAGGCGGTGGATAACCTGGCCGCCGCATTGCAGGCAAAGGGGCTGCGAGCCGGGGAAACCGCACTGGTGCAGCTCGGCAACGTGGCGGAGTTCTACATCACCTTCTTTGCCCTGTTGAAAATCGGCGTTGCGCCGGTGAATGCCCTGTTTAGCCATCAGCGCAGCGAGCTAAATGCCTACGCGGCACAGATCAAACCGGCTCTGCTGGTGGCCGACCGCGATCATTCTCTGTTTAGCGACGATGGCTTTCTTAACGGCTTCATCGAGGAGCATAACTCGCTGCGGGTGGTGCTGCTGCGCAACGAGCCCGGCGAGCATGCCCTTGAGGCGGCCATCGCCCGTCCGAGCGAGCGCGTCGTAAACGCGCCGACGCCTGCCGATGAGGTGGCGTTCTTCCAGCTCTCCGGCGGCAGCACCGGCACGCCGAAGCTGATCCCGCGCACCCATAACGATTACTACTACAGCATTCGTCGCAGCAATGAGATCTGCCATTTCGATAACAGGACGCGCTACCTCTGCGCCCTGCCAGCGGCGCACAACTACCCGCTGAGCTCCCCCGGCGCGCTCGGCGTCTTCCTGGCCGAAGGCTGCGTGGTGCTGGCCGCCGATCCCAGCGCCACCCTCTGCTTCCCGCTGATTGAGAAGCACCAAATCAACGTGACCGCGCTGGTGCCGCCCGCCGTTAGCCTCTGGCTACAGGCGATCCACGAGTGGGGCAGCAACGCCCAGCTGGCCTCGCTCACGCTGCTGCAGGTCGGCGGGGCGCGGCTCTCCGCTACCCTCGCCGCGCGTATTCCAGCAGAGATAGGCTGTCAGCTACAGCAGGTATTCGGCATGGCGGAGGGACTGGTGAACTATACCCGCCTCGATGACAGCCTTGAGCGCATCAACAATACCCAGGGCTGCCCGATGAGCCCGGATGACGAAGTGTGGGTGGCGGACGCCGACGGCAATCCGCTCCCGCGCGGCGAGGTGGGCCGCCTGATGACGCGCGGGCCTTACACCTTCCGCGGCTACTTCAATAGCCCGCAGCACAACGCCAGCGCCTTCGACGAGAACGGTTTTTACTGCTCCGGGGATCTGATCGCTATCGACGACGCGGGCTACATCACCGTCCAGGGGCGCGAGAAGGATCAGATCAACCGTGGGGGCGAGAAGATCGCCGCCGAAGAGGTCGAGAACCTGCTTCTGCGCCACCCGGCCATTATTCATGCCGCGCT
This sequence comes from Pseudescherichia vulneris NBRC 102420, assembly GCF_000759795.1. Taxonomy (GTDB): domain Bacteria; phylum Pseudomonadota; class Gammaproteobacteria; order Enterobacterales; family Enterobacteriaceae; genus Pseudescherichia; species Pseudescherichia vulneris. The sequence continues at coordinate 257,056 of NZ_BBMZ01000012.1, forward strand.
GGTGAGCATGGAAGACAGCCTGCTCGGCGAGAAGAGCTGTGCGTATCTGGTGGTATCCCAGCCGGTGCGCGCCGTGGAGATCCGCCGCTTCCTGCGTGAGCAGGGCGTCGCCGAATTTAAACTGCCCGATCGCGTGGAGTGCGTGGACGCACTGCCGTTAACGCCGGTCGGTAAGGTCGATAAGAGAGAGCTGCGCCTGCGGCTGGCCGAACGGTCACAGGCGTAACAAAGGAGAGAAGTATGGCAATCCCAAAATTAACCGGCTACGCGCTGCCTGCGGCCACCGAGATCCCGCAGAACAAAGTCAGCTGGGCCTTTGAGCCTGAGCGCGCCGCGCTGTTAATTCATGATATGCAGGACTATTTCATCAACTTCTGGGGCGAAAACTGCCCGATGATGGCCCAGGTGGTGGCGAACATCGCCGCCCTGCGCGCATTCTGCAAGCAGCACAACATTCCTGTCTACTACACCGCCCAGCCGAAAGAGCAGAGCGATGAAGATCGCGCCCTGCTGAACGACATGTGGGGGCCGGGACTGACCCGCAAGCCGGAGGAGCAGCAGGTGGTTGCCGCCCTGGCCCCGGACGAGGACGACACCGTGCTGGTGAAGTGGCGTTACAGCGCCTTCCACCGCTCGCCGCTGGAGCAGATGCTGAAAGAGAGCGGGCGCAACCAGCTTCTGATAACCGGCGTCTATGCCCACATCGGCTGCATGACCACCGCCACCGACGCCTTTATGCGCGACATCAAGCCCTTTATGGTGGCCGACGCGCTGGCAGACTTTAGCCGCGACGAGCATCTGATGGCCCTCAACTACGTGGCCGGGCGTTCTGGACGGGTAGTGATGACCGAGGATCTGCTTCCGGTGCCGGTCAGCAAGTCGGCGCTGCGTGCCGTGGTGCTGCCCCTGCTCGACGAGTCCGATGAGCCGATGGATGATGAGAACCTGATTGACTACGGCCTCGATTCGGTACGGATGATGGCGCTGGCCGCGCGCTGGCGCAAGGTCTACGGTGACATCGATTTTGTCATGCTGGCGAAAAATCCCACCATCGACGCCTGGTGGGCGCTGCTCTCCCGCGAGGTGAAATAGTGGCCGGACTGGATTTTAGCGGCAAGACGGTGTGGGTCACCGGCGCAGGGAAGGGCATCGGCTACGCGACGGCGCTGGCCTTTGTCGAGGCGGGGGCACAGGTTACGGGCTTCGATCGTGACTTCAGCCAGGCCGACTATCCCTTCGCCTGTGAGGAGCTGGATATTGCCAACGCTGACCAGGTGGCAGCGGTATGTCAGCGTCTGCTGGCTATCACCCCGCGTCTTGACGTGCTGGTGAACGCGGCTGGGATCCTCCGCATGGGGACAACTGACCAGCTGTCGCTTGACGACTGGCAGCAGACGCTGGCGGTCAACGTCGGCGGCGCGTTTAACCTCTTCCAGCAGACCATGGCCCAGTTCCGTACCCAGCGGGGCGGGGCGATTGTCACCGTCGCCTCCGATGCCGCCCATACGCCGCGCATCGGCATGAGCGCCTACGGAGCTTCGAAGGCGGCGCTGAAGAGCCTGGCCCTGACCGTGGGGCTGGAGCTGTCCGCCAGCGGTGTGCGGTGCAACATCGTCTCACCGGGCTCCACCGACACCGATATGCAGCGCACGCTGTGGACCAGCCCGGACGCCGAGCAGCAGCGCATTCGCGGCTTTGGCGAGCAGTTCAAGCTGGGGATCCCGCTGGGCAAAATTGCCCGCCCGCAGGAGATCGCCAATACCATTCTGTTTCTCGCCTCCGATCTCGCCAGCCACATCACATTGCAGGACATTGTGGTGGACGGCGGCTCGACGCTGGGAGCCTGAATATGATCTGGAAACGTCATCTCACCCTTGAGGAACTCAACGCTACCAGCAGTAATACCCTGGTTGCCCATCTGGGAATTGTCTATACCCGGCTGGACGACGACCTGCTGGAAGCGGAGATGCCCGTTGACGCCCGCACCCATCAGCCGTTTGGTCTGCTGCACGGCGGAGCTTCGGCGGCGCTGGCCGAAACCCTCGGCTCGATGGCGGGCTATCTGATGACCCGCGACGGGCAGTGCGTGGTCGGCACCGAGCTGAACGCCACCCACCACCGCCCGGTGTCGCAGGGGAAAGTGCACGGCGTCTGCCAGCCGCTGCACCTCAGCCGCCAGAGCCAGAGTTGGGAGATTGCGGTATTTGACGAGCAGGGCCGACGCTGCTGCACCTGTCGTCTCAGCACGGCTGTATTGGGCTAATCCTCGTGTAGGCCCGGTAAGCGTAGCGCCACCGGGCGTGACTGTGCTGATGCTGCATTGCCGGGCGGCACTGCGTTTGCCCGGCCTACGTCAGGCACGGTGCAGGTTT
>NZ_BBMZ01000011.1 GCF_000759795.1 Pseudescherichia vulneris NBRC 102420
CGCATAGGGGTAATACTGGTCGTAGATACTGCTGTCGATAAGGCCCACCCTGCCGCTGATAGCCCACGGCTTAAACGCAGATGCCTCGCTGGAAGAAATAATCCGGCTCGAATAGACCACCGCGGAGGACGCCTTCCAGACGCCACCAGAAATACCCGCGCTGGAACAGTTCATGTTCAGGTAGCCGCCGTATTGTGGGTTCGATGGATCCTGTGGAATATAAATCCCGGAGGTGATACCGGGAGTAACCGCCACTGGGGATCCCGACGTTGCATCCCCCTCCAAAAGTCGCATGTTCAAAGGCAGACAATTGCTGTGCCACACCATAGCTCCGTCCCGGTACAGGAAAAAGCCATGCGTAGGTATGTTAACGAGGTAGTTTGAGAAGATGTACATCCGGCAGCCCGTTTGCGTCATGCCGCCCGTCTGCACGAACGAGAATCCGTAATTACCCCCCGCATTGTACTGCTGGTAAAAGGACGTCGGCATCCGCGCATCGCCGTCGCGCGCCCGGATAAATGTCACGATTTTCTGACCCAGCGGGATTGATGAGGCGATATTCTGGCTACCCGGCGGAACATCAATCACGCTGACCAGGCAAAACGGGGTGAAGTCAGGCGCCAGTTTAATTGTCCGGTTACCGTTGCCGTCGTAGGAGTAGAGCGAGAATCCGTAATAATCCGACTCCCGCCCCGTATTGGGTGAGGCGAATACTACCAGTCGGATCGGCGTCGCCACATTCCATGAGACGACATTCCCGGAAACAGTTACCTGATACGGGTTATTAGTCGGCATCGCCTGGATCACCGACTCGATAAGTAGCGACGCCTGGTAGGTACATCCGGCGGGGTAGGATTTGCTACCCGAACCGGAAATATCCAGCACATCCATCACGTAGTTAACCGCCATCGAGTTTATGGCGTCAAACGAGGTTCCCTGGATAAATGTCTGCATTACAACCTCTGCCCCATAACTGCCGCCGGGCGTCCGTACTGGTCATACGAAACGAGCCGGTTATTGTCGAGCGTAAACCGGCCCTGGCCTGCGTTAGCGCCATTGATCTGTACAGCCCCTGTCCTGAAGTTGATAGACATACCCGTCTGCGCTGGCACGAAATTAACTGAATCGATCGTCTCAGCCAGTTTGGCGCGCGTAATGGTGGCGTCTCCAATGACGGTATCACGGATGATTACCTGCCCGTTCTGAATGACAAACGGCAGCGTCACCGTACTGCCAGCTGTAGTGGTAACGGCGAAGCGGTCAGCCAGGAAGACGATCTGTGACTGCATGCCACCTGGTGTGTTCTCTACGCCAATCCCCATCCCTGCTGCATAGTATTGTCCATTACTGGCAAGACCTACCTTGATGCTGTACATCGCGTTCAGCTTGCCGTTGACGTCAGCCAGCGCCTGGGCGTTTGTTGTCACTGACGAACTGACGCCACCGATCGTGGCCGTCAGCGAGGTGATCTGCGATGCCGTGGACTGCCGGTAATCAGCAAACGTCTGGTTGATGCTGTTGATCGAGGCGACAGCACTGTCCACCCGGGAGGACATCTGCAGCATGGACTGTGCAGTAGCTTCCCGGTCGCTGACCGCTACCGTATCAATGCGGTCAATCTGGGCGCTGTTGGCAGCATTCACCGCCGTCAGGGTCCGCCGGGCACTGACCTGCGCCAGCGTGTTCTCAATCAGGGCTACCGCCGTATTCTGCACACTGCCGCTGGCCTCCGATGTCTGGCCCGCCAGCTCATCGAACCGGGAGGCCGTGGCGCTGTCCAGCGTGGTGACCACCTGATCGAGTTCGGTGATCGCCGCGGTGTTTTGCGCCACCTGCTCAGTAGCTGCATCAGCTGCATCACTTGCCGCATCGGCTTTATCAGCGGCGGTTTTAGTTGCTGCCGTCAGTTGACTAACCGCCGTCGCCCGCGCTTCTTCCTCGGTGGCGATCGCCTCGCGCACCTCAGTGATGCCCGCTGCGTTTGCTGCCGTCGATGCATCCAGCCGGGTGACGTCGGTAACCCGCGCCTCGGTCTCTGTGGCAATCACCTGCCGCAGTTGCTCGAACTGCGCCGAGTTCTCACCGTTCTGGGCCGACTGCCGGAACGTCACTTCTGCGATGGCCAGAGCGTTTTTAATGACGCCCTCGGCAGTTTCCCGGTTTGCGCCGACGGCCGCCGCCAGCTGATCGGCATTTTCGGCTATTGAGGCAGCCATGTCCGCAACTGTCTGGCTTGTCTCGACAGCGTTCTTGATAAGGTCCTTGAAGAGTTCGGTGTCTTTGATCTGCTCCAGAATGGCGTCGGTGATGTCGCTGACATCGATACTCGCCTGCCCGCGCACCCAGTCGGTATAGCCCGACTCGTTACCGGTTTTGTCCACCAGCTGCGCGCGGTACCAGAAAATCTGCCCGGCCCGCAGGCCCATCTGCTGATACTTTCGCGCCGGGTACGGCACGTCGGCCAGCAGCATGGCGTCATCATCGGATCCAGTAACGCTGTACTGAATTTCCGTCTTCAGCGTGTCGCCGGTGTTCTCTGAAAACCCCCAGTTAAGCTCGATGCCAAACACCACGTTATCCGACGCGGTGAGGCCGACAGGTTTAGGCGGATTGCCCACTTTGCCGGTTAACGCCACCTCATCCGAAAAACTCCAGACACTTGATGCGTCCATCGCATTAACGGCGCGCACGCGCACCAGGTAGCGGCCAGCATAAATACCCGTCACCTCAAAGCCCTGAGTTGAGGTACGCGGCACACTGACCCAGTTGCCGGAGTCTTTTCGCCACTGGGCCTCATAAGCTATGGCGCCGGGAACGGAATCCCAGGCCACACGCATAGTGGTGACAGCAATCCCCTGGTTGACCTGCGAGTAACTGTCGATTGAGACATTATCCGGGGGCGCCTGCACACCTGGCGGAATGACGCTGATTGGACGCTCATCGAGGCGGGCACCATGATCCACAGCGAAGTAAAGATCGGGGTTGTACGTTGTGCCGGTGACCGCATAGGTGCCGTCGTTGTTGTCGGTGACGGCCGTTACGCGAAATAGCGCCATATACAGATCGTCAGCCTCGACCGCCCAGTTGCTTTCCGCTTCCGGCGTCTCGCTCCAGGGGGTGGTGACGGTAACCATGTCACCATTAACAGCCTGGACAGTGCGCGCCTGCGCAGATCCGGAAGGCAGGTTAACGAAAAGGCGATCCCCTGGCTTGACGTCGGCTGCACGGTCAAGCTTAACGGTGCGCCCGTTCACTGCACTGATGCGCCCGCCGATAATACGCCCGGCCAGTTCATTCGCGGCCACACCAATAACTTTCCCTACCGACGGTACATCCAGGCCGGTATCGAACGTCACTACCTCGCCCGCCCCATTCGTCAACAGGATCCAGCGCCCGTGGCGGTTTGCCTCTGACTGGCGATCACACCCGATAGCCGTCAGCTCAATCTGGCGGTAGTCGTAGCGCATTGCCAGCTCGTTGTCGTAAACGGGTTCAGGTGTATCTTTGTAATGATTTTTTGGATCTGACCAGTTGACCAGCGCCGTGGTGTAGCGCGTCGTCTCGCTGGGGTCGGAGAAGGTAAATTTGCCGTTGACCACGTTGGCATGATTGTAGATGTGCGAGGTGTCGTCCGGCATATCCGCCAGGACATACATGCGGTTGTCGCCCCAGTAGGTCATACCCCGGAACCGCGCCGCCAGGTCACGCAGCACCGTCCATGCGTCCGCCCGGTCCTGAATGTACACGTTGCAGCGGTGGCGTGGCTCCATGCCGCCTCTGCCATCCGGGATCAGCTGATCGCAATACTGCGCGATGCGGTACAGCTCCCAGCGGTCAAGCTGCTCAGAGCCAATACGCTGGCCGAGGCCAAAGCGCTCGCTCAGGACGATATCGTAGAAAATCCAGGCCGGGTTATCGGTCCAGGCCCATTTAAAAGTGCCCGTCCAGGTCCCGCTGTAGGTCCGGGTCTCCGGATCATAGGTATCGGGCACCCGGATGATCCGCCCTTTCGGGCTGCACACCACCTGCGGAATGCCGTTCGGGAACTGCCGGGCATCAAATTCAACGTACAGCAGCGCGGTATGCGGATAGCGAAGCTTGGCATCGATGATCTCGGTAACCGCCTGCACCTTCATCGTATCGACGACGTTGATGCTTGTGGCGTCCGGAGAGACGCGGCGCACGCGCAGCTGCCAGCCGGTGGTGGCCTTCGGCAGGTTTATACGGTGGCTTCGCTCGTAGAGAGTCGTCGCCTTGTCGTCCACAACACCGTTAATCACCGTCTCGTATGTGCCGCCATCAACAGACAGATCGATGGCGTATTCCACACGGGTACCAACCTTGTCGCCGTTATCCTTCTGCCAGAGCAGGGTCGCCCAGCCTACGCGGACCCGTACCGCTGACAACTGCGTGTTCGAAATTGCGCGGATGTACGGCACAGCGAACTTCAGCTCATAGCCAACAGTCAGCTCGTTTTCAACGCCGGGGAAGCCCTGAATGTAAGACTGGTCCTGCACACCGGATCGGAACTCCCAGACCACACCGGGGAAGTTTTCCGAGCCGTCAGTGTTCTGCAGCGGTGTATAAGAAGTTCCGTCACCGAAAAAAATTGTCTGCCCTGTCAGCCCGCCGGCAAACTCCCCTTCGCCCAGGGCGATCAGCATCTTGGCCCGGGCGATCGACTGGGCGCTGTCCGGAGACTCAACCGGAGTGTGCCCCTTTTTGCTGCCACTCTTGCGGCCTTTTATTTTCGTGGTCATATTTCGCCCATAAAAAAAGCCGCCATAAGGCGGCCCGGGATGAAAAGAGAATTACTGCTGGTCTTCGGTGTAGATGCCCGCCGAAATGATGGCCCCGCCAATTTCACGCTGCCCGTACAGCAGCGGTACCGGGTTACCGGCGGCAGTGGTATTCACCGGACCGCCGAACGCATAGGAGGGTTTATTGTCCGGATCCTCCCGCGAACGCAGCCCGGCCACCTGCGGAGAAAGCATCTGAACCACGCCGCCGACGGCCATAGATCCGGCAGCAGCATACAGCGCACCCTGCGTGGCAGCGGTCCAGCCGATCGGGTTCCACCAGGCAAAGGCGGCGATGGCGGCGGCGGCCACGATCTGGAACACGCCCGCGCGCTTACTGCCGCGAATGACAGGAATAATGCGCAGCTCATTACCGGCGCTGCACATCCCGAACTCGTCCTCCCCGATGTTGCGACGGTTGCGGAAGATAACGAAATCAAGGCCCAGCGCCCGCGCCTGCCGCATCCAGGCCTCAAAGCCGTCAATAGTCGCCGAGAGCGCCCGGAAAACCTCCTTCGACGTATCGAGCACGCGGTAATGGGTTCGCCCGAAGCGCTGCGCCATTGAGCCGCTCAGTTTGATCACGGTGCAGTTCTGCATTACATCAACTCCTGATGTCGGACAATTTTGATGGTCCGGTCGAGGTAATAGCCCCCGTACGGCACCCGCTGGCTCAGCTGTCCGTACATGTGATGCAACAGCATGTTGCCCTCCAGCAGCACACCGGCATGGTTTGCCACAGGCGACTGGACCTGCATGATGACCACATCGCCCGGGCGCGGCGGCCCGCTGAATTCACGGAAACCACATTCGTACCAGTTATCCATATACAGGTTTTCGCCCTGCTCCCACCAGTGGCGCTCCACGCTGTAATTGGGCAGCGTGATGCCATGTTCTGTGCGGAAGTAATCCATCAGCAGCGTCCAGCAGTCGGCGTGCCCCAGTACGAACTGGCGGCCAGTCAGCGGACGATCGCCGCGGGGCGTGATAGTGCGGATATCGCCCTCAGGCCATGAGGCGATCACCCAGGGCACCTCGGTGGCATCACACATCAGCATGTCAAGCTCGCTGGGCTGTGTGGTTGCTCCGTCGCCCGGATGGCTGTGAACCACGGCCACCACCGTGCCCTGGTCCTCCGCTGCGGCATAATCCTCGGGGGCGATCTCGAACTGCTCACCGGGGGCGGCGGCGCGGTTCTCGCAGGGAATGTATTTTTCTACCCGGCCCTTCTGGATAACCAGCCCGCAGCACTCTGAGGGGAAAGCTGATTCAGCGTGCGCCAGAATGGCACTGATCGTTTTACTGCGCATGGTTAACTCCTGAGAAGGGAAGCGCCTGGCATACCGCCAAAATCCAGCTCCTCGTTTTCGCCGAATCGCGGTTTACAGCCGGTCGAAAGCAGGCCGGAACAGACATCCAGCGCCGGGTCATCCACCTGATTACCGTCTTTATCGAACCAGCCGTTTTGCCCGGCGTAGGTGCAGCCGTTACCGGTTTTATACCAGCCCCGCATGCACCAGGTACACAGCGGCTGGATCTGGCGCGTCGGGATCTGTTGGCCGCGCAGGTCGGCGGGACTGGACAGCTCAAACTCCACCGTTTCGTCATCGCCGCCGGATTTACGATCCACATAAAAGACCTGCTTGCGCTCCTCCAGCGGGTCGGCATCCGGATTGCCCTGCGAAAAATTGCGGGCATCCAGATAGTGGGCAAAGGTTTCATGGATAGTGACCTTCGCCCGGGCCATGCCCTGGAACCGGCGACACAGCGCGCCGATGGTTCCCTTGATATTTGCCACGGTCAGTTTTGGCCTGGCGCTCTGGCCGTCGCTGCTGAAGGACAGCCCTTCCAGCTGGAAAGGCCAGGCGCTGTACTCCACTCCCTGCCACCATAGCGACTTCGGATCGAGAAGAGTTTCGTCTCCTCCTGCTGCGGCAAGCTCGGCCTCGGTGTGTGCGATCGTCTCGTTGTGAAATCGCAGGATGCCGGCGCCGAACGCCGAGCCGTCCACCTCCAGCAGTTTGACCTTTTCGCCGGGCTCCAGCTTCTGTACGTCAGATGAAATGCTCATGGATGAAATGCCTGTGTGAAGGTGGTGCTGAGGGTGTAGAGACCGGCACCGTGGGTAACAATATTGACGGATTCGGATCGGTAAAGACCTGCGGGTTCGAGAGGCGGCTTCCACTGAAAAGATTTCCAGCCCGCGTGCCGCTCAAGAAAGGCTTTTATCTCCAGAATATAGGTCTCCTTTCCGGTAAAGCTGACGGTCCATTGCGGCGTCCTGGGGTTGATACCGTCGCCCGACACCTGGGCATATCCGTCCCCGAACTGCGCCTTACGCGTCCGGAAACTGGTGTCACTTTGTGCGCCGACACGCGGGCACCAGGTAAAAGTTTCTACGGCCAAGGTTAAACTCCTTTGATTGCCCGCCAGAGAGGTGTGCCGGGGCGGCTGACTTCATCGTTGACCGTGCGCAGGATCGCATCCGTAAGCTGGCGGCCAGCGGCGCTGGCAATACCCTGGCTGGCCGGCTGCTGCGTCTGGGAGTTGAAATTGATATCGCCGATACTGACGGACAGGCCGCCGCCCTGCCCCTGACCGGAATCCAGTGCCCGGACACCCAGCGAGCCGTCGGCGGCACGCGTCAGCGGCATGATCGCCTCCGGCCCGGCTTCACCCATCAGGCCAGCGCCTTTAGCGAACGCGAACATGGTCGGGCTGTTGACGATGCTGTTGCTGAACTTGCTCAGATCGGCGGATTCGTACACTCCGCCTTTGGCATTTAGCTTTACGCCTGCCGCCGCGCTGGCATATGAACCTGAAGGCGTGCTGCCGCCCGCTGCCGCGCCAAAGCTGAAAAGCGAGCCGATACTGCTGACAGCGTTGGCGATTGCCATATTAACCAGCACGGTCTGGATCGACTTCAGGACGCTGACGCTCCAGTCCTTCCAGGAAGCCTCGTTATCGTTGAGCATATCGACAATATTGCTGGTAATGCCGGACATCGCGCTCTGCATTGCGCTGGCAGCCTGAGAGGAGTAGTTCGTGGCGTCATCAACCCAGTTAGCCAGGCCGTCGCGCGCACCGGTCACCCAGTCGGCGTCGAGCTGGTCTATCTGCTGGTAGTAGGATTCGTAGTTGCCGAGGCGCTCGGCCTGGGCCTTTTCGAGCTCACCTGTATAGCGGTCGTACTCGCCCTGGTTCTTGATTTCACCAGTCAGGTAACGAAGCTGCAGATCAGCGCGCTTTTCGTTAAATTCCCGCTCGACGGCCAGCCGCTCGCGCATACGATCCCGCGCCTTGTCACCCATGCCAGCACCTACGATATCGGCATTGAGGGTGGCGGCGCTGTTCGCGTTCTCGCGCTGCAGGTTCGCCACGTATTCGGCCACTTTAAGATTGTCTTCATTGGCCTTTTTAACAGCATTAAGCCGATCTACCTCTGTGGCCAGTTGCTCAAGGTGCTGGCGCTGCGTCGCGTTAAGCCCCTCCAGTTTGCCGTCAGCGATATCAAACTGCAGCTTCTGCTGCTCTGTAACCTCAGCTGATTTTTTACCCGTCGTGTCGATCAGGGCTATCTGGCGAAGGTAGCTTTGCTCTGTAGCTTTGAAGGCACCCTCAAGCTTTTTAGCTCCGGCGTCAACCGTTGGCTTGCCGTTTACCTCATTAACTCCAAGCGCAAATGAACCCGCTGGCGCCGTGGTAGCTTGAGTCGTGGGAGGGAGATTCACAGCATTTTTTTGTTCTGACAGCTTTTCACGCTGTTCGATTAATCCCTTTAGCTCTTGACTCAAGGTTTTTACGCTGTCATCCCCGCCTGTTAGCCAGCCAAAGAAAGACTCACCTTGGGAATAGAAACCGTCTCGCCCCGAAAGGTTTCCCTGAAGATATTCAATACGCTCATTTATCTGATCGATATTTGACATATCGACATTCCCGCCTAAGGCGGCCATTCTATTTCCCGACGCTACTGCAAGCTTACCAGCCTCAGATGCCGCCTTTGCCATCCATCCCGCCAGCCCAGCTATCTGGCTCACAAGAGAAGCCAGGCCTTGCAAAACAGAAGGATCGGTTAAGATGTTTTTTACATCGCTGAGAGACTTATTTAATTGAGACAAGTCTACTTTTGCGAGTCCACTAGCGATTTCAATTTTCAGCCCTTTAACTTGAGCATCTATATCTTGAAAAAGCTCGTTAACTTTCAACAGGTCATTAATAGACTTGGCGTCAGGAGCAACACCATAATCTTTAGCTTGTTGAATAAATGACTTTAATTTTTCATTATTATTATCAAAAAGCGGGAGTAGTTTTGATAAGTCATTACCAAGACTTTCAAGAATGGTTATCTTCCCGGCGTTAGTAGAGACTTTACTTAAAGCCTCACCAATAGCCAAAAGTTGTTTATCTGGAGTGGTTTTGGATAACTTATCTGCTGATAAACCCAACGCATTTAGCGCATCAACAGCCTCACCTGACTTATTAAGTACAGCATCACCAATTTTATCGCCAATATCTTTGAAAATATCAGCCATCTGGTCACCAGATACCCCGGCTTTTTCTGCTGCAAACTGCCACGCAAGAAGCTCTTGGGTCGAGACGCGCAGAGATTTTGCCCAGCGATCGGTTTCTGTGATTTGCTCAGAAGTGGACTTCAGCAAAACAATGCCAGCAGCGCTTGCGGTTACCGCCGCACCTGCCGCAGCGACCCCTACTGACGAAATAGCTGAACCGACAGCTTTAGCGTCTTCCTCTATTTGCTTGCGCCATTTCCCTGATGAGCGCTCGGCCTTATCCATTCCCGCAACAAAACCGCCCACCTTGGCTATTAGATCTATCGTGAGGGTGCCAAGAGATTTACTAGCCATTTTTTCTCCAAAAAAAACCCCGCTAAGCGGGGCTCATTTAGCTGTTCTCTTTTAGCCTAATTTCTAACTGCCTCCTAAAATCCTTTTGCAGTTCAACAGGCAAAGAAGTTAACCATTTATCAATAAGAGGTCTGTTCATCAGCATGATATCTGAAACACTACTCTTGCTATATTTCCCTAAAAGCATGAGTGTTACCCTATCAATGGCTAAAATATCAAGGCGTTCACCGCCATCAGCTTGGATAACAAAATATTTTGCATCAATGCGTTCTAGCTCAGTGAAATCTACTACAGGAACATTCCTCTTCCTTCTTAATGCTGAGACTATCAGGCCACCTAAGAACAAAAAACCTGCAATTATCACTAGATTCTGCCTTAGAGAAAGCAGCCCGAAATTAACAACATTCGTGCCATCTCCCACAGGGACAGTCACATCCATTAATAGGGCATATATACCAAGTAACACGCCAATTAAAGAAAGAAGCCAACCAAAATTTTTCATTACGAGATCTCCATCTATGAAGATCTAAATGTATCACAAATATTAACCTGATTAGCTCCAAGCCTTCATTGCATCTTCCAGAGAGAGGGGCGCTTCGGGTATATGTGGAGCAAAATCACTGATACGGAATGTCGGAGCATCCTTGCCTTTGTTGACGTTTGCCAGAACGGAGGAGATCAGCGCAGCGCCCCACTCCGTTCGCATAATCGGGTTCAGGCTGCCGTATTGTTCCCGGTATTTCGCCCAGAGCTGCGACTCTTTGAAGCTGATCGCTTCCCGCGCTTCGGCGATGGTTCTTCCGCCGATGCCGTTGAGGACGAGCTCGCACCAGAACTCGTCTTCGGCGCTGAGCTGGTACTCTTTCCCAGATCGTTAACCTCCTGGATGGCAACCAGCAGAGCGATAGTCAACTGACCATCCAGCGCGCCGCGTTCCGGATCCGCTTCGCCGGTAATGTCCGCCGGGGAAAACACCGGATGTCCAGCTTCGTCGCAGATTGAGGCAGCAATACGCCCGGCCACGCCATCCACCCGGCCATTTGCCGCCATAACGTCGGTCATCGCCGAGTGGTAGCCCATAGGGCGGATATAGACGGTTGCGGTGATCTCCTGCTCACCCTGCTTCCAGGTGATTTCTTTCTCTACCGGGCGGCCGGTGAATGCTCCGGCCTGTTTCAGTGCATCTAATGTCAGCTTCATGCTTTAGGCGCTCGCTTTTGGTACCCAGACGGCAGAGCCGGAACGCTGGATAGAGGCGGAAGTGGAAACAACCGTGTTGGCTGCAAAATCAAACGGGAAGTCGCTGACGTAACCCTTGAAAACAAACCAGGTGCGGCTGTCGGGCAGCGCCAGTCCGTCTACCGCACCGCTCGTGCCGCTGGCGGCTGCCGTCGGTCCGGCTTCACCATCAGACCAGCCAATTGCAAAGGTCAGGTCCTGATCGGCTTCATCATCGGAAATCGACAGGTTATAAAGCATGATATGGCTGGCATTTTTAGGATCAGCATTCAGCGTGAGGGATGCTGCGCCCGGGGTACGAAGCCCGCGTTTGTAAGTACGATCGTTCTTTTCAGCGAGGCAGGTATCCTCAATCTGGTCAGCAGGGTTACTGCCTGGTGAAAACGCTGTAATACATTCCACTTCACTCACTGCGCCATTGGCGAGCAGATAGAGCTGCGTGCCTTGAGTTAATACAGACATGGTTTATCTCCGGTCATAAAAAAACCGGCTCAGGGCCGGTGAGAGGGTTATCGCTTCACTATCCAGTCCACGTCGAACGAATAGCGGTAGCGTCTGGTTTCGGGGTCTTTTTCCTGCCCACCCCAGCGCGTGATATATGCGTGTGGCTCGATAGCGTCGCGTAGCGCGGCGGCAACAGCGATCACGTCGTCCACGGTGTCGGCATATGCATCAACCTGCAGGGTGAACGAATCGACATCGGGCCGTTGCGCGAGATAGTTCTCCGGTGAGCCGGTGACGTTCTGCCACACCACGTAGGGATAGACCACGTTGTCGTCCTGCTGGCCGAACGGATAGAGGCGCAGCGTGTCGCCGCCCAGCAGTGCAACCACCGACGGGCTGGCGGCGCAGACGCTAAAGATCGGCGCAATCATGGAGGCACTCCTTTTTTCGCCGCGCGCTTGATGGCACGGTCAATGGCCTTTTCGTATTCAGTAGCAAAGACGTTCACCACCTCACCGACACTGCTTTCAGCCGCAGGGCGCATAAACGGCTGCGCCCGCACATTCTCGGTACCGAACTCAATCAGTCGCCAGTGTGGCGTGGGCGCATTCTCACCAAGGTCAGGATCTTTTTTCAGGACGGCACCGTGAAGAACGCCGATCCGAAAACCCAGATTGCCGGTGGTTTTAAAAACCCGCCCGTTCCAGCGCATTGCCACGTTTGCGGCAATGCTGCGGCCAGTATGCGGATCATCGATTCGGCTGGCGTTCGCTTTCGCTTTTTCGACAATCACGTTACCGGCGCGCCTGAGAGCAGCCCGCCCGCCGCGACTGCGCAGATCGTCACTGACGGAGGATAGTTTCCCCAGCAACGCCTCAACACCGATTATGCTGAAATCAACGCCGTCAGCCATCGTTAACCCCCCGCGAGCATGGCAGCGTCAGGTATTCCCGGCCGCTTTTATCGTCTTCCAGCACGCCCTGAATATCGTAAACGCGGCCACGGTAAAGAATGCGGTGCTTATCCGTGACATCATCACGCCAGCGGATAGTGATCCGAGTGGTTACCTCGCTCTGTCCCGCCTGCGCGGCCACAAAATCGCGCGCAGACAAATCGGTAACGTTAGCCCACAGCTCAGCCACATCAGCCCAGCCATTAACGATCGCGCCAGTGGCCGGGCTCTGCGTTTTAACAGGCTTTTGCAGCGTGATTCGTTTATTAAGTTTCCCGGCCTGCATGGCTACCCCCTGGGCCTGGTGCTGAGGTAGGTGGGGTGCGGGGAATCAATCGTTGTGGTTTCTATGTCGCCAGCGAGATCCCGCAATATAAGCGAGGACAGTTCCTCATTTGATACCGCCAGGCGGGTTATCGCGGCGGTCTGTTCGTTCAGTGCCTTTGTCTGTGCTGCCAGTGCTGCCAGCAGCTGATTTACCTGTTGATCGTTCATAGGCGATTTTCATCCACTTTTTAAGCCATTCACGCCGGGCGGCGCATCCGGAGCAGGCCATCAGTGCCACCGCCGGTGCTGTAAAAGCAACGCCTCGACGCCAAGCGGCGTTTCCGCCAGATTCTGCGACGCGGCTTCACGGTTCGCATACCAGTGGCCAATCAGCAAAAGCATTGCCGCCCAGATGCCGGAAGTAAAAAGAACCTCTCGGGGAGGCTCTTTTTCTTCTGCTGGCGGCGTCAGTACCTCCACCAGCGCACCGTCACAGAAATGCTCAACATAATCAACGGCGGCCGATGCGTATGCGCCGATAAGCGTATCTTCGGCGTCGCTATCAACCCTGAGATGCGCCTTTATCTGCGCCATCTGCTCCGCGCTTATTTCCACCTTTACCCCCGGTTTTCGGTTTTTCGGGATCTGGCGTTTCTGCCTTTTCAGGCTCAACCTCTTCTGCCAGATGCAGTTTCACCAGCGCCTCGCCGATCTCCTTTTTCACGATGCGGGTTTCGCCCTGAGAAACGGTGCCGAGGTGGTAGTGCGAGAACATACGGAGAGCTTTAATTTTCATAGCGTTTACGCGGCCATTGCTGACCGCGCCCTTCTGTTATGCGCCGGTACCGACGGTAATATCACCGGTAACGATGGCCGCAGGACGATAGTGCGCCAGCGCCAGACGCTCTTCGCACAGGATGGTCAGCATGTTTTTAACGAAGTTATCGCGATCCTGATTACTAATCTCGATAGTGGCATCCATGCGATCCCACACCTGAGATGCCAGCCCAAACGCGCCAACGGTGAATTTCCCTGCCGTCTGCGCCGTGGTCGACACCACCGGCAGACCCCAGAGCACTTTGGAGGCAAACGCCTGCGGGCCGCCAAGAATGTAGTTGCCGTTAGCGTCTTTCAGCAGCGCGATGCGGTGCCAGTCCGCCGGGTTAAGAATGATGCCGTCGGCTTCGAACTCGCTCAGCGACACCTGATAGATGGCATGTGCCAGAACATCAGCACCGGTATCCCCGGTCGCGTTCAGTGCGGTTTCGTAGTCGTTCGCCACCACGTTCAGCCCCTGGAGGTTGTCGCCGGTGCCATCCCCGTTCAGCATCTGGTTCTCTTCCACCAGCGCCAGGCCATACATCATGCGGGAGTTGATGTAAGACTCGAGGGCAGGCGCATCGTCCATAATCTGGCGCGATGCCTGGATCCAGTGGGCGATAGTCTTCACGTTCGCCGTTTCTTTGGTGAAGGTGATGTTACTTTCAGGCTTGAGCGTACCTTCTGCCACTGGCGCGGCTGCGTTGGTAAACACGTTCTCACGAACGTATTCCAGCGCGTTGCTGGTAATGCGCCCCTGCGCCAGCAGATCACGTACGGTCAGGCGACGGAGACCCGGCATCAGGATGCCCGGCTGCTGCTGCGGCAGAACCAGAGCGCCGGCAGAGTTCGCTCCTGACCCGATCACCTTGTCGAAGCTGGTCACTTTCGCTTTGGTGCGGGAGCCATCCCAGCCCTTCATCAGGTCTTCGGACACGCGCTCTGCAAAGGACTTCTTGGCGGTCTGTTCAGGCGAGTTGCCAGCCAGTTTCTGCTCAAGATCGAACAGGCGGTTGCCGGTGCTTTTCAGTTCATCCTGGGCTTTAGCCAGGTCGGTCTGCAGCTGTTTGTTGATCTCACCATTTTGGTTGATGGACTTACGCTGCTCCTCGATGAGCTCCTTCACTTCTTTCTGGGAGTTCTCGATCGCTTTTTCCAGTACAGATAATTCAGACATGTGGTGCTCCGTTACTTGTTCCGCAGGTTAGCGGCAAAGGAAGTTATGCGCTGTGCAAGCGCGTCAATGTCGCCGCCGCCGAACTCGCTTCGGCCTGCGGTCTTCACGCGGGCGATAAACGCCTGCGCTTCAGCGCGCGTAAGACCGACTGAATCCCTCAGCCAGGCCTCCGCGTCACGAATGGTTTTGATGCCGTCGATACTTTTCATGGCGGTCACGCCCGCCAGCTCGTTAGCCGGGAATGTGCAGACGCTGATCTCCCGGAGATACGAGATGTTTTTGAAAATTAGGCCGGTAGTGCCGACGCTGTAATCGTCCGGTCCGACAGAAAACCCGACCGACATCCCCTCGACAGTGCCATGCTGCATGGCTGCCTTCAGGTCTTCGGCCAGACTTAGCCCGGGGGTGAGCTGCCCGCGCACAAACAGACCCTTCTCGTCCTCATGCATGGCATCCCACTTGCCGACCGGGATGGCGCGCGTCTGGTGGTTAAAGAACATCGCCACCTGGCGGCTCTGGTTAGCGACCACGCCAGCGAACGCGCCGGGTAAAATAATGTCGCCATCCGAGTCGGTGTTGTTGAATACCGAGGCGTAACCTTCAAACGTTCCCTTGCTGCCGTCACCGGTAAACTTAATTTCGGTCTGGTCGAACGCCAGCGTCTTGTGAATATCAGGCATCATGGCCCCCATAAAAATTAAGCCCCGTCAGTGCGGGGCTCTTTGTTTGTTCCGAGATCGGTAATGGGTACGTTCTGCGACTGGCGCGTTGCCACATCACCGCCAGGCAATGGCGGAAGGTTATCCAGTCGCCGCACCTCGTTAACGGTCCGGATCCCGGTATTGACCATCGTTTGCATGAATGCGGCGCGGCTCGCTGAATCACCGCGAAGCAGTCCATCCAGGTTATGCTCGGCGTGGAGCCTGCCCTGATCGGACTCTTTGACCAGCCAGCGCTCAATGCTGTATTCCCAGCGATCGAGATAGGGTTTCAGGGTGTACTGCAGAAAACCGAGGTTCTGCTGCTCAATGCCGCTGCCCCATGAAGTTGTTTTTTCAACATCACCGACCAGGTGCGGAGGAACACCGTAAAAGCGCGCCAGCTCTGCCACCTGAAACTTGCGCGCCTCAAGCATCTGCGCGTCCTGAGGCGAGATGCCAATAGGCTGGGTGGTAAATCCACTCTCCAGGATCCAGAGGCGTTTTCTCACCGGGCCACCGGCAATCTCCTTGAAGTTTTCCTCCAGCTGCCCGCGCTGCTCTTTAGTCAGCACCTTGCCGTCAGTCATCAGGATTTGCGGCGACTTCGCGCCGTTGGCGAAGAACTCCCGCTGGTTATCCTCCATAGCGATCGCCACGCCTGCAGATTTGGCGCTGAACGCCAGCGGCGACAACCCCACCAGCCCGTTAAAGCCGAAGCCTTTAAGGTGGAAAATCTCTTTAGGCTTAAAATCCACATACTCGCTGTCGCGCCGGTAGCGGTAGATGACATTTTTGCCATCGAGCCGGACATCCATGTTCGCGCTCAGCAGCGGCAGCATGCTGATGACATCACCCACGCTGTTTCGCTCCAGGTGCGCGTAGGCGTTGCCGTACGCGCAGAGCTGCATTGTCATCGCCTCGCGAAACTCAAGCGCGGTCATGAAGTTGTTGGGCCGGAAGCGGAGAAGCTTCGCCAGCGGGTTGGTGTTGTCGACTTTCTTACGCTGATCGTCGACGGTTTCAAAAACGTCCAGCGGTAAAGAGGCTGTGACGGTGGAGATGAGCCTGATGCAGGCCCATACGGTGCTGATCGACATGTTGCGCTCATCGCTCACCACCGATTCCCCGACAGTGCCGTGAGCTGATGTGCCCGCCATCTGCGAGCCGTTATCCGGTGTAACCAGTCGGCCACCGGTCAGAATAGAGGCCATGCGCGCCCAGAATGGCGAACGTGTCCGCAGGTCAATGCTGTAGTCGGTTTCTGCCATGCTAGATGCTCAAAAAGTTATAGATAAAGTCGTTAACGTCGCCCTGGTCTTCCACCTCATCGCTCGTCTGCGCGCCGACAGACATGGCCAGTGCAACCATGCCGTCGATACGCCCGCTGGATTTACCTTTTACAAACTTACGGTTTCCGGCGGGATCGGTAATAACCGTGGCGTTCTTGGCGCACATTTCGAGAATGGGGTGGTTGCCGTGCTTCAGTTGCGCGCCCAGCAGCCTGGCTTCCAGTTCCCTGAGCGCCGGGGACATCGAGACAAAGCCCTGGCCGAACTCAACGAACCGCTCGAGCTCTGCCTCAGTAAACCCGGCATCAATCAGATGCGGGCGAAGAAAACGCATGTTGTAGCGGTCGAACGCCAGCGCCCGGACGTTGCAGATATCGAACACGCGCCGCAACTCGCGGGCGATAAAGGCGTATTCAATGGCCTTGCCTGGCGTTGTGTTAAGAAAGCCCTGCTTCGCCCAGATGTCATACGGCACGCGATCATTGCGCGCCTTGTCTGCCAGCCCCTCTTCAGGCAACCAGAACTTACAGTGCACATCACCCTGTGTCGTGTTGAGCACCAGCGCGGTAAGGTCTGACACGCTGGAGAGGTCGAGCCCGCCCCACACGGTTTTACCAGTGAGATCGTCAGGCTCTTCCTTGTTCATGTGCCAGACGGTCTGGCTGACGAACGGGCTTTTAGCCTCCACGCGCCGGTTAAGCACCAGGTTCTCAAACTCTGCCTGGCGCGACGGGAGACGCTTCGCGCTGGCGGCCATATCCAGCACTTCTTTCTGGTTCATGAATACATCGAAGGCCGGGTTTGCCAGCCGGATGGCTTCAACCGAGAAAGGATCGATATCTTCCGGCGCGGTCTGGAGCCGGACCACCGTTCTCGGGTCAGCACCGGTCAGGCCGTCATCAATCAGCAGGCTGAGCAGATCACTTGCGTCAGGAGCCTGGGTACTGATGATCACCGAAATGGGGTTGTCCTGGGCGGCAGTCGCGGTCTCCAGCGCCTCATAGAGCGGGTCACGCGGTCCGCGTACCTGCCCAAGTTCATCGTGTGCAACAAATCGCGGCGAGAAACCGTAGGCCGTGGTTGCCTCAGCACTCAGTGCGCGATAGTAAGAGCCCAGTTCCGGGCAGTGAATCTCCTTGGCTGAATCCTTGATCGCGACATACTGCATGAGCACCGGGTTCATGCGGCACATCTTTGACGCCAGATTAAACAGGATGGCAGCCTGATCGCGGGACCGCGCCGCCGAATACAGCTGCGAGTTAGGTGCTGCCTCCGGTCCTACCAGGTAGAGCAGCATTAGCATGGCGGTTTCCACAGTTTTGGCGTTCTTACGCCCGCGGCTGATGATCGCCCGGCGTGTGCCATGCTTGTTGTCGAATATGGCCCTGAAATCGTCCTTCATGAACTCAGCCATTTTCAGGGGCTGGCCGACGAACTTACCTTCAGGGATGACGATATTTCTTTCGCACCAGAGGATATTCCTCTCGGCTCTTGTCAGATTTTTTTTAGCCATCAAAGAGCCTTAATCAATTTCCCAGGGCTTTTTCTCCCGAGCGAGATTGTTGTTAGCACGGCCAACCGTTTTAGGGTCGGCTGTAGCCTGGCGGGTGATCCGCAGGCGGGTCGCAAGAGAGGATGCCGATCGCACCTCCCGCTCGCGCATCGTAAGAAGTTTGTCGTAGCGCTTAAGACCGTCATCCCGGGCCAGCCACTCGAGCTCGAACTCTTCAATCTGGGTTGTGAGCAGCCGGGCCTGCACCACATGCCGACAGTACATCTCCAGCATGTCCCGGTGTGTTTCGGTGAATGAGCTGGCCGGGTTGTCATTGACCAGCCGGACCCAGACGTTAATCTCCGGATCGCTCAGGTGAATGGACGGCTGCAGCCTACTTTCAGCCAGTACCGGCAGCGAGGCAGCCGACGTCGCAGCCAGAGACTTTCTGCCTCGCTGTGCCATCGCTTTTTTCCTTTTTTTCTGGACGTTTTTAAAAATAAAACTGGGAGCGCGGTCTTTGTCGGCCAGGCGTCAGAGTTTTACCCTCCCCCTGCTCTCGCGACCATCAAACGAGAATGAATCTCATTTTTCGATAATCCGCAGGTTTTCGCGGGACAGGCTGGCGGACACGAGCCGATCGCCGACGCCGAGCGGCATGGTCAGGCTGACGGTTGGCAGTGACTTACCTGCCTCGTGGCTGAAGGTGATCGAGGTGAGATCGTTAAAGCTCACGCCATCAATGCTCAGTTCAATCAGCTTGCCATCGCGGTATTCAATCTTCAGGTCTTGCATTGCGTGCTCCTGTTACCAGATAACCCGGCCCTCGTCATCGAACTCGGTCACCGTTCCGCCGTTCTCCATGCGCTGCTTCACTGAGTCGTGGCAGCGTTTGCATAAACTTTGTAAATTTTCCGGATCGTGAAAGAGAGTTTCATCGCCTTTGTGCGGCTTGATGTGGTCCACAACAGCAGCCGACACCACCTGGTTACGCTTCAGATGAAACTCGCAGAGCGGCTGCTTCTGCAACTGGTGATAGCGCAGGCGGTACCATCGCTTCGTGTTGTAGAGGTTATGCCAGGGGGAGTTTGATGCCATACATTGAACCCTTAGGGACGATACAGCAGGCCGCCGGGCTTTACCGCGTTGCGTATGGCGTCGGTCACTACCTGATTAATGGTCTGTTGCAATGTGACCTGAGCAGAAGCCTGAGCATCCTGTGACGCCTGCAGCGCCTTAAACAAATCACTCTCACGCACAGCGTCAATGACAGCCTCGCGCATATCGTCAGAGAGGCGGGTCTTGAGTTCGACTGCTGTCGCGACTGCGTCTTTTAAATGCAGTGTGCCGCTCATATTAACCTCAAACTTTTCAGCATGAAGCTTTACCTGCTTTTTACCATTCTCAACAGCTACGCCAAAACCAGTAGCGCAAAGCCTGCCGTTCTCATCGTTACCTACGCGGATCGTGTAGTTCTGAGGTGTAACATAACCGCCAGACGGAGGCAGGTTTTGGCCCACCAGCCTTTTAAATGCCTGGCTTTCATTTATGCCCTCAAGGATATGATCAACAATATCCTGCACATCGGTCGATGTCGTAGCATCAATCCAGTCTCCGGCGCGCCATTCTCGCGCGGTACCATCTGCCCTAACAGGACGCAGGCGCACCTGCAGTCGCTCACCAGCTTTACGCCCAGAAATCAGGAGCCCAGTAACCGGCCAACTGATGACCTCTTTCACAAGGCGGTCATCTGCAAGGAGGTATTGCAGTTCAAGCTGAGAACCCCAGAAGCTCGAATCAGGCCATTTCCATTCGACGTTTACACCGAATGGCTTGGGTGTCGTTTTTACACAGGGAATGCTCAAACATTCAGTCATAGTGGTTTCCTTTTAGATGTGAGCCTGTCGCACGGGACAGCCGCCCGAGAGAAGCGGATCCCCAGGCTCACGGCTGAAAGACTCTCTTTGGTGCGCGTGCGAGGCGCATAAAAAAAGCCACCAGCGGATGCCAGTGGCTTGATGTGGTGGCAATAAAAAACCGTCCGAAGGCGGCTTATTTAAAATTTATCTTACGCTTCAGAAGATTGGCGATGTCGCCCTTAGCGAGCAAAACCATATCTGCCGTTGCTGTTATTAGCGTGTAAAAGCCCAGAGATTTAAGCTCCGAGTAGAGCTCGACACTGGTGCCTTGACTGATATTCTTGAAAAGCTCCTGGCTTATGCCATCGCCTTTTATCTCGATATATTCGACATCATCCTCTTCATCGTAGAACTTACTTGCTGACATCGCAGGAAAATTGCTGCCGATGATAGTTACAATTATCTCTTCCATATCCACCTCTTGATTGCAGTTCACTAACAACGTTAGATGACAAAATAATCTATTGCAATCAGTAATTTAACTGACGACCTCGTCAATCCAGTGTCGCGACGCTTCACAGCGTGGCTAACCGTGTTGTGCAGAGTGGAGAACATCATCAGGCGCTCTGCTCGAAAGCGCCTTGTGATGCTTAATCGCTGCTGCAACTTCCCGATCCGCTGTGATAGCTACTGCCGCTATCACAGGAAGAGGAAGAATCAGCCAAGCTCGGGCTAAGCGGACTGGCTGGGTTAAGGGGGTTAAACGGGTTGAGCAGGCCAGATGAAGAGCTGTTCTCGGCCTGACGGCGGCGGCGCTCATCTTCCTCCCGGCGGCGGCGTTCCCGGTCGGTGATGTAAGTCATATACCCTCTCTACTATTTAAGGCACTGCGTTTTAATGTAATCCTGCAGGTAACCGACCTGCTTCGTTACTGTGGCGATCCGCTCTCTGAGGGTGAAATAATCCCGTTGAGCGGACTCTGTAAGTCGGGGGCCGGTAGCATCGCCCAGGCCGCCGGTGCTGGCCTCTGCGGACGTGGGGCATTCTGCGTTGAGCCGCAGCCGCTTACGGCCAGCAGCAACATCACGCTCAAGCTGATCGATAGTTTCCTGGGCATCTGCCAGTTCTCCGGTGTATTTGGCATCCAGTGCGGCCACATCTCGCTGGCGCGTCTGCATATCATCTATGGTGTCGTTCGCCAGCTGCAAATTATGCTCAGCTGTATCGGCGCGCGATTTCTCCAACCCGTACTGGTGCTGGTAGTAAGCAGCAGTACCGCCCAGAAGCAGCATCAGGATCAGCGGCAAGACGAAATTCCAGTCAAATTTCATACTTGCTCTCCGCCAGGCACAAGCTACGCTCCATCTCGCGCCGGTTCTGGAGGCCCTTCCACTTCATGCCACCAGCGTAAACCCAGCGGCGCATCTCTTCGCACGCTCCGGCATGGTCGCCTTTGTTCAGCTTGCGCAGCAGCGTTGATTTCGAGAACGCGTCAGAGCCAACGTTAAAGACGAAGCTATAGAGAGCGGCTCGCTGGTACTCGTTCAGTGGTGCTTTGACCAGACTATCAACCGTCTTCTTGGCTGGCTGCAGGTCTTTCCACAGCAGGTTGTCACACTCGCGATCGGTGTAGGTCTTGCCTCTTAAGATATCCCGGCCCGTATGGCCATCGCAGACGGTCCATACCCCGGCAACATCCCGGTACGCTTCATACTTGCGCCCTTCTACGCCATCTTTGCCACCCAGAAATACCGTGGCGATCGCCAGCGCACCAGCACCAGCTACACCGATCAGTTTGTTACGTAACGACAATGAGATCGCCATTAATCCTCCGTAATATCAACCGGGCGTCTGGGCCAGGTCTTCAGCGCCTGGATCTGCGCCAACGTGGTCTTACGCTTGTAGTACCAGTTGATGCCGAACGTCAGGATTGCCACAACGATCCCGATAATCACCCCCAGAGCGCTCCACTCGTCGGGGCTTAACCGGGTTAGCAGTCCATTGGCTACCGTCCCGGCTGATGCGCCATAAGCTGCGCCAGTAGCCAATTTGCTCATATCAAACATGTCTCATACCTCCGGCAGTTGGGAGGCTGTGTGTAAGGGGAAGGGCCGTCAGGCACGCGGTTAATGGGAGATAGATGCTGATTGCCTGCGGCCAGATACGAAAAAGGCCCGCCGAAGCGAGCCTTAAGATGGTGAAGCGTTATTACGCGGCGTGCAGTTCCAGTGTCTTACCCAGCACCGCAAGCGCTTTCTGGATTGTGTCGATCTTGGTCGAGTGATGCAGGTTAAAGAGGCGCGTCACCTCCTGCTTTTTAATCCCCATGCGCGAAGCCAGCTCAACCTGGGTTAAGCCGGACGCAAGAAAGGCATTAAGCAGCAGCACCTTCGCCGCTACACTAGCGGGCACATCCACATAATCACCGGCCACCGCCCCCGGCGAGGGTACTGGCCGACCATCCTCGAAATAAAAATCGAAGGCAGTCACCAGCGCATCGCGCGCCATCGACAGCGCCTCTTCCCGGTCATCGCCCTGGGTCAGTGCCTCGGGGATATCCGGGAAGGACACAACATAGCCGCCAGTGTCCGGCTCAAGATTTACAGGGTATCGCATATCGTCTTGATGAAGCTTTTCCGAGAAACCAGCCCCAGAGGGCTGGTTTGTTATTTAAGGCCTAACTGCTTGAGTATCGCCTTTCGCAGTGTCTCTTTTAACTCAGAGCCGGGATGTCTGGGCATTACGCTTACCTTCCCGTTGTATCTTAGTTTCAGATGGTTGGTACCGTTTGAAACTTCGACCCCCTGAGATTCAAGCCACCGCCTGAACTCGTTTTGCTTCACCACTCCTCCATTCTGTTGAACATGCGATTATAGTAATCAATTATGCTTACACAGTCAACAATAATGCTTACTTCATGAAGCAAAAAACCCGCCTAAGCGAGGTTACAAATGCGCTTTAAGTTCGAGTCATAGAAACCAGTCTTAACAGATTACGATACTTTTTGCGTACGCATTAGCTTTATTGTAAAGTTTTCACCGTACGTATGTTTTCAATACTTCGCAGTCAAGATAGCGTTACAAGTTAAATTATAAAATTCTCAATAATTTCAAGGTGATACTTTATGGGCGGATTTGTTTGTCAGGAATGTGGCAATGTCATAGACGATATTGAGCAAAATTGCGAAATATGTGGCGCAAGCCCCAATGTTGCAAGAATCGGTAATCAAAATTTTATTGTTGTTAACGCGATCACAGCCCACCTTGAAAAAGAGAAAATTTTTGATTACACAATAGGCGAGCTATGGAACCTTACAACCCCAGTTGCCACCGAGTTTATTACCAGGATTGAGAAAAAATTTCGCAGAAAAAATAAATTTCACAACTATTTAATCAAAGATAGCCTTCCTAATTCAATTCCAACATTATTAACAAAATTTATTAAAGATAAAATTATCTTTGAGGATTTTTGCAAAACAGTAATGAACAAACTTAAACTAAACTCTAATAATGAGAATGTTGTTACAAAGCTTGTTGGTGGAACATTAGTGTTTGTCCACTACAAATCCCTTAGCGATGCAGATGATTTAGGAAAGTTACTCATAGTCATGGTTGATAAAAGGGGTGCATTTGATTTCGAAGAAGTAAGTCTACAGCCGAAAAGGCTTAACCCTGTAAACACCGATGCTCTTCGACAAGCTGCTATGTTTGACTTAACATTATTCGATGAGTGTTATCCAGATAATGATGGCCATTCCTACGTTGATTTTATCCAAGGCAAATCTCAGAGTGATGTTTTTAAGGATTCGTTAGGTTGCACTAAGGACGTTGATAACAAGCGTAGCATCAATGAAATATTCAGAGCAATAGAGACCTTTGTTTCGTTTAACTCACTGGGAAGAGCAGTAAGAGAAAATGCTGATGTTGAAGTTAGAGATTTCCTAGATACTAAGTCAAGAGATACTATTGATAAATCTGTTAGTGTGGATGAAATACAAAAAATCATTGACAAATGTTTACCAAAAAAATCAAAATTTTTAGGAACCTTTAAAGACTTCGTATATGAAAATGAGTTTAAAGTTGATGCGCAGTTTGAGCCTACCATATATTCTGCGACACAAGCACTTACTATAAAACTAACAGATGAAGACAAAAACTTCGAAATTAAAATCCTTCGTGGTGCAATAGGGGATGAAAAATCTAACAAACCAGTTATAATAGGAAGTAGAAATAATGAAGTGATTATACGATTATCACCCGAAGAGTTTCATAAACTAAGAAGATATGCAAATGAAAAATAAGGATAGTTTTGACAATATTGCAACCTTAATTGCATCTTCAGAGATCAAATCGAAAGATGGATTCGTTGTAATTAAATTAGCTTCCCCATGTAATAATAATGAAAAAACAAATCTACAATCTTCAATATCTCAAATTGGTTATCTAAAGCCTGATAACCTGTTTGAAGGTGACTCGGAAATCTGGCTGGACAAGCGAGCTAGCTGCTGGGACGAGGGGGATTGCCCTTTTTATAATAATTTAGAAAGTCTTTGGCAGCGTGTAAATAACTCAGAAAAACTGCCCGGCTATTTTTACATAGTTTCTGAAAAACTATCCCATTTAAATGTATCAAGTAATAAAACATTACTCACTTTCAATATTTACTTCACTTGGAAAAAAATACTTCAGGAACTATCAGATCATTTTGCCAATGATTTTTATGTTTTTTTCTTAATGAATGATAAAGGCGGGGACAAAATCGAAATAGAGTCAACATTACATTTTTTACAGCTGCCTTCATTTTCCGCGCCTACAAACGAGCTTAATATCGCCCTAAGCTTAGTGCAAAAAATTGATTTTGATGATCTTCATAAATCAGAACGCTGCTCAGTTATGCGTGCCACCCTCTACGAACTGACCAAATCAATGGAGAAAGATGCAAACAAACTTAAATTACTCATACAATTAACAACTGCATTTAACAAAAAATATAGCGAATTATACGAAATTTATACTAAGCGCTACTCTGTTAACAAACTATTGAACGAGCTTGATGAAAAGAGTTTAGAGTTTACATCCAAGATCAACGAATTTATTTCTTCAAGCCAAACGAAGGCGCTTACGATACCGGGAGCACTAATAGCGGTAGGTGCATTAGCTAAAGTCGATGCTCCACTTGAGGCAATAATCATTACATCTGGTTTATGGATGATAAAAAAAGTAAACACTTCATCCAATGATGTTTATAGAGAGGCTTTTACAGCATTGAATAATAGACTGGATAACGCCTTCAAAAAATACTTGAAATTCCATAATGAGCTTGAAGTCAAACAAAGCGCCAGTGTCATCCAAAAAGAGCTTGAAGTATTAATAAAGAATTCATGCGAAAGATTAAAGACCATTGACAAATTAGCATCTTTGATGTTTTGGGGTGGATTAATTTATCTTTTTATAAAGCTATCAAATAGCCATTTCCACCAACAGATAATGCATTTCTTTGATAAAGCTTTAACTGCATCACTCTCATATCTAGCTCCATATATTGCCCCATAATAATCATGGGGCATGAAAAGCTACTCAAGTATTATTGACAATACGCCATCAATAAATCCAAGAGCATTTTGCATTCTCTTTCTGATAGAGCCATCAGAGCACCGCTGTTTCTTAGCTATAGTTCGCAATGAAATACCCATGATAAAGTGAGCAATTATTAACTCATATTCGTCAGGTTTATATTTACGAAGACGCGTTACACACCCGTCAATCAAAATCCCTTCATCGTCATCACATTGGAGTCGTGATTTCTTACCGTGCGGCAGCAGTCCTTTAAACCCGGCAGCAATTGGTTGCCAGTCTACTCCACTATGGTCTGAAGCAGCCCAGGCACCCCATAAGTCCATTAATTCGTACATATCACGCATAACTCTCTCCACAAAATTACGCCACAACGCCGATCGCCAGCGCGCTGTCTAATGTTTTCAGCAGCAGCTCGGGCTGAGTGCCATATTTTTTCTCAAACGCCTTCATGTCAGCGTGCAACTCGTCGTGATGCACTCTGCACAGCGGTATCACAAACAGGTCATGCGCTTTGGTACCCATGCCGCCCTGGCCGTAACCGATCAGGTGATGGGGATCGTCAGCCTGCTGGCCGCAGCATGCGCACGGCTGCTGCTTAACCCAGCGGGTGTACTTCTCACACTCCCAGCGCGTCCGCTTAGGGCGCAGCATGAAAGATTGCGGTGACTCCGGGTCAACACGCAGCGCCAGCACCTGCTTTGCCTTCTCCTGCACGATCTCAGTAGCGGCTGGCATATGGTGAAGCTCGCTTTCCCGGTATACCGACTTGATAGGCTCGTCCTGCAGGCGCAGGGCATGGCGGGCCAGATTTTCGGGGATAGCTTCGGCGAGGCCGTTACGTGTCAGCCACCAGCACACCTCCGGGATCGTCAGCTGGTGGTCAGCACCAAACTGGAGATCACCCTGGATAAACCAGATAAGCCACTCGGCAACGTTTGCACGCGCCATGCCGCCGAGCGTTTTGTTGTGCTGGTCGCGCAGCAGGTTGTCGCAGTGCCAGCAAAGGCGGATAGACCCCGGTTCGTGGCGCATTGTCGTCAGGTTAGCGGAATGCCATTCGCTATGCGGCCACTGGCAGCCAGCATCACGCATGAGCCAGCCTTCCAGCGCCTGAATGCCACCAGCGCGGCTGATCACCCGCTCGTTTTCGAATACCGGTACCAGCAACGGATCTTCGGCCAGCGGCTGCACGGCGGGCGGGATTTCTCCGGTCGGCAGGCTGGCCAGTCGCTCCGGCTCGTTCTCCAGCAGAATGCGCCCTTGACTGAACATCGACATAAGCTGTGCTCCTGGACGGAACACTACCTGCCCCAGCTCGCGTACCACTACAGGATTGAGTAGTGCCCTCATGCTGCACGTCCTGCCGCCAGATGCGCCGCCCACAGGCCGCCGATCCACTTAACGCCTTTGGCGGTGAACCGTGCCTGGCTGAATGCATGGTTAGAAACCGCAGCCGTGCCGGTCTTAACCTCAAAACGCCCCGCATCGGTGTGCTGGCTATAAGGGGTAAGCCCGCCGTTCAAGCGGTACATAATTTTGCTGTCCAGCAGGAACGACCTGAACTCTGGCTCTTTGGCCTTCAGCAGCTTTGCTACCTGGCGAAACGACATCGAGCCGCTGGCGGTACAGTAGCGATCGACAAACTCAACCTTTGGCGCGGCGGCGGCCAGCTCGTCGGCCAGGCGCTGCTTTTGCTCAGCCAGATCGGCGGCCAGACGCAAAGCCTCCGGCAGTGATTTCGGCACGCTGACCTGCTGCCGGCTCTCCAGTTCTTGCCACCGGTCAACCAGCCGGGCAGTAAACTCTGGCGACAGCTGCGCCACTACCACGTAGCTGTCCCGCTTATTCACCATGAAAACGGAGACCGTCTGATTGAGGTGATTTTTAACATCCGCCATTGGCGGAAGTTGGATTACGCCCCGCTCGGCCAGGCGCTCAATAGACCGTTTCACGTCGTCGTGCCGTGACTCCACTAGGTCGGCAATGTCACGGCTGCTCATCATTAATTCAACGGGAATGGCTAAATTCTGTGTCATGCGTTTCTCCACTTATTCAGGCGGCTGCAACCGCCGGTTCGTATTTACTGATCGTGATCTCTACTCGGCCTTGCTTGGTCACCGGCCCCCACTCCACCAGCATCCGTTTAACCTGGCTGTCGTCCTCCCAAACGCCAGCGTGCGTAAGCGCGTCGAATAGCGCTTTGTTGTAGTTGTCGATATCCCGGCGGCGGGCATCCGGCGGGAACAAGGTGATCTCTACTGATGCCAGTTCACTGGACGGCTTGGGCAGGCGGCGAAGCTGCTCGACAATAGCAACACAGGCGGCGCTCTGATATTCACGGCCCTTGGCGCTGATAAGGTGGCGGCCAGCCAGCGGCCCCTTGTTCGGGGCGCGCCAGTAAGTGTTAACGCTCGGCGGGAACGGCAGCACCAGTTTCATTTCTCCTCCTGAGCCAGCTGTGAAGCCTGGTTAATGATGCTGATGCCGCGATGCGCGGCCGGGATCAGACTTATCGCCCCCTTACGGTGGAGGGCACGCAACTGCTGAGCAGCCGCGTTAGAAGACGCCACACCCATCAGGCGGGCCAGCTCCGTAATGGTCGGCGCGTAGCCGTGCTCGTTCTGGTATTTCACCAGCAGATCCAATACCTCCTGCTGGCGCACCGTTAACTGTTTCACGCTGCAACCTCCTGCATGGCGCTGCACATTTCTGGAAGATTTGCGCGGACCAGCGCTTCGGCGAACGGCGGTGGTACCGCGTTGCCGCATCTGGCAACCTGTTTGTCTTTGGCGTAGCGATTACCCATGTAGTCGCGGTCGATGATGTACCACTCCGGGAAGCCCTGGGCAGCATAGAGCTCGCGCGGCTGGAGCATGCGCATACCGATATCGACTATGCGGTAAACCACACCGCTGATCGTCACCAGGCCGTCGCAGCCCTCGCCGCAATACTCCCGCAGAAACGCCAGCGTCTGATCCGCACGCTGCTCGTTGTATGCCTCCACTGCCAGGGTGGTTTTTACCTCTCCTACATGCAAACCGCCTGCGGTTACTGTCGGCATCGGTTCATCTGTGCGCTGGCCGTCTTTGCAGGTGCCGCGCAACTTCACAAGGTGAGAGGTGACCAGACCATGATGATCCGTGGTGGTGACTGTGTGGGCCGGTTCATCCAGAGCCACACCTGCGCCCTGGTAGTTCCCGCCGAAGTGTTTAACCAGATTCGCCGCCACCAGCCCAAACTTGCCTCCGCCAGCGACCACGGTACCCATTGGCTTATGCAGGCCCGGTACACGCGGTTCCTGCCCCGGGCGCTCGCCATAACCCATCTGGATAAGCGTCGGGCACACCAGCTGCGATTTACCGCCGCCGCCCGCGGTGATCGTGGCGCTCGGTTCGTCCGCACGGTGCCCGATACTGGCACCGAACTGCCGGGTGATCAGCGGGGCCAGTACGGGCGCGATGACATTGGTCCGGTTCTGTGTGAGCAGAGTGAAAAACGGTTTGTTAATCGGGCGTGGCCTCATCTGGAATTCAGATCCGCCAGTGCCAGCAAACAGCGGAGCCATCACTGGGGTGGCGATCGCATAGCCATGCGTTTTGGTGATGGTCTGCAGCGGCTCCCCCAGAGACTGCCCGCGGAAACAGTCGTATTTCCCTCTCGTCGTGGTGTGGTTGCACTTCACGATAAACGGCGAGGCGCTATCAATCACGAAACGCTGGATGCCGCGGGCGATGCGCTTAAGCGTGTTCTCCGCCAGCGGCTTCTTGCGTTCGAAGATGGACTGCGCCGGGATAGACCAGTCGATGCACTCTGCTGCAGTCCGCCAGGGCTTAAGTTTACCGATCTGCACCGCTGGCGTTTTCGGATCACCGTGTGTCGGCTGCGGCCAGGTTACTGGCACACCATCGCAACGCATCACCATGAAGAATCTTTTGCGGATCGTTGGTGCGCCATAATCGCAGGCACGCAGTTCCCGGTAATCGACAGCGTAACCGAGCCCGGCCACCAGCTTCTGCGCCAGCTCACCGCCGGCAGGGATACCCAAAAACTCGCAGCATTCCGCCAGCGCCGGATGATCTGCCGGGACGCCGCCGGAGAGCATCCCGCAAAATGCCTCGAAGGTTTCGCCAGAGCGCGCCGGATCAGGACGCATCTCGGCAGCCAGTAGCGGGCCCCACGTGCGAAACTCTTCGACGTTCTCCAGCATCATCACGCGTGGCTGCACCGCCAGCGCCCAGCGAATGACGATCCACGCCAGACCTCTGATCTCCTTTTCTACTGGCTTAGAACCTTTAGCTTTTGAAAAATGACGGCAATCCGGTGAGAACCAGGCGAGACCTACGGGGCGGCCAGCGGTAGCTATAGTCGGATTCACATCAAAAACTGATTCGCAGTAGTGCAGCGTTTCAGGGTGATTCGTGGTGTGCATCGCTACCGCATTAGGATCGTGATTGATTGCAATATCCACGCTGCGCCCGATAGCCATTTCAATACCTGTACTCGCGCCGCCGCCACCAGCAAAATTATCTACGATGATCTCTTTCACGCTGCTTTCTCCATTGCTGATGCCAGTTGGCTTGCCGCCGTCAAAATTTCCGGTACCGGGATTTTTTCCAGCCACATGCGGTTAATATGGTATTTAAGCTTCCGTTGATTAATTTCCGTCAAAGTCAGAGCGTCAGGTAGCTGACCAAATATCGCACCTACCTCTGCTGGCCATGCCGCTGGCAGCTCCACCTGCACCTCTTCAACTGCCGGAATAATTTCCGGAATATTTTGTTGCTGGATTTGGGGTAGCAACCGCATCGCCTCCCGGCGGATCTGCGACAGGAAAGCATCGCCGCGCGCTTCAAGTTCGCTTCGGTTGATGTAGCTCATTGCAGGTCCGCGCCACGTCTTATCGAACACAACCACAGCACCAGCGAAGAATGCGCCGGTAGGTACCTGCTTTTCGTCTTTCGGGATGAACCAGTGCGGCAGCTCGAAACCGATACGCCCGCGGATAAAGGCAACATGATCGGCGTCTTCCGGCCACCACACTTCGCTGGTGGCTGCCTTAATCAGGAATACGTAACGCCCGCCCTTTTCCCGCATGGCGCTGGCGTGCTGCATGATGTAGCGCATGCCCGTAATGTATTCACCGTCGTGCTGCGATGCCCGGCTGTAGGGCGGGTTGCCGTAGGCAGCACCATGTAGTTCAGCCAGACGCTCGGACCAGTCCTGCGTAAGCGCGTTGTCCTCTGCGGTGTAGTACGCCTCGCACTTGCTGTTCTCGCCGTCCGTAAACAGATCCAGCACCAGCGGCCCGAACATAGCGTTAATACCCCAGAAAATGTTCTCCGGCGTGCGCCACTGATCGCCAACTTCTTTAAGCTCATGCGCCGGGCGTGCGCGCAGTTCAACCAGCGTCTGGCAGTATTGGTTAATGCTCATCCCCGGAACCCCGCTGGAATCTGTGAATAATCAACGTTGTCAAAGCTGGCGCGTGCTGCATCGCTGTTAACCCAATGCCCGTTACGGCGCTCAGGACGTCCGGCTTTTTCCCAGTTGGTAGCCGCCTGCAGGTAGGCCGGGAACTTGCTCGGCTGGAATAGCGTGGTCGGGCGCAGATACTCGGCCATTTTCAGGTCTTCGCCCCACTTAGCGGTGCTGTAGTCGACCACCAGCATCAGTTCTTCCAGAGTGAAATCTTCTCCCAGGCGGGCCCGGATATTCTCCAGTGAGGACTTGCAGACCTGGTACCGTGAGTTGGTTTTCTGGTTCAGGTGGGTTAATACCTGTTTGGCCTGGTCAGTGATCAAAACCTCATGGTCGGGTTGCCCAGCAACCTGAAAAAAGGTTTCAGGTTTTACTTGTGGATCTGGTTTTGAATTTACTGACGGATCCCCACCAGATTCTGACGGGTCAAAACCAGCGCCAGCACCGTTTTTTGATGCCTCAAATTTTGACGGGTCAGATTTTGATGCGTCAGATTTTGACGTGTCAGAATCTGACAGGTGAGCGAATGCCCCCGCCTGAAGTTTCGCCACGTTGAGCCGGTAGACATTCGACGCGTTGCGGTTCCCCTGGCGGCGCTGCGTGCGGGTCAGCCAGCCATCTTTTTCCAGCTTAGCGATCGCCGTTCTGACTGTGCTCGGGCCTGCACCCAACTGGCGGGCAATGGTTTCAATGCTCGGCCAGCAAACACCCTCGTCATTGCTGAAGTCAGCCAGCCGCGCCATGATGGCCACGGAGGATAATTTCATGCCGGAAGCCGCGCAGGCATCCCAGACGTAGGCGGTTAATTTAGTGCTCATGATCGCCCTCTACTTCCCTGAAATCGCGTTTGAAAATTTGGAGCGGGCTTGAGCACTCGTGTGGGTAGCCAGTCCGCAGATAGATAACGCGCTGCGATTCTGGTTCCCAGCGGATGACGCGAACGGGGATCCCCCGGCGGTCTTTGAACCAGCGGCTGATTTCGCGCATAACGCCTTAGCTCTCCGGTAGTAAACACCCACGATTCCAGTGGCGCGGCTGTGGTTACATGCCACCCAGCGGTTTGCTATTCTGCGCTCATACCGAAACAGCGGAAGGCCCGGCACCGGGATCATCCGAAGTTGCGGTAAGCGGTTATTTACCGTTACACTGTTCATGCGTTAGTTTCTCCACTGTTACGACACGCCACGACGCCCGGAGCTGCACACTCGCGGGCGTTACTCTTTTCTGGCGCACAGAAAACGCGATACAGCAGCGTTAAATGCTCCTGCCACTTAGCCATCACCTGATAGCTGTTCTCTTCGATTTGCTCGCGTTCGGCCTGGTCAATGACGCCATCAGCTGTTGCCTTGCGAACAAACTGGGAGTGCTCGCTGATCCACTCAATGGTTTCCATCAGGCGCTGATTGATGTCGGCGTTGTCCACATCCTCGATATCCACCAGCGGAACGTTGACGCTGTTCGACTGGCGCGATACCGCGTCGGCGATGTGCTTGGTGCCGCTGGCTTGCTGGAGAACCATCGCCCAGCCCATTGGGAAGATCTGATCGCCGCCGGTGCGCAGGCGGTTAAACAGAGCGTCCTCGGTCACACCCAGCCATTCAGCTGCTTCGGCGTAGCCACCCGGCAGGCTTGAGATGGTTTTCTTGATTGCAGCCACTAACCAGACAGGCTGCTTTTCGACTTGCCAGTGTTTGTTATCCACGGTTAACTCCTTAATGCTGTGGTTACTTTTAAGCTGCCGTTTCGCTAGGCTTTTGGTAGAGAGAGGCATCGTACTTAAGCTTCCCCTTCGTAATTCGCTCAATCACGTAAGCCTGCTTTTCGGGGATTACATCTCCCCAGCGACACACAGCGGGGTGAGAAATTCCCAGAGCGCTAGCGGTTTTAGATACCCCGCCGAAGTGCTCAATTACTTCAGATTTGCGCATAGTTCCTCCTAGTTACCTGATGCAGTAAAGGTAACAAAAGGTACATTAAATAGCAAACAACAGTTACAAGGAAAGTATGTAACATTGGTTACATGAAAACAGAGATGAAAGACCGAATCAGATCCCGCCGAGTCCAGCTCGACATAACACAGCAGACGCTAGCCAAGAAGCTCGGCGTCAGTCGCGTGTCTGTAACAAAATGGGAGAATGGAACTACCAAGCCAGATGGAGAGAATTTGCATAATTTGGCTTTGGCACTTCAAACTGCGCCGGAGTGGATTCTCTATGGCCAGGGTGGTGAGGTTGCAGACGATACGAAGGTTATTCCATTTCTGAAACCACCTACCGCTGTCCCAATCATCTCTGCTGTGCAGGCAGGTTTATGGACTGACACCTACGCATGCTCAAGGCTTACTGACGTGATTACATGGACCCAGACTACTGCAAATGTTTCGGATGAGGCTTTCGGCCTCGTTGTTCGCGGCGAATCAATGACCAACCCAAACGGGTTACCCTCCATACCAGAGGGATCTATTGTTATTGTCGAGCCCCATTACGGCCAGCTAGATGACGTCTATGGCAAAATCGTCGTTGCGGTCCTTGATGGTTCATCCGAAGCTACGGTAAAAAAACTAGTTTGGGATAGCCCGTACGCCTATTTGATGCCTCTAAACCCAGCTTTTAAACCTATTCAAATTGATGGAAATTGCCGGATAGTAGGTAAGGTTGTTCAAATAACACAAAATATTTAAACGCTTATCCTTGAGCCGGACTTAGTTCCGGCATTTTTTTACCCGCCAAGGTAACAAAAAGTACATTCCTCGCTTGACCACCAAGGTAACTAAAGGTACATTTAATTCATCAACAGCGAACAGGCAGGACGCCCACGCAGTAGCCGCCCCAGGCGTATGAAGGTGGGGATGATTCGCTGACAACGTACCCCCTGAAGTAGCAGTGCCATTCGGAGTAACGCGGCGGCGTCCGAAATGGTGATCCCGCCGAGTTGGTGAAACCGCGCCCTGTGCGGTCACTCCAACCACCCAGGCTGGGAGGTCTGGGCGGTGCATGGCACATGTGCCGTAGCGGTCCGGGAGGCTCCTTGAAGTTCCATCCCTCAACGGGTAGCCGGAATGTGCAAGCCAGCTGTTCAGGCACGACAGGCGATTCACCATCGCGGC
The DNA here is from genome assembly GCF_000759795.1 of Pseudescherichia vulneris NBRC 102420. GTDB lineage: Bacteria > Pseudomonadota > Gammaproteobacteria > Enterobacterales > Enterobacteriaceae > Pseudescherichia > Pseudescherichia vulneris. The sequence goes on from NZ_BBMZ01000011.1 coordinate 34,064, forward strand.
GGTACGGTGTGACGCCCGGGAAGAGACCGGGGCACAACGATGAGAGCACTATCTGTGAATAAGCGCATCGAACCGCAGCGCGGACGTGACGCCCAACCGATAGCTGTTAGAAGCATCATTTAGTGCTCTCTTCGTTGTGGTGAATGCCCAGGCTGATGGGCGCAGAGCGGGATGCGCTTTGAGGGTGAACCGACCATTAAGTGCGTAGACAAAGCAAGCCGGAGATCAGTACCGGCCACCACAACCCAAGACCTGTAATAGCTGCATTGCTGTCTTTGGCGGCATCCGATCCTTACCCGTGAGGATGCCGCACTTTTTTACGCAACACACGAGAGCATCACCGGGCGACGGGCTCATAACCCAATCCACCCGGGCGGCAGGTAACCGCAGGTGCTCTCCTGTGTTGTGTGGAGAAACTAACCCGGCGGTATCGCCGCCTGCTTCATTAAGTGCCTGTGCAGGGCGCTTATTAAAGCGAAACCCATTTTATTTATCGCCTTCGGGCGAGGGGTTCGTGCAACCAAAATTCAGGCGCGGTGCAGCGCGTAGGGAGAAAACAGTGAAAGAACAATTAGCAGCAATGACCATTATCGAGCTGGTTACAACGGCACACAGTTATGCCACAAGCATTCAGCAGATCGATACCTATTCAGCAATCGTAACTGAGCTGGCCTCCCGCCTGGAGGCGTTAAATATTGCCTACATTCGCGCGATGAACATTGTCCGTAGCGCGGCAGATGACCGGGCCCAGCAGCAGCCAGCAGCTGCAGTCACCGAAGCCTTGCAGCGCGAACAACTGACGCAGGCGCACAAAGAAGGCGCTTACTTCGTGGCAAACAGAATGCTAGCAGCGTGGGAGGCTGGTTTCATTGAGGATACAGCAAAGAACGCCGCCGATATTGCTCGCATGATCCTCACGTCTACAGAGTTCATGGCTGACGCCCCAGAGGGTGATTTTGACCGGTCATTCGCAGATGGTGTGTTGGAAGATATCGCTGCCCAGCTGCGCAACGGGGAGGCTGTATGAAAGAGCGTGGCATGATTTTCAATGGCGAAATGGTGCGAGCCATCCTCGACGGCAGGAAGACGCAGACGCGACGGATCATAAAGGACTGCTCTGTCGGAAGAGATCCAATTTCAAAATTCATTCAGATCGGGAAGAAATTTATCGGCTGTTACCCCGAAGATGTGCCTGAACTAATCAGGGAATGCTGCCCGTTCGGTGCCGTTGGCGATCGCATCTGGGTGCGGGAGACCTGGGCTGACGTAAATCATGATGGCTGTCCCGCTGTGGCCTACAGAGCTGACGGTGAAGTCCGAGACCTTCATGAAGATGATGGCGATGAGGATGATCCACGCCTTGAAAAATACTGGTTTGCAGCCTGGTATCCAGACCTTATTAGCGGAACCGAAGGCAAATGGACGCCCAGCATCCACATGCCGCGCTGGGCGTCACGTATCACGCTGGAGATTACCGACGTGCGCGTTGAGCGTCTGAACGGCATCAGCGATGAAAATGCTCGCGCAGAGGGATGTGCTGGAGGGCATGATTCAATACCCGACTATCACTACAGCGCTACACCCCACGAGCATTTTCGACATGTATGGACGTCCATCTATGGCGAGGAAGGTTGGTCGTTAGCCTGGGTATGGGTGATCGAGTTTAAGCGGGTGGAGGCGGAGGCTGTATGAGCGACAAATACGCAGCGTTGCGTAAAGAGGTATTAGATCCCGCGATTGGCAGCAAAGACCATCTGCGGAAGCTGGCCCTTCAGCTACTGGACGAACTGGCAGAGCGTGATGCTGATAAGCGGCGGATCGCTGAGCTGGAGGCGGGAAACCTTTCACGATCAGCAGTCGACGTGCTGGCTGAACGCCGACGCCAGGTTACCGCCGAGGGCTGGACGCCAGAGCATGACGACACCCACGAGAGTGGGGAGTTAGCAGGTGCAGCAGCTTGCTATGCCCGACACGTAAACGGTAGACAGTGGGTCTACCGCACCCGACCAGAAAGTTACACATCAGAGGCCGCGCCGAACGAATGGCCGTGGGATGAGGTGTGGTGGAAACCTAAGTCACCACGTAGCGACCTTGTTCGCGCAGGGGCGCTAATTCTGGCAGAGATTGAACGTCTAGACCGTGCGGCTGGCATCAGCCTGAAGATTGAGGGGGAGTGAGTGTGGAGCGTGAATATTTCGTTTTGAGCGTTAACCACACGGATCGAAGCAACCCATATATCGTTCTTTGGGCTGCTGATGATTCTGGTTACCGCGGGCGCGTTGAAAGCGCCGGTCGTTACTCAGAAAGCCAGGTCATGGCGCAACTTGGCTATTACAACAATGGCTACGATACAGTAGCGGTTCCCTGCGATGTCGCTGAGCCTCTAAGCCATTCCGTTAAGCCTGGCTTCTTCGATACAGATGAAGGGCGCTGGCTTCGCAATAACCGCGCTACATGGAACGCATTGCTGGATCACCTGATCGCAAAACCAAAGCGCAAACCTCAGCCAGAATATCGCGGTGCGCCGCGCCGGAAGGACTAACCCATGACACTGAGCAAAGAACTCAAGAAAGTGTTCCGAAAGGTCACCAATTCTCACATAGATGAAAACGGAAACGTGGATTGCGTGTTAGCTCCCACAGACGTCATTGCTCTCTGCCAGGCCTGTGAACTGCTGGAGCGCCGGGAGCGGGATAAGCAGGAGATTACCGGTTGGCGCGCTTTGCAAAACGATAACCGAGATTTGCGTGAGCCGTTATATCTGGATGGGGTTAACGAACCTGTCGGATGGAACAGTGATTATGCGCCAGTTTATTCACGCGCCGCGCCGCCAGCGCCGGTAGTGCCTGAGGAATGCCCGGCAACGATTCGCGACATGTTAGTGTCCCATTGTGATGATCTCTTTGACGACGCCGACGCACAGCAGATATGGAATGCCTGCCGCGCTGCCATGCATGGTTCAACTATCTCAAATTCTGCTGATATTGCGATAGATGAGGCGCCTCAGTCGTTCGGTAATTCCGAACAACTGCCTGAACATGTGGCCGATGTTGTTACCTGGCGTAAAGAAGGACAAGAGCGCATCTGTGATATCCGCTGGCGGCGTTTTGATGTAGCGCCAGGCCCCCTTTTCACCCAGCCTCTACCGCCCGGTGTACCGGATGGTTACTGCATCATGCCGTTGAAGCTGACAGCAGCGAACGGCGCAAAGGCGGCGCTGTCCGGAGAGTTTCACGTTAACCATCACATTGTTTGTGAAGAGTGTGCAGGTGAAGGGTGTGAAAGCTGTAACGAGGAAGGAGGCTGGGAGGGCGAGATCCCCATTGGTTGGGATACCATCAAACGTATTCATGAGGCGGCCGTAGAAACATGCGCGCTGCCAAAAAGCGATAATATAGGTTAACGCCCGGGTGCAGCCGGGTTAAGTGGAGAATGACCCATGAGCGATCGTTTCCTGACTGATGAAGAATTAGCAGAGGCCACGGGCTCGCCCCAGAAGTCCCTGCAAAAAGAGGTTTTAACCTGCAATGGGATCTACTTTATTGAGCGCCGGGATGGTTCGATTAAAACTACCTGGTACCACATAAATCATCCTATTCAGCGCCTCGCTCCACCATCAGGTTATCAGCCTGTTCCAGGCATGAACTTTGACGCTATAGAGAGATAACGTATGGGTCGCAAACGCGCACCCGGTAACGAGTGGATGCCGAAGGGTGTATTTTTTCGCCCTTCTGGCTACTACTGGAAGCCCGGCGGTACTACGGAAAAATTAGCTGCTGCTAACGCCACAAAGGCTGAGGTATGGGTCGCTTATGAAAAGGTGGTAGAGGGAAGGAAAAATCGCATCACTTTCTCGCAGCTCTGGCGGAAGTTTTTAGCCAGCGCGGATTTTGCCGACCTTGCCCCTCGAACGCAAAAAGACTATCTCGCGCATGAAAAAAACATCCTTCCGGTGTTCGGTGATGCGGAAGCGAAACTGATCAAGCCTGAGCATATTCGCCGTTACATGGATGCCCGCGGTAAAAAAAGCCGTGTTCAGGCTAACCATGAGCATAGTTCTATGTCCCGTGTATTTCGCTGGAGCTATCAGCGTGGTTATGTGCCAGGTAATCCCTGTGTTGGCGTGGATAAATTTCCAAAACCTCAGCGCGATCGCTATATCACCGACGAGGAGTATCTGGCTATCTATGACCATGCTAGCCCTGCTGTTCGCGCCGCTATGGAAATAGCCTACCTTTGCGCAGCAAGGGTATCAGATGTTCTTAAAATGAACTGGAATCAGATAATGGATCATGGAATTTTTATCCAACAAGGTAAGACTGGTATTAAGCAGATCAAAGCATGGAATGACCGGCTAAGGGCTGCCATAGAGATATGTAAGCCATGGGGAGATGAAGGGCCGGTAATCAGGACGATGTACGGCGAGAGGTATTCGTATAAAGGTTTTAATGAAGCCTGGAGAAAGGCGCGGTCTGGCGCAAGTGAAAAACTGGGGCGGGCGCTCGATTGCACCTTCCATGATCTGAAAGCAAAAGGCATTTCAGACTACGAAGGATCCAGCAGAGAGAAGCAGGTTTACAGTGGCCACAAGACCGAGTCACAGGTGTTGGTTTACGACAGAAAGGTGAAGGTGAGTCCGACATTGAATCGAAAAATGTGAGCTTTGAAGCCCGCTTTTTTCTCAACGGATTTTCTCACATTTTCTCATTGGGATCTGGATCGTTGAAAGCGGTACGGGTAAGTGCTTGAATAGTGGCGGAGAGAGGGGGATTTGAACCCCCGGTAGAGTTGCCCCTACTCCGGTTTTCGAGACCGGTCCGTTCAGCCGCTCCGGCATCTCTCCGTTTTGATGACTGACATCATGCCAGGATATTGCGCATTTTAACAGTCCTCATCCAGTCAATTAAGTTCAAGTGACGAGTTTGCGAGCAAAACGATGATTAAGTGGCCCTGGAAAGCAAATGAAGCATCACGGATGATCCATTATCCCTGGCAGGAGGCGCTTGCCATGCCGATTCTGGCAAACCTGACGCTGGAGGAGCAGCAGCGTCTTGCCCAGCTTGCCGAGCGCTTTTTACAGCAGAAGCGCCTGGCCCCGCTACAGGGTTTCGATCTTGATGCGCTTAAGAGCTGCCGTATTGCCCTGCTCTTTTGCCTGCCGGTGCTTGAGCTGGGTCTCGAGTGGCTCGACGGGTTTCATGAAGTGTTGATCTACCCTGCCCCCTTTGTTGTCGATGACGAGTGGGAAGATGATATTGGCCTGGTGCATAATCAGCGGGTGGTGCACTCTGGACAGAGCTGGCAGCAGGGGCCGATCGTGCTTAACTGGCTGGACATTCAGGACTCTTTCGATGCCTCAGGGTATAACCTGATTATTCATGAAGTTGCGCATAAGCTTGATACCCGCAACGGCGATCGGGCCAGCGGCGTACCCATGATCACCCTGCGTGAAGTGGCTGGCTGGGAGCACGATCTCCACGCCGCCATGAACAATATCCAGGATGAGATCGATCTGGTGGGCGAAAGCACAGCCAGCATCGACGCCTATGCCGCAACCGACCCCGCCGAGTGCTTCGCCGTACTCTCCGAGTACTTTTTTAGCGCGCCTGAACTGTTCGCGCCGCGCTTCCCTTCGCTTTGGCAGCGTTTCTGCCAGTTCTACCGTCAGGATCCGCTGGCTCGTCTACGCGCGAATACACCCGCATTAGCGTCAGGTCGGTATCGCGTTCAGTAAAAACACAGCTTGTCTTTTAATTAAGCAGTTGAATCAGTATCTTAATTTTAGTGTTGACACAAAAATACGGGGCCAGTAATATGCGCCCCGTTCACACGATTCCTCTGTAGTTCAGTCGGTAGAACGGCGGACTGTTAATCCGTATGTCACTGGTTCGAGTCCAGTCAGAGGAGCCACTCTCTCAGCGATTGCTGTTCTAATCAGGCCAGGCCTGGTCCTTTATTACATCTCCAATATGTCCTGCTAAAAAATTCGCTAGCGTATCCCCATACAGTTCGGGTAAATACTCTCCCAGCTCCGCTGTCGTCACGGGCTGATTCGAGGCCTTATCCAGATAGCAGACTGCGTTTGCGGGATTACCTACCCAGTTATCAGCAGGATCCCGGTAGCGAACAATCAGCGAACCGCTGGGGTCACCCAGTAGGTAACCTGTATAATTTCCCCAAATCATCACCGGCGGGCGCGTCGCCACGGTTTGCTGTTCGATAACCTGCTGCTGCACGTAATCATCCGGCCCAAAGAAGACATAGGCGTATCCCTCGTCGTCAATGAAATCGTTGAGCATACGGCTACTGACGCTCCAAAAATCCAGCGTCTGAGGCAGACCATAGACAGGGTGAGCGCTGACCGTCAGTTCACGGCATTGATAATGACCAAACACAGTATCCGGCGTGGCGTTATGAATAAAGGTTTGTGGCACCTTGATTCTGAGGATCAAGATCTCTTGCCCTTCATCTTTGTTGGCATACAGATAGCCTTTACTGCACCCGTCTTCAGCGACCTCATCCGGTAAGATACTGAGGGAGGCAACCTTGTCAGGACGATAGAGATCGATTTTTCCGCTAACACCATACTCATTAGAAAAAACGCTGGGGTTGCCAGCTATATAAGGGTTGGCTGTGTCCGGTATCGCTGTCATCTCGCTATCGATAACTTCAATCGGCAGCGTCGGCGTGTTCAACGAACTATAGTAGAGCGTAGCGCTCATATAGCCTACCTGCTGAAACTCGCCGGAAACGGTAATCGACATCGCTTCTTCCAGTGCGGTAGTTTGCCCAATAAAGACGGTAAAGCACTGTTCATGCTGATCGTAGCCCGGCGAAGGTTGACCATTCATATAGTTCTGCTGGTATGAAAAGGTTGTATCAACCGAATAGGCAGTGTCGTTGACCAATACCGTAGGCGGCGTGAGCGGTATTTGCCAGCCTTCAAGGCTGCCGTCGCCCCATGGCGCATAGAAGCGTATTAAGATTTGCCATGGATAGGTCCCCGCAGGCGCAATCAAAGTGGTTTGATAAGAGGGCATCGTTTCGCTTAGCGCAACGGTGCTTTTAACGGGTTGCATGATCCTCTCCTTTTTTTATGTTTGTTTCCTTCGTGCTTTCCTTATTCGTTGAGAGCGTGCTCTTTTCGTTATTTACCGTGGCTTTCGCACCGTTGTAGGCTGGAATAATCTCGCCGGTAAACGAAAGGGTGGCATCTGCGGCGTGGACGCTACAGGCCAATGCGGATGCGATTAATACAGAACCTAAAATTAAAACCTGCGGCAGTGTGCGATTAGTGTTCATCATTTTTTCTCCTTTTATTGATATGACAGCGTGACCGTAGCTGATGTATTAGCATTGCCCGGGAATAACGCGTTCTGCGTCTGATAATAGCGGGCTTCAAACTGTAAATTTTCTGTGCCACCGGTTGTTGCTCCGACGAATACATCTTTGCCAAAGTTGACCGGCACGTTAGCGCTATTATTAAGGCTGGCCCAGTAGAGCTGTACACCTACCCCGGATGCATTCTCTTCACCTGCAGGGATCTGAATAACAGACTGCGCTCCTGAGGTATCCTGAGTTGCGTCCACGCGTGCGGTTATCTGCGCATCGCTTTCGCAGGTTAAAGGAATGGAGAACGTCGTGAATGGCGTGGTTGAACCTACTCCGCTAAATTCGGTGGGAGAGTGTTTACCTAACGTCACGGGGACCGAGGCAGTATCTACCGTACATCCTGGCACATGAGGCGGGGTCGCATTGATCGTACCGGAGAGGTAGACAGAATAAGTTGTTGAAGATTGTGATCCGGATACAACGACATGATTAGCCTGGCCTGACAGCGTGCCACTTTCAATATCATCGGAAATTTTCACTAATTTGAACATCGGGCCAAAAGTGTAGTTTTCAATTGGGACAGTCAAAAAGTGCAGAGTAAACTCCCAAATTTGCTGCTGTGTATTGCCATTTGTAATCCAGGCAGAATAATTATTACTAATGCCGCCCATCTGGATCCCTACCCCGGGAATATTGGTTTTAAACGTGGTGCGGCTGTTATAGACACCATCCGAGACAAGATCTGAGTAGAGTGTGACATAGGATTTCCCATCGCCTTCACATTGGGCTATTACATATTGGTCATAACTATGATCGCCAGTGATATCGCCGCCGACGGGCAAATCGGCAGGCACTGTTATATTACCCAAATCTATTGTTATTGATGTATCGTAACGTGAACTACATGTTACACCGGCCTCTGAAAAACTAGCCCAGCCGAGGGTCAGTAAAAACAGGCAATAGGGAATGACGTTTCTTCTAGTAAAATGTCGCTTTAAATGTTGCATATAATTTCTCCAGCATTAAGTAAAAATGATGTATATTTAACAGCCCGTGGTTATTTTTTTTAACCTGGATGGGGTACGAAATCCCGAGTCGGCTATAGACTGCCAGCTGGCCCTATTTTTTTGTCCGGCTGTAGGCTGTGGCATTAATAGTTCTCCATAAGGAGCAATCATTTGAGCGCGTGTCACCTCCTGGTTATCAATTTTAAATGAGTAAAAAGTGACATAATAAGGAGTCGGATTTTTAATCGTTATCTGTTTTGCACAACGGCTAACGCTGATTTGTTTATAGGCATCAGCGGCTCCGGCAATCAGCGATTGTGGACGATAAAACACCTTAATTCTGTTTATTACAGTAATCGCTACCGGTTTTGAAGATGTCGATTTTTCTAACGGCACTCCTTTGATGCTAAGCCAATAGAGGCTCTCCTCATTATTCTTTCCGTTGTCATGAATATGTATATTGATAACCCCCTTAGCGGCGGGTTTTATGATCGTTGCACTGGGCTTGATAATAAGTGCACCCTGATCCGACTTTACCCATGATTCAATCGCAACGGAATGAGTAGCGTCGTTATTTTTTATAACTAACGCTACGCTGGGTTCTCCTTCCGGATACACCATGCGTGTCTGTTGCAGCTGTATCGCTGCACTGGCCAGTGAACAGATAGATAGTAGACAAAGTCCTATAAGCGATTTTATATTCAACCAGCCATGCAGCGACATATAGTTTCCTCCTTGAGGATTTAATTTAATCATGCGTAAATATGGATTTTATTACGCCGAGAAATACGATGTGTCGCCCTGTAACGCCGCAGGAATAGCGCTCACTGCGCCGCCATAGGCTGAATTACCCCAGGCAACAAGCGAGCTATCATCTTTAATTGCAACGAACACCGATCCACCTGAATAGACGCCCTTCACGCCGGACGTCAGCGAAGAGGTAACGACGGATGTATCTCCCCCGGCTGCACTGTCTCCCCAGGCATGAACGGCACCATTTTTTCTCAGCACGGCGAACGCCGTTGCCGTAGCGCTTACGGCGACGATGTCGGTAAGCTGGGCGATATCTGCTGGCAATGTACCACCGGCTGAACTCTGCCCCCACGCATAGACGCTGCCGTTGCTGCGTAAGGCGCAGAAGGCGTACTCGGTCCCCTGCACATGCACAACGTCATATAATGCTGGTGCAGATGAGATGGCAGACTCACCCCATGCCACCACGGATCCGCTCGTTTGTACCGCACAGAAACCGCTATAACAGCCGTATACCCGGGCGATATTATTCAGAGCAGCAATATTACTGGGCACTTCGCCACCGTAGGCGTTCTGGCCCCAAGCCACGACCGTACCGTTGCTGCGGCGGGCGCAAAATGCGGATGCGCTGGCGCTGATTTCTACAATGTCCTCCAGAGCAGCAATCTCCTGCGGTACGCTTCCGCCGTAGTTTGCTCCTCCCCAGCCAAAGACCTGCCCGCGTGAGTTAAGCACCACACAGGCGTAGTCGTTGCACTGAATTTGTACGACGTCACTCATTCCGGTGACCGTTGACGGAATGTCGAGCTGTCCATAGGTGTTATCACCCCATACGGCGATATAAGGCGATTGTGTATTGCGGGCTACGAACATTCCCGATGACGCCACCACTAAATCCCAGCCGCTGCGGTTAGCAAGAGCGGACGGTACGCTTCCCCCCTTGCTGGTATCCCCCCAGGCAAAAAGGTTACCGCTCTGGTTGATTGCCGCAAAGGCATGATGCGTTGCACTCAACGCGGTCACGCTGCTGTTAAATCCAGAGGTCGGTGAGTTACCACCTGATGCTGCCTGCCCCCATCCACTCACGACGCCGCTGTCATTTCTACCTGCTGCGGCCTGGGTGTTACCCAATACATTACTTTCGTTAAGGGTCACTGATGCACCGGAGGCGGTAACGGTGAGTTTTTTCTGCGGCTGCGTATCCATAAACCAGGAGGTACTGACAGAAGCGCTTTCGCCCTCATATTGCCAAAGTGCGCTCATTACGTTTTCACCGTCTAACGCAACGAGGCAGCGTGCTTCAGAGTAGAGCCAGTTAGCGCCATAGCTGGAGCGGGCACCCATCACGTTGAGCGATGCCTGCGCCGCATCCGTTAGCGTCACCAGCCAGCGGCCATCGGCCTGCAATACCGGTGTGCCAAAAATCCAGTCCTGTGGCAGCGTGCTGCCCGGCGTCAGTACCGGCGTGCTGCCGTTATAGCTGGCGGTCAGCGTCCCCTGCCCAGCGGCCACAAACTGTCCGTTTGCATTTAGCGAGCCATAGCTTACCTGGATAGTTTGCACCGCCCCGCTGGCCGGAACGATCGCCAGAACCCCTTCGCGTGTCGTGTCGGCAAAGGTGCTGAAGCTAACCGGATAAGGCAACGTCATGATTAGCGCACTGTCTTTGCTGCCGGTAGTTTGAAGTTGAATATCAATCTGAACGTCGCTGTTATCTAAGGAGAGCAGCTGCGCTGGCAGGGTGCCTGCGCCAAATACGCTGCTAAAATCTGGCGTATCGTTTATCAGGCGTAGCATTTGATAATGGTTAAAGCTATAGGCGCTATCGATGGAATTGAAGGCAGAAAACAGCAGCGACGGCATATCGTTAAGCTTAACTGAAGACCAGATCCACCCCGCGCCGGTATTCATCGAGAGGAGCTGATGAGGCGAGAGCGACTGGGCGCTACCTACGTAATTAATTTGACTGTATAAAATACCGCTGTCCTCTGCAGGACCGCTGCCCAATGCCACCAGCCAGCTGCCATCGGGCTGTAATACCGGTGTGCCAAAGGTCCAGCCTGAAGGAAAACCGGTCACATCACTGAGATACACCTGCTGACCATCCCAGTTAAGCATCAGCGAGCCACTTCCAGTCCACGTGACCTGGCCGGTTACGGTGCTGAAAATGCCATACAGGGCAGTAACAAAGGTGCTGCTCCCCTGCGTAGTGCCTACAAAGCCCAGTGCGCCTGGCTGAGCAGGCAGAGACAACGTGGTAAGCTGGGAGGCACTCTCTGGTAGACGCCAGGTTGCTGCCAGCGCATCCGGCTGATCGGGAGTAGCAGAGGCATCCAGGGCCAGCTTGACCAGCGTGGCCAAATCGCTATCGACGCCCATAAAACCCAACGTATATTGCGGAGAAGGGTAGGCATTTTGCAAAAAGTTAATCGTATGGGTAGCCATCTCTTCAACGTGATTGAAATAGCACTTTGTACTCAGGCTGGTTTCAACGCTGCTGCTAATCCAGGCGTGAAGATTATCCGTTCCCAAAATTGAAACAGACTTTTCTCGCCAGTCGCTGTCTGAGGTTGCAATAATACCCATTAATCCATGGGTAACTTGAATCGGCACGCCAGCCTCATTCGGTTCTGAATAAAATACCAGGGTACTGGTATCCGCTTTGATATTCTCTTTCATAATATTCTCGCAAATAATAAATAACGGCGCGTTTAGCGCAGGATCGATACAGGGGGAAAAGCGACAAAGGCGCAGCTGGTAATCACGGTTGATCCTGACGCCTCGGGTAAGCTCAGCGTTACCGTCACGCTCTCTGACGTGGTATCTGTAAGATCGATACTGGTCGTGCCGTCATTGTAGAGCTCCATGGTCGCCGCCTGGGGAAGTGCGGTACCAACAAAGCGCGCGGTAGCAGAGTTAGCAATTTGAAAGCGCGCATAGCTGACGCCAGCGGTAAGATCGGCCTTGAGATAGAGGCTGTTTCGCATCACACCGTTTGCGGTAGCGCCTGTTGCAATGGCATAGCTGGTTAGCGCGACGGCACCAGGCATGTAGCGGTTAAAGGTCATGCTACCGTATGCACTTTCTGCTGGTGCATTGCTAATGTAAGCGTTCACGGAAACCAGCCCCACCTCAAGGCTAAATACCTGCAGCTCCAGGGAGCCATTAGTGTCCAGATTACCGCTCCAGGTTCTAAAGCCGTTGATATTAAAAATCCCGGCACCGTCCAGTGAAACCGTGACCGGCGAGCCTGCAGGTCCCGATAGCATCACCGTATTAAAAGGTTTCATGGGTGCACTGGTATTCGCCCACGCGGGAGCACCGGTGGTACAGTTCATATATAGCGACGCAGCCGCCGACAGGTTTGAAGAGAGGGGTTGAGAGTTAGAGGTTTTATTCATTTTTTCGCCCTGGTGGTGTAATAGGGCGAATATAACGACAGGAGTATTTTTAAGTGCGTAATTAAGAAAAATTGCTAATCAATATTTAGTCAATGTAATAATAACCAACGGGGTTGGTTATTAAAATTATATATAATTAAATTTGATAATCGATGGCAATCTCCTCAGCCTCCATTACTTGCCGTTTGATATCCTCCACCGACAAACCTGCGTTACACAGTTCAATAAAGCGCCAGACATAGTTCCGCTGCAGCTGTCCGCGCTTCAGTCCCAGCCAGACGGTATTGGCATCAAACAGGTGGCGCGTATCCAGACGAACAAGCGTTCCGACCTCCTGTTCACTGCCGGACTGTTCAGCAACGATACCGACGCCCAAGCCCAGTTCAACGTAGGTTTTGATCACGTCCGAATCCTGCGCGCTGAGCACCACGTCAGGGATCAACCCCTTGCGACCAAAGGCTTCATCGATACGCGATCGCCCCGTAATACCCTGTCGGTAGGTGATCAGCGGCCAGCGGCTTATCTCCTCTAGCGTAAGGGGGGAAGCATTAGCAAGCGGGTGATCGTTGGGGATCAGCAGACTGTGATGCCAGCGGAACCAGGGGAAGGCCACCAGCGCCGGATCGTTACTCAGACGTTCACTGGCGATACCGATATCCGCCCCGCCATTGTTGAGCAGAGATTCGATCTCCTGCGGCGTCCCCTGAATAAGTTCGAGCCGCACCTCGGGAAAGAGCGCGCGGAAAGATTTGATCACCGGCGGCAGGCTATAGCGTGCCTGGGTGTGAGTAGTGGCAACGGTTAAGACGCCGGAAGTGTCGTTGGTAAAGAGATCGGCGAGCCGGCGAACGTTGCTCGCCTCATTAAGGATCCGTTCGGCAATCACCAGCAGCGCTTTGCCTGGCTCGGTCATGCCCAGCAGGCGTTTACCCCGGCGGATGAAGATCTCTATGCCCAGCTCCTCCTCCAGCTCGCGGATATGACGGCTGACGCCGGACTGCGACGTATAGAGCATGTTAGCCACTTCTGTCAGGTTGTAATCCCGACGTGCCGCTTCACGAATTATTTTTAGTTGCTGGAAATTCATCCCATCCTCCAGAGCCATCAGACATGTCGCTATTGTTAAAGTCTGAGGCCCGGCAGGACAAATAATAAAAACCAGCAACTTATGCTTTTTAGGAATAACTCTAGCCGACGAGCAGCAATTCCCGATTCTCAAGCGTCGGTCGGCTGACCAGCGACATCAGAATATCTTTCACCGCCTGCGCCTGCGGCGACAGCGAGCCGTGAGCAGAGGTATTCAGGGAGAGCGGAAGACTCATGGAAGGCGCAGTAATGCGTGCCATCCAGCCGTTCGCCGCACTGCACAGGGATCGTGCGGCGGATTCAGGCAGCACCGTAACGCCCATTCCGCTGGCAATCGCGGCGGTTAAGGTGGTGATAGATTCAATCTCGCCGATAATTTTTGCCGTCAGGCGACGCAGGGAGAACGCCTCGTCAACTCGCAGGCGCACCGCGCTGTAGTCACGGGGCAGGAACAGGTTCATCTCCGCTACGGCGGTGAGATCGACGCTTTGCCCTGGGCAATCTCGGGTTCCCACGAGATAGAGATCCTCTTTCAGCAGCGGCTGGCTGGCGATACCCGCAGACGGCGCACGCTCATACAGCACGGCCATATCAAGCTGGCCACCGAGCAGCTTGTCGTTAAGATCGCTGCCGCTATTTTCATGCAGGTAGACCATCACGTCCGGCAGCTCGTTGCGTACGGCCTGCAGCAGCGGCATGGTGATGGACGAGGCCGCCGTGCCCGGTGCAAGGCCAATGGCCACCTGTCCGCGCAGGGTTTGACCGACGTTATTCACTGCCAGCTGGGCCTGTTCGCACTGGCGCAAAATAGTGCGGGCGTGAGTGTAGAGGATCTTCCCGGCTTCGGTCGGCGTGACACCGCGCTTGGTGCGGATTAACAGCTGCTGATCCATCTCACCTTCCAGCGTAGCGACCTGCTGGCTCAGCGCGGGCTGGGCGATATGCAAGACCTCAGCGGCCTGGGTCAGGCTACCGATATCGACGATTTTTACGAAATACTTCAGCCGTCTTAAGTTCATTTTGCCTCCGGAACTCAACGCATAGGTGAGTGCTTGTCAGTGTCTTGTCGGAGGAGTTGCAAGATGCTTGCCAGTTTTAAAAAGTGGTTTTAATTCTGCCTAACAGGCTGGATTATAAGCGTTTCTGATTACCTGCCTGATGCTCTACCTAGTTAACGCCTTTTTTGCCTGCCCCATAAGGGGTAGAAATGCACCAGCGTGGTGCGCAATCATCACTTTTGCTGATGAATAGGCCAGATTGCTGCAAATGTCAGCAAACGAGCACGAGAAGCGCATCCAGGCTTTGACAAGCGGATCCGCCGCCGCTACTATTCGCCTCGTTCACACGATTCCTCTGTAGTTCAGTCGGTAGAACGGCGGACTGTTAATCCGTATGTCACTGGTTCGAGTCCAGTCAGAGGAGCCAAATTTAAAAAAGCCCGCTTTTCAGCGGGCTTTTTGCTTTTATGCGTTTATATCCTCCGGTAACCCTGCGGTGTCGTTCTCATCCTCCGCCACCGTAAACCACGAATACCACGTATTACGCCGCAGATAGCCTTTTGCTGTAACCGTGCGGATATTGCGCCCTAGCGCATCGTAGTACAGGGTATCGCTGTAACCCTGGGTTCGCATGGAGGCATCGGTGACATACAACCAGCTGTCGAGAAAATAGGGCTGATAGCTGCGTACCACCTGCCCCTTATTGTCATACTCCACCCGGCCAGATATCGCCCAGCGTGGCGCGGCATCGACCTCTGCGGTATCCACCTCGCCATCCTCATCACGATGCCAGGCTTTCCCGTCCGGCACCAGCGCGCACTGCTGGAGAGCACGGCCAAAGCCATCGCTGTAGCCCACGACGATGGCCGTCTGCTGGAGCAGCTTCGCGGCATCGTCTGGATCGGGCGTATCGGGATAGTTATCCGCCGTCAGCACTGCGCTATGCACCGGTACCCGGTCGCTCTCTGCCAGCAGCTTCGCCAGCGGATCGTCGGCACTCTCCTGTGCCCACCGGCGGCCCGCTGGACGGATATGTCCGTCAAAGGTGATGAACCGGTTATCCAGAAGTGACGACCAGCCCCCTGCTGCTGCTGCGTTCGCCTCGCTCTCGGTGACCGTTCCCATCCAGCTGAACATATCGTTCACGCTGATAGTGGCCAGCTGCTGGAGATAACCTGGCGCCGTCGCTGCATCGATTGCCACCTGCACGCTCAGGGTAGGATCGACGGCATAATCAGACACCATGCCGAACCCGACCTTCTGGCCGCCGTTCTCGGTGCCGTAGACGCTGCCGCCTCTGGCCTGGCCCAGCGCATTCAGCTGTACCTCCTGAATGTTGGCGTTGATATCGGTCGTCTGCCAGGGCATCAGGAACCGGTAGTCATAGGCGGCCGAGGTGCTGTTGCGGCTGTCGCTCTGCTCTATTACGCAAAGAGCGTAGTCGTCATAGCGATAGCTGACTGCGGTGACGAGCTTCGTTGACTGGCTGCTGCGCGGCAGATAAAACGGCAGATAGTCACCGTTCTCATCGGTGAAATAGGTAAAGCTATGTTCCGTTCCCCAGAGCGGATTGGCCGCATCGTCGGACATAGAGACGTAGCCAAGCTTGTCCCAGGCATAGTCTGCGGGGATCTCCACGCCGTCATAGGCTTTGAGGGCGATACTGTCCAGCACGGCAGTCTGCTGGTGATCCACTAGCGCCAGCAGGTTCGGCGGTGTGGTGAGATAGATCACCTCGCTCTGCCCGCTCAGATAGCGCGTCTGGGTATCTGACAGTAATCCATTCGGATCGCTCAGCGTTTCATAGCTAATGCCCCCTACCGGCACGCTGTCGAATACCAGCTGGTTGCCGCGGCGGGTATCCGGCAGCCCCAGCCGCCAGCCCTGCGGATCGGTAAGATGGATAACGGTCGTCAGGCTCTCCGTCAGCCGCAGCTTCTGCTGCTGCTCGTCGTAAGTATTATCCCAGGCGTCGGCTGGCATATTGTTGGGATAAGGAGAGAGCGGATGCTGCGCCCGGCGGGGATAGGCTACGCTCACCTGCTGCAGCGGCGTGCTGTAGTCGTCCCGTACCAGGGTGACCTGCTGGACAACGACAGGATCGTCCGCCCTCTGCTCGTAGCCACTGGCAACCAGCTCCAGACCCATCGGCAGCACAATCGGCACATCCCCAGCCTGCACCAGACGGACCTGCATCCGCTGCCAGGTACAGGAGTACGGGGCTGAGCTCTCTCCCTGCGCCCAGATTTCGCTGCGCAGTACCGACCCTTTTAGCGCGCGAAAGAGCCACCAGCGGGTGTTGTCATCCGGCGCATCAAGGACGTGCTCTTGTCCATCCTGATAGTCTGTGAGCAAGGTCGGATTGAGCACCACCGCCTCGCTGTCTCCCTGCCACGGCTCGCCGTAGAGGCTGGTTTCATCTTTCTCCCGGCCACAGTGATACCAGGTTTTGCTCAGCAGGGTGGCCGCAAGCGGCGTGTTATCCCCCACCGGCAGGGCATCGCTGTTGGTATCTTCCGTTTCGACGTAGCCAAAGCCGCGGAACTCACGCTCTCGTCCGTCGTACACGCCCTGATAATAGCGGCAGCTCTGGCTGAGCTGATTACCTGTGATCTCGTCCAGGGTGATCGTTTTCACCAGCAGCTGCATGGCGAAAGGCAGCGCGGGCACCGCCTGTGGGTTCTCTGCTTTTTCGTCCAGCCATGACTGGGCTGAACTGCGATAGCAAAGGGTATGGCTGGCACCGAGATTGTTATCTATCCCGTTCAGCAGATAAGGCTTGGCGCTATTAAAGGCATAGCGCCAGTGGGTTGGCGTCATATAGGGAACAGAGAGCACCAGCTCTGCCATCCCGTTACCCTGTACGTCGGCCACGGTGACCTGGCAGAGGCGATCGTAGAAGACGTTTTCCGGCAGCAGGATCGGCTCCCCTGTGACAAAACCGTTCCCGCCCTGGTTGCGCCAGATCTGCACCCGGTCGTGCTGCATATAGATAATATCCGGCGCGCCCGAGCCGTCGATATCCGCCAGCAGCACATCCTCTGGATTAAAGGTGTCTTCATCCAGACCATCAATGGCGGGCAGCGGCAGGCTCACCGGTGCGCCAAACTGACCGTGACCCAGGTTAGGCCAGCAGGTCACCTCGTTATAGCGGATGCGGCAGAGATGCGACTGGCCGGAGCCGAGCATGTCGGCAAACACCACCAGCTCCCGCGCATTGCGACCGGGGATGGGCAGCGTAACATCCTCTCCCTGCGCAACGTCGAGGCCGATGCTGAAGCTCTCCCCCTCGTTGGCATAAAAGCGTACCGATCGTGGCCCGATCAGTGCCAGGTCGGCCAGACCGCTGCCGACCAGAGAAGCAAACTGCGCCTGCGGATGGAAAAACTCCGTGGGCAGTGCGCTAAACGGGGTAAAGCCGCTCCAGGTCTTATCTGGTTTCTGAGTAAAGAAGCCCGCCATGCCCGGTTGGGCGACAATCCAGTCCAGCTGGCCGTCACCGTTGATATCCATCAGCCGGGCTGCGCCGTTTTGCATTGCCGGCACGCTGGGGAGTACCTGCCAGTCGGCATAATCGACGCTGTCGCCCCCCTCCTCGCCGCGCTGCGGTGCGCTGTAGCGCCACTCGTTACCGGTGCGGCACAGCACCCCCGGTACGCCTTCGCCGTAGAGATCCACCAGCGCGTAGGGCCAGCTCTCCAGGCCCGGCAGCGCAGGCATCTGCTGCCAGTCGGCACTGCTTTTTGCCTCGGGCTGGCTGAACTGTAGCTCCAGCGGCGGCAGCGACTGCACGTAGCCGTCCGCTTCGTAGGCCAGCGTCCGGGCGCTCACCAGCTGGGTCAGCACCGGGTTTTCGTTATATTCCAGCAGCAGACGGGAGACCAGCTTATCCGCTTCGCCCAGCTCGCTCGGGAAGTGGTGGAACATCAGCACCTGGCGACACAGACGATGGACGCGGATCTCAAACCCATAGTCGTAGCGAGAGTACGGATCCTGGCGAGCAGGCCATGCGGCAGAGGCGGTCAACGCGGGCGGCGTCTGCGGATCGATCCCGCGCTCGCCGTAGTCAAATACCAGGGTGAACAGCCACTCGGCAGCGGGCGTATCACTGCTCCACAGGTAGAGATCCGTTGCAGGCGCTTTGTTACCATACTGCACCTGGCTAAGGTAGCGCATCGCACTGGTGCTGCGGTCGCTGGCCGCCACGCCGTCGCCGTTTTCCGCCAGGTATGAATAATAGATATGCTCGCCGGTAGGGCTAACCGACTCCTCCAGTAGCCACTGCGCGGTATGCGCGGCGTTCTGCGGATCGCTGATGCGTGCCGCTGCGGTTTTACCCAGCAGATGCAGCGTGCCGTCGCTGCCGTGGAGCAGCCAGAAGGCATCATCGTTGTTATCGCCGTGCCAGTACTCCAGGCGACTGAACGATCCCTCGATACGCGGCTGGTAGCGAGTCACCGAATAGGTTTGCGAAAATTTGACGTCGCCATAGTCTGAACAGGTAGTCGGATTGGGTTCGCCAGCGGTGCTGGTGGTCTTCACCAGTACCTCGCCGTCCGGCCCCAGAAACGTATCGTTTTCGTCATACTGCGGCACGCCGTGGCTGGTGCGGCGGGTAATACGCAGGGTTTCGCAGAACCAGCCCACGCCAAATACGCTGTTGCCGCCGCCGCTGCTGTAGCTGAGCGACAGGCCAGGGGCAAAACCCCGACCGCCGGTGATGGGCAGCGGCAGCGCCATGCTGGCCAGTCCCGTCGGGCCTGCCTGACCCAACGATTCGCCCATCCCCGTCAGCGCCCCGCCGCCTTTGGGTAACGACGGTGGCGTGACGGAAACCGCTGCAGAAAAACCATTTTGTTGTTGCATAAAAATCTCCTGAAACGGGCCGCCCGCAGACGGCCCGGATTATTTTTGTTACAGCGTTCCGCTAACCGCCTGCTCAAAGGTGCTGCCGCCGTACAGCGCGGTGTAATGCACCTGGATAATGACGTCGTTCAGAGATTGCAGCAGGGCCTGCTGCTCAGCTGATTTCACGTTCGGGAATTTCAGCTGCCAGTCAGATACTGCCCCCGTCCCTTCAAACGGCAGGTAGCGTTCGTCACCAAAGTTCAGGACGAACATTCCGCTGTCGTTCAACCCGGACGAGACGGCGATCTGCTGGCTGGCCCGCAGGTTAGTGATGATGTTGCTGGCGCTGCCCGTGGTGCTGTCGTTGAGGTAGTTCACGCCGTTGATATCCGCCTTCAGCAGCGTGCGGCTACCGGACTGGGTCAGCGTCATCCGCACATCCTGATACGGTCCCACCAGCGCAGGCAGCGAGACGGTTACGTACTTGATCTGCCGCAGGTAGTGGCCCGGATAGTCGTTATCAAACAGCGACTCGCTGAGGGAGAACTGCGTGACACCGTCCGTCACCAGGCTGGTGAAGGCCTCGCTATCCAGCTGTTTCAGGGAGACTGTTTTGGTCAGCTCCAGACGGCGCGC